>NZ_JBIWIV010000001.1:0-1314980 GCF_044764825.1 Streptomyces sp. NPDC093598 | reverse complement strand
CTGCGCGGTCAGGAGGAGGACAACGCCGAACACCGCCGGGTCCGTGCCCGCGTCGAGCACACCTTCGCCCGCATGAAGAACTGGAAGATCCTCCGAGACTGCCGGCAGAAAGGCGACGGCCTTCACCATGCTGTCCAAGCAGTCGCCACCATGCACAACCTCACCCTGACTGGGTGAAACAGCAGGTCAAGCACTACTCCGGCCTGCCCGAGCCCGACCTTATGCAACACCCTTTAGGGGGTGTGTCCGCCGACCGGGCGGATGTGCGCCGCCGTTCGGGGGTGGTTTCCTTCGGCATCGTCTCCCGGCCGCCGCCGCACGGAATGTCACATCATCATGCGACTCTGCACGCCCGCTCACCTCTGCCTGGCGGCGGCAGCGGCGGCTGCCGTCCTGCTTCCCGGTGCTCACCCGGCGCACGCGGACGCCCCGGCGCCCGCCTGTGCCGCGCCCGACGACCACACCTTCCCGCTCACCACCCGCATCCACGGCGGGCCGGACTCCTACACGGCCGGGGGCGGGTTCGGGACCTGGTACGTCGACCTGACCAACACGACCGACCGGACCTGCGCCGGGATCCACCCCGTCGTCGTGCTCGTCGACGACAAACGGGCCCTGGAGCCGTCCCAGCCGCGCCTCGAGTTCTTCGAAGGGGCGCGGGCCCACCCCGTGCGGTTCGAGAAGACCGGCGAGGACGAACTCGTCGGGGCGTTCGCCGACGAGGAGGACCGCTTCGCCGGGTTCACCGTGGGACCGGGCAGGACGGTCACCGTGAAGGTGCGGCTCACGCTCACCTCGGACGCCGTGCCCAACGACGTCACGGCCAACGCCGCGGTAGTGCAGCGGCGCGACGACGACGGAGACTGGGTCGGGCAGTCGAACGACTACCGGTTCGGAATCGACGTGGGTGAGGCGGGGACCGGCACCGACACCGGCACCGAGAACGACAGCGACACCGGTACCGAGTCCCGCCCCGACTCCGACGCCTCCGTCCCGCCCCGAGAGGACCGGTTCCCCTTCGCGGAGGAACTGGCCGGGACGGGAACCGGCACGCAGGTGGCCGCGGCCGCCGCGGCCCTGCTGCTCGCCGGGGGTGGTGCGCTGTTCGTCGCACGCCGTCGCCGCTGAGCAGGCCGTCCCGCCAGTCGGGACGCCGCACGCGGCCCATTCCGCAAGATCCCGCCACTGTTTAGGCTGGGTCGCACGCTGGACCGCGTACGGCAGGAGATCCCGCACATGGCAGACCGCAAGCCCATCGAGTCGTGGCTCACCGACATGGACGGTGTGCTCATCCACGAGGGCGTACCGATCCCCGGCGCCGACGCCTTCCTGAAGAAGCTGCGCGAGTCCGGGAAGCCCTTCCTGGTCCTCACCAACAACTCGATGTACACCCCGCGCGACCTGCACGCCCGGCTGCGCCGCATGGGCCTGGAAGTGCCGATCGAGAGCATCTGGACCTCGGCCCTGGCCACCGCCCAGTTCCTGGACGACCAGCGGCCGGGCGGCTCGGCGTACGCCATCGGCGAGGCCGGGCTGACCACCGCGCTGCACGACATCGGCTACATCCTGACCGACCACGAGCCGGACTACGTCGTCCTCGGCGAGACCCGCACGTACTCCTTCGAGGCCATGACGAAGGCGGTGCGGCTCATCCTCGGCGGCGCCCGGTTCATCTGCACCAACCCCGACGAGACGGGCCCCTCCACCGAGGGCCCGCTGCCCGCGACCGGCGCGGTGGCCGCGCTGATCACCCAGGCGACCGGCAAGAAGCCCTACTTCGCGGGCAAGCCCAACCCGCTGATGATGCGGACCGGGCTGAACGCCATCGGGGCGCACTCCGAGACCAGCGCGATGATCGGCGACCGGATGGACACCGACGTGCTGGCCGGCATGGAGGCCGGGATGCAGACGTTCCTGGTGCTCACCGGCCTGACCCGGCCCGAACAGGTCGAGGACTTCCCGTACCGGCCCTCCCGGGTCGTGGACTCGATCGCGGACCTCGTCGACCGGGTCTGAGCCCCGGGCGGCGGCACACGGGCGCTCAAACCCGCCGTCACCCGTACGGAGCAGCCGCCGCGTCCCTGAGGATGCGGCGGCCCACCGCGCGGGGGAGGCTCCAGGCATCTGGAGGTTCACGATGGGTTCCCTGAGAATCACTGTCTGTACGAGCGTCCTGGCTGCCGTCGCCCTCGCCCCGGCGGCGTACGCGGCCGACGCGGGGAACGTCTCGGTGACCCCGGCGGCCCCCGTTCCCGGCAGTGACGTCACGCTCCGCGTGACCGGCTGCGCGCAGCGAACGGCCGTGGCCGCCTCGGCGGCGTTCGTCGCGGACGCGCGGCTGACCGTCACCGGCGCACACGAACTCGCCGGCGAGAGCCGCGTCCGTTCCACGCTCGAGGCGGGTTCGTACGCCGTGCGGGTCACCTGCGGCGACATGCGACGGACCGGCACGCTCACCGTCCAGGACGGCGAGGGGCGCCGGCCCGGGGCTGTGCCCGGGGTCGGTGGGCAGCCGCCCGCGCCCGGCAAGGGCGGGCAGCCGTCCGCGCCCGGCGTCGACGGGCAGCCGCCCCTCTCTCACCCGCCCAGCGCACCGGCCTCGCCCGTCGCCCCCGTCCGGGCGGGCGGTGGCGGTGCCGCCGCGCTCGTCGCCGCCGAGGACCGCGGGGCCGGTCCCGGTACGGCGCAGGGGGTGACCGGACTGGCGCTCGCCGGGGTTGCCGCGATGGTCGTCGCGCTGCGCGGTGTCCGCCGGGGCCGTGGAACGGACTGACCATGCCGCAACAGGACCAGGATCAGGGACAGGGACGCTTCTCGGGCACCGGCCGGCTGCTGACCGGTGTGGCCTGGGTCGTGCTGCTGCTCGGGCTGTGGCTGTGGGGCCGTGAGGTCACCGAGACGCGGCACGGCATATCCGCCCCCACCACGGGCGACATGGCGGCGGCCGGACGGCCCCCGGACATCAAGCTGCCCCCCGCGCACCGTCCGCTGGGCGACGCGCTGCCCCAGCGGGTCGACATCCCCGGGCTGGGCGTGCAGGCCCCCGTGGTGGCACGTGGCCTCGACGAACACGGGGCCCTCGATCCGCCGCCGTACGACCAGCCGGGCGTGGTCGGCTGGTACGCCGGCGGGGTCGCGCCCGGGGCGCCCGGCACCGCGCTGATGGTCGGGCATGTCGACACCGACACCCGGCCCGCCGTCTTCTACAAGGTCAGTGCCATGCGGCCGGGCCAGACGATCCGGGTGATCCGGGCCGACGCCAAGGTCGCCGAGTTCACCGTCGAGTCCGTCCAGGTCCTCACCCGCGACCGCTTCGACGCCCACCAGGCCTACGGGCCCCGCGAGTCGGGGCGGGCCGAGCTGCGGCTGGTCACCTGCGGCGGCAGCTTCGACCCTACGACCCGCAGCTACACGGCGAACGTGGTCGTCTCGGCGTATCTGACGGGAACCGGCCTCTGAAGGCCCGACGCGAACGCGGCCGCCCGGGCGACTGCGTCATCCGCACAGGTCGGGTTCGCCTCGTGGGTGCCGCGGGACGTATGTCAGGATTGAGACTTGGAACGGTGCACCCAAGGGGGAGTGGATGTACGGCAGCAGGGGGGTCGGGGCGTTCGCCGGGAGGCGAATGTCCGCAGTGGTGCTGGGGGCGGCACTGCTGATCACGGGGTGTTCCTCCTCCGGCGGGGGAGACGGATCGGACGAAGGCGCCGACGCGGGGATCACCCAACAGCCCAAGGAAAAGGCCCCCTTCTGGGTCAATCCGGACGGGACGGCGGCCCAGCAGGTCGTCGCCCTGGAGAAGTCCGGCAAGAAGCAGGACGCCGAGCAGATCCGCAAGATCGCCGAGCAGCCGGTCGCCGAGTGGGTCGGCCCGGACGATCCGCAGGAGCAGACCCGGGGCTTCACCGAGGCCGCCGACAAGGCCGGCCGTACGGCCCTGCTCGTCCTCTACAACATCCCGCACCGCGACTGCGGCCAGTACTCGCAGGGCGGCGCCGCCGACGGCGACGCCTACCGGGAGTGGCTCGACGGCGTCGCCGCGGGCATCGGCGACCGGCCCGCCACGGTCATCCTGGAACCGGACGCGCTGCTCCACCTCGTCGACGGCTGCACCCCCGAGCAGTTCCACGAGGAGCGCTACGACCTCCTCAAGGGCGCCGTCACCCAGCTGAAATCCCTGAAGAACACGAAGGTCTACCTCGACGCGGGCAACGCCGGCTGGCAGAACCCCGACCAGATCTTCGAGCCCCTGAACCGCGCGGGCATCGCGGAGGCCGACGGCTTCTCGGTCAACGTCTCCAACTTTTACTCCACCGAGGACTCCATCGCCTACGGCAAGCAGCTCTCCGCCAAGGTCGGAGGCAAGCACTTCGTCATCGACACCAGCCGCAACGGCAAGGGCCCTTACACCGCCGGCGACCCCGACGAGCGCTGGTGCAACCCGCCCGGCCGCTCCCTGGGCGAGACCCCGACGACGAAGACGGCCGACCCGCTGGTGGACGCGTACCTGTGGGTGAAGCGGCCGGGCGAGTCGGACGGTGAGTGCAAGGGCGGGCCCAAGGCGGGCCAGTGGTGGGCGGACTACGCGCTGAAGCTGGCGAAGGCCACCGGCTGACGGACCGGCCGTACGAAAGGGGCGCCCTCCCAGCGGGAGAGCGCCCCTTGTCGGTCGGTTCTCAGGGCACCTTGACCCACTGCGCCTTGCTCGGCGTGCCCTCGGCGTCCGTCACGAACATCATGTACCAGCCCGCCTGGACCAGGTTCCGGTTCTCCGGCATGGTCACCGTGAGCTTGTCCCCCGACGCCTTGAAGTCCAGGGCGATCGACCGCTGGTCGACGTCCGTGACGTGCGTGGCGGCGCTCGGGCGGATCAGCCGGACCTTCTTGACCTGGGAGGCGTCCGACGAGGTGAACGTCCCCGTGCCGCCGCGCTCGATGGTCTGCGGTCCGCCCGACAGCGAGGGCCGGCCGCCGTCGCCGTACAGGTAGGGCGGCGTGTAGATCTCGATGCGCTGCTCGAACTCGCCCGGCTTGGTGTTGGCCTTGTCGGCGTAGAGCGAGTCGGAGCCGAAGAACATCACGCGGCCGTCGGGCAGCAGGATCGACCCGGAGTGGTAGTTGCGGCCCACGAGCGGGTCGGCGACCCGCTCGAGCTCGTTCTTCTCCGTGTCGTAGAGCCGCGCCTCGAAGATGTTGGAGTCGCCGCGGCCGCGGTAGTCCTCCGAGCCGCCGGAGATCAGCACGCTGTCGTCGGGCAGGACCGAGGCGTTCGGGTAGCGCGTGCCCTTGTCCAGGGACGGGCCGTCCACGAAGCTCGGGTTCGCCTTCTTCAGGTCGACGATCCGGGTCTTCTCGCTGGACTTCTCGGACTCGCCGACGCCACCGCCGCCGACCACCATGTACTTCTCGTCCTGCGCCGGCGGCAGCAGCACCGTGCCGGACGTCTCCATCAGCGTGGGGTCGCTCAGGCCCGGTATCTTCGAGAACTTGTTGGTGTCCACGTCCCACACGCCCGGCTCACGGCCCACGTTGTCCGGCCCGTAGCCCGCGTTGGAACCCGAGTAGAAGATCTTGCCGTTCTGCATGAGGAACAGCGCCGGGTAGGTCGGGAACTGCCGGACCTTGTCGGTGTAGGTCCACTTCTTGGTCTTCGGGTCGAACACCTCGTTCTTGCCCGGGACCAGCTGGCCGATGTCGTCGAGGCCGGAGACGCTGAGGATCTTCCCGTCGCTCAGGGTGGTGAGCGTCGGGTACCAGCGGGCCTCCTTCATCGGGTCGACCTTGATGTACTTCTCGGCGACCGGGTCGAACTCGAAGGCGTCCCGAATGCCCTGGAAGTCCTTCTTGTCGAGGGCGAGCTTCTGCGCGATGCCGTAGGTGTTCTTGGCGTCGGCACCCTTCAGGCCGTGCACGCGGTAGTTGTCCTGCGTGCCCGTCTCGAACTTCTTGCCCCGCTGCTGCGCCTCGACGTAGATCCGGCCGAGGCCGGGGTCGTTGCGCAGGAACCTGCCGGTCGCCTTGTCGAAGACCTTCTTGGCGCGCGGCACGAGCACCGGGTCCTTGGAGACGAAGGTCTTGCCGTTCTTCTTGCCGGTGAACCTGGTGCCCGCGGGCAGGGTGATCGGCTCGTCCGGGTTCTCGTTGTGGACGATCATCAGGCCGCCGGCCTTGGTGACGTCACCCTTGAGCTTCTCGTAGCGCTTGGTGCCGCCCGCGATCAGCAGATTGCCGTTGGCGAGCTGGGTGTGGCCGGTGCAGAACAGGTCGGCGGGCGTGGGGACCTTCTTGATGGTGCCCTTGACCGGGTCCCATATCCGGGTGTCGAACTTCTTCGCGTCGAAGTTGTCCTGGTCGTTGCCCGACCCCGCGACGAGCAGCACCTTGCCGGTGCGCAGCAGCGCCGCGTGGATGGTGTTCTGCCGGTACTCCTCGGGGAAGTCGATGATCTCCCACTTGCCGTTGGCGGCCTTGTACTCCGGCTTGTTGATTTTGTACTGGTGGTATTTCTCGGTGCTGAAGCGGTAGAGCCACGGCCCGTTCATCCCGGCCAGCGCGAGTACCACCGCCGTGCCGATAGCGAGTCGACGGGCCCGGCGGCGGCCTGCACGGTCGTTCATTCCTTACGTCCCCCAAGTCCACCAAGGGCGATCTGCATGGTCTGGTCGGATCCCCCGACCTCCCCGTGTGCGCCCGGGGTGGCGGCCCACGTGGGCTTCTGCTGCGGGGTGTGGCCCGACGGCTGCTGCGGGATCGGCAGCGGCGGCGTCCGGTGCGGCGGCCCCGCAGGGTCCTGCGGCTGTCCCGCGGCATGGGCGGCGGGCTTCTTCGCGTCCTGCCGCAGCTGCCAGCGCCAGGCGAACACCGGCGAGGCGGTGATCAGCAGCGCGAACGTCGCCCAGATGATCATCGCCGGGTGGGAGTGGCCGAAGACGAAGCCGGCCGCGATCGACCCACCGAAGATCGCGACGAAGTACCAGTGGTAGCGGAACGTGCCGAACCAGCGGTCCGGGCTCGCCGAGTCGCCCTTGGGCGTGACCACGAACTTGCTCTTGCGCCGCAGCACGGAGTCGATCAGCGCCTTCGCGTACAGCGGCGCCGACAGCGCGGACATCACCATGCCGGCCACACCGCCGGAGCCCTCCGGCTCGTGCGGCGAGACGTTGTGCCGGCGGTTCCAGACGTACAGACCGATCTGCAGCGCGGAGGCGTTGCCGTAGAGCATCAGCCAGACCGCCGGGTCGATGTTCACACCCGAGGCGCCCAGGCCCAGGAACAGGCAGCAGCTCAGCGCCGCCAGGATCCAGTTGAGGGCCGACATCGGGTAGAAGATGATCATCATCGTGTAGTTGAAGAGCTTGCTCGGCGGCAGCGAGTACCAGCCCTTCCAGTACTGACCGATGATCGTCTCGTACGTCCCTCGCGACCAGCGCATCTGCTGGGTGAAGAAGTCCGTCCAGGCGCTGGGGCCCTCACCGACCGCGAGCACGTCCGGCGTGTACACCGAGCGCCACTTCTTCCCCGTCGCCGGGTTCTTGTGGCGGTGCATCTCGAAGCCGGTCGCCATGTCCTCGGTGATCGAGTCGTACAGACCGCCGATCTGCTTCAGCGCCTTGATGCGCACGGCGTTGGAGGTGCCGACGAACATCGGGGAGCCGTAGCGGTTGCCCGCGCGCTGGATCAGCGCGTGGAAGAGGAACTGCTGCGACTCGGCGGCCTTGGTGATGGGGTTGTCGTAGTTGCCGTAGACCTGCGGGCCGATGACGAAGCCGACGTCCGGGTCGCGGAAGAAGCCGAGCATCCGCTCCAGGTAGTTGGGCAGCGGGATGTGGTCGGTGTCGACCGAGGCGAAGAAGTCGTAGTTGTCGCCGTGCGCCTCGAGCCAGGCGTTGTAGTTGCCGTGCTTGGTCTTGGCGCGGTGCGGGCCCTTGGCCTGGTTCCACTTCGCGACGCCCTTGCGGGAGAAGTGGTGCACACCGAGGCGCTCGCACACCGCCTTCACGTCGGGGTCGTCGCCCTCGTCGAGCAGCCACACGTGCATCAGGCCCCGGTGGCGGATCTTGACCGCCGCCTCCAGGGTCTTCGTCACCATCTCCAGCGGCTCCTTGCCGGGCACGAAGGAGGTGAGGAAGGCCACTCTGGTTCCGGTCTCGGGCACCACCGGGATCGGGTCGCGGGCCACCAGCGTGGCGTGCGCGTTCGACAGCACGTTCATGCAGCGGAAGAACTCGATCAGGCCGATCGAGACGAGCATCACCATGTCGAGCGCGGGCAGCCAGTCGAAGGCCGGGTAGTCGCGCTCGGTCCAGTGCTCGGGCTGGAGCAGCCAGAACAGCAGCACCAGGGACAGCACCGGGGCCGCGGCCAGCATCAGGGCGACCCGGATGCGGTGCGGCTCCTGCGAGATCAGCGAGCGGTACTGCACCTTGTACGGCTTGCTCGGATCCGGCTGGGTGAGGGGACCCGCGAGCCGGCTGTAGTGCTCGTAGTCGTACCTCGGCAAGGTCTTCTTGATCCGCCGGAACGTCCCCGTGGTGCTCATCCGGTGCGACGGCACCCTGAGCTGGGTGGTCTGGGACGGGTCGTGGTCCTGCCGGGCACCCGTGGGCCTCGACGTCATGAGTCATCCCCCCACACGCGGACAGCCGCGTGTTTCGTAGCTTCCTACCGTCTGCGCCAGGTCCCCCTCGACCTTCACAGACGTATCAGTGGTGGATCGCTGTCACCACGTCATCCACACCCTATAGACACGGCAACGCGACCTTCCGGTTGCATGATGCCCCCCTCGGCATCGGTTCACGAACCGGGGGCCCCTACCCCCGCTCGGCCCGCAACCGGCCCTAATGCCCCCCAACTGCCGCGAACCCGCAGCATCTTGTAAAACCAGAAAACCAGGGTTCTACGGCGTTCATCATGATCGCAAGATGCGAAACGCGGTGTTTACCGGTCATACGCGTTCATTGTGGCGGGTGTGGGGACCCTGTGGAGCCGTTGTGGACAGGCGGGCGCGGATGTTGCCGAAGTGCTCTCTTATGGCCTCCTCCGCCCGCATCGAGTCGCCGGACCGCACCGCGTCGAGGATCTCCCGGTGCTGTCGGCAGGTGACCCTCGGGTCCTGCGGTTCGCCCCCGAGGTCCGTGCGGACCCGGTGGAAGGCGTCCCAGAACGCCTCCAGGACCTCGCACAGCAGCACGTTGTCCAGCCCCCGGTAGAGGGTGGCGTGAAAGGCCCGGTCGGTCTCGGCGAGGCCGGCTCCCTGCGCGGCCTGCTCTTCCATACGGTCCACGAGCGCGTCCAGTTCAACGAGGTCCGCTTCCGGCATCCGGCCGGCGAGCCGGGACACGAGCCCCGTCTCCACGGCCTCCCTCAGCTCCAGCAGCTGGAGCAGGGAGTCCTCGCCCCGGTAGTGCCCGGCGACCGTGCGGAAGGCGAGGCCCTCGATCATCGGGGCCAGGGACATCGGTCCGACATAGGTGCCGAAGCCGTGCCTGATCTCCACGATGCCCATCGCCTGGAGCGCCTTCAGCGCCTCCCGCACCGAGTTCCGGCTCGCACCGAGGTACTCCATCAGCTCGGGCTCGGTCGGCAGCGGGGCCCCGGAGGCCAGCCGGCGGTCGATGATGAGCTTCTTGATCCGCTCCTGTAGGTCTCGCGCTGCCATGGCGAGAGGGTATCCGGCCAAGCCCGAACGGGACCTCGAAAAGGACAGACAAAGACATCACGCGGACATGCAAGGACATGCGAAGACACAAGGGGATACGAAGGCACGAGGGCGTACGAAGACATGCGGAAGGCCCCCCGCTCGCGCGAGGGGCCTTCCGGTCGGTGCGCCGCCAGGGACTCGAACCCCGGACCCGCTGATTAAGAGTCAGCTGCTCTAACCAACTGAGCTAGCGGCGCCTGCTGACGTCGTAACTCTACAGGACGTCCGAAGGTGCTCCGGACCACAGGCTCCCGTCCGGGGCGACCCCCGTGAGGGTGCGGCGTACATCATTCGGACCGTCAACATGCGCGTGCGGAAGACAGTTGCGAAACTGACGACGCGCGCCCTCTGGTGCCCGGGCGCCGCATTTTCCGTCGGAAGTGTGAGGGGAATCGCATGGAGTCGCCGGTATTCGAGGAAATCGACCCCGCGAGCGACTGCGACTGCCCCGGCTGTGTCCACTGGCGCCGCGTCCTGCCGCATTCCTGGTCCGGCCGGACCAGCGCCCACCCGGCCGCCCACCGTGCTCTCGCCCTGGCCGCCGTGGCCTCCGCCGCACTCGGCGCGGGCCATGCCCTACCGGCCGCAGCCGCCCCGTCCGCACCCCATCGCCCAGGTGTTCCCGCAGGTGACGAGCCCGATACCCCTCAGGGCGGCACGGCCCCGCTGCACGGCCCCGGCGGCCGTCCGACAAAGCCCTCCGCCGCCCCCGAGTCCACCGCCATCACCCGCACGGAGATCATCAACCGGGCCAGGACCTGGGTCGCCGCGAAGGTGCCGTACAGCATGAGCGCCTTCTGGTCCGACGGTTACCGGCAGGACTGCTCCGGCTATGTCTCGATGGCCTGGAGATTGCCCGGAAACGAATGGACGGGCAGCCTCGCCCAGTACGGGGAGAAGATTTCCAAGGAGGAACTCCAGCCGGGTGACATTCTGCTGTTCCACAATCAGTCCGACCCCGAGAAAGGCTCGCACGTCACCATTTTCGGCGGCTGGACGGACGACGCGCACACCCACTACACCGCTTACGAGCAGACCCGACCGCACACCCGCCGGCAGTCCACCCCGTACGCCTACTGGAACGACTCCGACCGGTACGTGCCCTACCGCTACAAGGGCGTCACCCTGGAGGAGTCCACCCCCCGACAGGACGGCGGTGAGCCGGGCGCCCCGGCCTCGACGCCGTACCCGGGAGCGGCGTATTTCGGCCCCGGCGCGAACAACGAGTACGTCGCGCTGCTGGGCCGCATGCTCGTCGCGCGCGGGGCCGGCGGCTTCTACGCCTCCGGTCCGGGGCCCCGCTGGACCGACGCCGACCGGCGGGCGACCCGGGCGTTCCAGCTGGCCCAGGGCTGGAGGGGCGCGGACGCCGAGGGGCTGCCCGACGCGCGCACCTGGGAGCTGCTGGTCACGGGCGGGGGCGAGGACGTGCAGGACGGGGCGGTCGGTCCGCCGCCCGCCTCCCACGGCGTCCCCGGCTACCCGGGGCGGGCGCTGTTCCGCCCCGGCGCGAACAACACCTACGTCACCCAGCTGGGCAGACAGCTCGTCCGCAAGGGGTTCGGCAGGTTCTACGCGGTCGGGCCGGGGCCGCGCTGGGGCGAAGCGGACCGGCGCGCCGTCGAGGCCTTCCAGCGCACCCAGGGCTGGCGGGGCGGCGCGGCGGACGGCTACCCGGGGCCGGAGACCTGGCGGCGTCTCTTCTCGTAGGACTCTTCGGCCCCCTTCGGGCGGGCCCCGCATCCCGGTCGGGCCCCTCCGGCGGTCCCTTCCCCCGGGAACCACCGTTGTGACGCATCTGGCGCGGAGGCTGGAGGCACGCGTGAGTACGACCACTTCCCACCCGTCCGGACCCGACGGACCGGCCGACGGCCCGGTACGTCCCGCCCGGCTCATCCAGAACGAGTCCACCACCGAGATCCCCGTCCACCTGCTGTTCCGAGACGACCCCGACCCGGCGCCCGTGCCGTTGAGACCGGCGGTCGTCGGACGCCGGCACGGCACGGGGGAGCAGCCGCGCCTGCGGCGCCCGGCGGTCGTCCCGAAACGCCCGGTGCCGCAGGTCGACCCCGACCTGGTGGAGCGGCCCGCGCGGGTGCTGCCCGGCGCGGCGGGCGTACTGGCCGGGGCCTGTGGTGCGGCCGGGTGCGTGGCCACCTCCTGGTGGGCCGGGGTGCTGCCGTCGCTCGCACTGGAGGCACTGCGGCTGCCCGCGTACGCCGGGGCCGGGCTCGGTCCCGCGCAGTGGGCGGCGTACGCGGGGGCCGGGGCGCTCGGGCTGTTCGGGCTCGGCGGACTGGCCCGGGGTCGCACCGGGCGCGCCTGGGTGCTGGATCTCTTCGGCCGCTACCGGGGGACCGTCCGGCGCTCCGGCCTGCTGTGGGTCAACCCGTTGCTGCTGCGCCGCCGGGTGGACGTACGGCTGCGGCACTGGCGCAGCGAGCCCGTGCCCGCGGCCGACGGGGGCGGGGCGGCGCTGCGGGTGGTCGTCCTGGTGGTGTGGCGGGTACGGGACACCGCCCGGGCCACGCTGGGCGTCGAGGACCACGAGACGTATCTGCGCGAGTGCGTCGAGGCGGGGCTGGCCCGCGTGCCGGTGGAGATGCCGGGTGGGCCGAAGGGGGCCGGGGAGGCGGCGGCCGAGGCGCTGACCCGGCTGGTGGCGGCGGACGCGGCCCCGGTGGGCCTGGAGGTGTTCTCCGTGCAGCCGGTCCGAGTGGAGTACGCCCCAGAGGTCGCCGCCGCGATGCACCGCCGCCGGATCGCCGCGCTGGACGCCCAGCACCGGGCGAGCGTGCTCACCTCGGTCGTGGACTCGGTGGAGGACACGGTGACCCGGCTGACCATGCGGGGGCTGGTCGAACTCGACGACTACGAGCGGAAGGTCCTGGTGAAGGACCTGACGGTGGCGTTCTGTGCGGGCCGGGGAGAAACAGGCCCGTGATTGGTATGGACATGTTCAACTCGCGCCCATAATCTCACACTTGGTCTAGACCTACATGCACGGCTCACTGAACCTCCCCCACGTTCTCCAGGAGCGGCAGCATGCGCACAAGGACCAAGTTGTCCGCAGCCGCGGTGGGACTGGCCACGACCGGAGCCCTCGTGCTCTCCTCCGGCGGCGCCAGCGGCCACGGCTACACCGACCTCCCCATCAGCCGGCAGAAGCTCTGCCAGAACGGCACCGTGACCAACTGCGGCTCGATCCAATGGGAGCCGCAGAGCGTCGAGGGGCCGAAGGGCTTCCCGGCCTCCGGCCCGGCCGACGGGCAGATATGCAACGCCGGTCTCGGTCACTTCAGCCAGCTCAGCGCACCGCGGACGCCGTCCGGCGGCGCCTGGCCCGCCACCAAGGTGACGGGCGGCCAGAACTACACGTTCCGCTGGCAGTTCACCGCGATGCACGCCACGACCGACTTCAAGTACTACATCACCAAGCCGGGCTGGAACCAGAACCACAACCTGGCCCGGTCCGACCTCAACCTCACACCGTTCTTCACGGTGCCCTACAACGGGCAGCGCCCGCCGTCCACGCTCTCCCACAGCGGCAGGCTGCCGTCCGGGCTGAGCGGCCGTCACGTCATCGTGGCCGTGTGGACGATCGCCGACACGGCGAACGCGTTCTACGCCTGCTCGGACGTGACCTTCTGAACCTCTGAGGTTCTCTTGAGTCACCGGTGCGGCCGGCGTGGGTAGGTTCCTCCCACGCCGGCCGCTCGGGACCGGCGCATCGACCTCGGGGGATGCGCGATGGACGTGATCTTCTACGTCGTGCCCGGACTGATCATGGCCCGGGCCCTCTTCATGGCCCACCGCGTGGTGCGGCGCTGGCTCCAGATCCGGGGCGCCTGGAACAGCGGCCTGACGGCCGAGGGCCGCTGCCTGCGGACCTTCACCACGGTCAGCGGCGGCCACGGCGACACATCGGTCCGCACCACCCTCCACCACGTCTACGAGTTCATCGCACACGACGGCCGGGTCATCCGCTTCGAGGAGGACGGCGGCCCCGCCACGACCCTCGAGGGCGACTACGTCACGGTCTACTACGCCGACGGCCGCCAGGTCGTGGCCACGGCCCAGGCGCCGAGCCGGGCGAAGCAGGCGGTGAGCGCCATCGGCATCCTGGCGTTCCTCGGCGTGGTCGTCGTGTTCTGCGCCGGCTTCGTCGCCGCGTACAGCCAGACCTTCGGCTCGTACGGCGACTTCGTCTTCAGCGTCGACAGCCAGACGTCCGTGGCGCCGTGACGCTCCGCATCTGACCGGGTCAGGATCCGTCGAGATCGCGAACACGCCGAGGGGCCCCTCGCTCCCACGAGAGGCCCCTCATCCGTGCGCCGCCAGGGACTCGAACCCCGGACCCGCTGATTAAGAGTCAGCTGCTCTAACCAACTGAGCTAGCGGCGCATGACTCTCGCCTCGCTGCTGAAACCGTGTTCCGCGGCGGGCGACGGAGAAAATACTACCCAATCCCGAGGGGTGCTCCGGACCACCCGGCAGGCCCTAGATCGCCAAGGAGAGCAGCACCCGGGCCGCGTGGCGGTTGAGGGCGTCGGCGGCCTGGCGCAGACGGTGGGCGTGCTCGATCGGGAGGGACAGGGCCAGGCAGCCGACGGAGGAACCGGCCGTGATCGGGACGGCCGCGCAGACCGTGCCGATCGCGTACTCCTGGAGGTCGAGGACGGGCACGGTGGGCGGCTGGGCCTCCAGGCGGGAGAGCAGGAGCCGGTCGCTGGTGATGGTGCGCGAGGTGAGGCGGGCCATCCTGTGCCGGGCGAGGTGGTCGCGGCGGCCGGCGTGGTCGAGCTGGGTGAGCAGGCTCTTGCCGATGGCGGTGGCATGGGCCGACGAGCGGAAGTCGACCCACTCGTTGACCTTGGGCGCGGCCGGACTGTCGGCGTACTGGGTGACGCTGATCTCGCCGTCGACGTACCGGCTCATGTAGACGGCGGCGCCGACCGAGTCGCGCAGCCGGTCGAGGGTGCGCTGGAGCTTGTCGCGCAGGGCCTGCTCGCGGTGGTGGGCGGAGCCGAGGCGGGTCAGGGTCTCGCCCGTGACGTACGCGCCGTCGGCGATCTGCTCGACGTAACCCTCGCGGCGCAGCATGCGCAGGAGCGCGGTCAGCCGCTCCGGCATGATGCCGGTGTCGCGGGCGATCTCGGCGTCGGTGACACCGCTGGAAGCGTGCGCCACCGCCTCCAGGACGCGCAGGGCTTCCTGGGCCGAGTGGTACGGAGTGGTCGGCTCGTGCTTCAGCGCCACGGTGGTCTCCCCCTGCGCTTGCTGTAGGGCCGTAATCCGGTCAGTGAACCTCTTCCAGGTTAAACGGCAATGGGCTTGCGCGGAGCGGGGGTTGACAAGATTCCCGGGGCCCCGGACTGGGGCAATGACACTCTGGCATATGCCAGAAGCACGCCCCAGTCCCGCTTCGATCAGGGAGGCGGCCGTTCCGCCTGCTCACGGGGCGTAGTCACAGCACTGCGCTGAGGAACTCCCGTGTGCGGTCCAGCTCCGGGTCACTGAAGATCTTTTCCGGCGTGCCCGACTCGATGATCCGGCCCGAGTCGAACATCAGCACCTGGTCGGAGATATCGCGGGCGAAGTTCATCTCGTGGGTCACGCAGAGCATCGTGATGTCGGTGGAGCGGGCGATGTCCCTGAGGACGTCGAGGACGCCGGCGACCAGCTCGGGGTCGAGCGCGGAGGTCACCTCGTCCAGGAGCAGCACCTGCGGGCGCATCGCCAGGGCCCGGGCGATCGCCACCCGCTGCTGCTGGCCGCCGGAGAGCTGGGCCGGGTGCGCGTCGCACTTGTCGGCCAGGCCCACCATGTCCAGCAGGCCCTTGGCGCGTTCCACCGCCTCGTCCTTCGGCATGCCGAGGACGGTGACCGGCGCCTCGGTGATGTTCCGCAGCACCGTCATGTTCGGGAACAGGTTGAACTGCTGGAACACCATCCCGATCTTCTTGCGGACCTCGCGGACCTGCTTGTCGGAGGCCGGGAACAGCTGCTGCCCGTCGACGGTGATCGTGCCCTCGTCGGGCTTGAGCAGCGTCATCAGCAGCCGCAGGATCGTCGTCTTGCCGGATCCGGACGGCCCGATCAGGGTGACGTGCTTGCCGGCGTCGACCGAGAAGTCGAGGTGGTCCAGGACGGTGTTGTCCCCGAACCGCTTGGTGACCTGCTCCAGCCGGATCAGTTCGCCGGTGCTCCTGGCGGGGGTCTTCTCGGGATCGGTACCGGGGTTGGGGAGAGTGTCAGTGGGCAAGGCGTCGCTCCAGGGCTCGCAGGGCAAGGGAGGCCAGGTAGGAAATGACGATGAAGGCCACGCCGATCACCGTCAGCGGCTCGGTGAACTGGAAGTGCTCCTGCGAGTACAGGCGCGCCTGGCCGAGCATCTCCAGCACGGTGATCGCCATGACCATCGGCGTGTCCTTGAGCATGGAGATGACGTAGTTGCCGAGGGCCGGGACGACCCGCCGCACCGCCTGCGGCAGGATCACCGCGGTCCACGTCCGGCGCAGCGGCAGATTCAGTGCCGTCGCCGCCTCCCACTGGCCGACCGGCACGGCCTCGATACCGGCCCGGTAGACCTGCATCGTGTACGTCGAGTAGTGCAGCCCGATCGCGAAGACGCCGGTGGCCAGCGCCGAGAAGGTCAGGCCCCACTCGGGCAGCACGTAGAAGAGGAAGAACAGCTGCACCAGCAGCGGGGTGTTGCGGACGAACTCCGTGACCACCCCGACCGGCCAGGTCACCCAGCGCGAGGGCGCCCGCATCAGCAGCGCCCACACCAGGCCCAGCGCGAACGAGATCAGCGAGCCGAGGGCCAGGATCTGCAGGGTGACCAGCAGACCGTCCCAGAGGTGCGGCATGAAGCCGCTGACAGCGCTCCAGTCCCACTTCATGCGACAGCACCTCCCACACCGGTCGTCTGCGGACGGTCCAGCTCCTGGTCGGGCGTGCTCCCGACCGGCTTGCCCGTGCCGACCTTGAGCTTGCGCTCGAGACCGCGCATGCCGCGGGTCAGTACGAAGGCGATCACGAAGTAGATCAGCAGCACGATCGTGTAGATCTCCGCGCTCTCCTGGAGCGCGAGGCGCACCAGGTTGCCGCTGAACGCCAGGTCACCCATGCCCATGATCGACACCAGGGCGGTGCCCTTGAGCAGTTCGACCAGCAGGTTGGAGAAGGGCGGGATCATCTCCGGCACCGCCTGCGGCAGCAGGATCAGCCGCAGCCGCTGCCAGGGCGTGAAGCTGAGCGCGATCCCGCCCTCCTTCTGCGCCGGGTCGACCGCGTTCAGCGCGCCGCGCACGATCTCGGAGCCGTACGCCCCGTAGGTCAGGCCGAGCGCGAGGGTGCCCGCCCACAGCGGCACCAGCTGCCAGCCGAAGGCGATGGGCAGCACGAAGTACACCCAGAAGATCATCACCAGCGCCGACGTGCCGCGGAACACCTCGGTGTAGACGCCCGCGAGGAAGCGGACGATCCACAGCCGGTGGGTGCGCGCGACGCCGACGACGAAGGACACCGCCGCGCCCAGCAGGGCGCTGCAGACGAGCAGCTGGATCGTGACCCAGACGCCCTTGAGCACGAGTTCCCAGAGTCCCGAGGTCATCCGCCGCACAGCTCCTTCGCGGTCAGATCCGTCATCTCGGCCTTCGTGAATCCGAACGGCTGGAGGATGCGGAAGAGCTCACCGCTCTTCTTGAGCTTGCGCAGCTCCACGTTGAAGGCGTCGCGCAGGTTGGTCTCGGTCGGCCGGAACGCGAAGGCGCCCCCGTCGACGTGCGGCTTGCCGTCCACGAGCGGCGCGAACGGCTTGGTCGCCTCCGCCTTCGACGACTTCTTCACCACCTCACGGGTGGTCAGCGCCGTACCGGCGAACACGTCCACGCGCCCCGCCTCGACCGCGTTCAGACCCGCGACCTGGTCCGGGACGATCAGGATCTCGCTCTCCTGGTACCCCGCCTCGACGGCGTACTGGATCTCGGCGTAGCCGGTCCCGGTGGCGAACTTCGCCTTCTTCTCGACGACGTCCTTGTAGCTGTGCAGCCCCTTCGGGTTGCCCTTGCGCACGATGAACGAGTCGAGCATCTGGTAGTCGGGGTCGGCGAAGATGACCTGCTCGCAGCGCTCGGGGTTGACGTACATCCCGGCGGCCACGACGTCGAACTGCTGGGAGTTCAGGCCCGGGATCAGAGAGCCGAACTCGGTCGGCACGGGCTGCACCCGGTCGACGCCGAGCCGCTTGAAGATCACCTTGGCCAGTTCCGGCGCCTCACCGGTCAGCTCGCCGTTCTTGTCGATGAAGCCGAACGGGATCTCGCCGGCGATGCCGAGGCGGACGACGCCCGCCGCCCGCAGCCGACCGAGCAGGTCACCGCCCCTGACGTCCGAGGCGGTGGCGACCCGGCTGCATCCGGCGGCGCCCAGCGCGCCGAGCGCCGCCACCCCCGCGAGCAGCGACCGGCGTGTGGGCCCGGAAACCGACCCGGATATGCGTTCGGGACTTCGCAGTGTGCTTCTGTGTGGGCTTCTCAGTGGTGGAGCCATGGGCGCGCGGCTACCCGACCGCATCCGAGTTATGCCGGTCTTTTCAAGCCCCGCACTCTCCCCCTGCGCCCTTGACCCGGGCGGCGGTGGGCACTCCCATGGAGGGCATGGCTGATCGCTACATCGAAGTCTCGCTGGTCAAGCGCGACGTGACCTGCACCGCCAGGCTGCTGGACGACCGCGCGCCGATCACCTGCGCGGCCGTCTGGGATTCCCTTCCGCTGGCCGGCGACGTCTACCACGCGAAGTACGCACGCAATGAGATCTACGCCCTTTTCCCGCCCTTCGCCGAAACCGAACCACCCCTGGAGAACCCGACCATCACCCCGATTCCCGGCGATCTGTGCTACTTCACCTTCGCCGGGGCCGAGTTGGGGACCAAGGCCTACGGCTACGACCGTGAGGTCCGCGCCGGGACCACGCTCGTCGACCTGGCCCTGTTCTACGAGCGCAACAACCTGCTGCTGAACGGCGATGTCGGCTGGGTCCCCGGCATCGTCTGGGGCCAGGTCGTCGACGGCCTGGAGAACATGGCCGAGGCGTGCAACGACCTGTGGAGGTCGGGAGCGGCGGGGGAGACGCTCAGCTTCCGGAGGGCGTAGGCCGGCCGGCGGCGGCCACCCCCGCCTCGTACAGCGCGTGGGCCGCCCGCAGCACCAGATCGTCCCGGTGCCGGGCGGCCACGAGCTGGAGCCCGATCGGCAGGCCGTCCCCGTCGACGCCGACCGGCACGCTCGCCGCGGGCTGCTGCGTCATGTTGAACGGGTAGGTGAACGGGGTCCAGCCCGTCCACCGCCGGTGGCCGGAACCCTTCGGCACCTCGACGCCCGCCTCGAACGCCGTGAGCGGCAGGGTCGGCGTGACGAGCAGGTCGTACGTGTCGTGGAAGCGGCCCATCCGGCGGCCCAGGTCCATCCGGACGTCCACCGCGGCCAGATAGTCCAGGGCCGAGTAGCGGGCGCCCCGCGCGCAGATCTCCCGCAGGCCCGGATCCAGCAACTCCCGCTGGTGCGGGCCCAGATGCTGCGTCACCCGGGCCGCCCCGCTGAACCACAGGGTGTGGAAGGCCTCCACCGGGTCGGTGAGGTCCGGGTCGGTCTCGGTGACGTACGCGCCGAGCTCCGCCAGCCGCTCCACCGCCCGCCGCACCGCCCTCGCGACGGCCGGCTGCACCGCCACCTGCCCGCCCAGCGACGGCGAGTACGCCACCCGCAGCCCGCGCACTCCGCCCGCCAGACCGTCCGTGTACGCGCCGGGCGGTGGAGCGAGTGCCGACCAGTCACGCGAGTCCGGGTGGCCGATGACGTCCATCAGCAGGGCCGCGTCCGCCGCGTCCCGGGTCATCGGCCCCACGTGCGCCAGCGTGCCGAACGCGCTCGCCGGGTAGAGCGGCACCCGCCCGTACGTCGGCTTCAGCGCGAAGATCCCGCAGAACGACGCCGGGATGCGCACACTGCCCCCGCCGTCCGTGCCCAGCGACAGCGGCCCCGCGCCGAGCGCCACGGCCGCCGCGCTGCCGCCGCTCGACCCGCCCGCGGTACGCGACGGGTCGTGCGGGTTGCGCGTCACACCGCTCAGCGGCGAATCCGTCACGCCCTTCCAGCCGTACTCGGGGGTCGTCGTCTTACCGAGGAACACCGCCCCGTGCTCCCGCAGCCGGGCCACCGAAGGCGCGTCCTCGTCCCACCGCCCCGCCGGATCCACGGCCCGCGACCCGCGCAGGGTCGGCGCCCCGCGCAGCAGCAGGATGTCCTTCACGGTGACCGGCACCCCGTCGAGCAGCCCCCCTGGCTCACCGCGCCGCCATCGCTCCTCCGACTCCCGGGCCCGCTCCAGCGCGTCCTCGGCGGTCAGCCGGACGAAGGCGTTCACCTCCGGCTGGATCGCCTCGGCCCGCTCCAGCGCCGCCCGGGTCGCCTCCACGGGACTCCACTCGCCCTTGCGGTACCCGTCGAGGAGCCGTACGGCGGTCAGCTCGGTGAGCATGGTCATCCACCCTCCCAGGAACGTCAGTGACCCGGTACGTACCCACGCTGCTTGTCGACCACGTTCGTCAGCGGCTCACCGGCCGCCCACCGTTCGTACAGCTCCACGAACTGCACGCCGAGCTCGTCGCGCCAGCCGACGGTGTCGCCGCTCATGTGCGGGGACACGATCAGGTCCGGGGCCTGCCACAACGGGCTCTGCGCGGGCAGGGGTTCGGACTCGAAGACGTCCAGGGCGGCGCCCGCGATCCAGCGCTTGGCCAGGGCCTCGGCGAGCGCGTCCTCGACGACCAACTGCCCGCGGCCGATGTTCACGAACCGGGCGGACGGTTGCATCAGGCCGAAGCGGCGGGCGTCGAACATCCCGTGTGTCTCGTCCGTGAGCGGCGCCGCCGCGATCACCCAGTCGGCGCGGGCCAGCAGCCGGTCCAGATCCTCCGGGCCGTGCACGCCGGAGCGCGCGGCACGGCCCACGAGCGCGGTCGTGATGCCCAGCGCCCCCAGTGTGCGCGCGATCGCCCGGCCGATCGGCCCGGAGCCGACCACGACGGCCCGGCTTCCGGCGATCTTGTGCGACTCGCGGTGCCGCCAGGTGCGCTCCCGCTGGAGCTCCAGCGTCCGCGGCAGATCCTTGGCCATCGCCAGCACGAGCGCGGCGACGTACTCGGCGATCGGCTGGTCGAAGATGCCGCGGGCGTTCGTCACCACTGTGTCCGAAGCGGCGAGTTCCGGACACATCAGATGGTCCACACCGGCGCTCGCCGTGTGCACCCAGCGTGGCCGCGGACCCTCGCCCGGCCAGGCGTCCCGCACGGCACGCGAGGTGAAGTCCCACACCAGGAGTACATCCGCACGCGGGAGGCGCTCGGCCAGATGCGCCGCGTCGGTGTGCTCGACACGGGCGCGACCGGTGAGGCGGCCGAGGCGGGGGAGGGGTTCGGCGTCCAGGACGAGGAGGGTGGGGATGGGCATGAGCAGCCGTTTCTCCAGCCGTACGGCGAGGCCGGCCGGCTTCGGGGCGCCGGTCGGTGACGACGAGTTAACCCGGTGTTGACCAAGGAGTGATCCGGGCGGATTGACCACGCTCGCACCCGAACCTACCGTCGTCAACACGGGCGTTCCCACGATCCGTTGCACACTAGTTGCCCAGCGTGAGGCCGGTGCCTGCCATGGACGTCTCATTTCTCGGCGGGCCCAGCCCGCAGCGCGGGGTCGGCGTCGTCGCCCCCTTCGACTTCGCCCTCGATCGCGAGCTGTGGCGCTGGGTGCCGGACGAGGTCTCCCTCCATATGACCCGCACACCGTTCGTGCCGGTCGAGGTGAGTCTCGATCTGGCCCGCCTGGTCAGCGAGCACGAGACGCTGAGCGAGGCGGTCCGCACCCTCAACGCGATCGCCCCCGAGGTCGTGGCCTACGCCTGCACCTCCGGCAGCTTCGTCGGCGGCATGATGGGCGAGCGGGCGATGTGCGAGGCGATGAGCCGGGCCGGAGCCGTACCGGCCATCACCACCTCCGGCGCGCTGCTGGAGGCCCTGGTCGAGCTGGACGTCCGGCGCGTGGCGCTGGTGACGCCGTACACCGTCTCGGTCACGCAGTCGCTGGAAGCCTACGTCGCCCAGGCCGGCGTCACGATCTCCGGCTGCGCCTTCATGGGGCTGACCCGGCACATCTGGAAGGTCCCCTACCGGGAAGTGGTGGACATGGCACGGCAGGCCGTCCGCGACGACGCCGACGCGCTGTTCATCAGCTGCACCAACCTGCCCACGTACGACGTGATCCCCCAGCTGGAGGCCGAGCTGCGCATCCCCGTGATCTCGGCCAACCAAGTGACGATGTGGGCGGCGCTGCGCCGACTGGGTACCCGTGCGGTGGGGCCGTACCAAGCGCTGATCAATCCGGCGGCGCGTTCCGGTCCCGTATCGCCGGGGGCGGACCCCGGTCCCGTACTGCCGGAAGAAGAGCAGCAGCAGGAAGGCTGGACATGACAGCACTGGGATTTCTCTACCCGGGCCACTCCGCCGAGGACGACTATCCGCGCATCGAGCAGTTGCTGGGCAGCGACATCCGGGTGGACCTGGTGCACACCGACATCGGTGAGGACGCGCACCGGGTGGACGCGCTGCTGGAGATGGGCTCCGCCGGCCGGCTGGCGGCAGGCGTGCAGGAACTGCGGCACGCCGGTGCGGACGCCGTGGTGTGGGCCTGCACGAGCGGCAGCTTCGTCTACGGCTGGGACGGCGCGCAGGAGCAGGTCCGCGCCCTGGCCCAGACGGCCGGCATGCCCGCCTCGTCCACGTCCTTCGCGTTCGCGCACGCGGTGCGGGAGCTGGGGGTGCGGCGCGTCGCCATCGGAGCGACGTATCCGGAGGATGTGGCGGGGCTCTTCGCCGAGTTCCTCCGCTCGGCCGACGTGGAGGTCGTGTCGGTCAGCAGCTCCGGCATCATCACGGCCGCCGAGGTCGGCACGTGGGGTGAGAAGGAACTCCTCGCCCTGGCCCGGAACTCCGACCACCCCGAGGCCGAAGCCCTCCTCCTCCCCGACACGGCCCTCCACACGGCGGCCCACATCCCGGCCCTGGAGAAGGAACTCGGCAAGCCCGTCCTCACCGCCAACCAGGTCACCGTCTGGGAGGCCCTGCGTCTGGCGGACCGGCGGGTGAACGCGCCGGAGCTGGGGGCGCTGTTCACGAGGGAGCCGCTCGTCCAGGCGTGAGACGGAAGGCCTGATCCTCGCCCCCTGCGGCAGCTGCCGCAGGGGGCGAGGAGGCATCGGCCCGAGTCACCACACGGTTCACGCCCTCCGTTCCGGTGGCGGGGGTGGGGGATGTGGCGGCGGCGGGACGGTGGGCGGTTCCCGGCGGCCACGGCGAAGGACCGAGGGGAACGCGAAGCCGACGGCTCCACCGGTGACGGCACCGACTGATAAGGCGAGGAGGCAGTCCCAGCCGGCACCGGAGTCGAGCAGCTCCCGCGGCCCGGCGACCACGGCCCCGAAGCAACCCGCCGCGACCGCGCCACGCAGGCGGTGGCGCAGGCCGGTCCTGTGCCTGCTCATGGATTTTCGCTGCGTGTGCGACGCCACCGGCGCACACGCAGCACGACGTAGGCGACGAGGGCGACCGTGAAGAGCACACTCGCTGCCGTCCGGGCCGCCCTCCAGACGACTCCACCCGGGTCCCAGACGGCCTCGGCCAGATTCATGGCGACGGCCACCGCGAACGCCGCCTTGAGGCAGCCGGCCGCTCGCGCCACCCGGTACGCACCAGTCGTCATGGAGTCCGAGTTCCCGGGGGCGGTCGAAGAAAGGTGCCCTGCCCTCGAACGCACCCTTCATACGGGCCGGAATCGGTCCCACCCCTTCTTCGGGGCGGAACGGGACATAGCCGCTCCAACACTCCACCCGAAGCTGAGGAATGCTCAACTCCGCCGCATCACACGGCCCTTGGGTTGACCGAAAGCGCGTTCCCCTTCCGTCGTCCATCCCGTGCACACTGGCCACGTCCGCTGCCAGTCGTGCCGTGAAGGACTCCCCGATGGCCGAACCGGGCCCGTTCAGATCCTCTGCAAGCGCTGTCCAGCTGTCCGGGCGCCTGCTGTGCTGGAGCCTGGCCGCGGCCATGGCCTCCGCCGCCGTGGACGCCTTCCTCGATCCCCAGGCCGGCTGGTGGGGTGTCGTGTGGCTCCTGCCCTGGTGGCTCACCTGCGCGAGCGCCCTCGCATGGGCCGTCCTGCGGGCCCGCGAGAAGGCCGACCGGCCACCCCCGCAGGGCAGCGCCCGGAGCGACTGGGAGCAGGCCGCCTGACGGCCCCGGGCGCAGTGGCCGGGAATAACCGGAGACTGTCCCCTGTTAGAGCCGGAACGACAGCACACGGCCCACAGCAGGAGGCACCCCACCGTGGCGGCAGACGAGATACGCGGCGCAGCACAGGGCAGCGCCCCCGTCCCCCTCTCCGTACTGGACCTGGTCACCGTAGGGGCCGGCCGCACCGCCTCCGACGCCCTGCGCACCAGCGTCGACCTGGCCCGTCTCGCGGAGAACCGCGGTTTCCACCGCTACTGGGTCGCCGAGCACCACTCCATGCCGGGCGTGGCCTCCTCGTCCCCGGCCGTGATCCTGGCCCACCTCGCCGCGCACACCGACCGCATCCGGCTCGGCTCGGGCGGTGTGATGCTGCCCAACCACGCCCCGCTCGTGATCGCCGAGCAGTTCGGGACACTGGAGGCCATGGCCCCGGGCCGGGTCGACCTCGGCCTCGGCCGCGCCCCGGGCACGGACGGCGCCACGGCCGCCGCCCTGCGCCGCACGGAACGGCTGGGCGAGGGCGCCGACGACTTCCCGCAGCAGCTCGCCGAGCTGACCCGCTTCCTCGACGACGACTTCCCCGACGGGCACCCGTACCGCCGCATCCACGCGGTCCCCGGCCCGGTCCAGGCCACGTCCCCCGGCGGCGTCCAGTCCCCGCACCGCCCGCCGGTCTGGCTGCTCGGCTCCTCCGGCTTCAGCGCCCGCCTGGCCGGCACCCTGGGGCTGCCCTTCGCCTTCGCGCACCACTTCTCGGCACAGAACACCGTCCCGGCCCTGGACCTGTACCGCGAGTCCTTCCAGCCGTCCGCCGTGCTCGACGAGCCGTACGCCCTCATCGGCGTCTCCGCGCTCGCCGCCGACGAGGAGAAGGAGGCGCGCCGACAGGTGCTGGCCGCCGCCCTCAGCATGGTCCGGCTGCGCACCGGCCGCCCCGGCCTCGTGCCCAGCCCGGAAGAGGCGGAGGCCCACGAATTCAGCCCCATGGAGCGCGACTTCGTCGACTCCTGGAACGCCAACGTCATCCACGGCACCCCCGACGAGGTCCGCTCCGGCCTGGACGACCTGCACAAGCGCACCGGCGCCGACGAGTTGATGATCACGGCCAACGCGCACGGCGGAGACGTCCGCGTCCGCTCCTACGAACTCATCGCCGGCGCCTACGGGTTGCCGACGCCCGCCTCCGCCTGAACGTCCTGCGTGCCCAGCAGTTCGGAGATGCGATCCGGCGGCACCGGACGGGAGTAGAGCCAGCCCTGTCCGGTGTCGCAGCCGATGCTGCGCAGCCGGGTCGCCTGTGCCGAGGTCTCCACGCACTCGGCCGTGACGGTCAGCCCGAGCCGGTGCGCGAGCTGGATCATCGCCTCGACGACGACCTCGTCGGCCGGGTTGGCGCGGGCGGCCGCCTCCCGGTCGTCGTACTGGAAGCCGCGCACGAACGATCCGTCCAGCTTCAGCACCGACACCGGCAGCCGGCTCAGGTACGCGAGGTTCGAGTAGCCGGTGCCGAAGTCGTCGATGGCGATGCGGACCCCCATGTCGCTGAGGGCCTTCAGGGTCTGGAGCGGCCTGCCGGCCGAGCCCATCACCGCCGACTCCGTGAGCTCCAGCTGGAGCAGGTGCGGCGCGAGTCCCGTCTCGGCCAGGGTCTCCGCCACGTCCGCCACCAGGTCCGAGTCCCAGACCTGCCGCACCGCCACGTTCACGCTGACGAAGATCGGCGGGTCGTCCGGATGGTCCAGCTGCCACCGGCGAGCCTGCCGGCAGGCCGTGCGCAGCACCCAGCGGCCCAGCGGGACGATCGAACCGTCCTCTTCCGCAAGTCCGATGAACCGATTCGGCGTCAGTACGCCGAACTGAGGATGATTCCAGCGGACGAGCGCCTCGACCCCGTGCAGCCGGTCGTCCTCCATGCCGACCAGCGGCTGGTACTCCAGCTGGAACTCGCCCCGGTCGATGGCCGGCCGGAGCGTGGAGGCGAGGGCCTGGCGGGTCATGCGGTGGGCGTTGCGCTCCGGGTCGAACAGGGTCCAGCGGGCTTTGCCGTCGGCCTTCGCCCAGTAGAGCGTCGTGTCCGCCGCCTGCATCAGCGCGGTGGGGGTGGTGCCGGCCGCGTGCCGCTCCACGACACCGATCGACGCCGAGACCGACAGCCGCTGGCCGGAGATGTCGAACGGGTCCTGGATCGCCCGCAGCGCCGACTCGGCCAGCTCGGCCAGCTGTTCGGTGCCCGTGGAGTCCTCGACGAGCAGCGCGAACTCGTCACCGCCGAGCCGGGCCACCAGCGGGATGCTCGTGCGTGAATGGCCGGCCTCGTCCGCGCAGCGCGTCAGACGCTCGGCGACGGCGGCCAGCAGCCGGTCGCCGACACGGTGGCCGAGGGTGTCGTTGATGGCCTTGAAGCCGTCCAGGTCCAGGTAACACAGCCCGATCCGGCCCGTGCCGCTCTGCTCGTACGACTCCGCCTCCAGCGCCGCCGACAGCCGCTCGAAGAACAGCGTGCGGTTGGGCAGCCGGGTCACCGGGTCGTGCATCTGCAAGTGCCGCAGCCGCGCCTGGAGTTCCCGGCGGGCACTGATGTCGGCGACGGACAGCAGCACACCGCTGTCCTCGTCGGGCAGCGGGGCCACCGTCACCTGCACCCACAGCGAGTGCCCGTCGGGGTGCTTGAGCCGGCGCGCGCAGCGCAGCCGCGACTGCCTGCCGCGCAGCACCTCGCGGTAGGCGTGCCAGGTGCGGGCGTCGGAGGTCAGGTCGACCAGGTCGGCGGCGACGGACCCGGTGAGCTCGTCCCGGCTGCCGCCGAGCAGCGCGGCGAGCGCGTCGTTGGCGCTGACGACCGTGCCCTCGCGGTCGACGACGGCCATGGCGAGCGGGGCGGCCGTGAAGACGGAGCGGTAGGGCGGCCGGGACGGGGGCTCGGTACGGGGAGACGTGTCGATCTCACTCTCTGTGACGACCGGCCGGTCCAGGTCTGCCGCGGGCGCCGGCCCTTCGGAGGTTCCGCTCACCGCTCGCTCCCGCATGTATTCGATCTCTGTCCGTGCAGGAAAGGTCAGGAAAGTGTGCCGATCATAGAGGCTGGCCCCAGGGCCTTCCAGCCGGTGTCCAGTCTTCCCGGCCAACCGGCCCTTCTGCCAGATCGTTTCTGCGCGCACCTGGACGGCTTCTTCAGGCCCCCGACCAGTTGTGACGTTCTGTGAGTGCTTCGGGGGTGTCGGCTTCCGCGATTTTTCGGCCCTTTCACCCGACCGGTGCAGGCAAACAGGGCGCGGTACGACAAATCACCACAGGCTGGGTGCGGTGTCCCGCGAACCGCACCCGGAGGTACCCGTGCCGCGTCCGTTTCCGCGCGCCCGACTGCGCAGCACCGCGGCCGTGTTCACCACCATGTCGGCGCTCGCGGCCACCTCCCTCGGCACCGGCCACTCGGCCGCGGGGCCCGACTCGGCCGCGCCCTGCGCCCTGACGCGAACCGACGCCCACCACTCGGAGGGCCTGGACACGTGGAACGACGCCTATCCGCGCCCGGCCCGGGCACTGGACGCGGTCATGGTCTTCCTGTCCTTCCCGGACTCCCACCCGCTGACCACCCCGCAGGAGCTGACCGCCGACCACTTCCCGGCCACCACCCGCTTCTTCGAACGCGCTTCCTATGGTCGCTTCACCCTGCGCCCGCACCCGCTCCGGCACTGGATCCGGATGCCGAGGCCGTCCACCGCGTACGACATACAGCGCGACTGGAGCCCCGAGCATCGGGCCGCGTACCTGCGCGACGCCCTCTCCGTGGCCGACCCGCAGGTGGACTTCTCGCGCTACGACGTCGTGTACTTCGTCGCCGACCCGGACGCGCCCGGCGTGGACTCCGACGCGACCAAGGTGGTGAACCTGACGAGCCCGCTGCGGGCCGACGGCACCGACCTGCGCCGGGTCGTCACGGTGTTCGAACAGCACCCGCCGGACCGGCTGGTCCTCGCCCACGAGACCGGGCACGTGTTCGACCTGCCCGACCTGTACCACCGGCCCGTGGACGGCAAGGGCGACTGGGACACCCACGTCGGCGACTGGGACCTGATGGGCAGCCAGTTCGGACTCGCGCCCGACCTCTTCGCCTGGCACAAGTGGAAGCTGGGCTGGCTGAACCCGCGGCAGGTGCGGTGCGTGCAGGACGCCGGGCCCGCCCGGCTGACCCTGGAGCCGCTGGCGGCGGGGCCCGGAGGGCCGTCGACCGGGACCGGGGGCTCACAGGCCTTCGGTCTCGGGCGGGGCACCAAGCTCGCGGTGGTGCGGACGGGGCCCGACAGTGTGCTCGCCTTCGAGGCGCGGGGGCCGGTGGGCAACGACGTGGCCGCGTGCCGGCAGGGGGTGCTCGTGTACCGGGTGCGGGGCGGGGAGCAGTCCGGGGGCGGGCCCATCGAGGTGATCGACGCCCACCCGCACACCGAGGCGTGCTGGGAGGACTCCGTCTACCCGCCCCTCGCGGACGCGCCGATCGGCATCGGGGAGAGCTTCACCGTGCCGGGGGAGGAGGTGCGAGTGAAAGTGGAGGGGCGTACGGCTGCGGGGGCCTGGACCGTGAAGATCGCGGTGGGGCGCTGACGGGCCTCTACGGGGCATGCGGAAGGCCCCCCGCTCGCGCGAGGGGCCTTCCGGTCGGTGCGCCGCCAGGGACTCGAACCCCGGACCCGCTGATTAAGAGTCAGCTGCTCTAACCAACTGAGCTAGCGGCGCCTGCTGACGTCGTAGACCTTAGCACCCTGGTCGGCGGGAGGAAAAATCGAAATCCGCACGGCGGAGCGGGCCGCCCGGACGGCCGCCCAGAGCAGTACCTCGGGGCCGGGAAGCCAGGGCTGACGGGTGTCCGGGGCGACCAGCCAGCGGGAGGCGGAGCGCGGAGGGGCGGCGGCCCGGCCGGACCCCGGCCCGGTGGGCGAGGCGCTCGTCGACGGTGCCGGGACGGTCACCGCGTCGCCGGTGCCGTGGCACAGCAGCGGCGGCACCGCGTCCGTACGGCGGGTCTCCCGGCAGTCCCGTGCGCCCCACTCCTCCCACTCCAGCAGCGCGGGGAGTCGCTGAGCCGTCCCCGGGGCGGCGAACAGCAGCATCCGGCCCCGGAACTCCGCGACCGGCCCCGAGCCGGGGCCGTCGTCCCACAGCCGGTCGAGCATCCGGCGGCCGAACATCGCGGGCGCGCTGACCATGTCGAAGACCGACCCGCAGGGCAGCACGACGGGCGCGTCCGGCCGCTCCTCCCAGAGGGCGAGCGTGCTTCGCGGATACGTTCCTGCCGAGGCGAGCCAGGCGGCCCCGTCCAGGGTGACATCGGAGGCGTTCCATGCGCTGCTCATGGCATGCAGGTCTACCCGCCGTGAGCGCCCGGTTTCCGAGGGTTGCGGGAAATCGGGACAGGAGGGGGTAGGAGGGAGTATCTTGCCCGCCTGGCATATGCCAGATGATCGGCAAGGGCCGGTGCGGGGCCGTGTCAGGCGGTGTCGCCGGGCCCGCGGCCCTCGGCGCCGCCCCGCATCAGGTCCCGCCCGAACTCGACCATCTTCTTGGCGTAGTCCTCGGTCCACTCGGCCCGCTCGGCGATGTCCGCCGTCGTCAGCCGGTCGAACCTCCGCGGATCGGCCAGCTGCGCCGCCGCCATCGCCTGGAACTCCACCGCCCGGTCCGCCGCGGCCCGGAACGCCAGCGTCAGCTCCGTCGCCCGGGCCAGCAGGGCCCTGGGGTCGTCGATCGACTCGAGGTCGAAGAAGTGCTCAGGGTCGGAGGCCGCCTCCGCGGGCTCGAAGAGCAGGGGCGCGGGGCGTAGCCGCGGTTCGTTCCGACGCGGCGTGGGCTCCGCCATGTCTTCTCCTCCTCGTACGTCGCGCTGACCCTCCCGGTGGAGTGGGCCACCGTCCATTGTCTCGCGGGCGCGCAAGTGGGCATCGCGGTGGTGGGTACGGCTGCCACACCACCCGGTGTTCGTCAGGGCGTCCGGGACACGCCGAGTTCCGGCCAGATCACGGTCGCCACGCCACCCGGTGCTCCGCCAGATGCGCGAGCACCGCGTGATTGGCCTCCCAGCCGTCCGGGAACTTCACCACCGTTCCCAGCTGCACCGGCTCCGTCGACGGATAGTCGTCGAGCAGGTCGGTCACCCCCGCTCGGCAGACCACGATGCAGGCGTGCCGGTGGCGGGAGGCCAGGACGCAGAGGCGGCCGGTTTCCAGGTGGAAGGCCGTGGCGTCGGGACGGCCGGAGAGGGGGTGGAGGACCACCGTGACGTCGTACTCGCGGCCCTGCAACCGGTTCGCCGTGTCCACGATCACGTCGGTGACGCCGAGGCCGGCCAGGGCCGCCCGGACCGCGGCCGCCTGATCCCGGTGGGCCGTGCCGACGGCGATCCGGTCGGCGGTGAGGGGGGAAGGGACCGGGGTGGGGGTCCCCTCTGCTCGAGCGGAGCCGAGAGCTCGGGGGAGCTCCGAGGTCGCCGCACCCGCCCGGTCCAGCAGCCGCCGTACGACCGTGGCCACCGCCCGGACCGCCTCCGGGTCCGTGCGCGGAGTGTGCCGGGCGGGCAGTTCCAGCAGGCCCCAGCCCGACGCCGCCGCCTCGTCGATCACCCGGTCGGGGCCCGAGCCGTCCGACGGCACGCCGAAGGCCAGGGTCCGGTCGCCGGGGCCGGTGCCGCTGCGGAACGGCGTGTACGGGTAGAACGCGTCCGAGACCAGGGGCGCCGCGGAGGCCGGGAGCCGCCAGGAGACCGGCAGCCGGTGCTGGGGCAGGTCCGGGTTGTGCGCGAGCAGGGTCGTCACCGCCGAGGCCGACGGGTCGTACGCCAGACCCGCCCACTGCTCGCTGCCCACGATCGCGAACGGATCGAGCTGCCCCGGGTCGCCCACGAACAGCGCCCGCTCGAACAGCCCGGCCACCGCGAGCAGCGAGTCGGACCGCATCTGGTACGCCTCGTCGACGATGGCGTGCCGCCACGGCTCGTCGACCTTGACGTGCGCCCACTTCGCCGCCGTCGAGATCACCACGGCCAGTCCGGCGAGGTCGGCCGCCTTGGCCGACTTGCGTACGTTCTCCAGCTGGTCGAGCGCCTTGTCGTACGGGTCGGAGTCGCTGCTGTGCAGCCGGCCCACCGGCAGCTCGGGATTCTTCCCGGCGAGCCGCAGGACCAGGTCGTCGACCTGGGCGTTGGTCTGCGCGACCACCATCAACGGGTGGCCCGCCTCGGCCAGTTCCAGGGCCGCGCGGACCACCAGCGTGGACTTGCCCGCCCCCGGCGGGGAGTCCACGACGACACCGCGCGCGGTGCCGTGCAGCGTGTCGTGCAGGATCGCGTCGGTGGCCTGCGCCGCGGCGGCCGAGGGGTCGGAGATCGTGGTCACAGCACATCCTCCTCGGTCACCGGGTCGGCGGCCTCGAGCGCCGCCTCACCGGGCGGCCCGCCGTGCGTCCACGGCGTCTCCTCCGGGTCGGGCAGCTTCGCGCCGCCCCGCTGCTCGTGCTCGAAGAGCGTGAAGCAGACCCGGTCGCCCTTGTCCGGCACCGACCCGGGCTCGGGCTCCTTGCCGCGCCCCATCTTGTCGAGGATCCGCAGCACGACGCACGCGCCGTCCTCCTCGTCCGCGACGAACTCCGCCGACTGCGGCTTCCCGCCCAGCGACCGGTACACCTTCGTCCGCTCCCCGAGATGCGGACGGTCGTCCGTGCGCACCGTGACCAGGGGGCGGGGGCTGGGCCGCTTGCCGTCGCTGTAGGCCATCACGACGTCGGTGACCTCACCCGCGAACGCCTCCCCGGACAGCCGCCGACCCGCCATCACCAGCGGGTCGTCGAGGGCCTCCTGCGCCTCCAGCCGGGCCTGTTCGCGCTCGCGCGTGGCGAGCTTGTTCGCCGCGGTGACCGCGTCGTCGCGGCGCGGCTGCGGGGGCTCGCCGGCCAGGACGCGGTCGCGGTGGCCGGTGAACGACCAGCGGTCGCGGGTCCACCGCTCCTCGACCCGCGCCCCCTCGGGCAGCTCCCGCAGCAGGTCGAGACCCCGCCAGACCGCGTCCCAGGTGGGCCGGGTGCGGCTGAGGACCAGGTCGCGGATCTCCCGCTCGGCGGCGGTCAGCGCCCCGAGCCGGTCGTCGGCCTCCAGTCCGTCCTCGGCGGCGGCCAGAGCGGTGCGGGCACGGTCGTAGCGTTCGATGGCCGGGGCGAGCAGCTTGTTGTCGAACGCCGGGTCGGTGGCCGGACCGGCCGGCGGGCACGTCAGCTGGCCCTGCGCGTCCCGCTCCAGCTCGGCACGCAGCGCGGCCTCGGCCCCGGTGGTGCCCTCCGGCGGGTCGATCCAGGCGAGCAGCGCCCCCAGGTGCTGGTCCTCCAGGGAGGACTGCCCGGTCACCCAGTGCCGGCCCAGCACGTCGGTCATCGCCAGCAGCAGCGAGGAACCGGGCACCCGGGCCCGCTCCCCGAAGTGCGTCAGCCACCGCCCGAGCAGCGGCACCCGCGGCGGCGCCGGGAAGGGGGCCTCCGGATCCTGCTCGGCCGTACGCCGGAACCGCATCGAGCGCCCCAGCAACCGCACCAGGTCGATGCCCGCCCGGCTCGGCACGATCAGTTGCGGCGCGTCCGCGCACAGGTCGACCTCGACCTTGACGCGCTTGCCGGTCTCCGGGTCGGTCTCGGTGCGCTCGGCGGCCTCCACGGTCTCGGCGTACGCGTCGACGTACGGCAGCACGATGTCGGCCAGTTCGGCCAGGAACGCGAACCTGAGGTCGCGGTCACGGGGCTGCGGGACGGCCAGCAGACGCGGCGCGTCCCGGTCGGTGCCGACCAGCGCGCCGAGCGGGGCACCGGCCTCGCCGGCGGTGGTCAGCGGCACGAACACCAGCGGGCGGTCGCCGAGATGCCGGTGCCGGACGGTGGCGGCGGGCTGGGCACGGCCCGCGCTGACGGCTTCGAGGCGGGCCAGGGTGGAGATCAGCGACACGCCGCCTCCAGCGCCTCGGCGCGCAGGGCGGCCGCCCGGCGCAGGGCCGCCACGGCCGGGTCGTCGGGATCGCCCGCCTCGCCGCGCGCCGCGGCGAGGACGTCCTCCACGGTCGTCAGACCGCCCAGCTCCGCCCGCACCGGACGCCCGAGCGTGGTCACCGCGCCCTCCTGGCGGGACCGGGACCGGCAGTGGAAGGCCAGCTCGCACGCGGACAGACACTCGGGCGCGTACGTCGCCGGGACCGACTCCACGGCCGCCGCCAGGTCCTCGGCGGGCAGCTCGGGCGAGAAGCACGTGCCCGCGGGGAGCGCGTCGGCGATGTCCTCGATTCGGGTCAGCCGGGCCAGCTGGCGGGCCGTCACCGCCCGCTGCTTGCGGACGTCGACGGCGGACGCGGCCGGCAGATTGGAGAAGTCCCGGGGGCAGACCAGCAGGACCCGGTGCCGCACGCGCGGGGCCGGGTCCAGACGGGCCGCGACCTCCTCCAGCGCCAGCACGTACACCGCCGCCTGCCGGGCCGCCGCCCCGACCTTCGCCGGGTCCGCCGAACCGTCCAGCAGCGGGAAGGACTTGATCTCCACCACCGTCCAGCTGCCGTCCGGGTGCACCACCACCGCGTCCGGCTCCAGGAACGCGGGGGAGCCGGCGACGTCCAGCGCCAGCATCGGATGGTCGAGCAATGTCCACGCGCCCGGGTGCGCGGCGGCCTCCCGCAGCTCCAGCTCCGTACGGGCCGTGCGCCCCTGAGGGCCGATCGCCGTCAGGTCGGGCACGCGCGCCTGTGCGGGCGGCTCGGCGGACCGGTCGAGCTTCTCGTGCACCAGCCGCAGCAGCTCGGCGCCGCCGTCGGCCTTGACCTTCGCCTCGAAGGCGTTGCCTCTGGTGAGCGCGAACTGCGACTGCCCGAAAGCCGACGGCGAGCCCAGCGCGCTCGCCAGCGCCGCCTTGTTCACCCCGGCGCCGTCGAGGATCGCGCGCCGCGCACAACCGGGGTTGGCGGCCAGCGCCGCCAGAGCGCGCGCGTCCAGTGCCTTCGCGGGTACGTCCGGGCCGCGCAGCTCAGCGAGCCGGTGCCGGAGCGCCGTCCCCCGCGTCCTTGGGGGAGGCACCCGGCTCGGCTCCCGCTCCGACCGACTCGCGCTGCCGTGGAATTCGCTCACCCGCGGAAGTCTGGCATCCGGCACTGACAATCGAGGAACCTGCGGCGGAAGAGTCCGCCGCGACCGGTGCGGCGGACGGCACGAACCGTGCCTTGACCCGGTCCGCGGTACGCATCACGAAGGGCGCCAGCAGCAGCCCGACGCCCATGACGGCCGCGCCCGCGGCCGCGTCGAGGAAGTAGTGGTTGGCGGTGCCCATGACCACGATCGTCGTGATCAGGGGGTAGGCGACACCGGCCGCCTTCGCCAGGCGCGTACCGCCGAAGCGCCACAGCATCACACCGCACCACAGGGCCCAGCCCACGTGCAGACTCGGCATGGCCGCGTACTGGTTGGTCATGTCCCCCATGCCGCGCGGCGCGCTCGCCGCGCCGCCCCACCAGCCGTACGAGCTGTACTGCGCCATCGTGTCCACGAAGCCGTGGCTCGCGTCGAGGAGCCGGGGCGGGCAGGTCGGCAGCAGCGTGAAGCCGATCAGACCGATGAGGGTGGACGTCATCAGCCAGGTGCGCGCGGCGCGGTAGCGCACGGCGCGGGAACGGAAGAGCCACACCAGAACGGCCGGTGTGACCAGGTAGTGCAGCGACGCGTACCAGAAGTCGGCGGGTATGCCTATCCACGCCTCGCGCGTGAAGAGGCGGTTGAGCGGGTGCTCGAAGTTGAGATACAGCGCCTTCTCGAAGCGCAGGATCGACAGACCGTTGTCGACGGCGCCGGAGACGTCACCGCGGGCGAGGAGCCGGCCGGCCGAGTAGCACCCGTACACCAGCAGGATCAGCGGCAGCTCGGTCCACCAGCGTGGCCTGGGCGCGGGGGCCGCCTCGGTGCCCGGTGTATCGGTGTGCGGCATCCGATCGTCCTCCCCCTTCGTCATCACGCGTAGCCCGGTCGGCCGTGCCACTTTACGGTGTGTGCGCCCACCCCGGGGGGCGCCTCCGGCCCTCAAAGACGCAGAGATCGCCCCCCGGGTTGCCCGCGGCGGGCGTGCGCGATGATGGAGGAGTTCCCCTTGCGTTGTTCTTCCGGAAAGGTGCCCCATGGCCGCGCGCATCCTGCTGGCCCGCCACGGACAGACCGCGTGGTCCCTGTCCGGCAAGCACACGGGCAGGACCGACGTGCCGCTCCTGGAGGAGGGCCGGCGTGGCGCCAAGCTGCTCGGCGAGCGCCTGCACCGGGCGCCGTACGAGGGTCTGGCCGGCGTCGAGGTGCGCACAAGCCCGTTGGCACGCGCGCGGGAGACCTGCGAGCTGGCCGGCTTCGGCGACCGCGCTCGTACCTGGGACGCGTTGCTGGAGTGGGACTACGGGGCGTACGAGGGCATGACCCCCGCGGACATCCAGGCCGTCCGACCCGGCTGGCTGATCTGGCGCGACGGCGTCCCGGACGGAGAGACGCTCGCCGAGGTCACGGCCCGGGCCGACGAGGTGGTCTCCTGGGCCCGCTCGAAGGACCGCGACGTCCTGGTCTTCGCCCACGGGCACATCCTGCGCTCCATCGGGGCGCGGTGGCTGGGCCTGCCGATCGACTTCGCGGCCCGGATACGGCTGAACCCGACGTCACTGTCGGTGCTGGGCTGGGCCTATGGAGAGCCGGCCATCGAGAGCTGGAACGACCTGGGGCACCTCGTCTAGGTCATCCGCGGGGACGAGGCGTGCCTCTCCAGGAACGCCGACACCCCGGAGGCCCTGCGGTGCGGCAGCAGGACCCGGGCCGTGGCCGCCAGCATCGTCTGGACGCGGGACGACTGGACCTCCGCCAGCAGATCCAGCACCCGCATCCCCGCCACCGCCGCCTCGTCCGGCCGGCCCCCGCGTGCGAGGTCGTCCGCCAGCTCCGCCGTGTACAGGGCGATGTTCCGCGTGAAGTGCGGGTCCTGCAGCTCGGCCGCCCGCCGCGCGTGCCGGGCCGCCCGGGGCCAGTCGCCGAGCGTGGACCAGCACTGCGCCTCCAGACCCTCCAGTTCGGCCTCCCCGTAGAAGCTCATCCACTCGGGGTCGGCGTCCGAGGGACCCCGTTCGAAGAAGGCCTGCGCCCGGGCGAGTGCCTGCTCGCAGCCCACCCGGTCGGCGAGTCCCGCCCAGCCGCCCGCCTCGCGCAGGGCGAGCAGCGACATCAGCCGGGCCGATCCCACCGGCCGGGCGACGCGCTGCGCGGCCTGGGCGGCCCGGACCGCCTCGCGCGGCCGGCCCGCGTCGCGCGCCAGGAACGCCGTGTTGCAGAAGGCGTGCGCCTCCAGGCCCGGGTCGCCGGTTATCCGGGCGGTCGCCAGTGCCTCCGCGTAGTGGGAGCGGGCGTCGTCGAAGCGCCCCGAGTCGTGGGCCAGCCAGCCCACGGAGATGGCCAGTTCACCGGCGCCCGAGTAGAGCCGTTCCGCCGTCGTCTGCCGGGTCGCCCCGGCGTCCAGCAGGGCGTAGGCGGCACGCAGCGGGGCGGCGGCGCGACGGTAGAGACCGTCGGCCCCGTGCCGGTCGTCGAGCAGCCGGATCCGGCGGACGGCTTCTTCCAGGGCACCCGCGTCACTCGCCCCGGCGCGCCGCACGGGGCGCTGTGCCGCCGCGGCGTCGAGGGCGAGGCCGACAGGCCCCAGTGAGGCGGCGGCCACTGTGGCGCCTCCGCCGGTCATGAACGCGCGACGTAGCACGTCGCTCTCCTCGTAGGTGTCGTGCGGGTGGTGCGGGTCGTACGGGTTCTGCGTTTCATACGGCTCGCCCGCCCCGCTGGTCTCACGCGTGGCGCTCGCCGAGCTCGTGGTGCGCGCCAGGGGCGCGTCCCCGGTGTCGCGCGCCCGGCGTCCGCGTACCGATGAGCGGGGCGCGAACCCAAGGTCGGTGAGCGTGCGGCCTGTGAACATGTGCAGGAACACCCGTTCGTACGCGTAGTTGGGGCAGCGGATCTCGCCCGCCTCAACGCGGCCGATGTACCGCGCGTCACAGCTGACCTGCTCGCCGATCTCGAGCCCGGCCCGGCGGATCGCCGCGGCGAACTCGGCCGGCGAGCGCTGTCCGCGCAGTCGCCGGAAGGCGGCGTTCGGCCGTGGTGGCCGGTCGGGTCGAGACGAGGTCAGCGTTGACGACGCCATGGCCGGGTCCTCTCGTGCGAACCGTCGAACCATGCCGGATTCGAGGTGACCTGTAGCGAGTTGTCCACATGGTCTGCCCCGTGTCCGGCGGGCAAGAACGTACCTGCTGTGATGAAGCCACCACGCTGGGTTTGGCTACAAACCGGATATCTCATCCCTGATCTGCCATGAAGTGCCATCCTTTGCGGCTGACTTCCGCCGTAGCCGTTGACGCTCCACCGCGTTGAATCCTGCGGACCGGGAGGCCCCCGACTCCCGACCGCTCGTCCAAGCAGGGGTTCTCGTGGTGGAGGCCGGGATGGAGACCAGCCGGATCAACGATCCTCGTACGCAGCCGAGCAGACCGCCGGGCGCACCGGCCGTCGGCTGCGATGTGGTGACGGTGCCGGCACGACAAGGGCTGGAGGCGGTCGACATCCTGCGGCGCGGACCCGGGGACGCGGTAGGACCCGTGCTGCACGACGACGGCGGTGGCACCCTCGGCTTCCTGGTGCCGCCGGGGACGGCCGCCGCGTGGGACCTGCCGGGGAGCACCTGCACGCAGGTCGACGGACGCGGACCGACCCTGGCGCCCGAGCCTCCCGTGGAGGGCTCGGACTGGCTGCTGCCGCCCGGCGAGGCGGACCTCGCGACGGACCCCGCGGTGCTGCGCCAGGCCCTGGGTGAGGCCGCCCGCATGATCAAGGCAGCGGACAGCCGCCGCTGAGGCACCCGATGCCGGGCCGCCGGAGTGTACGCCCCGCTCAGCGGCCCGCCCTGATAATGAGCCCATGGGAAAGTCCAAGGGCGGCGGCCGGCGCAGACAGGCCGGAGCGGAGGCGGTCGCCGAGAGCGTCGACGGCGGGCTCGCCGAGCTGATCCCCGACCGTGAGCGGGCCCGGGCCTGGACCCTGGTGATCGACGGAGCCCCGCAGTCGCACGTCGACCTGGACGACCCGTCCTACCTGTCCTTCGAGTACCAGCGCCGCCTCGGGCACGTGATAGACCTCACCGCCCCGCCCGGCCGGCCCCTGCACGCCGTACACCTCGGCGGCGGCGCGCTCACCCTCGCCCGCTACGTCGCAGCCACCCGGCCCCGCTCCACCCAGCAGGTCGTCGAACGGGACGGTGCCCTCGTCCAACTGGTCCGGCGCGCGCTGCCGTTGGACCCGAACGCGCGCATCCGGGTGCGGTCCGCCGACGCCCGCGACGGCCTCGCCAAGGTGCCGGACGGCTGGGCCGACCTCGTCATCACCGACGTGTTCAGCGGGACCCGGACACCGGCCCACCTGACCTCGACCGAGTTCCTCGACGACGTGCGCAGGGCCCTCAAGCCCGGCGGTGTCTACGCCGCCAACCTCGCCGACGGACCACCGCTCGCCCACCTGCGCGGCCAGATCGCCACCGCCGCCGCCCGCTTCGAGCAGCTCGCGCTGGTCGCGGATCCGGCGGTGCTGCGCGGCAAGCGCTTCGGCAACGCCGTCCTGGTCGCCTCCGACCACCCGCTGCCCGTCGCCGAACTGACCCGCCTCGCCGCCTCCGACCCGCACCCCGCCCGCGTCGAGCACGGCAGGGCGCTCACCGACTTCACCGGCGGGGCCGCGCCCGTCACGGACCTCGCGGCGGTGGCGTCGCCCGCACCGCCCGCGTCGGTGTTCAGATGACCGCGTACGGCACTCAGTAGGTCCCGATCTCCACCCGGGGCGGACCGTCGTGCCAGGTGCAGAACACCGACACCCGGTCCGCGCCCGAGGCGAACTCCACGCGGATCCACGACTCCGTCTTCCACACCTGCATCGACCAGCCCGACCCGGGCGTCGCCGAGACCAGGGAGGCGGAGGTCCTCCCCAGGTCGAAGACCGCCCGGCCGCCGTCGGTGTCATAGCTCTCGACCCGGCCGGAGGCGGCGGAGGCGGCGCTGGGCGAGGGTGAGGGTGAGGGCGAGGCCGTGGAGGCGGGGCTCGGTTTCCCGGACGTGGACGCCGGAGGCGTGCTCGGCTTCCGCCGCTTCGGCGGAGGCGTCCGTTCCGGCGGCGTGGCCAGAGCCGTCGGCTCCTGCGTCGACACGTCGGCGGCCTTGATGGGCAGGGCGCGCGGGGGGTCGTAGGCCGTTCCCGCCATCACCGTGTGGACACCCCACCACGACAGCGTGACCGCCGCGCCCGTGGCGAGCAGCCAGGCCAGTACGTGTACGAGTCCTCTGCGCATCGCGGGCCATACTGCCTCACGGGTCCCACGCGTTGCCCGCAATCCGGGTTGCGCGGACCCATGTTGCCCGCAATCCGGGCCGTGCGGACCCATGTTGCCCCCGAGCGGGGAGTTGTCCACAGGCCCCCACCCGGCTGTTCGAGATGGCGTACGGTGCGGCGCATGGCAAGTGTGCTCGTGGTCGAGGACGACCAGTTCGTACGCTCGGCGCTGATCCGGCACCTGACCGACGCCGCACACACCGTGCGCAGTGTCGGGACGGCGCTGGAGGCGCTGCGCGAGGTCGCCCATGTCCGCTTCGACGTGGTGATCCTGGACCTCGGACTGCCCGATCTCGACGGGTCCGAGGCCCTGAAGATGCTGCGCGGGATCACGGACGTGCCGGTGATCGTCGCCACGGCCCGGGACGACGAGACGGAGATCGTCCGGCTGCTCAACGCCGGGGCGGACGACTACCTGACCAAGCCCTTCTCGGTCGAACACCTGTCTGCCCGTATGGCGGCCGTGCTGCGCCGCGCCCGCACCGGTACCGGGGAAGGGGAGCCGTCCCCGGTGATCCGGGTCGGCGGCCTCACCGTCGACCCGCTGCGCCGCCAGGCCGAGCTGGACGGCGCGCGACTGGACCTCACCCGCCGCGAGTTCGACCTGCTCGCCTTCCTGGCCCGCCGCCCCGGTGTCGTCGTCCGCCGCAAGGAGCTGCTCGCCGAGGTCTGGCAGCAGTCCTACGGCGACGACCAGACCATCGACGTCCATCTGTCCTGGCTGCGCAGGAAGCTGGGCGAGACGGCGGCGAACCCGCGCTATCTGCACACCCTGCGGGGCGTCGGTGTGAAGCTCGAACCACCGGGGGCGGAGGCGCCGCGATGAGGTGGGCCCTGGTCAAGGTGTCGCTGGCGGTGACCACCATGGTCGTGGTCGCCTTCGCGGTGCCGCTCGGGCTCGTCATCCGCGAGATGGCCCGCGACCGCGCCTTCTCGGGCGCCGAGCGGGAGGCCGCGGCCGTCGCCCCCGCCCTGTCCATCACCACCGACCGCGACCAGCTCGAGCGGGTCGTCGCCTCCGCCGGCTCCGACGCCGGGATGGCCGTGCACCTCCCGGCGGGCGACGGCCAGGAGGCCCTCGCGCTGGGGCGGCGGCGCGCAGCCGCCGAGGACATCGCGGCCGTGCGGAAGCTGGGCCGCGCCTCCACCACCGGCGTCACCGGCGGCTCCACGCTGCTCCAGCCGGTCGCGCTCAGCACCGGCAAGATCGCGGTCGTCGAGGTGTACGTGCCGGAGTCCGAGGTCACCAACGGCGTGGGCACGGCCTGGGCGGTGCTCGCCGCGGTCGGGGTGGCCTTGATCCTCGGCTCGGTCGCGGTCGCCGACCGGCTGGGAGTGCGCATGGTCCGGCCCGCGCAACATCTGGCCGAAGGGGCGCACGACCTGGGGGAGGGCCGGCTGGGCGCACGCGTGCCCGAGGAGGGCCCGACCGAACTGCGGCTCGCGGCGGTCGCGTTCAACTCGATGGCCGACCAGGTCGTCCAGCTCCTCGCCAACGAGCGGGAGCTGGCGGCCGACCTGTCCCACCGGCTGCGGACGCCCCTGACCGTGCTGCGGCTCAACACCGCCTCGCTCGGCGAGGGACCCGCCGCCGACCAGACCCGGACCGCGGTCGAGCAGCTGGAGCGCGAGGTCGACACCATCATCCGTACGGCCCGGGAGGCCAAGCCGCAGACGGTCGCGGCCGGTCCGGGCGCCGGATGTGACGCGGCCGAGGTGGTCCGGGAGCGGATGGCGTTCTGGTCCGCGCTCGCGGAGGACGAGGGCCGCAAGTGGCGGATGGCCGGGGCCGACCGGCCGGTGCGCATACCCGTGGCCCGCGCCGACCTGGCCGCCGCGCTCGACGCGCTGCTCGGCAACGTCTTCCGGCACACCGCGGAGGGCACCGCCTTCGCGGTCGACCTGCACAACGGCGAGGACGCGGTGATCGTCCTCGTCTCCGACGCCGGCCCCGGCATACCCGACCCCGAGTCGGCGATGGCGCGGGGCCGCGGCTCCGGGAATGACGGCTCGACCGGGCTCGGCCTGGACATCGTGCGCCGGCTCGCGGAGTCCACCGGCGGGGATGTACGGATCGGCTCCTCGGTGCTCGGCGGGACCGAGGTGCGGATCTGGATCCAGCTGGACGGCCGCGCCCCCGCGAGCAGAGGGCACCGGCAGCTGCGGCGTCGCCGCCGCGGCAGGTTCGCTGCCGTGTACAGCCGCTCCCGGTCCCTCTGAGCGCTCCCGGATCCGCCGTCTTCACGGGACGGTCACGTTTCGACAAATGAACGGGACGGCTCTTGACGCATGACCTGACATGCGGCTGTCATTGCGCCACCGTGTTCGGTCAAGTTGATTTCTGGTCGATTGCGACTGGATTTCACGCCGCACCCTCGTGGCCGAACCCTGCCTTCAGGAGCCGTTCATGCACGACCTCTCTCCCTCCGGATTCTCCCTCCCCGCCCCCAGCCGCCGCACCCTGCTGCGCGGCGTGGGCGGCGCGGCCCTGCTCGGCGCCGGGATACCCCTGCTGAGCGCCTGCGGCGGCAGCGGCTCGTCCGCCGACCCGAAGACGGTCAGTCTCGGCTCCAACTCGTCCGACGCCGTGCCGAAGAAGGCGTTCGCCGAGATCTACGCCGCCTTCACGAAGAAGTCCGGCATCAAGGTCGACGTGAACACCAAGGACCACAACACGTTCCAGGAGCAGATCAACTCCTACCTGCAGGGCACGCCCGACGACGTGTTCACCTGGTTCGCCGGCTACCGCATGCAGTTCTTCGCGGCGAAGAAGCTGGCCACGCCGATCGACGACGTGTGGCAGAAGATCGGCGGCAACTTCCCCGAGGCGATGCAGAAGCTCAGCAAGGGCGCGGACGGCAAGTACTACTTCGTGCCGCTGTACACGTACCCGTGGGCGGTGTTCTACCGCAAGAGCGTCTTCGCCCAGCACGGGTACAAGGTCCCCACCACCTGGGACGACTTCGTCGCCCTGTGCAAGCGCATGCAGAAGGACGGGCTGGTCCCGATCGCCTTCGGCGACAAGGACGCCTGGCCCGCGATGGGCACCTTCGACCAGATCAACTTCCGCACCAACGGCTACGACTTCCACGTCGAGCTGATGGCCGGCAAGGCCTCCTGGACCGACCCCAAGGTGCGCAAGGTCTTCGACCACTGGACGGAGATCCTGCCCTACCACCAGGAGGGCGCGGTCGGCCGCACCTGGCAGGACGCCGCCCAGACGCTGGTGGCCAAGAAGGCCGGCATGTACCTCCTGGGCACCTTCGTGGGCCAGCAGTTCACCAACAAGGCCGACCTGGACGACCTGGACTTCTTCGCCTTCCCGGAGATCGACCCGCAGTTCGGGCAGGACACCGTCGAGGCGCCCACCGACGGCTTCATGCTCTCCAAGGCCCCGAAGAACCACGACGGCGCCGTCAAGCTCCTGGAGTACCTGGGCACGCCCGAGGCCGAGCAGATCTACCTCAAGGCCGACTCCAGCGTGGTGGCCGCCTCCACCAAGGCCGACACATCCTCGTACACCGCGCTCCAGAAGAAGTCCTACGAGATGATCTCCGGCGCCAAGAGCCTGACGCAGTTCATGGACCGCGACTCCCGGCCGGACTTCACGTCGACGGTGATGCAGCCGGCGCTGCAGAACTTCGTCCGCAACCCGAAGAACATCGACAGCATCCTCTCGTCGATCGAACGCCAGAAGAAGACGATCTTCGCCTCCTCCTGACCGAACGGAGACTCGACGACTCGGATCCGACATGACTGCCACCCCCGCGAAGGCTCCGGAGCCGGCCACCCCGCCGGCTCCGGGGCCCGGCCCCACGTCCCCGTCCGCCAAGACGCCCCAAGGACACCGGCGTCTGCTCACCCGCCGCGACCGCATCACACTCGGCCTGATGGCCGGGGTGCCCACGATCCTGCACGTCGCCCTGGTGTGGCTGACGGCCCTCGCCTCGATCGCGCTGGCCTTCACCACCTGGGACGGCATCGGCTTCGACTCCATCAAGTGGGTCGGGCTGCAGAACTTCAGGGAACTGTTCACCAGCAACCCGCAGTTCTGGCCCGCCGTCGAGCACAACGTGATCTGGTTCGTGGTGCTCATCCTGCTGCCCACCCCGTTCGGCCTGTTCCTCGCCGTGCAGCTGGACAAGAAGATCCGCTTCAGCCGCGTCTACCAGACCGCGTTCTTCCTGCCGGTCGTGATGTCGCTGGCGGTCATCGGGTTCGTCTGGCAGTTGATCTACAACCCCGACACGGGCCTGATCAACAGCATCATCGGCGCCAACAAGCCCGGCCACTACATCGACTGGATCGGCGACCCGGACCTCAATCTGTGGGCCGTGCTCATCGCCGCCTCCTGGCGGCACGCCGGCTACATGATGATCCTCTACCTGGCCGGCCTGAAAAGCGTCGACCCCGCCCTGCGCGAGGCCTCCGCCCTGGACGGCGCCAGCGAGTGGCAGACGTTCAAGAACGTCATCTTCCCCACCCTGCGCCCGACCAACACCGTCGTCCTGGTCGTCACGATCATCGAGGCGCTGCGCGCCTTCGACCTGGTCTTCGTCTTCAACAAGGGCGCCCAGGGCACCGAACTGCTCTCCATCCTGGTCACCAACAACATCATCGGCGAGTCCAGCCGCATCGGATACGGCTCCGCGATCGCCGTCGTCCTGCTGGTGATCTCCCTCGCGGTGATCATCCCCTACCTGATCGCCACCTTCCGGAAGGAGCGGCGCGCATGAGCTCCCACCCGTCGCCCACCACCACCCTGAACGTGGCGCTTCACGCCGCCCCTTTGAACTCTGGCGCCCCGCGCAAGCAGCGCACCCCGATCCGCCCCGCCCGGATCCTGCTGCACACCTTCCTCGTCGTCACGGCGCTGGCCTGGCTCGCGCCCCTGCTGTGGGCGCTGCTCGCAGCGATGCGCCCGTACGCGGAGACCAGCACCAAGGGCTACGTCTCCTGGCCGGACAAGCTCACCCTCGACAACTTCACCAACGCCTTCCAGCAGTCGGACATGTTGCATTACTTCGGCAACACCCTGCTGATCGCGGTCCCGGCGGTGCTGCTGACGCTGCTGCTGTCGTCGATGGTCGCCTTCTACGTCAGCCGCTTCGACTTCCGCCTCAACCTGTTCCTGCTGCTGGTGTTCACCGCCGGCAACCTGCTCCCGCAGCAGGTCATCATCACCCCGCTGTACCGGCTGTACCTGCTGATCGACCTGCCCGGCATCACCATGAGCGGCAAGCTCTACGACTCCGCCCTCGGCCTGGTGCTCATCCACGTGGCGTTCCAGTCCGGCTTCTGCGCCTTTGTGCTCAGCAACTACATGCGCTCGCTGCCCCACGAGCTGACCGAGGCCGCCCTCGTCGACGGCGCCTCCGTGTGGCGGCTGTACTGGCAGATCGTGCTGCCGCTGTGCAAGCCGGCGATGGCCGCCCTGGCCACCCTGCTGTCCATCTGGATCTACAACGACTTCTTCTGGGCCATCGTGCTGATCTCCACCGGCGAGAACATGCCGATCACCTCGGCGCTGAACAACCTCTCCGGCCAGTACTTCACCGACCCCAACCTGGTCGCCGCCGGCGCCCTGCTCACCGCCATCCCCACCCTGATCGTCTACTTCGCCCTCCAGCGCCAGTTCGTCAGCGGCCTCACCCTCGGCGCCAACAAGGGCTGACGCCCGCTCCCCGAAAGAGAACCTCCGTGCACCACCCCTTCACCCCCGTCGCCTCCGTGCCGGTCGACCCGCGCAGGGCGCGTGTCCACGAGGAGGGGTGGCAGTCCTGGAGCCCCAGCGGCGCCTACGCCCTGGACGCGACGCCCCACCGGCCGACCAACGCCAACTGGGCCACGGTCTGTTACCGCCCTGGGGTCACCGTCCCCGCCGCCGCCTTCCAGGGCGAGGGCCTGCTCCCGCTCGACCCCGGCGACGGCTCACCGGTCCGGCTCTGGGCGGCGGCCGAACCGACGCGTGAGGTGCCGTCGATCCGGCTGGCCATCGGGGACGGGCGGGTCGCCGAGATCAGCGCCGACGGCCCGGTGAAGGAGTGGACCGGCCCGGACATCCAGTCGGTCCTGGGTGACTGGGCCGTCGGCCTCGGTCTCGACGCCCCTCGCCCGGCACCGACCGTCTGGTGTTCCTGGTACGAGTACTTCACGGCCGTCACCGAGGACGACATCCACGAGAACCTCCGTGCGATGGACACCCTCGACCTGCCCGTCGACGTCGTCCAGATCGACGACGGCTACCAGCGGGCCCTCGGTGACTGGCTCATCCTCTCCGGCCGCTTCCGCTCCCGCGCCGCAATCGCCGAGAAGATCCACTCCCGCGGGCGCCGCGCCGGCATCTGGACGGCCCCGTTCCTCGTCGACCCGGCGAGCGACCTGGCCGCCGGGCACCCCGACTGGCTGGTCCGCGACACCGCCGGCGGCTTCGCGCACGCCGGGCGCAACTGGGGCCACGACCTGCGCGTCCTGGACACCACCCACCCGGACGCGGCGGCTTACCTGACCGAGGTCTTCACGACCCTGCGCGCGGAGGGCTACGACTACTTCAAGACCGACTTCCTCTACGCGGGCGCCCTGGACGGCGTACGCCACGCCGACGTCGACGCCCTGACGGCCTACCGCACCGGCATCGGCCTGATCCGCGCGGCCATCGGGGCGGACGCGTACCTCCTGGGCTGCGGCGCGCCGGTCCTCCCCTCCCTCGGTCTGTTCGACGCGATGCGCGTCAGCCCCGACACGGCCCCCCACCGCCGCCCCGAGGCCGGCGACCACAGCCAACCCGGCCAGGACCCGGCCGAGTTCACGGGAGCGGCCCGCCAGTGGCAGCACAACCGTCTCTGGATCAACGACCCGGACTGCCTGATGGCCCGCCCGGCGGTCGAGACGCGTGAGCAGTGGGCCGCGCATGTGGAGTCCACCGGGGGCCTGATGGCCTCCAGCGACCGGCTGCTGTCCCTGGACCAGTGGGGCGTGGAGACGACCCGCCGGCTCCTGTCGAGCACCCCCCGCTGAGACGGAGCGGGGCGCGGCACTCCCCTAATCGTGCCGCGCCCCGCCCCCCGTGCCCCGTCGGTCAGACCGCCTCCACCTCGGGCAGTGACCCCGTGCGCGCCGCCCGGCCGTACCACCGGGCGCTCGTCTTCGGCGTGCGTTCCAGCGTCGCGTAGTCCACGTAGACCGCGCCGAAACGCTTGCCGTAGCCGTACGACCACTCGAAGTTGTCCAGCAGGGACCACAGGTAGTAGCCGCGGACGTCCGCGCCGTCGGCGATCGCCCGTCGCACCGCCGACAGGTGGCCGTGCAGATAGGCGACACGCTCCGGGTCGTGCACCCGGCCGTCCGAGTCGATCTTGTCGTCGTAGGCCGCGCCGTTCTCCGTGATGTAGAGCGGCAGACCCGGCGCCTCCCGGGTGTAACGCATGATCAGCTCGTGCAGACCGGTCGGGTCGATCGTCCAGCCCATCTCCGTACGGTCGCCGGGCGTCTGGTGGAAGGCGACGTCGTTCACGCCCGGCCACGGCGAATGCACGCTCGCCCCGTGCCCGTCCGCCCGGGGCCCCTTGGCGGCCGGGTCCGCCGCCGACACCAGCGACGGCGTGTAGTAGTTGAGGCCCAGCGCGTCCAGCGGCTGGTTGATGAGCGCCAGATCGCCGTCCAGGACGTAGTCCCAGTCCGTGACACCGGCCGTCGCCACGTACAGCGACTCCGGGTAGGCGCCGTGCAGGATCGGACCGTGGAAGACGCCGTTGGCCAGGTCGTCGATCTTGCGGGCCGCGGCCAGGTCGGCCGGGTCCTGCGAAAGCGGTCGTACCACCGCCGAGTTGAGGGCGATCGCCACCTGGTTGCGGGCCGGCATCACCGACCGCAGCGCCGAAGCGCCCAGCCCGTGCGCCAGGTTCAGGTGGTGCGCGGCACGCAGCGAGGCGAGCGGATCGGTACGGCCCGGGGCGTGCACACCCGAGGCGTACCCCAGGAACGCGGCGCACCAGGGCTCGTTGAGCGTCATCCAGTGCTCGACGCGGTCGCCGAGCGCCTCACCGACGATCTGCGCGTACTCGGCGAACCGGTGCGCCGTGTCCCGCTCCGGCCAGCCGCCCGCGTCCTCCAGCTCCTGCGGCAGGTCCCAGTGGTAGAGGGTGACGGCCGGCTTGATGCCCCTGGCCAGCAGCTCGTCCACCAGCCGGCGGTAGAAGTCCAGGCCCTTCTGCACGGCCGGGCCCCGGCCGGTCGGCTGCACCCGCGACCACGAGACGGAGAAGCGATAGGCCCCCAGGCCCAGCTCCGCCATCAACGCCACGTCGTCGCGGTAGCGGTGGTAGTGGTCGACAGCGATGTCACCGTGCTCGCCGCCGGCCGTCTTGCCGGGCGTATGGCTGAAGGTGTCCCAGATCGACGGCGTACGGCCGTCCTCCCGCACCGCGCCCTCGATCTGGTACGCGGACGTCGCCGCGCCCCAGAGGAAGGCAGGAGGGAAGGTCACCGCAGTGGCCGGGTTCTCGGAGTCAGGCATGGAAGCGCTCCCAAAGGGGGTCGTGGAGACCGGAGAGTGAAGGGGGAGGGGGAGGAAGAACAGGGGCCGGAGCGGCGCTGACCCGGCCCCCGCGAAGCATCAGCCCTTGACGGCGCCCTGCATGATGCCGCCCACGATCTGCTTGCCGAAGATCGCGAAGACCAGCAGCAGCGGCAGCGTGCCCAGCAGCGCTCCCGCCATGATCAGGGACTGGTCGGGCGTGTATCCGCGGCCCAGGCCCGCGATCGCGACCTGCACGGTCGGGTTGCCGGTCTGGGTGAGCACCAGGAACGGCCACAGGAAGTCGTTCCAGGCCTGCACGAACATCAGCATGCCGAGCACGGCCATCGCGGGCCGGGCGGTGGGGAACACCACGTGCCACACCACGCGCCAGCTGCTCGCGCCGTCCACCCGGGCCGCTTCTATGATCTCGTCGGGCAGCGCCTGGATCAGGTACTGCCGCATGAAGAACACACCGAACGCGCTCACCAGCGACGGGAAGATCACCGCCTGCAACTGGTCGGTCCAGTCCAGCTCGGCGACCATCATGTACAGCGGGATCACGCTCAGCTGCGGCGGCACCATCATCGTGCCGATCACGATCAGCATCATCGCGTTGCGGCCCTTGAACCGCAGCTTGGCGAAGGCGAACCCGGCGATCGTCGACAGGAACACGATGGTCGCCGCCGAAACACCCGCCACGATCGTGGTGTTGAGGAACGCCTCACCCAGGTTGGCGTCCCGCCAGGCGATCTCCAGGTTGTTGAACAGGTTGGCGCCGAACCAGAACGGCGGCGGCGTCTCGGCCAGCCGCTGGTTGTCACGGGAGGCGGCGATCGCCGTCCACACCAGCGGGAACAGCGAGACGATGGTGAACAGGGCCAGGATCGCGTAGGCGACCGGGCCGGCGTGCAGGGTCCCGCCCGCCCGGGCGGACTTGGGCAGGCGCGAGCGCTTCTGCTCCTGGGCGGGGGTCTTCGTCTCGGGGGGCGTCACAGTCGTCGTCACGGCCACACTCCTTAGCTACTGGCGCGCAGCCGGCGCGAGATGACGTAGTTGACGATGCCGACGACGATCAGGATGAGGAACATCGTCCACGCGATCGCCGAGGCCCGGCCGAGGTGCTGGTTCACCCAGCCCTGCTCGTACAGGTACAGGCCGAGCGTCTGGAACTGGTGCTCCGCACCGCCCGAGGCGCCCTTGTTCGCGTCGAACAGCAGCGGCTCACCGAAGACCTGGCTGGCACCGATGGTCGACACGACGACCGTGAACAGGATCGTCGGCCGCAGCGACGGCAGCGTCACGTGGAAGAACTGCTGCCAGCGATTGGCCCCGTCCAGCGCCGCCGACTCGTACAGGTCGTTCGGGATGGCCTGCATCGCCGCCAGGTAGATCAGCGCGTTGTAGCCGGTCCAGCGCCAGATGATGATCGTCGAGACGGCGATCTGGGACGGCCACCTGTCGTTCTGCCAGTCGATGTGGTCGATGCCGACCATGTTCAGAACCCAGTTGATCATGCCGTAGTCGCGGCCGAAGAGCAGCACGAACACCAGCGAGGCGGCGGCGATCGAGGTCGCGTACGGGGCGAGCATGACGACCCGGTAGAAGGTCGAGCCGCGCAGCTTGTAGTTCAGGATGTGGGCGATGCCCATGGCCATCAGCAGCTGCGGAATGGTGGAGATGATGCCGATGGTCAGGGTGTTCTTCGCCGCGTTCCAGAAGAAGTCGTCGTCGAAGATCCGCGTGTAGTTGCGCAGCCCCACCCAGTTCATGTCGGTGGGCGCCGTGAGTTCCACCTGGTGCAGCGAGGCCCAGCCCGTGTAGATCAGCGGGAACAGGCCGAACGCGACGAACAGCAGGAAGAAGGGCGAGACGAAGGCGTACGGGCTCCAGCGCACGTCCCGCTGCCAGCGGCGGGACAGCCGGGCCCGGCGGCGCTCATCCGCCGGAGCGGACGCCTTGCCCGAATCCGGACCGGCCGGGGCCGCGCCCCCCTCCTTGGAGGGGAGCGCGGCGGTGTCGGGGCGGGTGGCCATACGGGTCACTTGTCCAGGTTGTTGTCGATGGTCTTCACGGCCGTGTTCCAGGCCTCCTCGGGCGACTTGCCCTTGGTGACCAGCACGAGACCGTTGTCGTTCAGGGCCGACCCGATGATCTGGTCCTTCGGGCCGATGACCTGGACCGGGCTGGTCTTGGCCGCCTCGGCGAAGATCTTGCCGATCGGGGCGTCACCGGTCATCTTGTTCTTCGCGTTCTGCACGGCCGGGGTGTCGTACGCCGACGGCGTGCTGGGGAAGCTGCCGCGCTTCTCGAACAGCTTCGCCTGCTGCTCCGGAGCGGTCAGCCAGGCGGCCAGCTCGGTGGCCTCCTTCACGTGCTTGCCGCTCTTCGGCACGCTGAGGAAGGAACCGCCCCAGTTGCCGGACTTGGGCGCGGGCGCCACGTCCCACTTGCCCTGGGCCTCGGGCTTGGACTTGCTCTCTATGTAGCCGAGCATCCACGGCGGGCAGGACATCGCCGCGAACTTGCCGTTGGCGATGGTGGTGTCCCAGGCCGGCTGGAATTGGGTCTGCGCACCCACCAGACCGTCCTCGGCCGCCTTGGCGGTCATCATGAAGGAGTCCTTGACGACCGGGTTGTCCTTGTAGATGACCTTGCCGGACTCGTCGTAGTAGCGGACCTTCTCGCTGGAGATGATGGCGCTCATCAGGCCGCCGGGGGAGTCCATGAACGTGGTGCCCTTGGGCGCCTTCTTCTTGTACTCCTGGCCGAGGTCGATCAGCTTCTGCCAGTCGCCCGACCAGCGCTTGGCCAGCTCCTCGCGGTCGGTGGGCAGACCGGCCTTCTCGAAGAGGTCCTTGCGATAGCAGATCGCCATCGGGCCGACGTCGGTGCCCAGACCGATCGTCTGGCCGTCCTTGGTGGTGGCCTGCTGCCACTTCCAGTCGAGGTAGTCGTCCTTCTTCACGCCGGGGGCCTTCGAGAGGTCCTCGAGCTTGCCCGCCTGGGTCGCGACCACCTCGGCGATGTTGCCGACCTCGACGCCCTGGATGTCCATCAGACCGCTGTTGGTCGTGAGGTGGTTGACCAGCGCGGGGTAGTAGTTCTCGTTCCGCTCGGTGACGTTCTCCTGGATCTTGATGTTCGGGTGGAGCTTCTCGTACTCGGCGTAGAGACCGGCCTCCTTGAAGCCGAAGGTGCCGAAGAGGCCCAGCTTGATGACGGTCTTGCCGTCACCGCCGCCCGACGATCCCGAGCCGTTGCCGCCGTCGTCGGCACACCCGGCCAGCAGTCCGGCGCCCAGCGACGCCACCGCCGCCAGCACTACCGCCCTACGTGCTCGCATCTGAGGTCCTCCTGTTGCCCTGACGTGCCGACCCCCCGGGCCAACTGCATGGTTGGGCCCTTTTTACTCGCTGCGGCTCGGGCGGGGAACGTGCGGGATGTGTATGTGTCAGGTACCGTGGGAGCGCTCCCACCAGTGATGTGTTGAAGGGTTGCCGGTCGGGGCGAGGGTGTCAAGGGACCGAGCGCCGCGAAATGCGTTCAGTTATCGGGCTGTTAACTGGACTCGTGCGAGCGGGCGCGCGCATGCGGAACTGACTCGTTCCAGCCTCCGGGCCGCTCACGGAGGATGCGTCCGGGCCGAAGCGGAGGTCCCACAAGCCCGGGCTCCCGGAGGCGGGCACCGGCTCTGACGGGGCTGTTAGATTCCAGCCAGCGTGACACACGACGGAAGGCGGAGCCCATGGCAGGCCACGGAGCGCGGAGCCGGAGCGGGGGCCGGCCCACCCTCGAAGAGGTGGCGGCGCGCGCCGGTGTCGGCCGCGGCACCGTCTCGCGGGTGATCAACGGCTCGCCCCGGGTCAGCGACGCGACCCGCGCGGCCGTCGAGGCGGCGGTCGCGGAGCTCGGCTACGTGCCCAACACCGCGGCCCGGGCCCTCGCCGCCAACCGTACGGACGCGATCGCGCTGGTCGTCCCCGAGCCGGAGACCCGGTTCTTCGCGGAGCCCTACTTCTCGGACATGCTGAAGGGCGTCGGGGCCAGGCTGTCCGACACGGAGATGCAGCTGCTGCTGATCTTCGCGGGCAGCGACCCCGAACGCCGCCGCCTCGCGCAGTACCTGGCGGCGCACCGGGTCGACGGCGTCCTGCTGGTCTCGGTGCACGCGGACGATCCGCTGCCCGACCTGCTGGCGCAGCTGGAGATTCCGGCGGTGATCAGCGGCCCGCGCTCGTCGGCCGAAACCCTGCCGTCGGTCGACTCGGACAACTACGGCGGCGCCCGCCAGGCCGTCGAGCATCTGCTGTCCCGGGGCCGGAGCCGCATCGCCCACATCACCGGCCGCCTCGACGTCTACGGCGCCCAGCGCCGTGTCGACGGCTACCGCGACGCCCTGAGCGACGCGGGCCACGCGGTGGACGAGGGAATGATCGAATCGGGTGACTTCACGGAGGAGGGCGGCCACCGGGCCATGGCGGCCCTGCTGGAGCGCCACCCCGACGTGGACGCGGTCTTCGCCGCCTCCGACGTCACCGCGGCCGGCGCCCGCCGGGCGCTGCGCGACGCGGGCCGCCGCATCCCGGACGACGTGGCGCTCGTCGGCTACGACGACTCCGCCATCGCCCGCCACATGGAGCCGCCGCTGACCAGTGTCCGCCAGCCGATCGAGGAGATGGGCCGCCGGATGACGGACCTCCTGCTCACGGAGGTCGCCGACCGCCGCCCGCTCGCGTCCCGGGGCCTGGAGCGCCGGCAGATGGTCCTGGCCACGGAGTTGGTGTCCCGGTCGTCGTCGTGACGCACCATCCGCTCCTGGAGGTCACCGCGCCTTCCGCGCCCAGGACTCGGGCTGTGTGTCGTACGGGGTCCGGCCGGCGACCTTGGCCGAGCCGGGTGAACGGTGCACGGGGGTGGGGGAGTTGGCCACGGCGTGGCGGCGGTCGGTGGGCTGAGGCCGGGGTGGCGCCGTAGGGCTTCCACACCGTCGGGCACGAACCGCCACGTCCGGAGCGCCGTATGAAGCTCCGCCTCGCTGAGCCAGCCGTGCGGGTCGCGGGTGAGGAGCCCTCGTTCACGCCCGAGCCGCTGCCAGTCGTCGTAGCAGGTACACCGCCGCCGTCACGACCAGCATCGCCATGCACGCGATGAACACCAGCCCCGCGCCCTCGAGGCCGATCGGGCCGGTCAGGAGGCCGACGCCGATGACCGGCAGGGAGATGCCCGCGTAGGCCACCACGAACAGGGTCGAGATCACTGCCGCGCGCCGGCGCTCGGGAGAGGCCTCGGCCACGTCGGACAGGGCACCGCGGAACGCCAGGCCCTGGCCGATTCCGCCGACGAGGGCGCTGGCGACCAGCAGGGGCATCTGGTCCCAGAACAACGCGCCGGCGAGCAGCGCGAGCCCGGCGAGGAGCCCGGCGCAGCCCAGTGGGAGGGAGCGTCGTACGCCGACCCGGCCGACCGCCAGCTGCCCGGCCGTCGAGGAGAAGAAGGCCAGTGCGACGATCAGCCCGCTCACGGCGTGGTCGTCCACGTCCAGGGACTCGGCGAGGAAGGCCGGGCTGACCGAGGTGAACACCCCGAACAGGGCGAACCCGACGAAGGAGGCGGTGGCGGCGGGGCCGAACACCGCACGCACCTGCGGGGGCAGTGCGGGCCGCTGCGGGCGCACGGTGCGCAGCGGCTGCCGCTCCCGTACCGTCTCCGCGAGCCGCAGCAGGACGGCGGCCGAGGCGGCCACCAGGGCGAGGTGGGTGACGAACGGCAGGTACAGCGGCCAGGGGGCGTACTCCGCGAGAAGCCCGGAGAGCAGCGGACCGCAGCCCAGTCCGCCCATGTTGGCGGCCGTCGCCACGAACGTGGCACGTGAGGCACCGCCCTGCGGCGCCAGCTCCATCACGTACGCCGTGGCGGCCCCGGTGAACAGCCCGGCGGACAGCCCCGACAGCAACCGCCCGGCGTACAGCCAGCCGAGTCCGGTGGCGCACAGGAAACAGACGGCGCTCACCGCCGCGAAGCCCAGCCCGCACAGCAGCACCGGGCGCCTGCCCACGGCGTCCGAGGCGTTGCCGACCAGCAGCAGCACACCGATGACGGCGAAGGCGTACACGGCGTACACCACGGTGACCGTCAGCTCGGAGAAGCCGAACTTGCCCTGGTAGAGGGGATAGAGGGGAGTCGGCAGTGTGGTGCCGGCCATGCAGACGGCGAAGACCGCTCCGCTGAGCACACACGCGCGCCATCCCCGGCGTCCACCGTCCATGCCGCCGACGGTAGCCCCGGCCCGCGAACGTCATCTCGATCGGCGCGCTGGAAACGCTTCAGCCGGTGGCCTCTTCCGAGGCCACCGGCTGAATACTCAGGGTGAGTGACGGGACTCGAACCCGCGGCATCCTGGACCACAACCAGGTGCTCTACCAGCTGAGCTACACCCACCATGACCGGCTAGGAGATCAGTGTTGTCCCCGACCGGCCGAGAAAAAGTGTACAGGGTCCGAAGGGGTGCTCGCGCCCGACTTTCGCGGCGCCCCCCGACGGGCCCCCGTCCCGCCTACTGAGCAGGCAGGACGTGCTTCGCGGCGATCGTCCTCGCGGTGTCGGAGTCGGGCCCGGGCTGCGGGACGAACACGGCCTCGCGGTAGTACCGCAGCTCCGCGATCGACTCGCGGATGTCGGCGAGCGCACGGTGGTTGCCGCTCTTCTGCGGGCTGTTGAAGTACGCCCGCGGGTACCAGCGACGGGCCAGCTCCTTGATCGACGACACGTCGACGATCCGGTAGTGGAGGTAGTTCTCCAGCGTCGGCATGTCACGCAGCAGGAAGCCGCGGTCCGTGCCGACGGAGTTCCCGCACAGCGGGGCCTTGCCCGGCTCCTTGACGAACTCCCTCACGTACGTCAGGACCTGTTCCTCGGCGTCCTTGAGCGTCGTGCCCCCGGCCAGCTCGGTGAGCAGCCCGGAGGCGGTGTGCATCTGACGCACCACATCCGGCATCGTCTCCAGCGCCTGCTCCGGCGGCCGGATGACGATGTCCACGCCCTCACCGAGCACGTTCAGCTCGGAGTCGGTCACGAGGGCGGCCACCTCGATGAGCGCGTCGTCCGACAGCGAGAGGCCGGTCATCTCGCAGTCGATCCACACCATGCGATCGTTCATGTGTCTAACCTTACGGCCCGCCGCCACCGGCTGAGCCGCCCGTGCCGGGAAAGCCGCGGGGCCCGCGAGGAGGCGTGCTCCTCGCGGGCCCCGCTACCGGATCACGGCGCGCTGCGCTGCCCGGGCAGGCTCGCCGACAGGGCCGGGGACTGGCCGACCGCGCTCGCCGCCGCCGTACGGCGGGACTGCAGCGGGACCGGGTGCTCCGGGTGCAGCGCGGCCGGTGCCTGACCGGGCTGGCCGGGATGATGCCCCGCGTGGCCCGGCATGCCGGACCCGGGACCGGCCGGTGCGCTCTCGGTGTCCTGGGGCCGCTCACCCTGCGGGCGCCGGGCGCGGTACGCCGCCCGGTACGCGGCCGGGGACGAGCCCAGCTGGCGGCGGAAGTGCCCGCGCAGGGCGACCGGTGACCGGAAGCCGCAGCGCCCCGCCACCTCGTCCACCGAGTAGTCCGACGTCTCCAGCAGGCGCTGCGCCTGGAGCACCCGCTGCGTGATCAGCCACTGCAACGGAGCGCTCCCGGTCAGCGAGCGGAAGCGGCGGTCGAACGTACGCCGGCTCATGTACGCGCGTGCCGCCAGGGTCTCCACGTCGAACTGTTCGTGGAGGTGCTCCAGCGCCCAGGCGACGACCTCGGCGAGCGGGTCGGCGCCGATCTCCTCCGGTAAAGACCTGTCGAGGTAGCGCTCCTGCCCGCCGCTGCGGCGCGGCGGCACGACGAGCCGCCTGGCCAGGGCCCCGGCCGCCTCGTTGCCGTGGTCCGTGCGCACGATGTGCAGGCACAGGTCGATGCCCGCTGCGGTGCCCGCCGATGTCAGCACGTCGCCGTCGTCGACGAACAGCTCACGCGGGTCCACATGCACCGACGGATAGCGCTTGGCCAGCGTCGGTGCGTACATCCAGTGTGTCGTCGCGGGGCGGCCGTCCAGCAGGCCCGCCGCCGCGAGGACGAAGGCGCCGGTGCACAGCCCGACGATGCGGGCGCCCTCCTCGTGGGCGCGGCGCAGCGCGTCGAGCGCCTCCTCCGGTGGCGGAGAAGTGATCGAACGCCAGGCCGGTACGACGACCGTGCCCGCGCGCGAGATCGCTTCCAGGCCATGTGGTGCGGTGAGTTCGAGTCCCCCGGTGGTCCGTAGCGGACCGTCCTCGCCCCCGCACACCAGCAGTCGGTAGCGCGGTACGCCGGCGTCCTGGCGGTCAACCCCGAACACCGACAGCGGTATGGAACTCTCGAAGATGGGGCCGCCGCTGAACAGCAGCACCGCGACGATCTCCTTGCGGCGTCGCCCGGAAAGCTTCCGGGCCGCGGCTTCCGGCGCGGCAGTGGAGTCGTGGCTCATACTGCTAAGCCCCCCTCGGTGGTCGCGGCTCCTCGGTTGTGTCGCTCCTGCACGTTTCCCCTCGGTCCTGCACGAGTCCCCCGCCGTAGACAGTCAAGATCGAATCTACTGTGTCCCGTCGCGCCGAAGTGCCCGGTTCGGCACTCGGTGCATTGTCGACTTGGCAACTTGGCGTGAAGCATTCGATCACGAAGCGTTGCACTCGTGGGGCGTGCAGGGAAGTGCGCCTTGTCGCGGTGGCCAATCCACGTAGGGTGCGCAGACCCCCCGAGGTCCTTTCCGTGCAGGTCGAACCGGGGTTGGGGGGTGGTGGGACCGGGTGATGCACAGGAACGAGAAGTTGGCTGAAAAGCAGCGTGCGCGTGCACGGAAACCGGTCAGCCGACCGGTGTATCTCCTCCGGTGTGCCGTCCGCCACGGTGTGACCCCGTTCCGGTGCGGTGGTGCCGGCCCCGGTGGGGTGCCCGGTCCTCGGCCGCGAGCCGGGCGGCGCCGCGCTCGGACTGGCGCAGCAGCACCCGGCAGGCGCCCGTGACGGCCGCGAGCCCGAGAGCCGTGCCGGCGGCACCGGCCAGAGAGGCGCCGTAGCCGAGCAGCACCACCGGGACGAGCAGGCAGCTGAAGGCGGCCCAGCGAACCACATCCGCCGCGGTGTCCCGCGGCGGCGGGGTCGCGCGGTCCGCCTCGGCGGCGGGGCGTGGTGCGGACATGCGTGCTCCCTGTGGCGTGACTCACGGGGATCAACGCGTGGCGGGGGCGTCGGTCACTGGCTGCCCCGATCGCCCCACGGGTAAGTGAATCCCGTGCAAACCGCCTGTACAGCGCAGCAACCATTGCGTTACGGGCGGTGCCTCGTGCATGCTCCCTGGAACCCGCACGCACCGTGAGCGGGATCTGGGCTAAGGAGGCGTGCCGCCGTACCCTTGGGGGTATGGGGTTGGGAAGACCATTCCCGGACACAGCTCCGCCGCACACTGTTGTCCCTCCCGTATAAGGATCACGACGCCGAGACAGCCATGGCCGGTCACGAATTCTTCGAACCCGCGGACCGCAAGCGGCCCGTCGCCGATCCCACGGCGGCCGAGCCCCTGGCGGCGGAAGAGTCACGCCATTCCTGCGACCCCGCCTTCAAGCACGGGGTCGTCGTCGGCTTCGACGGCTCCACGTCCAGTGAGCGTGCCCTGGCCTACGCGATCGGCATGGCCCATCGCTCCGGGTCGGGCCTGATCATCGTGCACGTCGCCAACCGGCTGCCGACCACGGTGTGGGCCGGCTGCGAGCCGCCCGTGTTCGTGGACGTGCCGGACCACCGCACCGAGGTGCTCGGTCTCGAGCTGGCCTGTGCGGACTACCTCGCCGAGGTGCCCTGGATCCTGGTCGAGCGCGGCGGTGACATCTGCCACGAACTCGAAGAGGTCGGCCGGGAGTACGAGGCCGACGCGATCGTCGTCGGGTCCACCCACGGCATCGTGGGGCGCATCTTCGGATCGGTCGCCGGGCGGCTCGCCAAGCGGGCCCAGCGGCCCGTCATCGTCATTCCCTGACGTTCACGCATCGCAACTCCCTTGTGTGCCGCGCAAATCTACTCGCGCGTAGAGGTGTTTGTGCCCTTGTGAAGGGCATATACGGGACACCGCACAACTGCACATGCACGAAGGGAGCCCGCCGTGGACAAAGACGTCTCCGCGGGAAGCGGAATCACGACCGTGGCCGGTCGACTCGCCCTGGGGATCACGCTGTTGGCCTTCGGGCTGGGGCATACCGCTGTGATCGACGGCGTGTCCGCCGCTGACGCCATGTCGATCGCCCAGTACGTGGGCGGCATCGCGCTCTTCGTCGCGGGGCTGGTGGCCCTGCGCGACGGTGACGCCGCCGGTGGTACGGCGTTCTCGGTGCTCGGGGCGCTGTGGTTCACCTGGGCCGGGTCCGAGGGTGCCTCCGGCAACGGGGCAGGGCTGTTCCTGCTGTTGTTCGCCCTTGTGGCGCTGTCTCTCACGCTCGCGGGCGGGGATCAACTCGGTCAGGGTGTGTACGGGCTGTTCTTCGTGTCGCTGGTGCTGCTCGCGATCGCCGCGTTCGCGGAGAACGACGGGCTGGCGCAGGCGGGGGGCTGGTTCGCCGTCGCCGCGGGTGCGGTGGCTTGGTACGCGGCGACCGCCGCGTTGGCGCACTGGCCCACGGCGCTTCCGCGGCGTGCTGCCGGCCGAGGTGTGACGGCCACCGGCTGAAATGGCAGCCGACGCCGGGGTATTGGGCGGCCCCGGCGTGTGAAAACGGACCCCCCGTGCATGGTGGCAGCACGTGGGGGTCCGTCCTCTTGTCCGGCCCGTGCGGGGTGCGTTGTGGTTGCTCGCGCAGTTCCCCGCGCCCCTAGAAGAGGGTCACCTATTCCACCGTCACCGACTTGGCCAGGTTCCTCGGCTTGTCGATGTCCCGGCCGAGCGCCAAAGCGGTGTGATACGCCAGGAGTTGGAGCGGGATGCCCATCAGGATCGGGTCGAGTTCGTCCTCGTTCTTGGGGACGACGATCGTCTCGTCGGCCTTCTCCTGGGGCTGGTGGGCCACCGCGAGGATCCTGCCGCTGCGGGCCTTGATCTCCTCCATGGCGGCGCGGTTCTTCTCCAGCAGGTCGTCGTCGGGGACGATCGCGACCGTCGGGAGGGCCGGCTCGATCAGGGCCAGCGGGCCGTGCTTGAGCTCCGAGGCGGGGTAGGCCTCGGCGTGGATGTAGGAGACCTCCTTGAGCTTCAGGGAGGCCTCGCGGGCCACGGGGTAGCCGCGCACACGGCCGATGAAGAGCATCGAGCGGGCCTCGGCGAACTGCAGGGCCAGCTTCCTTACGTCCTCCTCGTGCTCCATGATCTCGGCGATCTGGGCGGGCAGCCTGCGCAGGCCCTCGATGATGCGCTTGCCGTCACGGACCGACAGGTCGCGGGTGCGGCCCAGGTGGAGGGCGAGGAGGGCGAAGGCGACGGTGGTGTTGGTGAAGCACTTGGTGGAGACCACGCAGACCTCGGGTCCGGCGTGCACGTAGATGCCGCCGTCCGCCTCACGGGCGATCGCCGAGCCGACCACGTTCACCACGCCCAGGACGCGGGCGCCCTTGCGCTTCAGCTCCTGCACGGCGGCCAGCACGTCGTAGGTCTCGCCGGACTGGGAGACCGCGACGTAGAGGGTGTCGGGGTCGACGACCGCGTTGCGGTAGCGGAACTCCGAGGCGGGCTCGGCGTCGGCGGGGATGCGGGCCAGCTCCTCGATCATCTGGGCGCCGATCATGCCCGCGTGGTACGAGGTGCCGCAGCCGAGGATCTTCACGCGGCGGATCCGCCGGGCCTCGCGGGCGTCCAGGTTGAGGCCGCCCAGGTGCACGGTGGAGAAGCGGTCGTCGATGCGGCCGCGCAGCACGCGGTCCACGGCGTCGGCCTGCTCGTGGATCTCCTTGTGCATGTAGGTGTCGTGTCCGCCCATGTCGTAGGAGGCGGCCTCCCACTCGACGGTGGTGGGCTCCGCCGTGGTGCGGGTGCCCTCCGTCGTGTAGGTGCGGAAGTCGTCGGCCTTCAGGGTGGCCATCTCGCCGTCGTCCAGGGTGACGATCTGGCGCGTGTGGGCGACCAGGGCGGCTATGTCGGAGGCGACGAACATCTCCTTCTCGCCGATGCCGAGGACGACCGGGGAGCCGTTGCGGGCGACCACGATGCGGTCGGGGAAGTCGGCGTGCATGACGGCGATGCCGTACGTGCCCTCGATGAGCCGGAGGGTCTCGCGGACCTTGTCCTCCAGCTTGGTGGCCTGCGAGCGGGCGATGAGGTGGGTGAGGACCTCGGTGTCGGTCTCGGAGAGAAACTCGACGCCGTCCGCCTCCAGCTTGCGGCGCAGGTCGGAGGCGTTGTCGATGATGCCGTTGTGGACGACGGCGACCTTGCCCTCGGCGTCCAGGTGCGGGTGCGCGTTCACGTCGGACGGGGCGCCGTGGGTGGCCCAGCGGGTGTGGGCGATGCCGGTCGTGCCCTTGAAGCGGGCCGGGACCTTGGCCTCCAGGTCGCGCACGCGGCCCTTGGCCTTGACCATCTTCAGGCGGCCGCTCGAAGGGGTGGTGACGACGATGCCCGCGGAGTCGTAGCCGCGGTACTCCAGGCGCTGGAGCCCCTCCAGGAGCAGGGGTGCGACGTCACGCTTCCCGATGTAACCGACGATTCCGCACATGTATACGTATTCCTAGCCGTAGACGATGCGCCGCAGCTGCCGGAGCGAGAGCTCCGGCGGGGCCACCGCGCGGTATTTGAGGTCCGCCTCGATCCGTTCGAAGATCGCCGCGTTGACCAGGCCCTGGGCCTGGAGCTCACGGTGGCGGCGACGGACGTACTCCTCGGTCGTCTCGTCGAAGTAGGCGAGCACGTCCTGGATCACGCGCAGCGCCTCGCCCCGGCTGAGGGCGGTGGACCGCGTCAGATGATCAACGAGTTCGTCGTGCACTCGCTAGATCCTGGGGTACTGGCGGCGCTTTCGCAAGAAATCTGCCCGTTTTCGGGCACGGTCCTGTTGGGATCCTTTGGGGGAACGTTGAACGTGTCATGAGGGCTTGTTCGTGAGGCGTCCACCGGACGTCCTGCATCCCGTTGCCCGAGGCGTCGATTTTTGGACGCCATGGACACTCCTCGTATGGGCGTACCCGAGCGGCTCGCCGAGCGCATGAGCATGGCCGAGCAGCACGAGTACCTGCGCGCCAGGTTCTCCCGGCGCACGATGATCAGAGGCGGCGCCGTCACGCTCGGCGCCGTCGCGGGTGGCGCGTTCGTGCCCGGCGCCACCGCCCAGGCGGCCGTTCCGACCGCCCGCACCGCCCCCGCCACCGGGACCGTCGACGGCGCTCACGTGGCCCCCTTCGGCCGCCACCTCGCCTACGGCACCGACCCGCGCACGGAGATGACCGTCTCCTGGCAGGTCCCGGTCGCCGTCAGGAAGCCGTTCATCCGGATCGGCGCCCACCCGTGGGACCTCTCACGAAGGATCGATGCCGAGGTCCGCACCCTCTTCACGCCCGCCGGTGTCGGCGCGAGCGGCAACCACACCCAGTACTACGTCCACGCCAAGCTGACCCACCTGCGCCCGGGCCGGACGTACTACTACGGCGTCGGCCACCAGGGCTTCGACCCGGCCGCACCGCACCTGCTGGGCACCCTCGGCACCTTCACCACCGCCCCCTCGCACAAGGAGCCGTTCACCTTCACCGCCTTCGGCGACGAGGGCGTCAGCTATCACGCGCTCGCCAACAACAGCCTGCTGCTCGGCCAGAACCCGGCCTTCCACCTGCACGCCGGCGACATCGCGTACGGCGACCCGACCGGCCAGGGCAGGACCGACGACACCGGCTTCGACTCGCGCGTGTGGGACCAGTTCCTCGCCCAGACCGAGTCCGTCGCGAAGTCCGTGCCGTGGATGCCCGCCTACGGCAACCACGACATGGAGGCCTGGTACTCGCCCAACGGCTACGGCGGCGAGGAGGCCCGCTGGACCCTGCCGGACAACGGCCCCGACAAGAAGAACCTGCCGGGCGTCTACTCCTTCGTCTACGGCAACACGGCCGTGATCTCGCTCGACGCCAACGACATCTCCTTCGAGATCCCGGCCAACCTCGGCATCTCCGGCGGCACCCAGACCAAGTGGCTGGAGGCGCAGCTCAAGAAGTACCGGGCCGCGCACGACATCGACTTCATCGTGGTGTTCTTCCACCACTGCGCCTACTGCACCTCCACCTCCCACGCCTCCGAGGGCGGGGTGCGGCAGGAGTGGGTGCCGCTGTTCGAGAAGTACACGGTGGACCTGGTCATCAACGGCCACAACCACCAGTACGAGCGCACCGACGTGATCAAGGGCGACAAGGTCACCAAGAAGCTCCCGATCGGCGGCACGGCCTACCCCGAGACCGACGGCGTGGTGTACGTGACGGCCGGTGCTGCGGGCCGCAGCCTCTACGCGTTCAGCGCCCCGCTGTCGTACGAGGGCAACGAGCACGACGTGGACTCCGTGGCCTCGTTCGTCAACGTCAAGGGAGGCAAGCAGAACGAGACCGTGGCCTGGTCCCGGGTGCGCTACCTCGACTACTCCTTCCTGCGCGTGGACGTCACCCCCGCGCCGAAGGGCCGCCTGGCCACGCTGAAGGTGCGCGGCATCGCCGAGAGCGGGGACCAGGTCGACCACTTCACGGTGGCGCGCCGGGCGAAGTAGCCTCCCGGGCGTCCAGGGGTGTTACATCCGCTTGAGGATCGCCTGCTTGGCCAGGGCGAACTCCTCGTCCGTCAGCACGCCCGTGCGGTGCAGTTCACCGAGCTCGCGCAGGCGGCGCAGCAGGGCGTCGTGGTCGTCCTCGGTGGACGCGACCGGAGGAGAAGGCAGCTCCGGTCGCGCGTCCACCGGGTGGGCGTCGGCGGCCCGGGCCGGGTGCGGAAGCCTGGCCTGGACCGCCGCCGCGACCAGCGCCATCAGCGGGTCCTTCTTGAAGCCCCACAGCTCCACGGCGTTGGGGTCGTACTTGGGCGGGGCCTTGGTGGGCGCGTGCCGCACGGTGAAGCGCAGGTGGCCGTTCTCCAGCCCGGCCGCCGGATGCCACTCCACGCCCGTGATGTCGGCGAGCGCGAGCGTACGGGTGCCGGCGGCGGCCTTGGCGTCCTCCGTCTTCCAGTTCCACTCCAGGCGTATGCGCTCGCCGTCGAAGCCGGCGGTGCCGTCCCCGGCGGAGACCGACAGGGGAACGGAGGGGCCCGGCAGCAGATACGCGTCGACCGGCCCGGCGGGCACCTGGTCGAGGAGCAGGGCACTGCGGACCTCGTCCACGAAGTACTCGGCGACGCCGTAGCGGTCGGACTCCACGATCAGCTGGTACGGGTCGTGGGGCTCGGTGAGCCGGCCGCCCGTGGCGTGCAGCAGCGGGTCGGCGCCGTCGCGCAGCCGCAGCCTGAGCCGCCCCGCCTTCTTGCCCTGCTCGAAGGAGACACCGGCCAACGCCCCCAGCGGGACGACCAGTTCACCCAGCTCCTTGCGTAACACGCTGACGTTCTTGTCTCGTCCGGGAGTCAGCCGCAGTGCGTCGCCGTCGAAGGCCCACGTACCGTCCCTCTGGATGATTTCCGCCATGGGGTGGATTGTTCCACCCGTCTCACGAGAGAGTGGTCCAGACCTCTTGGAGCTCAACGGCTCGTGAAGGGACACGCTTGTGAGAGATGGCCGTGTGAGACAGCCCCACAGAACGTTTCGCCTTCTCGGTTCCCTGCTGCTGGTCGCGATGGCCGCTTCGGTGACAGGGGCCGCTCCCGCGCCGGCGGCATCGCCCGCCCCGCTCGACCGGGTGATCCCCGCCCCCGCCTCGGTCGCCCCGGGCGGATCCCCGTACCGGATCACCCGCGGCACGCACATCCGCGTCGACGGTTCCCGCGAGACCCGGGGCGTAGGCGAGTACCTCGCGAGGATCCTGCGCCCCTCGACCGGCTATCGCCTCCCCGTCACCGCACATGGCGCCGGGGGCATTCGACTGCGCCTCGCCGAGGGCTCCTTCGGCGCCGAGGGCTACCGGCTCGACAGCGGCCGGGACGGCGTCACCATCACCGCGGCCAAGCCCGCCGGCCTCTTCCACGGCGTGCAGACCCTGCGCCAGCTCCTGCCCGCGGCCGTCGAGGAGGACTCCGTCCAGCCCGGCCCCTGGCTGGTCGCGGGTGGCACGATCACGGACACCCCGCGCTACGGCTGGCGCGGCGCCATGCTCGACGTCTCCCGGCACTTCTTCACCGTCGACCAGGTCAAGCGCTACATCGACCAGCTCGCCCTCTACAAGATCAACAAGCTGCATCTGCACCTCAGCGACGACCAGGGCTGGCGCATCGCCATCGACTCCTGGCCACGCCTGGCGACCTACGGCGGTTCGACGGAGGTCGGCGGCGGCCCCGGCGGCTTCTACACCAAGGCCGACTACAGGGAGATCGTGCGGTACGCCGCCTCCCGCTACCTGGAGGTCGTCCCCGAGATCGACATGCCCGGCCACACCAACGCGGCGCTGGCTTCGTACGCCGACCTGAACTGCGACGGGGTGGCGCCCCCGCTCTACACCGGCACCGAGGTCGGCTTCAGCTCGCTGTGCGTCGGCAAGGAGATCACGTACGACTTCGTGGACGACGTGATCCGGGAGCTGGCCGCGCTCACGCCGGGCAGGTACCTCCACATCGGGGGCGACGAGGCGCACTCCACCAGCCATGAGGACTATGTGAAGTTCATGGACCGGGTGCAGCCGATCGTCGCGAAGTACGGCAAGACGGTCGTCGGCTGGCACCAGCTGACCGGGGCGGCCCCGGCGAAGGGCGCTCTCGCGCAGTACTGGGGGCTCGACGGCACGAGTGCCGAGGAGAAGGCGCGCGTCGCGAAGGCCGCGCGGAGCGGTACCGGGGTGATTCTGTCCCCGGCGGACCGGGTGTATCTCGACATGAAGTACACGAAGGACACGCCGCTGGGGCTTTCCTGGGCGGGGTACGTCGAGGTGCAGCGGTCGTACGACTGGGATCCCGGGGCGTATCTGCCGGGGGTGCCGGGCGGTGCCGTGCGGGGCGTCGAGGCGCCCATGTGGTCGGAGACGCTCGAGAACTCCGAGCACATCGAGTTCATGGCGTTTCCGCGGTTGCCCGGTGTCGCGGAGCTGGGGTGGTCGCCGGCTGCTTCGCACGACTGGGAGCGGTACAAGGTGCGGTTGGCTGCGCAGGCTGGGCGGTGGGATGCCCTGGGTATCGGCTACTACAGGTCGCCGCAGGTGCCGTGGGGGTCCGCCGGGCGGTGATGTGTCTGCGGGTGCGTGGGGGCTTGTCGCGCGGTTCCCCGCGCCCCTGGAAAAGGCGCAGTTCCCCGCGCCCCGAAAAAAGACCGGCACCCCGGAGGACCGTACTCCGGGGTGCCCGTCTGCTTCGGGTGTCAGAACTGCGCGATCGGGTTCTTCAGGGTGCCCACCAGCTGGAGGGCTCCGGACGGGTCCGACAGGTCGACCATCTGTTCGTTGTTGCGGAGCTGGAGGCGGTTGAGGCAGGAGAGGGCGAACTCGGGGGCGAACATGTCGTACTGCTGGAACCTGTCGGCGAGTTCGGGCTTCGACTCCTGGTAGGCGCGGGTGACCTCCGCGACCGTGCGCCAGAAGTCGTCCTCCTCCAGGATGCCCTCGGTGGCGAGGTTCGCCGCGAGGAAGCGGAAGAAGCAGTCGAAGACGTCCGTGAAGATCGACAGGAGCTTCTTGTCCTCCGGGACCTCCACGCGGAGCCGCTCGACCGCCGGCGGCAGCACCGCGTCGGGGTCCATGACCGCGATCTCCTCGGCGATGTCCTTGAAGATCGCGCGCTGCACGACCCCGTCCTTCAGCACCAGGATGACGTTCTCGCCGTGCGGCATGAAGACCAGGTCGTACGCGAAGAAGCTGTGGAGCAGGGGCGTGAAGTACGCCTGGAGGTAGCGGCGCAGCCACTCCTTCGGGGGGAGGCCCGACTGCTCGATCAGCGCGCCCGCGACGGACGCCCCCTCGTCGTCGACGTGGACCAGGGACGCCATGGTGGCCAGGGACTCGCCCTCCTCGAGGGAGGGCACCGGGCTCTCCCGCCACAGCGCGGCGAGCATCTTGCGGTACGGCGAGTAGCGGTCCGTCGCCTGCTCGTACTCCAGGTGCCGGTAGCCGACCGCCGCGCGCTCGCGGATGATCGACAGGCCCGTGGACCTCAGCACCGGGTCGCCCTCGATGAGCTGGGCCAGCCAGTCGTTGATCGCCGGGGTGGCCTCCATGTAGGCCGCCGACAGGCCCCGCATGAAGCCCATGTTGATGACCGACAGGGCCGTCTTGACGTAGTGCTTCTCGGGGCTGGTCCTGTTGAAGAAGGTCCGGATGGACTGCTGGGCCAGGTACTCGTCGTCGCCCTCGCCCAGGCACACCAGGTGCCCCCGGGCCACTTCGGCGGCGAAGGTGACGGTGAGCTTGTTCCACCACTGCCAGGGATGGACCGGGATGAACAGGTAGTCGGCCGGGTCCAGGCCCTGGTCGCGCAGGACGCCGTGGAAGCGCTCGACGGTCTCCGCGCCCAGTTCCTCGCGCAGGAACGACTCGTACTCGATGCCGACACCGGCGGTGAACGCGGCGCGCGACCTGTGCGCGGCCAGCCACACCAGGCGCACCGGGCTCGCCGTCTCCGGCGCGTACGACAGGTACTCGTGGATGCCGAAGCCGAGCCGCCCGTTGTTGGCGACGAAGCAGGGGTGGCCCTCGGTCATCGACGTCTCGATGGTCTGGAAGTCGCCGCGTGCCAGCTCGGCCGCCGTGGTTCGCGGCTTGGTGAGCTTGTAGCAGGTGCCGGAGAGGGTGGAGGAGATCTCCTCCAGGTAGACCGGCAGGACGGCGTCGCCCAGGCCCAGGGACTTCCGCAGTTCGATGAAGAAGTCGAGCGCGGCGAGCGGGAGTTCGGCGCCGTCCCGGTGCCGGGTGATCGAGTCGGCGTCGACCTGCCAGTGGTCCAGGGCCCGGCGGGCGGCGGAGAAGCGGTAGCTCGTCGCGCCGTCGTCGCTGCGGACGACGTACTGCTCACCGTCCTCCTCGGGGGTGATCAGCCGCTCGTGCGCGAACTCGGCGAGCGCCTTGCGGATCAGGAGGCGGTTGGCCCGCGCCCAGCGGTGGGGGGACAGATGCGCTACGGCGTCGGACAGGGTCATACGGCTGCTCCTCGGGCGGCCAGGAACTGTGCACGCGTGCAGAAGCTCAGCAGCGCGCGCTTCTCCGGCTTGTCGATCTCGCGCTCGGCCACGAAGCCGACGGCCTCGTTGAGCGCGTGTACTGCCTTGTTGCCGACGTCGGGCTCCACCACGACCCGGCGGGTGCGCGGGTCGGCGAACAGCTCGTCCATCACGGTGGTGATGACGGCCTTGGTGAAGCCGTGGATCGGCCGGTCGGTCGGCGCGACCAGGAAGTGCATGCCGACATCGCCGGGCTCCGGGTCGTACAGCCCGACCAGCTCGACGTACCGCGGGTCGTACTTCTCCATCAGGAACGCGGGCCGGCCCTCGTGCAGACCGAGGTAGGCGTCGTGGTGCTCGTGCGCGGCGATCCGCATGTACTCGCGCTCGACGTCCTGGAGTTTCGCGTCCTGCATCATCCAGTAGGCCGCCTTGGGGTGGGTGACCCAGGAGTGCAGCAGCCCGGCGTCCTTCAGCGGGTCGAGCGGCCGGACGGTGAGCGTTCCGATGCCCGTGGCGGCGCTCATACGGCGAACTCCTGGAACGCGATCGTCTTCTCCACCGGGTAGTACTCGCTGCCGAGCAGCTCGCGGATGATGTACGCGTTCCGGTACGGGCCCATGCCCAGGTCGGGGCTGGTGATGCTGTGCGTGTGGACGCCGGCGTTCTGAAGGAAGATCCCCCGGCCGGTGACGTCGATCGCGTAGTTGCGGGCGACGTCGAAGTTGCCCTGCGAGTCGTAGACCAGGCGGTCCTTGACGGGGGCCAGGAACTCCGGTTCGGCGTACTTGTACCCGGTGGCCAGGACCAGGCCCTGGGAGTCCAGCTCGAAGTCCTTGCCCTGCTCCTCCTGGCGGAAGCCGAGGGTGTACGTGCCGTTCTCGTAGCGCGCGCTGTTGAGCGAGGAGTTGGTGAGCAGCCGGGTGGGGACGGGGCCGGAGAGGTTCTTCTGGTAGAGCAGGTCGAAGATCTCGTTGATGAGGTCCCCGTCGATGCCCTTGAACAGGCCCTTCTGCTCGGCCGTGAGGCGGTAGCGGGTGGCCTCGGGCAGCTCGCGGAAGTAGTCGACGTACTCCGGGGACGTCATCTCCAGCGTGAGCTTGGTGTACTCCAGCGGGAAGAAGCGCGGGGAGCGGGTGACCCAGTTCAGCCGGTAGCCGTGGACGTCGATCTCGCTGAGGAGGTCGTAGTAGATCTCGGCGGCCGACTGGCCCGAGCCGACCAGCGTGATCGAGTCCTTCTTCTGCAGCTCCGCCTTGTGGTGCAGATAGCGGGAGTTGTGCAGGAAGTCGCCGCCCAGGCCCTGGCAGGCCTCGGGTATGTGGGGCGGGGTGCCGGTGCCGAGAACCAGGTGACGGGCCCGGTAGGTGTCACCGGCGGTGGTCCGCACGAGGTAGAGGTCGTCCTCGTACGTCACCTCCGCCACCGTCGTGCCGAAGCGGATGCTGCTCAGTCTGCCCGCGGCCCAGCGGCAGTAGTCGTCGTACTCGACGCGCAGCGGGTAGAAGTTCTCGCGGATGTAGAACGAGTACAGCCGGCCCTTCTCCTTCAGGTAATTGAGGAAGGAGTACGGGGACGTCGGGTCGGCGAGGGTGACCAGGTCCGACATGAACGGGGTCTGGAGGTGGGCGCCGTCCAGGAACATGCCCGCGTGCCACTCGAAGTCGGGCTTCGACTCCAGGAAGACGCCGTCGAGCTCGTCGATGGGTTCGGTGAGGCAGGCCAGGCCGAGGTTGAAGGGGCCGAGCCCGATCCCCACGAAGTCGTGGGTGCTGGTTCGGTTGTCAGGACGCGCGGTCAAGGGACTCTCCCAGGTACTGCTCGGCGTGGCCGGCGATCAGATCGAGGACGGCGGCGATGTCGGACGCCTGCGTCTCGGGGTTGAGCAGGGTGAACTTCAGGTAGTGGCGGCCGCCGACCTTGGTGCCCGCGACGATGGCGTCACCGGAGGCGAACAGCGCCTTGCGGGCGTACAGGTTGGCGCGGTCGATCTCGGCGGGGTCGGTGACGGCCGCCGGGATGTAGCGGAAGACCAGGGTCGACAGGCTCGGCTCCACGACGACGTCGAAGCGCGGGTCGGCGGCGATCAGCTTCCAGCCCTCCCGGGCCAGGTCGCACACCTCGTCGAAGAGCTGCCCGATGCCGTCGGCGCCCATGGTCCGCAGGGTCATCCACAGCTTGAGGGCGTCGAAGCGGCGGGTGGTCTGCAGGGACTTGTCCACCTGGTTGGGGATGCGCTCCTCCACCATCCGGCGCGGGTTGAGGTACTCGGCGTGATAGGTGGCGTGGCGCAGCGTGGCCGCGTCCCGCACGAGCACGGCCGAGGAACTCACCGGCTGGAAGAAGGACTTGTGGTAGTCGACGGTGACCGAGTCGGCGCGCTCGATGCCGCTGATGCGGTCCCGGTGCTTCAGGGAGGCCAGCAGGCCGCAGCCGTACGCGGCGTCGACGTGCATCCAGGTGCCGAACTGCTCGCACAGCTCGGCGATCTCGGGCAGCGGGTCGATGGAGCCGAAGTCGGTGGTGCCGGCGGTGGCGACGACGGCCATGGGGACGAGGCCGTCCTTCGTGCAGCGCTCCAGCTCGCGGGCGAGGGCGACGGTCTGCATGCGCTTGTCGTGGTCGACGGGTATGGAGACCACGGCGTCCTGGCCGAGCCCAAGGAGCTTCGCGGACTTCTTCACGCTGAAGTGGCTGACCTCGGAGGCGAAGATGCGCAGTTGGGCGAGGGAGTCCGTCTTGGCCTCCTCGCGGGCGAGCAGCAGCGCCTGGAGGTTGGACTGCGTGCCGCCGGAGGTGAACACGCCGTCGGCGGCGGGGCCGAGGCCGATGCGGTCGGTCGTCCAGTCGATCAGTTTCCGCTCGATGAGGGTGCCGCCGGCCGACTGGTCCCAGGTGTCCAGCGAGGAGTTCACGGCGGACAGGACGGCCTCGCCGAGCACGGCCGGGATGACGACCGGGCAGTTGAGGTGCGCCAGGTAGCGGGGGTGGTGGAAGTAGATCGCGTCCCGGAGGTAGACGTCCTCCAGTTCGTCGAGCACCGCGGTGGTGTCGTGCAGCGGCTGGTCGAGGTCGATCTCGTCGATGCGGGGGGAGAGGGCGTCGACGGTGATGCCGGTGAACGGCCGGTCGGTGGCGGCGAGTTTGGCGGCCACCCGCTCGACTCCGTCGGTCACGGAGCGGCGGTACTGCTCCGCGGTGGTGTCGTTGAGCAGGTGCGAGCGCATGTGGGGGTCCTCCGGTGGGGACAGTCCGGTGTGGGACGGGGGTGGGCTGATCTCCGGCGTCCAAGAACTTAGGTAAGCCTAACCTAAGTTGATCGAGGCGGGAGCGGACCCTGCCGTGACCGTGGTCACTCGTGTCACTGCCGGCCCGGCGGGGCTTCGCCGCGGGCTTCGGGTTGCGGCTGCGGGCGCCCCTATCCCTCGGCCCGCAGCTGCTCCTCGCTCACGCCGCGCCGCCAGTAGCCGACGAACGTCACCCTGCGGCGGTCGATCCCGCGCTCGCGCACGAAGTGCCGGCGCAGCTCCTTCACGCACCCGGACTCACCGGCGATCCAGACGTACGGCCGCTCGGCGGACGGCAGCCGGGCCTCGCGGACGGCATCGAGGGCCGACCCCTCGGTGCTCAGCTCCTCCTTGACGAGCCAGGTGATCTCCACGTCGGCCTCGGTCACCAGGTCCTGGATGTCGCCGGCGTGCGGGACCTCCAGCCAGACCCGGGCACGGGTGCCGGCGGGCAGCGCCTCGACGATGGCGGAGGCGGCCGGTACGGCGGTCTCGTCGCCCCAGACGACCACGAGGTCGGTGTCCTGCGGGGGACGGAAGCGGATCGCCCGGTTGTCGGCGACGGCCGGGCCGAGCAGCAGGACCCGGTCCCCGGCGGCGGCCCGGGCGGCCCACCGCGAGGCCGGGCCGGCCTGGACACAGGCGCCCGGCTCGATGCCGTGCAGGGCGAAGTCGATGTCGATCTCGTCCGGGTCCCTGCGCAGGCCGCGCAGGGTGTACGACCGCATCACGGCCCGTACGTCGTCCGGGAGTTCACGCCAGCCCTGCCACCAGCCGTCCCCGAGTTCGAGCGGCACGACCGGCTCGCTCTGCCCCGGGTGCGGCAGGAACAGTGACAAGGACTGGTCCTGCCCGTCGGAGTGAAAGGCGTGCAGATCGGGCCCCCCGAAGGTGACCCGCACCAGAGACGGCCCGAGCCGCCTCGTCCGCACGACCTGAAGGGAGAAGAAACGGAACGGGGCGGCTACGGCGGTGATCACGTGCGGCTCCTGGACGTCAGGACGGGGCAGGGGGTCAGGCGACCTTCTTGGCCGACTCGATGGCCTTCGCGAGGTTCTCCACCAGAGGCGTGCACTTGTCGTACGACAGGATCGGCTCGGGCGAACGCGCGATGACCTGACCGGCCTTGACCGCGGGCAGCTTCTTCCAGGTCGCCTCGGTGATGTCGGCCGGCTGGATGGTCGAGGCGCGGTCGTCCATCATGATGATGTCCGCCGGGTACTTGTCGACGTTCTCCCAGCTGAGGTTCTCGAACCAGCCGCCGTTGGCCTCCTTGGCCTTCGCGGGGGGCTCGACGAGGTTCACGCCGAGGGCCTTGAAGTACTCCAGGTCGATGGAGAAGTCGGAGCCGGAGACGTAGAAGATGGCGTCCGACGCGGAACCGGCCAGCACCTTGATCTCGGGGCGGGACTTGGCGGCCTTGCGCAGCCGCTCGGAGGCGGCCTCGAAGCGCTTCTTCGCCTCGACGACCTTCGCGGCCTTCAGGTCGGCGCCGAGCGACTCGGCGAGCTCGGCCATGCGCTGCAGGGGCTTGGGCATCTGACGGTCGAAGACCGAGACGGCCACGCTCGGGGCGAGCTTGGCGATCTTGTCCTTGGACGCCTCCGGGACGTACCAGAGGCTGCCGGCGGAGTCGAAGGTCGTGGTGATGAGTACCTCGGGCTGGAAGGCCGCGTACTGCTCGACGTTGAACTGGTCGAACCTGTTGCCGAAGACGGTCAGCTTGCTGACGTCCATGTCGCCGGCCTGGACATCGGCCTTGCCGTCCTTGGTCTTGGTCGGGCCGAAGACGCCCTTGACCTCGATGCCGTAGTCGTACAGGGCGGCGGCGACACCGGTGAACGCGACGATCCTCGTGGGGACCTGGTCCAGGCTCACGGTCTTGCCGCGGTCGTCCTTGAAGGACCACGGGCCGGACTTGGCGGCACCCTTCGCGTCCGAGCCGCCGTCCTTGGAGTCTTCACTGCCACACGCGGTCACGAGGGCGCCGAGCCCGAGAGCACCACCGGCGGCGAGCAGGCCGCGGCGGGAGAAACGGGCGGTTCTGGCGTTCGACATGACTGGGTCTGCTTTCGTACGTACGGAGCCACTGCGGGCACGGCTGAAAGCCGCTTGGCTGGAACGAGGCTTAGGTTAGCCTAACCTCAGGTCATGTCCACGGGAGCCCTGGGGTGTGTGCCCGGGGGTGGGAGTGGGGATGCGAACGGGCGCAGTGATCCGAGTCACTGCGCCCGTTCGGCCGGTGGTTCTCGGCCCCGGTCCGTCGCCTCAGCCCACCAGCCCCAACTCGCGCGCGATCAGCATGCGTTGGACCTCGCTCGTGCCCTCGCCGATTTCCAGGATCTTGGAGTCCCGCCACATGCGGGCGACCGGGTATTCGTTCATGAAGCCGTAGCCGCCGTGGATCTGGGTGGCCTCGCGGGCGTTGTCCACCGCCACCGTCGACGAGTGGAGCTTCGCCAGGGCCGCTTCCTTCTTGAAGGGGGCGCCGGTCACCAAGCGGGCCGCCGCGTCGCGCCAGGCGAGGCGGGACGTGTGGGCCTTCATCTCCATGTCCGCGATCTTGAACTGGATGGCCTGGTGCGCGGCGATCGGCTTGCCGAAGGCGTGGCGTTCCTTGGCGTACTTGACGGACTCGTCGACGCAGCCCTGCGCCAGGCCCGTCGCCAGGGCCGCGATGGCGATGCGGCCCTCGTCGAGGATGCGGAGGAACTGGGCGTAGCCACGGCCCTCCTCGCCCAGGAGGTTCTCCGCCGGGACCCGGACGTCCGTGAAGGACAGCTCGCGGGTGTCCGAGGCGTTCCAGCCGACCTTGGAGTACGGGGCCGCGACCGTGAAGCCCGGGGTGCCGGACGGGACGATGATCGAGGAGATCCGCGGCTTGCCCTCCGGGGTGCGGCCCGTGACCGCCGTGACCGTCACCAGGCCCGTGATGTCCGTGCCCGAGTTGGTGATGAAGCACTTCGTGCCGTTGATGACCCATTCGTTCGTCGACTCGTCCAGACGCGCCGTCGTACGGGTCGCGCCCGCGTCGCTGCCGCCGTCCGGCTCCGTCAGGCCGAACGCGCCGAGGACTTCGCCCGCGCAGAGGCGGGGGAGCCACTCCCGCTTCTGGGCCTCGGTGCCGTAGAGATGGATCGGCATCGCGCCGAGTGAGACACCGGCCTCCAGGGTGATCGCCACCGAGGAGTCGACCCGTGCCAGCTCCTCCAGAGCGACGCCGAGGGCCAGGTAGTCGCCGCCCATGCCGCCGTACTGCTCCGGGAACGGCAGGCCGAACAGGCCCATGCGGCCCATCTCCCGGACGATCTCGTACGGGAACTCGTGCCGCTCGTAGAAGTCGCCGATCTTCGGCGCCACCACCTCGTGTGCGAACTCCTCGACCGTGCGGCGGAGTTCCTCCAGTTCGGGGGAGAGACGGTAGTCCATGGTGATCAGTGCTCCTCGGTGTCCTCGTGGGACAGGGCTCGGACGGTGCGGGACGGGCTGGGTCGGCCCAGATGGGTGGCCATCCACGTGCTCGTGGCGACGAGGCGGCCGAGGTCGATTCCGGTGTCGATGCCGAGGCCCCGCAGCATCCACACGAGGTCTTCGGTGGCCAGGTTGCCCGTCGCCGACTTCGCGTACGGGCAGCCGCCCAGGCCGCCCGCCGACGCGTCGACCGTGGTGACGCCCTGCTGGAGCGCCGCGAGGGTGTTGGCGAGGGCCTGGCCGTAGGTGTCGTGGAAGTGGACGCCGAGGGCGGTGGGCGGGACGCCCGCCTCGTCCAGCGCCGCGAGGAGCGCGACCACATGGCCCGGGGTCGCCACGCCGATCGTGTCGCCCAGGCTCAGCTCGTCGCAGCCCATGTCCAGCAGGGCCCGGCAGACCGTCACCACCTGGGGGATCGGGACCGCGCCCTCCCACGGGTCGCCGAAGCACATGGAGAGGTAGCCCCGGACGTGGACATCCTCGGACTTCGCGCGGCTCACCACCGGCTCGAACATCGCCAGTGCCTCGTCCACCGTGCGGTTGAGGTTGGCCTTGGCGAAGGATTCCGTGGCGCTGGCGAAGACCGCCACCCGGCCGGCTCCCAGCGCCAGGGCGCGGTCCAGGCCGCGGTCGTTCGGAACCAGGACCGGGAGCGCGACCGGCAGGTCGGCGACCATCGGGAACAGTTGCTCCGCGTCCGCCAGTTGGGGGACCCACTTCGGGTGGACGAAGCTCGTCGCCTCGATCGTCGTCAGGCCCGCGTCGGCCAGGCGGCGGATGAACTCCGCCTTGACCTCCGTGGGGACCGTCCCCTTTTCGTTCTGCAGGCCGTCGCGGGCGCCGACCTCGTGGATGCGGACGCGGGTGGGCAGATCCCTGCTCGGGACGGCCATCGGGAGCCCTGGGACTGTCATTCCGCCACCTCCTCGTGGGGTGCGATGACCGCCAGGACCTGGTCCATGGCGACCGTGGTGCCGGGTGCCACGTCCAGCTCGGTGACCTTGCCGGCGTGCGGCGCGGAGATGACGTGCTCCATCTTCATCGCCTCCACCACCAGCAGGCTCTGGCCCGCGCTCACCTCGTCGCCGACGGCGACCTTCACCACCGTCACCGTGCCGGGCATGGGCGCGGTGAGGGAATCGGCGCCCGCGTGCGCCGACCGGGTCAGGGACGCGGCCACCGGGTCGTGGTCGCGGACGTGCCAGGCGTCGCCGTCGCGGCCGAGCCAGTCCGCGGCGCGGTGGAAGGTGTGGCGGACGCCGTCCAGGGTCACCGCGACCCGGTCGTCGGTGACCGTGGCCGTGCCGCGCGGGGTGTACTCCAGCGGGTCCTGCAGCCGGAGGTGGAAGGCCGGCGGCTTGCGGGCGCCGCCCAGGCGCCAGCCGCTCGGCACCGAGAAGGGGTCCGTCCAGCCGCCCGGCTCCGGCTCCAGGGCTTCCAGGCGTACGGCCGCCGCCGCCTCGTACACCTCATCCGGTACGTCCGTGGGGATCAGGCCCTCCACCTCACGCTCGACCAGGCCCGTGTCCATGTCGCCGGAGACCACGGCCGGGTGGGCGAGCAGGCGGCGCAGGAAGCCGGCGTTCGTCTGCACGCCGAGCGTGACCGTCTCGGCCAGGGCCGCGCGGAGCTTGCGCAGGGCGGTCGCGCGGTCGGGGCCGTACGCGATGACCTTGGAGAGCATCGGGTCGTAAAGGCTGCCGACCTCCGTGCCCTCGGTGAGGCCCGAGTCGGTGCGGACGCCGTCGCCCTGCGGCTCACGCAGCCTCAGGACCGTGCCGCCGGAGGGGAGGAAGCCGCGGGCCGGGTCCTCGGCGCAGATGCGGGCCTCCACCGCGTGACCGGTCAGCCGTACGTCCTGCTGGGTGAAGCCGAGCGGCTCGCCCGCCGCGACCCGCAGCTGCCACTCGACCAGGTCCAGGCCCGTGATCAGCTCCGTGACCGGGTGCTCCACCTGGAGGCGGGTGTTCATCTCCATGAAGTAGTACGACGACGGGTCGACGCCGGGGACGATGAACTCCACCGTGCCCGCGCCCCGGTAGCCGCAGGAGCGGGCCGCCTGGACCGCTGCCTCGCCCATCGCGGAGCGCGTCTCCTCGTCGAGGAGCACGCTCGGCGCCTCCTCGATGATCTTCTGGTGGCGGCGCTGGAGGGAGCACTCGCGCTCGCCCAGGTGGACCACGTTCCCCTGGCCGTCGGCCAGGACCTGGATCTCGATGTGGCGGGGGCGGTCGATCCAGCGCTCCACGAGGAGCGTGTCGTCGCCGAAGGAGGCGCGGGCCTCGCGGCGGGCCGAGGCGATCTCGTCCTCCAGCCGGGTCAGGTCCCGCACCAGGCGCATGCCCTTGCCGCCGCCGCCCGCGCTGGGCTTCAGGAGCACGGGTGCGCCCAGCTCGCGGGCCGCCTCGGCCAGGTCCGGGTCCCGGCCGCCGGGAACGACCGGCACGCCGGCATCGCGGACCGTCTCCTTGGCGCGGATCTTGTCGCCCATCAGCGCGATCGCGTCCGCCGGAGGGCCGATGAAGACCAGACCGGCCTCGGCGCACGCGCGCGCGAAAGCGGCGTTCTCCGCGAGGAAGCCGTAGCCGGGATGGACGGCCTGCGCGCCCGTACGGGCCGCGGCCTCCAGCAGGCGCTCCACCGACAGGTAGCTCATCGACGCCGGGGCCGGGCCGATCCGCACCGCCGTGTCCGCCTCGCGGACATGCCGGGCGTCGGCGTCCGCGTCGGAGAAGACGGCCACCGAGCGCACGCCCATCGACCGCAGCGTACGGATCACCCGTACGGCGATCTCGCCCCGGTTGGCCACCAGCACTGTCTCGAACATCGTCGTCCGTCCCCTCACATCCGGAAGACGCCGAACTGGGGGTCACCCAGGGGCGCGTTGGCGCACGCGGTCAGGGCCAGGCCCAGGACCTGGCGGGTGTCCAGCGGGTCGATCACACCGTCGTCCCAGAGCCGGGCCGACGCGTAGTAGGCGCTGCCCTGACGCTCGTACTGGGCGCGGATCGGGGCCTTGAAGGCGTCCTCGTCCTCCGCCGGCCAGGACTCGCCGCGGGCCTCCAGCTGGTCCCGCTTGACCGTCGCGAGGACCGAGGCGGCCTGCTCGCCGCCCATGACCGAGATCTTGGCGTTCGGCCACATCCACAGGAAGCGGGGGGAGTACGCCCTGCCGCACATGGAGTAGTTGCCCGCGCCGTACGAGCCGCCGACCACGACCGTGAGCTTCGGTACACGCGTGCAGGCCACCGCCGTGACCATCTTGGCGCCGTGCTTGGCGATGCCGCCCGCCTCGTAGTCCTTGCCGACCATGAAGCCCGAGATGTTCTGCAGGAACACCAGCGGGATGCCGCGCTGGTCGCACAGCTCGATGAAGTGGGCGCCCTTCTGGGCGGACTCGGAGAACAGGATGCCGTTGTTGGCGACGATGCCCACCGGGTGGCCGTGGATCCGGGCGAAGCCCGTGACCAGGGTCTGGCCGAACTCGGACTTGAACTCGGCGAACCGGGAGCCGTCGACGACCCGGGCGATGATCTCCCGCACGTCGTACGGCGTGCGGGAGTCCACCGGGACCGCGCCGTACAGGCTGTGCGGGTCGACCTTGGGTTCCGTCGCCTCCGCGACCTCCCAGGGGAGCGTCCCGCGCGCGGGGAGGGTGGAGACGATCGTGCGGACGATGCGCAGCGCGTGCGCGTCGTTCTCCGCGAGGTGGTCGGTGACGCCCGAGACACGGGAGTGGACCTCGCCTCCGCCGAGCTCCTCCGCCGTGACCACCTCGCCCGTGGCCGCCTTCACCAGGGGTGGGCCGCCCAGGAAGATCGTGCCCTGGTTGCGGACGATCACCGCCTCGTCGCTCATCGCCGGGACGTACGCGCCGCCGGCCGTGCAGGAGCCGAGGACGGCGGCGATCTGGGGGATGCCGGCGCCGGACATGCGGGCCTGGTTGTAGAAGATGCGGCCGAAGTGGTCGCGGTCCGGGAAGACCTCGTCCTGCATGGGGAGGAAGGCGCCGCCGGAGTCCACCAGGTAGACGCAGGGGAGGCGGTTGTCGAGGGCGACCTCCTGGGCGCGGAGGTGCTTCTTCACCGTCATCGGGTAATACGTGCCGCCCTTGACCGTGGCGTCGTTGGCGATGACCACGGTCTCGCGGCCGCTGACCCGGCCGATTCCGGCGATGACCCCGGCGGCCGGGGCCTGGCCCTCGTACATCCCGTCGGCCGCGAGCGGGGCCAGCTCCAGGAACGGCGAGCCCGGGTCGAGGAGGGTGTCCACGCGGTCGCGGGGGAGCAGCTTGCCGCGCGCCGTGTGACGGGCGCGGGCCTTCTCGCCGCCGCCCTGTGCGGCCGCGGCGAGCTTGGTGCGCAGCTCCTCGACGAGGGCGTGGTGCGCCTCCTCGTTGGCCCGAAAGGCCTCCGACGCGGGGTCTGCCGCGCTCGTGAGCTCCGGTGCCTCGTGCATCCTGCGGTCCCCTCACCTTGTTAATGAGCGTTAACGCATTTCCTTCAGGTTAACGACCGCTAACCTCCCTGTCTAGAATTGTTTTCATGGCCACCAGAACCGATGCCCCCACCCGCCGTGAGCAGATCCTCAAGGAGGCCGCGCGGCTGTTCGCCGAGCGGGGCTTCCATGGGGTCGGAGTCGACGAGATAGGTGCCGCGGTCGGGATCAGCGGGCCCGGGCTGTACCGGCACTTCGCGGGTAAGGACGCGATGCTCGCGGAGCTGCTGGTGGGGATCAGCGGGCAGTTGCTGACGGGGGCGAAGCGGAGGCTGGCGGAAGCGGACGGGGGTGGGGCGGAGCAGGTGCTCGACTCGCTGATCGAGGGGCATATCGACTTCGCGCTCGATGACCGGCCTCTGATCACCCTGCACGACCGGGAGCTGGATCGCCTCCGGGACAGTGACCGGAAGATGGTGCGGCAGTTGCAGCGGCAGTACGTGGAGCTGTGGGTGGGGGTGGTCCGGGAGGTGTACCCGGGGCTCGGGGAGCCCGCGGCTCGGTCCGCCGTGCACTCGGTGTTCGGGTTGCTGAACTCGACGCCGCATCTGGGGAGGTCCGGGTCTTTGCCGGGGCGGGGGGCTACGGCGGAGTTGCTGCACCGGATGGCCCGGGGGGCGTTCGCGGCGGCGGTGCACCCCCCGGCCACCCCTCTGGCCCCGGCGTGACGAGCGTTACGCCGCCTGCCCCGCCCCCACCCTGGACGCGTCTCGATACTCGCCGGTATCTTTGGCTGAGCAAGCGCTTAGACATGAAGTCGTGGAGGTGGCGGCGTGCGCCGTACGGTGTTCAACGAGGATCACGAGGCGTTCCGGGAGACCCTTCGCGCCTTCATCGAGGCCGAGGTCGTACCGGTGTACGACGAGTGGTTCGCCGCCGGCCAGGCGCCGCGCGAGTTCTACTACAAGCTCGGCGAGCTCGGCATCTTCGGCATCAACGTCCCCGAGGAGTTCGGCGGCGCCGGCCTGGAGAGCCACAAGTTCGAGGCCGTGCTGTACGAGGAGACCGCTCGCGCCGGTGTCCAGTTCGGCGGCTCCGGCGTGCACGTGCTGCTCGCCCTGCCGTACATCAAGATGCTCGCCACCGACGAGCAGAAGAAGCGGTTCCTGCCCAAGTTCGTCTCCGGTGAGGAGATGTGGGCCATCGCGATGACGGAGCCGGGCACCGGTTCCGACCTCGCGGGCATGAAGAGCACCGCCAAGCTGAGCGAGGACGGGACGCACTACGTCCTCAACGGCGCCAAGACCTTCATCACCGGCGGCGTGCACGCCGACCGCGTGATCGTGTGCGCCCGCACCTCCGCCCCCACCGCCGAGGACCGCCGCCACGGCATCTCCCTCTTCGCCGTGGACACCAAGTCCGAGGGCTACTCGGTCGGCCGCAAGCTCGACAAGCTCGGCCTGAAGACCTCCGACACCGCCGAGCTGGCGTTCGTCGACGTCAAGGTGCCCGTCGAGGACCTCCTCGGCGAGGAGAACAAGGGCTTCTACTACCTCGGCCACAACCTGGCCTCCGAGCGCTGGGGCATCGCCTTCGGCGCCTACGCCCAGGCCAAGGCCGCCGTCCGGTTCGCCAAGCAGTACGTGCAGGAGCGCACCGTCTTCGGCAAGCCCGTCGCGCACTTCCAGAACACCAAGTTCGAGCTGGCCGCCTGCCAGGCCGAGGTGGACGCCGCCGAGGCCGTCGCCGACCGCGCGACCGAGGCCCTGGACGCCGGTGAGCTCACCCCCGCCGAGGCCGCCTCCGCGAAGCTGTTCTGCACGGAGGTCGCGCACCGCGTCATCGACCGCTGCCTCCAGCTGCACGGCGGCTACGGCTACATGAACGAGTACCCGATCGCCCGCCTGTACGCGGACAACCGCGTCAACCGCATCTACGGCGGCACCAGCGAGATCATGAAGTCGATCATCGCCAAGGACATGGGCCTGTAAGGCCCCCGACACCGGCACGCGATCACTGGCCGGTACAACCACCTCATGAGCCAGGCACTTCAGGACCTCCTCGATCTCCTCGATCTCGAGCAGATCGAGGAGGACATCTTCCGCGGCCGGTCCCGGTCCGCCGTCGTCCCCCGGGTCTTCGGCGGGCAGGTCGCGGCCCAGGCGCTCGTCGCCGCCGGGCGCACGGTCCCCGAGGACCGGCCCGCGCACTCCCTGCACGCGTATTTCCTGCGCCCCGGCGACCCCGGTGCGCCCATCGTCTACACCGTCGACCGGATCCGCGACGGCCGCTCCTTCACCACCCGCCGGGTGGTCGCCGTCCAGCACGGCAAGCCGATCTTCCATCTCTCGGCGTCGTTCCAGACGTACGAGGACGGGCTGGATCACCAGGAGCCGATGCCCGCCGCGCCCGATCCCGTGACGCTCCCGACCGGTGCGGAGCGGCTGCGCGGGTACGACCATCTCGACCCCGTCGTGGTGGAGAAGTTCCTCGAGGCCCGCGCCGCCGTGGATCTCCGGTACGTCGACGAGCCGCCCTACGGGAAGTTCGGTGAGCCGCGCGAGCCGCACTCGCAGGTGTGGTTCCGGACCAACGGCAAACTGGGCGGCGCGGTCGACGAACCGCTGCTGCACGTCGTCCTGGCCACCTACGTCTCCGACATGACGCTGCTCGACTCCGTGCTGCTCGCGCACGGGCGCGGCGGCTGGGCCGTCGGGGATGTCGTGGGGGCCTCGCTCGACCACGCGATGTGGTTCCACCGGCCGTTCCGCGCCGACGAGTGGCTGCTGTACGACCAGGAGTCCCCGTCCGCGTACGGCGGCCGGGGACTGGGGCAGGCCCGGATCTACACGCAGGACGGGCGGCTGGCCATCACCGTGATCCAGGAGGGCGTGGTCCGCGTCCCGCGCGGGCGGGACGCTAGCTGAGGCCCGCCTCCGACAGCAGGTACGCCGTCATCGGGTCGTAGTGGCGGGGGCTGATGACGTGGTCGTCGAGGGGCACCGTCACCTGTACGGTGCCCTCGGCCTCGGCGATGAAGAGGGCCGGGTCGTTGCAGTCGGCGTAGCCGACGGAGTCCACGCCGTGCTGCCCCGCGTAGCCCGCCCAGCCGTGGTCGGCGACCACCAGGTCGGGCAGCGGGCGGCCTTCGCGCTCCAGGCCCGTCAGGATCGCCTTCATCGGTTCGCCCGAGTGGGTGTGCCACAGGGTGGCGCCGTGCTCCAGGACCGCCACGTCCGCGAACTGCATGACGTAGCCCTCCTCGGTCGTCAGCCCGTCCGGGATGACGACGATCTCGCAGCCGGCCGCGCGCAGTGCGGAGGCGGTCGCGCGGTGCACGTCGAGGAGGCCGCCGGGGTGGCCGGTGGCGAAGAGGACGCGCTGCTGCCCGTCCGCCGCCTTGCGCAGCCGCCCGGCCATCCGCTCCAGACCGTCGACGGTCAGCTCCGGGTCGATGGTGTCCTGGCCGTACCGGTACTCGGGGTCGTCGTTCACGCCGACCCGCTCCGCCATCACCGCGAGGACGTCCTGCTCGTCGCTCCAGCGGTCGCCGAGTTCCAGCCCGAGCCAGTAGTGGCGGTCGCTGTTCGCCAGCTTGCGGTAGTGGGAGAGGTTGTTCTCGCGGGGGGTGGCGACGTCGCCCGCGATGCGCGTCCTGACGAGGTGTTCGACGAGTTCGGCGCGGCTGGGGGTCCCGGTTATCGGCATGGCACCCATTGTGAGGCAGCCCCCGACGGGCGTCCCTGGCGTATCGAACGCTGGGATGTGCGTCACGTACTCAGCGGGACACCGCTCACCTACTCAGATCCGCCGCAGCGCGAACCAGAGTTCCATCCGTACGTCCGGGTCGTCGAGGTCCGTCTCCAGCAGGGTCGCGCAGCGGGCGATGCGCTGCCGGACGGTGTTGCGGTGCACGGACAGGGCGACGGCCGTGCGGTCCCAGCTGCCGTGCAGGGAGAGCCAGGTGCGCAGGGTCTCGGTGAGCGCGGGGTGGGCCGTGACGGGGGACAGGAGCCTGCGGGCGTGCGCCGCCGCCTCATCGGCTGGGACCAGGTCGGCGAGGGCGGGGCGTGCGCTGTGCCGGACCAGCGGGGTCCGGGTGGCACGGGCCCGGGCCAGGGCGCGGGCCGCCTGGGTGTCGGCGACCGGCCAGTCGTGCGGAGCGACGGCGGCGCTCAGGCCCAGGGTCCAGGCGGGCAGCTCGGCCGGTGCCCGGTCGGCCGGCACCAGCACCCGTACGACATCGCCCGCCGAGTCGACCAGGGCGGACCCGAGCGCGGCACCCAGCGCGGAGGCCGCGACGGGGTCGGGGGCGCCGTCCCCGTCCGGCCGGGCGTGCACGACGATCCACGGCCCCTCGCCGAGCAGCGACGCGACCTCCTCGGGCGGCGCGCCCAGCAGCAGCCGCACCAGCGCGGAGGAACGGGCCGCGCCCGTACCGCTCTGCTGCTCTCCGGTGAGCAGCGACAGCAGCACGGCGGCGACGGAGGCGACGGTGTGGTCGCCGGGGGTCCCTTGCGGGGTCGCGACCCCGAGCACGAATCCGTGCCCGGCGCCCAGGTTGTAGGCGGCGAGGTGGACGCCGCCGATGGAGTCGGTGGCGGAGGAGGGGGCGGGACGGCCGGAGTCGGTGGGGGATGCCGTGGCCGAGTGATCGGGGCCGGCGGGATCGGGACCGGCGTCCGTCCGGGGGGCCACGCGGGAGCGGACCGCCCCGGGCCCGGCCGACCACGCCCGGACCGAGCCCACGCCTGGTGCCGCGCTCGCCTGGGGCGTGGGACGGTCCGGCTGTGCCGTGGGGCCGGGTTCGGTCCGCCGTGTCCCGGTCGCGCCCGGCCGTGCGTCCGTCGGTGGTGCCGTGCTCGCGGGCGGCGTGGGACGGTCCGGTCGTACCACCTCCCCCAGCCGCGTCAGCGCCCCCCGCACCTCGTCTCCCGGCTTCCGGCCCGCCGAGGCGATCTCCGCCCCCTCCGGCCCGTACAGCACCGTCCAGCCGGCCAGTCGCTGCGCGAGCTGCCGGAGCACCGACGGGACCGGGTCGGGGCGGGACGCGGCGGCGGCGAGGCTCTGCTGGGCCTCGGTGACGCGGCGGAGTTCGGCCAGGCGGGCCTGGGCCATCAGCTGCCAGACCGCGCGGGCCACGCCGGAGAAGGTGGTCCGGGGCGGCACCTCCAGCAGCGGCAGACCGTGCGACGCACAGGCCGCGGCCAGCGCCTCCGGCACCGTGTCGTGCACCGGCGCCACTCCGAAGCCGAGGGCCGCGCCGCCCGCCGCCACGATCCGGGAGACGTAGTCGTCGAAGTAGGCGGTCCCCGGGCCCACCGCCTCCGGGATGTGCACGCCCGCCGTGAGCAGCAGTTCGCCGCCCAGCAGATACGGATACGGGTCCGCCATCTCCGAGGTGTGCACCCAGTGGACGACCACGCCCTCTGCGGCGGGCCCCGCGATCTGCCGCAGCGCCAGGTCCTCGCGGGCCAGCAGCGCGGTCAGCGGTACGGGTGGGGTGGGCGGGACCGCCGGGTCCGGCATGGTGTGCGTTCCCTCCATCCGGCACCGGGTCGAATGGATGAAACGTACACTTCGCAGTCGCTTTCCGGCCACCTAAGGTCAGTCCTCGTCACCCGCCGGCGACACCGATCGAAGGAGGCCCCATGGCCGTCGACTACACCGTCATCGTCGTGTACCTGGCCGGCATGCTGGCCATGGGCTGGTGGGGCATGCGCCGCGCCCGGTCCAAGAGCGAGTTCCTCGTGGCCGGCCGCCGCCTCGGCCCGTCCCTGTACTCCGGCACCATGGCGGCGATCGTCCTCGGCGGCGCCTCCACCATCGGCGGCGTGGGACTGGGCTACCAGTACGGCCTGTCCGGCGCCTGGATGGTCTTCACCATCGGCCTCGGCCTGCTCGCCCTGTCCGTCTTCTTCTCCGCCCGCATCGCCCGGCTGAAGGTCTACACCGTCTCCGAGATGCTCGACCTGCGCTACGGCGGCGGCCGGGCCGGGATCATCTCCGGTGTCGTCATGTGGGCGTACACGCTGATGCTCGCGGTCACCTCGACCATCGCGTACGCCACGATCTTCGACGTCCTGTTCGACATGAACCGCACGGTCGCGATCGTCCTCGGCGGCTCGATCGTCGTCGCGTACTCCACCCTCGGCGGCATGTGGTCGATCACCCTGACCGACATGGTGCAGTTCGTGGTGAAGACCATCGGCGTGCTGCTCCTGCTGCTGCCCATCGCCGTCGTCAAGGCCGGCGGGTTCAGCGAGATGAAGGCGCAGCTGCCCACCGAGTACTTCGACCCGCTGGGCATCGGCGGCGAGACGATCTTCACCTATGTGCTGATCTACACCTTCGGCATGCTCATCGGGCAGGACATCTGGCAGCGCGTCTTCACCGCGCGCAGCGACAGGACCGCCAAGTGGGGCGGGACCGTCGCCGGCACCTACTGCCTCGCCTACGCCCTCGCCGGTGCCGTCATCGGCACCGCGGCCAAGGTGCTGTATCCGAAGCTCGCCGGCCCGGACGACGCCTTCGCGACCATCGTGAAGCACGAACTGCCCGTCGGGGTGCGCGGGCTGGTGCTGGCCGCCGCCCTCGCCGCCGTGATGTCGACGTCCTCCGGCGCGCTGATCGCCTGCGCCACCGTCGCCAACAACGACATCTGGTCCCGGCTGCGGGGCGTCGGCAAGGCGGTGCCTGCGGAGGACCACGACGAGGTGAAGGGCAACCGTGCCTTCATCCTGCTGATGGGCCTCGCGGTCATCGCCACGGCCATCGCGATCGACAACGTCGTGGAGGCGCTGACCGTCGCCTACAACCTCCTCGTCGGCGGACTGCTGGTGCCGATCCTCGGCGGGCTGGCCTGGAAGCGGGGCACGGTCCACGGCGCCCTCGCCTCCGTCGTGGTCGGCGGACTCGCGGTCATCGTGCTCATGGCGACGTACGGCATCCTCGCCAACGAGCCGGTCTACTACGGTCTGCTCGCCTCGCTCGCCGCCTATCTGGCCGTCTCCCTGGCCACCCCCGCCACCGACACCGCCGTCCTCGCCGCCTGGCGCGAGCGGCTCGCCGGGCGATCGTCCGAACTCGCGTCCGAACCAGTCCCGGCATCCCAGTAAAGTCGTAGAGCAAGCAGTACATACGCGATGAAGCGTAGGAAAGAAGGCATTACTTCATGAGCAGCAACGAGACTCCGCGCGGGCCCGTCGACTCCTCCCGCGTTCCGCGGTACGCCGGTCCCGCGACCTTCGCCCGGCTGCCCCGGCTGGACGAGGTCGGCCGGGCCGATGTCGCGGTCGTGGGCGTGCCGTTCGACTCGGGTGTCTCGTACCGGCCGGGCGCCCGCTTCGGCGGCAACGCGATCCGTGAGGCGTCCCGGCTGCTGCGCCCGTACAACCCGGCGCAGGACGCCTCGCCGTTCGCCCTCGCCCAGGTCGCGGACGGCGGTGACATCGCCGTGAACCCGTTCAACATCAACGAGGCCGTCGAGACCGTCGAGGCCGCCGCGGACGACCTGCTCGGCACCGGCGCCCGCCTGATGACCCTCGGCGGCGACCACACCATCGCGCTGCCCCTGCTGCGCTCGGTGGCGAAGAAGCACGGCCCGGTGGCGCTGCTGCACTTCGACGCCCACCTCGACACCTGGGACACCTACTTCGGCGCCGAGTACACGCACGGCACCCCGTTCCGCCGCGCGGTCGAGGAGGGCATCCTCGACACCTCCGCCCTGTCCCACGTCGGCACCCGCGGCCCGCTCTACGGCAAGCAGGACCTCACCGACGACGAGAAGATGGGCTTCGGCATCGTCACCTCCGCCGACGTCTACCGGCGCGGCGCCGACGAGGTCGCCGACCAGCTCCGCCAGCGCATCGGCGACCGGCCGCTGTACATCTCCATCGACATCGACTGCCTCGACCCGGCCCACGCCCCCGGCACCGGCACGCCCGAGGCCGGCGGCATGACCTCGCGCGAACTGCTGGAGATCCTGCGCGGACTGGCGTCCTGCAACCTGGTCTCCGCGGACGTCGTCGAGGTGGCCCCCGCGTACGATCACGCGGAGATCACGTCGGTGGCCGCCTCCCACACGGCGTACGAACTGACCACGATCATGTCCCGCCAGATCGCCGCGGCCCGGAAGGACTCGGAAACCAAGTGACACACGACCACGACCTGGTGCTCCGCCCGACGCCCGCCCAGACGGAGGCCGCCCTGAATCCTCCCGCCGGCCGCAACGGCGGAGACCTGGTCGTGGAGACCCTGGCCGGGCTCGGCGCGACGACCGTCTTCGGCCTGCCCGGCCAGCACGCCCTCGGCATGTTCGACGCACTGCGCCGCTCGGACCTGCGCTACATCGGCCTGCGGGTGGAGAACAACGCCGGGTTCGCGGCGGACGCCTACGGCCGGATCACCGGTGAGGCCGCGCCGCTGCTGCTGTCGACGGGGCCGGGCGCCCTGACCTCCCTGGCCGCTCTCCAGGAGGCGGCGGCGGCCTCCGCGCCCGTGCTGGCGATCAGCAGCCAGGTCCCGACGGCGGGGCTCGGCGGCGGCCGGCACGGCTATCTGCACGAACTGCCCGACCAGGCCGCCTCGTTCCGGGGTGTGGTGAAGTCCGTCCACACCGTCCGCACCCAGTCCCAGATCCCCTCCGCGATCGAGGCGGCCTGGACGTCGGCGCTGTCGGCCCCGCACGGCCCGGTGTGGGTGGAGATCCCGCAGGACGTCCTGCTCGCCGAGACGGCGATCCCGGTGGTGACGGGCGGCGACGCCTTCCCCGAGGAGCTGCCGCCGCGTCCCGAACTGACCGCCGTGGCCGCCGATCTGCTGTCGAAGGCCGCCCGTCCGGCGATCATCGCGGGCGGGGGAGTGGTCCGGGCGGACGCCTCGGGCAAGCTGAAGCAGCTGGCGGAGCGGCTCCGGGCGCCGGTCGTCACGACCCCCGGCGGCAAGGGCGCGTTCCCTTGGAAGCACCCGCTGTCGCTCCAGTCGTGGATCGAGGACCGGCACACCACCGACTTCCTGGAGGACGCCGACGTCCTCCTGGTCGTCGGCTCGGGCCTTGGTGAACTCTCCTCGAACTACCACACGTTCAAGCCGCGCGGCCGGGTCGTCCAGATCGAGGCCGACCTCGGCAAGCTGGAGTCCAACCACCCGGCGCTGGGCATCCACGCCGACGCCCGGCTGGCGTTGCAGGCGCTGCTGGAAACGGTGCCGCCCCGCGAGGACGCGACGGCGGCGGACCGGGTCCGGGACGTGCTCGCGAAGGTCGCCGACCGCATCGCCGCCCAGGAACTCACCCTGGAGCAGGACGTGCTGGCGTCCGTCCGCAGGGCGCTCCCGGCCGACTCCCCGTCCTTCTGGGACATGACGATCCTCGCGTACTGGGCCTGGTCGGCCTTCGACGCCAAGGGCCCCAACCACATGCACTCGGCGCAGGGCGCGGGCGGTCTCGGCTACGCCTTCCCGGCGGCCCTCGGCGCGGCGGCGGCCGACCCGACCCGGCCCGTCCTCGCCGTCTCCGGCGACGGCGGGGCGCTGTACTCCATCGCCGAGCTGGCGACGGCCCGTCAGTACGACCTGAACGTCACCTGGCTGATCGTCGACGACGGCGGCTACGGCATCCTGCGCGAGTACATGAACGACGCGTTCGGTGAGGCGACCGCGACGGAACTGACCCGGCCCGACTACGTGGCCCTGGCGGAGTCCTTCGGCGTCCCCGGGGCGCGGACGACCCCGGAGAGCCTGGAGCAGGACCTCGCGAAGGCGCTGGAGACGCCCGGGCCTTCGGTGGTCCTGCTCCCGGCCGTGCTGCGGATGTTCGCACCGACGCACCTGGGCTGAGCGCGCCGGCCGGCCCTGGGAGGCTGCCTACAGGCCGTCGCGGACCATCGCGGCGACGATGTGGACGTGGCGGTCGGCCGCCGTGGCAGACCACTCGTTGTCGTAGTTCAGGCCGTAGGGCCAGAAATGACCGCCGCCGGTGGAGATCTTGGCGCCGGAGCCGTCGTACTGCCTGACCAGCGCGGTGGCCTGACCGCCCGTCCACGTGCCGCTGCCGCCGAGGCGGGACCAGCCCGAGCTGGTTCCCACGCCGATGGTGTGGGAGATCTCGTGCAGGGCCGTCCGCTCGTTCATGTAGCTGCGGTTGCTGCCGAAGCGGATGGTGCCGTTGATGTTGCCGTCGGCGGTGGGGACGCCCGGCTCGTAGCGGACGCTGAGGGTCTTGCCCAGGTCGCTGAGGTTGTTGTAGCGGGCCACCGCCGCGTTCATGGCCTTGGTGATGAGGTCGTAGGCCGCGCGCTGGTCCGCTGTGGGGTTGCTCGCGCGGACGAGGGACCAGGTGATGGTGGCGGCCGCGGCGCGTTCCCGGGCAGGTGCGGGCGGGGCCTGGGGAGTGGCGGCCCGGGCGACGCCGGGACCGGCCAGCAGTGCGGCGGTCAGGGCGGCTACGAGTGCCCTGCGTGGGCTCATGTGCGGATCCTCCTGTGGGGGTGGCCGTCACGAAACGTGTGAAATTTCGCACGGCGTTCGGGATCTCGGACAAGTGGCGCCGCCGTCCACCCAAAGTGCTGATTCGACACGGCAGTTGGCGCGCTGTCGACCGCAAGTATCCCGGCGGGAAAGGCGGCGTCAAGAGTTCCGGCAGAGGTCAGTGGAACCAGAAGAGCAGCGTGTCAGGGTTCGTCCCGAGCTTTCGCGCGCTCTCCCATACCTCCGCCTCGAGCCGCATGACGTCGGCGAACCGGCGGGCCGGGCCACGGAATTCGGGGTCGAGACGGTCGAGTACGCACGCGTAGGCATCGGCGAGTGCGGCGGCCCGCGGGGCCGGCAGCGTGCCGATCGCGGGCACCGCGTCGCCGGGGTGGGGCAGCCGCAGCGGCGGGCCGCGGAACAGGAACGTGCCGGGGAGCAGGTCGGACGGTACGCCGTGCCGGGCCAGTTCGGCGTCCATGGCAGGGAACCAGGACGGGCGGCGCCAGGCGCCGAGGTCGGTGGGGTCGGAGAAGTGCGCCGCCACGGCCTGGTAGAAGGCGTAGCTGTAGGCGGGGCAGAGGTCGGTGCTCGGAGCGCCGTCGACCAGCTCGTCCAGGGCCTGGCTGATGGAGACGTCGAGGTCGATGCCCTGCTCCCGGAAGCGGGCGTCGGTCCGCTCGCACTCCGTACGGACCCGGGCGAGCGTGCGCTCCTGCCGCTCGGTCCGCTCCACGGCGGTGAGCAGCCGCACCACCGTTCTCATGTCACCGGTGCTCATCTCCAGGCAGTAGCCCACCGTTTCGTTTCCCTTCACCCGTTCGCCGGACACCGGTGTCCATGATCGGGGACGCGGGAACGGCCCCGGACCTGGAAGTCGGGGGCCGTTCGATCGTGCGGGGTTATGGGGATCAGCTGACGTCGGACGGGTCGAGACGGTAGACCGCAGACCGACTCGACCGCTTCGAGACACCGGAAGTTTTGATGGCGGATGTCACCCCAGCATGGTGGAGAGCCCCGGTTGGAGGCCGCTGTGCCGAAGCCGGCCGCCGCCTGTGAACCGGGCGGCTTCCGGTAACGACTCGTACAAGCCTTCGTCACGGCTACAACCATTTGCCCGCGTCCGGGTGTCAAGGGGTGCATGACTTCTGGGATATCCCGACGCGCGAGAGTGCTGGCGGCGGCCGTCGGTACGGGCGTGCTCGTGCCGCTCGTCGCCGCCGCCACGCCCGCCGCCGCTGCCACGCCGGCCGTGACCTGCACGTCCGCCAATGCCGGGCTCGCCGCCAAGCTGAAGAAGGACATCACCGCCGCGCTCGCCACCCGCAAGGGCACGGTCGCCGTCGGCCTCTACGACCGCAGCACCAACACGACCTGCACCCTGCGCGCGAGCTCCGCCTACGACTCGGCCAGCGTCGTCAAGGTCACCGTGCTCGCCACCCTGCTGTGGGACGCGAAGAAGGCGAACCGGTATCTCACCGACCGCGAGAACACCCTCGCCAAGGCCATGATCACCAAGTCGGACAATGCCGCGACCTCCACCCTGTGGAAGCAGCTCGGCATGACGAAGATCAAGAACTTCCTCGCGGCCGCCGGCATGACCCAGACCAAGCCCGGCGCGAACGGCTACTGGGGCCTGACGCAGATCACCGTCACCGACGAGCAGAAGCTGCTGAAACTCCTCACCGCCAAGAACGCGGTGCTGAGCGACAACTCGCGCGCCTACATCCTCAAGCTGATGGGCCAGGTCGTCTCGTCCCAGCGCTGGGGCACCCCGTACGGAGTGCCCTCAGGCGTCACCGTGGCCGTCAAGAACGGCTGGCTGCAACGCTCCACGAACGGGTGGCGGGTGCACAGCGTCGGCGCGTTCAAGGGCGGCGGACACGACTACGTGATGACCGTGCTGACCCACGGCAACAGCACGATGAACTACGGCATCACCACCATCCAGGCCGTGGCCAAGGTCATCCACAAGGACCTGGCGGCGAGCTGAGCCTTCACCGCACGTCCTACCCGGCGTCACCGGCCCGTCCTACGGTGACGCCCATGCCCCTGAGAACCCACCTCGCCCTCCTCACGGCGGGCCTGGCGGCGGCCGCGTGCCTGACCGCCGCCGGCCCCGCCCAGGCGCAGCCCTCGCACCGCTGCTCCCCGTCCGTCTCCCTCGACCGCTTCTCCGACGCGCTCGACAAGACGACCTACGAGGACACCTTCGTCGGCAACCTCTCCGCGCTGGCCGCCGACCGGGACGGCTCCTTGGCCGCCCTCTCGGACCGCTCGTCCCTGTTCCGCCTGGACGCGCGGACCCTGAAGCCCCGGTCCGTGGTCCCCCTCGCCGACGAGACCGGAGCCGCACTCGACTCCGAGGGCCTGGTCGTGGACGGCGACGGCACGTACCTCGTCACCTCCGAGACCGAGCCGTCGGTGCGCCGCTACTCCCGCACCGGCGAGATCCTCGACCGCCTCCCCGTCCCGGACGACCTGCGCGTGAGCCCCGCGGGCCGCGGCCGGCCCAACGGCACCTTCGAGGGCCTCACCCTGCTCCCCGGTGGCCGCACCCTGGTCGCGTCCATGGAGTACGCCCTCTCCGGCGACCCCGCCGACACCGTCCGCTTCCAGACCTGGACCCGCCGCGGGGCTCACTTCCGGCTCGCGGACCGGTACACCTACCGCACGGACCCCGGCCTCGGCGTCCCCGAGATCCAGGCCACCCCCGACGGCCGCCTCCTGGTCCTGGAACGCGGCTTCACGGCCGGCGTGGGCAACACGGTCCGCCTCTACCTGGCCGACCCCCGCCACGCGACGGCCACGAGCCCCATGAAGAAGACCCTGCTCGCGGACCTCGTCACCTGCCCGCCCCTGGGAGCGACGGCCGGACAGCCCCAGCCGAACCCCCTCCTGGACAACATCGAGGGCATGACCATCACGGGCCGGACGAGGAACGCCCTGAAGGTCCTGCTGGTCAGCGACGACAACGAGAACCCGGCACAGACGACCCGCTTCTATTACTTGCGGGTAAGGACAACGCCTCTCTTCTAGGGGCGCGGGGAACTGCGCGACCAGCCGAGACGGCGCCGCACCCGTCCACGAAGAGAACTGTTACGGCGGGATGAAATCGGCCCGCCATCGCGTTGGTGCCTTCCGGCAGCTCAGGACGACTGGAAGGCACCGGTGTGACAGCGAAACGGGGATGGGCACGACGACTGTGGGCCTACGCATGGCGCCACCCGAAGGACGTCGTACTCGCCCTCGGCTCCTCGCTCGCCGGTATGGCCGTCATGGCCCTCGTCCCGCTGATCACCAAGGTGATCATCGACGACGTCATCAGCGAGCACACCAGGGACATGACCACCTGGGCCGGGCTCCTCGTCGCCGCCGCGCTGGTCGTCTACGTCCTGACCTACGTCCGCCGCTACTACGGCGGCCGCCTCGCCCTCGACGTCCAGCACGACCTGCGGACGGAGATGTACGGCACGATCACCCGCCTCGACGGCCGCCGCCAGGACGAGCTGTCCACCGGCCAGGTCGTCGGCCGCGCCACCAGCGACCTCCAGCTGATCCAGGGCCTGCTCTTCATGCTCCCGATGACCATCGGGAACTTCATGCTCTTCCTGATCTCCCTGGTGATCATGGCCTGGCTGTCCGTGCCGCTGACCCTGGTCGCCCTGGCGGTGGCGCCCGCCATCTGGTGGATCGCCAAGCGCAGCCGCACCCGGCTGCACCCCTCCACCTGGTACGCCCAGGCCCAGGCCGCGGCCGTCGCGGGCGTGGTCGACGGCGCCGTCAGCGGCGTACGCGTGGTGAAGGGCTTCGGGCAGGAGGAGCAGGAGACCGGCAAGCTCAGGGAGGTCGGCCGCCGGCTGTTCGCGGGCCGTCTGCGCACCGTCCGCCTGAACTCGGTCTACACCCCCGCCCTGCAAGCCGTCCCCGCACTCGGTCAGGTCGCGATGCTGGCGCTCGGCGGCTGGCTGGCGGTGCGCGGGCACATCACGCTCGGCACGTTCGTCGCGTTCTCCACCTACCTCGCCCAGCTGGTCGGCCCGGTCCGCATGCTCGCCGTGGTGCTCACCGTCGGCCAGCAGGCCCGCGCCGGCACCGAGCGTGTCCTGGAGCTGATCGACACCGAGCCGTCGATCGAGGACGGCCACAAGGACCTGCCCGCCGACGCCCCCGCGACGGTCGAGTTCGACGACGTCTCCTTCGGCTACGACGACGACCGCCATGTCCTCGACGGCCTGTCCTTCGAGATCCGTCCCGGCGAGACCCTCGCCGTCGTCGGTTCCTCCGGCTCCGGCAAGTCCACCGTGTCCCTCCTCCTGCCGCGCTTCTACGACGTCACGCGCGGGGCCGTCCTGGTCGGCGGCCACGACGTGCGCGAGCTGACCACCGAGTCGCTGCGCGCCGCGATCGGCCTCGTCCCCGAGGACTCGTTCCTCTTCTCCGACACCGTCCGCAACAACATCGCCTACGGCCGCCCGGACGCGACCCAGGAGGAGATCGAGAAGGCGGCCCGCGCCGCCCAGGCGGACCGGTTCATCAGGGAACTGCCCGAGGGCTACGACACCACCGTCGGCGAGCACGGTCTCACCCTCTCCGGCGGGCAGCGCCAGCGCGTCGCCCTCGCCCGCGCCATCCTCAGCGACCCGCGCCTGCTGGTCCTGGACGACGCCACCTCCGCCGTGGACGCGAGGGTCGAGCACGAGATCCACGAGGCCCTGAAGGGGGTCATGCGGGGCCGTACGACCCTGCTGATCGCCCACCGCCGCTCCACCCTGAACCTCGCCGACCGCATCGCCGTGCTGGACGGCGGCCGGCTCGCCGACCTCGGCACCCACGAGGAACTCCAGGAGCGGTCCGCCCTCTACCGGCGCCTGCTCACCGATCCGGACGAGCTGGGCGCGGTCTCCCCGGGGCACACCCAGCCGGCCTGCCCCAGGGAGGACACCTCCGTACGCGACGAGCTGGACGCCGAGTTCGACGCCGAGCGCGGGGTCACCCCGCGGCTGTGGAGCGGCGACCGCGAGCGCAAGGACACCGCCCTCGCCGAGAGCCCCGCCACACCCGAGCTCCTCGCCCAGGTCGAGGCGCTGCCCCCGGCCACCGACGTCCCGGACATCGACGAGTCGAAGGCCGTCCAGCCGGAGGAGTCCTACGGCCTGCGCCGGCTGCTGCGCGGCTTCGGGCTGCCGCTGCTGGTCAGCCTCGCCCTGGTCGCCACCGACGCGGGCATGGGCCTGCTTCTGCCGGTGCTGATCCGGCACGGCATCGACTCGGGCGTCACCCAGGCCGCGCTCGGCGCCGTGTGGGCGGCGGCCCTGCTGGGGCTGCTGACGGTCGCGGTGCAGTGGGCGGCCCAGATCGGCGAGATCCGGAGGACCGGGCGGACCGGCGAGCGGGTCCTGTACTCGCTCCGGCTGAAGATCTTCTCCCAGTTGCAGCGCCTCGGACTCGACTACTACGAGCGGGAGCTGACCGGCCGGATCATGACCCGGATGACGACCGACGTCGACGCGCTGTCGACGTTCCTCCAGACGGGCCTGGTCACGGCCTTCGTCTCGGTCGTCACCTTCTTCGGCATCATGATCGCCCTGCTGGTGATCGACGTGGAGCTCGCGCTGGTCGTCTTCGCGACGCTGCCGCCGCTGATCGTCGCCACGTTCTTCTTCCGCCGGGCGAGCGTGAAGGCGTACGAACTGGCCCGTGAACGCGTGTCGGTGGTCAACGCCGACCTGCAGGAGTCGGTGTCCGGGCTGCGGATCGTGCAGGCCTTCCGGCGCGAGCGGGACGGCGGGCGGCGGTTCGCGGAGCGCAGCGCCGACTATCGCCGGGCGCGCATCCGGGGCCAGTGGCTGATCTCGGTCTACTTCCCGTTCGTGCAGTTCCTGTCGTCGGTGGCCGCGGCGGCCGTGCTGATCGTGGGCGGCGCCCGGGTCGACGACGGGACGCTCGCGATCGGCTCGCTGGTGGCGTACCTGCTCTACATCGACCTGTTCTTCGCGCCCGTGCAGCAGCTGTCCCAGGTCTTCGACGGCTACCAGCAGGCCACGGTCTCGCTCGGCCGTATCCAGGAACTGCTCCGGGAGCCGACGTCGACGAAGTCCGCCGACGAACCCCTCGAAGTCCGCTCCCTGCGCGGCGACATCGCCTTCGAGGACGTGCACTTCGCGTACGGGGACGACGAAGCGGCCCTCGTCGGTGTCGACCTGCGCATCCCCGCCGGGCAGACCGTCGCCTTCGTCGGTGAGACCGGCGCGGGCAAGTCGACCCTCGTCAAGCTCGTGGCCCGCTTCTACGACCCGACCGGGGGCCGGGTCACCGTCGACGGCACCGATCTGCGGGACCTGGACCTCACCTCGTACCGGCACCGCCTGGGGGTCGTCCCGCAGGAGGCGTACCTCTTCCAGGGCACCGTCCGCGACGCCATCGCCTACGGCCGCCCCGACGCCACCGACGCCGAGGTCGAGGCGGCGGCCCGTGCGGTCGGCGCGCACGACATGATCGCCACCCTGGAGGGCGGCTACCTCCACGAGGTCGCCGAGCGCGGCCGCAACCTGTCCGCCGGGCAGCGCCAGCTGATCGCGCTGGCCCGCGCCGAGCTGGTCGACCCGGACGTCCTGCTGCTCGACGAGGCCACAGCGGCCCTGGACCTGGCCACCGAGGCCCAGGTCAACCAGGCCACCGACCGCCTCGCGGGCCGCCGCACGACCCTGGTCGTCGCCCACCGCCTCACCACCGCCGCCCGCGCCGACCGAGTCGTCGTCATGGACCACGGCCGGGTCGCCGAGGACGGCACGCACGAGGAGCTGCTCGCACGCGACGGCCGGTACGCCGAGCTGTGGCGCACGTTCATCGGCGCCGCCGAGCCGGAGGAGCCGGTCGGGGCACCCCGCTGACGTGGGTTTGTGACGCTCGCGCAACCGTCCGACATACGTCATGCGTCCGTACTGGCGTACGCCGATGGTCGCGGACGATGCGGTACGGGAGGACGACAGTGGACAGTGGAGCGATACGCCGGCGGCTCGCGCTCGGGCTGGCCGTGCTGACCGCCTCCGGGCTGCTCGCCGTCGCGGCGCCGGGCGAGGCACAGGCCGCCGCCACCGCGCTCTGCCCCGGGCGCAAGGTCCGCACCCTGCCGTTCTCCACCGGGACCGTGCTCGTCTACAAACGCGGCGGCTACGTCTGCGCCGTCACCCTCACCAAGAAGCCCGGCACGAAGCGCACGATGTCGGTGAGCGTGCAGGCCCGCGGCAACCGGCCGGTCGTCGACGCGGGCAAGTACGCCCACCACGCGGGCCCGGTGACCGTGCACGCCGGGCGCCGCTGCGTCTGGCTCAAGGGCCAGGTCGGCAGGGGGAAGTTCAGCTCCGGCTGGATTCTCTGCTGACGCCCGGCACCCCGCGACACGCCCCCCCCCGCGCACAGGGTTTTCCCTATGTCCCCTGGTGCTCCGGTGAGTTGGTCCGCTAGCTTCCGGCGCACATCTGTCTCACAGGGGAGTGCGCATGCGCAAGGCGCTCAGATGGCTGCTGGCGCTCACGGTGCTCATAGGCACACTGGGCACGGCGGGAGCGGCCACCGCCGCCGACGCCGCCGGCACCACCGACATCAAGGAGAGGCTGCTCTCCATACCGGGCATGAGCCTGGTGGAGGAGAAGCCGTACACCGGCTACCGCTTCTTCGTCCTGAACTACACGCAGCCGGTCGACCACCACAAGCCGTCGAAGGGCACGTTCCAGCAGCGCATCACGGTGCTGCACAAGGACGTCTCGCGCCCGACGGTGTTCTTCACCAGCGGCTACAACGTCTCCACGACGCCCCGCCGCAGCGAGCCCACCCAGATCGTGGACGGCAACCAGGTCTCCCTGGAATACCGCTTCTTCACCCCGTCCCGGCCCGCCCCGGCCGACTGGTCCAAGCTGGACATCTGGCAGGCGGCCAGTGACCAGCACCGCGTCTTCAAGGCGCTGAAGGGCATCTACAGCAAGAAGTGGATCTCCACGGGCGGTTCGAAGGGCGGCATGACCGCCACCTACTACGAGCGCTTCTACCCGCGTGACATGGACGGCGTGGTCGCCTACGTCGCCCCCAACGACGTGGTGAACAAGGAGGACTCGGCCTACGACCGCTTCTTCGCGCGCGTGGGCACCGAGGAGTGCCGCGCCCGGCTGAACGGCGTGCAGCGCGAGGCGCTGGTGCGTCGCGAGCCGCTGGAGAAGAAGTACGCGGCCTACGCGCAGGACAACGGCCTCACCTTCGACACCATCGGCAGCCTGGACAAGGCGTTCGAGGCGACCGTCCTCGACTACGTGTGGGGCTTCTGGCAGTACAGCCTGCTCAAGGACTGCGACCAGATCCCGGCCGACGCGAAGAACGCCACCGACGACGAGATCTGGACCTCCGTCGACACGATCTCCGGCTTCTCCGCCTACGCCGACCAGGGCCTGACGACCTACACGCCGTACTACTACCAGGCCGGCACCCAGCTCGGCGCGCCGACCATCCGCTTCCCGCACATCGAGAAGCAGTACATCCGCTACGGCTACCAGCCGCCGCGCAACTTCGTCCCCCGGGACATCCCCATGAAGTTCCAGCCGTCGGCGATGCGGGACGTGGACACCTGGGTCCGCCACAACGCCCGGCAGATGCTGTTCGTCTACGGCGAGAACGACCCGTGGGGCGCGGAGCCCTTCCGCGTCGGCAAGGGCGCGAAGGACTCCTACGTCATGACCGCCCCCGGCATGAACCACGGCGCCAACGTCGCGGGCCTCGTGCCCGAGCAGAAGGCCCTGGCCACCGCCCGCATCCTCGACTGGGCCGGTGTCGCACCCAGCTCGGTGCAGGCCGACCCGCAGGCGGCCAAGCCGCTGGCGAAGTTCGACGCCAAGCTCGACAAGCGGGACATGCAGCGTGAGATGACGCTGCGCCCGTAAGGCACGTCGCTGTCGCGCCCGGCCGTCTCACAGCGGCCGGGCGCACCCCACGGGCCGGTCGCCGCCGAGCCGGACGTACAGGGCGGTCGAGGCGGGGCACTCGGCCCGCTCGGCGACCGCCCGGACCACCTTGTACTGCGGCCGCCGCTCGTCCTCGCCGTCGCAGGCGGTCTCGCGGACCTGCCCGTCGCCGGAGCTGTAGACGCAGTCACCCACGATCGTGCGGGGCCCGCCCCCGCCGCCCGGGTCGCCGGGGTGCGGCGGCTGGAGGTTGCGCATACAGGCGTAGCCCCGCGGCACCGTCCCGTCGCCGTCCTCGTCGGACGCGGGCCGCTGCTCGCTGATGTGCAGCACGAAATCGGTGGTCGCCGGGCAGCGCGGCCCGTCCCGCACCGTGCCGTCGTGCCGCGCCACGACCCGGGCCGCCGCCCGCTCACCGGCGCACGGCACCTCGGTGAAGCTCGTCGTACCGAACGAACTGCACTCGCCGATCGCGAGGAACACCGCCCCGTACCCGGACGGCCGGGTCGGTACCGGCGACACCGTGGCGGTCCTCCCGGTCGCGGGATCGCCCAGCCGGCCGTCCTCCGCCACGCCTCCGGACGGGCTCTGGCACCCGGTCAGCAGCGCGCCGAGCAGCACCAGCAACCCCCCGACGACCCCCACACCACTTCTCTCACGCATCGCCGACCCCCCGAGTGTGCCCGCCCAGCGTGACCCGCCGTAGCGGGCGCACGCCAGGCACATGGGACGGTTTGCGCACGTTGGGGGTGGTGCGCCCGGTCCGTGGCGTACGTCTAGTACGACAGCCCGTACCCGATGGGGTACAGCACCTGCTCCGGATCATCCGCCCGCTGCACCGGCACCGGCAGCTTCCCGCGCGGCTTCACCCGCCCGGCGATCACCCGTGCGGCGGCCCGCAGTTCGACGTCGGTCCAGGAGTAGGCGGCCAGAACGGCCGGCACGGACGGCAGCTGGGCCACGTCGTACGGGTTGCGGATCGCCACCGCCACGACCGGCCTCCCGGTCGCCACGAGCTGCTCCACCAGCGCCTTCTGGCTGCTGTTCGCCGTGACGTTGTACGTGGCGGCCACCACCGCGTCCGCGTCCCGCGCCGCCGCGACCGCCTTCGCGATGGCCGCCGCGGAGGGGGCGGTGCCGGTGGACAGGGCGGTGGCGGTGAAGCCCAGTTCGGTCAGCGCGCCGGCGAGCACGCCCGTGGGCGGCCCCGTCGTGCCCGACGGCGAGGCCGGATCCGCCCCGACCACCAGCACCTTGGGGTACCGGCGCCGCGACAGGGGCAGCAGCCGCCGCTCGTTGACGAGCAGTGTGGTCGTGCGCTCGGCGATCCGGTCGGCCGCCGCCAGATGCGCCCGGGTGCCGACGGCCCGGTCCACGCCGGACTGACTGACGTACGGGGAGCGGAACAGCCCCAGCTTGGACTTCAGCCGCAGCACCCGCAGGATCGATTCGTCGAGCCGGGCCTCGGTGAGCTCGCCCTCGCGCACGGCGGTCAGCACGGCGTTCCAGGCGAGGTCCAGATCGGGCGGGTTGAGCAACTGGTCCACGCCCGCCTTCAGCGCGAGCACCGGCACCCGGGCGTCGCCGTACTTGCTCCGCACGCCCGCCATGCCGAGGGAGTCGGTGACCACGACCCCGTCGTAGCCGAGCCGTTCGCGCAGGATGCCGGTGAGGATCGGGCGGGAGAGGGTGGCCGGGTCGCCCGAGCCGTCGAGGGCCGGGACCATCAGATGCGCGGTCATGATCGAGTCGATGCCCGCGGCGATCGCCGCCCGGAACGGCGGTGCGTCCAGCTTCTCCCACAGCTCCCGGCTGTGCGTGATGGTGGGGAAGCCGGTGTGGCTGTCGACGTTGGTGTCCCCGTGCCCGGGGAAGTGCTTGGCGGTCGCGGCGACACCGGACCCCTGGTACCCGGCGACCTCGGCGGCCACCAGCGCGGACACGGCCCGCGGGTCGGCGCCGAAGGACCGTACGCCGATGACCGGGTTGGCCGGGTTGACGTTCACGTCGGCCACGGGGGAGTAGTCCTGCCGGATGCCCATGGCCCGCAACTCGCGCCCGGCGATGCGCCCCAGCGTGCGCGCGTCGGACCGTGACCCGCCCGCGCCGACGGCCATGGCCCCCGGGAAGAGCGTCGCGGGCCTGCCCACCCGGGCCACGATCCCGTGCTCCTGGTCGGTGGAGATGAGCACGGGCAGCCCGCGCGGCAGCTCCAGGGAGGCCTTCTGGATGCCGTTGGACAGATCGGCGATCTGGTGCGGCTCGCGGGTGTTGTGCGCCCAGGCGAAGTAGATGATGCCGCCGACCCGGTACTTCGCCACCAGCTCGGCGGCCGTACGGACCCCGATCTCCTTGAGGTTGGCGTCGATGTCGGCCTGGTCGGGGGCGGTGGCGGAGTGGCCGTAGACCCGCATCACGAAGAGCTGCCCGACCTTCTCCTGAAGCGTCATGCGGGAGATGAGGGCGCGCAGCCGGCTGTCGTCCGGGGCGGCGGCGTGCGCGGGCCCGGCGGCCGCGAGGGCGGCGGTGACGCCGGCCGTGGCGGCGAGGACGGTACGTCTGGAGGGCTGTGCCGTGTTTCCCGTGCCGGTGTCGTGCACGTGCGCTCCTTTGGGAGGTGATCCGCTCGGATCCGCTGAAGGAAACTTCCAAGAAGTCACCAATATCCGGGAAGTTTCTGCCAGTCAAGGGAACGCGCAGCAACCGCGAAGGGGCCGCCACCGGCGCGGTTGGAGGGGGGCGCGCCGATGGCGGCGGTGCCGCCGGCCGCGGTACGGCGGAGAGGGTGGTCAGCGATCGCAGCCAGTGGCGAGGGCCGACACCGCACCGTGGTGACTCTCCGGCGGCCTGCGGTTGGACGGGGACGGTCCGCCCCGGGTTCCCGACGCGGCCCGGATTCCCGCAAGTCGGTACGCGGGGTGAACCAGGGGCTCAACGGGGCGGATGAGCCGCCACTCCCGGCCACTGCTCACCGAGCACCCGTACGGTTTCCGCGATGGCCGGACGCCGGGCCGCCCCCGTCCGCCACAGCGCGTACAGCCGCCGCACCGGCATCGGATCGAGCGGCACCTCCACCACCCCGGCGGGCAGCGGCCCGCGCCCCAGCCGCGGGATGAGCGCGACACCGAGCCCGGCCGCGACCAGGGCCACGAGGGTGGGGTTCTCGTCGGCCTGGTGGACGATGTCCGGCTCGTGCCCGGCCGTGCGCAGCGTCCGCAGCAGCCAGTCGTGGCAGACCCGCCCAGGCGGCTGGCAGATCCACCGCTCGCCGCCCAGCTCCTCCCGCCGCACGGCGGCCCGCCCGGCGAACGGATGCCCCTCGGGGACGAGCAGATCGCACAGGTCGTCCCCGATGACCGCCTGCTCCAGGCCCGGCGGGGCGGGCAGCGGCGCGATGTCCCAGTCGTGCGCGACGGCGAGGTCGACGGCGCCCTTCGCCACCAGGTCGACGGACAGGTGCGGGTCGACCTCCGAGAGCCGGGCGTCCAGGCCGGGGTGCCTGCGGCCCAGCTCGGCCAGAACGCCCGGCATCAGCCCGCGTGCCGCCGACGCGAACGCGGCGACGGTCAGCCGCCCCGCCGGCAGCCCCCGCCGCTCCTCCAGCTCGGTCTCCGCGCGCTCCACGATCGCCAGCAACTCCTGAGCGACCGACGCCAGTTGACGCGCCTCGTCGGTGAGCCGCACACCCCGCCCCTCCCGCTCCAGCAGAACGGTCCGGGTCTCCCGCTCCAGCTTGGCGATCTGCTGGGACACCGCGGAGGGCGTGTACCCGAGCGCGAGCGCGGCGGCGCCGACGGTGCCGTGCACGGAGACCGCGTGCAGGGCGCGCAGCCGCTGGAGGTCGAGCATGGGGAGCTTCTTTCTGCTGAGCGATGCTTCATCCAACCATGCAGCAATCGTCGCTGGTGCTTCATGGTCGCCGGGCGCGATGCTCACCGCATGCGCCCGCCACACCTCGCTCTGGCCGTCCTGGTCGCCGCCGTTTGGGGCGTCAACTTCACGGTCATGGAGATCGGCCTCGACCACTTCCCGCCCCTGCTCTTCTCCGCCCTGCGCTTCCTGGCGGCGGCGCTCCCGGCGGTGTTCTTCGTGGGCCGCCCGAAGGTGGCCTGGAAGTGGATCGTGGCGGTCGGCCTGGTCCTCGGTGTGGCGAAGTTCGGCCTCCTCAGCAAGGCGGCCCCGACCGACGCGCTGAACTTCATGGTCTGGGTCAGCACGGTCCCGGTCCTCCCCCTGCTGGCCCTCTCCCTCCTCACGGAGGGGCCCTCGCGCGACCTGGCGGCTCTGCGCACCCTGGACTGGCAGGGCACGGGCACGGTCCTCTACGTCGCCTGGATCACCATGGTCTTCGGCTTCGGCGCCTGGGGCTTCCTCCTGCGCCACCACCCCGCCTCCACGGTGGCGCCGTTCTCCCTCCTGGTCCCGGTCTTCGGCATGTCCTCGTTCCTGTTCCTGGGCGAGCCGGTGAGCCCGCTGCAGTGGTGCGCGGCGGCGCTGCTGGTGGGCGGGGTGGGGCTGACGTCCCTGACACCACGACGCACCGCCCCCGCGGCGGCACCGGACCCGACTGCCGCTGCCAGGACGCGCCGTGCTGACCCGCACCTGGTCGCCGAGTGACCCCTGGCTCTCCGAGCGGCCTTGACAGGGCCGGGGACTCGGACAGGACAGCGACGGCAGGCTGGAGTGGTCGCCGGACTCGGCCGGTTCACGAGGATGTCAGTCATGGCTGCTCTCCGCGTCGGGAAGCGAGGGAAGAGAGAGCACCACGACCGGCCGAGTCCTTGAGAAAAGCGTGTCACGCCCGGGAGGCGGGTGCATCCGGGCGGCACGGGCGGCCCCGACGCGCCGCTGCCCCGCCCCCCGGTAGGGGAGCAGGGCAGCGAGCGTGGGTCGGGTACGGGGTCACCGGGTGTGTTCGGCGAACCTCGCAGCCGTCTCCGCCAGGACCTCCTGGCCGTCCCGTGCCCAGAGGCCGTCGTTGAACAGCTCCACCTCGATGGCGCCGGTGTAGCCGGCCGCCTCCACGTGACCCTGCCACTCCCGCATGTCGATCGACCCGTCGCCGATCTGGCCGCGGCCGGTGAGGACGCCCTCGGGCAGAGGAGTCGTCCAGTCGGCGAGCTGGAAGGTGTGGATGCGGCCGCCCGCGCCCGCCCGGGCGATCTGCGCGGGGGCCGTGTCGTCCCACCAGATGTGGTACGTGTCGACCGTGACGCCCACCTGGTGCGCCGGGAAGCGTTCGGCGAGATCCAGCGCCTGGGCCAGGGTCGACACCACGCAGCGGTCCGAGGCGTACATGGGGTGGAGCGGCTCGATGGCCAGGCGGACGCCGTGCCGCTCCGCGTACGGGCCCAGTTCCGACAGGGCGTCAGCGATGCGCTCGCGGGCGCCGTGCAGGTCCTTCGAGCCCGCGGGCAGGCCGCCCGAGACCAGGACCAGTGTGTCCGTGCCCAGCGCCGCCGCCTCGTCGATCGCGCGGCGGTTGTCGGCCAGGGCCTCCGCCCGCTCCCGCGGGTCGATCGCCGTGAAGAAGCCGCCCCGGCACAACGTCGTCACCGTCAGCCCGGCGTCACGGACCAGCTTGGCCGTGGCCTCCAGGCCGTACGTCTGCACCGGCTCGCGCCACAGCCCCACGTTGCGGATGCCCAGCCGGGCGCAGCCGTCCACCAGTTCCGGCATGGACAGCTGCTTCACCGTCATCTGGTTGATGGAGAAGCGTGCCGGCGCCCCGCTCACTGGTTCACCCCGTACACGCTCAGCAGCGTCTTCATCCGTTCCTCCGCCAGCTTCGGGTCGGGGAACAGCCCGAGCCCGTCGGCCAGTTCGTACGCCGTCGCGAAGTGGGGCAGCGAGCGGGCCGACTGGAGCCCGCCGACCATCGTGAAGTGCGACTGGTGGCCCGCGAGCCAGGCCAGGAAGACCACGCCCGTCTTGTAGAAGCGGGTCGGGGTCTGGAACAGGTGCCGGGACAGCCCGACCGTGGGGTCGAGCAACTCGCGGAAGCCCTGCACATCGCCCGTGTCCAGGACCCGGACCGCCTGTGCCGCCAGCGGGCCCAGCGGGTCGAAGATGCCGAGCAGCGCGTGGCTGAAGCCCTGCTCGTCGCCCGCGATCAGCTCGGGGTAGTTGAAGTCGTCGCCCGTGTAGCAGCGCACGCCCCGCGGGAGCCGGCGGCGGATGTCGATCTCGCGCCGGGCGTCCAGCAGCGAGACCTTGATGCCGTCGACCTTGTCGGGGTGGGCGGCGATCACGTCCAGGAACGTGTCCGTCGCCGCGTCCAGGTCGCCCGACCCCCAGTAGCCCTCCAGTGCCGGGTCGAACATCGGGCCCAGCCAGTGCAGGACCACCGGCTCGGCCGACTGGCGCAGCAGGTGGCCGTAGACCTCCAGGTAGTCCTCCGGCCCGGAGGCCGCCGCCGCGAGCGCCCGGGACGCCATCAGGATGGCCTGCGCGCCGGACTCCTCGACGAGGGCGAGCTGCTCCTCGTAGGCCGCGCGGACCTCCGCGAGCGACCCGGAGGCGATCTGGTCGGTGCCCACACCGCAGGCGATGCGGCCGCCGACCGCCTTGGCCTCGGCCGCCGACCGGCGGATCAGTTCCGCCGCGCCCGTCCAGTCCAGGCCCATCCCGCGCTGGGCGGTGTCCATGGCCTCGGCGACCCCCAGCCCGTGCGACCACAGGTGGCGGCGGAAGGCGAGGGTGGCGTCCCAGTCGACCGCGGCGGGCGAGTCGGGGGAGACGTCCGCGAACGGGTCGGCGACGACGTGCGCCGCCGAGAAGACCGTGCGGGAGGTGAAGGGGGTGCCGGGGGTCACGGCCAGGGGCTCGGTGCGCGGCTCGTAGGTCCGCAACGCCCCGTCGGCGCCGGGCAGTCGGATCGTCACAGCGAGATCTCCGGCACGTCGAGACGGCGGCCCTCGGCCGAGGACCGCAGGCCCAGCTCGGCGAGCTGCACACCGCGGGCACCGGCCAGCAGGTCCCAGTGGTAGGGGGCGTCGGCGTAGACGTGCCGCAGGAACAGCTCCCACTGGGCCTTGAAGCCGTTGTCGAACTCGGTGTTGTCCGGGACCTCCTGCCATTGGTCGCGGAAGACCTCGGTGGCGGGGATGTCCGGGTTCCAGACCGGCTTGGGGGTGGCGCTGCGGTGCTGGACGCGGCAGTTGCGCAGGCCCGCCACCGCGGACCCCTCCGTGCCGTCCACCTGGAACTCCACGAGCTCGTCGCGGTTGACGCGGACGGCCCAGGAGGAGTTGATCTGGGCGATCGCGCCGCCCTCCAGCTCGAAGATGCCGTACGCGGCGTCGTCGGCCGTCGCGTCGTACGGCTTGTCGTTCTCGTCCCAGCGCTGAGGGATGTGCGTGGCGGTGAGCGCCTGGACGGACTTCACACGGCCGAACAGCTCGTGCAGCACGTACTCCCAGTGCGGGAACATGTCGACGACGATGCCGCCGCCGTCCTCGGCGCGGTAGTTCCAGGAGGGGCGCTGGGCGGTCTGCCAGTCGCCTTCGAAGACCCAGTAGCCGAACTCGCCGCGCACGGAGAGGATCCGGCCGAAGAATCCGCCGTCGATGAGGCGCTTCAGCTTCAGCAGGCCGGGGAGGAAGAGCTTGTCCTGGACGACGCCGTGCTTGATGCCGGCCTCGTTCGCCAGCCGGGCGAGGTCCAGGGCGCCGTCGAGGCCGGTGGCGGTGGGCTTCTCGGTGTAGATGTGCTTGCCGGCCGCGATGGCCTTCTTCAGCGCCTCCTCGCGGGCGGAGGTGACCTGGGCGTCGAAGTAGATGTCCACCGCCTCGTCGGCGAGGACCGCGTCCACGTCCGTCGACCAGTGCTCCAGCCCGTGCTGCTCGGCCATCGCCTTCAGCGCGTGCTCACGGCGGCCGACCAGGATCGGCTCGGGCCACAGCACGGTGCCGTCGCCGAGGTCGAGGCCGCCCTGTTCGCGGAGGGCGAGGATGGAGCGGACCAGGTGCTGGCGGTAGCCCATGCGCCCGGTCACGCCGTTCATGGCGATTCGCACCGTCTTGCGTGTCACGTCGTTCCCTTCGTACGCGGTCGTCGCGCCGCGTACGCCCCACCCTTCACAGGCGGCCCGGTGAACGGGCCGTTGACTGGTGAACGTCACAGCAAGCGCTTTCTACATACGGAGAAGCTAGCCTCTGAACCGCGGTCCGGACAAGACCGTGACCAGGACGAGTTGTTCGAGGGGGCGAACAACCGGGGGTCGGGGGCTTAAGGTCTGCTCGGAACCATGGCCATGGGTTTGTCGGGACAGAGGCGGTCGACCTGCTGCTCCTCTCGGAACCATGGCCAGTGGTCTGGGTGTGTACGAGGGCGAAGACGAGATGCGCGACCGGAGGACGACGAGATGACGGTGACCCTGGCGGACGTGGCGGCCCGCGCGCAGGTCTCGCCCGCGACGGTGTCGCGTGTGCTGAACGGGAACTACCCCGTGGCGGCCTCCACCCGCGAGCGGGTGCTGAAGGCCGTGGACGAGCTGGACTACGTGCTCAACGGGCCCGCGAGCGCCCTGGCCGCCGCCACCTCCGACCTGGTCGGGATCCTGGTGAACGACATCGCCGACCCGTTCTTCGGGATCATGGCGAGCGCGATCCAGGCGGAGATCGGCGGGCCGGGCGGCCGTGCGGGCGGGGAGAGACTCGCGGTGGTCTGCAACACGGGCGGCTCCCCCGAGCGGGAGCTGACCTATCTCACGCTGCTCCAGCGGCAGCGCGCCGCGGCCGTGGTGCTGACCGGCGGGGCGATCGAGGACGCGGCGCACCAGGCGGCGATGGACGCGAAGGTGCGGAAGCTGACCGAGGCGGGGACGCGGGTGGTGCTGTGCGGGCGGCCGCCGGCGCCGGACACCGGGGCGATCGCGCTGACCTTCGACAATCGCGGCGGCGGGCAGGAGCTGACCGAGCACCTCATCGGGCTCGGGCACCGGCGGCTCGGCTACATCGCCGGCCCCGAGGAGCGGACCACCACGCGGCACCGGCTGGAAGGGCACCGGGCCGCGCTGGCCGCGCACGGTATCGAGGACGACCCCCGGTGGACGGTGCACGGGCGCTACGACCGGCGGTCCGGCTACGAGGCGACGCTGGAGCTGCTGCGGCGTGATCCGTCGCTGACGGCGGTCGTCGCGGCGAACGACTCCGTCGCGCTGGGGGCGTGTGCGGCGCTGCGGGACTCGGGCCTGCGGATCCCGGAGGACGTGTCGGTGGCGGGGTTCGACGACCTGCCGTTCAGTATCGACGCGGTGCCTTCGCTGACGACGGTGCGGTTGCCGCTGGCGGAGGCGGGGGCCCGGGCCGGGCGGATCGCCATGGGCCGGGAGGAGGCGCCGCCCGGGGGGATCGCGTCGGTGCGGGGGGAACTGATGGTGCGGGGGTCCTCCGGGGTGCCGCGGTCTTCTTGAGGCGCTGCGGCTTGAGGGGTGCTCGGGGTCGGTGCCGGGGGTGACGGTGCTGCGGCTTGTGGGGTGCTGGGGGTCGGTGCCGGGGGTGACCGTGCCGCTGGTTGAGGGGTGCTCGGGGTTGGTGCCCGGGCCGTGCGGGGGCTGCCGCTCCCACGCCCCCGCTTCGGCCTGAACGGCCTCGTCCTCAAACGCCGGACGGGCTGGGGTGGCGATGCCAGAACCCCCTCCACACTCCCGCCCACGGCGGCGAGGGTGGGGACGTGGGCGCCGGTGCAGCGGCAGACATCGGGCCAACTGCCCCCCCCTCGCCGGGCCCCGGCAGGCCGCCCAGGGTGGCGTGGACGCGCCGCATGGAGTCCCCGCCGCCCTCCGGGGACATCAACTCGTTGTACCAATCGGCGTGTTCGTCATACGCGGGCGTCGTCTTCGAGGACACCATGGCCGGACGCCATGGCCCCCGGCGCCGGCCGTGCGGAGGCGTTCGCCACGAGTGTGACGTGACGTACCGACGCTTCGGCGATGAGTTTCGCGGCGCGGACGGGTCTGCAGTGGCGTCATCAGTGACCCCCTCTCCCGAGCGAGAAACCCGGAGTGAGTCCCATGCGTATCGTCATCACCGAGTTCATCAGCCTGGACGGCGTCGTGCAGGCCCCGGGCGGGCCGCAGGAGGACACCGACGGCGGCTTCGCGCACGGCGGCTGGTCGCACCCGTACTTCGACGAGGAGGTGCTGGGCGGCGCCTTCGACGCGGGGCTGGCCAGAGCCGACGCGCTGCTGTTTGGGCGTCGTACGTACCAGACGATGGCCGGAGCCTGGCCCGAGCGGGCCGGGGACCCCTTCGCCGACCGGATGAACTCCCTGAAGAAGTACGTCGTCTCCAGCACCCTCGGCGAAACCGACCTGACCTGGAACAACTCCTCCCTCATCCCCGGCGACCAGGCTGTCGCCCGCATCCGGGAGCTGCACGAGGCCGAGGGCGGCGAGATCGCCATGATGGGCAGCCCGACACTCGTGCGGATGCTGCTGTCGGAGGGACTGGTCGACGAGCTCCAGCTCGTCGTGATGCCGGTGATCCTCGGCGGCGGCAAGACGATCTTCCCCGGCGACGGGGTGAAGCGCCCGATGGAGCTGGTCTCCGCGGTCACCGGCAAGACCGGCGCCCAGGTCTGCGTCTACCGGGCGGCGGCGGTCGAGGGGTAGCTCGTGCGGTCCTGGGCGGCCTACGCTCGAACCGTCGGTATCTCTGACTGAGTCAAGTATCGGGGGTCGGGTCATGACCGTCCAGGACATCCGCTCCTTCAACCGCTTCTACACGAACGTCATCGGCGCCCTCGACTATGGCCGCCGGCTCTACGCCCCCTACACCCTCACCGAGTCCCGCGTGCTCTACGAGCTGGCGCACGCCCCCCGTACGGACGCCGCCGACCTGCGGGCCCGGCTGCACTTGGACGCGGGGTACCTGACCCGCATCCTGAACAGGTTCGAGGAGGACGGGCTGGTCGAGCGCGGCCCGTCCGAGACGGACCCGCGCCGCCGCAGCGTCACGCTCACCGCGCCCGGCCGGGAGGCCGCCGCGCTGCTCGACGAGCGGGCACGGGAGTCGGTCGGGGCGATGCTGGACACCGTGCGGCCGGAGGACCGGCCCCGGCTGGCGGAGGCGATGCGGACCGTCCGGACGATCCTGGGCGACGGCCGCGCCGCCCCGCGCCCCGAGGACGTCGTCCTGCGCGAGCCCGCCCCCGGCGACCTCGGCTGGATCGTCCAGCGCAATGCCGCGCTGTACGCCGCCGAGTACGGCTGGAACGCCGACTACGAGGCCCTGGTGGCGCGGATCGTCGCCGACTACGCCGAGGACCACGACCCGCACCTGGAGCGGACGTGGATCGCCGAGCTGGACGGGCGGCCCGTCGGATCCGTGATGTGTGTCCGGGACGACGCGCCCGGCGCCGCCCGCCTGCGGCTCCTGCTCGTCGAGCCGGACGCGCGGGGCCTGGGCATCGGCGACCGCCTGGTCGGGGCGCTCGTCGACTTCGCGCGCGAGGCCGGCTACCGCGAGGTCGTCCTGTGGACGAACGACGTCCTCACCGCCGCCCGCCGCATCTACCGGCGCCACGGTTTCGTCCTGGTCGCGGAGAAACCGCACCGCTCCTTCGGCCAGGACCTGACCGGCCAGGACTGGCGACTGGATCTTCACGCAACACCAGGGTGATTGAGGGGAGTCGCAGGCGGGGGTGCCGGGTAGGGTCCGTCCTCATGAAACTGGCGTTCTCCACCCTCGGTGTCCCCGGCCTGCCCCTGCCCGACGTCCTGCGGCTCGCGACCGCCCACGGCTATCACGGCGTCGAGCTGCGCACCCATCCCGAGGAACCGGTCCACACCGGCCTCGGCCCCACCGAACGGGCGGACATCGCGGCCGAGTTCAAGGGAGCGGGCGTAGAGCTCCTGGGCCTTGCGGGTTACGTACGCGTCGCCGCGCCGGGCGACGACGAGCCCGTCCTGGCCGAGATCCGCGCCCTGATCGACCTGGCCCACGACCTGGGAGCCCCGTACGTCCGGGTCTTCCCCGGCGGCGACCTCGACGCCCAGACCCCCGAGGAGGCCGACGCGACGGCCGCCCGCCGTCTGGGCACGGCCGCCGAACACGCCAATGACCTGGGTGTACGCATCCTCCTCGAAACCCACGACTCGCACCGCACCGCCGCCGACACGATGCGGATCCTCGGCCTCGTCGGCCACCGCCAGGTCGGCGCCCTCTGGGACGTGATGCACACCTGGCTCGGCGGCGAACAGCCCTCCGAGACCTACGCGGCACTCTCCCCCCACCTCGGCTACGTCCAGGTCAAGGACATCGCCGCCACCGACGACACGACCCCCCTGCCCCTCGGCGCGGGCGTCCTCCCCCTGGCCGAGTGCGTCGAGGTCCTCTCCCGCCACGGCTGGGACGGCTGGCTCTGCTGGGAGTACGAGAAGCGCTGGTACGAGGAGGCGGCCCCGCTGCCCGACCTGCTGGGGCCCGCTCGTGAGCACCTGAGCAGGTTGCTGAACGAATCGGCGTGACGCGTCAGCCCTGGGCGGAGCGGGCGGCCCCGGTCGCCAGGACCATGAGCAGCGCGGTGCATCGAGGCGGCCGAACGCGTGGGCGCGAGAGCTACCCGACCCTCGGCCTCGCGCTGTCTTCCCAGCGCCTGATGTGCCCGTCCTTGACGGCGGTGACGAACGCGGCCCAGCCGCTCCGCGAGAAGACCAGGGCGGGGCCGTGGGCGGCCTTGCTGTCCCGCACCGGGACGCCGGGGTGGCCGGGGGCGACTTCGAGGCACTCAGCTTGACTACCGCCGCTGTAGCTGGACTTGAACCACCCGGTGTGCTCACTGCTGATCATGCTCGTGATCCTCTGCTGCCGCCTTGACGAGGGCCAGTGACTCCTGCTGCGACAACGCGTCGCTCAGAGCCAGAGCGTAGGCGGTCTGACAGGCACTCACCAGAGCCGGATCGTCCATCAGACGTCCGGTCTCGAACGCGTCGACGTATGCCACCGGGGCGGAATCCTCAAAGCTCATCAGGGTGAGCAGGCTCTCCATGAGCGGATGCGCCCCGACGCGGTACGGAAGGACGTGCAGCCGAATCCGTCGCGACCCGGCCAAGTCCGCGATCTTGTGCAGTTGTTCCGCCATGACCTTCGGGCCACCCACAGCGCGTCGCAGCACCGCCTCGTCGAGAAGCGTCCAGATGACCGGAGCCGAAGGACCGTCAAGGATGCGGGCACGCTCTGTTCGAATGACAACTTGCCTGTCAAGTTCCTGGTCTGTGGTGGTGGGGCGGTAAGCCGCGAACACGGCCCGGGCGTAGTCGGGTGTCTGAAGCAGGCCGGGGACCAATGCGAGCGCGAATTGCTGGATCAGCGTCGCCTGTCGCTCGAGTTCGGCGGCGGCAGCGAAGCGGGGGTCGTACTTGTTCTCCAGATCGTCCAGCCACCGCGCGAAGAACCCGTCCGTCCCCAGCGCCCGGTCGATCCGCTGCGCGTCATCCGGCTTGGGGAGGCGTCTGCCCGCTTCGAAATGGCTGATCAGCGTGGGTGAGCACACCACCTGGCCGCCCAGTTCCTCCTGGGTGAGGCGGGCGGCGGTCCGCCGCAGCCGCATCTCCTCCCCGTACTTCTGACGCGGCGTTCGAAGCATGCGGCGTTCGTCCACGTGCCCAACTCCTCTCCTTGACAAGCGCGATGTCAAGCTCCACCCCCTGGCAGCGTAGCCAGTGCCGACCTCACCCTGTGAGTGATTCACCACAGAACGAAGTCACCGCAGGTGAGAAGGCAGGCAAGCAGACATGGCAGACCTCATCGCCCGGCTCCTCGAACCACTCCTCCGCCACCTCCTTCCTCCCCGGGGGAGGCGGCGGCGACCGGCGGCACCGCCCTCACCCCCGTCCGGGCGCCCCGCGGTCCGCTGCCGTCCCGACGAGCGTCCGCTCCAGGGAGAGGACAACCGACTGGTACGCCCCTACCTGATGGCGGAGGCGAACGCATGACCGGCGGGGCGCGCGACCACGCGGTGCCCGGGCGGCTGTTGCCGTGGACCAGTGCCGACGGCAGGCCGTGCTACCTCGTGGGCGACGGAACCGGCTACGTCTCGCGGCTCGCCGACGAGATCGAGGACGTGCAGATCGACATGGCGGACCAGCTGCTCGGGCATGCCTCCGAACTCCTCGCGGAACGCCGGGTGACCAGTGCGGAACTGCACTACTTGGCCCGGCGGCTCAGCGAGTCCCTGCGGGACGTCAGAAGGGTCGCGGAGAGCAGAGGGGCGCGGCTCGCCCACAGGCCCCCGCCATGACCGGGGCGGGGGTCAGCGGTGCTCGGTGCGGCGGGCGTACGCGCGGGCCGCGCGGGCGCGGTCGCCGCAGCGGGTGGAGCACCAGTGGCGGCGGCCGTGGCGGAGCAGGTAGCGGTTGCAGGGCGGCGAGCCGCAGGCGGTGAGGCGCTCGGCGGCGGGGGAGGTGAGCAGGTCGGCGGCGTCGGCGGCGAGCGTGGCCAGGGCGAGGTCGACGATCGCGGTGGTCGGGTGGGGAGCGGTGCGGTAGGGGCCGGTCTTGTCGTCCCACCGCAGCAGGGGGGCGGTGGGGACCCGGGTCATCGCGTCGTTGAGGGCGTTCACGGCCGCCGGCAGGGCGGGCACGCCGTCGGTGCGGGCGGCGAACAGCGACCTGATCTGCTCGCGCAGTGACCGCAGTTGGGCCGCGCACATCTCCCGCATGCCGGCGTCGACCGGGGCGAGGCCGCGCTGGGTCAGCCAGTGGTTCGTCTGAGCGGGGGTGCCCAGGAGATCGAGCGTGCGCCCGCCGGGCAGTGCGATCGCGGTGTTGGCGAGGGCCAGGGAGGGGTGCTCCTCCTCGCCCTGTGCGGGCGGCGGCGCGGGCTGTTCGGTCACGGGCTCCTCCATGCTTCTCATGGTACGGCTTGCCTGTATCCGTGAGAAGCGGCTACGGTCGTCTCACGGTTCAACCGCGTCTATCCGTGAGGTGCCGCATGTCCTCCCTTCCCGTGCCGACCGACTTCCCCGTCCGCGTCCTCGGCGGCCCGACCGCCCTCTTCGACTACGGCGGCCTGCGCTTCCTGACCGACCCGACCTTCGACGCTCCCGGCGACTACGGCCGGCCCGGGGGTCCGCTCCTGACCAAGACCGCGCCCTCCGCCGGCAGCCCCGCCGACCTCGGCCCCATCGACGTGGTCCTGCTCTCCCACGACGAGCACCCCGACAATCTCGACACCTCCGGCCGGGCCCTGCTTCCCGGCATACCCCTGACCCTGACCACGCCCGGCGGCGGCGAGCGCCTGCGCGAGAGTCTGGGGGACAAGGTCCGGGGCCTGGCCGACTGGGAGTCCGTCCGACTGGACCGCCCCGACGGCGGCACGATCACCGTGACGGGCGTCCCCGCCCTGCACGGCCCCGGACCCCGCGAGCAGGTCGAGCCGTTCACCGGCCAGGTCGTCGGTTTCGTCCTGACCGGCGAGGGCCTGCCCACCGTCTACGTCAGCGGCGACAACGCCTCCCTCGCAGCGGTCCGCGAGATCGCCGGCCGCTTCGCCCCCGTCGACACCGCCGTGCTCTTCGCGGGCGCTCCCCGCTTCCCCGTCCTCTTCGACAACCAGGTCATCGTCCTGGACAGCGCCATGGCCGCCGAGGCCGCGCAGGTCCTCGGCGCCCGGCGCGTGGTCCCCGTCCACTACGACAGCTGGGCCCACTTCACCGAAGGCCGCGAGGAGCTGAAGGTCGCCTTCGCCGCCGCCGGGCTCGCCGACCGTCTGGACTGGGGCAAGGACGCCTGACCCGCCGTCACTTGCGCCAGAACAGGTGGTGAATCACCCCGCTCGGACTCGGTACGACATCGCAGTGGAAGCGGTCGAGCAGCTCTTCGGGGGACTCCCACAGCCGTGAGCCGGACCCGAGCACCACGTCGGGCGAGACCGCCACGTGCAGCGTGTCCACCAGGTCGGCGTCCAGGAACTCCCGGATGGTCGTCGCCCCGCCGCCGAGCCGGACGTCCTTGCCCCCGGCCGCCTTGCGCGCCTGGGCGAGGACCTCGGCCGGTTCACCGCCGACGAAGTGGAACGTGGTGTCGGAGAGGGTGAACGAGGGACGCTCGTGGTGGGTCATGACGAACACCGGCGTGTGGAACGGGGGTTCGTCGCCCCACCAGCCCTGCCACTCGTGGTCCTGCCACGGCCCGCGCTGGGGGCTGAACTTGTTGCGGCCCATGATCTCGGCGCCGATGTTGTTGGCGAAGTCGCGCGTCAGATAGTCGTCGAGACCGCGGCTGCCGCCCGGGTCGGTGCGGTTGGGCCAGCTTGCCGTGGCACCGGCCCAGGCGAACATCTGCCCAGGGTCGGCGTGGCCGAAGGGCCTCTCGAGACTCTGGTGCTCCCCGGCACCGAACCCGTCGCTCGAGACATTGAAGTTCTGCACGCGCAGCAGCTGGGACACAGCACTCCTCCTGTGGTCGACGTCAGGGCAGACCGCCCGGGCCGGCGAAACTCATCGGCACGGCCCGGCGGTTTCCCCGGCTCACCCGGCCTGCGCCACCAGGCCCTGGAGGGCCGGGCCCATGTCCGTGCCCCGGGGGAGGGTGAGGCAGTCCACCGACAGGCCGCCGCCGATGGGCATGCTGCGCAGTTCCACGCCGTCGCCTTCGAAGGCGACGGGTACGTCGTTCCGGTTCGCCGCCGTCATGGCTCCTCCGCTCCGGCCCGCCAGGGCCCTGAAGCCCCCTCACGGAAACCCCGTACCTCCAGCCTGGAACGCCGGGCCGCGCCCCGCGACATCACGATCCGGTCAAGAGGTACCGCCGGGGGCTTGATTCGGTGCCGTGTAATCGATTCCATGCTCCGGTCGATGTAATCGATTCCACGAGCACCCGCCCCGGTGCTCCCCGACTGATCCACAAGGAGGTGGAGCGGCGGTGGCCAGCATCAAGGACGTCGCTGCCGAGGCCGGCGTCTCCGTCGCCACGGTCTCGCGCGTCCTGAACGACCACCCGTCGGTCAGCGCCGACGCACGCACCCGCGTGCTGGCCGCCGTCGAGACCCTGGGCTACCGCCCGAACGCCGTCGCCCGCTCCCTGCGCACCGACCAGACCCACACCCTCGGCCTGGTCATCAGCGACGTACTGAACCCGTACTTCACCGAGCTGGCCCGTTCCGTCGAGGAGGAGGCCCGCGCGCTCGGCTACAGCGTCATCATCGGCAACGCCGACGAGCGGCCGGACCTCCAGGACCACCACGTACGCACCCTGCTGGACCGCCGCATCGACGGCCTGCTCGTCTCCCCGACGGACGGCGGCTCCCCGCTGATGCTGGACGCCGCGCGGGCCGGGACGCCCATGGTGTTCGTGGACCGGTGGATCCCGGGCGTCGACGTGCCGGTGGTGCGGGCGGACGGGCGGAGTGCCGTACGGGACCTCGTGGCGCATCTGCACGGCCTCGGGCACCGCAGGCTGGCCATCATCGCGGGCCCGGCGGCGACCACGACCGGCCGCGAGCGCGTCGAGGCCTTCCGGGAGGCGCTCGGCGCGTACGGGCTGGAGCTGCCCGACGCCTACACAGGGCAGGGCGACTTCCAGGCCGAGAGCGGCCGGCTGGTCACCGAGGGCTTCCTCGACCTGGCCGAGCCGCCCGAGGTCGTCTTCGCCGCCGACAACCTGATGGCGCTAGGCGCCCTGGACGCCGTACGCGCGCGTGGCCTGCGCGTACCGGACGACCTCGCGCTGGCCGCGTTCGACGACATCCGGTGGTTCGTGCACACCGATCCGCCGATCACCGCGATCGCCCAGCCCACGGGCGAGCTGGGCCGGGCCGCCGTACGGGCCCTGGTCGACCGCATCGAGGGGCGGCCCGGCGAGTCCGTCACCCTCCCCGCCCGGCTCGTCGTACGCCGCTCGTGCGGCGAGAACCCCACCCCAGTGCAAAGGAGCACGACGTGAGCAACGCGGACGAGTTGCTGCGCATCGAGGGCATACGGAAGACCTTCCCCGGCGTGGTCGCGCTGGACGGCGTCGACTTCGATCTGCGCCGGGGCGAGGTGCACGTCCTGCTCGGTGAGAACGGTGCCGGCAAGAGCACCCTCATCAAGATGCTCTCCGGCGCCTACACCCCCGACGCCGGGCGGATCCTGGTCGGCGGTGAGGAGACGCGCATCCACGGTGCGCAGGACTCCGAGCGGCTCGGGATCGCCACCATCTACCAGGAGTTCAACCTCGTACCCGACCTCACGGTCGCCGAGAACATCTTCCTCGGGCGCCAGCCGCGCCGCTTCGGGATGATCGACCGCAAGCGGATGGAGGCCGACGCCGAGGTCCTGCTGAAGCGGGTCGGCGTGACCGTGTCGCCCCGCGCGCGGGTCCGCGAACTCGGCATCGCACGGCTGCAGATGGTCGAGATCGCCAAGGCGCTCAGCCTGGACGCCCGCGTGCTGATCATGGACGAGCCGACCGCCGTGCTCACCTCCGAGGAGGTCGACAAGCTCTTCGCGATCGTGCGCACGCTGCGCGAGGAGGGCGTCGGGATCGTCTTCATCACCCACCACCTGGAGGAGATCGCCGCCCTCGGGGACCGGGTGACGGTCATCCGCGACGGGAAGAGCGTCGGGCAGGTCCCCGCCTCCACCCCCGAGGACGAGCTCGTACGGCTCATGGTCGGGCGCTCGATCGAGCAGCAGTACCCGCGCGAGCGGGCCGACCGCGGCGCCGCGTTGCTCACCGTCGAGGGACTCACCCGCGACGGCGTCTTCCACGACGTCGGCTTCGAGGTGCACGCCGGTGAGGTCGTCGGCATCGCCGGACTGGTCGGCGCCGGCCGTACCGAGGTCGTACGGGCGGTCTTCGGGGCCGACGCGTACGACAAGGGCAGCGTGAAGGTGTCCGGCGTCCCGATCGCCAAGTACGACGTCAACGCGGCGATGACCGCGGGCATCGGGCTCGTCCCCGAGGACCGCAAGGGCCAGGGCCTGGTGCTGGACGCGTCGGTCGAGGAGAACCTCGGCCTGGTGACCCTGCGGTCGGCCACCCGCGCCGGGCTCGTCGACCTCGAGGGCCAGCGCGAGGCGGCCGAACGCATCGCCCGGCAGCTCGGCGTGCGGATGGCGGGCCTCGGCCAGCACGTGCGCACCCTCTCCGGCGGCAACCAGCAGAAGGTCGTCATCGGCAAGTGGCTGCTCGCCGACACCAAGGTGCTGATCCTCGACGAGCCGACGCGCGGCATCGACGTCGGCGCCAAGGTCGAGATCTACCAGCTCGTCAACGAACTCACCGCCGCCGGCGCGGCCGTCCTGATGATCTCCAGCGACCTTCCCGAGGTGCTCGGCATGAGCGACCGGGTGCTGGTCATGGCCCAGGGCCGGATCGCCGGTGAACTCTCCGCCGCCGAGGCGACCCAGGACGCCGTGATGGCACTCGCCGTCAGCACCCCCACGGCAACGACCACGAACGAAACGGAGGCCTCCCGTGGCCACTGACACGCTCAAGAGCACGACGGGCGCGGGTGGCGCCTCGGGAGGCCTGCGCCGCCTCCTGCTCGACAACGGCGCGCTCACCGCGCTCATCGTCCTCGTCATCGCGATGTCGGTGCTGTCCGGCGACTTCCTGACCACGGACAACCTCCTCAACGTCGGCGTGCAGGCCGCCGTGACCGCCATCCTCGCCTTCGGCGTCACCTTCGTGATCGTCTCCGCCGGCATCGACCTGTCGGTCGGCTCGGTCGCCGCGCTGTCCGCCACGGTCCTCGCCTGGAGCGCCACCTCGGCGGGCGTCCCGGTCTTCCTCGCCGTCCTCCTCGCCATAGCGACGGGCATCGTCTGCGGCCTGGTCAACGGCATCCTGATCTCCTACGGCAAGCTGCCGCCGTTCATCGCCACGCTGGCCATGCTGTCCGTGGCGCGCGGTCTGTCCCTCGTCATCTCCGAGGGCTCCCCGATCGCCTTCCCCGACTCCGTCTCCCACCTCGGCGACACCCTCGGCGGCTGGCTGCCGGTGCCGGTGCTCGTGATGATCGTCATGGGCGTGATCGCGGCCTTCGTGCTCGGCCGGACCTACATCGGCCGCTCCATGTACGCGATCGGCGGCAACGAGGAGGCCGCACGGCTGTCCGGCCTGCGCGTGAAGAAGCAGAAGCTCGCGATCTACGCCTTCTCGGGCGTCTTCGCTGCCGTCGCCGGTGTCGTGCTCGCCGCCCGGCTGTCCTCCGCGCAGCCCCAGGCCGCCGACGGCTACGAGCTGGACGCGATCGCCGCGGTCGTCATCGGCGGAGCCTCCCTCGCGGGCGGCACCGGCAAGGCGTCCGGCACACTCATCGGCGCGCTGATCCTGGCCGTGCTGCGCAACGGGCTGAACCTGCTGAACGTCTCGGCGTTCTGGCAGCAGGTCGTCATCGGTGTCGTCATCGCGCTGGCGGTGCTGTTCGACACGCTGCGGCGCAAGGCGGGGGCGACCCCGGTGGCCGGTGCGTCTCAAGGCGGCAAGGGCAGGCAGGCGGCCACGTACGGACTCGCGGCCGTGGTCACCGTCGCGATCGTCGGCGCCACGTCGTTCCTGCACAACGGCTCCTCCGGCACGAGCGGCCCGAAGATGGGCCTGTCGCTGTCCACCCTCAACAACCCCTTCTTCGTGCAGATCCGGGCGGGCGCCCAGGCCGAGGCGGAGAAGCGGGGCGTGGACCTGACCGTCACCGACGCCCAGAACGACGCCTCCCAGCAGGCCAACCAGCTGCAGAACTTCACCAGTTCCGGGCTCGGCGCGATCATCGTCAACCCGGTGGACTCGGACGCCGCGAGCAACTCCGTCAAGGCCGCCGACCAGGCGAGGATCCCCGTCATCGCGGTCGACCGGGGCGTCAACAAGGCGTCGGTGGACGCCCTCGTCGCCTCCGACAACGTGGCCGGCGGTGAACTCGCCGCCAAGACCATCGCCGACAAGCTGGGCGGAAAGGGCAAGATCGTGATCCTCCAGGGCCAGGCCGGAACGTCCGCGGCCCGGGAGCGCGCGCAGGGCTTCGCCAACGGCCTGAAGGCCTTCCCGGGCATCCAGGTCGTCGCCCAGCAGCCCGCCGACTTCGACCGCACCAAGGGCCTCGACGTCATGTCGAACCTGCTCCAGGCCCACCCGGACGTCCAGGGCGTCATCGCCGCCAACGACGAGATGGCGCTCGGCGCGATCAAGGCGCTGGGCGCCAAGGCCGGCAAGTCGGTCTCGGTCGTGGGCTTCGACGGCACGCCGGACGGACTGAAGGCGGTCGAGGGCGGCACGCTGTACGCGTCCGTGGCGCAGCAGCCGTCCCAGCTCGGGAAGATCGCCGTGGACAACGCCCTGCGGGCCCTGAAGGGCGAGAAGGTCGAGGAGACGGTGAAGGTGCCGGTGAAGGTGGTCACGAAGGAGAACGTGGCCGGCTTCAACGGCTGACATCGGGGAACGGCCGGGCGGCCGCACACAGCTGGTGGGCCGCCCGGCCATGTCACTCACGTGGGGAGACGACTCATGTACGACTACGACCTCCTGGTCGTGGGGTCGGCCAACGCCGACCTGGTGATCGGAGTGGAGCGCCGGCCCGGTGCCGGCGAGACCGTGCTCGGCTCCGACCTGGCCGTCCACCCGGGCGGCAAGGGGGCGAACCAGGCCGTCGCCGCCGCCCGGCTCGGTGCCCGTACGGCGCTGCTGGCCCGGGTCGGCGACGACGCGCACGGCCGGCTGCTGCTGGACTCGCAGCGCGCGGCGGGCGTCGACACGGTGGGGGTCCTGGTGGGCGGCGCGCCCACCGGGGTCGCGCTGATCACGGTCGACCCGTCCGGGGACAACAGCATCGTCGTCTCGCCCGGCGCGAACGGCCGCCTCACCCCGGAGGACGTCAGCGCCGCCGGGTGCCTCTTCCAGAGCTCCCGGGTGGTGTCGGCTCAGCTGGAGATCCCGCTGGAGTCGGTGGTGGAGGTCGTACGGAACCTCGCGCCGGGGAGCCGTTTCGTCCTGAACCCCTCACCGCCGCGCCCCCTTCCGCAGGAGGTGCTGGCGGCCTGCGACCCGCTGATCGTGAACGAGCACGAGGCGAAGGTGATCCTGGGCGACTCCGCCGTGGGGGACACCCCCGAGGACTGGGCGCGGATCCTCCTCGCCAAGGGGCCGAAGTCGGTGGTGGTGACGCTGGGCGCGCAGGGCGCACTGGTGGCGTCGGCGGAGGGCGTCTCGCGGGTGCCGTCGGTGAAGGTGGACGCGGTGGACACGACGGGAGCGGGCGACTCCTTCACCGCCGCGCTGGCCTACCGGCTGGGGGCGGGCGAGTCCCTCGCCCGGGCGGCGGCGTACGCGGCGCGGGTGGGTGCCGCGACCGTGACGAAGGAGGGCGCGCAGGCGTCCTTCCCGACGGCGGCGGAGGTCGCCGGTTCATGAAGAAGGCCGGAATACTGAACCGTCACCTCGCCGGTGCGCTGGCCGAACTGGGCCACGGCGACGGGGTGCTGGTGTGCGACGCGGGCATGCCCATACCCGACGGCCCCCGGGTGGTGGACCTGGCCTTCCGGGCCGGCGTGCCGGCGTTCGCGGAGGTGCTGGACGGGCTGCTGGCCGAGCTGGTGGTCGAGGGGGCGACGGCGGCGCGGGAGCTGCGGGAAGCCAACCCGGAGGCGTCCGCGCTGCTGGAGGGGCACTTCCCCGGGCTGGACCTCGTCTCGCACGAGCGGCTCAAAGAGCTGTCGGCGGGGGCCCGGCTGGTCGTCCGCACGGGCGAGGCACGGCCGTACGCGAACGTCCTGCTGAGGTGCGGGGTCTTCTTCTGACACCCCGGAACGGCTTGTGAGAGCCCCGAACGGTTTCGAGGGGGCCCGGTCCGTCGACCGGGCCCCCTCGGCTTTTCCCCTCCCGTCAGGAACCCCCGCGATCCCCCCGGATCCCCCTCCAGAAGTCCTGACGCCTAGTACGACCCCGCGAGGGCGGAAAGGGTTGCACGGCGGAGTAAGAAATTCTTGCCGGATTCTTGAGGGCCCCCTGCCGGGGCGGCCTCGGCCCGCCCTAGGTTGACACCATGCGCCTCTTCGACAAGCTGACCGGGACCGGATACCCCGCCGACGGTGTCGCTCCGCGTCCGGCCGAGGAGGTGCGGACGGCCCTGCTCGCTCTGGGCCGCCCCGACGTCCCGTACGTCGTCCGCGACGGTGCCGCGCAGGGCGCCGACCTGGTCGCGGAGTGGCGGACGGCCGAGCCGGCCTGGCAGGACCTCTTCGTCCGGTCGCAGTTGACGCGCGCCGTCCGGTTCCGGATGCGCCTGGTCCGGGAGAACCACGAGGTGCGTGTCGTCGAGGAGGGACGGGAGGTCACCCGGGTCGGCGACCCGCCGCGGTTGCAGGTCTCCCGGCAGTACACGCGCGGGCCCGACAGGACCGTCTCCCGCCACTACACGATCGGCCGGGGGGAGAGCGGCCGCCTCGAGGCGACGGAGACCTACCGCTTCGACAGCGCGGAGCTGCGCGACCCCCTCACCGAGGTCGTTCTCACCGCGGGCTGGACGTGGCGCGGAGTGATCTTCGGCAGGCTGTGAGCACGCGGGTGAGACCTCCGTCGTCCTCCTCGATGTCGCGCACGTGCTCGAACCGATATCTCGATATGACGTACGGGCGGCGCTCCGGCCGGTGTCCTCACCGCCGCAGGCTGTAGCTCACCATCGACGCCCCGACCACCGACCCGAACGCCGGCAGCAGGAACTGCGCGAAGGCCTCCCAGCCCCATACGATCCCCGCGCACGCCGCCGCGATGTTGATGGCCAGGGACATGATCCACAGGGCGACGCTCTGGGCCTGGGGTGACATCGTTCCTCGTCGTCATTCGGGGCGGCGGAAAGGGAAAAGGGCAGGGCGGAATCAGCCCGGTCCCGGGCTCGGGAGCGGGTGGAATTCCGGCATGGGTGGCCGGTTCGGCGGGGGAGGGCCGGGGGTGTTCCCGTTCGGCGCGGAACGCCCCGGAGCCACGATCGTATGGTCCCCCGAAACCGCCGGGGCCATCACGAGCAGCGTCAACGTGCTGACAGCGCACAGGCCGACGAGAAGCGCGCCCGCGGTCTCCACGCGGCGGGGGGTGCTCGGGCCTGGGGGACGCATCGGCATCACGCTCGCTTCGGAATCGACTCCGCCCCCTTTTTTGATGAACCCCCGAATTCTTTCACGGCAAAGATTCGCAAAAGGGTCCCCTTCGATGCTTGAACTGTAAAGCTTCAAGCTCTCCTGTGAATGCACCGTGAAAAGTGGGCACCTGACCGCATACTGATCGGTCGCTTTATTCCACGTCCGTCGGCGGATCGCCCCGCCGCACTGTCGTACCCGGGCGGTACCGTCGGATCATGACCGATCAGGCGGGGGCCGCCCAGGCGGGCGAGCGGCGACTGGCCACACTGGAAGGCGTACTCGAACGCATCACGTACGCCAACGAGGAGAACGGCTACACGGTCGCCCGGGTCGACACCGGCAGAGGCGGCGGCGACCTGCTCACGGTCGTCGGCGCGCTGCTCGGCGCACAGGTCGGCGAGTCCCTGCGCATGGAGGGCCGCTGGGGCTCCCACCCGCAGTACGGCAAGCAGTTCCACGTCGAGAACTACACGACGGTCCTGCCGGCCACCGTCCAGGGCATCCGCCGCTACCTCGGCTCGGGCCTGGTCAAGGGCATCGGCCCGGTCTTCGCCGACCGCATCACGCAGCACTTCGGGACGGACACCCTCACGATCATCGAGGAGGAGCCCAAGCGGCTCATCGAGGTCCCCGGGCTCGGCCCCAAGCGCACCAAGAAGATCGCCGACGCCTGGGAGGAGCAGAAGGCCATCAAGGAGGTCATGCTCTTCCTCCAGACGGTCGAGGTCTCCACGTCCATCGCCGTGCGCATCTACAAGAAGTACGGCGACGCCTCGATCTCGGTCGTGAGGAACCAGCCGTACCGGCTCGCGTCCGACGTCTGGGGCATCGGCTTCCTCACCGCCGACAAGATCGCCCAGTCCGTCGGCATCCCGCACGACAGCCCGGAGCGCGTCAAGGCGGGCTTGCAGTACGCGCTGTCCCAGTCCACCGACCAGGGGCACTGCTTCCTCCCGGAGGAGCAGCTGATCAAGGACGCGGTCAAGCTCCTCCAGGTCGACACGGGACTGGTCATCGAATGCCTGGCCGAACTGGCCGAACCCCCTCAGGACGGCGAGGACCCCGGTGTCGTACGGGAGAAGGTGCCGGGCCCCGACGGCGGGGAGCCCGTCACCGCGATCTACCTCGTCCCCTTCCACCGCGCCGAACTCTCCCTCTCCGCCCAGCTGCTGCGCCTGCTGCGCACCGGGGAGGACCGGATGCCGGGCTTTCGGACCGTGGCCTGGGACAAGGCGCTGAGCTGGCTGAAGGGGCGTACGGGCACCGATCTCGCGCCCGAGCAGGAGGCCGCCGTCAAGCTGGCGCTGACCGAGAAGGTCGCCGTCCTCACCGGCGGCCCCGGCTGCGGCAAGTCCTTCACGGTCCGCTCGATCGTGGAGCTGGCCCGCGCCAGGAAGGCGAAGGTCGTGCTCGCCGCCCCCACGGGCCGGGCCGCCAAGCGCCTGTCCGAGCTCACCGGTGCGGAGGCCTCCACCGTCCACCGCCTGCTGGAGCTCAAGCCCGGCGGTGACGCGGCCTACGACCGGGAGCGCCCGCTGGACGCCGACCTGGTGGTGGTCGACGAGGCGTCCATGCTGGACCTGCTCCTCGCCAACAAGCTGGTCAAGGCGGTCCCGCCGGGAGCGCACCTGCTCTTCGTGGGGGACGTGGACCAGCTGCCCAGCGTCGGTGCGGGCGAGGTCCTCCGGGACCTCCTGGCCGACGGCGGCCCGATCCCCGCCGTCCGTCTCACCCGGGTCTTCCGCCAGGCCCAGCAGTCGGGTGTGGTGAGCAACGCGCACCGGATCAACGCCGGCCAACACCCGCTCATGGACGGCATGAAGGACTTCTTCCTCTTCGTCGAGGACGACACGGAGGCCGCCGGCCGGCTCACCGTCGATGTGGCGGCCCGCCGCATTCCGGCCAAGTTCGGGCTGGACCCCCGCCGGGACGTGCAGGTCCTGGCCCCCATGCACCGGGGCCCGGCCGGCGCGGGAACCCTCAACGGCCTGCTCCAGCAGGCCGTCACCCCGGGCCGCCCCGACCTGCCCGAGAAGAGATTCGGCGGACGGGTCTTCCGCGTCGGCGACAAGGTCACCCAGATTCGCAACAATTACGAGAAGGGCGAGAACGGCGTCTTCAACGGCACCGTCGGTGTGGTGACCTCGCTCGACCCGGTCGACCAGCGCCTGACGGTGCTCACGGACGAGGACGAGGAGGTGCCGTACGAGTTCGACGAGCTCGACGAGCTGGCCCACGCGTACGCCGTGACGATCCACCGCTCCCAGGGCAGCGAGTACCCGGCGGTCGTCATCCCGGTCACCACGGGAGCCTGGATGATGCTCCAGCGGAACCTGCTCTACACGGCGGTCACCCGGGCCAAGCAGCTGGTCGTCCTCGTCGGATCGCGCAAGGCGATCGGCCAGGCGGTGCGCACGGTTTCGGCGGGCCGGCGGTGCACGGCACTCGACTTCCGGCTCGGTTCAGCGAAAAATGATCGATCAAATGAGTCGTGAAGGTCACAAGGCACTTCCGGAAGGGGAACACAGGGGGCAGGATGAGCAAGTTGACGGCACTCAGTGCCGTCGATAGGCCCGATGGTCGACCCCGAGTGCACTCTCCTGAGCCAAGTGGGGGATGGTAGAGACAGTCAGGGCAACCTCGAAGATGAGGCACAACGTCGGTGAGGGAAGACGTGAGCGACAACTCTGTAGTACTGCGGTACGGCGACGGCGAGTACACCTACCCGGTGATCGACAGCACCGTCGGTGACAAGGGCTTCGACATCGGAAAGCTCCGCGCCCAGACCGGTCTGGTGACGCTGGACAGCGGTTACGGCAACACCGCCGCGTACAAATCCGCGATCACCTACCTGGACGGCGAAGCGGGCATCCTGCGGTACCGCGGCTACCCGATCGAGCAGCTGGCCGAGCGCTCCACCTTCCTGGAGGTCGCCTACCTGCTGATCAACGGCGAGCTGCCGACGGTCGACGAGCTCTCGTCGTTCAAGAACGACATCACGCAGCACACCCTGCTGCACGAGGACGTCAAGAACTTCTACAAGGGCTTCCCGCGCGACGCCCACCCGATGGCCATGCTGTCCTCGGTCGTCTCGGCGCTGTCCACGTTCTACCAGGACAGCCACAACCCGTTCGACGAGCGCCAGCGCAACCTCTCCACCATCCGGCTGCTCGCCAAGCTCCCGACGATCGCCGCGTACGCGTACAAGAAGTCGATCGGTCACCCGTTCGTCTACCCGCGCAACGACCTCGGCTACGTCGAGAACTTCCTCCGCATGACCTTCTCGGTCCCGGCGCAGGAGTACGAGCTGGACCCGACCGTGGTCTCCGCGCTCGACAAGCTGCTGATCCTGCACGCGGACCACGAGCAGAACTGCTCGACCTCCACGGTCCGCCTGGTGGGCTCCTCGCAGGCGAACATGTTCGCCTCGATCTCCGCCGGCATCAACGCCCTGTGGGGCCCGCTGCACGGCGGCGCCAACCAGTCGGTGCTGGAGATGCTGGAGGGCATCCGCGACTCCGGCGGTGACGTCGACTCCTTCATCCGCAAGGTGAAGAACAAGGAGGACGGCGTCCGGCTGATGGGCTTCGGCCACCGGGTCTACAAGAACTTCGACCCGCGCGCCAAGATCATCAAGGCCGCCGCGCACGACGTGCTCTCCGCGCTCGGCAAGTCCGACGAGCTGCTGGACATCGCGCTGAAGCTGGAGGAGCACGCGCTCTCCGACGACTACTTCGTCTCGCGCAGCCTCTACCCGAACGTCGACTTCTACACCGGCCTGATCTACCGGGCCATGGGCTTCCCGACCGAGATGTTCACGGTCCTGTTCGCCCTCGGCCGCCTGCCGGGCTGGATCGCCCAGTGGCACGAGATGATCAAGGAGCCGGGCTCCCGCATCGGCCGCCCGCGCCAGATCTACACGGGCGTGGTCGAGCGCGACTTCGTTCCCGTCGAGGAGCGCTGAGACCGCCGCCCAGGAGCCCTGAGGCGCGGTACCGCTCGAGCCCCCGCATCCGGTTGCCGGATGCGGGGGCTCTCGCGTGATCTCTTACGCGATTTCTTACGCAATAAAGAAGGCGCCCCGGCGCCGGTCCCCCCACGGGCCGACGACCAGGGCGCCTTCCCAGTCCCGGTACGGATTCCCCCCACGGGATCCGGCCGGGCGTCTGTGAGGACAGCGCCTGAATCGCTGTTTGAGCAGAACGAGCAGAACTCGTCGTAGTGCTGGGGTGCGATCTGCCGGGACAACGCACGCCCGGGAGGGCCGCTCAAAGCTTCCCGGTGTACGTGCCCCGGCAACGCATCTCTGGAGAGGTCCCCCAAGACATCTCCAGATGCCAGGTGGCGCCCCCCAAGACGCTCCCTGACATCGTCAACTTAGACCTTCGAACCCCTTCGATGGTTACGTTCACATCACTGTGATCTGCGTCTCTCGCTCATGTCCGTTGGATGTGCAAGAGCCCGGATATGCCGTTCGAGACCCAAGCGTAAGGATGCTGCGCGAGCCTTGTGAAGAGCTTATGTGAGCCGAGCCCGGGACTCCAGAGGGGCTCAAATCACGTTCGCGGTGAACGTAGGGGTAATTCGGGGCACTTCACCGAAATGTCCGCAGTCGCAGACTGTTCGTGACGACGAAGACCGACGAGAAGGCCATCGCCGCCCCCGCGATCATCGGATTCAGCAGGCCCGCGGCGGCCAGCGGCAGCGCGGCCACGTTGTAGCCGAAGGCCCACACGAGATTGCCCTTGATCGTGGCCAGCGTCCGGCGGGACAGCCGGATCGCGTCCGCCGCCACCCGCAGATCGCCGCGGACCAGCGTGAGATCGCCCGCCTCGATCGCGGCGTCCGTGCCGGTGCCCATGGCGAGTCCCAGGTCGGCGGTGGCGAGCGCGGCCGCGTCGTTGACGCCGTCGCCCACCATGGCCACGACCCGCCCCTCGGCCTGCAGCCGCCGTACCGCGTCGACCTTGTCCTCGGGCAGGACCTCCGCCACCACCTGCTCGATCCCCACGGCTGCCGCCACCGTCTCGGCCACCGCCCGGTTGTCCCCGGTCAGCAGCACCGGCGTGAGTCCCAGCGCGCGCAGCGCGCGCACGGCCTCGGCGCTGGTCTCCTTGACCGCGTCCGCCACGGTCAGAACGGCCTGCGCCGTCCCGTCCCAGCCCGCCACGACGGCCGTATGCCCGGCCTGCTCGGCCTCGTCCCGGGCGCGGGCCAGCTCCGGCGGCACGTCGCCGAAGAGCCGCCCCACGGCGACGTCACGGCCTTCCACACGCCCGCGTACGCCCCGCCCGGGGACGTTCTCGAACCCTTCGACGTCCGGGAGCTGCCCGGCCCTCTCCTCGGCGCCCCGGGCGATCGCGTGGGCGACGGGGTGCTCGGAGGCGTGCTCGACGGCGCCCGCGAGCCGCAGCACCTCCTTCTCGTCGGTGCCTTCGGCGACGTGGACCTCCAGGAGGCTCATCCGGCCGGTGGTGACGGTGCCGGTCTTGTCCAGGACGACGGTGTCGACCCGGCGCGTGGACTCCAGGACCTCCGGGCCCTTGATGAGAATGCCGAGCTGGGCGCCACGGCCCGTGCCGACCAGCAGCGCGGTCGGCGTCGCCAGCCCCAGGGCGCACGGGCAGGCGATGATCAGGACCGCGACGGCCGCGGTGAACGCGGCGACACCGTCGCCCGTCAGCCCGAGCCAGGCCCCGGCCGTGGCGACGGCGATCAGCAGCACCGCAGGCACGAAGATCCCGGAGATCCGGTCGGCGAGCCGCTGCACCTCGGCCTTGCCGTTCTGCGCGTCCTCCACCAGCTTCGCCATCCGTGCGAGCCGGGTGTCGGCGCCGACCCGGGTGGCCTCGACGACCAGCCGGCCGCCCGCGTTGACGGTCGCGCCGGTGACCGGGTCCCCGGCCGTCACGTCCACCGGCAGCGACTCGCCGGTCAGCATCGAGGCGTTCACCGCGGAGGCGCCCTCGACGACCGTGCCGTCGGTGGCGATCTTCTCGCCGGGCCGTACGACGAACCGGTCGCCGACGGCCAGGCGCCGCGCCGGGATCCGCACCTCGCGCCCGTCCCGCAGCACGGCCACGTCCTTGGCGCCCAGGTCCATCAGCGCCCTGAGCGCGGCTCCCGCGCGCCGCTTGGAGCGTGCCTCCAGGTAGCGGCCCAGCAGGATGAAGGCGGTGACCCCCGAGGCGACCTCCAGGTAGATCGAGGAGGCGCCGTCCCCGCGCGAGACCGTGAACTCGAAGGGGTGCCGCATGCCCGGCATGCCCGCGTCGCCGAGGAACAGCGCCCACAGTGACCAGCCGAACGCGGCCAGGGTGCCGAGGGAGACCAGCGTGTCCATGGTGGCGGCGCCGTGCCGGGCGTTGGTCCAGGCCGCCCGGTGGAAGGGCAGCCCGCCCCAGACCACGACCGGGGCGGCGAGCACGAGCGAGAGCCACTGCCAGTTGTCGAACTGGAGAGCGGGGATCATCGCCAGCACGATCACGGGCAGGGCGAGAACGGCGGAGACGGTGAGGCGCCGGCGGAGGGCCGACAGTTCGGGGTCCTCCTCCTCGACGGCCGAGGTCTCCTCCCGCGGGGGCGCGGGTTCCTCGGCGGTGTACCCGGTCTTCACCACGGTGGCGATCAGATCGGCGACCTCGGTGCCCTCGGGGTAGGCGACCCGGGCCTTCTCCGTCGCGTAGTTCACCGTGGCCGTGACGCCGTCCATGCGGTTGAGCTTCTTCTCGACGCGGGCCGCGCAGGAGGCGCACGTCATCCCGCCGATGAGCAGCTCGACCTCGGCGAGGGCCGGTTCGGGGCCCGCCGGTGCCTGGGCGGTGGTGCTGGTCATGTCCTCACTCCAGAGATGCGGGGCGCCCGGGAAGCGGAGCGGGCCGTACGGGCCGGGGCGGCTGCGTACGGCCCGTACCCGGGTACGAGTGCCAGGACCGGCGCGTCTAGACGTGGCCGGCTGCCGGACCCGGGTTGCTCAGGCCCGGCCGGCCAGTTCGAAGCCGGCCTCGTCGACGGCGGCACGCACGGATTCGTCGTCGAGCGGGGCCGCCGAGACGACGGTGACCTCGCCGGTCTTGGCGACGGCCGTCACCGAACTCACGCCGGAGATCTGGGAGATCTCGCCGGAGACCGCGCCCTCGCAGTGTCCGCAGCTCATGCCGCTCACCTTGAAGACGGTGGTGACGGGGCCCGTGGTGTCGGTCTGGGCGGTCATGTCGTTACTCCTCGTCGAGGCATGTGGGGCTGTGGGGTCCGCTGGGGACCCACACACTCCACTGTACCCCTAGGGGGTATCACCGCACGACGCCCCACCGCAGGGTGGGGTGCCCGGACGGGCCGTGTCCCTCAGCGCACCGCCGGCATCCCCCGTGGCCCTGAACGCCCGGGGGTGCGAGGGTACCCAGCGTCCCGGGAGGACCGGGCACGACACGAACGGAAGAGGGTGGGTCCATGCGGGCCGTGGTGTTCGAGCGGTACGGGGAAGCGGCCGAGGTGCGGGAGGTCGCGGACCCGGAGCCCGCGGAGCACGGGGTGGTCGTGCGGGTCGAGGCCACGGGCCTGTGCCGCAGCGACTGGCACGGATGGCAGGGCCACGACCCGGACATCGCACTGCCGCACGTGCCCGGACACGAACTCGCCGGGGTCGTCGAGGCGGTCGGCGCCCGGGTGACCGGGTGGCGGCCCGGCGACCGGGTCACCGTGCCGTTCATCTGCGCGTGCGGCACCTGCCCGTCCTGCGCGGCGGGCGACCACCAGGTGTGCGAGCGCCAGACCCAGCCCGGTTTCACCCATTGGGGCTCCTTCGCCCAGTACGTGGCGCTGGACCACGCCGACGTGAACCTCGTGGCACTGCCCCGGGAGTTGTCCTTCGCCACGGCGGCCTCACTCGGCTGCCGGTTCGCCACGGCGTACCGGGCGGTGGTGCGGCAGGGCCGGGTCGCGGCGGGGGAGTGGGTGGCGGTGCACGGCTGCGGCGGGGTCGGCCTCTCGGCCGTGATGATCGCGGCCGCCTCGGGCGCCCGGGTCGTGGCCGTCGACGTGTCGCCCGGCGCCCTGGAGCTGGCGCGGAAGTTCGGGGCGGCGCACAGCGTCGACGCGACGGCCGTGCCGGACACCGCGGCCGCGGTCCGCGAACTGACCGGCGGTGGCGCCCATCTCTCCCTCGACGCCCTGGGCTCACCCGGCACCTGCGCCGCCTCCGTGAACGGCCTGCGCCGCCGCGGCCGGCACGTCCAGGTCGGGCTGCTGCCCTCGCCGGCCGGCACGACGCCCGTGCCGATGGCCCGCGCGATCGCCCTGGAGCTCGAACTGCTCGGCAGCCACGGCATGGCCGCGCACGGCTACCCGCCGATGCTGGAGCTGGTCCGCAGCGGAGTGCTGCGCCCCGACCTGCTGGTGACGTCCACGATCGCACTGGACGAGGTCCCGTCCGCGCTGGCGGCGATGGGCACGGCGCCGGGAGCGGGGGCGACGGTCATCGAGCCGTGGAGCTGACGCACCGGCAGACGACGGTGCCCCACGCACGGGTGGGGCACGAGGGCGTGGCCTGGGGGGATCAGTCGTCTCTTCGGCCGCGGTTGCCGGGCCTGGAGGCGACCCACGCCCGGACCGTGTCGGCGTACCAGTAGGGCTTGCCGCTCTCGACGTGGTCGGGCGGGGGCAGCAGCCCGTGCTTGCGGTAGGACCGGACGGTGTCCGGCTGCACCCGGATGTGTGCCGCGATCTCCTTGTAGGACCAGAGCCTTCGGTCGGTCATGACGTGCACCTCCCCGCGCGCACCACGGCTGCGGCCGTGGACGGCCGTCCGGGGGAGCCGGGCGCTGCGCTGGCGATCAACAAGCCTGTGCCCGGTCAACGACGCCCGCCGGCACAGGGCAGGGCCTGTGCGCCGGGTGTGACGGAAGAACGGCGTACACGCGACATGTGTGACGAGCGAGGGGCGTTTGTGACACAACCGGGGCAAAGACGCCCGCCGAAGTGTCGGCGGGGCGCCTTGACGCGGCCCCCGCGCCCGTCCGTCAGCCGTCCGGAGAGGCGGGGCGGGCCGCGCGGCTGAAGACTACGGAACTGTGGGACACGGACGTGCGGATGCGGAAAGCGCTGTCATGATCTGGTCCGAATGTCCGGACAAAACATTGACATGGCTTCGAGAGGGGGCTACAAAGCCGGGGAGAGCCGAGCACCGAGGGGACACCGATGGCCTACGACCTGATCACCATGGGGCGGATCGGGGTGGATCTGTATCCGCTCCAGACGGGCGTCCCGTTGCCGCAGGTCACGTCGTTCGGCAAGTTCCTCGGCGGCTCGGCGAGCAACGTCGCGGTCGCCGCGGCCCGCCTGGGACGGCGGACCGCGGTGATCACCCGCACCGGCGACGACCCCTTCGGCACCTACCTCCACGAGGCCCTGAAGGGCTTCGGAGTGGACGACCGCTGGGTCACCCCGGTCCCCGGCCTGCCCACCCCGGTCACCTTCTGCGAGGTCTTCCCGCCGGACGACTTCCCGCTGTACTTCTACCGGCAGCCCAAGGCCCCCGACCTGGAGATCGACGCCCACGAGCTCGACCTCGACGCGATCCGCGACGCCGGCGTCTTCTGGGTCACGGGCACGGGCCTGAGCGAGGAGCCCAGCCGTACGGCGACCCTCGCGGCCCTCACCCACCGCGCCAAGGCCGGCACGACGGTCTTCGACCTCGACTGGCGCCCCATGTTCTGGACGCGTGACCTCAACGGCTCCCGCCGCGGGGCGGACGCGGCCCGCCCCTTCTACACCGAGGCCCTGCGCCACACCACCGTCGCCGTAGGCAACCTCGACGAGGTGGAGGTCGCCACGGGCGTGCGCGAACCCCACGCCGCCGCCCGCGCCCTGCTGGACGCCGGTGTCGAGCTGGCCGTCGTCAAGCAGGGCCCCAAGGGCGTCCTCGCGGTGAACAGCGCCGGCGAGAGTGCCGAGGTCCCGCCGCTGCCGGTGAACGTCCTCAACGGCCTCGGCGCCGGCGACGCCTTCGGCGGCTGTCTCGTCCACGGCCTGCTGGCCGGCTGGGACCTGGAGAAGATCATGCGGCACGCCAACGCCGCCGGCGCCATCGTCGCCTCCCGCCTGGAGTGCTCCTCCGCGATGCCCACCCCGGGCGAGATCGAGGCAGCCGTCACCGCGGGGGCCGTCCAGTGACCATCGACGTCTGCGAACTCGTCCGTCTGCGCAGCCACCGCCCGGAGGCGATCGCCGAAGCCGCGGCCCGCCGCCCCCGGAGGCCGCTGCTGAACACGAGCGGCCGCCTGATGATCGTCGCCGCCGACCACCCGGCGCGCGGCGCCCTCGGCGTCGGCGACCGCAGCATGGCCATGGCCAACCGCGCCGACCTGCTCGAACGCCTCTGCCTGGCTCTGTCCCGCCCGGGCGTGGACGGCGTCCTCGCCACCGCCGACATCCTCGACGACCTGCTGCTGCTCGGCGCCCTCGACGGCAAGGTCGTCCTGGGCTCGATGAACCGCGGCGGCCTCCAGGGCGCGAGCTTCGAACTCGACGACCGCTTCACCGGCCACCGCCCCGAGGACATCGAGCGCCTGGGCTTCGACGCGGGCAAGCTCCTTCTGCGCATCGACTACGACGACCCGGGCTCGCTCACCACCCTGGAGTCCACCGCCCGGGCCGTCGACGCCATGGCCGCCCGGAAACTCCCCGTCTTCGTCGAGCCGTTCCTCAGCAGCCGCGACGAGACGGGCCGGCTGCGCAACGACCTCTCCGCCGACGCCGTCACCAAGTCGATCGCCATCGCCTCGGGCCTCGGCGGCAGTTCCGCCTACACCTGGCTGAAGGTCCCCGTCACCGAGAACCCCGACGACATGGCCGAGGTCATGGCGACCTCCACCCTGCCCGCCGTGCTGCTGGGCGGCGAGGTGGGCGACGACCAGGACGGGGCGTACGAGAAGTGGCGCGGTGCCCTCCAACTGCCCACCGTGTGCGGGCTGGTGGTGGGGCGTTCGCTGCTGTACCCCGCGGACGGCGATGTGGCCGCCGCCGTGGACACCGCCGTCGGACTGCTGTGAGGGCCGTGGCATGACCAGTGAGCTGTACGTCCCCAAGGGCACCACCGCCGGCCTGAACTACGTCCTGGACATCGACCCCAAGCGGGCCGGCTGGACGCACAGCAGTCTGCGGATCGTGGAGCTGTCACCGGGCGGCACCCACACCTTCACCACCGGGGACAGCGAGTGGATCGTGCTGCCCCTGAAGGGCGCGTGCACCGTGCGCGTCGAAGACGAGGAGTTCCCCCTCTCGGGCAGGGAGAGCGTGTTCGCGTCGGTCACCGACTTCGCGTACGCGCCCCGTGACGCCCGGGTCCAGATCGCCTCCGGCGCGGGAGGCCGCTTTGCTTTGGCAGGAGCGAAGTGCGAGCGACAACTCCCCGCCCGCTACGGCCCCGCGCCGGAGGTCCCCGTCGAGGAACGCGGCAGCGGCACCTGCCGGCGCAGCGTCCGCAACTTCGCCTCCGCCGACGCCTTCGACTGCGACAAGCTCATCGCGGTCGAGGTGATCACACCCGGCGGCAACTGGTCCTCGTACCCGCCGCACAAGCACGACGAGCACCGGCCGGGCGAGGAATCCGAGCTGGAGGAGATCTACTACTTCGAGATCGACGGCCCGTACGGGTTCGGCTACCAGCGCGTGTTCCCCTCGCGTGAGGGCGGATCCGACGTGCTCACCGAGGTCCGCTCCGGCGACGCCGTCCTCGTCCCCGACGGCTGGCACGGCCCGTCGATCGCCCAGCCCGGCCACGACATGTACTACCTGAATGTGATGGCGGGCCCGGGCGAGACGCGGGAGTGGCGGATCTGCTTCCACCCGGACCACGCAGAGAGCGCAGAGGGGTACCGATGACCGAGCAGACGACCAGGCTGACGGTGGCCCAGGCCCTCGTCCGCTTCCTCGCCGCCCAGTACACCGAACGCGACGGCGTGCGGCAGCGGCTCATCGGCGCCACCTGGGGCATCTTCGGCCACGGCAACGTCGCCGGCATCGGCCAGGCGCTCCTGGAGCACACCGCGGCGATGCCGTACCACCAGGGCCGCAACGAACAGGCCATGGTGCACGCGGCGGTCGGCTACGCCCGGCAGTCGGGCCGCCTGTCCACCCAGGCGGTGACGACCTCCATCGGCCCGGGCGCCACCAATCTCGTCACCGGCGCCGCCCTCGCGACCATCAACCACCTGCCGGTGCTGCTCCTGCCCGGCGACGTCTTCGCCGCCCGCCCCGCCGACCCGGTCCTCCAGCAGCTCGAAGTGCCGTACGCGGGTGATGTGTCGGTCAACGACTGCCTGCGCCCGGTGTCGAGGTACTTCGACCGGATCACCCGGCCCGAGGCCCTGATCCCCTCGGCGCTCAGCGCGATGCGCGTGCTCACCGACCCCGTCGAGACCGGCGCCGTCACCCTCGCCCTGCCCCAGGACGTGCAGGCCGAGGCGTACGACTGGCCCGAGGAGTTCTTCGCCGAGCGGCTCTGGACCGTACGGCGTCCGGGCACCGACCCGACGGAACTGGCCGAGGCCGTGCGGGCGATCCGGGCGGCGAAGCGGCCGCTGGTCGTCGCGGGCGGCGGCGTCCACCACAGCCGCGCCGAGGAGGCCCTCGCCGAGTTCGCCGAGACCACCGGCATCCCGGTCGCCTCCACCCAGGCCGGCAAGGGCTCCCTGCGCCACGACCACCCCCAGGACGTCGGCGGCATCGGCCACACCGGCACGGCGACGGCGGACGAACTCGCCCGCACGGCGGATCTGGTGATCGGCGTGGGGACCAGGTACACGGACTTCACCACCGCCTCGGGGACGCTGTTCGCGAACCCGGACGTCCGGTTCCTCAACCTCAACATCGCGCCCTTCGACGGCCACAAGCTCGCCGGGCAGCCGTTGATCGCGGACGCCCGCACCGGCCTGGAGGAGCTGACCGGGAGGCTGGGGATGCACGGCCACCGGGTCGCTCCGTCGTACGCCACCGAGTACACCGAGGACAAGGAACGCTGGGAGCAGCGCGTAGACGCCTGCTACGAGGTCGACGAACCGGACACCCGCCCCACCCAGCCCCAGGTCCTCGGCGCCCTGGACGAACTCGCCGACGAGTCGGACATCCTGATCAACGCCGCCGGCTCCCTCCCCGGCGACCTGCACAAACTGTGGCGGACGCGGTCGCCCGACCAGTACCACCTGGAGTACGGCTACTCCTGCATGGGCTACGAGATCCCCGCCGCCATCGGCGTGAAGATGGCCGCCCCGGACCGGCCCGTGTGGGCGCTGGTCGGTGACGGCACGTACCTGATGATGCCGACGGAGCTCGTGACGGCCGTGCAGGAAGGCATCGCGATCAAGGTCCTGATCATCCAGAACCACGGCTACGCGTCCATCGGCGGGCTGTCGGAGTCGGTGGGCGGCGAGCGGTTCGGCACCGCCTACCGCTACCCGTCCGAGGACGGCTCGTACTCGGGGCCGCCGCTGCCCGTGGACCTCGCCGCCAACGCGGCCAGCCTCGGCATGCGCGTGCTGCGCGCGAAGACCGTCCGGGACCTGCGGCAGGCCCTCGCCGAGGCCCGGGCGGCCGACACTCCCACATGTGTCTACGTCGAGACCCAAACGGCAGACACAGTGTCGGGCGCGCCTCCCGCCCAGGCCTGGTGGGATGTACCCGTGGCCGAAACCGCGACACGGCCGTCCGCGGTCAAGGCACGTGAGCTGTACGAACGGCACGTCTCCACCCGACGCCGCCATCTGTGAAGGAGTTCCCGGCCATGACGAAGATCGTCAACCACTGGATCGGCGGCAAGACCGTCGAAGGCGCCTCGGGCACGCACGGGCCGGTGACCAACCCGGCGACCGGCGAGGTGACGACGAAGGTCGCGTTCGCCTCGGTCGACGAGGTGGACGCGGCGGTCGCCGCCGCCAAGGAGGCCTACCTGACCTGGGGCCAGTCCTCGCTGGCCCAGCGCACCTCGATCCTGTTCAAGTTCCGCGCGCTGCTGGACGCCAACCGCGACGCGATCGCCGAGCTGATCACCGCCGAGCACGGCAAGGTGCACAGCGACGCACTCGGCGAGGTCGCGCGCGGCCTGGAGATCGTCGACCTGGCCTGCGGCATCAACGTCCAGCTGAAGGGCGAGCTGTCCACGCAGGTCGCCAGCCGCGTCGACGTGTCCTCGATCCGCCAGCCGCTCGGCGTCGTCGCGGGCATCACCCCGTTCAACTTCCCGGCGATGGTGCCGATGTGGATGTTCCCCATCGCCATCGCGTGCGGCAACACCTTCGTGCTGAAGCCGTCCGAGAAGGACCCGTCGGCCTCGATCAAGATCGCCGAACTGCTGTCGGAGGCGGGCCTGCCGGACGGCGTCTTCAACGTCGTCCACGGCGACAAGGTGGCCGTCGACCGCCTCCTGGAGCACCCGGACGTCAAGGCCGTCTCCTTCGTCGGCTCGACCCCCATCGCCCGCTACATCCACACCACCGCCTCCGCCAACGGCAAGCGCGTCCAGGCCCTGGGCGGCGCCAAGAACCACATGCTGGTCCTGCCCGACGCCGACCTCGACGCGGCCGCCGACGCCGCCGTCTCGGCCGCCTACGGCTCCGCCGGCGAGCGCTGCATGGCCATCTCCGCGGTCGTCGCCGTCGGCTCGATCGGCGACGAACTGGTGGAGAAGATCCGCGAGCGCGCCGAGAAGATCAAGATCGGGCCCGGCGACGACCCGGCGTCCGAGATGGGCCCGCTCATCACCAAGGTGCACCGCGACAAGGTGGCCTCCTACGTCGAGGGCGCGGCGGCCGAGGGCTGCGAGGTGGTCCTGGACGGCACCGGCCACACCGTCGACGGCTTCGAGGACGGCCACTGGATCGGCATCTCGCTGCTGGACAAGGTGCCCACGTCCGCGAAGGCCTACCAGGACGAGATCTTCGGCCCGGTCCTGTGCGTGCTGCGCACCGAGACCTACGAAGAGGCCCTGGACATCGTCAACGCCTCGCCGTTCGGCAACGGCACCGCGATCTTCACCCGGGACGGCGGCGCGGCCCGCCGCTTCCAGCTGGAGGTCGAGGCCGGCATGGTCGGCGTGAACGTCCCGATCCCGGTCCCCGTGGGCTACCACTCCTTCGGCGGCTGGAAGGACTCGCTCTTCGGCGACCACCACATCTACGGCAACGACGGCACGCACTTCTACACCCGCGGCAAGGTCGTCACCACCCGCTGGCCGGACCCGGCCGACGCCCCGGCGGGCGTGGACCTGGGCTTCCCGCGCAACCACTGACCGCTACCGGCCACTCCTTCGCCGGGTGAGCAGTCGAGCACGGAGACTGTGGGCATGCACACACCGATGCAACCCCCCACGGAAACCCCGACGACGCTGGGCGAGCAGCTCCTGCTCCTCTCGCTGGACGACGAGTCCGGCGCGGCGAAGGAGTCGGCGAAGGTGGCGCCGGCGATCTCCGCTGCCTTACTGGTGGAGCTGGCGCTGGCCGGCCGGATCGATGTGACCGACGACAAGGTGACCGTCGTCGACGCCACGCCGCTGGGCGACCCCGCCCTCGACGCGGCACTCGCCGACATCGCCGGCAGGGACAAGCCGGGCAGGACCAGGGACTGGATCACCCGGCTGAAGGCGGACGCGCTGGCCTGGGCGAACCGCGGCCTGATCGAGAAGGGTCTGGTCCGGGAGGAGAAGAAGAAGGTGCTCGGCCTCTTCTCCGTGCGCCGCTATCCCGAGGCCGACGGCTCGGCGGAGGCGGCGGTACGGCAGCGGCTCGACGCGGTCGTCCTTCGAGGAGCGGTGCCGGACGAGCGTACGGCGTCCCTGGTGGCCCTGGTGCACGGAGCCAAACTGCACCGAATGGCCGTCCCGGACGCCGACGTGCGCGAGGTCCGGGCGGTCATGGAGTCGATCGCGCACGGCCAGTGGTCCGCGACGGCGGTGCGCCAGGTCGTACGGGCAGCGGAGGAGGCGCTGGCGGTGATCGTCGCCGTGACGGTGACGACGACGGTCGTCACCGACAGCTGACGACAGCCGACAGCCCCTCCTCGGGTCGCCGACGAGGGGCTGTCGAGGCCCTGCTGCCACGGGGGAGGGGACAGCGGGGCCGGTCCGCCTGCGCTCGGCCGAGGGGGGACTGTCGGGCGCGGACGAAGTCCGGGCGGATCCGCGTGGGGCGTCTGACCTCAGGCGGCCCGCCTGGTCACAGGTACTGGATGGGGCTGCAGTCCGTGTGCTGCGTGTCGCGGCAGATCTTGACCCAGGTCGTCCCCAGACCGCCCGGCTTCTGGAACCGGACCGGGACGGAACCGGGACCGCACTGGGTGCCCATCTTGATCGGTGGTCCCACGGTCAGGTCCGCCGTCCACTGGATCCAGAGCGTGTAGCACCCGGAGCCGGAGTTGCTGAGCTCGCCCTCGACAGCGAGCCCCGGCGCGGACACACCTCCCGAGTCCACGGGCCGGGTCGTTCCCGACGCGGCGGCCGTCGCGTGGGAGACGGACCACCCCGCGGCCGCGTGGGCGGTCGAGCCGTGGGCCACGAGCGCCAGGGAAAGCAGGGAAGCGCCTGCGAAAGACTTCATCGTGCGTGACATGTGTCCGGTTCCCTCTGTTGAGTCGGCTGTTGAGTCGGCTGTCGAGTCGGATGGGCCGGGGACGGCCCGAGAAGGCCGCCCTCGGCGGACGATCGTGGCGTGGGCCAGCGAAGACAGGGAGCTCCGTCCTCGGTGAGCGCTTCCGCCAGCAGGTCGCAGTAGTGGCGCAGGTCCTCGTGCCAGCCGACGAACGTCGCGAAGTCCCGCATGTGGATGGCCAGACGAAGGGTGGCCGCGCGTGCGGTGCCCGGCGGGACGGCCGCGGTACCGTCGGCGCCGGTGTAACCGGAGAGCAGGGCGCGGGCCGCGGCCGGGTAGTCGACCCGTGGGCCCTTTCCCGCGGAGCCGAGGCCACGGGCGGCGGCGGCGCGCAGTTCGTGCAATTCGCCGAGGGTCCAGCCGAGATCCAGGGCCGGATCGCCCCCGGTGACCTCCTCGCCGGTGAGCAGGGCGGCGGGGCCACCGGCAGGGGAGGGGACCAGCCAGCCGGTGCTGGGCGCACCGTGCAACAGGACCGCGCCACCTCCGGGTGGCTCGTCCGCGGCCTCGGACCAGTCCGTCAGCCGTGCCCACAGTGAGGGACCGAGCCGGGTACGGGCCAGTGTGCGCAGCCGGGTCGCTCCTGGAGCGTTCTCCTCTCCGCGGAGCCAGGCCACAAGCCGTCGCACGCCGGTGTGGGGCGGCCGTTCCGGGAGGTGCCAGGGCTCCTGGTGCAGCCGCCGCAGGGTCCTGCCCAGATCCGCCAGCGCGTCGACCGAGAGCCGGAAGGCGGTGTCGTCGCCACAGGACAGCAGCCGTGCCACCGAGACGGCGCCCTGCACGCGGTAGAGCACGCCCGGAACCGGCGGGGTCGCACCGTCCTGCGCGGCGGAGCCGGCGGCCGGTTCGCCCAGGGCGAGCCGGGCACCACGCGGGGCTTGCGCGGTGCTGCGGGCGGCGGCCGCGGCCGTACCGACGGCCCGGTCGACGCGGCGCAGTGCCGTGCCCGCCGCCGCCGGAGGAAGGCGCTGCGCAGCGGTGTGGGCCGGTCCGGGGGCGCGCAGCCAGCTGAATCCCGCGTCCCCGTGGTAGCGCACGGTGATGCGCAGGTAACGGGTCCCGTACTCGCGTACGGTGACGGGTTCCGTCTCCGAGGGCTGTCCCGCCGCCGGCGGCCCGGCGGGCGCTGCCGGCTCGGGAGTGACCGGCTCAGCCACTGTTCCGCCGCCCGACCGCCTCGATGATCTCCCGGGTGTCCCGCAACGCCGCTGCCTGCCCCTCGGTGAACAGCACTCCGGCGCAGTTGAGGATCACTTCGTCCACACCGGCGTTCCGGTATTTCTCCAGCCCGGCGGCGATGTGGTCGGCCGAGCCGTACAGGTACGTGCCACTGTCCACCAGGGCGGCGGCACCGGCCACCGGGTCGGCCGGATCGACGGGTACGCCGGCCCGGCGCAGCATGTCCGTGTAGTGCTCCATGGTGAGGTGCCCGGAGGCGGCCGTGTGAGCGAGCACGTGCGGGTCCCGGCCGTCTCGCTCGACCGCGACATGGACGACGGTCGCGACGCGGCAGCGGGTGTCCCTGTCCCTGTCCTTGGCCCCTTCCTCCAAGGCGGGCATCAGGGTCTCGGCGACGTACCCGGGCGGGGTCATCCAGGTGATGGCGACATCGGCGGCACCGCCGGCGGTCCGCGCCATGTTGGGGCGCAGCACGCCCACGCCGACCTCCACGTGCGGATGCTCCATGGGGATCAGCCGGCCCCGCAGCTTGTGGTAGTCGCCCGCGTGGTCGACGATCTCCCCGTCGAGCAGGGCCCGGACCGTGCGCAGGTAGTCCGCGGCCATCGTGCGCGGACTGGGAAACGGGCGTCCGTTGAGGCTGCGGACGAACGCCGCCGAGCCGACGCCGTAGCCGGCCACCACCGGAAGGCCGGTCATCAGGGCGAGCGAGCGGGCCTGGAGGGCGGCCTCGTACGGATGGCGCAGGGGCATCAGGGTCACACTGAGGCCGACCGGGACGCGTATTCCGGCGCCGGCGAGGTGGGCGAACGCCTGGTGCGCCTCCACCTTGAGCGACTGCCCTGTCCACAGGCGGCGCACGCCGGTGTCGCGGACCAGCTCGGCGTAGGGCCGCAGGGAATCCGGGGTCTCCGGCATGTTCGGCACGAGCACGCTCGGGAGCACGTTGTCGGCGGTCACGGCTGGACACCTTCCTTATGTCGCTGGTGCTCTGACATCTGCCGGAGCTGTTGCTGTTCCTTGACGAACTGTTGTGTTTCTACTACGTTTTTTCCATGAGCCCAGTGAGTCATCGCGAGGGAATGCAGATCTACAACCAGCTGAGAGTGCTCCGCGCGGAGCGCGGCCTCAGCCGCGTCGCGCTGGCCAAGCTGGTGGAGGTGCACCCGCAGACCATCGGTGCCATCGAGCGGGGTAACTACTTCCCGAGCCTCGACCTGGCGTTCCGGCTCAGCGAGGTGTTCGGGCTTCCGGTCGAAGCGATCTTCAACCGCAAGCCCTTCACCCCGCTCTCCGCCCAGCTGTACAACAAGGAGGAACGCTCGTGAGTCGGCAAGGTGCCAACGAGACGACGGATCTGGTTCGCAGTCCCATGCGTCCTGTGGCGCTCTCCCTCTGCGTGCTGAGCGCGGCCATGGTGGTGCTGTCGTTCATCTCGGACGGCAACGCGTTCTCCGACTCGTGGTGGCTCGTGGCCTTCGTGCTCTGGCTGCTGCTGTGGGGCGTGCTGCGCTCGATGACCCGCGGTGTGGCCGAACGGCCGCGGGCGGGACTGGACGAACGCGAGCGGGTCTTGCGCGACCAGGTCTCCTTCGTCGGTTACCAGTGCGCGGTCGGCGCCGGCATGGCCGTCGTGCTGCTCATGGTCGTCTTCCAGAACCAGCCCGACATGATCGAGCGGATGCCCGCGCTGCTGACGACGCTCATGCTGGCCGCGTCCGCCGTACCCTCCATCATCCTGGGGATGTCCGGTGCGAGCGTCGAGGACGCCGACGCGGATGAGGACGAGTGATTCGGCCGGCGCAGAGCGGGAATCAGGTTTTCGTGCGACAGGGCGGGTGCCCACCGATTGCGGCGGTGGGCACCCGCCCCTTTTTCTCAGCGGGTCACGCGGTTCAGCAGGAGTGGTCGAAGGTGTTGTCGACCGAAGCAGCCGAGACGGCGGACGCGGCGGAGATGCACGCGGCCGACGAGGTGGTGATCGTGACGGTGGCGGCCGGGGCCTCCACGGCCGGGACGATCTCGTCGGCGGCGGCGTAGGTGGAGTAACCGCTGATGAGGGACTGCGTGTTCATCTTGACTCCCGTGTTTTCGGATTCGAATGGTGACCGGATCGGCAATTTCACCAACCGCGTTCTCCGGCCGTGCCAGAACCATTCCTCGAACGACGGCGTGATGGCAACGGAGTTGACCGCATGCGGACACTGTCCGCTATCGGTCACGTCCCCTGTTGAGCCGGTACTCGACTCGGTCCTATGCTCGACGGGATGAGCCGAGATCAGCTGCATCGCTTGATATTGGACAATGGTCTTCGGGTGTTACTGGCACCTAATCCCGTGGGGGCCTCGATCGGTGTCGCTGTGCACTACGACGTCGGCTTCCGCACGGAACCCGAGGGGCGTACGGGTCTGGCGCATCTCTTCGAGCACCTCATGTTCCAAGGTGGCAGAGGTGCCGAGCCCGAGGGCTATCTGCCACGGGTGCAGCGCGCCGGCGGTTTCGGCGACGCCCGGACCCGCCAGGACGTGACGGTTTACTATGCCGCCGCCCCCGCCTCCGCACTGGAAATGCTGCTCGCGCTCGAAGCGGACCGAATGCGCTCGCCCTGTATTTCCGCGCGAAACCTCCGCACACAGACCGCGGTGATTGACGAGGAGATCCGGCTCATGGTCCGCAATCGCCCGTACGGAACTCATCCCTGGGTGCTGCCGCGGGCCTTGCACCGGCGCGCGGAGAACGCCAGGGACGGGTACGGCGAAACCGTCGACCTCGCCGGCTTCGACGTCGCCTTGTGCGAAAGGTTCTTCGCCGACCACTACGGTCCCGGAAACGCCGTGGTGACCATCACCGGCGCCTTCGACCGCCAAGAGGCGGAACGTCTCGTACGCCGGCACTTCGAGGATCTGCCGGCGCGTCCGACGGTGCGGTCGCCCGACCCGCACGAGCCGTTGCCGGGAGAGGAGCGACGGCTGACGGTCGTCGACCCGCACGCCGGTTCACCCGCCGTGGCGGTGGGCTACCGGATGCCGGACCCGGTCACCGAGCGCGCCGACTACCTCGCGCACCTCGTCCTGGCCGCGCTGCTCGGACAGGGCAGGCATGCGCTGCTGCGCCGCGGGCCGACCGCGGCCGCGGAGGCGTCGGGCCTCTCGGTGGGCTGCGGTCTCTTCGGACTGCCACTGGACACGGTGGGGCCGGATCTGCTGACGCTGTTCGCCGTGCACGAGCGGGAGCGAGGCGCTGAGCACATTCTGGACGCGCTCGACGGCACGTTGGAGGCGTTGGCGACGAACGAGGTCGCTGCCGGGCAGCTGCGTGCCACGACCGCCCGCTGGGCCGCCGGGGCGATGCGCGAGCTCGGTGATCCGGGCACTCGGGCGCAATTGCTCGGCCTGCGCGAGACGCTCTTCGGTGAGGCAGAGCTGACCCAAGCGCTGCCGGAGCTGGTACGCGACGGCGTGACCGGCGAACAGGTGAGCCGGGCGGCGGCCCGGCTCAGGTCCTCCCATCGGGCGGTCGTGCACTTCGTGCCCGGACGCCAGGCCGTGCCGCGGGACCTCGCACCGGAGATGACGGCATGACCGGTGGTGCGGCCAAGAAGCCCCTCGGGTACGGGAACCGGCCGGAGGCGAGCGTCGCGCAGGGGCGGCTGCCGCTGCCGGATGCCGACCTCACCCTCGGCAACGGCCTGCGCGTCGTGGTGTGTTCGGCTCCCGTCGTCCCTCTGGTCGAGATCCGGCTCACCGTCCCGTACGCGGCCACGGCACCCGGGGAGGTGGCCCACTGCCAGCTGCTGGCCGAGCTCCTGCTGCGCGGCACCGCCCGCCGGGACGCCGACGACCACGATGCGGCGCTGGCCGCGCACGGCGCCACCCTGGACGCCGCCGCGGACGCTCGAAAGCTCACCGTCACCGGGCACACCATGGCCGACGGCCTGCCCGCCGTACTCGCCCTGCTGGCCGAAGCCGTCGGCCGGCCGCGGCTGACCGAGGAAGCCGTCGCTCCCGAACGCGAACGGCTGGCACGCCGCATACGGCTGGCCACCCACCAGCCGGCGGCGCTCGCACAGCACGCACTGCTGCGGCGGAGGTACGGCGAGGAGAGAGCCGCCCGCTGGCAGCCGACGCCCGAACAGGCCGCCGCCTGCACGCGGGACGACCTGGCACGACTGCACGCGCGGCACCTGGGTGCCAGGAGCGCGGTGCTCGTGCTGGTCGGAGACCTGGAGCCGGAGGAAGCCCTCGCCACGGCCACCGAGCTGTTCGGGGCGTGGGAGCCGGGGCCCGAAGGCGACGTACCCGAGGTGCCGCCCTGGTTCCCGGGGGGACCTCTGCAACAGGTGGACCGGCCCGGGGCCGTGCAGAGCGTGATCCGGCTGGCCGCCCCCGCCCTGCCCCGGACGGACCCGGGCTACCCGGCCCTGCACCTCGCCCAGCTGGTCTTCGGCGGGTCCTTCGCCTCCCGGCTGGTCGCGCGCCTGCGCGAGGACAAGGGGTACGCCTACCAGCTCGGTTCGGGAGTGGAGTCGGTGCCGGGGGCCTCGACGCTGATGGTCGAGGCGGACACGGCTGCCGAGCACACCGTCGCGGCTCTGACGGTGATCAGGGAAGAGCTGGAGCGCATGGCCACCGATCCGCCCTCGGCCCGGGAGATCGACGCCGCCAGGCGGTACGCGGCCGGTTCCACCGCGACGGCGATGTCGTCACCGGGCGCACTGGCGTCCGGGCTGGCGAACCTGCTGCATGTCGGGGTCGGTGCCGACTGGTTGCACAACTGGGGGCCGCTGCTGGACGGCGTGGCCCCCGACCAGGTCGGCGAGGCGGCCCGCCGGTTCTTCCGGCCCGCCGATTTCACCGGGGTGGTCGTCGCCGACGAGACGTCGGTGGCGCCACTGCGCAGGGGCGCCACCGACGAACTCCGCTTCTGACGGCCCGAGGGGGCGGTGCTTCCGAGTGGTCACCCGGAAGCACCGCCCCCTCGGCGGTGTGAGCCGACCCGGAGGGTCAGCCCCGGCTCTTCTTGATCCCCGCGATGACGGCGATGAGGATGGCGATTCCGATGGCGATCCAGACGGCGGTGCTCATGAGGTGCTCCTTCATTGTTTCCTGTGAGTGGGGGGATCGGGGACGCAGTGAGGGGTCGGGGACAGGAGGGGCTTGGTCGGGGACAGGGGACTAACGCATGCGCAGCGCTTCGGTGAGCGGTACGCGGGAGCCGCTGCGCAGCACGCTGTTGGCATACATCCGTCCGGCCACGCGGGTCATCCCCGCCAGCGCGGCGGCCGCCAGCACGAGGGAGAGGGCGATCTGCCAGGCCGGGGCGATGCCCAGCAGCATGCGGGCCGGCATCAGGATCGGGCTGAGCGGCGGTACGAGCGACAGCCATTCGATCAACGGGTCGTGGGCGTCCTTGCTCAACAGGGCAATGCCCAGCACGAACGGCATGGTGATGAGCAGCATCACCGGTTGCACCACCCCTTGCAGGTCCTCCTGCCGCGAGACCCGCGCGGCGGCTGCGGCCAGCATGGCGGCGAAGAGGAAGAAGCCGAGCAGGAACCAGACGCCCAGCGTCACCAGCGACCCGCCCACCGCATTCGGCAGGGTGATGGCGCCGGTCCCCTGCGCGAGTGCCACCGCGGCTCCGCCGAGCACCACGAGCTGGGTCAGGCCGGCCACCGCGACACCGATGAGCTTCCCGGCGAGGAGCTGCCAGGGGCGGATGGTGGAGAGGAGCAACTCCACCACGCGGCTGGTCTTCTCCTCCACCACACCCTGGGCCAGGGTGATCCCGTAGAAGATGAAGAAGAAGTACAGCAGCCCGGTGGAGGAGACGATCAGCGCGAACTGCTCGGCCGCGCTCGTGTCCGACGGCTCGAGTGCGTGGACCTTCACGGTGGACGATGCCACGCGCTCCCTGAACTCCACGGGGTCCACGCCGGCGCGTTCGAGCTCCCGGGCGGTGCGCTCCTCGGCGACCGTGGCGCGCACCACGGCGAGCAGTTTCTCGTCCGCCTCACGTTCCACGGAGAGCGTGAGCTGCCCGTCGGTGCCGCCGAGCACGGCGGAGAGGTCCCCGTCGCGCAGGATCCGGTCCGTACGGTCGCTGTCGACGGTGACGAACTCGAAGTCGCCGTCCGCCCTTTCGGCGACCGCGGCGAGTACCGGGCGCATCGCCGCGACCTCCCGCTCGACGCCGACCTTGGCCGGACCGTCCTCGGCAAGGAAAATCACGAGGGCGTAGACGCCGAGGCCGAGCAACAGCCCCAGGGTGCTCAGGACGAAGGATCTGGTGCGCATCCGGCTGTTGATCTCGCGCCGGGCGACCAGGCCGACCGCTCGGCGGGCCGACAGCGCGCCGGTGCCGTGCTGCGGGCCGGCGGTGCCCCCGCCCTGGGCGCAGGCGCTTTCCCCGTCCGGGACGTCCGGGCCGTGCGTGTCGCCCGGCGCTCGTGTCACTGTGCTCATGTCTCGTCGTCCCCGTTTGTGTCGTTCGCTGTCGTCGCGACGCCGGCCGTCGTGCCCGTGCCCGGCATCCGCCCGGCGTCCACCCCGTGCGCGCCGGTTGTGGTGACCAGGTCGCGGTACAGGTCGGACAGCGGCGGTTGTTCGGACACGAAGGCGGTAACCGGCCCGGTGGCCAGCGCCGCGTGCAGGACCCGCTGGTCGTCCGCGCCCTTTGCCAGGCGAAGCCGCGTACGGGTGCCCTCGCGGCTCACGACCGTTACGCCCGGCAGCCCCGCGGCCCAGTTCTCGCCCGCCTCCGGGGTGTCGACCATCAGTCGTCGGTCGGCGTTCTCACTCAGCTCCTCGATCGTGCCGCAGGCGATGAGGCGGCCGCCGGAGACGATGCCGACCCGGTCGCAGACGCGCTCGACGAGCGACAGCTGGTGACTGGAGAACATGACGGGCACTCCGTCGGCGGCCCGTTCGACGAGCACGTCGTGCATGACGTCCACCGCCACCGGATCCAGGCCCGAGAACGGCTCGTCGAGGACCAGCGCCTCCGGGCCGTGGACCAGCGCCGCGGCCAGCTGGACCCGCTGCTGGTTGCCGAGGCTGAGGTTCTGGACCTCCTCGGAGGCGTACCGGGAGAGCTCCAGCCGCTCGATCCACCGGTCGGCCGCCCTGCGCGCGGAAGTCGACGGCAGGCCGTGCAACTCGCCCAGGTACCGCAGGTGTTCGCCGACCTTCATCCGTGGATACAGGCCGCGCTCCTCGGGCATGTAACCGAACTGCCTGCGGGCGGCGAAATCGACCGGACGGCCGCGCCAGCGGACCTCTCCCTCGTCGGGCGTGAGGACGCCGAGGACGATCCGCATCGTGGTGGTCTTGCCCGCCCCGTTGCTTCCCACGAAGCCGAACAGCTCACCGGCGCGGATACCGAAGGTCATGTCCGCGACTGCCTGACGTCTGCCGTACCTCTTTCGCAGGCCGTCGACCTCCAGCGCCGGCTGAGTCATGTCGTACCTCCAGAGTGCTGTACTAACTGGATGAAGTATTGCGTTAACACATCACCTCGTCAAGGTAGTCATACGCTTTGTCGCTCCACCACGTAGACGTGCTTCTCCGCTCGATCCGTGACCGGGCTGCGGTCCCAGTCGGCCCAGCGGCCCGTCACGCGCAGACCCGCGAGCCGGGCCATCACGTCGAACTCGGCAGGCCAGGCGTACCGGCTGACCTCGGGTACCTTCCGCAGCCCGCCGGCGCTCATGATCGTGTGGACGACCAGGACGGACTGCAGCGACTGGTTCACCTGGACCGTGTCGAGCAGCAGCGCGTCCGGCGCCAGATGACCGACCCGGGTCGTCGCCTCGGTGAGCCGGTGGTACACCTGCGGGTTGTACGTCTCGAAGACCGCGACCCCGCCGTCCGCGAGCGCGTCGTGAATGCCGCGCAGGCAACTGATCTGCTGCTCCTGGGTGGGCAGCATGAAAAAGGTGTTGAGGGCGGTGAGCACGAGGTCGTAACGCTCCTCGACGACCAGCGCGCTGAAGTCGCCCACCGCGGTGGTGACACTGCCGGTGGGGTCGTTCTCGTGGAGTTTCGCCAGCATCGCGGGGGATGCGTCCACGCCGTGGACCCGGTAGCCGTTCTCGGCCAGCGGGATGGCCAGCCGGCCGGTCCCGACCCCGAGTTCGAGCAGAGAGGCCGGGGCGGGGCGCAGCTCCTGGAGGAAGCCGACCATCGAGTCGATGGCGGGGCCCGCGGCGGGGTAGAGCGAGTCGTAGACGTCGGCGAGCGACTCGCCGTAGGCGCTGCTGTTCCCGCCCGGTTCGGTGTTCGGGCCGGATGTCGGCTCGGCATCGGCCGGCCGGTGTGTTTCGGTGGTCATCGTGCTGTCTCCGTGCGGTGTCGGGTGGATACGGTTTCCGGCTCGGACCCGTCGGGGCCGCCGAGGGACGGTGCCTCCAGCGCCGCCCGCAGCCGGTCGGCCGCGGACAGCACGTCGGGAAAGGACGCGGGCGCCCACGCTTCGCGCCTTCCGCTGGTCGTGCTGCGGCCGGGATGGGGCGGTACGACGACCACGTTGCGCCGTGCGCGGAGCTTGGCGGTGTGGTCGGCGTACGCCGCGCTCTCCGTGCCGCCGGGCGGCAGCGCGGGTGCCAGCGCGATCGCCGCCCGCGTGCACTGCAGCGCGAGGAGCGAGGGCGAGTCGCCCAGTCCCAGGGCCAGCCTGGCCAGGTAGTTCAGCGTCGCCGGGAAGACGACGACCGTGTCGGGCCACTGCGCGAGGTCCACGTGCCGCGCCCTCGGCTCCGGCTCGTCGGGCCACCGGTCCGCCAGCACCTCACCGCCGCCGATGGCGACCAGAGACTCCCGGGTGACGAACCTGGCGGCGGCCCCCGTCAGCACGTACCGCACTTCCGTCCCGGGGTGGGCGACCTTCAGCCAGCTCGCCCAGAACGGCAGATGCGCGGCGGTGACCGAACCCGTCCCGATCACCAGCAGGCGCCGCGCCCCGACCGGTTCGACCGCGGTCGCCGCGCTGGTCACCGGACCACCGCCCCGACCGCCGGGGTGGCCCGCACCGGCTCGCCGCCGGCCGGCTGCCGCGCACCGCCGCCGCGCAGCGACTGTCCGTGCACCAGCTCCCGGTAGAGCGCGCAGCGCGCCAGCAGCTCCTCGTGGGTGCCCCGGTCGACGGTGCGTCCCTCGTCCACGACCACGATCAGATCGGCGTCCTGCACCGTGGAGATGCGGTGCGCGATCACGAGCACCGCGCGCTCCTCGGCGAGGGTGCGCATCAGGGTCCGCAGCCGTTCCTCGTTCTCGCTGTCGAGTTGGGAGGTCGGTTCGTCGAACAGGACGACACGCGATTCCCGCAGCAGGACGCGGGCGGCCGCCAGCCGCTGCCGCTGACCGCCCGACAGGTCCTCGGCCCGTCCCAGCTCGGTGTCCAGACCGTCCGGCAGCGCTTCCACGGCGTCGCGCAGCGCCAGTGCCTCCAGCGCCCGCCACAGCTCCGTGTCCGGCAGGGCACCCGACTCGTCGTCCCGCCCGAGCAGGAGGTTCTGCCGTACGGTGCCTTCCACGAGGGTGTAGCTCTGGTCGACGTAGCTGATCGCGCCGCGCAACTGGTGCAGGGGCCAGTGTTCGACCGGCACTCCGCAGACGGAGATTCGGCCGGACTCCGGCAGGAGGAAGCGTTCGGTGAGGCCGAGCAGCGTCGTCTTTCCCGCCCCCGACGGCCCGACGATGGCGGTGAGCCCACGCGCGGGGGCCGCGAAGGTCGCCTCGTGGATGATGGCGCGCCCGCCGTCCCGGAAGGTGACCGCCTCGAACTCCACCGCGGGCGCGGTCGGTGACGGCTCGATGGGGAAGGCGGCCCCGGGATCCTCGGGCGCGATCGTGAGCACGCTGTTCAGGCGGGCGCGCGCCGCCAGACCGCTCTGCATTCTGGCGACCCCCGAGACCAGCAGGGTCAGCGGCGCGACGAGTTGCAGCAGGTAGACGATGAAGGCGGCGAACTCGCCGATGCCCAGGTCCCCGGAGGCGAGCCGGGCGCCGCTGGTGACCATCACCGCGACGATCGAGAGCTGTTGGCCGAGCTGCATCGTGGGTCCGACCAGGGCGGTCACCCGCGCGACCGAGACCGCGGCCCTGCGCGCGTCCTCGATGCTGTGGCCCAGCGTGGACGCCACCTGCCGTTCGGCGAGGAACGCCTTGACCGTGGGCAGTGACAGCACGGCCGCCGTCATGTGCTGGGACATGGTGCCGACGGCGTTCTGCTGCCGTTCCACACCGCCGCGGATCGACCGCACGCACAGGAAGATGCCGACACCGGCGATCGTGAACGTGGCGAGCACGACGAGCAGCAGGACGCCGTCCAGCAGGCCCATGGCGATCAGGGTGCCGACGGCCAGGAACAGCGAGGACGGAATCTGAGCCACGCCGACGTCCACCACGGAACGCAGCTGTGTGCTGTCGGAGTTGGCCCGGGCCACCAGGTTGCCGGCCCCCTCCCGCCGCACCCGCCGCAGCGGCAGGGTCAGGATGTGCGAGGCGATGCGCAGCCGTGCCTCGGAGACCAGGCCCTCACCGGCGCGGGCGAGCAGGTAGGAGGACAGCGCCGACGCGAGCCCGGCGCCCACCGCGAGGCCCGCCATCGTCAGCAGCGGGCCGACGGGACGTTCGTCCCCGGCGAGGGCCATCACCAGGTCGCGCACCTGGAGGGGGAGGACGAGGGTGGCGGCGGCGGAGAGCAGGCTCAGCACCACCGCGGCGGCGACGGTCGCCTTACGGTCCTTCAGAAGCTGCGCGAAGACACGCAGTTCGTCCGTGCCGTCCGGGCGTGGTTCTCTGGCCATGGTGAGGGACCTCCTGCAGTGTGCGGTGACATCCGGCCGGCCGTCGGCGACACGGCGGACGGCTCAGATCGCGGACCGGAGGGCCGTCTTCCACGGCCAGTCGTCCGAGTCGAGATTGCGGGCGGGGTCGGCGGGATCCACGTTCGCCGCGATGCACGCGGAGGCCAGCTCGGCGGCCGTCGGCCGCTCACGGTGCCGTTCCGCCGCATCCACGAAGGCCCGCGCGACCACATGCGCCCGGTGTTCGCCGAAGCTCAGTCCGCGCATGCCCGTACGCCTGTCCTTCGGCTCCCACGCTGCGGTCACACCCGGCGCGAGCACATGGGCGAAAGCGGGGGCGGGTCCCTCCGGCAGGGCGGTGGCCAGGGCGCTGTCGACCACCGTGCCGACGGCGTCCCAGGAACCCGAGCCCAGGTAGACGACCATGCCGTCGTTGCGCGGCAGGCTCGCCGGATTCGAGATGATCTTCGCCCGGTAGGTCGCGGAGCGGCTCTCCAGGGCGCTCAGCACGGCATGCCACAGCTCGGGCGCCGCGTCGGCGTCGGCCACCCGCAGATAGAGCCGCAGCAGAGCGCCGCCGCCGGTGGTGCGGCCCGCGCCGCTGTCCACGAGGAAGAACCCGGGAGAGACGAGTGGGCGGGCCGACGGGAGGTTCATCCGCACCACCGGGCGGGCGGGATCGCCCGCCGTACGCCCGGTGTCCCGCAGCGTGACCGAGTCCGGTACGTTCACGCGCAGGCCGTCGATCTGCACGACCGGCCGGCCGGCCGCCGTCCGCCGCCCGGTGAGAATCCCCGCGGCGACCGTCTCGCGGTGCGGAGTCGCCTGTGCCAGCCGTGCTTCGAAGTGCGGCGCGCGCAGGGTCCTGGGCGCCTCGCGGTCCTTGACCCCGCGCCCGGTGTGCAGCACTTCGTACAGGGTGCGGGCGAGCAGGAAGCGCATCGCCGACGCGGACTCGGCGGTCACTTCGTCGTCACGCACCCATGCCGTCCTGCCGTCCGGCGTGATCCGTACGTCCTCCAGCGCCCGGCGGAGCCCCGCCGCGAGCTCCGGGACCGCTCCCTCCTGTGCGTCGAACGGCGCCGGCCGGGGTGCGGCCGTGACGGTCTCCTCGATGCGCGTGCTCATGCTGCCTCCCCGAGTCCGACCGTGGAGACGAAGCTCCGCGGATCCAGTAGTGCGGTCCTGCCGATGCCCGCCGCCGCCCGGACGATGGCCGACAGCCGGCCGCTCTCCCTGGTCGAGGCGATCAGCCGGTCGATCAGGTGCCATCCGGCGTAGGACGTGGCACGCACCACGAGCCCGTCGTCGTCGGGGCCGCCGCCCTCGCGGTAACCCCGGTGGAAGGCGGAGATCAACGGCAGAACGCGGGTCAGCTCCTCGCTGCCCCGTGCCACGACCTCCTCGTGGGTGAGCACGGCTGAGAACGCGTCGTCCGTCTCCTGTGCGGGAATCCGCAGCACCGCACGGTGCAGCCACTCGCCGACGTACGATCCGACATCGCGTGCCGGGTCGCCGAGCCGGAACTCCTCCCAGTCGTTGACGTAGAACTCCGTGTCGCCGATCAGGAACTGATCCAGCCGCAGGTCACCGTGAATGGGCACGCGAGCGGCCCCCGCCTCGGCCGCTCGGAGCCGCTCCAGCTCCTCGACCAGCACGGCGTCGCGCTGCAGCAGCCCCCACGCCTCGACGAAGGCACCGGTGGCGTTGACGTAGCTCTCCAGCGGAAGCGACCGCAGGTCCTCGACCGGCGGGTACGGATGGGGATCCGCTTCCGGGAAATCCTCGACCTCGTACGGGAGCTGGTGCAGCGCCGCCAGTGTCCGTCCGGCCTCCGCCGACATGGACTCGGTGAACTCCTGGTCCGCGGCGAGTTCGCTGCCGGATCTGATGCCGTCCAACATCCGGAACACCAGCAGCCGCTGCTCCTCGTCACCCCCGAGGAACTCCGGGCGCGGGAAGGGGCGGACCCCTTCCCGTGCGAGGCGCTCGAAGAGCAGAATTCTCCGATACCGTTTCAGGGATTCCTTGGGGTTTCCCTTGAGTCTTTTCGTGAATACCGAGTCGCCGGTGTCCGTGATACCCGACCAGTTCTCGTTCCGGCCGGGATAGGAGTAGATCTCCGAGGCGCTCAACGATCCCAACCCGAGCCGTCTCAGCAGTTGTTCGACCGACGAGTCCACGGGACTTTCGACAGCCGACGCGGAAGACCGGCCCCGGGGATATTCAATCTTTTCTCCAGCCACAGGGGCTTTCTATCGCGGGGCGCTGCCGCCGGACAACGAATTGACCGGCATCGGCCACCGTCGGCAGACCCGGGCGGCCCGGTTCGGCTCGGCCATCGGGCGGCGTGACAGTCCGCGGCGCCGGGCGCGGTGTCGCGGGACCGCGGGGCAGCGGGGAGGAGGGGCGGAGCGGGGACCGCGGCGGAGCGGGAAGTGAGGCGGAGCGGGAAGAAGGGCGGAGCGGGAAGAGGGGCGGCGGGTGACGGTTTCCTCCGCTAACCGTCACCCGCCGCATCGACCTGTCTGCCGCGCGTTCCCGGATCAGATGATTCTTCGGCGCACGGCCCACACCACTGCTTCTATCGGGGTTTCCACGTCGACGCGTTCGCAGATCGACCGGAGTTTACGCCGGAGTGTGCGGTCGCTCATGTCCATTCGGCGGGCGACCTGCGTCATGGTGCAGCCTTGGGAGACGAGTTGCAATATTCTCAAGTGATCGTTCCCTAATTTGAGGTGGGGCTCTCTCAAGGAACTGTTCAGTGTCACCTGTCAAACCTCATGGGTTCGTCCGACGGTGGGGCGTCGGAGCTCCGCCTATTGGTGTGAAAAGTTGCGCTGCTCGCCTGGCTGCGTAGTCATCCCGCGGGCATGCACGCCAACGCCGGTTCGCTCGGCGTCGATGTCAGTGTTATGTCCGTGGTCATTTCACCAGGCCAGCACGCCCACCACGCCGTCAGAGAAGAGGAATGAGGTGAACAAATCCTCTGGGACGCGCGTCAGGCGGAGCTACTGATCAGAAACTGGGCTGGTACGGACTAACGGTGCGTGTCTTCGCGTGAAGCATGCTTTCCCCCTTGCCGTTCGGTCACACGAACTGCGCAGACGGCCCTTCGATAGCGCCTCGCGGGCGGAAGATTGAAGGGTTGGTCTGTCCGCGGCGTCGTCCGCCCGGACAGTATACGAAGTACCGACTCCGCTTGATCAATGCTTTACCGATGTGATCGGCGTCACATCACAATTATTTTCGCGGAACTTGAGATTCCGATTGTGATCACATTCTGTCTCGGTATTTGTTCGCATGTAAAAGTGCGGTGTGATCGGTGCTCTGCCCATCGATCCAAGAGCAAAAGAATCTTCCGTGTGACCGGGTGTCCCTGGCCGGCGTACCGCGGACGCGGTACGCCGAAGGGCCCCGTACTCCCCTGGGAGGGGTTCCGGTTCGGCCTCCGGTCGACAACTGTTCGACAGGTTCACCCCGTACCGTTGACGCATGGATCTTCGACTGCCCGGACTGAACGGGCTGCTTCGGAGGCCCCGGAGGCTCCTCGCCGCCGGGGCCGCCGTCGTCGTCCTCGCGGGAGCGGGAACGTGGACGGCCGTCGCGAACGACGAGGCGCCCCCGGTCCACCGCGAAGACCGGGCCCTTCCCACCGCCGACGGCGTCCGCATCGACACCTCGTACTTCACCTCCGGCGGCGCCGGCCGACGCCCCGCCGTCCTGCTCGGGCACGGCTTCGGCGGCAGCAAGAACGACGTACGGCAGCAGGCCGAGGACCTCGCCCGGGACGGCTACGCGGTCCTGACCTGGTCGGCCCGCGGCTTCGGCAAGTCGAACGGCAAGATCGGGCTGAACGACCCGAAGGGCGAGGTCGCCGACGTCTCCCAGCTCATCGACTGGCTGGCGAAGCAGCCCCAGGTCGAGCTCGACAAGAAGGGCGACCCCCGCGTCGGCATGGCCGGCGGCTCCTACGGCGGCGCGATCGCCCTGCTCACGGCGGGCCACGACAGCCGCGTCGACGCCATCGCCCCGGCGATCACGTACTGGAACCTCGCCGACGCCCTGTTCCCGAACGGCGTGTTCAAGAAGCTCTGGGCCGGCATCTTCGTCAACTCCGGCGGCGGCTGCGAGAAGTTCGAGCCCGCGCTGTGCCGGATGTACGAGCGGGTCGCCGAGTCGGGCAAGCCGGACGCACAGGCGCGCAAACTCCTGGAGGAGCGTTCACCGTCCGCGGTGGGCAAGGACATCAAGGTGCCGACGCTGCTGATGCAGGGCCAGTCCGACTCCCTCTTCCCGCTGGGCCAGTCCGACCAGGCCGCGAAGGCGATCCGCGCCAACGGCGCTCCCGTCGACGTCGACTGGATCGCGGGCGGCCACGACGGCGGCGACATGGAGACCGGCCGCGTCCAGGGCCGCGTGACGTCCTGGTTCGACCGCTACCTGAAGGACGACAAGGGCGCCGACACCGGCCCCGCCTTCCGCGTCACCCGCACCCTCGGCATGGGCTCCGGCGACGGCGAGCCCCGCCTGACCGGAGTGACCTCGGACCGCTACCCCGGCCTGGAGAGCAAGCAGCGCTCCATCGCCCTGGCCGGCCGCGAGCAGAGCTTCGACAACCCGCCCGGCGCCAGCCCGCCCGGCGTCTCCGCCCTGCCCGGCCTCGGCGGCGCCGGCGGTCTCAGCCAGCTCTCCACGCTCGGCATCGGTGTCTCCCTCGACTTCCCCGGCCAGTTCGCCGCGTTCGAGTCGGCGCCCTTCCGGGACGACGTCCAGATCACCGGCTCCCCGACGGCGACCGTCCACGTGAAGTCCACCAGCGACGACGCCGTGCTCTTCGCGAAGGTCTACGACGTCGGCCCGGGCCGCACCCAGCCGGTGCTGCCCTCCCAGCTGGTGACGCCCATCAGGGTCGAGGGCGCCAAGGCCGGCAAGGTCGTCACCATCACGCTCCCGGCGATCGACCACGAGGTCGACGACGGCCACCGGCTGCGCCTGGTCCTCGCCTCGACAGACCTCGGCTACGCCTCCCCGACGGCCCCGGCGACGTACACCGTCTCCCTCGAGGGCGGCCTGAGGATCCCCTCCGCGCTCGGACAGCGCGACACCCAGGGCGCCCTGCCCGCCTGGGTCTGGTGGCTGCCGCTCGCCGGCGCCGGCATCGCTTCGGCCCTGATCCTCACGGGACGCCGCCGCACGGCCGCCCCCGCCCCGCCGGACCCGGCACTCGCCGAAGTCCCCCTGCAGATCACGGACCTGACCAAGCGCTACGCGAAGGCGTCCGACCGGTACGCGGTCGAGGACCTGTCCTTCCGTGTGGAGAAGGGCCAGGTCCTGGGCCTGCTCGGCCCCAACGGGGCGGGCAAGACGACCACCCTGCGCATGCTGATGGGCCTGATCAAGCCCGACGGCGGTGAGATCCGGGTCTTTGGCCACGCCATCGGCCCCGGCGCCCCGGTCCTCTCCCGGGTCGGCGCCTTCGTCGAGGGGGCGGGCTTCCTGCCGCACCTGTCCGGCCGCGAGAACCTGGAGCTGTACTGGCGCGCTACGGGCCGTCCGCCCGAGGACGCGCACCTGGAGGAGGCCCTGGAGATCGCCGGACTGGGCGACGCCCTCGCCCGCGCGGTGCGCACCTACTCCCAGGGCATGCGCCAGCGGCTCGCCATCGCCCAGGCCATGCTCGGCCTTCCGGACCTGCTCATACTCGACGAGCCGACCAACGGCCTCGACCCGCCCCAGATCCGCGAGATGCGCGAGGTGATGATCCGCTACGCCGCCGCCGGCCGCACGGTCATCGTCTCCAGCCACCTCCTCGCGGAGGTCGAGCAGACCTGCACCCACCTCGTGGTGATGGACCACGGCCGGCTCGTTCAGGCGGGCCCGGTCGAGGACATCGTCGGCTCGGGCGACACCCTCCTGGTGGGCACGGCCACGCCCGTGGACGGTCCCGTCGTGGAGAAGGTCACCGCCCTGCCCGGCGTCGCCTCGGCCGTGCGCGCCGAGGAGGGCCTGCTGGTCCAGCTCGACGCCGACGGCACCCCGCAGCGCCTGGTCGCCGACCTCGTACGGCTGGACGTGGCGGTGCGGTCGGTCGGCCCCCACCGCCGCCTGGAGGACGCCTTCCTCACCCTGATCGGAGCCGAAGCATGAGCACGCTCGCCGAGCCGCCCGTCGAGGTCGCCGACGGCTACCGCGCGGGCCGCACCCTGCCCTTCCGCGTCGAGCTGGTCCGGCAGCTGAAGCGGCGCCGCACGATGGTCATGGGCGGCGTCCTGCTCGCCCTGCCGATCATCCTGCTCATCGCCTTCCAGGTCGGCGGCGACCCGGGCGGCAACAACAACCGCGTCAACCTCATGGACACGGCGACGGCGTCCGGGGCGAACTTCGCCGCGGTCAACCTCTTCTCCGCGGCCGGCTTCCTGCTCGTCATCCCCGTCGCCCTGTTCTGCGGCGACACGGTCGCCTCGGAGGCGAGCTGGTCGTCCCTGCGCTACCTGCTCGCGGCCCCCGTGCCCCGGGCCCGGCTGCTGTGGTCCAAGCTCGCCGTCGGACTCACCCTGAGCCTGGCCGCGATGGTCCTGCTCCCGGTCGTCGCCCTCGCCGTCGGCACGGCCGCCTACGGCTGGGGCCCGCTCCAGCTGCCCACCGGCGGCACCCTGCCCACCGGCACGGCGGCCCAGCGCCTGCTGATCGTTGTCGGGTACATCATGGTGTCCCAACTGGTCACCGCGGCGCTCGCGTTCTGGCTGTCGACCCGGACGGACGCCCCGCTCGGCGCGGTCGGCGGCGCGGTGTTCCTCACCATCATCGGCAGCGTCCTCGACGAGGTGACGGCCCTCGGCGACTGGCGCGACTTCCTGCCCGCGCACTGGCAGTACGCCTGGCTCGACGCCGTCCGGCCCCAGCTGGAGTGGTCGGACATGATCCAGGGCACGTCGGTCTCCGTGACGTACGCCCTCGTACTGTTCGCCCTGGCCTTCCGCGGTTTCGCCCGCAAGGACGTCGTCTCCTAGGTCAACGGAGGATCACCCACCGGTCTCGAAGGCCGTCCCCCGTGGCCGCTTCGAGACGCTTCCGCAACGCCCCGTACCGCACGTTCGGGCCCCCTGCGCCGTCACAGTCGCAAGAAGCCGACGCCGACGGATGCAGGGGGTACGGATGATGGAGCGGTTCCGGACACGGAAGGCGCTGCTCGCGCTCACGGCGGCGAGCGGCCTGCTGCTCACCGCGTGCGGCGGGAGCGCCGACACCGGCGAGAGCAGCAAGGCCGCAGACCGCCACGACCGCAGCGCGGGCCGGCCCGCACCCGCCCAGAGCCAGTACGCCGACGAACGGGACGATCGCCGGGAGGACCCCGACCACCTCTCCACCTTCGCCCTCGACGTCGACACCGCCTCCTACGACTACGCCCGCCGCGCCCTCGCCGACGGCCGGCTCCCCGACCCGTCGACGATCCGCCCCGAGGAGTTCGTCAACAGCTTCCGCCAGGACTACGAACGCCCCGACGGCGACGGCTTCTCGGTCACCGTGGACGGCGCCCGCACCGGCGAAGAGGACTGGTCCCTGATCCGCGTCGGCCTGGCCACCCGCACCGCGGAACGCACCGGCGAACGCCCGCCCGCCGCCCTCACGTTCGTCATCGACGTCTCGGGCTCCATGGCCGAACCGGGCCGCCTGGACCTCGCCCAGGAGTCCCTCGCCGTGATGACGGACCGGCTGCGCGACGACGACTCGGTCGCGCTCGTCACCTTCAGCGACGAGGCCGAGACCGTCATGCCCATGACCCGCCTCGACGGCCACCGCGACGAGATCCAGGACGCCATCTCCGACCTGGACACCCAGGACTCCACCAACCTCGCCGCCGGTGTCGAGACCGGCTACGAGACGGCTGTCGAGGGTCTGCGCGAGGGCGCCACCAACCGGGTCGTCCTCGTCTCGGACGCCCTCGCCAACACCGGCGACACCGACGCGGAGTCGATCCTGGAGCGGATCTCCGGCGAACGCCGCGAGCACGGCATCACCCTCTTCGGAGTGGGCGTCGGCAGTGACTACGGGGACGCCCTCATGGAGAAGCTCGCCGACCGGGGCGACGGCCACACCGTCTACGTCTCCGACTCCGAGGAGGCCCGCACGGTCTTCTCCGAGCAGCTTCCGCGCAACGTCGACCTCACCGCCCGCGACGCCAAGGCCCAGGTCGCCTTCGACCCCGAGACGGTCGAGGAGTTCCGCCTCGTCGGCTACGACAACCGCCGCGTCGCCGACGGGGACTTCCGCGACGACCGCGTCGACGGCGGCGAGGTCGGCCCCGGCCACACCGTCACCGCCCTGTACGCGGTCCGCACGAAGCCCGGTGCCGAGGGTCATCTCGCCACCGCAACCGTCCGCTGGCTCGACCCCGGCACCCGCGACCCGCACGAGGAGACCGGCGACCTGGAGACCGACGCCCTGCGCGACTCCCTGCGTGCCGCCCCCAGCCGTTTCCAGGTCACCGCGGTGGCGGCCTACTTCGCCGACGCCCTCCGCTCGCGGGACGACAACCACCACCGCATTCCGGGAGCCCCGGCCGGCTTCGCCGAACTCGCCGAGCAGGCACGCGCGTTGTCCGACATCACGGAGGACGGGGCGGTGCGCGAACTCGCCCGGGCCATCGAACAGGCGGACCAGCGGCGGGATTGAGGCGGGGCGCGGGCCAACCGGGTGAACCTGCGGAACCAATTGTCCCGCACCGGGTTGTTGAGGCAGTAGAGCATGCGGCGCCACGAGAAAGGAACGCGCAGTGCTCAAGGAGGCAATGACCGTTGCGGCGGCCGCCGCTTCTGCCCTTGATCTGCCGGGGATGCGAGCCGGCATTCGACACGCCTGATCCCTGTTCAGCGCTGCGACCTGTTCATGCCGCCATACCGCCGGCCCTGGATGTGGCTCTCCGCTCCGAGGCCGGCTGCCCCAATTCTTCAAGCAGGAGGACAACTGCAATGCGACAGACCCTGAGCAAGGGAGCGTTCGCGGCGGCCGCCGCCACGGGGCTTCTGTCCCTGTACGGCAGCCCCGCCCTCGCTGACTCCGACGCGTCGGGAGTGGCGAAGGATTCCCCCGGTGTGCTGTCCGGGAACAGCGTGCAGGTGCCGGTCGACGTGCCGGTCAACGTGTGCGGCAACACCGTCAACGTGCTCGCGGCGCTCAACACGGCGTTCGGCAACTCCTGCGGCAACACCTCGCACAAGTCGAAGGACCACGACGCGGGCGCGGACGCGTCAGCGGTCGTGAAGGGTTCCCCCGGTGTCCTCTCCGGGAACAACGTGCAGGTGCCGCTCGATGTGCCCGTGAACGCTTGCGGCAACACCATCGACGGCGGCGCGCTGTTCAACGACGCGCTCGACAACCACTGCGAGAACGGCTCGCACGACGGCGGCTACGGCGACGGCCACGACGACAAGCCGCCGACGGACGAGGAGCGGACGCCCCCCGCCAAGGACGGTTCCGTCCCGCGCGACAGTGAGAAGCCGCGTTCCACGTCTCCGGACAGCGAGGACTCGTCCATCACCGAAGTGGTCGAGAAGGAGGAGGACGGCACCCTGCCCCAGCTGGCCGAGACCGGCAGCGAGTCCCTGGCGGCGGCATCGGCCGCCAGCGCCGTCCTGATCGCGGGCGGAGTGATGATGTACCGCCGCAGCCGCACCACCATGTCCCGCTAGCCGCTCCCGAGGCACCGTGGTGCCGGACGCAACCTCTCCGGCACCCGCACTCCCGGGACAGCAGCACCCGCACCCCCCGTCGACCCAGGTCCGGGGGGTGTCGGCCGTCGCGGCACACCGACTCGCTCGACCGCCGTTCCCGGCACAAGGGCGGGCCGCTGACGACGCTGTCGCCGTCAGCGGCCCTGGGTCACCGTGTGCGTCCCCCGTCAGCGGTGTACCGGCGACACCGACTCGCTCCGGCTGCTGTCCACCGGAGCGGGAACGACGCCGCCCACCGGCATCGCCCCGAGCCGGCGGCGTACGCCCCTCACGAGCGTCGACGCCGTGAAGGCCGCGCCCTGCACGAAGCGCATGGCCGGGCCGAAGCCCGAGGCCGTCACCAGCCCCGCGAGGAACAGGCCGGGGTAGGAGGACTCGAAGCTGCGCCCGACCTCCGGGGAGCCGTCCGGCAGCGCCGCCAGCGTTCCGCGGAGCTCGGGGGAGAGCAGTCCGAGCCGGTCGCAACGCGCCCGGAACCCCGTGGCGGCGATGACGTGTTCGGTCTCCAGGCTGCGCAGGGCACCCGTACGGCTCGTCATGTCCAGCCGTACCCCGCCCGGCACCGCACAGGCCGCGGTGACCTCATGGCCCGGCAGCAGCTCCACCACGCCCTCCACCCGGTCCCGCACCCACCACGCGCCCGCCGGCCCCAGCGCCGTGGTCGCGATGCGTGCCCGGGTCGGCTCCGGCAGCCGCCGGAAGAGGTTCGGGCGCTCCGCGTAGAACCAGTTCCGCCAGCCGGGGCCGAGGCCGCTGTGGGGGGAGCGGGCCGACTGGTACCAGGGGCGCTCCCAGGGCGGCGGCACATCGTTCCACCGCAGCTGCTCCGCCCGCGCCAGCACACGGACGCGCGTGCCCTGCTCGGCGAGCAGCGCCGCCGTCTCCAGGGCCGCCTGCCCGCCGCCGATCACCGTGACGTCCTTGTCGCGGAAGCGGTCGAGGTCGCTGTGGTGGCTGCTGTGCGTCACCAGCGCGGGGTGCAGCCCGCGCAGTGCCTGCGGTACCTCGACGAACGGCATCACACCGACCGCCAGGGCCACCGTCCGCGCCTGCACCTCCTCCCCGTCCTCGGTGACCGCCGTGAAACCGCCCGGCCCGGCCGCCACACGGGTCACCGTGCGCTCGTCCACCGCCGGCACGGCGTGCCGCGCGAACCACAGGCCGTACTCCGCGAACGCCTCGACCGGAATCGGCTTCGCATGACGTGCCGTCAGGCCGTGCTCGGCGCAGTAGACGTCCAGACGCCACTGCCCGGCCGGGTCGGAGAGGTTGGACGCCCACGGTTCCGACTTCAGGAACATGCCGCGGGGCATGTTGTCCCGCCAGGACGCCATGGGCCGGCCGAACACGCGCAGGTTCAGCCCGGCGGCCGCGGCGTGGGACGCGATCGACAGACCGTACGGGCCTGCGCCCACCACCAGAAGGTCGTACACCATCAACTGCTCGCTTTCTCGTTGTCGGTCAGGGAGGGCGAGGCTGCCCGGGGGATCAGCCGGGGCGTCGGCGCCGCCGTCGTGCCCAGCCGCTCACGCAGCCGGTGGGACACGTGCCGGCACCACTGGGCCCACATGACCCGTCCGGGGGAGCGGTCGTCCGCGGCGTACCAGGCCAGTTCGCGCCCGCCCGGCGCCGCACGCAGCGCCGCCAGGGGCGCGTAGTTCTCCACCACGAAAGCCCGCCCGGCCATCGGGGCCCCGGCCGGCAGTGAACGGCCCGTCAGATCCAGGTGCAGGGCCCGTACGACGTCCAGGCCCGCGCTGTCCGCGAAGAGCCGGAACTGGGCGCCGGCGCGCGGGTTGAAGTCGAGCAGGTGGTAGCGGCCCGTCGTGCCGCAGCGGCGGAAGTCGAGGTCGAAGATGCCCCGGTAGCCCAGCTCGCCGGTGAGCCGCTCGGCCAGCTCCTGCACCTGGGTGTTGGGCGTCCAGCAGCCCACCGCGGTCAGCCCCGCCCCCCGCGGCCAGGCCAGTTGCTTGCGGCCCGGCCCGCCCGCGCGCACGCGGCCCGCGTGGTCGGCGTAGCCGTGGAAGAACCAGTCCCGGTCCGGCCCCGGTGACAGGTACGCCTGGAGCAGCAGCCGGCTGCCCGCCTCACCGGTGCGCAGGAACAGTTCCCGGGCCTGCGGTACGGACCGCACCAGCACCGTGCTGCGCAGCCCGCTGCCGGCGGGCAGCAGCCAGGGACGGCTCCACTTCGCCACCACCGGCAGCCCGAGCCGCCGCATGGCGTCGGCTACCTCGGCCGGGCTGTCCGGGACCAGCGTCACCGGGTGCGGGACATCGGCGGCCGCGCACACGGCGGCCAGTTCCGCCTTGTCGGCGACGCGCTCGGCCAGGGTGCCCGGCATCGCCGGCAGGAGGTAGGAGGGCGCGAGTTCGTCCCGCATCCGGGCCACGGCGATCGCGCTCGCGTCGTCCATCGTGACCAGGACGGCGGGCCGCGCGATCCGGTCGGCCACGCGGCGCAGCGCGGCGAGGATTTCCTCCGGCGACGCTCCGGGGAGCGGCGGGGGATGCATTTGACGTACGTAACGCGACGCCCCGACGGGACTTCCCGCGCCATCCGCGACGACGTGTACCTCCACTCCCGCTCTGCCGAGCGAACGCACGGCCCCCAGCGTTCCGTGGTGAAAAGGATTCCGGTCGATCCGCAGCACAACAGCGGGGACGCGGATGTCAAGCAGCGACACGAATTCTCTCTTTCCTTTCGATCGGCTCACCCGCACGGGCGAGCCCAGCACTCGAAAGCCGCAACGGCACTGGCGCGCTTGGCTTTTCTATGGCTGACTTCATATGACTGCCCGTCAATAACAAAAACCTCGTCAGTAGTCCGGACCAGAGCGAAGAAAGGAGCAGGCATGGCCCCACAGCACAAGCGGGCCGGGATCCGCCGGCTGGCCCTGGGCGCGGCAGCGGTCGCCGCGTCGGCCGCCCTGGCGTCCGGCACCGTCGCCGGGGCGGGGGTGGCACAAGCCGCCGAACCGCGGGCTCCGGCACCGACCCCGGCGCCGATCCCGGCGGCGCCCGTCGCCACGCCCCCGGCCCTCACCCCTCCGGCCCTCACCCCTCCGGCCCTCACCCCTCCGGCCGTCGCCCAACCGCCGACGCCGGCCCCGGCCGCCACCGAGGCTGCGGGTGAGGAGATCCCGGCCTTCGGTGTCTTCCTCAAGTCCGACGCCCGTGGCGTGGCCCGGATGCCGCTGTTCAGCCACTGGCTGGGGGGCACGGAGCTCCGCGTCGGCCACACCTATCTGCCGGGACACCGCTGGCGCGACATCGAGGGTGCCCCCGACTTCCTGGACGTGTGGGCGCACTGGCGCAACAAGAAGGCCGACCGGATGCTGGTCCTCAACGTCCCCATGCAGGAGCGCAACGAGGAGGGCGTCCCCGACAGCGAGGTCAGGCAGCTGCTGCGGCAGGGCGCGGCCGGGGAGTTCGATCACCACTTCCGCGTCCTCGCCGAGCGGTTGGTGAAGCTGAAGGTGCCGGACACGATCATCGTGCTCGGCTGGGAGATGAACGGCACCACGTACACCCATCGCTGCGGGCCGGACCCGGAGGCCTGGAAGAAGTACTGGAACAGGATCGTCACCACCATGCGTTCCGTGCCGGGCCAGAAGTTTCAGTTCGATTTCACGCCGAGCCGTGGCCAGGACGCCATTCCCTGGACGAAATGCTATCCGGGGGACGACACGGTTGACATCATCGGCATGGATTCCTACGACCAGCCGGCCGGGATGTCGTTCGAGCAACAGGTGAAAGAGCCCTACGGGCTTCAGCACCACGTGGATTTCGCGAAGGCTCACGGCAAACCCATTTCCTATCCGGAATGGGGGCTCTTCCGCAACGGTGACAATGCCGAGTACATGCGGAGCATGCTCGCCTGGATGGAGGAATACAAGCCGCTCTACAACACGCTGACCGACTACTGCCCGCACGGTGTGTGGCAGTGCGGATCCAACCCCAAGTCGTCCCACCTCTACCGGTCCGCCCTGTTCGGCCGCGGCGACCAGGCGACCCCGCCCCTCACGCCCACGCCCACGCCCACACCCACGCCGACCCCGCCCGGCACCACACTGCCCCCGGCCGACTGCACGCCGCTGGACCTGGGCAGCTGGGTGGAGGAGTGGCTCGGCGGGAAACTCTGCCTCCGCTTCGACTGGTGGTGATCCACCGGTCCGGCGAACCCCTGCTCTCCGGTGCCGTGTTCGGCCGGGCCCGCCGCCGTCACCGTTGTCCGCGCACATCGGCGGCGGCGGCCGGGCCGGGCACCGAGGGGGCCGGGGCCGGCTCGCCGTCCTGGCCGGTCCTCCTGGGCCGCGCCAGCAGGGCCAGGCCGCCCAGCAGACCACCCGCGCTCGCCCCCACCAGACCGGTCACCGCCGGTGACGCGGACGTCGGCTCGCTCGGCTCCACCGCCCGCGAGAACGGCACGAGCCGCACGTTGGTGTTGTCACTGCTGTCGTCGGCGTGGCGGGTCAGCGAACGGGTGACCGCGTTGGCCATGTCGACGGCGAGGCCGGGCCGCGAGGAGGTGGCCGAGACGGCGACCATCGGCGCGTCCGGCGACGTCGCCGTGCGCACACTGTGCTGGAGGGTGCGCACCGGAACACCCGCATACACCTGCGCGTCCCCGAGCACCGCGAGCTGCGTGGCGACCCGGCCGTACGCCTGAGCGAATCCCAGGGCGGCGTCCGGCGTGGACTTCCCGGTGGGTACGGCGATGACGTAGCTCGTCGCCGTGTACGTGGAGGGTGTGAGCAAGCCGTACGAACCGCCGAGCACACCCCCGACGAGGGTGCAGGCCGCGAGCACGGACCACAGGGGAAGCCCCCTGAGACGAGCCAGGGACAGGCGGCGCTGACGGGTCGGAGTGTCGGTCATGAGGAGGTGGCTCCCAGAGGTGAGAGGGACGGCGAACTGGAGACCGCTGCCGCGTACACGTCCGTGAGGCGGGCCGCGCAGTGGGTGATGCTGTAGTGCTGGGCGACCTCCGAGGCGGTGCGCGGCCGGGCGCCGGCCGCGCGGACCTCGGCGATCGCGCGGGCGTACTCCTCGGGGCCGCCGCGCACCCGCCGGACGCCCTCGGCGGGTGACCGCACATCCTCGATGGCCGGGCAGGAGGCGTAGAGCACGGGCAGTCCGGACGCCAGCGCCTCCACGGCCGCCAGACCGAACGCCTCCTCCGTGGACGGGGACGCGAGCAGGTCCATCGCCGAGGTGAGCGAGGGCAGGTCCGGGCCGGGCGAGCCGTCGGGCAGGTAGGGACGTTCGCCGGTGAAGACGACCCGGCCGGCCACTCCGGCCTCGTGGGCCGTGCGACGCAGGGCGTGTTCCTCGGGGCCCCCGCCCACCAGCAGCAGCCGGCACTCGTCCGGAAGCAGGGCGAGCGCACGGACGAGGACGTCGAACCGCTTCCCCGCGGTGAGCCGGCCGACACCGCCCACGACCCAGGCGTCCTCCGGCAGGCCCACGTGCCGGCGGGCGTGCTCGCGCCGCTGCGGATCGAAGCGGAAGCGGTCCACGTCGATGCCGTTCGGGACGACCTCGATGCGGGGCGCGGGCACACCCCAGCGCTTCAGGCGCTCGGCCACCGTCGGGGAGACGGCGACCGTCGCCGAACCGAGCCGCTCGCTGGCGAGGTACAGCCCGCGCACCCCCGCCGTCAGCCTGCGGCCCTCCATCTGTGAGTCGCCCAGGGAGTGTTCGGTGGCGACGACCGCCCGGACCCCGGCCAGGCGTGCGGCGAACCGGCCGTAGACGCAGGCCCGGTAGAGGTGGGTGTGCACCAGGTCGTAGCCGCCGGCGCGGATCAGCCGGACCAGGCGCGGCAGCGCGGCCAGGTCACGGTTGCCGCCCATGCCGAGATGGGTGACGCGGACGCCGTCGGCCGCCAGGCCCTCGGCGACCGCACCGGGGTTGGTGAGCGTCACGACGTCGCAGTCGACGGGCAGATGACGCAGCAGCAGACGCAACTGCTGCTCGGCCCCGCCGACGCCGAGGCCGGTGATGACGTGCAGAGCCCTCATCTCACAGGCCCTCCACCGGGCGCCGGCGCAGCCGGTGCAGCCCGTACTTGAGGTACAGGCGCCACGCCGTGTCGTCCTGGCCGACGTACACGCGCGGCAGGGCGTGCGGACCGGTCAGCGGGCCGGGGTCGATGGCGCAGGCGTAGGCGTACCCCGCTGCCCGTACGGCCTCGACGGCGCGGGCGTCGATCGTGCCGTACGGGTAGCAGAAGCCGTCGACGGGGGCGCCGGTCAGCTCCTGGAGCTGTGCGCGGCTCTCGGCGACCTCGGCCTCGAGCGTGCGGTCGTCGGCCTTGGTGAGGTCGACGTGCGTCAGCCCGTGCGAGCCGATCTCCACGCCTTCGGCGGCCGCGTGCCGGATGCCGTCGGCGGTGAGCAGCGGCTTGCGCGGGCCGAGCGGATCCCAGGCGTTGTCGCCGCCGAGCCGTCCGGGCAGCACGAAGAGGGTGGCGCCGCAGTCCCAGCGGCGCAGCAGCGGCAGGGCGTCGGTGACGAAGTCGGCGTACCCGTCGTCGAAGGTCAGCCCGACCAGGTTCCGCCCCTCGCCCCGGGCGCGGGCGGCGAGCAGCTCGGTCACGGACACGCCCCGCAACCCGTGCCGGCGCAGCCAGGCCAGCTGCCTGGCGAGCCGTTCGGGCGTGACCGTGATGCGGTACGGGTCGTCCGAGCAGTCGCCCACCGAGTGGTACATCGCCACCCAGGGGACCGGACCCTTGCGCGGGGCCGAGGGTCTGCCGGTGTCCAGGGAATCAACGGAAGCGGCCATGTGTGAGCCTTCGTGTGACGGCGCGTAGGGAGCGCAGAGCGGACGCGGAACTCTGGGCACCGAGGGCCCAGGTGAGCGGGACGAAGACGAAGGTCACGGTCAACAGGCCGGCTGCGAGGCCCGCCGCCGGGGACGGCAGCCGGCTCGCGGCGAACGCCCCCGCGGCCGTGGCGACGACCGCGGCGGACACCAGCCTGCTCAGCTCTGCCAGGACCTGGCGGACACGGACCGAGACGCTCTGCGGGCTGCTCAGCCGGCCCGTTCGCAGCCCGGCGAGCAGCAGGGCGGCCGTGCCGGTGATGCCGAGGGCGTTGGCGGCGGCGATGCCCGCCACGCCCCAGGAGTGCACGCAGACGGCGCCGACCGAGGACGTCACGGCGATGCCCGCCGCCATCGCGCCGAGGGGGTACCAGCTGGCCCGGCCCGCGGAGAAGTAGGACCGCACGAAGGCGCCCACCAGGGTCTGGCCCAGCAGCCCGAGGGCGTACACGCGCATGACGCCCGCTGTCGCGGCGGTGTCGCTCGCGGTGAACGCGCCGCGCTGGAAGAGCAGTTCGATCATCTGGGGTGCGCAGGCGATCACCGCGCACATGCCCAGCAGCACCAGCCACGAGGCGAGCGTCAGATCCCGCTCCACGCGGCTGCGGGCCCGCGCGGTGTCGCCGTCCGCGAGGGCCCGCGCCACCACCGGAAAGGTGACGGTGCACACCATCAGCGACAGCGTCATCGGGATCTGGGCGACCTTCTGCGCGTAGTTCAGGTGCGAGATGGCGCCGGCGGGCAGGCCGGAGGCGAGGAAGCGTTCCACGAGGACCTGCGACTGTCGGCACAGGGCGAACAGGAGGACCGCGGCGACCAGGGCGAGCTGCATCGGCCGCTCCTCGACCACCGCCCCTGCCCTGGCGAGGCTCGGCGTACGCGACGTCAGTCGCCGCCACAGCGACGGCAGTTGCACCGCCACCATCAGAAAGCCGCCCGCCGCGACCCCGACCGCGGCGGAGCGCACGCCCCAGCCCTCGCCGAGGAGGAACATCGCGGCGATGATGCCGGTGTTGTAGGCGACGTAGATCGCCGCCGGCGCGAGGAAACAGCGGTGTGCCCGCAGGGCGGCACTGCAGTACCCGGCGAGCCCGAAGGCCAGCACGCAGGTCGCCGTGATCCGGGTGCAGTCGACGGCGAGCCGGGGGTCCGGCAGGCCGGGGGCGAGCGCCTGGACCAGATAGGGGGCCGTGCCGGCGATCAGCGCGGCCACCGCGGCGAGGGCGAGGCAGAGCCGGGGCAGGGTGGCGCCGACCAGGGCGCGGACCGGGTCGCCCGGTGCGCCCCGGGCACGGCGGGCCAGCGCCATGCTGAACGCCGGGATCAGCGCGATCGCGAGCCCGTCCTCGATGAGCAGCGTGGCGGCGAACTCCGGAACCGTCCACGCCACCAGGAAGGCGTCCGTGTCGCTCCCGGCGCCGAACAGCCGTGCCAGCGACTGGTCGCGCACCAGGCCGAGCAGCGAACCGGCGATGGACAGCGACGCCGTGACGAGCGCGGCCCTGGCCAGGAAGCTCCCGGAGACCGACGACGACGCCGAGGCCTGGTCGGCACCGCCGCCGGCCTTGGTGGCGGCACGCGCCGGGGGCACGGTCGCCGCGTCGTCCGTGTCGGAGCCGGGGGACTGCGAAGGCACCACCGTCATCGCGCCAGGGCCTCCTCGGCACGCTGAGGCACCCCGCAGCGGGGCGCCTCCACCCGCGCGTCGCAGGTCAGCGCCCACCACGCCCCGAGTCCCATGGCCACGGCGATCAGCACGGTCGAGGGGCCGCCGATGTCTCCGTACATGAAGTCCGTCAGCAGCCAGACCAGCAGCCCGCAGGCGACGAGCCCGCAGTCGAGTCCCGGGCCGCGGTCGCGGACGCGCACCAGCCGCCGCACCCCGCACACCAGCAGCGCCAGCCAGCTTCCGGCGAGCGCGAGCAGCCCGATCAGGCCCTGCTCGCTCAGCACCAGCAGGTACATGTTGTGCGGAGACAGCAGCGGCTGCCTCTGGTACGCCGCTCCCGCGCCCTCGGTCTCGCTGCCCGACGACAGCGCAAGCGTCGCGTGCCCGTCCCGGTACTCGGGGAAGCCCTTCAGCCCGACACCTGTCAGCGGGTGCTGCCGCCAGATCTCCGTGGCGGACGCCCACAGGGTGTACCGGTCGACGACGGACTGGTCGGGGGCGTCGGCGACCTGCGCGATGCTGCCGATCCGCTGTTGCAGAAGCGCCGAGCCCACGCCGAACCCGCCCACCAGGATCACGCCGGCGGCGACCGCGGCGGCGGCCGCCTTGAGCGCGCGCCGCCATCCGGTCAGAACAAGCTGCACGGTGCACGTCAGGGCGGTCGCGATCCAGGCTCCCCGGCTGAAGGAGAGCGCGAGCGGCAGCAGCAGCACCGAAGCGCACGCGGCGGCGGCCACCCGCTGCCGTACGGACACCCGGCCCAGCGCGATCCCGACCGCGCACACCAGGCCGAGGGAGACCGCCGTCGCCATGCCCATCACGTCCTGCGGCCCGAAGGTGCCCACCGCCCGGATGTTCGCGCCCTGGTAGGAGGCACCGGTCCGGGTGAGGAACTGGTGGACCCCGACGGCCCCCTGACACAGACCGAGCCCCACGCAGGACCAGGCCACCATCCGGAAGCCGGTCCGGTCGCGGAGCAGCAGCAGCACGGCCGCCGGAACGAGTACGAAGGTCTGCAGATAGCGTCCCAGGCCGGTGAGCCCTGCCTGGGACGAGAACGCCCCCATGGCGGCGAGCGCGAGCCCCACGACCGGCAGGCCCAGCACCACGGCAGCGGCGGGCGACAGCGGGCGCCGCCGTTCGAGCAGGAGACGGAGCACGCAGTACACCACCACCAGCCCGGAGAGCACGTCGGCGGGCCCCGCGCCGTCCCGTGTCAGCGGCAGCGCCAGCAGGGCGGGTACGGCCACCACCAGCAGGACCGGTGTCAGCGCGGCGACGCGGTGGGGAAGCGGTGTCAGTGCGAGGCTCACCTCTGTCAGCTCCCCGTGGGACGTACCACCGTGGCGGCGGTGCGCAGCAGGATGCAGACGTCCTGCCACAGGGACCAGTCGTCGATGTAGGCGTTGTCGAACCGGCAGCGGTCCTCGATCGAGGTGTCACCGCGCAGACCGTGGATCTGGGCGAGGCCGGTGATGCCGGTCCGCATGCGGTGGCGGACCGTGTAACCGGGGTAGGTCTGGCCGAACTGGGCGACGAAGTAGGGGCGTTCGGGCCGCGGTCCGACCAGGCTCATGTCGCCGCGCAGCACGTTCCACAGCTGGAGCAGTTCGTCGAGCGAGGTGCGCCGCAGCATCCGGCAGAACCAGCGCATCTCGTTCTCGTTCGCCACGCTCCACCGGGTCGCCGACTCGTGCTCGTCGACCGGGCGGTGCGTACGGAACTTCAGCAGCGTGAAGGGCTTGCCGCCCCTGCCGATGCGCTCCTGCCGGAACACCACGCCCGGCCCGTCGCTGATCCGCAGCACCGCGGCGAAGGTCAGCAGCAGCGGGCTCACCAGCAGCAACAGCGTCCCCGACACAAGGATGTCGAGCGCCCGTTTGGCCACGCTGTCCCGCCGGGCCGTGGACATGTCCAGCCGCCGGCAGGAGAACCCGGCGAGCCGCTCCCGCGTCGCGTACGACGGGGAGTCGGCATCGACCTCCCAGACCACGCAGCCCGACTCGGCCAGCGCCCGCAGCAGCGGCTCCTGTTCGGCGCGTACGGAGGGGTGCACGGCCAGCACCGCCCGGACCCCGTTCTGGATGACCGCGCGCTCGACCTCCTCGGCGCTCGTCAGCACCGGCAGGGTCTCGGTGCCGTCCGGCTGCTCGGCGACGATCCCCACCGGCCGCACACCGCACCGCGGGTGACGCAGTACGGCGGCGGCCACGCGCTGCGCGGTCGTGACCGGGCCGAGGACGAGTGCGGTGTGCGGGTGGCGCAGCAGCACGGCGCGGCGCCGGGCGTGCACGGCTCCGCGCAGCGCGCAGCCGGCCACCGCGTGCAGAGCGAGGCCCGTCAGCACGGTACGGAGGGACAACGCGTGCTCCGGCCGGTACGCCGCCAGGAGCGCCGCGAGCGCCAGCCAGGCCACCGCGATGCGACCGCACACGGCGGGCAGTTCCTCCAGCAGTCCGGGTACCGGTGGCCGCCCGTCGCGCCGGCGCAGCAGCAGCGAGGCGACGATCAGCAGCGTGACGAGGAGCGGATGGCGCTGGGCCTCGGTCAGCGCGAGGGTGCCCGCCAGGGCTGCCGAGCCGTCGGCGACGAGCAGCGGGAGGGGTGAGGCCGGCCGGGCCGGGTGCCGCGGGGCGGACGGCCGGAGACCGGTGGCGGTGCCGCGCGGCGGCATGACCGAGACTGGTGAGGATCCGTGGTCCCGTGGCGGTACGCCGGGGGAGGGCACGGTACGTTCGGCGGTCACGAGTGGATGGACTCCCTGTACTCGGTGGGCTCGACGCGCTGTGTCGTCCGGTTCGCCTCGGCGCCACGTCCGGTGTCGAGCGGCCGACCGGGCTCAGCGCTGGGGGTGGTGGCGGTCCATGGGCCGAGCAGGTCGCGATAGACGTCCGAGACGGCCTCGGCGGTGTACCGCACGTCGTGGGTGGACAGCACGTGCCGGCGGCCCTGGTCGCCGAGCGACTCGCGCAGCAGCGGGTCCGCCAGCAGTGCGGTGACGGCCGCGGCCAGGGCCGCCGGGTCCTCCGGCGGGACCAGGCAGCGGGCGGAGGAGGAGGGCGGCAGGCTCTCGCGGGCGCCGTCGACGTCCGTGACCACCACCGGCCGCCCGCAGGCCATCGCCTCCAGCGGTGCCAGGGCCATGCCCTCCCAGCGGGACGGCAGGACGACGAGATCGGCGGCCTGGTACCAAGGGGAGGCGTCGGCGACGGCTCCGGCGAACACCACGGACTTCGGGGCGCTCTCGCGAAGCCGGTCGTGGTCCGGCCCGTCGCCGACCAGGACGAGGCGGGCGTCGGGCACCTGCCGTTCGACGGTTTCCCACGCCCGCAGCAGGACGTCCTGGCCCTTCTGCCGGCACAACCGCCCCACGCACACGGCGAGCGGTGCCGCCGGGTGGATGCCGGCGAGCGGGGCGAGCCCGGCCCGTACGGCGTCCGCGGCGGCCGGACGGAAGCGTTCCGGGTCGATGCCGTTGGGGACGACGGTCCACCGGCCGGTGATCCTGGCGTGCACGCCGGTCGCGCGCTCGGCCTCACTCACACACAGCACACGGGAGGCCCACCGCGCCCCCCAGCGCTCCCACATGAGCGCCAGGGCCGCGGTGCCCCCGCCGACCGCCTCGAACGACCAGGCGTGCGGCTGGAAGACCGTCGGGATCCGCCCGCGTACCGCGAGGCGTCCGGCGAGTCCGGCCTTCGCGCTGTGCGCGTGCACCAGATCCGGACGCACCTCGTCGATCACCTGTGCCAGGTGCCGTACCTCCCGGAAGAGCGAGGTGCCGGGCGACCGCGTCGCGTGCCAGTGCCGTACCCGCGCGCCGAGCCCACGGAGTTTCGTGGTGAGCGCGCTGTCGGGGCAGGCCACGGTGACGTCCAGGCCGTCCGACAGCTGTGCCTGGACCAGGTCCGTGACGACGCGCGCGACGCCGCCGTCCACCGGCTGGGTGAGGTGCAGGACTCTGGGGTGGGGTGCGGTGGATGACAGGTGCATGTGCGCGGATTCCTCGCTCGCGAAGGCGTTCGGGGCGGGCGGCGGCGTACTCACCGCCGTGCGTCGACGGCGACGAAGAGCACGCCGGCCCACGCCGCGTCCTGCTGAGACCGGATCCGGAAGGTCGCCTCGTCACCGGCCTGCTGCAGGCCGCCGGCGAGGTCGAACACGTCGGAGTCGTAGCCGAGGTTGTTGCCGTAGGCGGGCACACGTGCCGCATCCGCCCCGGGCTCACTGATGGTCGAATTGAGGACGTCGTCCCGGGGGTTGGCGGCGTTGGTGAGGGCGGACTCGGACTGGCCGGTCGTCACGGTGAGCGAGTCGCCGGTGGTGCCGCGGTCGCCGTTGTACGTCACCAGGCCCGCACGTCCCCACGCGCCCGCGGCGAAGCCCAGGCCGGACAGGCGGACCTCCTGTCCCGTACCGGACATCAGCGGGGTGAAGCCGTCCCAGACCGCGAGGTGCCGCAGTGGCTCCGCCGGGTTCTCGTAGGCCACCACGAGCGTCCAGCCGCCCCAGGCGCCGGCCGTCGACCTGCCCATGGCGACGTTGACCTGCGCCACGGTGTACAGGCCCGCTCCGCCCTCCCGCACCAGCCGTGTCACGTCGGCCGAGGCCTGGAAGGCGTCCATGCCGTCCAGGACGCGGTGTCCGACCATCGTGTCCGCGAGCACCTGCTTGTACTCGCCGCCGGGTTCGGCGATCAGCACGCGCCCGTTGTCCTCCGGCGGCTTCTGCTCGCCCACGCGCAGGTTGCCGCCCCAGTAGAGGCGCGCGTACGTCACGCGGGAGCCGTTGGGGAGGCGGACCTCCGCGCGGGAGGAGTTGTACGTGTTGGGGTCGCGGTCGACGTCGACGTAGAACATGTCGAAGTCGCCGTTCACACCGAAGCCGCCTGCCTGGGCGTCCGGACACGCAGGGCGCTGGGCCGTGCGGCAGGTGATCGATGCGTTGGCCGCGCGTACGATGCCGCCGTGCTGGAGCGTGCGGTACCGCTCGGCGAAGCCGATGCTCTCGGCCTCCGGTGCGGGTGCGGCAGCCGGTGCGGCCGCGGGGGAACTGCTGGCTGCCCACACGGCGGCAAGGGCGAGGACGCCCACGGTCGCGCGGCGAAACAGCGGGCCCAGGGAATGGCGCATGACCGGTTGTTGCCCTTTCGGAACAGGTGGCCGTGGCAGAGCGCCACGAGTGCGATGTGTCCGCGCTGAGGAGTGCGTCGGGCGGTTCGCAACTCTAGTCATCAACCGGACATAGTCGATGAAATTCGGTGAAACCTGACAGTGTGTCGGAATCGTGAAATCGCAAGCATTTGCTGGTTTCGCCCGCCGACTCGCCCTCGGGACGCGCCTCCGCTCGGCGCGGACCGCCGCCTTGCTCCGTCAGGGATCGGAGCGGTGCGCCCTGACAAACCGTCTGATCAGGCCGGACGCGGCGAAAGAGGGAATTATGGAATCCCGAAAAGCGTATGAGCGGTTGCGGGAAGCCCTGGGGGCTTTCACGGTGGGCTCAAGATCCAACGCCGTCGAAAGGAATCCCCATGTGTGCTCTGCCCGTGCGGCGCATCGCTTCCGGCGCGCTCTGCGCCGCCCTTCTGGTCGGGATCACCGGCCCCGTCGCCATGGCGGCCGAATCGTCCCGCGGGCACGGCCATGTGGCGCCCGAGACCCGGCTTCCCGGCGCGGATGTGCGACTCGCGCAGATCGAGAAACTGAACTGGGGCGAGCTCACCCCCGTCGCCGACCTGCTGACGGCCGTGCTCCGGGACGACAACGGCACACTGCCCCCGGCCGAGGCCAGGAAGCTGGGAGCCGCCGCGAAGGCCGCCCTGACCGAGGCGGCTGCCAAGGACGCGGAAACCTCGCTCATGTCGACGGTGGTGCGGCTGCCGGCTCCCGCCCTGCCCGCCGCGGTGCCCGGGGTGTCGGTGCCGCGCGCCGCCGACCCCGTGACCGACCTGCTGGACCTCGTCCTCGGCACGGTCGACGGCCTCCTCCAGGTGATCACCTCTGGTCTCGGCGGCGTCCTGCCCGCGGTCGACGGCCTGCTGAACGGGGTGGGCGACCTCCTCGGCGCGCTGACCGGAGGCGACCTGTCGCTCCAGGACGAACCCGATGCCTCGGCACCGTCCGACGAGTTGTCCGGCGAGTCGCTCACCCCGTCGTCGACCTCGGAAGCCGCGCAGCCGGCCGTCACGTTCCCCGAGGCGCCGCTGCTGACGCCGGCGCTGCCGCCGACCCCTTGAGCCTGTTTCCAGTCGTGGTGCCGACCGCAGGCGAGCGGCGCCACGACTGTTGTTCTTCAGTCCTTTAATAGATTTCGTATGAGGTATTGGCAATCTTCGGCATCTCCGGTTTCCGCCCAGGCCAGGGCTCGTTAGGCACGGCGACAGAATCCCCTCCGGCGACGCGCGTTGCCGAAGAAAGGAACACGATGAAGTCTCTGAAGGCTGCCGCCGTCTTTGCCGGATCCCTGATCGCCGCCGGTTCCGCCACGCCGGCGTTCGCCCAGGACGCCATGGTCGCTCCGGGCATCGCCCCCGCCGCTCAGAGCGCTCCGGACGTGCAGGCTGCCCCGGCTCCGCAGGCGGCCCCGGTCGCCCAGGCGGCCCCGGTCGCCCAGGCGGCTCCGGTTGCCCAGGCGGCTCCGGTTACTCAGGCGGCTCCGGTTCAGAGTGCTCCCGTCGCCCAGAGCGCTCCGGCTGTGCAGAGTGCCCCGGTTGCCCAGCCCGCTCCGGCTCCTCAGCCGGCTCCGGTCGCTCAGCCTGCTCCGGCTGTGCAGAGCGCCCCGGTTGCGCCGCCTGCTCCGCCCGCCCCGGTTGCTCAGCCCGCCCCCGCTCCTCAGCCTGCTCCGGCCCCTGAGAGCACCCGCGACCTGGCGTCCACCGACCTCACCGGCGGCGTGAGCACCAAGGTCCCCCTGGACGTGACCGCCGAAGGCAAGGAGTCGCTGGTCCACACGGCGAAGAACGCCGCGTCCGCGGTCAACGACGCCAAGCCGGTGCACGGCAACCTGTGGTTCTAGGGCGAAGACAACGCCGTACGGAGGGCCGGTCCTCGGAAAATCCGAGGACCGGCCCTCCGTACATGTCCACCTCTGCTCCCTCCCCTCGGGGAACGGCCACCGGCGTTCACTTGTCTGGCCGCGCGGCGGTGACCGCGCGGGATGTCCGGCGGTTACGGCTACGACACCGGAACCGGACGAGGAGTGGACCATGGCCGTCAGCATCGGCGAAGGACAGGCGGGGGGCGGGGCGCCGGCCCCGGCGCGGCCCGGACCGGGCCGCACCCGGCGGGAGGTGACGCGCGGTCTGCGGATCTGCGCCTTCGCCGCCGCCGTGGCGGCCCCGGTGGCCGCCGCCCTCCGGTCGCAGCGCCCCGGGCCCGGGGACGCCCCGAGCGGCACCGTCTTCGCCGAGACCTATCGCGGCCGCCGCATCGGCATGGTGTGGACCCCGCCGCACGGCCGGTCCGGGCAGGGCCGCTGGCACGTCACCGTGGACGGCCGCCCTCTGCACCTGATGCGCCGGGCCGACGGCACCTGGCTGAGCATGGTCGACCACTACTGCTCCTATCCCTCGCCGCTCGAGGCCGCCCGCGCCGCCGTCGACGCACTCGGCCCCGGCGGGCGACTGCGCGAGCCGGCCCCCGGAAGCGCGGCCCACGTGCACACGGAGAACCGGCGTGGCGTACGTACGTAGGGACGTCGGTACGCTCACCAGAGCCGAGCAGCGGCGGTTCGTCAAGGCGCTGCTGGAGGTCAAACGGCGGGGCGAGTACGACGAGTTCGTGCGGATGCACATCGAGTACTTCACCGCGGACGGCGAGCACGGCCTGCGCGCCGCGCACATGGCGCCCTCGTTCCTGCCCTGGCACCGCCGGTTCCTGCTCGACCTGGAGCGCGCGCTGCGCCGGGTGGACTCCTCGGTAACGCTGCCGTACTGGGACTGGACGCGCGACCGCAAGACCACCTCCACGCCCTGGACGACCCATTTCCTCGGGGGTGACGGGCGCCGTTCCGACCACCAGGTGATGACAGGTCCGTTCGCCTACCGGGAAGGCAACTGGACCATCAAGGTGAACGTGACCGACAGGGTGTTCCTCACCCGGGACCTCGGACGCCCCCGCAACCCGATCGGCCTGCCCACGAAGAGCGAGCTGGAGTGGGCGCTGAAGGACCCCGTCTACGACGTGGCGCCCTGGGACTCGACGGTCACCCGGGGTTTCCGCAACAAACTGGAGGGCTGGGGCACCCGCCGCGGCGACACGGTCTGGCGCAACCACAACCGGGTGCACGGCTGGGTCGGCGGGGACATGCTCGGCGGCGCCTCCGTCAACGACCCCGCGTTCTGGTTGCACCACGCCTTCATCGACCTCCAGTGGTACCGCTGGCAACGCCGGCACCGCGGTGCCGGCTACCTCCCCGCGACGCCGCCGCGCCGGGGCGATCGGCAGCACGGCCGGATCGTGGCGCGGCGCCAGAGCCTGCCGCCGTGGGACGTGACGCCGGCGGAACTGGAGGACGTCGGCCGGATCTACCGCTACGCGTGAGGTGACACGGGCTTTCACCGGGCACACGGGGAGAGCCCCGGCCTCAGGGGGCCGGGGCTCTCGGGGAGGACAGTGCAAGTCAGTGGCGGTGACCGCTCTTCTTGCCGCTCTTCTTGTTGTCCTTGTGGTCCTTCTTGTGGCCCTCGTTCTTGCACTCGTTGCCGAAAGCCGGGTTCAGCAGGCCGACCAAGTTGACGGTGTTGCCGCACACGTTGATCGGCACGTGGACCGGCACCTGAACCACGTTGCCGGACAGGACGCCGGGCGAGCCGATGGCCGCGCCCTTGGCGCCGGCGTCGGCCGAGGCGAGACCGGCCCCACTGAGCACCACGGCGCTCGTGCCGAGAGCGACAGCGCCAACCTTCGCGATGCGAGACATCACGTTCTCCCTTACTGACTAGGTAAGTGCGGCAGCAGTACGAGCGCCGCACTGCCCGTTCAACGCGACGATCCCCAACCGGTCACGAGAAATCTTCTCCGGATCACCCGTCTTGAACGGGGACTCCGCCGAATGGGTGTTGATGGCCGTCCTCTGCTCGTTCCCGGCCTTCTGCCAGGCGCACGGGCGGGACAGCAGCCGGTTCGGCGCGGCGGCCCGGCATGGACCCATCGACGCATGCACGGCAACGCCATGAAGTGCACGTTCACAAGAAAGCCACGCTGCAGGGCGTTTCGCGTGACAAAAGCCGCAAACGACGCTTATCGTAGCGACTGTAAGTGACCGGGCCATAACGGTCCGCGTCGACTCGAGAATCGGAGAAGTAATGCGCAAGTACCAGAAGGCCGCGGTCGTCGTGGCCATGCTCGGCAGCGTCAGCTTCCTGGGCGCCGGCGTCGGCCACGCTTCGGACGGGCACAAGGTCAAGGTCGAGAACGAGCAGGACCAGTCCTGCACGCAGAACGAGACCACCACGGGTGGCCTCATCGCTGCTGACGACGTCCTGGTCGGGATCAACGTCCTCGGCGTGCAGTCCAACGACCAGAGCGAGCGCAAGTCGCAGACCTGCACCCAGGCCTTCGCCTTCGGCGGCAAGTGACCGTTGACACGGTGATGTAGGCAGATCTCTCGGGGCTCGGACCTGGTGTCCGAGCCCCGAGGCGTGCCGTCTGGCTCTTCGGTGTCGCAGAGTCCAGGTCGGTTGCATGTGGCGATGAGCCGGCGCGGTAGTGCCGTCGCCGTCTCCTCGTCGACGTTCGGCCGCCCCCGGTGACGGTGACGGTCGCGTGTCGCGTGTCGCGTGTCTGCGGCACAGGGCCGTCTGTCGCACCAGGCGGCTACCGGGGCGGCAATCTGCCGAGGCTGACCGCCCGGGGCGGTTGTCCGGTGTCTGCGCACAAGGGTGGCAACGGGGCTTTTTTTATAGCAGTTGCGTGATTGGGCGTTTCGTCTGTCGAGAACCGCGTTCATCGCCTAGTGTTTGCAACTGTCAGTGACCAGCCCATCACGGGCTGTGTCGACAGATCGGAGAAGTAATGCGCAAGTACCAGAGGACCGTAGTCGTCGCGGCCATGCTCGGCAGTGTGAGTTTCCTGGGCGCCGGCGTCGGCCAGGCTGCGGACGGCGACGAGAAGTTCAAGCTCGACAACAAGCAGAGCCAGTCGTGCGAGTCGAACGACTCGAAGACGGCTGGGCTCATCGCCATCGATGACCTGAACCTCGCCATCAACATCCTCGGCCTCCAGACCAACGACCAGAGCGAGCGCAAGTCCGTGACTTGCACGCAGAACTTCGCCCTCGGCGGTCGTTGATCACTGATCAGGTGATCCAGGCAGGCCCGGGGCTCGCACCTGGTGCCGAGTTCCGGGCCTGCTGACTGGCTTGTTCGCCGAACCAAGCGTCGGAACGGCTCCGCCGTCCAGCAACGGGGGCCGACCGTAAAGGAAAAGGTAGATGTTCAGTTCAAGAAAGATCGCAGCGGCAGCGGGAGTCCTGGGTAGCTTTGCTCTGGTCGGTGTCGGTACCGTCCAGGCCTTCGCCGAGGCCGGCCCGGGCCGGTGCGTCGACGACGGCAAGGGCCACGTTCGCTGTGTGCAGGTGAGCGAGTATCAGGTCACCAGCGACAAGCACGGGAACGTCAAGATCGTCAACGAGTCGACGCAGACCTGTCCGGCTTCGAACAGCCAGGTCACCTGCGTCAGCAGCGTTGTCGTCCCTGGCCAGAAGTCCTGACGTTTGCCACAGGCGGCCGAACGGCTCTTGTTCACGTCGGCACCGTCGCGTCAGTCGCTCTGCGCAGCGGAGGATGGCCGGGACCCGGTACCGGGTCCCGGCCATCCTCGTGTTTCACCGGTCCCACGGGCTGCTGTCGTTGGGCCGGAGCGCGGCGCCGGACGGGAGTCAGTACACCCATGACAGATCGTCAAGGCAGCCGTCGCACGGGCGCGCCCGCGAGGAACGCGCGGATGTTCTCGACCGCCTGCCCGTAGTACGTCGCGTAGTTGGCCTGCGAGACGTAGCCGAGGTGCGGGGTGGCGAGGAGGCGGGGGGCGGTGCGCATCGGGTGGTCGGCGGGCAGCGGCTCGATGTCGAAGACGTCGACCCCGGCGCCGGCGATCCGGCCCTCGTGCAGGGCGGCGAGCAGGGCGTCCTGGTCGACGATGGCCGCGCGCGAGGTGTTGATCAGGTACGTCGTCGGCCTGAGGAGGGCGAGTTCGGCGGCTCCGAGCAGTCCGCGGGTGCGGTCGCTCAGCGCGAGGTGGACCGAGACGAAGTCGCTGCCGGTGAGGAGCTCCTCCAGGGAGATGGCGAGTTCGACGCCGACCTCGTCGGTGCGCTCCGAGGTGAGGTTCTGACTCCACGCGCTGACATGCATGCCGAAGGCGAGGCCGACCCTGGCCACACGGCTGCCGATCTTGCCGAGACCGAGGAGTCCGAGACGGCGGCCGTGCAGGTCGGCGCCTACGGTGGACTGCCAGGGGCCGCCGGAGCGCAGGGCGTTGCTCTCCTCGACGAGGCCGCGGGCGAGCCCGAGCAGCAGAGCCCAGGTCAGTTCCACGGGCGGGGTGGAGGAACTGGTGGTGCCGCACACGATGACGCCGTGCTCCTCGGCGGCCGCGTAGTCGATGACCGAGTTGCGCATGCCGGAGGCGACGATCAGTTTCAGCCGGGGCAGGCGGGCGATCAGCGACCCGGGAAAGGGCACGCGCTCCCGCAGGGTCACCACGAGGTCGAAGTCGGCGAGTGCGGTGGCCAGGGCGTCCTCGCCGGCGATGTGGGTGTCGAAGGGAACGACCTCGACGTCGTCCGCGATCGGTGACCAGTCGGCGACCTCGGTCGCCACGTTCTGGAAGTCGTTCAGCACAGCACAGCGCAGCCGCACGTCATGCCCCTCTCATGGCCCGTGGTCCGCCCACGGTTGGGTTCCAGGGGTCATGATCGCGCTCGGGCGGCGGCGCCGGAAGGCCGTCCCGGTCACCCGACCACTCCGGTGCCGGTTGGCTTCCTCGTGGCTTCGGTGGTGACCACGGCCGCCAACCGCGACGGCGTCGGCCACCTGGTGGTGGCGACGGCCGTGCCGGCTGCGCGCTTGCGCCTTCTGGCGTGCCCTTGGCCCGCTCGCAATGGGGCTGGGCCTGGTGACCACCGCTTCAGGAGTTCGATCCGCGCCCGCTCCGACTGTGGCCGTCGACTGCTGCGACGGCCGGACATAGTCACTTACGCATCCCCCCGACGATTTTGTTCTGGTGGCCGTGTGCCTCGGTGGGCTGACCGCGCCTTGGTCGGGACGTAAGCCGTATGGCGGCGGACTTCGCGACGCGGACGCGGAGGAGTAGGGAGAATGCGGAGTGAGGGTGATGACGAGGCATATGTGACAGACGCGAGAGCCGCGCGAGACGTGAAAGGCGGAACCCATGCCGAAGTACCTCTTCAAGGTCAAGTTGACCGTGGACGGACTGAAGGGCCTGCTTGAAGAGGGCGGCACCGCGCGCCGTGAGGTCGTCGAGCGGTTGGTCCAGAGCATGGGTGGCCGGCTCGAATCGGCGTACTGGGCACTCGGCGAGGAGGACTTCTACCTCACGGCGGATCTGCCAGGCAATACCTCCGCCGCGGCCCTGGGGCTGGTCACGTCGGCGGCCGGTGGCGTGCGCACGAACACGGTTGCGTTGCTGACGGCCGAGGAGATCGACGAGGCGGTCCGTCAGGAGGTGGACTACCGGGCGCCCGGCGCCTGAGCCGTCACCCGGTGGGCATCACCGAGCCGCTGCGGCCGGTTCGAAGAGCGCTCACGTGGCGGAAGTCCACATCGGAGTCCGTATGGGCCCCACGCGGGTGACCGCCAGGGTTCAGAGCAGCTGCCGATCGAGGGCAACTTCTCGCTGACGTCGAAGACTGCTCCAAGCTCTGCCGCCGAGCAATGTGGCTCACTTGCTGGTTTCTGTCGGTCCGAGTCCGCTCCGGGTACCGTCGTCGACTGCTGCGGCGGCCAGACGGAAGTGCTGGTGTACGCCCTCGTCCGGCGTCGTTGATGTCAGCCGTGGGAGAAGTCTTCTGGCCCGTAGCTCTATGGCCGTGCGATGGGATCGGAGCCCGTCCTTCATCCGGAGTGCCTGGCTGCTAGCGTCCGGCACCATGTGGGCTCAAGAGATCGTGGCCGGCCGACCGGCTTGGCGGCACACGCCCTCCGGAGTGGTCTTCCGGGCCATCCCCGGTGGGACGTTCCGGATGGGCTTGTCCGACGAAGAACTGGAGGCCGTTCGTGCCATCGAGCGGGCCGACGACGCCGATGACGATCTCGAATCGTTCTTCGCTGGTGCTGTCCGGGCCCGGCCGGTGCGAGAAGTGCGGGTCGAGCCATTCCTGATTGCCCGGCATCCCCTTACGGTGGCGCAAGTACGGCACTGGCTGCCTGAGTACGAGGACAGCTTTGCCGACTCGGCCTCGAGCACGGCCCGGTTCGAGGACGACTTGGATGACCTGCTGGAGACGTTGCCCTTCCGGCTGCCCAGCGAGGCGGAGTGGGAATATGCGGCCCGGGCGGGCACGACCACTCTGACCTTCCGCGGGGACGCGAGACCGGACGAGGACCAGGTGCTGGACGACTTCGCCGACGAGGAGCGCACTGCCGCGGCTGAGAATGCCTTCGGGCTGGCGGCGATGGGGTCGGCAAATGAAATCTGCGCTGACGTGTGGATCCCGCATTTCACGGACGCGCCGGTGGACGCGCGCCCCCGCACCGGGGACGGACCGCAGGTGGTGCGCGGAGGGGCCGGCGACCTCTATCCGTGGCAGGGCTGCGACGAGTGGCTGCTGTTGCTCTCCGCCACCCGCGACGAGTTCCAAGACTTCACCGCGGTTCGTCCGGTTGCACCTGTGCCAAACAGTCAGGGGCATACCGAGCGCAGAGGCAACGCATAGAGAGGACGCGCGCCGCGGGAGATTCGTATCCCTACTCTCCGAGCATTGCGTCTGCCTGGACCCTCAGCTTGGGAAGCTCAGGTGTTCGGAGACCGGTAACAGCCGGACAGCCCCGGAGCCCGCCCTCGATCATCAAGAGGGCGTCCGGGGTTTCACCATGCCGTCTAACATGTGCCCTGACCAGCAAAAAACCCTCCCAAACGGGAGGGCGGAGACTTGCGCCCCCGGCAGGACTCGAACCTGCGGCCAAGCGCTTAGAAGATGCGGGCAGGGCCTGGTATGCCGGTCGGACCGTCCTGCGCCGCCGCCGTGCCTGGCCGCTGAGTGCCGCTGCCGTCCGCTGTCGTTGCCGTCACTGCCGTCGGCTGTAACGCCGTCCGAGCACCCGCTCCTCCTGCCGTGGCAAGCCGTCGGTAGCGTGCAGCAGAGTATTGGCGCGGGAGCGGGGAAGGGGTTAGAGCGGGAGGGAGGACAGGAGACAACTGTGACCGTCCTCGCGATCTTTCTATTCATCATAGGGACGCTCCTGATCTTCATTGGGACGCTTCTGATCGCCGTCGGGGCTACCGTGATCATCATGGGGATGGCCCTGATCGCCGTGGGCGCGTTCTTGCTGATTCGGAGGCTTCTCGACCGTGATCGAACGCGATCTCACTCATGGTGAACCTGAGGGCGGCCCCCTCAGTGCAGCCACAACTGATCACGAGCGGCCGTGACCTGCGGCCGCCTTATCGATCAACGCCCTGACCTGCTGCTGAGCTGTCGGTAGCTGTCGACGTTGGTCATCGTTGAGCGCCCTTCCACGGCCCGAGGACGGCCCGGGAGGTTACTCACAGGCCGGTGTACTGATCGGCCCTTCCGCTGACCAGCGGCGCTGACGAAGCCCACGGCTCCCACCAGGTCGGATGCCGTGGGCTTCTGTCGTTGTTGATTGGCGTCGGGTGTCCTCGGACGGCCCAGAGGCGGCCCAGACTCTGCGCCCGGCCGCCGCCAGTCTGGAAGGGACGGACTCTTCGTCCCGAAGCTACTTAAGGGCAGCAAGGCCCCTCTGCAATTCGTCGAGGTTCATGACCGGCTCAAATGTGACTTCCGCGCCCATCTCCTGGAAGAACGGGTCGGCGATGGAGGGCAGCTCTGAGCTGTCCTGCATGTCGAATACGAGAATCATGGAACGCCCGCCCTCAGGAGTGAAGTAGGCGGCCTCCGGCTTCAGCCGCTCGATGGCTGACTTCACCGAGTCGGGCATCACTCCGCCCTTCGTCACCTGATTCGACATCTGGGTGTCCATGCGGGCCTTCATCATCATCCGCATCGCACGCTCTCCTAGCGCACCGCGACCTGCGTGGTTCCGTCCGCGCTCGCTGGGATCCGGTGCATCCAGCTCAGTTCACTTCGTTGATCACCGTCCGCAACAATTACTACGCTCCACGTGATGCCATGGGGCGAGTGATCATGGCCCCTTATGCTTCCGGCGAGTCGGGCAGCCTGTGGACCTGCCCGTTGCAGCACGACGTTGGGGCCATGATCTTAGAGGCTCGCCCCATGGTGGCTGCCTGAAGCCGTGAAGCCGACCGCCCCAGCCACAGAGGGTGTTGCCCGCTTTCATACCCGCAGCGCGAGCGCGCCGCCGGGCGCGGCCAGCCGGGGCGGAGACAGGAGGCAGGCCGCGCCGCAGAGGCGGCGCGCGCCCGCGCCGTGCGCGGGCACTTGAACCAGTAGGGAAAGTCTTACCGCGCCATGCCGCCAGTCTCATAGAGTCTGGTGTCCCATGAGTTATCACCGCGTCTACGGCACCAGCACACACACTGTTAGCGACGTGGTCGAGCTCGTCACTGCCTGCCTGGGGCTGACCTTCGCTGAGCGCGAGAGTGACTACCGGGGGGTCTACCACCTCGCCGACGGCGGTGGTGTGCGGATCGAGATTCAGCCCAACAAGATCCCCGGGGACGACGGGGAAGAGGATCTCTACGACCTAGAGCACCCGGCGGTCCAAGTCCTCGTGCTGACCACCACGTGGGGCCCCGACCCCACATTGCAGGCCTGCTTGGATTCCATCGAGGAGCTCATGCTTCTGAGCCACGAGTCAGTGTGAGGACTTCTCGCGACTCGGCAGCGGTCGGACCATGTCCTGGGTATCAAGCAGCTCGGTTCTCCGGCTTCTGGCCGTGTTCCAAGTACACCGGTGCAGAGCCTGTCTTGGCCTCAGCCGCTGCAATGACGCGTCGGGCCAAGCGGGGGATGGTGTGCTCCGAGATCTGCTCGGGGGTGAAGAAGGCGAGGCTCTTGAGCTCGTCGGGCTGCAAGGAGATGCTGGCCAGGTCGTCCTGGCTGAGCTGGCCGCCGTCGAACAGGTACAGCACCTTGTCGCCCTCGGCCTCGTTCGGCGCCCAGTCGACCGCGAGCAGGCGTCCAACAGGTGGTGTGATGCCCAGCTCCTCCTGGACCTCGCGCACGGCAGCGTGCAGAGGGGACTCGCCGGTCTCGACGTATCCGCCGGGGATCTCCCAGTAGTCCTTGTACGTGGGCTCCACCATGAGGACCCGCCCAGCGGCATCAAAGAAAAGCGCACCCGCTGCCATCCGAGGATGCGCCATCCTCGCTTCCTGTTCAGTCGGCGCCATGCAGCCGAGGGTACCCAGCTCAGATGACATGCAGCCTGTTGGCCAGGTCCGCCAGACTGCGGCTCGGCCGGCATCGCTGGTTCCGGACCCACGTGAGCACCAGCTCGCGCGCGAGGTAGTGGCTTCGCACCTGCTCGGGTGCCCAGCTCTCCGCTTCGAGGATCTTCGTCAGTGCGTCGTCCATGCGGTTATGGGCGCTGAGGGCTCGGGCCATTTCGAGGTTGTGCCGAGTCAGCGGTGTGAGCTGACGGTAGTTCATCAGGGCCGAACGAAGCGCCGGCACCGTGCGGGTACCGCTGTCAGCCGTCCACTCCAACAGGGTGGGTTCGGCGAGCAGGTCGCCCAGGGTCACGTCGAGTGCATCGGCAAGCGATTTGATGACCGAGAGCCGATCCAGCTCGATCCGGTTGTTCCAGCGGGTCAATGGAGAGCCGACCCTGACCGCACCCAAGACGCGTTGCTCGGAGCGGCCCGTACCGCTCCCGGCCGTGTGCGGGGACGCTCTCCGCCGGCACCGCGCGCGCCAGGCCGAAGAGCGAGAGGCGGCGGGGGAGCAGCGGCAGGAAACCGGCCTGGTCTTCACCACCGGGCGGGGGACGCCGATCGAGCCCCGGAACCTGAATCGGCACTTCTACCCCGTCCGCGAGCAGCTGGGCCTGGAGGTGCGCTTTCATGACCTCCGGCACACCTGCGTGACCTTGCTGCTCGGTCTCGGGATCCCGCCTCACATCGTCCGTGACATCGTCGGGCACAGCGCGCTGGACGTGACCATGAACATCTACGCGCACGCCGACATGACGGAGAAGCGGGCCGCTCTGGACAAGCTGGGAGACCTGCTGTCCGGCGAGTGACGCGGCCGTTGCCGTCAGCGTTGCCGTCAGAGACGCGAAACGCCCTGGAGGGGATGACCCCTCTGGGGCGTTTTTGCTGGTGAGGATAGGCGCCCCCGGCAGGACTCGAACCTGCGGCCAAGCGCTTAGAAGGCGCCTTGTGTATCGAGTGACTCGCCACTGTTGACCTGCATACTTGTGCGGCCCGCAGCGCGTTCGCCCGTGAACTCGACACGCATTCGACACGCGGTCTTGTGCTGTTTGATCTCAGTGGAAGAGGTTCGGCACCGTGCAGGCCTCGAGAGGTTCGTCCGGCCTGTCTGCCCAGCCCCACCACAGATGCCGATCGCTACACCTCCACAGGGAGCGGCACGCCCGCCGACCGTCGTCCACCCGTTCGGAGAGCACGAGTCCGCCGGACGTCATGGGCTGGCCGCACTCGGGGCAGGCCGGGACCTCGTTGGGCATGCGGCGTACTCCAGTGACTCCGGCTCGGTCTCGACTGTTGGCTAACGGTTGATCGGGATCTCGTAGACGATCTCGCAATGCGCGGCGGGCACCACGATGTCCGCCGTCTCCACGGGCCGCCCGTCGTCGCTGTAGTACGTCCGCCGGATGTGCGTCACGAGAGCTGCCTTCTGGATGCCGAGCAGTGACGCCTCTTCGGCGGTCGCCTGCCTCGGCTCCGGTTGCTCTACGGCGTGGCTGACGTTGACGCCGATCGCTGCCATGCGGTTCACGACTCCCGCCCCGGCGTGGGGCCCTCCCTCGGGGAGGACGACGAGTGTTCCGGCGGTGAGGTCGTACGGCTCCCAACTCGTCGACAACTGCACCGGCCTGCCGTCGGCAAGGAACTCGTACGTGGTTCGGACGCAGAGGTCGCCCTCGGTGAGGCCGAGCCGCGCTGCGATGTCTGCCGGTGCCGGCACCTTGGCCTCGGTCCGGCTTTCCCAATCCCCTTGTCTGCCCAGGGCCTTCATGTCTGCCCGGAAGGGCGATCCGCTGGGCTGCTCCCGGGCTGATGACCGGACGACCCGGACCCGCTGTCGGGGCTCGGCGACGTACGTGCCCGAACCTGCCCGTCCCTCAAGCACACCTTGGGAAATCAGCAGCTCCTGCGCGCGGCGGACCACGTTCTCGCCCACACCGCACTCCTGGCCGATCTGGGCGCGGGAGGGCAGGCGGTCCCCGGGCTCCCATGCGTGTTCCGCGATCCGCCGCCGGAGTTCGTCGGCGATGCGGAGGTAGGGCGGCTGCTCAGGCATATGGAAAATCTAGTCCACTAGCTCTAATCTAGTTAACTAGCTTCACTCAAAGTGATCGTCGGTGACGGAGGCTGCCCTGTGCCCGCTTCGGGAGTTCGCGCGGCAGCCATCGCTGCCCGGCTGTCCGACCTCGGACTTCCCGCGCGCGTGGAGGAACACGACCGGCACACGTCGGTCGAAGCGGCAGTGCCGGAATCTCTCTCCGCCGACTTATGGCGGGAGGTCCTGGAAGCCGTGGCCGAGGCCGATCGATTTGGGCTGCTCGCCACCAGCCTGAACGACCGCACCCTCTGGGCGGTCGTACGCAAAGCGGTCCCCGCGACGGGCGATGTCGGGGGACCGAGCCATCAGCGATAGGAGCTGACCAGCATGCTCAACCGTATCCGTCGCGCCGTTGCTCTCGCCAGAGCGCGACATGCACCCAAGGGCAGGCACCGCCGCACTTTAAGGCCCTCGCGGCCACCGATCGACCCGGTGTCCCCGGCATCCGTTGACGAGCCGACAGTCGCCCTCGCGCAGGCCGTCGACGAGCCGAGCCATCGGCACTTGCTCAGGGGCGAGGACAGCGAACTCGTCCGTCCGTACGTGCTGGCGCGAGAAGACCGCACCCGACGGCGCCCGACGGTCGTCATTGCTCCTTACCTGTCGACCGACGTCTGGTCGAATCCCCTGGGGGTTCAGTGACGTCCTCGCGGCGGCAGACTCTCGGCCCCGACATCTCAGCTACCTCGTACCGCTCGGCTGCTTGCCAGATCGGCACGCACCAGGCCTGCGCGGAGTCCACTCCGGATTTGGCGCCGGTCGACCTCCCCTTGATCTACGAGGCTTGCGGCTGCCTGTGCCACGCGGCTGACCAATGTCAGCCCGGAGGCGACGCAGCGGGGAGCTCGACATCCAGCGGCACGCCGACGCCCAGCATCGAGGCTACCGAGGGGCGAGCATAGGGATGACGGCAGAGGACGAACTGAGGCTCCTCCCATGGGTGGGGCCGGACGGCAAGCCGTGCTATCTGAGCACGGGTGACCAAGGGGGCTACGTGTCCCGCCTGGCGGACCACATCGAGGCGTACCAGCTTGGGATGGCGTCCCAACTGCTTGAGCATGCACGTCAGGTACTCGACGACGACACCGAAGACCTGGAGGAGTTGAACCTTCTCGCCGCCCAGTTGACCAGCGCATTGCGGGACGTGCTGCGCGTAGCGACCAGCCGCGGACGCAGGCCGGTCGCGCCTGGGCATCGTTGAGGGGGCTGAGCTGCAGCCGTGTGTAGTGCGGCAGGGGGCCTCGGAGACGGTCCGGGGCCCCCTGTTTCATCGGGCGGGCCCTTGGCAGGCTCGCATTGGGGCTGAACTTGGTGACCACCGCTTTAGGAGTTCGATCTACCCCTGGCCCAGATGGCGCCTGCCTTGTGCATCGGTGCCACACGTGGCTGGTGTGTGTCGCCGCCGTCCGGGGTCGTTGATCTCAGCGTTGGATGTCAGCGGAACAGCTCCGGCACCGGGCAGGATCCCGAGCGCAAACACACAACTAGCGTCTTAGGCTTGTCAACCCTGCCGGGACATGCCATGAGTTGGCGCGGCTGCCCTTCACCCACCGTCCGGTACCTAGGAGAACTGCGGCCCGGCAGGTCAGAGGCTCACCGGGACGGGAGGCGCGGATCGTGTCGATGATCTGCCACATTGGCAAGAGCCATGTCTTCGCCTCGCCAGGCTCCAGACGGCAGACGCTCCCCTGCATCGTGAAGTCGACTGCTCGAACGCGAGATGGCGCACCGCCCCAGTAGGAGCGACGTCTGTCGGATATGCATGGCACGCGTACGCTCACAGGTCCACGCCCCGTGTTGCGTACGACCACACTGAATGCGTCGTGCACGTACGATTCGAACTCTGCGCCCTGGACGCGCTGAAGGTCCGTTGTAGTGCGATCGACAACCTCCGAGACGATGGAGGGGACAGGATCCCCATCGTCATGGATCGCGATCGACAGTTCGCAGCGCACCCGGGCGCCGCTCAAGAAGTGGCTAGCAACTTGCCAACTGAGTGACACCGTAGACACGGCCAAGCTGAGAGCGGCGACAGCGAATGCCCCGAACGTGTCGGTCATTCGAGGATGATACGAGCGTCGGGGTCGAGACGGGCGACGTTTTACCCGGTTCGTGTCACCTCGCGGAGGCATCGTCCGGTGCAGCCGCCTTCACCGTGATTCCCCGCTCGATCTGGTGCGCTTGTGGTGCGGATTTCACCTCGGCGGGACCCATCAGCTGTAGTGATCAACCAGAGCACGCAGCGCCCCCAAAACCTCCTTCCTCTGGGAAGGAGTAAGGTTGCGCAGATTCGCTTCAAACCGATCGACAAGAGCCTTCATCTTGGCAGCGGCCCGCTCCTGATGGGGGAGTGCCGCTGCCAGCACCTCACTTTGCGCATCGCTAACTAGCTTCGTCAGTCCGGCGTCCGTGTAGTGCATGATGTCGGGGTACGGCGGATCGTCCCACCCTCTGGGAGGACCGTAGTGCCGACGCTCCAAGCTCTTCTTCCATTGCTCAGGAGTGCGGTCCTTCTTGCTTGCATTGCAGGAGCGGCAAGCAGGAACAAGATTGGTGATGTCGTCGGCGCCTCCCAGGTCAAGAGGCTCGACGTGGTCGACTACCTCAGCGCGAACTCCCATGCTTCCGCAGTAGGTGCAATATCCACCGCCAGCCGACAGCACGGCTTCGCGCAGCCAGGAGGGAAGAGGGCGTCGTGGGGTTTGAAGACGTAGCAGCACTCGGCCAGGCTGACGGAGCCCAGGTCGTCCGTACATGAGTTTGTTGGACTGTGTCTAATGCGCCACTCATGCGTGATAAGTGACGACGAGGGCCAGATTGAGCTGACTCCCGACTTTCGGCGTTAGGTGCCGCGCTGGTCACCGAGGGGCCTCGCTTGTTGAGGCGAGGGGGGGCAGGCAGGTTCGAGCTGGGCACACGGCACAGGAGGCCTCTTGCAACTTTGGCTTCTCTGCTGGTCAGAGGGCCGTATATGGGCGTGGACGTGTCTCCCGTCCACGTATAGTCCGCACTCCTATTCCTCGATCCAGTCCTCCGACACAGCCCGGATGAAGGTTGTCAGGTCATCTTCTTGAGCCGGGATGCGCGCCGGATGGCGTGCTGCGGAGACGGTGTCGTAGCGCTCCACGAGCCCCTGAAGCCTGCCCTCCTGAGGGGCGTGGCTGATCTGAGCCAGATGCACCTTCCCGGCTATCCATGTGCCCCCGGCCGGCACCTTGAGGTTTGAGCCGGCCGACTTCGAGTCGGCGACGAACGTACCCAAGACCTGCTCGGTGCGCACCTCACCCGTGTCGAGCAGGTGCGCCAACGCCTTCTGGGCGGTGCTGGCCGCGATGCCGAACTCTGCGCTCAGATCGACAATGCCCGAAACGCGGCTGCCCGGCGGATAGGTCCCGTCGGCGATCCGCTTGCTGATGACCTCGGCCACCTGACGCCGGGACACCTGCTGGTCAGGATGCCGAGGGGTCCAATGCCCGGGTTAGCGTTCGGGTGTACACGTACGACGCCACCACCAAGGAGATGCGCAAGGTCAGAGCGCGCGAGTGGTCGGTCGGCCAGATGCCGAACCAATCACTGATCGACGACCGGTGGCCGCTCTGAGAGTGCCACCGCCGCCAAGGGAACGGCCCCCCCCCGACCGCACGTTGACCTGACCACCACACGCGTCCAACCCGCCAGGATTGGGGCCTAGTTGTATCTTCCCCATCGCCTACGCGCCTGCGCTAAACTGAAAGAGTTCAAGGGCCGCGATGGCCTTTGATTCCCATGGGGGATGTTCAGCGCGATGCTGACTCCCCCTGCTGACGCACTCGTAGGTTTGCGGAGCCTCTCTCACGGCTCGACGCACGCCAAGCCGCAACGAGAAGACGACGGCAGGGCACCACGGCTACAACAGGGCTGACACTTGTCGGCCTGCCCGAGAACATTTGCGCGTTCGTGCGTCAGCGCAGGTGTCTCGGTCCGAACCGTAGGGTTCGGATCGAGGCTGCCTGCGCACCCGATCCGACCCATGACAGGGAAGGTAAGGATCGGTGGACGGCACCGCCATCATCATCATTCTCGCCATCGCTGGCGTGGCTTCCGTGCTGCTCTTCGCCCTGAAGGGTCTGCTGGACCAGGTCCCGGACGTTCTGCATTCCGCCACCAGGGCGCGGGATGCGTGGGACACCTTCAGGAGGGCCGATGCGCAACCCCCGGCGCTCCCGGCGGACAAGGAGGAACAGCCGCCCACTGCCGCGTAGGCCGTCATCTTGCCCCGCCTCACTCCAGGAGGCGGGGCAAGGCAATTTCAGCAGCACAGCTGGCAAAATCCTTGCACTGGGGCGCAGTTCGGGCTAGTGCGCTATTCTCGCTGAAGTGCCCGCAGTGGAGCTGCGAACTCTCGTGGGCGCTACGCAAGATCATCTTTATGGTCAACCTCTGTGATCCGCATCGGATATGCGGGGCGTTCCAGAGGGCGGCAGTCCGTCAGGGCTGAGCGCCTTGTGTCAGCAAGGCTGCATCACCTCAGCTCATCCGACGTCGGGTTGCCATGACCTTAGTTGATCTTGTTTTACAGATACGACTTGATCGACGGCTGGGCGAAAGCCTGGCCGACTGAGACACCCGGCGATACGTCGGCCGCGGGGCTTCTCAGTTCGAGCCACTTCACCGTGGCCGAGCTGACGAATGCCCTGCGCATGAGCCACGGCTCGGTCACCTGCCCCCGAAAGGTACCGAACCGTTGGACGCGGCCGTGACGCTCGCCATCCTCGCCTTCTTCGGCGTGCTGTCGATCTTCCTCTTCGCCCTTCGTGGCTTCCTCGATCAGCTCCCCGATGTGTTCGCCTCTGCAGGACGTGCCAGAGACGCTTGGCGTGCCCTGAAGCAAGCTCGCAGTGAGGAGGCACAACGCGAGGAACCGCCCGCCCTCCCACCCTCAGTGCACCAGGAGGAGCAGCCGCCTGCCGCCGCATAGGCCTTGCGGGCTTCCGTGGGGTATCGGAGCGCACGAGGCCCCGCCCCGGGGCACCGGGTCTGGCGGGCACACGAGAGGCCACGGGCGATATTTCCCGTGGCCTCGTGCCCTCTGACCGGGCGATTCAGGAGCGTTGCGCCCGGAAAGAGGGCCCTGGACGAACATCGGCTTAGGAAGCTTGGGTTACTCACGGGTGGTTGCTGGACTGACCTGCGGCGGAGTGGCTAGGGGACCTGACTGGTCGGCGACCTGGTCCCCGCCCTTCCCCGTGGTCCCCGCACGATCTGGCACGGTTCTGGCACAGCTCTTCGTTCCCCTAACGCCTCGATGCGGATGCACAGTCGACCGTATGTCAGTGCTCGTTGCCACGATGTGCCTGTGACGAAGAGATCTAAGACCGATCACGTCGGAGCGACAGCGGAACTTAAGGAGGCCGGCTGCGAACCGATCGAGCCCTACCCGGGCCGCACGTCGTTGCCATGGCGGGTCCGGTGTCTCAACAAGCGATGCCCCGGCCATGAGACACCGTTTCACGTGTACCTTAGCTATATCCGTAATCCGGTGTATGGGGGCGCTGGATGCGGTCACTGCCGCAACAATCGGCGAGCGAATGAGCGCCGTGCGGACATGATCACCCGCGGCCGTGTGCTGCCAACGGAGATAATCCACGAGGTGAGGCAGCCCGTCCGCGCTTGGTGCCTCCGCTGCTGGAACGTCGTCAGTCCACGCTTGGACAACATACGTTCAGGCCAGGGAAGTTGCGAGCACTGCGGCGGTAAGGCTCGATTCCCCGACGAGAAGGCGCGCCAGACAGCGCGTGCATGGGGCTATGAGCCTGACCCGGGGATCCCGTACACGAACGATACGACCAGGTGGCCGGGCCGGTGCTCGGCTATGGGTCACTACTGCGACCCGTCCCTGAACGCCCGTTTCAGTGGCGGTCCATGTGCGGCATGTGCCAACCATGGGTTCAAACCTGACCGGTCGGCGCTGCTCTACTTGGTGATCAAGTCGACTCTCGCGGCCGCCAAGGTCGGTATCTGTGAGCACTCACCCATGAACAGCCGGCTCTACGAGCACGGCCGCAATGGGTGGACTGTGCTGAACACGATGAGCTTCCGGCTTGGGCGTGATGCTCGGGCTGTTGAGCGCATCACGGTCGAGTCGTGGCGTGCTCGTGGTTGGCCTCCGGTATTGGATAACGGCCTTGCCTATGACGGCTACACGGAGACGGTCTCTCTGCGGGTTACCTCACCTGCAGAGATCTGGGCTGTGGTGTGTTCGGCGGGGGCCGCTACTGCCAAACCGTCGGAACTCCTCATATGAGCACCGCCTTAGGAGTTCGATCCGTGCCTGTTCCGGCTACAGCCGTCGACTGGTGCGACGGCCGAACGAAGTCGCTGAGGTATGCCCTTGTCCGGCGCTGTTGATGTCAGCCGTGGATGTCAGAAGCGTTCTGCTCGATGGCTCCACGCGGATCGGCCAGGGGGCATACCGGTCGCGCGATGGCACCAAAAGGACGGAACCGGACGTGAAAGGTTGCTGGGGGTGAGGTTCTTGCCTGTCGTACAGCTGTCGCCACCTATTGGGCTCCGTGTGAGGCATGATCCAGCGCAACTACGGCTGAGGAGGCTTCGTGGATGCTGGAGATCTCGCTACGTGGGTGGGTTCCTCCTTCGCCGCCATAGCGGCTGGGGCCACGATCTGGACGTTGAAGAGCCAGCGGGACCAGATCGACGAGCAGCGTCGGTTCATTGCTGAGCAGTCGGCCACGCTGGCACTGGAACGTGCCGAGCTTCGGGCTGCTGCTCGCGACCGCAAGATTGCGCAAGCTCGCCAAGTAGAGATGAAAGTCGAGCTTACGGTACAGAGCGGAGCCCCGGCAGACGCAAACGGTGAGCCCATCCCCGACACCTTCAAGATCGAGGTGCGCAACCTAAGTGCCGAACCCATTCACGAGGTCACAGTCCGATTCGGGGACCAGGAAGCAGAGGAGGCCTCGGCAGCTGTAGAGGTCGAATTGCTTCGCAGGGGCTTGACCGTCGTCTCAGACGGGCCACGGCTGAACGTGCCCGTCCCACTAGTCGGAGCCGGGCGTATCTACCTTTTCATGTCCGGCCCCATGCTTGCCGAGGTCGATCGCCACCGTCCGGCCCTTCACTTCACAGACAACGCCGGCGTCCGGTGGCGGCTAGACGAGTACGGCGACCTGCGGGACTTCGCGCACCCTGGCTAGTTGCGCATCAGCCCGGGTGGCGAGGCCACCGGCCGTGTGTCCATGTGCCAGCGCTCTCAGCTTGGGAAGCTTGGGTCTTCTACGGGCGATTGCTGGGCTGACCTGTGGCGGAGCGGCTGCGACATCTGACTGACCGGCGACCTGGGCCCTGCCATTCCCCGTGGTTCCCCGCACGACCTGGCACGGTTCTGGCACGGGTCCCTTCGTCTGGGTCAGCGGAGCGGTCACTGAGGTGCCCAGGGCTAACCAATCCTGATACAAGCACAGCGATCTTACGAAGCAATCATCTATCGCTAGGCCCGATGGCAGACTGCCCAGCATGCCTGAAACCTCACGCGCCACCCTTAAGAACTGGTTGCTCATAGCCGTAGCGGACCTCGGAGGCTCTGCCCCACGTGCAGAGGTGCATCGACATGTAGCGGACAAGTTCGGCCACCAGTTCACTGCCGAAGACCACTTGCCTCGGGTGGGGAGACACGGAGAGGAGGCGTGGAGGAACAACCTTGACTCCCTGTATCACCTGTTGAAAAGACAAGGGCTCATGATGCCATCATCTCGGGGAGAGAGATGGCGGATATCACCGCAAGGATCAATAGTTGCTGCATCGCAACTCGATCCTGTGGACCAGGCGAAGCTGCTAAACGATTTTCGCCCCAAAGATTCAGGTGAATATATTGCAAGGCTGGCGGGTCGAGAGCTGATCAAAAAGCGAGAACATGAAGATCTATTGCGTTCCTATGGGCAAGAAATGGCGAGGATGCGTTGGCGACCCTCGACCAGGGTTCATCCACGAGATCTAGAACTCGTCCGCGACGCGCATACTTGGCTGGTTGAAGTCAAAGTGGTATATAAAGGGAATGGGACTGAAGCCGCTAGGGCGGCACTCGCTCAACTTCTTGAGTACCGCCACTTCTTCTATCCCGCAGGAAATAAGCCCGGCATGCTGGCGCTATTCAGTGAAGAGATAGGGAGAGCGCATGTTTCCCTGCTGGGCGAGCTAGGGATACGTGTTGTATGGAGAACGCAAACTGGCTGGGACGGCGACAAGGGCGCGCAGTCTGCCGAGCTGGTACCGTGACCTCGGTGATTCTCTTGGCCACACACGGCTCCGCCTTGGCTCCAGGACGGTGCCTCTGGTCCTGTCGTTCTCGGGAAGCGCACGACCTCCTGTCCAGTCGCCGCGCGCGCCAACGTGTTTCTTAGTGTGTCGTGTTCCAGCCGAGGGATAGGTACCTTGCCAGCTCGTCGGCGCTCAGCCAGTGAGTTCCGTCAGCGTCCCTGATCGGGCATTTGACGGCTGTCGGATCTCGCTTGCTGGACAGAATGAATGGTTTGAGCGCGTCAGGCTGTTGCGGGATGTAAATGCCCAGCACGCCTGTTTCGGAATCAATAGAGCACCATTCAATTTCGAGGCCGCGGATGTACGGCTTGATTCGACTGCGTAGGATTTTTCGATATTGATCTCTATTGGTCTCTGTAACCAGGAGTGGGGTGATGGTTTCGATGATCTCGCCATCCTGCTTAGCTACTGTTGAAAAACCAATGACTAGCAGGCCCCCTTGCAGATTGGCGAACGAAGCCACATCTTTACACAACTCCTCATCAGCTGCGTAGTTCCCCAGCTTGTATGGCTGACTCTTGACGTCAAGCCACTTGCACTCTTTGCGTCCTAGCAGTGCTTCGGGATTGCCGCAGACAATTGCCGAGTATGCGTGAGACAAAGCAAATCGATTGTCTGCTGCGGGCGAAGGTGCAGTTGGGGCGAGCTTAGCCCGCCAACGCTTAATGGCCAGAGTTAGGGAATCGCCCGACAACTCTGGCGCGAAGAGAGCCGCGAAGGAAGAATCTAGAGAATACCTGGGGCGCGGTGAGGTCGGGGGTAAAGCCGCGGTTAACAAAGCCCCGGTCGTTAGTAGTGCTTTAACTGGCTCCGCGCGCAGGTACTCGCGTGAGTTGGGCTTGTACCAGGGTGTGCCACGTGGGAAGCCAGCTTGGTCACACAGCCGTCTGACTGCGGTCTCGCCCCCTGCCCCTGTCACTGCCTCGTAGTAGGCCAGGCGGTCCGTCTCGCTGCGTCGAGCCGCAATCGAGTCGCTCATCGTTGTGACTGCCACGATGTTGATCGGCCGCACTCCATCGACCGAACCGACATAAAGGGCAACGAAGACCAAAGCCGCGGCTCCCGGACTGGCGCCGTGTGGTGCGCCGGCAGCGGTGGCAGGGAAGATCAGAGACAGGCGCTGCAAATACTCTTCCTGGGAGGGCAAGAGCGCAAGCAGTCCCTCTTCTTCTGATGTCTCAAGCATGCTTGACCCTACTGCCGACGGGCGTCAGATGACGCGGACTTTAGCTCCAACTCCCTGCGGAGCAACGGCCGAGGTCCAGTTCGCGCAAGTCCTGACCACCGCACTAGGAGTTCGATCCGCGTCTGATCCCACTGCTGCTGTCGACTACTGGGACGGCCGGACGGGGCTGCTGGTGTACACCTCCGTCCGGCCTCGTTGATGTCAGCCGTGGATGTCAGATGCAGGGTTGATCAGCGAGGGCCGTACGGGTTGCGCTAGAAGCCACGAGTGGAGTGGCCGCTGTGGCTGCAGTACTTCATCGCTGTACAGCAATGACCTACGAGGACGGTGACGAGCAGGCCGCACCTTACGCAGGCTGGTCACCCGTGCACCTAGGCATGGGCCAACGGTCGCAGCTCAAGTACCGACCTGGTCACTACCCTCCGAGGGCCGCGGCAGACCGCCAGCGGCGTGTTCGGACTGCCTGGTCTGTCGGCGCTGACGACTGCGGCGGCGCACCCAACCTCCAGCAGCCACAAGGCCGGTAGCTACGAGTGACCCAACCGCTTCACTCGCAGCGCTCTGGCCGATGGTTTCCCAGGGAAGCGTGTTTACCCACATTCCTGCCGTCCTTCCGAAGCCAAGTCCATGACCTTCAGCCTGCGTTGGCCCTGGACAGCACGGACACGGGTGGACGGGAGGCGGTATCGTCGGACAACATCGGACGGAATAGGACTGGGGGCGGGCAGCCTTGGCGATCTTGAAGCGGCCAGATCTGCCAGAGGGACCGAAGAAGGATCTCAACGCTGCGCTGCATGACCTCCACTTGCGAGCAGGGCTACCGTCGGTGCGCGACCTAGAGGTTCGGATCGGCGGCCGAGGCATCGCTGGTAGGAGCCGGATCCATGACGCATTTTCGAGCGGCCGCCTACCCGCCTGGGGGCTGCTGCAAGTGCTGGTGTTGGCGCTAGCGCAGACGGTCCCTGGTTCGGACGCGGCTGCTGAAGAGGGTCGCATTTATCAGTTTTGGCTGGCTGCGTCGGGTTCCACAACCTCTCAGGAGTCCGGAAAGCAGCCTACGCGTGATTCTCGCGAGACTTCCCTGGTTTCAGCAGAACAATCCAGGATCTCCATCCTTGCCATGCGAGTTGAGTGGACAGACCCAGCTGCTCTAGAAGTCGAGACACGGAGGAAGCTGCGAGCGTGGGTTGGCAAGGCGCTCGACGATATCGGATGGCCCAGTACCGGAGAGCATCGAAGGAATGACAGTGCCGGCTCAACGATCATCTTGAAGAGCCTGATCGAAAGTCCGAATCTAACAGTCAGCACCTTCTTGTCTGCTCTGGACACTGAAATGGAATACTTGCGATTTGCGACTCCAGCTCACTCTGCGGGCTCGACGAAACTGAGATTTGTCGCCTCCAGCGATCCGGCTGCGACCGGCCCTGAGGCGTCGATTTGGCATTTGAATGCGCTTTTGTCGGATGAGTTTGAAGAGTTTTGGTCTAGCTCAATGGGGCCTGTCCCTGCAATGGTGTACGGTATTGATATAAAACAGGGTCGATTGCCAGGCGACTGGACGCAGTGCGCCAGTCATGTCAGTTTCGAAGGGGTTCAGCGCACTCTGCCATTTCTCGAGAGGAGAAATTCTGACGACCCTTGGTCTGCACCTTTTTAAGACCAGGGACCTAGATGCGGTCGGGGTGGTCAGGCGCGACGGCAAGGGCGCAGAACGGTCAGGGCGAGTGCGTTTCTTTATGATCTGAACCAGTACCGCGAGTTGCAAGAAGTTCCCTAGGCGCAGCCATCTCCTTCAAGGGCCGCTAACTCGCGCTCGAGGTTCGAAGAAATCTTCTTTAGGATGGAAGGTGAATAGGCGACGATTTCACTGAACGCGGAGTCGGTGGAGATCCTCTCGCCTAGGCCACCGTGATAATGATTGATGTACTTGGCGACGATCTCTCGCTCTTCATTAGGGAGGGCCCGAAACGGGTCACGAGCTAGATAGTCGTGAGCGCTTGACAGGTGGATGAATCTACAGCCGAACTCGTAGACGTTTCGGGTCCAACCGCTGAGGGATTGAGCTAGGTCAACCATGTCGCGGTCTGTGACCGGCTTCATCTTTCCGTTGTCGGTCGGGATTCTCCAACGGTTGCCAGAGATGGATGAAGCTATAAGGTCAGCACGGAGTGCGCTCGGCTGCCTGAGTAGATAGATGACTCGGACCATTGAGTCGAGTTCTTGCCGCAAGATGCCGATTGCGATTGACGCCCAGCCTCGCTCTGCGGCTACTGCCATAGCTTCCTGGTGTTCGCGCGAACGCTCCCGAATCTGGCGGCAAAAGACTTTGAGATCTTCGTTTGCTGCTGTCCCCATGCTGTGATGGTACTCATGGTCACTGTGCCGAAGCACGATAGTTGTCACCGGTACAGCCGATTGACCTGGCCACTTTCGTTGAGTGAAGCAGGCGGGTTGTCACTTGAGAGGCGGCCTACTTGTCACCACTGACAGAAGGGGCACCCGAAGGCCACCCGCTTCCCGCCTGCTGTGAGAGCGCCCGATAGGCACCCACCATCGCGGTGGCTGCGCCATTGGCCGACCAGGTTGCACCGACGAGGCGATGAGGACCCGCTCGGCCGGCCTGGTCCATCACGGTCGGAACGAGAGAGGCGACGTTGTGGCCATTCGTAATCATGGTCGGCAGAAATTCCTCGCTCAGGTTCCCGAAGACCTGCGCCTCCCCCGAGCCGTCTGGGCAGAGATGGGCTACCACACACGATTCACCGACGGTCCCTTCTGCCCTGGCCGATGACTCGCGGCTGGTCGTGGCAACTGCCTCCCGGAGACGCTCTGGCGACGGAACCGACGCCAGCAGGCCCTCAATGCCTCGCGTTGAGAATCCAGAACTGCCGGGCTGTACCCCGTCACAATGCACCGCGGTCCTCGGGGCCGCACGCGGGTCCAGAAGAGCCTGTCAGCTGGGCTTGCCAACTGTGGTCCGTTTGGGCGTTCAAAATTCGAGATCACATAGACGTTGGGCTTTCCCCTCTCGTAGGTGATCATGGTGAAGGTGTGACACCTATGCCGTATGGGAACTTGACGCAGCCAAACGGTCGCTTCCTCAACCAGCCGATCGACAACCTGGTCTGGACTGCGCTGACCGGGGTTGTGTGTCAAGACGTCTGCCAACCACGCAGCCGTGTCGTGGGGGCCGTATCGCGCCACGCCCGTGTAACAGACCAGCCCCGACCAGCCCATGTACTGCAACACGACTTGCTTCTGCGTCGTCTCGCTCACCGCGGTCCCCGAGCTCGTGAGGCGGAAGTCCGAGCTCTGCGTCATGAGCCAGCGAGCGGCGACGGTGATGTTCAGCGTCATCCTGCTCCTCCCATCGGCCGTCATTCCACAGTGTGCGTCAGGTCTCGAAGGTCAGCATGAGCCGGGGCAGCTATGGAAAGTCTGGCGACAGATAGCGCGCCTATGTGACAACTATCGCGCTTCGGCTCAGTCACCCTGGCGCTTCGCATGATTTCCTAATCAACTAGAATTGAAATGGCATGACCTCTACGTCCGTCAGTCAGCCGTTGAAGGCCGCTGATGGTCGCCTGCGGTCACGGTGGTTGCTGTACCTCGCTGCTGTGCCGCAGCACCCAATTGCGACCGCTTCGTCTGCCCTGAACGTGGGCCAGTACGTAACCAGGGGTTGGGTTTACTGGATCGCCAACAACGGGTCGACTGGCGCGCCACGGTCGGAAGCAGGGTAGGGCGGGTGACCCTCGCGGCGGGGGTGTCGCTCCCCTGCACCCCCGAGTGCCGGCGTCGCCTGGATACCGTCCTGGCGCTATCGCCCTCGCCGCAACACATGTCGCGAAGCGGTGGGTTTACCGCAGGAAGAAGAGCGGCAAGGCCAGCATGATGGTATTTCGCGGCGTGGGATCTAGTAAGCCAAGATGCCGGGTGTTTGAGCGACTACCCGCGCGTATGTATGCACTGGGCAGAGGAAGGGCTCCTCAGAGCCGCATACCTCGGCGGCTGTCGCCCACGCAGGGCCGTCAAATTATCACTGTCCCGCATGACCCTACACTCGGGTAAGCGCATCTATTTCCTGAATGAAGGCGCATATCGATCGCGCCTCCTTTCTGACTGCTCCTCGAGCAGCCACAATCTGATTGCCCTCTACCCCGTACCCTATCTCTTGCAGCACCCTCCTAGTTTTGTCGAATTGCTGCCTATTCTTTTTCTGGCGCTCAGTGAAGTAACCTCCACCGTGCGCAGAGGCGTTCCTTACCTCAATCAGTGTTTGCATTCGCGGCCAGCCGGCCGCCTCGCGCAAATCAATAGAGCACCAATCTCGAAATGCATTCAATGCGTTCTCCCAAGTTGAGTCCAACGCATTCTTGTTTTTCTCATAGAGCTGGGACAGCATTGGGCTATCAGTGCTCTTGACGTGGGATTCCACTCTCTCTCGAATCCTGCCGAAGGTAAAGCTCTCCGCTTGTGTGACCATCCTGGCCAGATACGAGAGACACTGTGAGCTTTCAGGCGTGGAGAGGTGGTCTTCAGCACTTATGTTCGCCGAGGAAACGCGATCCCTCTCATCTATAGCGCGAGCTACTGATTCCCAATCGGCACAAACGTGCATTACGGACCGACAGGCCCTTTCGGCGGATTCGCTTATTTCGAGGGAATACACGTGGCACCCCATTCCCCTGCGAGCTTGTCTAGTTTTGAGGTGGGCCTGAGTCGGGCTCGCTGCTTTTCGTCAATACCCTGCACGCCGGCCAACGCAGCCGCAGCGTAGGGCGCTGCTAGATACCCGCTCGACTCCTGTACTGATGCCCATTCGGATTGGCTAAGGGAGGTGTTCACGGCAAGGGAGAGGCACGCTTGACCTCGGACTACCTCTGAGCGATCGTGCAGAAGGCCTTTGAGGAAGTTGCGCAACTCGATCGAGTCAGCTACGACTCGGCTAATGGACCATTCCGTCGACTGCAGAGACCAAGCCAACCAGAGCTGTTGCCATCGATTTAGTATGCCGGATTCCAAGATCTGCACACAGGCACTCGCCGCAGCATCTGGCGAGGCCACCCCTAGGTTGTGGATATATCGAAATACTGCAGGTGTTAGCTGGGGTTCGCGAAGCAGGACGTCATACAGATATGGGAGGCCGGAGGCTTCTTCGAAAGTCTCCAACACGTTGAGCGAAGTGCGAATGAGCTTATGGCGCTGCAGGAGGCCGCTGTGCTCAATCACCGCATCCGGGATTTCATCCCGCCACTCACGGAGCAGGGTCTCGGCAGCTTCTACGTAGACCTCGTCAATTCCTGGCTCACGCTGATATTCCTCATAAGGACTCCAGTACATAAGGCTATTCTGGGCCGATGTTCTTGCTTCTTCCTCCTTCTCTTTGTCTTCGTTTGCCAGCTGCTTATAGCGTTCGATCGAGAGGAGGTGAGTCTTCCAGTCGTTGAGGCAAAGGCCCATATGCCGCGACTCCTCGTGGATGATGTCGAGTGCCGCGATGCTTTCCTGTCTTGATCTGGCAGTTATGCGGAAGTCATCCGCATACCTCCATACTTTGAGGCCCTTTCTGTTTAGACTGCGATGCAGGTTATCGACGAGAATCTCAGACAGAACCTTACTGGGCTCGCTCATCTGCGGAATCCCGACGCTGCGATTCTGAATTGCACGCCAGAAGTCACAAAGAATGGACGCAATTTCGCTACGCCCAGTGCGTGCCACAATTTCATCTCTCATCAACTCGTGATCGATGGAAGAATAGTAGTTTGCTATATCCGTTTTGATCACGAATCTGGCTGAAGTGTCTTCCGTGGGGCCCAGTTCGAATTCCTCATACGCTTCTGGTGATCTGTCCGTAGGTGGTAGGTCCTCCTTGAGCAGATTAACGACGGACCGGTAGAACGTGCGCTCATGAATCGGCATGATGTGTACAGGGCGACGCCCATTTCGCCACTTAATGGCGGTGATCAGGTCTGCGCGGGGTGTTATCGTCCCAGATTTCGTCAGCCCCTCTAGGTAATCCGCATACTTCGCCAGATCTGTGCCCTCGCTTGACAGGGCCAGATCAATTACTTGCTTGGGGGTGAGATCGGGCTGCCATTCGATTTCTTCCTTGAGTGCCTGCTCGAAATTTAGCTGGCTCAAAGTGTGGTGCGATATTCTCATTTGCGCTTCTGCTCTCCATGGACCCCTGACGTGACGTCAGTAATCTAGCTGCCATCCTGCCTCTAGCGAGAGGGTTCTGCGACACGAGCGCGAGGTCGGTGGAGCGGCTTTGGGGTGGCGCTGCTTTGGCGCGAGTGATCATGGCCCCGTAAGCTTCCGGCGCGTCGGGCAGTCTGTGGACCTGCCCGGTTAAGCACGACGTTGGGGCCATGATCTTCGAGGCTCGCGCCAAAGTGGCTCCGTAAAGCCGTGGAGCCGACCGCCCCAGCCACGACGTACCCCTTCTCTGGCATCAGGCGGCTGATTGCTGTGCGCGCGGCACGGGCGCCGGCCGGGCTGGAGCGGGGCGGAGACAGGAGCGCAGGCCCGGCCGGGGGCCGGGCCGCGCGCGGTGAGCGAAGCGAGCCGCCTTGATGAAGTAGGGAAAGTTCTACCGCACTCTTGGCTGCTGATCTTGTCCGGTCCCGGGAGATGCTTGACGCCGCTTGCCTCGGCTTGGCTGCTGATCGTCGACGTGGTCAGTGCCTACTCTTGAGAGTGGGCTCCGGGCTACGCTTGTGCCGGCCGACATAAGAGGACGACAGGGAGCGTGCTGACCGGATGGGACCCAAGTCGGAGCGGGTCTACCGCACGATTCGCGAGTGGATCGCGACGGGACAGTACCCGCCAGGTTCCAAGCTTCCCTCTGAGCGGACCTTGTCGGAAGAGCTGGCCATCGGCCGGACTGCACTACGGCAGGTGCTCGCCAAGCTCGTTGCGGAGAGTGTGATCGAGGTGCACGGCCGCAGCTCCTACCGGGTGCCCGATCGGTCTGTGACGACGCAGGCGCCGGCTGATGTCGAACCGTGGCAGATCCATGGCGAGCGGACTCTGTATGACAACCGCTGGGTGAAGCTCAGCCTCGTCGACGTCGAACCGCCAGGGGTCGAGCGCTTCGAGCATCACGTTGTGAAACTTCATCACGTGGCCATCGCGGCCGTCATCGACGACCAAGACCGTGTCCTGATGATGTGGCGCTACCGCTTCGTGCCCGACTCGTTCGGGTGGGAGCTCCCGGGCGGCATCGTCGGCGAGGGGGAAGACTCGTTGCAGACGGCGCTGCGTGAGGTCGAGGAGGAGACTGGTTGGCGGCCGGGCTCCTTGGAGCACGTGGTCACGTATCAACCCATGGTGGGCATGGTCGACTCACCGCACGACATATTTGTGGGCAAGGGCGCCAAGCTCGTTGGTGAGCCGTCCGATTTGGAGGAGGCCGGGCACATCGCCTGGGTGCCGCTCGCCGACATTCCTGGTCTCATGGCGCGGGGTGAACTAATGGGCTCCGGCACGCTCGTGGCCCTGCTCCATGTCCTCTCCGCACGAGGTGCTGGAGCTCCGCCTACAAACGCTGCGTGAGCTGTTCGACTCGACGCCGTTGGCGCACGGACCCGGTGCGGTTCGCTATCAGGCGGGCCTGGCGAAGGTGCTTGTGCGCCTGGTCGTACTCGCCGCGGGCTATGTGTGCCTGGGCCAGGTCGCAGCGCATACCTGCGGAGGCCCGTATGAACGTCGGGTCGGCGGTGTCCAGAGCGGTGTAGAGGCTTTCTACCGCTTCTTCGTCCCCGATCAGGGCCAGCGCGTTACCCCGCCATCTGGCGAGGTGCCCGCCGTTGAGAAAGATGCTCAGCATGTCGGGGTCACGGGCTTCGTCACCCGAGGGCAGGGAGCGCGCCGCGCTCTTCAGTGCGCGCTTGCAGTCGTCGGGCATACCCGCTCGGGCGCATATCTCGGCTTCTGCGGCGTACAGCCAGGCTGTAAGGCGGGGGGACATGGCCTTTCCGCCGAGTCGCTGGGCCTCGTGGATGAGCTGCACTGCCATGGGTGCGCGTCCGGCGTCGCAGAGGACGTAGGCCTGCTCGGCTGTGGCGTGTGCCAGGTACATCGGCTCTTCGGCTTCTTGGGCGGCTCGCTTGCCCAACTCGTAGTGCTGCCAGGCTCGCTCGATGGCTCCGACGTCAAGTGCTTGCCAGGCGGCCAGCGTCGCTGCTCCAGCCAAGGCGCGTGCGACGGGACGCCGTGTCTCGGGCAGGACGGCGAAGGTGAGAGCGTCCTCAAGCGTCGCAAGGTGGGCCGTCATCTGGTCGACCAGGCTTGCTGCACCCATCTGCCGGTCTACGGTCCTGAGCAGTTCCGTTTGATCCATGAACGTGCTCACCATGGTCACGCTGATGCTGCGAGCCGCGTCGATACGGCCCATCAGTTCGTCGTACCCGTCGGTCGTGGCGGCAGGCACCAGCAACTCTGTCCTGCCCGCCAGCTCGTCGTCCGTGATGCCGAGCAGCGCTCGCAGTATCTTCGCGTAGCGGGCTGAGATGGAGCGCCGGCCGTTCTCCCACTCCGAGACGTACACGCGCAGGCTGGCTGTTGATGCGACGTCGAGCATGTGTTGTCGCGCATAGCGCTCGATCTCCCGAACAAGCCGCTCTTGCGACCACTCCCGTGCGCTCCTTGCTGTCTTGAGTCCGTTCGTCACGTGGCGCCGCCCTGCCTGGGTTACAGAGACCTCATTGCAGCATGCCTGAGATCACCGCAGGTCGGCAGGGGTTAACGCGTCAGGTGTTAACCCCTGTTGGCTACCGGGGCGTTGGCGGAGACGGTTCCCTAGAACCATCGCAGCAAGGCGAGTTGAGATGCCGAAGCAGCGACAGCGCTTGACATCTGGTGCGCACCAGATGCAGCCTGCTGGTGCGCACCAGTTGGGGCGCACTCCCCGCAGCTTTGCTGCATCCATCTGTCAATGCACGAGAGCGGCGACCCACCGCCAAGCAAGTACGCCGCTCCCGCCCCTCGCAAGGGAGTTCCATCATGCGTCAGATTCCCGTTGAGACGTCCGGCGCCACCGTGATGGTCGCCAAGGCCCCGCAGCCCAAGGTCCGTGACCGCCGGACCGGCGAGATCGCGCTCGACGCCGACGGCGTCAAGCTGATGACCGTGGACGTGATGTTCGCGGCCAACGACGAAGTCGAGATCCTGTCCGTCACCGTCCCGGAGCCCGGTATCTCCAGCGACCTGGCCATGGGCACGCCGGTGGCCCTGACGGGTCTGATCGCCCGGCCGTGGGAGAACGAGTTCAACGGCCAGAAGCGCCACGGGATCGCCTTCCGCGCGGTCGCCGTCACCTCCCTGGCCGCCACCGGCTCGGCCTCTGAGGCGGCATGATCATGACCTGGTTCATGGTCGCTGTGGTTGTGGTCGTCGCCGCTGCGGGTCTCCTGCGGTGGCGGCGCCCCGCCTGGTACTGGCTGACCTTCGGGGTCTTCGTCGCCACGGTGCGGGTCCTGGTCCGCTACGCCTCGGTCATGGACGCCTGCGGCCTGACGGTTCCGCCCTCGCGCTGGCGGCTGGCTCTGGCCCGGGTGGCCAACCGGCCGGTACCGGACTCCCGTATCCCGCGCATCCTGCGGCTGCGGCCCACCCGCACCGGCTTGGTCCTGCGTCTCAAGCTCCGACCGGGACAGGACGCCTTCGACGTCTCTGCCGCGACGGACCGGTTGCGGCATTCCTTCGGGATGTACGGCGTGACCTCCCGTGAGGTGCGCTCCGGTGTCGTTGAGGTGCGGATGACCGGCTACGACGTGCTCAAGCAGGTGCAGATGCCCGCGAAGACCGACACACGCCCGATGCGGGTTCCGGTCGCGCTGCGGGAGGATGGCTCGGTGCACTACCGCGACTACCGCGCCGTCCCCCACGGCCTGACCCTCGGGGCGACGGAGTCCGGCAAGTCCGTCTACCAGCGCAACCTGGTCGCCGGGCTCGCCCCGATGGACGTCGCCCTGGTCGGCATCGACTGCAAGCAAGGCGTCGAGCTGTTCCCGCTCGCGCACCGGTTCTCTGCCCTCGCCGACAACCCCGACACTGCCCTGGAATTGCTGGAAGCCCTGGTGTCCCACATGGAGGAGGTCTATCAACTGATCCGGGCCGAGCAGCGCATCAGTGTCACGGTGCCGGATGCGGAGATCGCCGCCGACATCTGGGACCTGCCCGACGACATTCGCCCCGTCCCGGTCGTGGTCCTGGTCGACGAGGTCGCCGAACTCGCCCTGTTCGCCAGCAAGGAGGAGGAGAAGCGCCGGGACCGGATCATCACCGCCCTGGTCCGTCTCGCCCAGCTCGGCCGCGCGGCCGGCATCTACCTGGAGATCTGCGGGCAGCGCTTCGGCTCCGAACTCGGCAAGGGCATCACCATGCTCCGCGCCCAGCTCACCGGCCGCACCGCCCACCGCGTCAACGACGAGACCTCCGCCAACATGGCCTTCGGCGACATCTCCCCGGACGCCGTCCTGGCCGCCATCCAGATCCCCGCCGAGACACGCGGCATCGCGATCGCCGGTGACTCCACCGGCGGCTGGCACCGCATCCGCGCCCCGCACACCTCGCTGCGCCACGCCGTGAACCTCTGCAACAAGTACGCCGACCGCACCCCCGACGTGCCCGCCCTGGCGCCGTTCCGGCCCGCGGCCGCCGCGCTGCCCTCGGCCCGGGTGCCGCTGTCCAAGACAGCCCCCGCCACCGCCTGACCCCCCCTGCTCCACCGGTCGGCGCGACCGCTTCGCGCCAGGTCCCTACCCCTCCCATGCCTCACGACAGGAAGGAGCCGTGATGACTCGCCCCGCTCTCCGCGTCGACGCCGTCCTGGTCCAGGCCGTCATCGCCGGGGCGCTGTCCTTCGCCCACCTCCACGACCTTGCCGCCGCTGCCGGACAGGACGGCTGGAAGGCCTGGGCCTACCCGATCTCGGTGGACCTGCTCCTGGTCGCTGCCTGGCGGCGGCTGCGCTCCGACGGGCCGTCCCGGCTGGCCTGGTGCTGGTTCGTGATCGCCCTGGTCGCCTCGCTCGGCGCCAACGTCGCCACCGCCGGACTCCTCGACCTCGACCACGTCCCGGCCTGGCTGCGCATCCTCGTCGCCGCCTGGCCCGCCCTGGCCTTCATGGGCGGCACCCTGCTGGCCCACTCCGCCACAGACCCGGTGCCGGATCCGCCGGCACCCGCAGGCCCGGTCACCGAGCCGCACCCTGAGCCGGTTACCGAGACCGAACCAGAGCGTGAGCCCGAGCTGGCCCCGGCGGTCGACGGCACTCCGGCACTTCCGGCTGCCGAGCCCGCCCCGCCCGTGCCCGCTACTGCTGTGCCGGTCCCGGCCGCGCTGGTCGACCACGCCCGCAAGGTCGCCGACGACCACCACGCCCGTACAGGTACGCCGATCGACACCGACACCCTGCGCGCGCGACTCGGCGTCCCGCCCCAGCTGGCCGAAGCCATCGCCGCCCAACTCGCCTGACACCGACGGGAGACACGCCATGACCAGTGACCCGGCCGACCTGACGGCCGCCGACCACCTCGACGCCGCCCGCGACGTGGCCGCCGCGAACCGGCCCTACCTCGCGCACCTGCTCGCCGAGGAAGCCGCCCGCCGCACCACCGACCCAGCCACCGCCGCCGGCATCCGCGCCGCCTTCCCCGACCCGGCCCTGACCCGAGAGGAGACCGACTGACATGCCCGCCCGCGACCACTTCCACTCCGTGATGCGGATCGGACCCGTGCAGATTGGCACCCACCGCGACCGCAACGGCCAGACCAAGTACGCCGCCGTGTGCACCGCCGACCGCTGCGGCTGGTCCGCCGACTACTCCAGCCAGTCCGCCGCCCAGCTCGCCGCCCGCACCCACCGCTGCCGCGTCCGCTAGGAGGCCGCCATGCAGGTTCCGCTCTGGCTCGCGCTGCTCGTCGTCGGCTACCTCGGCGTCAAGCTCATCCGCCCGCCCGCCTGGCTCATCGCCGTCCTGCTGCTCGGCGGCTTCCTTCTCGCCGACAGCGTCCTGGCCCCCGCCATCGACACCGTCGTCAAGTAGCCAAAGGAGACCGCTGATGTTCCGCCCGAAGATCCCGACCATGCCCACGCCGACTGGCCACGTCACGCCGCCCGCTGTGGTCGAGCCGACCACCATCGTCCCGGCCGCTCAGGTCTCGCAGCCCTCCCCGGCGGCTCCGGCGCCCGCGCCGTCCCGGTCGACGGTCCAGCTCACCCCCGGGACCGCGCTCGCCCTGGTCGGCGGCGGCACCGCCGTGGTCCTGGTCCTCGGCGCCGTCCTGGTCTCCATGCTGCTCGCCGTCGCCATCACCGGCGCCGCGGTCGCCGTCTGCGCCGTCGTCCTGCGCTCGCTCCTCGCCTCGGAGACGAAGCGACGCTGACCGGCCCCCGGAGCGGCCTCAACCGCCAAGTCTCGTCCGCTCCGGGCGCCGTCCCTGTCCGATCTCGCAACCGGAAGGAACACCCAGCATGACGCACCCCACCACACCGACGCCCCGCATCTGCCCGAACTGCGACGGCTTCGCCATCGCCGCCATCACCACCGGCAGCCGCGACCAGCGCGGCCACCTGCCCACGCTCACCATCGCCTGCCGGGCCTGCAACGGCCAGGGCACCGTCCCCGCCCGCCGCGTCCAGGAGGGTGCACGTGTCTGAGCTGCTCGACCCGACCACCCTCCGGGACCTGCTGAGGGTGGCTTCGGCCCCTGACTACCACCGCTGGCACGAGCAGATCCGCCGCACCGGCGGCTGCGCCGACCCCATCCACCTCACCGGCTGGACCCTCACTAAGGACAAGACCACCGGCGAAACCCTGCACCACTACACCAGCGCCAACGAGCCGGGCGGACGCCTTCGCGTCGCCTGCGGCAACCGACGCGCTTCGCGCTGCCCCTCCTGCGCCTGGACCTACGCGGGCGACACCTACCACCTCATCCGCGCGGGCCTGGCCGGAGACGACCGACGCGACATCCCCGCCACCGTCCGCGACCACGCGCGCGTCTTCGCCACGCTCACCGCCCCCTCGTTCGGTCGCGTGCACAACCGGCCCGACCACGGCGCATGCCGCTGCGGCACCCGCCACGCCCCGAACGCCCCGGAACTGGGCACCGCCCTGGACCCGGCGACGTACGACTACGCGGGCGCCGTGCTGTTCAACAACCACGCCGGACAGCTCTGGCAGCGCTTCACCAACCGGCTCCGCCGCGAGATCGCCGCCCGCGCCGGCATCACCCAGCGGGACCTGAAGGAGTGCGTCCGCCTTTCGTACGGCAAGGTCGCCGAGTTCCAGAAACGCGGTGCCCTGCACTTCCACGCCGTCATCCGCATCGACGGCCCCGACGGACCCGAGACCGCCCCGCCGTCCTGGGCCACCGTCGACCTCCTCGCCGACGCAATCCGAGCAGCTGCCGCGCACTCCTACACCTCGGTCTCGGTACCGGCCGCCGAGGACCAGCCCTCCCGCACCTTCCGCTGGGGCACCCAGCTCGACGTCCGGCCGGTGAAGGCCTTCGGTGACGGCTCCGACATCACCGAACAGGCCGTCGCCTCCTACGTCGCCAAGTACGCCACCAAAGCCGCCGAGACCACCGGCACCCTGGACCGCCGCATCGGCGAACTCGCCGAACTCGACCGCCACCAGGTCCCCGACCACACCCGCCGCCTCATCCAGGCCTGCAAGCAGCTCGACCCGCTTTACCCCGACCGGCGCCTATGGGCCTGGGCACACATGCTCGGCTTCCGCGGCCACTTCTCCTCCAAGTCCCGCCGCTACTCCACCACCCTCGGCGCCCTCCGCCAGGCCCGCGCCGACTACCGAGCCGCCCAGGAACACGCCGCCCTCGGCCTGGACGACCGCGAGCCGGACACCGTCCTGGTCCTGGCCGACTGGCAATACGCCGGACACGGCCACACCCCCGGCGAATCCGCCCTCGCGACCACCATCGCCCGCGACCTCCAGCTCAACCGCGAAACCGCCCGCGAAGCCTTGCTCAGCGAAGGGAGCAGTACATGACCACGGCCACCAGATCGCGCACCATGCTCACCCTCGCGGAGGTCTGCGAGGAGCTGGCCGTCTCGCGCTCGACCTTCTACGACTGGCGCGCCAAGCGTCGCGCACCGCGCTGCATCAAGCTCCCGAACGGCGACCTCAGAATCCGGCGGAGCGACCTCGAACACTGGCTCGACGACCGTGAGGACGCCGCCTGATGGAGACGACGTACGACGTGAAGGTCTACAAGATCCTCACCTACAAGGGCGCCCGGAAGACCACCTACACCGTGCGCTGGGTGGTCGCGGGGAAGCGCTGGCGTGAGCCCTTCGACACCGTCGCCCTCGCCGAGGGCTTCCGCTCCGAACTCATCCGGGCCACTGGCAAGGGCGAGGCGTTCGTCATCGCCACCGGACTCCCGGTGTCGCATCGTTCCAAGTCGGCTGCCATGACCTGGTACAAGTTCGCCGTCGAGTACGTGGATGCCCGCTGGGCACAACTCGGCGGCAACAGCCGCAAGAACATCGCCAAGACCCTGACGGCGACCACCATCGCACTGCTGCGGGCCAAGCCCACCCAGTTCGCACCTGCGGCTGTGCGCACCGCCCTGCGTGAGTGGGCGTTCAACACCAACCGACGCCCCGACGCACCCCGAGACGTCGTGGCCATCCTCCGATGGGTCGAGCGGAACTCCCTGCCCGTCTCGGCCTGGGAGGACCCGGAGAAGGTCGACCAAGTCCTGCGCGCCATCGACACGCGCCTCGACGGCAGGCAAGCGGCAGCCTGGTCCCGCAAGCGCAACCGTCGCATCCTCAACGTCGCCATGAAGTACGCGATCCGGCGGCGCATCCTGCGGACCAACCCGCTTCCCAAGGGCAAGGAGTCGACGGCCGCCGTAAAGACCACGAACGCCGTGGACAAACGGTCCCTGCTGAACCCGGAGCAGGCGGCGGCAATCCTCGACTGGATACGGCGCCGGCCACGCGGTGGCGAGCGACTTCACGCCTTCTTCGCCACGCTGTACTACTGCGGTCCCCGGCCCGAGGAAGCCGTAGCGATGCGAGTGGAGGACGTGACCCTGCCCGAGCCAGACGCTGCCGACCAGTGGTGTGAGCTGCTGATCCACACCGCGACCCCCGAGGTCGGAAAGCAGTGGACAGACACGGGGGAGATCCACGAACAACGCGACCTGAAAGGCCGTGCGGAGGGTGAGACCCGCACTGTCCCGGGGCATCCCGCCCTCACGCGCATCCTTCGGCAGCACATCGAGGACGAAGAGCTCAAGCCCGGTGATCTGCTGTTTCAAGGCGAGTCGGGCGGCATCCTCGCCGGTTCCGTCATCCGTCGAGCGTGGCGCACCGCCCGAAAGGCCGTACTGCCCCCGCACGTCTTCGAGTCACCCACCGGACGGCGTGTCTACGACAACCGGAACACCCGCCTGACGAAGTGGCTGAACGACGGGATTCCACCCGCCCAGGTGGCCGAGTGGGCCGGAAACAGTGTTGCCGTGCTCCTGGCGACCTACGCCCGCTGCGTCGAGGGCCAGCTGCCCGACCTGAAGAGGCGGCTCGAAGCTGCCGGAGATCTTCCTGAGCGGCCGTCCGCCGACTGACCTCGCGGCCCGCAGGAACTTCGACACGTATTCGACACGGCCACCCGCAAAAACCCGGTAACAGCCGGACAGCCCCGGAGCACGCCCTTGATCATCAAGGGGACGCCCGGGGCTTCGCCGCGCCGCCCCGCACCCACCCTGACCAGCAAAAAGCCCTCCCCAAAGGGAGGGCGGAGACTTGCGCCCCCGGCAGGACTCGAACCTGCGGCCAAGCGCTTAGAAGGCGCCTGCTCTATCCACTGAGCTACGGGGGCCGGGTGTGGTGGCCTCTGTCGTGGTGCCCTGGTGTGGGCCGATCCGTGACGTTGCCGGGGACAAGGATAGGGCTCCCGCGTCCTTGTCCCTGTTGCTTCGCCTCCGTGGCTCGATGTGGAGGTTCAGTGAAGCGGTCCTGATAATCGCAGGCAGGTACGAATCGTGCATCGCTTTTGGCGTCAGAGGCATCGGGTGTTGTGCACTCGTTATGCCTGGAGTGTGACCGTGTCCCAGTAGTCCCTTCCGTCCCTGTGTTCCGTCGGCGCGCAGACATGCTCATATGCTTCAGAATTCCCCTAAAATTGGGCATTCTTCACATGTGGTGACCTTGGACGTACGGCCTCAGCTGCTCGACGCACTCTCCGCCCTGCGCGACCGTGTCGCCGCCGCACGCTTCCCGCTGCCCCTGGCGGGGGCCCCACGCGCGCGTGCCAACCGCGACGAACTCCTCGCGCAGCTCGACGACTACTTGGTGCCCCGGTTGCGGGATCCCGAAGCACCGCTTCTGGCCGTCGTGGGCGGGTCGACCGGAGCGGGGAAATCGACGCTGGTGAACTCCCTCGTGGGACGGCGGGTCAGCGAGGCGGGTGTGCTGCGGCCGACGACACGCACCCCCGTGCTGGTCTGCCATCCGGAGGACCACCACTGGTTCAGCGGGATGAGGGTGCTGCCCGATCTCACCCGCATCTGGGTGGCCCAGCAGGACTCCACGGACGACCTGCTGCTCCCCGGCGAGGACCCTGCGCGCGTGCTGCGCGTCGAGACCACCGAGACGCTCCCACCCGGCCTCGCCCTCCTCGACGCGCCCGACATCGACTCCCTGGTCTCCGACAACCGCGTCCTGGCCGCCGAACTCATCTGCGCCGCCGACATCTGGGTCATGGTCACCACGGCCGCCCGCTACGCCGACGCCGTCCCCTGGCACATGCTGCGCACCGCCAAGGAGTACGACGTCACCCTCGTGACGGTCCTCGACCGCGTGCCCCACCAGGTCGTCAACGAGGTCTCGCGGCAGTACGGGGCCCTGCTCACCAAGGCCGGACTCGGCGAAGTGCCGCGCTTCACCGTGCCCGAACTGCCCGAGTCCGCCTGGGGCGGCGGACTCCTGCCCGCCTCCGCCGTAGCGCAACTGCGCACCTGGCTGATCCACCAGGCCCAGGACCCCGCGGCCCGCCAGCACGTCCTCGCCCGCACGGCGTACGGCGTCCTCGACTCCCTCAAGTCCCGGATGCCCGAGCTGGCCGGTGCCGCCGCCGCGCAGTACGCCGCCGCGCTGCGGCTCACCTCAGCCGTCGAGGGAGCGTACGACAGCGAGTACACGCGCGTGCGGGGCCGGTTGCAGAACGGGGCGGTCCTCGCCGGGGACGCTCTCAAGCGGTGGCGCGCCTTCCCTCTGGACTGCACCGCCGGTGAACTCCTGGACGCGCTCGTGGAGAGCCTCAGCGCGCTGCTGCTGTGCGCCGTCACCGCCGCCGACGAGCGCGTCGAGGACGCCTGGCGGCGCGAACCGGCGTCCGCCGCCCCGGAACTCGCCGCACGCGATTGGGGTGCGGACAGCGCGGAGCACCGCATCGGGCTCGCCGTACGGCGCTGGCGGCGGGAGCTCGAGGAGCACGCCGAGGAGGAGGTGCGCGAACTCGACCGCAACCTCGCACCGGATTCCGAGGTGGTCGCCGCCCTGGTCGCCACCTCCCTGCTGGGCGGCCGCCGAGGCCGGATGGCCGGGGAGGGGCTCGCCGAGCGGATCGGCGCCCACGGCGCGCTGCGGCTGCGCGACCGAGCCGGACGGCTGCTCACCCGGCACGTGGACCGGGTCCTGCACGCCGAACGCGAGCGCCGCCTCGCCCCGCTCGACGCGCTCGACGTCCACCCCGAGCCCCAGGCCGAACTCATCGCCGCGCTGTCCGTACTGCAGAAGGAGAGGTGACCGGTGACCGCCGTCACTGACCAGGACCCCACCGAGCACGCCGATCAGCCGGACGACCGCACCGGCAAGGCGGGGACCGCCGGGGGCCCCTCCCGGGGTGCCTCGGACGGCGAGCGCGCGGCGCGCAGCGACTCCGCGGAGGCCTGGGACGACGGGCTCATCGCGCGCCGGGTCAACGAGACAGCCGAAGGAGACCGGTTCCCCATGACGGACAACCGCTCTGCCGCCCCGCCGACGGTGACCCCCCTGGTGTACGAGGGGTCGTTGCGCTCCCGGCTCGAGTCGCTGCGCGAACTGGTGGGGCTGTCCCGCACCCGGCTCGACAGCCGGACGTTGTCGGAGGCCGGCCGGGTGCTCGACGAGGCGTCCGCGCGGCGCAGGCTGTCCGGGCAGCACACCGTCGTCGCCATCGCGGGCGCCACCGGCAGCGGCAAGTCGCAGCTGTTCAACGCCCTCGCGGGGGTGACGATCTCGGAGACGGGCGTACGCCGTCCCACCACCGCCGCGCCCATCGCGTGCAGTTGGAGCGACGGGGCGGCCGGTCTCATCGAACGGCTCGGGATTCCGCCCCGGCTGCGCCGCCGGCCGCTGCCGACCGGGGACGGGGAGTCACCGCTGCGCGGACTCGTCCTGATCGACCTGCCCGACCACGACTCCGCGGCCGTACAGCACCGCGAACACGTGGACCGCATCCTGGCGCTCGTCGACGCGGTCATCTGGGTCGTCGATCCGGAGAAGTACGCCGACGCCGTCCTCCACGAGCGCTATCTGCGGCCGATGGCGGCCCACGCCGAGGTCATGTTCGTGGTCCTCAACCAGATCGACCGGCTGCCCGGGGAGGCCGCCGAGCAGGTCCTCGACGATCTGCGGCGGCTCCTCGACGAGGACGGCATCGCCCTCGGCGAGTACGGCGAACCGGGCACGACCGTGCTCGCGTTGTCCGCGCTCACCGGAGACGGCGTCGGAGAACTGCGCGAGGCGCTCGGCCAGTTCGTGTCGGAGCGGGGGGCGCCTGCCCGGCGCATCTCGGCCGACGTCGACATCGCGGCGGCGCGGCTGTGGCCCGTCTACGCCACCCAGCGGCGGACCGGGCTGAGCGAACAGGCCCGGGAGGAGTTCTCCGACCGGCTCGCGGACGCGGTGGGCGCCACGGCGGCGGGGGAGGCGGCCGAGCGCGCGTGGCTGCGCAACGCCAACCGCGCCTGCGGTACGCCCTGGCTGCGGCTGTGGCGCTGGTACCAGGACCGCGGCGAGCCCACCACGGGCCGGCTCCCCTCACGCACGCAGGCCGACGAGGAGGCCACCGCCCGTCAGCGGGTCGAGCAGGCGGTGCGGACCGTCGCCGACCGGGCCTCGGCCGGGCTTCCCGCGCCCTGGGCGCAGGCGGTGCGCGAGGCGGCCGTCCGCGGGTCCCAGGGGCTCCCGGAGGCGCTGGACGAGCTGACCGCGCGGGCGGGCGTGCCGACGGGGCGGCCGCCGCGGCCGGGGTGGTGGCCGGTGGCCGTACTGATCCAGGCATCCATGACGATCCTGCAGTTCCTGGGCGGGCTGTGGCTGCTGGGGCAGATCGTGGGGGTCATGTCGCCGAACCTGGGCGTGCCGGTGCTGCTGATGGTGATCGGCATCGTCGGCGGCCCGCTCATCGAGTGGAGCTGCCGGATGGCGGCCCGCGGCCCGGCCCGGCGCTACGGCCTGGAGGCGGAACGCCGGTTGCGGGACGCGGCGGCCGGGTGCGGGAGGGCCCGGGTACTGGATCCGGTGGCGGCGGAGCTGTTGCGGTACCGGGAGGTTCGGGAGCAGTACGGGAGGGTGGTGGGGGTGGGGCGGTGAGGCGTCCGGGTGCGGTGAGGCTACGGCGGTGAGGTGCCGGGTGGGGCGGTGACTTCGGAGGAGGCGGCTGTGACGGGCCGCAGGGGTTGCCGTTGTCGCGGCTCCGGGCCACCCGGCGTCGCCCCCGAGGGTCTCGGTGCACCCGGCGTCACCCCTGTGGGTGGCGGCGTTGTCCACAGGGTCGGGGTGGTCCACAGCGCTCAGCGGGCTCGGCCCGGCGGCGGCAGTCTGGCAGACACAGCCGTACGGGACGGGCCCGTACGCGTGTCGTCCCGGGGCGGGTGCCGTGGTCCGGGTGAGGGAGGGGTTCGCGATGAACGAGACGATGGTGTGCGCGGTCGGCAGGGTGGCTACGCAGCCGGTGTACCGGGAGGTGGCGTCCGGCCCGTCGGCGAGGTTCCGGCTGGCGGTGACCGCGCGCTACTGGGACCGCGAGAAGAACACGTGGACGGACGGGCACACCAACTTCTTCACGGTGTGGGCCAACCGCCAGCTGGCCACGAACACGGCCGCGTCGCTGACGGTCGGCGAGCCCGTGATCGTGCAGGGCAGGCTGAAGGTGCGGACCGACGTGCGCGAGGGGCAGAGCTGGACGTCGGCGGACATCGACGCGGTGGCGATCGGCCATGATCTGGCCTGGGGCACCTCGGCCTTCAGGCGTGCGGGCAAGACGGAGGCCGCGCCGGGGCCGGCGCAACCGGAGCCCAACTGGGAGACAACGCCCGGGGATTCCGGAAGCCCTGCGGAGGCGCAGACGCAACGCCACGCGGAGGCAGCCGCGTTGACGTGACGTCAGTCACCGACCCGGACCGCCCGAACTGTGGCTTATCGACAAGTGCGCACCGAACGCCAGAGGTGGATTTGTCGATAGGCCCTGTTCACCTGGGGTCTTGGTGATAACGATTCCGAGTCGGATCACTCGTCCGACCATCTGACCGGCGGGCGGCGTCCACTGCGTCCCTAGGATGCCGGACATGGCTCTCGGGACTCTTGTGTCCGGTGAGGCTTCTGATTCTGCTGGTGGGACCGTCCCCCCACATCAACGGTCCTGCTCGAAGGGGAATTCGGTGTTTGCTTCGTTCTCTGAACTGTTCGTACGCAGGCGAGGGGCGGCCCGCCTCGCCACCGCGACGGTGGTGTCCGGGCTCGTCGCCGCGGGCGGGCTGGCGGGTGCCGGCCGGGCCGCCGCCGACGAGACGACGCAGAGTCAGGGCGGAGCGGCCGCGACGATAGGCGGCCTCAAGACGTACGGCGCGGCCGTGATACACGCCGGCACCGGTGACCAGGAGATCTCGGCGGGCCTGTTCGAGATGTCCGTCGACGGCGGCGGCATGTTGCAGACGTACTGCGTCGACCTCCACAACCCCACCCAGCGGGACGCCAAGTACCACGAGACGCCCTGGAGCGGCACGTCTCTGGGCGCCAACAAGGACGCCGGCAAGATCCGTTGGATCCTGCAGAACTCCTATCCGCAGGTGAACGACCTCGCGGCGCTGGCGCGGAAGGCAGATGTGCGCGGTGCGCTGACCGAGCAGGACGCGGCGGCCGGCACACAGGTGGCGATCTGGCGCTACTCGGACGACGTGTCCGTCGACGCCCTGGACCCGCAGGCCGAGCAGCTCGCGGACTACCTGGAGAAGAGCGCCCGCAATCTGCCCGAGCCCCGGGCCTCGCTCACCCTGGAGCCGCCCGCGGTCTCCGGGCGGCCGGGGGAGCGGCTGGGACCGGTGACAGTGCGTACCAACGCCGGCAGCGCGACGGTCACCCCGCCCGCGGACGCGGCGACGAGCGGGGTGCGCATCGTCGACAAGCAGGGCAAGGCCGTCACCGCCACGTCCGACGGCGGGCAGGTGTTCTTCGACATCCCCGAGGACGCGGCGGCGGGCACGGCGGAACTCACCGTGCAGGCCTCGACCACGGTGCCGGTCGGCCGGGCCTTCGCCTCCGAGAGCCGCAGCCAGACGCAGATCCTGGCCGGCTCCAGCGAGTCGACGGTGTCCGCGACGGCCGGGGCGACGTGGGCGAAGCAGGGGCCGGTCCCGGCGCTGTCGGCGGCGAAGAACTGTGCCGGGGGCGGGGTCGACATCCTCGCGTCCAACAAGGGCGACGAGCCGTTCACCTTCGAACTGGCCGGTCTGGAGCACACCATCGCCGCGGGCGAGTCCCGCACGGTGACGGTCCCGCTCCAGGAGGACCAGGCCTACGACTTCACGATCCACGGCCCCGGCGGCTTCGAGAAGCGCTTCACCGGCATGCTTGACTGCCAGACCCGTGGCAGCGACACCGGCACCACCACCCAGACCCTCAGCGAACCGAGCCCGGCGACGATAGGCGGCACGGCCTCCGACACCAACCTCGCCGAGACGGGCGGCTCGGACATCACACCCCTGATCGCGGGCGTCGCCATCGGCCTGGTCCTGATCGGCGGGGCGACACTGATCGTGCTGCGTCGCAAGGAGGCGACGGCGGGGGACTGAGTCGCAGCCCGGCAAACGCCGCTTCGGCCCCGGACCCCGAGAAGACCTCCGCGGTGCCGGGGACTTGTGACTCCGGGCCAGTGGGGCGACGCCCCGCAGCTCATCCCGGTCATGGCATGCGTCCGTGTCGGTCGGCTCGGCGGAGGCCGCCCTCGCACCCGGCCGGAACGTTGCGGCGGTGACAAGGCGGCAGCGATCCGACTGTGGCTCCGCGCGCAATCCGCCTGACAGGTCTCAGGCGCCGGTCTGTCCGTCGACGAGCTCACGCACGACATCGAGGTGGCCGTTGTGGCGGGACGTCTCCTCAATCAGGTGGAGGATCACCCAACGGAGGTCGACGTGTCGGCCGTCGCCGATGGGACGCTTGGCCGTCGAGTTCAGGTCGTGGTCGGACACCAGGCGACGGTAGCGGGCACTCTGCTCCTCGTACTCGGCAAGAAGCTGGGGCAACGGGATGTCGACTGCTGTCCGCATCTCAGGATCGGGGTCATCGTCGGTCGCCTCGGTGAGCGGCCCCGCGAGCTCCTCGCCAAGGAACATCACCTGGAACCAGTAGTACTCGACCCACCGCAGATGGTTGATCAGCCCGCACAACGTCATCAGGGGTGAACTCGGGAGCGGGGCCTTGCGAGCGTCTTCGGCGGACACGCCCTCACACTTGGCGCGCGCGGTGTCACGGGCGTAGTCCAGGAAGGTGACCAGCTGCGTACGCTCGTCCCATGTAGGAGGCGTGTCGGTTCGTCGAATCATCGCGAGGAGTTTCCCGCAGCTCGGCAGGGTGTCGACCCAATTGATCGGAAGCACCGTCAAGTGCCACAGCGCCGGCTGTACTCGGGAAGAGCCCGGCAGATCCGCCGGTCATGCCCTGGCCTGCGGGCAGGCGCCGCCCCGCCCGTGTGCCTGGGCGTCTTCCTTCGCCATGGCGTCCGACTCGGCCAGACGTCGGTCGCTGAGACCAGTGGCATGCGCAGTTGTCCTCGTCCGGGTGCGCGGTCATGCCGCGTCCGTCTCGGCGGCGTGCACTGGCCGCTCGGGCGATTCGGTCAGGCCGCAAGCGGTACCTGCTCGCCCTCTTCCGCGACCTGGTAGTGGTCCCAGATCTGGTTCAACTCGTGCTGGTAGTAGAGCGGGTACAGGGCAGCCACGATGAAGAGGATGAGGCCGATCCAGGGGTTGCAGCTCCGCTGCATCCCGGCCGCCCGCTGCATGCGGGCGATGCGAAGACCGGTGTTGTAGACCGAGACGAAGGGGGGAACGATCAGCAGCCAGCCGACAGTGAGAGCCAGGAGAGCCATCACCGGATTGACCTCGATCCGCTGATCGAAGTCCCGAGCTTCGCGATTCACTTTGTAGTACCAGACGAGGTGGTAAATGCCCAGCGTGATCAGCGGCCAGATCAGCCACACAAGGAATATGTTGCGGGTTTTTCCAGCGCGACCTGACATGACGCACCTCCCATGAATCCAGTGCATCACGACCAGTCGCCACGCGCGCGTGGTGAGGTTCAGGGCCCTCTCACGGCTGCTGAGCCTCACGTGACCACGACGGCACGAAGCCAAGCGGTGAGTGCGCAGAAGTCGGCCTCATCGAGGCCTTTGGCCGGGTCAACGTGATGAAGCAGCGACGGCCCGGGATGGTCGGCAGCAACCCAAAGGCGGTCCATGGCACTGATCTCGTCTTGGGTTCCCCTGATCGACGGTCGCCGCGGCGTCGGCAGCAGCGGACCGCGGGGTGACCGGACGCCGGCCCGAACGGGATGAGTGGGCCGTCGACGTCGAGGAAGAGGACGGGACGCCCCGCTGCGCCGATCACGGCGGCACGATAACCCGGCGCGGCGGCCGGCGCTGACAGGCGAGTCCCCGCTGCCAACCGCGAAACCCCAGGTCACAGCCCCCCGCCCAGACGCGTTTCCGCCCAGGGGTAGCGGTACGGCAAGATGGGGTGTATCTGCCCACTGTCAGATTCAAGCTGCCGGACGGTTTCTCTTGGCTGAGTTCATTTACACCATGCGCAAGGCGCGCAAAGCGCACGGCGACAAGGTGATCCTCGACGACGTGACGACCAGCTTCCTGCCGGGGGCGAAGATCGGCGTCGTCGGCCCGAACGGCGCCGGCAAGTCGACGATCCTGAAGATCATGGCCGGCATCGAGCAGCCGTCCAATGGTGACGCCTTCCTCACTCCCGGTTACACGGTCGGCATCCTGCTGCAGGAGCCCCCGCTGACCGAGGACAAGACCGTCCTGGAGAACGTCCAGGAGGGTGTCGCCGGGATCAAGGGCAAGCTCGACCGGTTCAACGAGATCGCCGAGCAGATGGCGACCGACTACACCGACGAGCTCATGGAGGAGATGGGCAAGCTCCAGGAGGACCTCGACCACGCCAACGCGTGGGACCTGGACGCCCAGCTGGAGCAGGCCATGGACGCACTGGGCTGCCCGCCCGGCGACTGGCCCGTCACCAACCTGTCCGGTGGTGAGCGCCGCCGCGTCGCGCTGTGCAAGCTGCTGCTGGAGCAGCCCGACCTGCTGCTGCTCGACGAGCCCACCAACCACCTCGACGCCGAGTCGGTGAACTGGCTGGAGCAGCACCTGGCCAAGTACCCGGGCACCGTCGTCGCGGTCACCCACGACCGGTACTTCCTCGACAACGTCGCCCAGTGGATCTGCGAGGTCGACCGCGGTCGCCTCTACCCCTACGAGGGCAACTACTCCAAGTACCTGGAGACCAAGGCCGCCCGCCTCAAGGTCGAGGGCCAGAAGGACGCCAAGCGGCAGAAGCGGCTCAAGGAAGAGCTGGAGTGGGTGCGCTCCAACGCCAAGGGGCGCCAGGCCAAGTCCAAGGCGCGTCTGGCCCGCTACGAGGAGATGGCCGCCGAGGCCGACAAGATGCGGAAGCTGGACTTCGAGGAGATCCAGATCCCGCCGGGCCCGCGCCTGGGCAACGTCGTCGTCGAGGTCAGCAACCTCAGCAAGGGCTTCGGCGAGAAGCTGCTCATCGACGACCTCAGCTTCACGCTGCCGCGTAACGGGATCGTCGGGATCATCGGCCCGAACGGTGCCGGCAAGACCACCCTGTTCAAGATGATCCAGGGCATCGAGGAGCCGGACTCCGGCGCCATCAAGGTCGGCGACACCGTCAAGATCTCCTACGTCGACCAGAGCCGCGAGAACATCGACCCGAAGAAGTCGCTGTGGGCCGTCGTCTCGGACGAGCTGGACTACATCAACGTGGGCCAGGTCGAGATGCCGTCGCGGGCCTACGTCTCCGCGTTCGGGTTCAAGGGGCCGGACCAGCAGAAGCCGGCCGGCGTCCTCTCCGGCGGTGAGCGCAACCGGCTGAACCTCGCGCTCACCCTCAAGCAGGGCGGCAACCTGCTGCTCCTCGACGAGCCGACCAACGACCTCGACGTCGAGACCCTCAGCAGCCTGGAGAACGCGCTGCTGGAGTTCCCGGGTGCGGCCGTGGTCGTCTCCCACGACCGCTGGTTCCTCGACCGGGTGGCCACGCACATCCTCGCCTACGAGGGCGAGTCCAAGTGGTTCTGGTTCGAGGGCAACTTCGAGTCGTACGAGAAGAACAAGATCGAGCGGCTCGGTGCGGACGCCGCGCGTCCGCACCGCGCCACCTACAAGAAGCTGACCCGGGGCTGATCGATCTTGCGGCACATCTACCGCTGCCCGCTGCGCTGGGCGGACATGGACGCGTACGGCCACGTCAACAACGTGGTCTTCCTCCGCTACCTGGAGGAAGCCCGTATCGACTTCCTGTTCCGCCCGGAGAAGGACTTCAAGCAGGGGTCCGTGGTGGCTCGCCATGAGATCGACTACAAGCGGCAGCTCGTCCACCGGCACCACCCGGTGGACATCGAGCTGTGGGTCACCGAGATCAGGGCCGCGTCCTTCACCCTCACCTACGAGGTGAAGGACGACGACCAGGTCTACGTGCGGGCCTCGACGGTGATCGTGCCGTTCGACTTCGAGGCGCAGCGCCCGCGCCGGATCACCGCGGAGGAACGGGAGTTCCTGCGCGAGTACATGGATGACGCCGGGGAGGAGGCCGTCGCGGCATGACGGTCCTCCACCTCGCCGACGAGGGGGAGGCGGCGGATCTCGCGGCCTTCCTCTCCCGGCTGCTCCACTACGACCGCGGGGCCGCGGTGCGGCTGCAGGGCGCGGGCACCGCGCTGGCCGTGTTCGGACGGCCGCCGTCCTTCGAGGTGCTGGCCGTGCGGGCGGTGCGGCTGGCGAAGCCGTACGAGAAGGGGCTCGAGGTCACGCTGGACGTGACCGTCTCCGCCGGAGAGTTCCTGGAGACGGTGGACGAGAAGGCCGGGACCGTCGTCGTGCCGGCTGCGGTGACCGGGCCGCCGTGGGCCGGTGTGCTGCCGCCCCGCGGGGGCTGGCGGGCCGAGCCGGGGCTGCCGGCGCCGGACGCCCTGCGGTCCCTGGTCGCCGGGGTGGTCGCCGAGTTCCGGTCCCGTACGCAGGAGTTGCCCGCCGAGCGGCGGACGCGGGCCGAGCTGGACCGGATCGGGCGGGACGTCTGGTCCCGTACGGTCGGGGACACCCCGCTCCCCGTCCGGGCCGTGCACGCGGCGCAGTCCCTGGGGTTCCTGCGGCCCGGAGTGCCGCCGGCGCTGTTCTCGTCGGGTGCGTGGCTGAGGCTGCGCACGCCGTACGGGTCCATCGCCGTACGGCGTGCCGGGCTCGGGGCGCTGGACGTCAGCGTCCGCTGACCGCCTCTCCGGCGGGCGTCAGCCCGCGGTGTTGACCATCGAGGCCGCCGCGTACGTCAGGTAGTTCCACAGCGTGTGCTCGTGCTCCTCGGACAGGCCGAGCTCCTCGACGGCGACCCGCATGTGCTTCAGCCACGCGTCGTGCGCCGCACGGTCGACCGCGAAGGGCGCGTGCCGCATCCGCAGCCGCGGGTGGCCGCGGTTCTCGCTGTACGTCGTGGGGCCGCCCCAGTACTGGATGAGGAACAGCACGAGCCGCTCCTCGGCGGGGCCCAGGTCCTCCTCGGGGTACATGGGCCGCAGCAGCGGGTCCTCGGCGACTCCCTCGTAGAAACGGTGGACGAGCCGACGGAAGGTCTCCTCCCCGCCGACCTGCTCGTAGAAGGTCTGCTCCTGAAGCGTGCCGCGCCGAATCTCATTCACGCGATCCATGGTCTCAGACGCCCCGGCATAGGACTCAAGACCTAGGGGGTGTCCGCAAAGTCCCGCCTGCCCCGCGACGCCCGGCACGCACTCTCGCCGCACCGGGCGAACACCCGAGTACAACCAGTACGCGGGTGCCCGCCCGGCACGCCGAGAGCACGCACCGAACGCTGCGGGGCCCGCCCTCCGGGCGAACGACGCGACTTTGCGGACACCCCCTAGGACCCTGCCCCTACTGTGGAGACATGGGCGGCTACGCACCCGGCAGGGAACTCGACGGTCTCGCCGCCGCCGCGCGGGCGGCGCTGGTGCGGCGGATCGAGGCGAGCGGGGCCTGGGCGGCCGATCCGGGCTGGCGGGAGGCGTTCGCGGCGGTCCCGCGGCACCTCTTCGTGCCGTACTACTACGTCGGTGTCGCCGGCGGCTACGAACGCCGCTGGGGCGAGAGCGCCACCCCGGAGGCGCGGGAGCGGTGGCTGCGGGGCGCCTACGAGGACACCCCGCTGGCCACCCGGCTGCGCGACGGTGAGCTGCTGTCCTCCAGCAGCCAGCCGTCCCTGATGGCGGACATGCTGACCGCGCTGGGCGTCGCGGAGGGCCACACGGTCCTGGAGATCGGCGCCGGCACCGGCTACAACGCGGCGCTGCTGGCCCACCGGCTGGGCGACGACAACGTCACGACCGTCGACCTCGACCCGGAGATCACTGAGTCCGCCCGCAGGCACCTGGCCGCGGCCGGGTACCACCCCGTCGTCGTCACCGGCGACGGCACCCGGGGCGTGCCGGAGCGCGCGCCGTTCGACCGGATCATCGCCACCTGCGCGCTGAGCACCGTCCCACGGGCCTGGACCGCCCAGAGCCGCCCCGGCGGCCGGATCCTCATGCCGCTGGCCACCGGCCTGATCCTGCTCACGGTGACCGGCGCCGGGCACGCCGAGGGACGCTTCCTGCACACGCCCGCCTACTTCGTGCCGTTGCGCGGCGCCGGCCGGCCCTGGGGCGAGCCGGTCCCGCTGGGCGGGGTGCCGCGCCGGGCCCGGGAGGACGACCTGTTCCGCTTCCTGCTGGCCCTGACCCGCGGCAGCCTCGATCCGCAGGAAGCGCACGCGCTGTGGGAGCAGGAGGGCAGGCCGCAGCGCGAGCGCTACGGCATCACGGTCAGGGGGGAGAGGGAGTGGGCCTGGCTGGACGACCCGGAGGGGCCGTACGCCTGGCCCCTCCCGTCCTGACAGGGCTCAGCCGCGCCGGATCGTGATCGTCGTCCAGGCGCCCACGTGCACCCGGTCGCCGTCCTGGAGCGGTACGGGGACGAACGGCTGGATCGGCTCCTCCGAGCCGTTGACCGTCGTGCCGTTCGTCGAGTTCTGGTCGACGACCGCCCAGCTGCCGTCCGGCTGCTGGACCAGCACCGCGTGCTGGTGCGAGACGCCCGGGTCCTCCGGCGGCGTCGACAGGTCGATGTCGGGGGTGTCGCCGGTGGAGTGCCGGCGGCGGCCGATCGTGAGCTGGTTGCCGGTGAGCCGGCGCTGCTGCTCGGGCGAGTACGCGGGCAGGTTCAGGCCCGCGGCCTCGGGGCCGGAGCGCTGCATCATCGCCATGAAGTAGTCGCGGTCCGGGCCGATGGTCGCGGTCCACGTCGCGGGTCCCTGCGGCGCCTGGGGCTGCTGCGGGAAGCCACCGGGGCCGGGCGGGGCCTGGGTCGCGCCGGGCTGCGGGTAGCCGTAGCCACCGCCCTGGCCGGGGCCGCCGTGGCCGCCCGGGCCGGTGGACGACGGCGGGGAGATCACCCAGTCGTCGTCACCGCCGCCGAAGGACGGACCGCCCTGCTGCGGAGGCCGCTGGGTCTCCTGCGGGAAGCCGGGCGGGGCCGGCGGGCCGGGCTGGTGGAAGGCCTGCGGAGCTCCACCCGGGCCTCCGGGACCACCGGGGCCGCCGGGTCCGGGCGGGGGCGGGACCGGCCGGGAGGGGTCGGCACCGAATCCGGGCGGGCCGGGAGGGCCCCCATGGCCACCGGGGCCCCCATGGCCACCAGGACCGCCGGGGCCACCAGGACCGCCGGGGCCGGGGTAGCCGCCGGGACCGCCCGGGCCGGGGCGGCCGGACGGGTCGCCGCCGAACGGCGGGATCGGCTCGGCCGGACGGTTCATCTGCGAGGGACGGGAGCCCTGGTACTCGTAGGAGTCACCGCCGCCGTACGACGGTGCGGGCGGGCCCTGCCGGCCCGGTGGCTGGAAACGCGCACCCGGGCCGGGCGGCGGGGCCGCGGGGGTGTACGACGTCGCCGTGTTGGTCAGGAAGTTCCACCGGCACTCCTCGCAGAACGGGGCGCCGCCCTCACGGGGCGTACGGCACTGCGGGCAGAGCTCCGGCTCGGCGTTCGGTACGGCGGACAGGTGCGGCGGGCGCCCACCGGGCTGGCCGCCGGGGCCCTGGGGGCCACCCTGGCCGACGGGGGGCGGGAAGCCGTAGCCGCCGGGCGGGGGCGGCGGGGGAGGAGGCGGAGGCACGGCACCCGCCATGCGGTGACCGCAGACCTCGCACCAGTCGTCGGAACCCGACTGGTGTCCGTTCGGGCAGGTCGGCATGTCGGCGCGTCCCTCCTTCGATCTCTTCCAGGTCACTTCTTCACGCGAACAGTCTTGGTGGACCGGGTTTCGAGCGTCATCTCGTCAGCCTCCGCGACCTTCGCCTTCAGTCGCACAGTACCGGTCGCGGCGTCGACCACGTCCACCACCTTCGCAAGCAGTTTCGCAGTATCGGCGTTCCCGGAGGCGCTCGCGAGCTGAACGGCCCGGCCCAGTTTGGCCGTTGCTCCGTCCATATCTCCCGACTTACGAAGATCCAGCCCTTGCTGGATGACTTGCGCCAGTTCGGCCTGGCCGGTGTAGTGGGCGACCTGAGGGTTGATCGACGTCGAGGCGGCCATGTCGTCCGTCCACACCGCCCGCACCAGACCCTGCGCGCCGAGGTTCTGGGCGCTGCCGTCGGGCTGCGGAATGACCAGCGAGATCCGGGCCGCCAGCATCTCCTGCCCGATGTTCGCGGCCGGGACCTCCACGCAGACGTGGTAGTCGCGGGACTCGTCCCCCCAGGAACCAAGGGGATAGTCGCCGGCGCGCGGGCCCGCCTCGGTGCGCCGGCCGGTCAGCTCCTCGACCGTCGGCGCGACCTGCTTGACGAACTTCACGGTCGTGCCGACCGGGGTCCACAGCCGCAGCGAGACGTCCGCGACCTCCTTGCCCATCGCCGTCTCCATCATCCGCGTGAAGTCGGCGGCGAGCCCGGCCGGATCGGCGACGATGTCGGCGGTGCCGAGCAGGGCGGAGGCGATCCCTGTGACTTCTTTCACTTCCCAGTCGGTGCCCACACCGCGCGCGTCACACGTGAAGCGCCCGGCGCACGCGTCGAGCGCGGCCTGCAGGTCCTGGGGCGACTCGTGCTCGTTGCGGCCGTCGGTGAGCAGGATGCCGTGCCGGATCGCGACGTCCGCGGAGGACAGCAGGCGGTCGGCCAGCTTCAGCCAGGTGCCGATGGCGGTGCCGCCGCCCGCGCTGAGCGAGCGCAGCGCCTGCTTGGCCTGCTCGCGGGTGGTGGCGTCGGCGACCGCGACGCGCCCGCCGCCCGGGTAGACCTCCTTCGCCACGTGCGTCCCGCCGATCACCGCGAAGTGCACGCCGTCGCGCAGGGTGTCGATCGCCGCGGCCGTGGCGTCGCGGGCGTTGCGCATCTTGGTCGGCGGGTAGTCCATCGACCCGGAACAGTCGACCATGATCGCCACGGCCGCGGACGGGCCCTGGCCGGGCGAGTAGAGGTGGGGCGCCGCGACCGCGCTGCCGATCGTGCCGCCGCCGGTCGCCGTCACCGTGACGATGGCGTTGACCTCGCCGGCGCCCTCCGGCAGGTACTCGTTCTGGTACACGTCCACCGAGAACTGGGGCACGTTCGACTTCGAGAAATTGGCCATGCCTGCTTCGATCCCCCTCCAAAGCCCCCGCCGCGGCGGGGTGATGACGGTAGGCGGACCGGTCCCCTCCGGCCCGCCGAGGCGTCCCCGTACGTGGCCTCAGGCCGATCCTGCCCCGTGGGGCACGGCCGGGAACGGCACGAGCGCCACTGTTACGTTGTCGTGGCCCCCGCCGTCCAGGGCGTGGCCGACGAGCACCCGGGCGCTGTGCAGCGGATGCGCGGCGGCGTCGAGCGGGACGACCCGGGCCATGTCGTCGGCGGCCTCGGCGTAGTTCCACAGGCCGTCCGTGCAGACCACCACCACGCCGGGCCGGTCCGGCTTGAACGCGGCGGTGTGCGGTTCCAGCTCGTAGGCGTCCGCGCCGAGCCAGCCGGTGATCGCGTGGGCGCGCTCGTCGGCGTAGGCCTCGGCCTCGTTCATCAGGCCCGCGGCGACCATCTGCGCGGCCCACGAGTCGTCCTCGGTGAGCCGGGCGGGGGGAGCGCTGCGGTCGACCGGGACCCAGTAGGCGCGGCTGTCGCCGACCCAGCCGACGATCAGCAGGCCCGACGTCACCACGGCACCGACGATGGTGCACGCGGGGGCGTTCTGGTGGGGAGCCTGCTCGCGGGTCGTGGCGGGTTCCCCGGCGAGCGAGTTGACGGCGCGCGACGCGGCAAGGATCGCGTCGTGCATCGCCTGCTGCGGGTGCGTGCCGCGCGGCAGGGCCGCCAGCAGCGTCTCGCCCGCCGCCTTCGAGGCCGCAGCGGAGGCGTCGTCGGGGCGGGTCGCCGAGGAGACGCCGTCGCAGACGATCGCGACGCAGGCGGGGGAGCCGTCGGGCAGCGCGGTGGTGCCGATGGCGAACGCGTCCTCGTTGCGGTGGTGGCGCAGACCGCGGTCGCTGACCGCGGCCACCGGGCCGGACTCCTGCTCCATGTGGTCCCGTTCGCGCGGCTGGGCGTGGCCGCAGTTCTCGCAGTAGCCGTCGTCGTCCACGCGGCCGGCCCGGCAGGCGACGCAGACCTTGCCGCCGGCGCCCGCGGCCTGGGCCGCCGGCTCGGCGGACACCCGTGGGTCCGGCGCCTGGAGGAGGTACTCGTCGGGCTGTGTCTGGTAGATCTCCGGTGACGCGGCGGGCCCGTCGGGCTGCGGCGGCCGGTCGAACCGCACGCCCGCGGCCGGGGCCGACGGGGCGCTCGGGGGCGGGGGTGTCTCCGGCGGCAGGGGGGAGCCGCCCGAGTCCGTGCCCGGCAGGTCCGTCGGCAGGTGCACCGCCTGCGGGGCACCACCCGCGCCGTCCGGCCCGGGGGCGGGCCAGGCCGCCCCGGCGGGTGGCGCCGACGGGGGACCGGGATACACCCCGGCCGGAGCGCCCTGGGCGGGCACCGAGCCGTTCATGGTGATGGTCGGGTTGTCCTGAGGCCGTGCCGGCACGGCGGACAGGTCGTATCCGCACGCGCCGCAGAAACGGTCACCCGACTCGAGGGGTTCCTCGCAACTCGGGCAGGCGGACAACTGGGGCATCTGCGACATCAACTACACCCACGTCCGGGGGCGGTAACGATTGGCACGTTCCACCAGGTCGATCCTCTCCTCGCCGCCCCGCGCCAGCCGGGCCAGCGTGCGGTACGAGCGTTCCAGACCGAAGCGCAGGCCCCGCTCGTCCAGGCCGCTGCCGAGCAGCGTCCGTCCCCCGGCGGCGGGAGGGGCGGAACCCTGGCCCCCGGAGAGTACCCAGTCCAGCGCGCAACCGAGGACTTCGGCCGACAACTGCTCGCGCCGCGCCGGATCCAGACCGTACGCCTCCAACGCCTCCACCTGCGCCGCGGCGGCCGTCAGATCCTCCAGGAACGCCGCGTCGGACGCGGTCGCCGTGCGCCGGCGCAGCCGCGCCCGGACGGCCGCCACCCGCGCGGCCGTGTAGTGGATGGAGGACTCCGGTACCGACTCCAGCGTCCGCACGGCACCGCGCCGGTCGCCGGTCGCCAGTTGTACGCGGGCCAGGCCGAACGCGGCGCTCACATAGCTCGGGTCGGTGGACCACACCAGCCGGTAGTACTCGGCGGCGTTGTCGAGCTGCCCCAGCACCTCCGCGCACAGGCCCAGCGCGAGCTTCGGCGCGATCTCGCCCGGGAATGCGTCGTAGATGGCGTCGAAGGCGAGCGCGGCGCCCTCATCGTCGCCCGTCACCAGCGCGGCCACACCCCGGTACCAGACCACCCGCCAGTCGTCGGGCCGCTCGCCCTCCAGCGTGACCAGCGTCTGGAGTGCCGCGGCCGGGTCGCCGGTCTCCAGCCGGGCCCGGATCTGCCTGAGGCGCGTCTCGATCGACGGGGCCGGAGCGGCTGCCAGGGCACCGAGCAGTTCCGCGGGCGCCGAGGTCATCAGGCCCGCCAGGAAACCGGCGTTGGGGTCGCTCGGGTCGACGCGGGGGACGGGCAGGGCGAAGGCGGCGGCGGGGGTGTCGACGGGCTTGACGAGGCTGTGCGGGCCCTCGGGCCGCTGCGGGAGCGGCAGGGCGGCACGAGCGCCGGCGCCACCCCGGGCCCGCACCACCCGGGCCCCCAGGCGGGACACCTCGCCGTCGAGTCTCGGGAACAACTCCGTGTCCGTCACCCGCAGTTCCGGTCCGAACAGCGTGGACAGGGCGGGGCGGGCGCGGCCCGTCTGGAGGGAGACGACCTCCCGCAGGACGCCGGTCAGCTGCTCGGTCATCTCCTGCGCGGAGGCGAAGCGGCGGGCCGGGTCGGGATCCGTGGCACGGACCAGGAGCCGGTAGAACGACTCGTACTGCCGGAACACCTCGATGTGGTCCGGGTCGGGCAGGGAGTCGGCGTAGACGTTCGTGTAGCCCTGGAAGTCGAAGGTCATGACGGCGAGGGTGCGGGCGACCGTGTACAGGTCGCTCGCCACCGACGGGCCCGCCTCGGCCACCTCCGGGGCCTGGTAGCCGACCGTGCCGTAGATGGCCGACTCCTCGTCGTCCATCCGGCGCACCGCGCCCATGTCGATCAGCTTGAGCTGGTCCTCGGTCTGGATCGCGTTGTCGACCTTGAAGTCGCAGTACAGCAGGTTCCGGCTGTGGAGGTGCCCGAGCGCCTCCAGCGCCTCGATGCCGTACGCGCAGGCCTGCTCCACCGGCAGCGGGTCGCGCCTGCCCTGCGCGGTGCGGCGGGCGTTGGCGATCTCCTTCAGGGACTTGCCGCCGACGTACTCCATGACGATGTAGCCGTCGAGCGAACCCGTGCGCTGGTCCAGATGCTCCACGAAGTTGTAGATCCGCACGATGTTGGCGTGCTCGATCTCCGCGAGGAAGCGCCGCTCGGAGATCGCCGCGGCCATCGCGTCCTGGTCGCCGGTGTCCAGCAGGCCCTTGAGGACCACCCAGCGGTCCGAGACCGCCCGGTCGACGGCGAGGTAGATCCAGCCCAGGCCGCCGTGCGCCAGACAGCCGACCACCTCGTACTGGCCGTGCACCACGTCCCCGGCCTTCAGCTTCGGCACGAAGGAGTACGGATGGCCGCACTTCGTGCAGAAGCCTTCCGTACGGCCCGGCCGGTCGCCGCGCGCCCGGCCCACCGGGGCGCCGCAGTCGGAGCGCGAGCAGAACCGCTTCCGCTCGGGCACCTCGGGGTTGTCCAGGACCATCTCGCGCGGGTCGGGCCGCGGGATCGGCGGCACCTGCACCAGCCCGGCGCCCAGCCGGCCCCGGGACGCGGAACCGGCGGTCGAGCCGGAGCTGCGCACCGACACCGAGCGGCCCGTCGACTTGCCCGACAGGGACCGCGAGAGGCGCCCCGACACCGAGCGACGGGACTTCGACGACTGGGACGACGTCCGCGCACTGCGGCTGGAGCGGGAACTGCCGCTGCCGGCGGACCCGCGGGAGCCGCCCCTGCCCCCGGCGGTGATGCCGGTGGGAGGCGAACCGACCATGCCTCCCTCGGAGGGGGGACCTCCAGTCGCGACGACCGGGGCGAGACCGCAGGTGTCGCAGTACAGTTCCCCGCCGCCCACGTCCTCGTAGCTGCCGCCGCAGGCGGGGCGCTGGCAGGTGCGCCCGGACACGCCCGGTGGCTCCTGCGGTGCCTGACTCATGGACTCCCCCTCGTCACTCATGCCCCCGGCCCCCTCCGGTCGTCCTCGGGCACGCCCTGCCCCGGCACCCGCGGGCCGCCGCCCAGCAGCTCGGCGGCCGCGTGCTGGTAGCGCAGCACCGCCTGCTCGGCGGCGCGCAGGTCGCAGGGGGCGCTCCACAGCATGCGGCGTGCCTTCTCGTACCGCTCCACCAGCAGCGTGTCCTCCGCGAAGCCGTGCCGGGCGACCTTCGCCTTGTACGCGTCCAGCCGGCCGCGCAGCTCGGCGCGGACCGCCAGCGGGGCGGTGACCGCCGTCAACGACTCCCGGGCGCGCAGGAGTTCGTCCTCCGCCTTCTGCTCCAGCGACTCCAGCAGCGGCGACAACCGGTGCCACTGCGCCTGCCTGCGGTACTCGGCGGCCGCCGCCAGCTGCTCCTGGAGCACGGTCGGCGGGCCGCTGACGACCGGCACCTCCGTCGCCGCGATCTTCGCGAGGACTTCTCCGCGTGCGGTGCGCGCCTCGGCGAGCGTGCGGTCCGCGCGGCTGAGGATGTCCCGCAGCCTCACGATCCGCTTCTCGGCGTCCTGCCGAACCGTCAGTACGGCGTCGATCTCGCGGCGGACGTCCTCCAGGGCGCGCGCCTCGCGGTCGTACACCGTCGTGTCCGGCCTGCCGCCGCCCGGCGCCGAACTGCCTTCCGCGGCCAGCCAGAACGCCAGCGGGTCCGAGATCACCTGCTCGCGCAGCTTCGTCAGTATCCGCGTGATGCGTTCCAGGTCGTCGCCGGCCGGGTGCTCGCCGGGGCGCACACCGACCGAGTGCGCGAGCCGGCGGGTGCGCTGGAGTTCCGCCGCGAGCAGATCGATCCGGGCCGGCAGGGCCGACCAGACCGCGTCCGCGGCGACGACCATGTCCAGGCTCGTCGCGTACAGCTCGTTCATCCGGTCGACGAGGGTGCTGAGCGAGTAGCGTTCGCTGAGCTTGGTCGGACCGCCGTGCAGGGTCGGGGCATTGGCCGTCGCCGCGGCGCTGCCCGCGACGGTGACCGAGTCGCCGTTCAGCAGCTCCGTCAGCTCCACCAGGTCCTCGCGGCTGGACCAGCGGCGGCGGGCGCGGATGTCGCGGGCGGTGCGCAGCGCGTCGGTGTACGCGTCGAAGTACGTCCACAGCAGCGTGATCGACGCCTCCGTGGACGTCCAGCGCTCCTGGGTGACGCCGGTGAGCTCGGCGCCCTCCAGGAGTCTGCGGCCCGCGTGGTCCTGGAGGGCGAGGAGCGAGGTCTCGATCGCCTCGTGCTCCGCGCCGAGCCGCGCCAGCGCACGGTCCACCTCGTCCCGGTCCATCACCGGCCCGGTGGATCCCGTGACGCCCATCGATCACCTCTCGCTGCGGTTGTGTGTCGCGTGTCGGCTGTCGTCTTCTGGTGTGGGTCGTCGTCTTCTGGTGTGGGGGGTTCGCGGGTCAGCAGGGTGTCAGGTGGTGCGGAGGTACTGCGGTGCCGGTGGCTCCGACTTCTTCGCATCCTTGCCCAGTGTTGCCGACAGCCATTGGTCGTACGACGCCTGCCAGCCGTTCGCGGTGTCCTTGCGGTAGTCCACCAGGATCTGGTTGACCCGGCGTACCAGATCGTCCGCGTCCTTCTTCATCGCCACGCCGTAGTACTCGGCAGTGAAGGCGTCACCCTTGAGCTGGACCGTCGGATCCTGTGCCGCCTGGCTCGCCGCGAGCGCGCCGTCGGTGACCACGGCGTCGACCTCGCCGAGCTGGAGCCGCACCAGGCAGTCGAGTTGGTTCGGGACGGTGGTGGAGATGTCGGTGCTGGCGGGCAGTTCGCCGGCCTTCTGGTCCGCCTCCAGTTTCGCGTACGCCGTCGAGCCGGCCGCCGTGCAGATCCTGCGGTCGGCGAGGGTGTCGTCGTAGCCCTTGACCGGTGAGGACTTCGGGGCCAGGAGCTGCTGGCCCGTCTTGAAGTAGGGCGCGGAGAAGGCGACGTCGGCGATGCGGGCGCAGTTGATCGTCATCGTGCGGACGACCATGTCCACGCGGCCGTCCTGGATCGCCGGAATGCGCTGGTCGGTGGGGATCGCCTTGAACTGGACGGCTTCCGGGTCGCCCAGGATGTCCTCGGCGATGCGGTGGACCAGGTCGATGTCGAAGCCCTCGAGCTCCGCGGTCTTGCCGCTGTTGGGGTTGCGGTAGCCCCAGCGGTAGCTGTTCTGGTCGACGCCGACGATCAGTTTGCGCTTCTCGCCCTTGCGGTTCTTGATCGCCCGGATGGTGTCGCCGTCGGCGGAGGAGGGGGAGAGGGTCTGCTTCTCGGGGGCCTCGCAGTCCTCCTCCGCGGTCGTTCCGGCGGTTCGCGTGGTCGCGGTGGTGTTCTGGGTGGCCGTCGTGGCCGTGGTGAGCGGCAGGCAGAGGGCCACCAGCGCCACCAGGGCGCACACGACGGCCATCGCGGTCACTCCGCCCCAGCCCCTGAGCGCGTTTCGCACGGTCGTTCCTCCCTTCGCCCCCGGCCCGTTCACCGGTACTCCGACAGCCTGCGGCCGATGCCCAGGACCGCGCCCGCGGCGCCCAGCACCGCGAGTACGGCCGCGCCGGCCGGCAGGCCCGTCAGTGCGTCGCGGCCGTCGCCCGCCGCGCGCTTGAACTCCGTCTCCTCGTGCGCCAGTGCCGTGCGCAGGTTGTCGTCGACGCTGTCGAAGCACTCGCCCGTCGCGCCCTTGGCGCCGATGACCCTGTCCAGCGCCTGCTGGTAGTTGCCGTTCTCGTCCTGCTCGCGGGCCGCGGTGTGGCGCTTCTTCCACTCCGTCATGTTGCCCACGGCGGCGCTGACGGGCCGTTCGCCCGAGGTGTCGTCGGCGAGCTTCTGCGCTGCCGCCAGGTGGGCGGCGAGGGCCTTGATGTCCGTGCCGAAGTCGTAGTCGTAGGCGTCGTAGGTGTCTTCGCCGACCTTCTTCGTCTCCGCGCCGCGGGCCACCAGAGTCAGGTTCTCGTTGCCCCGGGCCTTGAGGGAGGCGATGCGCGCGTCGTGCAGGACGTTCAGGGAACGGACGCCGTGGTCGTAGGAGTCGTTCAGGCCCGCGCGGGCGAAGCTGTGGCCGACGACCAGCCAGAGGAGGACGACCGTGGCCGTGGCCGTGGCGGCCACCAGGCCCTGGTTCAAAACCCTGTTCGTCCGCTGGTAGTTGCGGTGCTGGGCCCAGGCGAGGGCGGCCAGGGCGGCGACGCCGAGGGCGATGGCCGCCCAGGGGTACGGCGTGGCGTCCGCGTAGTCCGCGCTGAGGCGCTGGTTCTCCCTCTTGTACAGGTCCTCCGCCGCCGGGAGCATCTGCTGCTGCATCTTCTCGTTGGCGTAGCGCAGGTAGGCGCCGCCGACGGGGAAGCCCTGGCGGTTGTACGTGCGGGCGCGCTCCACCAGGCCCTTGTACTCCGGGAGGAGCCGGTTGAGCTTGGCGATCGTCGCCGTGGACGGGGAGCCCGGTTCGGCGTTGGCCGCGGCGTTGACCAGCTTCTCGGCGGCCGTGCTGATGTCCCGCTCGTAGCGGTCGCGGGTGGTCGCCGACTCCTGGCCGCCGGCGAGGAAGCCGCTGGAGGCGGCGGTGTTGGCGTCCGCGAGGGAGCGGTAGATGTCGGCGGCGTCCGAGCTGAGCGGCTGGCTGCGCGTGAGGACGTCGTCGGCGGCGGCCGCGCGGTCGGTCATCTGCCAGGCGGCGACAGCGCCGAAGGCGATGACGAGGAGGGCCAGGAGGGCGCCGATGATGCGGAGGCGGCCGGGTTCGGTGGTGGCGGCGGAGCGGAGCTGGTCGAGGCCCTCGGCGAAGGCGGTGCGGCGAGGGCCCGCCGGGGGTGCCGAGGGCGCAGGGGTGTTTTCGGGGGGTCGGGCCGGGGGCGCGGGCTGTGCCGGTACCGCCGGCAGGACGGGCAGGCCCCGGCCCGGTGGTGGCGGGCTGCTCTTCGGCGTGTACGTCACTGTGACCTCCCCCATGGTCATCCGTCGCCGCAAGTATCGCTGCCGGGACTGACATCCGCACCGGCCTTGCCTGGATCTTGATCGGATCGCAGCGTGGAGCACCACCCCATGCACCACCCCTTGCAGCACCCCTCGTCCAGGAACACGTACGGGGAGTTGGTTCGGTTCCCGGACTTGTGGCGCGCCCCGCGTCTGCGACCTGATCCAAACGACAGACCCTAGGCGTCGTAGTACGTCCGCAGCTTCTCCTGTGCCCCTTCCTTCGCTCCGACGTGGTCCAGTCCCAGCAGTGCCGCGCCGAGGACCGGGCTGGCCGTCACCACTCGGGGTACGGCCTTCGGTGCGCGGGCGATCAGCAAGTGCTCGATGCGGTCGTTGAGTTGGGGGTGCCCGGCCGCCAGGACGCCGCCGCCCAGGAGGACGGGGGTCTCCTCGGACAGGAGGTCCAGGCGGGTCAGGGCGACGACGGCCATGGAGACCACCTCCTCGGCCTGGCGTTCCACGATCGTCCTGGCGATCGCGTCACCGTCGGCGGCCGTGGCGAAGAGGACCGGGGTCAGTTCGTGGCGCCGGGGCGCCGGGATGCGCTCCAGGTGCAGCGCCGCGACGAGGGCGTACACGGAGGGCAGGCCGAAGTGGGCGGGGAGGGTGCGGGACAGGGCGGTGGGGGCGCCGCGGCCGTCCTCCGCGCGGGAGGCGTGCCAGAGGGCCTCCTCGGACAGGCCCCAGCCGCCGCCCCAGTCGCCCGAGACCCGGCCGAGTGCCGGGAAGCGGGCGGTGCGGCCGTCGGGGCGCATGCCCACGCAGTTGATGCCCGCGCCGCAGACGACCGCCACGCCGCGGGGTTCGCCGGCACCGGCCCGCAGGATCGCGAAGGTGTCGTTGCGGACCGTCACCGTCGTGCCCCACGCGCGTGCCCGCAGCGCCGCCGCCAACTGTTCCTCCTCGATGGGGAAGTCGGCGTTCGCCAGGCACGCCGAGACGTGGGTGACCGAGGTGAGCCCGGCGGTGGCCAGAGCCTGCGCCACCGTCGCGGCCAAGTCGTCCATGGCCGTGTCCACGCCCACGGCCGGGGGGCGGAAGCCGCCCCCGCGAGCCGTGGCGAGGACGTCCCCGTCCGCCGTGACGACCGCGACGTCCGTCTTGCTGTTGCCCGCGTCGATGGCGAGGACACGTGCGGTCAGGCCCACGCGAGGTGCTCCCGGTTGTGAGCGATCAGCCGGTCGGTGAGCGTCTCGGCGTACGCGTACTGGCCGATGAGGGGGTGGGCGAGGAGGGCGCGGAAGACGCGGTCCCTTCCGCCGCGCAGGGCGGCCCGGAGGGCCAGGTCCTCGTAGGCGGTGACGTTGGTCATCAAACCGGCGTAGAGGGGGTTCACGGGCTGTACGGGCAGGGGGGACGCGCCCTTGGCACCCACGGCGGCCTGGACCTCGATCACCGCGTCGTCGGGGAGGAAGGGGAGCGTGCCCCGGTTGTACGTGTTCACCACCTGGTACGGCGAACCGCCGCCGCCCAGCAGGGCCGCCGCCAGGTCCACCGCCGCCTCCGAGTAGAAGGCGCCGCCCCGCTCGGCGAGCAGCTCCGGCTTCTCGTCCAGCGCCGGGTCGGCGTACAGGGCCAGCAACCGGCGTTCCATCTCGGCCACTTCGGCGGCGCGGGACGGCTTGGTCCCGAGTTCCCGTACGGCCTCGTCGTGCGCGTAGTAGTAGCGCAGGTAGTAGGAGGGGACCACGCCCAGGGTGTCGAGCAGGGGGCGGGGCAGGCGGAGGTCGGCCGCGATCGTGTCGCCGTACTCGCCCAGCAGGTTGGGCAGGACGTCCTCGCCCTCCGGCCCGCCCAGGCGTACGGCCGTCTCCCAGGTGAGGTGGTTCAGGCCCACGTGGTCCAGGTGGATGACGGAAGGCTCCACGGACAGCAGGGCCGCGAACTTGCGCTGGAGGCCGATCGCCACGTTGCACAGGCCCACCGCCTTGTGGCCGGCCTGGAGCAGGGCGCGGGTCACGATCCCCACCGGGTTCGTGAAGTCGATGATCCAGGCGTGCGGGTTCCGGCGGCGTACGCGGTCCGCGATGTCCAGGACGACCGGGACCGTGCGCAGGGCCTTCGCGAGGCCGCCGGCGCCGGTGGTCTCCTGGCCCACGCAGCCGCACTCCAGGGGCCACGTCTCGTCCTGCTCGCGGGCCGCCTGACCGCCGACGCGGAGTTGGAGGAGGACCGCGTCCGCGCCGTCCACGGCCTCGTCGAGGTCGCTCGTCGTGGTGATGCGGCCCGCGTGGTCCTGGCGGGTGAAGATGCGGCGGGCCAGGCCGCCCACCAGATCGAGGCGGTCCTGGGCGGGGTCCATCAGGACCAGTTCCTCGACGGGCAGGGTGTCCCTCAGGCGGGCGAAGCCGTCCACGAGTTCGGGGGTGTAGGTCGAGCCTCCGCCGACCACGGTGAGTTTCATGTGTGTCTAACCCTTTACTCCGGTGAGCGTGACGCCCTCGACGAACGCCTTCTGGGCGAAGAAGAACACGAGGATCACGGGGGCCATGACCAGCACCGTGGCGGCCATGGTGAGGTTCCAGTCGGTGTGATGGGCGCCCTTGAACGACTCCAGGCCGTAGGAGAGCGTCCAGGCGCCCGGGTTCTCCGAGGCGTAGATCTGGGGACCGAAGTAGTCGTTCCACGCGTAGAAGAACTGGAAGAGGGCCACCGCGGCCACGCCCGGTCTGGCCATCGGGAGGACGACCTTGATCAGGGTGCGCAGGTCGCCGCAGCCGTCCACCTTGGCCGCGTCCACGTACTCGTCGGGGATCGTGGTGAGGAACTGGCGGAGCAGGAAGATCGAGAACGCGTCGCCGAACGCCATCGGGATGATCAGCGGCCAGAGCGAACCGGACAGGTCCAGCTGCTTCGCCCAGAACAGGTACATCGGGATGATGACCACCTGCGGCGGCAGCATCATCATCGAGATGACCAGCATCAGGGCCAGGTTGCGGCCGCGGAAGCGGAACTTGGCCAGGGCGTAGGCCACGGGGATCGAGGAGACGACCGTGAGGACCGTGCCCAGGCCCGCGTAGATCAGGGTGTTCTTCCACCAGGTGAGGAAGCCGGGGGTGTCGAAGACCTTCGCGTAGTTGCCCCACTCCCAGGTGTGCGGGATCAGGTCGCGGCTGAGCGCCTGGCTGTCGCTCATGAGGGAGGTGAGGAAGACGAAGACGAACGGGAGGACGAAGAAGAGGGCCGCCGCGACGCCGAGCGAGTGGACCGCGATCCATTCCAGCAAGGCCCTGCGGTGGGCCGTGCGTTCCGCCGGCGAAGGGGGTGTCTTCAGCTCCAGGGGCTGGTCGAGTACCTGCGTCATCGTTCACCTGCCTGGATCAGGCCGCCCCTGCGGCGCATCAGGAGTGCCGTGAAGGCCATGGAGAGGGCGAAGAGGACCAGGGCGACCACACAGGCGGAGCCGTAGTCGAAGCGCTGGAAGCCCAGGTTGTAGACGAGCTGGGGGAGGGTCAGGGTCGACTTGTCGGGGTAGCCGGGCTCGAACTGCGTTCCCGCGCCCTGGATCACGCCCGAGGCGACCTTCCCGGCGATCAGCGGCTGGGTGTAGTACTGCATCGTCTGGATCACGCCCGTGACGACCGCGAACATGACGATCGGCGAGATGTTCGGGAGCGTCACGTAGCGGAAGCGCTGCCAGGGGGCCGCGCCGTCCAGTTCCGCCGCCTCGTACTGCTCCTTCGGCACGTCGAGCAGGGCGGCCATGAAGATGACCATCAGGTCGCCGATGCCCCACAGGGCCAGGAGGGTCAGGGCCGGCTTCGACCAGGTGGGGTCGTTGAACCAGCCGGGGGCGGGGAGCCCGGTCTTCTCCAGGATCGAGTTGACCGGGCCCGTGCCGGGGTTGAGGAGGAACGCGAAGGCCATCGTGGCCGCCACGGGCGGAGCGAGGTAGGGCAGGTAGAAGAGGGTGCGGAAGACACCCGTGGCCGTCCTGATCTTGGTGATCAGCAGGCCCACGCCCAGGCCGAAGGCGACCCGGAGCGTGACCATGATGACGACCAGCCACAGGGTGTTGCGCAGGGCGGGCCAGAAGAGGGGGTAGTGCTCGACGACGTACGCCCAGTTCTTCGTGCCGCTCCACGCGGGCGGCTTGAAGCCGTCGTAGCGCATGAAGGAGAAGTAGACGGTGGAGATCAGGGGATAGGCGAAGAAGACCGTGAAGCCGATCAGCCAGGGGGAGAGGAACGCGAGGGTGCGCAGGGTCGAGCGGCGGTGTTTCGCCCGCAGTGTGGAGGTGCTCATCGTGCTCGTCGCCTACTTCGCCTGCGCGATGTCCGTGTCGATCTGCGCGGCCGTCTTCTTCAGGCCGGCCTCGAGGTCGGTGGCCTTGCCGCTTTCGTAGTCGTAGCCGAACTGCTGGATCGTGGTGAGGTAGACGCCGCCGTTGACGGAGGCCGGGGCCGTGGTGGAGTTCGGGTTCGCGGCGATCTCCAGGAACGTCTTGAAGCGCGGGTCGTACGTCAGCTTGGGGGATTTCAGGGCCGCCAGGGTCGACGGCACGTTGTGGATGGCGTTGGAGAAGTTCACCACCGCGTCCGTGTCCGTGGTCATGTACTTCACCAGCTCCCAGGCCGCGTTCTGCTTCTCGCTGGTCGCCGCGATACCGGCGATGGTGCCGGTGATGTACCCCTTGCCGTACTGGTCGGCCTGGTCGTCGGGGACGGGCAGCGGCGCCACGCCGATCTCGAACGTCGGCTTGCTGTCCAGGGCCATGCCCAGGCGCCACTCGCCGTCGAGCTGCATCGCGACCTGGCCGGTGTGGAAGGGGTGCTTGGGGCCCCACTCGTCGCCGAGCCCGGAGCGGTAGGTCTCCAGCTTGCGGTAGCCGCCGAGTGCGTCGACCAGCTTCTTCTGGAGCTTGAACGCCTTCGCGAAGGCCGGGTCCTTGGCGACGTTCGACTTGCCGTCCTTGTCGAAGTACGTGGGGGAGAACTGGCCGAGGTAGTGCTCGGTGGTGGTCTCCCAGCCGTGGTAGTTCGGCATGAAGCCGAGCTGCTTGTACGTGTCGCCCCGGGGGATCGTCAGCTTCTCGGCGACCCGCTCGAACTCCGACCAGGTCTTCGGCGGGGCGGCGATACCGGCCTTCTTGAACGCCGTCTTGTTGTAGTAGAGGCCGTAGGCGTCGCCCAGCAGGGGCACCGCGCAGCGGTTCCCGTCGAACTGGGTGTACTCGTTCATCGCCTTCGGGAAGGTCTGCTGTGGGTCGATGCCCGACTTCTCGAAGAACGGGTTGAGATCCACCAGGGCCCCCGAGGAGCAGAACTTTCCGACGCTGTTCGTGGTGAACGACGAGATCACGTCCGGGGCCTTGGTGCCGCCGGTGCGCAGGGCCTGGTTCATCTTGTCGTCCGTCATGTTGCCGACGACGTTGACGTGGATGTGGGGGTGCGTCTTCTCGAATCCGGCGACCAGGTCCTTGACGGCCTTCACCTCCGACGGCGCGCTCCAGGCGTGCCAGAAGTCGAGGGTCGTCTCCTTGGACGCGTCGTCGCTCGCACCGGCGTCCGACTGGCCGGTGCAGGCGGTGGCGAGGAGGGCGAGGGAGGCGGAGGCGGCGAGCGCGAAGGTCGCTTTTCTGGATGTTTTGGGCATGGCAGAGCTCCCTGAGGCACGGGGGAAGAAGGGAAACACCGGGGGGAGGGGGGGTGGGGTCAGCGGGAGGGTGGTTCAGCGGGAGGTGTCGAAGACCTCGTCGCGCGTGGTGGCGAGCGCGCTCTCCAGTGCGCCGCGCAGCACGGGGTGTTCACGGACGTCGCCCACGACCAGGCGGGGGCGGGACGCGGCCAGTTCTTCCAGTTCGGCCTGGACGAGGGCGCGCAGCGGCTCACCGCCCGAGGTGAGGACCGCGCCGCTCAGTACGACGAGCTCGGGGTCGAGGACCGAGACGAGGGAGGCCAGGCCGGTGGCCAGCCGGGTCGCGTAGGTCTGGAGGAGGTGGCGGTGGGCGTCGTCGCCGGCCTGCGCCGCCCGGGCCACCAGCTCGGCGGCGGCCTCGGCGTGCGGGCCCTGCGGGACGTCGTCGATGCCGAGTTCGCGGGCCAGGCGCGGGACGGCCTGGGAGCCGGCCAGCTCCTGGTAGCCGCCGCTGTTGGCCTTGGTGACCTGGCGGACCAGGGGTGTGCCCGGTACCGGCAGGAAGCCGACCTCGCCTGCGCCGCCGGTCCAGCCGCGGTGCAGCCGTCCGCCGAGCACCAGGGCGGCCCCCAGGCCCTCCTGGTTCCACAGCAGCACGAAGTCCGCGTGTCCCCGGGCCGCTCCCAGGCGCTGTTCGGCGAGTGCGACCAGGTTGACGTCGTTCTCGTACTCGAACGGCATCGGCAGGGCGGCGGCGAGCTCGTCCAGCAGGGTGGGGGAGTGCCAGCCGGGGAGGTGGGAGGCGTAGCGCAGCCGGCCGGTGGTGGGGTCGAAGGCGCCGGGAGTGCCGATGACGAGGCGGTGGATGTCGGCCCGGGCGAGACCGGCGGCCTTCACCGCGCCGTCCAGGGCGTCGGTGACCTGCTGGACGACCGGGGTGCCGGTGCGCCTGCCGGGGGTGGGCAGCTCGTGACGGCCGACCGTGCGGCCGGTGATGTCGGCGACCGCGGCGAGGATCCGCTGGGGGGTGACGTCGAGTCCGGCGGCGTGACCGGCCGCCGGGTTGACCTCGTAGAGCTGGGCGCTCGGGCCGGGCCGGCCTTCGGTGGTGCCGGTGGCCAGGACGAGCCCCGCCGCCTCCAGGCGGGCCAGGAGCTGGGACGCGGTCGGCTTGGACAGGCCGGTGAGCTTGCCGATCCGGGTGCGGGACAGCGGTCCGTGCTCCAGCAGCAGGTCCAAGGCGGCCCGGTCGTTCATGGCGCGCAGGACGCGTGGGGTGCCCGGCGTGCCGGCGGTTCCTGCCATGCGTGTCCACACCTGCCCTTCGGCTGCTCAGCTTCTCAGTGATCAGCCGGGGAAGTCCATCGGACGACCGTTCCCTCGGGTGCTCCGGATAACTGTTAGGAAAGTTTCCTATCGATGGGAGGAAGGTAGGCCCGGTACCGGGCGGGCGTCAACAGGGGACGGCCTGCCGCCATCCGGACATGCGAAGAGGGCGGCGCCCGGCAGGACCGGACGCCGCCCTCTCCCCAGGGTGTGACGGGCTACTTCGTGGTGCTCGTCGGCGCGGGCGGTGCGAGCGGGGACGCCGCCGCCGACTGCGGGGACGTCGCGTTCGCGTACACCGACGGCGCGGCCATCCCCGCCGTCGGGTCGACGGGCTGCTCCTCCACCGGGGCCGTGGCGCCGCCGACGATCCGGATGCCCGCCGCGTCGAAGGCCCGCTTGATGCGCCAGCGCAGCTCGCGCTCCACGGTCAGGGACTTGCCGGGCATCGTCTTGGCCGTGACGCGCACGACCATGGAGTCCAGCAGCACGCTGTCCAGGCCGAGCACCTCGATCGGGCCCCACAGCAGCTCGTTCCAGGGCTCCTCGGCGCCCATCTTCTCGGCGACCTCGTCCAGAGTGGCCTTGACCTTGTCCAGGTCCTCGCCCGCGTGGACGGTGACGTCGACATTGGCCGTGGCCCAGCCCTGGGAGAGGTTGCCGATGCGCTTGACCTCGCCGTTGCGGACGTACCAGATCTCACCGCCGTCACCGCGCAGCTTGGTCACCCGCAGGCCCACCTCGATCACCTCGCCGGAGGCGACGCCCGCGTCGATCGTGTCGCCGACGCCGTACTGGTCCTCCAGGATCATGAAGACACCGGAGAGGAAGTCGGTGACGAGGTTGCGGGCGCCGAAACCGATCGCCACACCGGCGACACCGGCCGAGGCCAGCAGCGGGGCGAGGTTGATCTGGAAGGTGCCCAGGATCATCAGCGCGGCGGTGCCGATGATCAGGAACGACGCCACCGAGCGCAGCACCGAGCCGATGGCCTGCGAGCGCTGCCGACGGCGTTCGACGTTGACGAGCAGCCCGCCGAGCGCAGTGCCGTCCACGGACTGGACGGTCCGGTTCATGCGGTCTATCAGCTTGGTGATCGCCCGTCGTACGACGACCCTCAGCACCGCGGCTATCACCACGATGAGCAGGACCCTGAGGCCGATCGCGAGCCACGTCGACCAGTTCTGCTCGACCCAGCCGGCGGCGTTCGTCGCGCTCTCCTGGGCGTCCTCGAGCGAAGGCACTCTCGGGGACTGCGTCTCCGAGGGGGTCGGCGACGGTGAGGGGTCGGCGGCCATCAGGACGGCGTCCGCAAGGGACAAGGACACGGCAGGTACCTCCAGGTGCAGCGGTCTGCCCCGGCGAGGTGGTTCAGGGGGGTCAAGGTCACGACTGGGTCACCGAAGGGGCAGAACCACCACACTAACGGGGCATTGTGTGTGCTATCGCGGGATGTGTGAAGGAGAGACCGTGCTCACCTGGGCTTGAACAGGCCACGGTCCGGGGGATGAATGGGATGTGGTCGAAAACACTCCCAGCCCGTTACGGGGACATGGTGGCGCTGCCACCAGGCATGAGGGGAGACTGGCTACGAATCGTCCCGGCGCGAGCCACGCGCCGCCGGCGTCCAAGGAGGCATCCGTGCCGCATGTCCTGGTCCTCAACGCGTCGTACGAGCCGCTAGGTGTCGTACCGCTCCGCCGCGCGCTCGTCCTCGTCCTCGAGAACAAGGCCGTCTGCCTCGAGGAGTCCGGCGCCTATCTGCACAGCGCGACCGTCACAGTCCCCGCACCCAGCGTGGTCCGGCTCAAGCGATTCGTCCGGGTTCCCTATCGGGGGCCCGTTCCACTGACCCGCCGGGCGCTGTTCGCCCGCGACGGGGGCCGGTGCATGTATTGCGGTGGCGTCGCAACCAGCGTCGACCACGTCATCCCGCGCAGCCGCGGGGGCAAGCACGTCTGGGACAACGTGGTGGCGTCCTGCCGCCGCTGCAACCACGTGAAGGCCGACCGCCACCTCTTCGAGATCGGCTGGCGGCTGCGTCACAAACCCGCCCCGCCGTCCGGCCTGGCCTGGCGCATCATCGGGACCGGCCACAGGGATCCGCGCTGGTTGCCGTACTTGCAGCCGTACGGCGCGGAGGACGCCATGGCCCGGATCGACGGCATTTCCGCCTGACGACGATCCGGGCCTTCGCATTGCCGCATGCGGCCTGCCGACCGGCCCGGGGAACCCCCGTTCCCCCGGGCCGGTCCGTCATGGGGAGCGCCTACGCATACCGCAGTTCCCCCGGCCGCACCGATCGGCGCAGCAGCGGCAGCGCGGTGGCTGCGGCCAGCAGGCAGGCGGCGTAGACGGCGACGGGGACCAGGGTGATGCCCCAGGGGACCGGCCGGCCGACGAGCAGGGCGTACCACGTGCCGACGGCCGTCCCGCCCAGGCCGGCGAGCAGTACCGCAGGCGCCAGCGGCAGCGCGGTCTCCAGCAGCAGGGCCCGGCCGAGCACCCGTTGCGGCACCCCGGCGGCGGCCTGAGCGGCCAGGCCCCTGCGGCGGGTGGCCAGGGACTCGGCGGTGCCGACGGCGAGACCGGACAGGGTGATCACCAGCGCGATGCCGATGGCGGCGCCGGTGAGGTCGAGGCCGGTGAGGTAGTAGGACGCGGGTGCGGAGAACTTCCGGGTGCGCACCACTTCGCCCATGACCTGCCGGATGCCCATGAAGCCGGTCCCCACGACCGTCACCAGCAGTACCGCCGCGTGGGTGCGGGCGGCCGACCAGGGGTCGTCGCGCAGCCGCTCCGCCGCGATCAGCGTCGCCGCCGACCGGGCCCGGACGGCGAGGATCCGCCCGGTCGCCTTCGCGGCGACCCCCGACAGCCACACCGCGCCCGCACCGACTGCGAGGATCGCGCCCGTCAGCGTCAGATACCACTCGCCGTCCGGCCGGTTGGCCGCGGCCGTCGTGGTGGCCGTCGCCAGCAGTGCCAGCACCGCGACGAGCAGGAACCCGGCCAGGAACAGCAGGCCCGGGCCCCGCCCGGTGCGCGGCGCGACCCTGCGGACCCAGCCGAGGGGCGAGGCCACCACCCGGCGCAGCGCCAGCGCGCCCGCCGCCGCGCCCAGCAGCGGTACGGCGACGGCGACCAGGGCGATCCCCGTCCAGGCCAGGGCGGTGGGCCGGTTCCACAGGCGCAGCAGGAGCAGCACCGAGAAGACCGTGGCGACCGCCGAGCCCAGCAGGCAGGCCGGTCCGGTCTCCAGCGCGGCGATCCGCCGCACCTGCCAGGGCGTCGCCCCGGCCAGCCGCAGCCCGGCCAGCCGCCGGTCGCGGTGCACCGCCCCGATCCGGGCGCACTGACCGAGGAACCCGAGCACCGGCACGAGCAGGAGCACCAGACTGACGATCACGCCCGATCGCGTACCCGGCTGGTCCAGCAGCCCCGCGCCGACGGGCACGTCGTGGATGCCGCGCAGCGACGCCAGGGCGACGGCGGCCAGGGCGAACCCGGTCGCGAGCGCCGCGCCGGTCGCCGTGAGGGCCACCCGCCACCATTCGCCGCGGTCGGAGCCGCGGGTGAGTTCCCAGGCGAGGCGCAGATCGGCCCGGAGCGACGTCACGCCGTCACCCCCAGCGCCGCCACGGCCCCGTCCCGCAGCTGGACTTCCCGGTCCGCGTAGGCCGCCACCTGGGCGTCGTGCGTGATCAGCAGCACGGCGGTGCCCGACTCGCGGGCCGTGTGGACCAGGGCCGTCATGACCTGCTCTGCCGCCAGCGAGTCCAGAGCGCCGGTCGGCTCGTCGGCGAAGACCACGCGCGGGCCGGTGACCAGGGCCCGGGCCAGCGCGGCCCGTTGTGCCTGGCCGCCGCTGAGTTCGCCCGGGCGCAGGTCCTGCTGGCCCCGCACCCCGAACCGCTCCAGCCACTCACCGGCCCGGGCCCGGGCGCCGGCCCGGTCGGTGCCGGCCAGCAGCAGGGGCAGGGCGACGTTGTCCAGGACCGTCAGCTCGGGGATGAGCTGCCCGAACTGGAACACCACGCCGAACTCGGTGCGCCGCAGCTCGCTCAGCCGCTTCTCGGGCAGGTCCTCCAGCCGCCGGCCGTCGTAGGTCACCGAGCCCGAGTCCGGGCGGACGATGCCGGCCAGGCAGTGCAGCAGCGTCGACTTCCCGCTGCCGCTCGCGCCGGTCACCGCGAGGATCTCGCCGGCGTGCAGCGCGACTGACGCGCCGCGCAGGGCGGGTGTCCGGCCGTGCGCCTTGGTGAGACCACCGGCCGTGAGAAGGGGCACGGGTCTGCTCATGCTGCGTCGACCTCCGCGGTCAGGATGGTGAGCCGGGCCGCCGTGGTGTTCATCCAGCGGAGGTCGGCGTCGAGGTGGTTGAGGGCGTAGTCCGCCGAGAGCACGGTGGCGAGATCGGCTCCCTGGGCGGCCTTCACCGCAGTGAGCTCCCGCATCCGCTCCATGTGCGCGGCGCGCTGGACGCTCAGGTACCCGGCCGGGTCGTCGCCCGAGAGGATCGCGACCACGACCTTGGCGAAGATCTCGTTCGCCACGAAGGGCGCGGGCGGCGCGATCTCCCCGGCCCACCGGGCCAGTTCGTGCGTCCCCTCCTCCGTCGCCCGGTACGTCGTACGCTCCGGGCCGCCGTCCGAGTCGGTGCCGTCGACCTCGGCGAGACCGTCCCGCACAAGGCGCTGCAGGGTCGTGTAGACCTGCCCGTAGGCCAGTGGGCGGGCCTGCGGGAAGCGCTCGTCGTGGCGTCGCTTGAGGTCGTAGCCATGGCTCGGACCCGAGGCGAGCAGGCCCAGCAGGATGTGGCGGGTGCTCATGCCGATCATTATGTACTGAGTACATGTACTGAGTGAATAGTGAGCGCCGAAGAAGTTCGTCGCCGAACCTCCGAAGGGTTCAGTCCGTGACGGCGTACGCCTCCACCGACCACAGCGAATACCCGTAGGGCGTCGCCCGCTTGTCGCCCTGCACGCGCACGAAGCGCACGTCCTTCTCGTCCATGCGGACGCTCTCCCGGCCGCCCCGGCTGTCCCGGACGGCGGCCGCGGTGCGCCAGCGGCGGCCGTCCGGGGAGACCTGGACGCGGTACGCCGAGGGGTGGGCGTCCTGCCAGTGCAGCCCGACCCGGCCGAGCCGCGCCGGGCGGGTCAGCTCGACCTGCCACCAGGCGCCGTCGTCGGCCGGGGACGACCAGCGGGTGTCCGGGTCGCCGTCGTTCGCCGCCGACGCGGGGAAGTCGGGCGTCTCGTCGCCCGAGGAACGGGCGGTGCCGGTGCGGGCCAGGTCGGGGCCGCCGGTGGGCGGGACGGCCCGGACGGTGAGGGTGCGGTCCGCTCCCGAGAACCCGAGCCGGACGTCGTAGGACCGCATCGGGGTGCCGCGCTCCACGGTCACCTCGACCGGGACCTCCACCGTCGTGCCGCGCCGCACGGTCAGCTCGCCCTTCGGTACCCGGACCCGGACGCCCTCGGGCGCCTCGGCGGTGAGCCGGCCGCGGGCGTCGGCGGGGCGCAGCGAGCTCAGCCGGGCCGTCAGCCGCTCCGTACGGCCCCTCTCCACGTCCACGCGGTCGCGGGGCAGGCCGAGGGAGGTGGCGGGGGAGTCGGTGAACCAGGGGATGAGGTGGTGGACGCGGGACGGGGCCGGGCCGGTGACCCGCAGGGCGTCGGCGTGCGCCGAGAGCCGCACCTCGGTCGCCCCGGACCGGTCCAGCCGGCCCGCCCCTCGCCAGCCCTGCCCCGGCACGTGAACCTCGACGCCGCCCTCGGTGCCCGGTTCGGTCAGGGCCGTCACGGCGGTCAGTGCCCGGGGCTGCGGGAGGCGCAGGGTGCGTCCGCCGCCGGGGTTGCGGGGCGGTTCGTGGTGGATGCCCGACCAGGTCGCGTACGACTTCTGCGCCCGCCGCAGGAAGGGGTCCAGCACGTCCGTGCCGACCTCGACCGGCGCCGACTCCAGCCGGGCCCGCAACGCACCGAGCCTGCGGTACGCCGTCCAGGCCGCCGCCGCGTCCCCGGCGCGCTGCGCGTCCAGCATGCCGAGCGCGGCCGTGCCCGCCTCGCCGTAGTACGCCAGCCGCTTCGACCAGGGGGCGACCTCGGAGCCGAGGCCGGTTCCGGACAGCCGCCGGGGCAGCTCGCGCAGCACGGCGAAGGCCTCGCGCAGTCGCCGCGCGGCGTCGCCGTCGGCGCCACCGGCCGTGCGGGACCGCCAGTACGCCTCGGTCAGCGGGCGCAGATACGCCGACTCCTCTTCACCCAGGACCGACGACGCGTCGTTTCCGGCGAGCGCGGCCAGGGCCTGCTCGCGGCGCCGGTCCCCGCCCGCGAGGTCGGCGATCGCGGCGCGCCAGGACTCCCCGGGGCGGTAGGCGCGCGGGTTCCAGGCGTAGTCGGCGGCGGTGAACAGCGGGATGCGGGACGCCTCCGGCTGCTGCATCGCGTTGGCGAGCAGCGCGGCCGAGCCGGTCGCGACGGCCGGCTCCCGGCCCCGGTACGGGCCGAGGAAGAGCCGGCCGGGGTCGTAGTCGTTGACCGGGTAGTTGTCCATCGTGACCAGCGGGTGCCGGAACGCCTCGCGCGCGTCGGCCAGTTCGCCGCCCGTGATGGTGCGCGGCACCACTCCGACGCCCGTCCACGCCACCTCGACGCCCGCGGCCAGGTCGTGCGCCAGCGTGCGCCGGTAGTCGGTCGTGCCGTCCTCGTAGTACTCGGTCGGCATCAGGGACAGCGCGGCGGCGCCGGGGTGCCGCCGCGCCAGGTGCCGGGCCACGGCGTTCGCCACCCGGGCCTGCGCCCGCGCCGCCGCCTCGGGGCCGGAGCCGAACCGGTCGGCGTCCGCCCCGCAGTGCCACTCGCTGTAGCTGACGTCCTGGAACTGGAGCTGGAACGCCCGGAAACCCAGCGCCCACATCGCCTCCAGCTTGCGCGTCAGCGCCCGCACATCGGCGTCCGACGCGAAGCACATCGCCTGGCCCGGGGCCACCGCCCAGCCGAGCGAGACGTGGTTGCGGCGCGCCCGCTCGGCCAGCTCCCGGAAGGCCGCCCGCTGCCGCGCCGGGTAGGGCTCACGCCAGCGGGCCTGCCGGTAGAGGTCGTCGCCGGGGGCGTACAGGTAGCGGTTCTGCTTGGTGCGCCCCATGAAGTCGAGCTGCCCCATCCGCTGCCGGTGCGTCCAGGCGGTGCCGTAGAAGCCCTCGGTCATGCCGCGGACGGCGGTGCCGGGCCAGTCGCGGACCACGGCCGCCGCGATCGTGCGGTCGGGGCGCAGGAGCTGCCGCAGGGTCTGCACGGCGTGGAACAGGCCGTCCTCACCGGTGCCGGTGAGGGAGATGCCGCCCCGGCCCACGGACAGCTCGTAGCCCCCGGAGGGCAGGGTGTGGCGGTCGCCCCGGCGGACGGGCTCGGTCCGCGCCCGCACGACCAGGGCCCCCGGCCCGGCCGTGTCCGTGATCCGGCGGGCCCCGGCCTGCCGCAGCAGCTCGCGAAGGGTTTCGACGGCGTGGGGGTCCGCCTGCGGGTCGGTGATCAGCGTCACGTCGTCCGGCACGGCGACCGGGGCGCCGTTCGCGCGCAGCGACTGCGGGCGCGGCCGGACGGAGATTTCAGGTCCGGTGGTGGCGGGGGTCGGAGTCGCGGTCGTGCCCGGGGCCGGCGGAGCCGCCGTCGCGGCGGGCGGGCCGACGAGGCTCCCGGCGACGACGACCGCGAGGGCCGCGGCCCGCTTTCCACGCCGCAGTCCCACAGGCCCCCTCCAGATGCGTTCGACCGGCGGAACGAGCCCACCACCCGTGCGGTGAAGGTGTCAACGAGAGTGGCCGTTGTGGGTGAAATGCCGGAATCTGGACTGTGTGGAGGAGAGTGGAATGTGAGCAGAAGCACGATGTTCGGCCTGTGGTGTCTGCCTTCGCGTCGACTGGGTAGGGCTGCGATGACCCGTTGCAAGCCGTACCGACAAGGAGGCCCCCGTGGCTGCGATGACTTTCCTTCCGCTCCCGGCCCCGTCCAAACCCGTGGCGGATCCGTCCGCCGACCTCGACGACTCCCACTATGCCGACCCCCGCTACTGCGTCTTCAGCTCCGAGAGCACCCACACCGAACTGCCGCTGACCAGCGAGCCCCCGCTGCCCGACGCCGAGCCCCTCACCAGTGAGCCGCCGCTCGCCGAAGCCGCCCCTCTGACCAGCGAGCCCCCGGCCTTCGTCCCGGATCACTCGAGGATGTAGATGACCGCACCCCGGCCGGCCGACCCACCCTCCGAGGACCTGTCCCGCCTCGCCGCCCTGCACGGCGTCGCCACGTCCTACAGCCCGTCCCCGGACCGCACGGTCGCGGCCTCGGCCACCGCTCTCACCCTGACCCTGGCCGCCCTCGGCGTGGACGCGAGCACGCCCGGCGCCGTGAGCGCCGCGCTCGCGGCCCGCGAGCGCGAAGTGGGTGAACGGCTTCTCCCGCCGACCGTGGTCGGCTGGAGCGGCAGCCCCCCGGCCGCCCTGGCCGCGCTGCCCGAGGGGACCCGGCTGCGGATCGACACCGAGCAGGGCGAGAGCCGTGCCTCCGCCGACGGCCTCCCGGCGGGCGTCCACCGGCTGACCGCCACCACCCCCGACGGCCGCACCGCGAGCGCCCACCTGATCGTCGCCCCGCCCCGCCTGCCCACCCCCGCCGGACGCTCCCGCGGACTCCTCGTCCAGCTCTACTCCCTGCTGTCCCGCCGCTCCTGGGGCATGGGCGACCTCGGTGACCTCGCCGAGCTGGCCGGCTGGGCCGGGCGCTCGCTGGGCGCCGGGTTCGTCCAGGTCAACCCGCTGCACGCGGCCGTGCCCGGAGCCCCCACCGACCCCTCCCCGTACCGCCCGTCCTCGCGCCGCTTCCCCGATCCCGTGCATCTGCGCATCGAGGACATCCCCGAGTCGGCGTACGTCGAGGACCCCGAACGCCTGCGCGTCCTGCGGGAGCGATCCGGCCGGCTGCGCGAAGGGGTGCTGGACAAGGGCGCGTTGATCGACCGGGACGCCGTGTGGGAGCTCAAACGGGAGGCGCTGGAGCTGCTCGGCGAGGTTCCCCTCGGCCCCGGCCGGCGCGCCGCCTACTGCGACTTCCTCGCCGGGCAGGGCCAGGCCCTGGAGGACCACGCCACCTGGTGCGCGCTCGCCGAGGTGCACGGCTCCGACTGGCACCGCTGGCCGACCGGCCTGCGCGACCCGCGTTCGGCCGAGACCGTCCAGGCCCGCAACGGCCTCATGGACCGGGTCGACTTCTGGTCCCGGCTCGCCTGGCTCACCGACACCCAGCTGACCGCCGCGCAGCGCGCCGGGCGCGAGGCCGGGATGCCCGTCGGGATCGTGCACGACCTCGCGGTCGGCGTACACCCCGGCGGCGCCGACGCCTGGGCGCAGCAGGAGTACTTCGCCGCCGGCATGTCGGTGGGCGCCCCACCGGACGCCTTCAACGCCCGTGGCCAGGACTGGGGCCTGCCGCCCTGGCGCCCCGACCGCCTGGCCGAGTCCGGCTACGCCCCGTTCCGCGAGCTGCTGCGCGCCCTGTTCCGCTACGCCGGGGCGCTGCGCATCGATCACGTCATGGGTCTGTTCCGCCTCTGGTGGGTCCCGCAGGGCCACCCGCCCACCGAGGGCACCTACGTCCGCTACGACGCCGAGGCCATGCTCGCCGTCCTCGTCCTGGAGGCCTCCCGGGCCGGGGCGCTGGTGATCGGCGAGGACCTCGGCACGGTCGAGCCCGGCGTCCGTGAGGCACTGCGCGAGCGCGGGGTGCTCGGCACGTCCGTGCTGTGGTTCGAACGCGACTGGGAGGGCGACGGCCGCCCCCTGCCCCCCGACCGCTGGCGCGCCGACTGCCTGGCCACCGCCACCACCCACGACCTGCCCTCCACGGCCGCCCGCCTCACCGGCGAGCACGTCGAGCTCCGCGACAGCCTGGGGCTACTGACCCGCCCGCTGGAGGAGGAGCGCGCCGAGGCCGCCGCCGACGCGGGGGAGTGGCTGACCCTGCTCTCCCGGCTCGGCCTGCTGCACGGCACCGGCGGCGGCAGCGACGCCTCCTCGGAGGAGGCCGAGATCCAGGCCGTCCACCGCTTCCTGCTGCGCACCCCGGCCCGCATGATCGGCGTCTGGCTCCCGGACGGCGTCGGCGACCGGCGCCCGCAGAACCTCCCGGGAACCTGGGACCAGTACCCGAACTGGCGTCTGCCGATCGCGGACGCGCAGGGGCGGCCGGTGACGCTGGAGGACCTGGCGGCCTCGCCGCGGCTGCGCGCGCTGATGGAGGTGCTCCGGGAGGGCGGCTCATGAGGCGAGGGCCTCTTACGGCACCCCGGGCGCGCATGCCCGACCGGCGTTGGATACTTTGACACCGTGGACAAGAAGAACGCCCTGCGCGCCGGCGCCCTGGCAGCCGGTACGACGCTGATGATGCTGCTCATGTCGTCCCCCGCGAGCGCGCTCACCCGCGACGACGGTGACGACCCCGGCCCGGGCCTGAGCGTCATCGAGACGCTGGGCCTCTTCGTCGTGGCCCCCATCGTGCTCTACCTGGTCATCGCCGGACTGGTGATGGTCGGCGACAAGACGCACAAGAAGAAGGACCCCACCAGCTCCAACATCACCACCAAGGCCGACGCGAAGAGCGAAGTCAAGGCCTGAGCAGCGTTCCTCGTCGAGGGCGCCGTCGCGATGACCGCGGCGGCGCCCTCGACGTGTCAGGACCTGTCCGTCCCCGCCAACAGCTCCCGCAGCAGGTCGGCCAGCTGACCGGCCCGCTGTCCGCCCAGGGCGGACAGGGCCTCCGTCTGGACCGCCAGCCCCGCCCCGACCGCCTCGTCGACCAGCCCGAGGCCCTCGTCGGTGAGCGTGACGTGCAGCCCGCGCCGGTCGTGCGGGTCGGGGGAGCGGCGCAGCAGTCCCGCCCGCTCCAGCTTGTCCAGGCGTCCCGTCATGCCGCCGGTGGTGAGCATCAGCGTCGCGGAGAGCTGCCGCGGCGAGAGCGTGTAGGGCTCGCCGGAGCGGCGCAGGGTCGCCAGGACGTCGAATTCCCCCCGGGAGATCCCGAACGTCGCGTACGCCTTCCCCACCCGCTCGCCGATCGCGTGCGAGAGCCGGTTGATCCGGCCGAAGACCTCCATGGCGGCAGTGTCGAGGTCGGGCCGGACCGTCGCCCACTGGTCGATGATCGCGTCGACGGGGTCCCTGCGCTGCCCGGGGCGTTCGCTCATGCCACGAGTATCGGCCGCCTCTCGGTCACCCGCAAGAAAGTAGCTTGACTGAAAGTTGCTTAGCAGTAAGCTACTTTCCACCGACCTACTTGAAGGGTGCCCGCCATGGCCGCTTCCCGTGCCGCTCTCATCACCCTCACCGCCCTCGCTCCCGTCTCCTGGGGCACGACCTATGCGGTCACCACCGAGTTCCTCCCGCCCGACCGCCCGCTGTTCACCGCCCTGGTGCGCGCCCTGCCCGCCGGCCTGCTGCTGCTCGCCCTCGCCCGGGTGCTGCCGCGCGGTGCCTGGTGGTGGAAGGCCGCGGTGCTCGGGGCGCTGAACATCGGCGCCTTCTTCCCGCTGCTGTTCCTCTCCGCGTACCGGCTGCCCGGCGGTCTGGCGGCGGTCGTCGGCTCGGCCGGTCCGCTGTTCGTGGCCGGCCTCTCGGTGCTGCTGCTCGGGCAGCGGCCGTCGGCGCGCACGCTGCTGACCGGGGCCGTGGCCGCGTTCGGCGTCAGCCTCGTCGTCCTGCGGGCGGCCGGGGCGCTGGACGCGCTCGGTCTGCTGGCGGCCGTCGCCTCGACGGCGTCGATGTCGACCGGCACCGTGCTCACCCAGCGGTGGGGGCGCCCCGAGGGCGTCGGCCCGCTGGCGCTGACCGGCTGGCAGCTGACCGCGGGAGGCCTGCTCATCGCGCCGCTCGCCTTCCTGGTCGAGGGCGCCCCGCCGGCGCTGGACGGCCGGGCGGTCGGCGGCTACCTCTACCTGGCCCTCGCGAACACGGCGGTGGCGTACTGGCTGTGGTTCCGCGGCATCGGCCGCATGACCGCCACCCAGGTCACCTTCCTCGGGCCGCTCTCCCCGCTGACCGCGGCCGTCGTCGGCTGGGCGGCGCTCGGGCAGGCGCTGACACCGGTGCAACTGGTCGGTATGGGGCTGGCGTTCGGCGCGACGGTGGCGGGGCAGTTCGTCACCCGGCCGTCGCGCACCTCCGGCTTCCCCGGAGGGAACGCTCGCAAAAATCTGCGGCACACGGTGGACGCCTGACGCCTGTCAGGGCCGGCCGAGCAGAGGCGGTGGGGCGCCTGAGCGCCCCACCGCTTCGCGATGCGATGCGGCCTACCGGCCGGCCGCCGCGTCCGCCCGCTGGGCCCGCAGGGCGCGCTCGACGCCCGCGCGGGACTCCGAGACCAGGCGGCGCAGGGCCGCGTTCGGCTCGGCGGACGCCAGCCACGCGTCCGTCTTGTCCAGGGTCTCCTGGGACACCTGCACCGCCGGGTACAGGCCGACGGCGATCTGCTGGGCCATCTCGTGGGAGCGGGCCTCCCAGATGTCCTTGACCACCTCGAAGTACCGGTCCGCGTACGGGGCGAGCACCTCGCGCTGGTCGGTCTGGACGAAACCGCCGATGACCGCCTCCTGCACGGCGTTCGGCAGCTTGTCGGAGTCGATGACCGACGCCCACGCCTCCGCCTTGGCCTCCGGCGTCGGACGGGCCGCCCGGGCCGTGGCCGCGTGGCGCTCACCGGCGGCCGTACGGTCACGGTCGTACTCGCCCGCGATCTCCGCCTCGTCGAACCGGCCGACCGCCGCGAGCCGCTGCACGAACGCCCAGCGCAGCTCCGTGTCGACGACCAGGCCCTCGATGGTCTGCGAGCCGTCCAGCAGCGCGTCCAGCACATCCAGCTGCTCCGGCGTGCGGGCCGTCGCCGCGAACGCGCGCGCCCACGCCAGCTGGTGGTCGCTGCCCGGCGCCGCCGCCCGCAGGTGCGCCAGCGTCGCGTCGGTCCAGCGGGCCAGCAGCGCCTCGCGGGCGGCCGGGTCGGCGTACAGGTCGATCGCCAGCTTCACCTGGCGGTGCAGCGACTGCACGACGCCGATGTCGGACTCCTTGCCGATGCCGGACAGCACCAGGGACAGGTAGTCGCGGGCCGCGAGCTGGGCGTCGCGGGTCATGTCCCAGGCCGACGCCCAGCACAGGGCGCGCGGCAGGGAGGACTCGAAGTCGCCCAGGTGCTCCGTGACCACGGCCAGGGACTGCTCGTCCAGACGGACCTTCGCGTACGACAGGTCGTCGTCGTTGAGCAGGACCACGGCCGGGCGGCGGCGGCCGACCAGCTGCGGCACCGCCGTCAGCTCGCCGTCCACGTCCAGCTCGATCCGCTCGTCGCGGACCAGCTTGCCGCCGGCGTCGTCGAGCTCGTACAGGCCGACGGCGATCCGGTGCGGTCGCAGCGTCGGCTCGCCCTTGGCGCCGGCGGGCAGGGCCGGGGCCTCCTGACGGACGGCGAAGGAGGTGACGACACCGTCGGCGTCCGTCTCGATCTCCGGGCGCAGGATGTTGATGCCGGCCGTCTCCAGCCACTTCTTCGACCAGGTGCTCAGATCGCGGCCGGAGGTCTCCTCCAGCGCCCCCAGCAGGTCGGACAGGCGCGTGTTGCCGTAGGCGTGCGCCTTGAAGTAGGCCTGCACACCCCGGAAGAACTCGTCCTCGCCCACGTAGGCGACGAGCTGCTTCAGCACGGAGGCGCCCTTGGCGTACGTGATGCCGTCGAAGTTGACGAGCACGTCGTCCAGGTCGCGGATGTCCGCCATGATCGGGTGCGTGGAGGGCAGCTGGTCCTGCCGGTACGCCCAGGTCTTCATCGAGTTCGCGAACGTCGTCCACGAGTGCGGCCAGCGCGAGCCGGGCGCGGCGGCCTGGCAGGCGATGGAGGTGTACGTGGCGAACGACTCGTTCAGCCACAGGTCGTTCCACCACTCCATGGTCACGAGGTCGCCGAACCACATGTGGGCCAGCTCGTGCAGGATGGTCTCCGCGCGCGTCTCGTACGCCGCGTCCGTCACCTTGGACCGGAAGACGTACTGGTCGCGGATGGTCACCGCGCCCGCGTTCTCCATCGCGCCCGCGTTGAACTCCGGCACGAACAGCTGGTCGTACTTCTCGAACGGGTACGCGTAGTCGAACTTCTCCTGGAACCACTCGAAGCCCTGCCGGGTCACCTCGAAGATGGCGTCCGAGTCGAGGTACTCGGCCAGGGACGGGCGGCAGTAGATGCCGAGCGGGACGGACTGGCCGTCCTTCTCGTACACGCTGTGCACCGAGTGGTACGGGCCGACGATCAGTGCCGTGATGTACGTCGAGATGCGCGGGGTCGGCTCGAACACCCAGACGCTGCCCCGCGGTTCGGGCGTCGGCGAGTTGGAGATGACGGTCCAGCCCTCCGGTGCCTTCACGGTGAACTGGAAGGTCGCCTTCAGATCCGGCTGCTCGAAACTCGCGAACACCCGGCGGGCGTCCGGTACCTCGAACTGGGTGTAGAGGTAGGCCTGGTCGTCGACCGGGTCGACGAACCGGTGCAGGCCCTCGCCGGTGTTGGTGTACGCACAGTCGGCGACGACCCGGAGGATGTTGCGCCCGTGGAGCAGTCCGGGCAGCGCGATCCGGGAGTCCGCGAAGACCTCGGCCGGGTCCAAGGAGTCCCCGTTCAAGGTCACCTCGTGCACGGCCGGCGCCACCAGGTCGATGAACGACTCCGCGCCGTTCTCGGCCGTCACGTCGAAGCGCACCGTGGTCACGGACCGGTAGGTGCCGCCCTTCTGCGCGCCGGAGAGATCGAGTTCGATCTCGTACGAGTCAACGGCGAGCAGCTGCGCCCGCTGCTGCGCCTCTTCGCGGGTCAGGTTTGTGCCAGGCACGCGGTCATCTCCTCGTTATGGGTGGGTTGCGCCATCTTTCCACGGCGGCTCGGCGTCAGGCGACGACCCGGGACTCTCCTAGGGATACCCCTCGGGAGGCGAGGGTCCGGGCGGACGCGACGTCCGGATTCCGCCGGTGGGCGGGCCTCGCGCGAGTGAGCCTGATGAGCATGATGACGACCACGTACACCGCACGCCCCATCGCCCCCCGGGCCCTGAGGGACCTGCGCACGGCGGACGACGCGGGCCGTCCCGCGGCCCCTTTCACCGACGCCGAGGGCGGCGCCCCCCTCCGCTGCTGCCTGCGCCGCAGCGAGCCGGGCGAACGCATCGCGCTGGTCTCCTACGCCCCCCTGCGCCGCTGGGCCGCCGAAACCGGCGCCGCCCCGGGCGCCTACGACGAACAGGGCCCGGTCTTCGTGCACGCCGAGGAGTGCGCGGGCCCCGCCGGTGACGCCCTCCCCTTCACCGGCTCCCACCGCACCGTCCGCCGCTACTCGGCCGAGGGCCACATCCTGGGCGGGCAGCTGGTCACGGAGCCCGCAGGGTTCGAGACGGCCTTCGCCGAGGCGTTCGCGGACCCGGCCGTGGCGCTCGTCCACGTCCGGGCCGTCGAGTACGGCTGCTTCCTGTACGAGGTGCGCAGGCCCCAGGAGGGCTGAGCGCCGCGTCCGTCAGCCGCCGCTCCCGAAGCGGGCGGAACGGCGTCCGGGGCGGTCACCTCACAGTGGGTGACCGCCCCGGACGTGCCGTGCTGTCCGTTACTCGGCCGAGAGCTCCGCCGCCACCAGCTCCGCGATCTGCACCGCGTTCAAGGCCGCGCCCTTGCGGAGGTTGTCGTTGGAGACGAAGAGGGCCAGGCCGTTGTCCACCGTCTCGTCGCGGCGGATGCGGCCGACGTAGGACGGGTCCTTGCCGGCGGCCTGGAGGGGGGTCGGGATGTCGGAGAGCTCGACGCCGGCGGCGTCCTTCAGCAGCTCCGTCGCGCGCTCCGGGGAGATCGGACGCGCGAAGCGGGCGTTGATCTGGAGGGAATGGCCGGAGAAGACCGGGACGCGCACGCAGGTGCCGGAGACCTTCAGCCCGGGGATCTCCAGGATCTTGCGGGACTCGTTGCGGAGCTTCTGCTCCTCGTCGGTCTCGTTCAGGCCGTCGTCGACGATCGAACCCGCCAGCGGCAGCACGTTGAAGGCGATGGGGCGCTTGTAGACACCCGGCTCCGGGAAGTCCACCGCCTCACCGTCGTGGGTGAGCTTCTCGGCCTCGGCGACGACCTTCTGCGTCTGGCCGTGCAGCTCGGCGACGCCCGCGAGGCCGGAGCCCGAGACCGCCTGGTACGTGGCGACGACCAGGGCCTCGAGGCCCGCCTCGTCGTGCAGCGGACGCAGGACCGGCATCGCGGCCATGGTCGTGCAGTTCGGGTTCGCGATGATGCCCTTGGGGCGGTTCGCGATCGCGTGCGGGTTGACCTCGGAGACGACCAGGGGGACCTCCGGGTGCTTGCGCCACGCGGAGGAGTTGTCGATCACCACGGCGCCCTGGGAGGCGACCTTCTCGGCCAGCGCCTTGGACGTGGCACCGCCCGCGGAGAACAGCACGATGTCCAGGCCGGTGTAGTCGGCGGTCGCCGCGTCCTCCACCGTCACGCCGTCCAGCTCCGTTCCCGCGGAACGGGCCGAGGCGAACAGGCGCAGCTCCGTGACCGGGAAGTTCCGCTCCGTGAGGATCCTGCGCATGACCGTGCCCACCTGTCCGGTGGCTCCGACGATTCCGACCCTCACGGTGACTCCCTCTCCTGCGTCTCTTCACGTGCTCGTTGCTTGGCCGAGGCTTTTCCATCATGCGGCCGACCACGGTCCGCCTGTCCACTTCTTTCCCCGGTCTGCCCGAAGAGTGGGACGGCCCGTCCCGCCCGATGGTTGCGGACCTGCGGTGTCAACCCCGCTGAGCTGGAGGAATTCGTCCGGCAGGGGTCGTGCGCCGCAAGCTCGCCTGCCCATGTCGGTCTCGGCCACACGGAAGTGTGATGTACGCCTCTGCCGCCTCGGCGGAACTCGCCGTGCCGGCGACCGAACGTTCCGGGCCGTACCGGCGTCGTAGGAGAAACACGGCGAGGGGGGTGGCTTGTGCTGTTGCGCGGAAGGGCGCGGCGCGGCCGGGAGGCGCACGCCGGGACCGGCGACGACCCGGTGGGCGAGGCCGATCCACTGGACCCGGCGCAGGAGCGCCGGGTGCGGGCGGTGCTCGCGCTCGGCGGGGTACCGCAGGCGGACCTGCCGGACGGGGTGCAGCAGGTCCGCCTGCGGCTGCTGGAGCGGGCCGCGAGCGGCCGGGAGGCACCGCGGGACGTCTCGGCGTGGGCGGCGGTCGTCGCCTCCAACCTGGCGATGGACTGGCATCGGGCCAAGCGCCGCCAGGAGCGGCTCGGGGAGCGGCTGGCCGCCCTGCGGCAGCCGGCGCACCCCTCCGGCGAGGACAGCAGTGTGCTGTCCGTCGCCGTCGCCCAGGGCCTGGACGAGCTGCCCGACGCCCAGCGGCAGGTGGTCGTGCTGCGTTTCTACGCCGACCTGCCGGTCCGGTCCATCGCCGAGCAGCTCGGCGTCCCGGAGGGCACGGTCAAGAGCCGGCTGCACACGGCGGTACGGGCCCTGCGCGCCCGCCTGCACGAGGACGAGGTGGTGTGACGTGACCGCCGAACACGACAGGGACGGGCACGACGAGGCAGCGCTGATGGCAGTGATCACCGGCGAGGCGCCGACGGACGATGCCCTGGCGGACGAGGCCTTCAAGGCCGAGTACCGGTCGGCGACCGCCGACGTGGCGTTGCTGCGTGAGCAGCTGGGCCTCATCGGACAGGCACTCGCCGGGCCCGAACGGGACCCCGAGGAGATCACTGAGCAGGACCCCGAGCCAGGACCGGCGGCAGGAGGCGGCGCATCCGTGGCGTCGCTGTCCGCGCGCCGCGACCGGCGCAAGCCCTGGGACGCGGCCCTGAAGGGCCTCGTGGCGGCCGTCGGTGCCGGTCTCGTGATCGGCATGGGCTGGCTCGTCGTCCAGAGCGGCGGCATGGACGGCGGTGGCGACCAGGGCGCGACGTCCGCCGCCGACGGTTCCGCCGGCCGGGAGCACGCGGACGAGGACGCCAAGCTCGGTCACGCCGGGTATCTCGCCTGCGCCCGGATCGTCGTCGAGGGCATCGTCACCGAGGTCGAGACCGTTCCCGGTACCGGCCAGGACCGGGTCACCCTGGACGTGACGCGCTACTACAAGCCCGACAAGGGCCGAAAGCGGATCACCTTCCCCTTGGAGACCGGCGCCGAGCCCTCGCTCCGAGCCGGTGCACACATGCTCGTCGGCATCTCCGGCGAGCAGGCCCACCCGGACACGTGGGCGACCGGGGAGAACGAGATCGCCCGCGACCGGGCGTGGATCACCGAAGCGCTGCCCGCCTCGCGCACCTTCCCGTGCCCGTAGGAACGTGCCCATGGGAACGGCAAGGGGCGGGCGCCCCAACGGACGCCCGCCCCCAGTGCCGCGATACCGCTACGGCAGAACCTTCTCGATCTTCACGCTGCCCAGGCCCGCGACCGTGCCGCGCGCGTTGACCAGCTGGACCTGGCCGAAGAACTCGCGCCCCTCGGGAGCGGCCGCCGCGGCGGTGACGCTGCCGGAGACCGTGGCCGAGTCGCCCGTGCCGAGCTTCACCGGCGCCGAGCCGTCGACGGTGACGCTGCCGAGCGAGGCGGAGAAGAACACGTCCTGGTAGTCGTACTCCGTGGTGCCGGCCGGCACCGAGTAGCCGACGACCTCGACGGTGTACTTCCCGGCGGCCGGGGACGGCACGGACACCGACTCCTCCGAGTCACCGTCCGCGGAGCTGCCGACCTGGGTGCCCGACGCGTCGTACACGGCGAGGTCCAGGTCCGCGGCGTTGTCCGAGACACCGCCGATGGCGACGTCCAGGGACTTCGCGCCCGCGGGCACCTCGACCGTCGTGGTCTGCGTCTCGCCCTGCTTGATCGACGGACGGGCCGTCTTGGCCGAGCCCAGCGGGCCGCCCACCAGCTTGCCGTCGAGCGCGGCGAAGCCGTTCGTCACCTTCCAGGAGGCGGCGGCCGGGGTGCCGACCTTCGCCTCGGGCACGGTCACGGTCTCCGGGTCGAAGGCCGCGCCGAGCACGGCGACGTCCAGCTTGTACGGGTTGTCGAGCAGCGGCGACGTACGGCGCGACTCGACCTCGATCTCCCAGACGCCGGGCTGCGGGTCGGCGTACGAACGCAGGTCCGGGCGGCAGGTGTTGGCCGGGTTCGGGTAGTTCGGGTAGCAGTTGATCGTCGACGTCGGGTCGGACGGGACGCCGTACGGGTGGATGGAGATGAACCGGGTCTGGCTCTTGTCCTTCAGCCCGCTCATCGCGACCTCGAGGGTCTTGGCGCCCTCGGGGACGGTGACGAAGTAGTGGTGCGAGCTGTTGCGCTGCACCGAGTCCTTCGCGGAGAAGGTGTACTTCAGCGGCGCGGAGACGACCACCGTGCTGAGGACCTGACGGTCGATGCCCTCGGTCTTCGGGTCGTCGACCTCCAGGATGGCGCTCTTGATGCCCGCGGACTTCGGCGCGGCCTGGACCTTGACGGTCACCGGCTGGTTCAGCGGCAGCTTCACCTCGTCGGAGCCGACGATGCGGAAGGTGCCGCCCGCGTTGTTCTCGAAGTGCAGCTCGTGCCGGATCGCCTTGTCGGCGCCGGACGTACGGGTCAGGGTGATCTCGTACGTCTTCTTCTGGCCGGCCTTCAGGCCGCCCTCACGGTCGTAGAGGCCCGTGCCGTGGCCCGGGGTCTTCAGGAACTGGTCGATCGCGGTGTCGACCGGCGCCTTGACCGTGTAGGAGTGCGAGGTGGCGTCGTCGCGGATGGCGTCCCAGGCGTCCTCGATGTTCATGAGGCCCGCGCCCTCCTCGTACGCCTGCACACCCTTGATGTGGTCGGCGGTGGAGGTGAGGGCCGTGCGCAGGGTCGCCGGCGTGAGGTCGATCTTCTTCTGCTTGGCGGCCGAGATCAGCAGCGCCGAGGCACCGGCGGCCTGCGGGGAGGCCATCGAGGTGCCCTGGAGCATGCCGTAGCCGGCCGGCAGGGTGTAGCCCGCCTCGGCGACCGGCTGGCCCGGCATCCAGGTCTGGATGGTGTTGATCGCCGCGCCGGGGGCGACCAGGGTCGGCGTGAAGCCGCCGTCCTCACGCGGTCCGCGCGAGGAGAACGGCATCATCGCGTACTTCTTCTCCACGACCGAGCCGTAGTTGGCGGCCCAGGTCTCCTTGGAGACGGACGCGCCGACCGAGATGACCTTCTCGGCCAGGGCCGGGTCGCCGATGGTGTTGGCGCCGGGGCCGGAGTTGCCCGCGGAGATCACCAGCTGGACGCCGTAGTCGTCGATGAGGCGCGTGTACAGCTCGGCGCGCGCGTTGTTGCCGTCGTTCAGCGCCGGCAGGCCGCCGATGGACATGTTGACGATGTCGACGCCGCGCTTGGTGACGAGGTCGATCATGCCCTCGGTGAGCGCCACGTTGGTGCAGCCGCCCGACCAGGTGCACGCACGGGAGGAGACCAGCTTGGCGCCCGGAGCGGCACCGTCCATCTTCCCGCCGAACAGGCCGTTGGCGGCGGTGATGCCGGCGACGTGCGTGCCGTGCTCGGACTCGATGACGCCGATGTTGACGAAGTCGGACTTCTTGCCGACCCAGGTGCCGCCCAGAGGGTCCATCGGGACGTCCTTGCGGATCTCCACGACGAACGGCTGCCGCTCGGCGACGTCGGTGGCCGGGTTGTCGGTGCCGAAGTACCCGACCTGGTGGCCGTCCTTGTACGGCTTCATCGGGGCGTCGTCGGCGAAGTCGTTGTTGTTGTTCAGGTCGACCCGGACCGTGCCCGTCTTGGCGTCGTACAGCACGCCCCAGACGTCGGTGGTGTCGCCGTCGCGGTTGGCGTCGCCCTTGGCGTCGCCGCCGGTGGTGTACGACTCCTTGAAGAGGCTGACGGCGTACGAGCCCGCCGGCGCCTTGTACGACTGGCCCTGGTAGGTGAAGGCCGGGCCGGACACGGCCGTGACCATCGGGCGCCAGGTGTTGTCCTGGTCGATGATCGGGTCGGTCGCCGTCACCCAGTCGACGATCTTCCGCTCACCGGTCGTCGTCTTCTGCAGCGCCGGGTGGCCGAGGTCGACGCCGGAGTCGAGGATGCCGATGGTGACGCCGCGGCCGTCCGCCTTCGGGTGGTCCTCGACGAAGTCGACCGCGCCCGTCTCGAAGGACGGGTTGTACGGGTTCTCGGCCGGGGTCTTCTTCCCCGGCGCCGGGTACGCGCCCGTCGCCTTGGAGCCCTTGGCGGTGTCCGCGCTCGGCGTCGGGTCGTCCAGCGGGATCTCCTCGCGCAGGTCGATGCCGTGCACGGAGGACAGCTTGGCGGCGGCGGCGATCGCCGAGTCGGCCTTGGCCGTCGGGACGGTGGCGCGGACGTAGCCCAGCTTGTCGTCGGCCCGGCCCACCGAGCCGCCCTTGACCGCGTCCAGCTGCCCGGCGACCTGCTCGGTCTGCCCGGGCGCGGTGGCGATCATCATCGTGACGGTCTTGTCGCCGTCGGCCTTGGCCTCCGAGAGCAGGTCCGCGTCGTCCGAACCGAGCTTGGCGTGCGCGGACTTGACGCTCGGGTCGGCCGGGGCGTCCGCGCCCGGACCGTCGGCGGAGAAGGCCATCGGGATCGGCCCGGCCGCGGAGAGCGCGGCGACGAGACCGGCGGCCACGGCGATGCGTGCCACACGTCTCGGGCCCGATATCTGATCACGCGGGGTGGGAGGGGTCATCGGCATCCCTTGTAGGTAAAGGAACGAGCGGGAAGCGACCGAGGCCGATCGGTCCCGGTCGCAGACGATCCGAACGGCAAGCCCGGACGATCGCACAGCCTTACGCAAGGGGAAGTTCTTTGGGGAGTGTTGACCGAAACGAAATGGATGTATGGGGAAAACCCGCGATGCGATTTGTGAGCATCAGTCCTGAAGGTGGCGAAGAAATCGGTTAACGTCCCCAAGTGCGACAGAAGTTGAGGGTGGCGGCCTACGCCATATGCGTCCGTGACGGACAGATCCTGCTCGCCCGCTCGCCCGCCCGGGACGGCACGCCCGAGTGGGTCCTGCCGGGCGGCGGCATGGAGCACGGCGAGGATCCCTACGACACCGTCGTGCGGGAGGTGGAGGAGGAGACCGGGTACCACATCGAGGTGACCGGACTGCTCGGCGTGAACTCCTCCCACCGCGTCTTCCGCGAGGGCTTCGGGCTCCCGGTCGACCATCACGGCGTCCGGTTCGTCTACGAGGGCCGGATCATCGGCGGCGAACTGCGCAACGAGGTGAACGGCTCCACCGACCTCGCCGCCTGGCAGGACCTCGACGCGGTCCCCGGTCTCGTCCGGGTGCCGATGGTCGACATCGCCCTGCGGATGTGGCGCGAACGCCCGGTCACCGGACGGCTGGCCGACACCCTCGAGTAGGTGCAGTACCCCGGAAAGTGAACGCCGCGTGACCGGCTCCGGGCCGTATCCGGAGCAGACGACGACGCGCAGGGCAGTCCAAGATCCACGTCCGGTGATCGGCGCTGCGCGTTGCCGCCTCGTTCACGCGCAGGTCATCCCCATTGCCAACGATCCAGTACGAGCGGGGTGTTCACGTCGTGAACGCCCCGCGACCACTGCCGACGCGTTCGCACTCGGGGAGAGAAGCGCATGTCGCGCACACGCTCAGTCGCCGGCTCCGGCCAGGGCATCCACCGTCGTTCCGTCCTCGCCGCCACCGGCGCGGTCGCCCTCTCCGGGGGCGTCGGCTACGCCCTGCGGCCCAGCGACAGCCAGGCCGCCACGGTCAAGGAGAGCACCGACGCCGCCGTGGCGGCCTCCTCGCGCCAGGCACCGGCCGCGCCCCTGGCCCCGTACACCAAGGGCACCACCGTGGCGTCCGTCGCCGCCCCGCGCGGCAGCTCCGGCTACCGGCGCCTGGGCGACGGACCCGGCTGGAAGCGGGTCGTCCGCTCCGAGCTGGCCGCGCCCAAGTCCGGCCGCGCCGGCCGCCGTACCGCGCTCGCCGCCTTCGTGCAGCTCACCGACCTGCACATCATCGACGCCCAGCACCCGCTGCGCCTGGAGTACCTGCGCTCGGCCGACATCCACGCCTGGCGGCCGCACGAGGCACTGACCGTCCAGGGCGCCATCGCGCTCGTGGAGCGGATCAACGCCCTGCGCGGCGCCCCCGTCACCGGCGCCCCGCTGCACTTCGCCATGACCACCGGCGACAACACGGACAACAACGCCAAGTCCGAGCTGGAGTGGTTCCTGAAGATCATGAGCGGCGGGCGCATCACGCCCAACACCGGCGACCCGCGCCGGTACGAGGGCGTCCAGAACAGCGGCCTCAAGCAGTACTGGCAGCCGGACGCCGCCGTCCGCGACACCGACAAGCAGGCCGGTTTCCCGCGCCTCGACGGTTTCCTGAAGGCCGCGATCCGGGAGGTGCAGAGCCCTGGCCTCAACCTGCCCTGGTACTCGACCGTCGGCAACCACGACTCCCTGCCCATGGGCTGCTACGCCTCGCACGGCGACTCGTACCTCACCGAACTCGCCGTCGGCGGCAAGAAGCTGATGAACGTGACCGCGGCCGAGGCGCAGCAGCTCCAGGCGCAGATCAAGAAGGCCCGGGACCCCCAGGGCGTCCGCTACCACGACTTCCTCAAGTCCCACGCCCGCGGCATGCGTTCGGTCACCCCCGACGAGAGGCGCGCGCCCTTCACACCGGCCGAGTACCTCGAGGCGCACCTGGACCCGGCCTACCGCGGTGTCGGCCCGGCCGGCCACGGCTACTCCTCCGCCAACCTGGACGCGGGCACCCAGTACTACGCCTTCCGCATCTCCGACGACGTCATCGGCATCAGCCTGGACACCACCGACGCAGGTGGCCACTACGAGGGGTCCATCGGCACGGCCCAGATGAAGTGGCTCGACAGGACACTGCGGGACAACAAGGACTCCTACGCGCTGATCTTCAGCCACCACACCAGCAAGACGATGACCAACACCCGCCCCGACCCCGCCCGCCCCCACGAGCGGCGGCGCAACGGCCAGGAGGTCCTGGCCCTGCTCGGCAGCCACGCCAACGTTCTCGCCTGGGTGAACGGCCACATCCACAAGAACGTCATCACGCCGCACTCCGCGCCCGGCGGCCGCTCCTTCTGGGAGATCTCCACCGCTTCCCACGTCGACTTCCCGCAGCTGGCCCGGGTGATCGAGCTGACCGACAACAAGGACGGCACGATCTCCCTGTTCACGACGCTGGTGGAGTCCTCGGCCCCGCACCGCACGGACTTCTCCGACCTCTCCCAGACCGGCCTCGCCGCCCTCTACCGGGAGCTGTCCCTCAACGCCCCCGGCGCGAGCACGACCCTCGGCGGCGACCCGGAGGACCGCAACACCGAACTGGTGCTCAAGAAGGGGTAGGGCGGTGCCGTCTGTTCGCCTGATGAGAGACCCGCTCACCATGCGAGAAGAACAGCCGGAATGTCCATCCCTCGGCTGCCTGGCTACGAACCCCTATCGAGGAAGGGCACGCGACAGTCGCAGCCGAGGGGGTCCTCCCCATGACGGGACAGCAACTGCAAGAGGCGGCCAGGGGCATCGTGAAGGGAGCCCGGCCCCGCGAGGCACCGCCGGACGCCGCGGTCGCCGCTGCGGCGCAGCGGCTCGCCGCGCTGCTGGCGGATGTCGCCCACCTGGACGAGGTGCCGATCGACAGCGACTTCTTCGACGATCTCGGCGCCGACTCCCTGGTGATGGCGCACTTCTGCGCGCGGGTGAGGAACCGGCCGGACCTGCCGCCGGTGTCGATGCGCGACGTCTACCGGCATCCGACCGCCGGCAGCCTTGCGGCCGCACTGCTCGACAGCGCCCCGCCGCCCCCCGCATCCGAGACGCCCGGCCCGCCCGCACTGCCCAGGGAACAGGCCCAGGCCCCGGCACCGGCACCGCCGACGGGCCGCCCCCACCGCGTGCTCTGCGGGGCACTCCAGCTTCTCGCCTTCCTCGTCTACGCCCTTCTCCTCGCCGCCGTCACCGCCCAGGGCTACGAATGGATCTCCGCGCAGGCACACCTGCTCGACGCCTACCTGCGGAGCGTCGTGTTCGGCGCCGCACTGCTCCTCGTGCTGTGCGCCCTGCCCGTGATCGCCAAGTGGCTGCTGTTCGGCCGGTTCACACCACGCCGGTTTCGCGTCTGGAGCCTCACCTACTTCCGGTTCTGGCTCGTCAAGACCTTGATCCGGTCGAGCCCGCTCGTCCTGTTCGCCGGGTCGCCGCTCTACCCTCTCTTCCTGAGGGCCCTGGGCGCGCGCATCGGCGCCGGAGTGACGATCCTTTCGCGCTCCGTCCCCGTCTGCGCCGATCTGCTGACCGTCGGTGACGGCACGCTCGTCCGCAAGGACGCGCTGATCAGCTGTTACCACGCGGCCGACGGGGTGATCGAGACCGGGCCGGTCACCCTGGGCCGGGGCGCGGTCGTCAGCGAGGTGACCGTGCTGGACATCGGGACCCGGCTCGGCGACGGATCCCGGCTCGGGCACGCGTCCTCCCTGCACACCGGCCAGGCGGTCCCCGACGGCGAGCACTGGCAGGGCTCTCCGGCCCAGCCCTCGGACGGCGACTTCCCCGAAGTGGAGCCCGCCCGGTGCGGCACCGCACGGCGAGCGGCCCACGGTGCCCTGCTGATGCTGACAGTGCTGCTGGTGTACCTGCCGCTGGCGGTGGGCTGTCTGGACGTGCTGCTCTCCCGGGTGCTGGAGGGGTCAGCGGTGGTGAGGGGCGGGGCGACGGTGCGCTACGTCGACCTGCTGGTGGTCACGGCCGTGGTCTTCTTCGGCGGCGTGCTCGCCGCCCTCGTGGTCCTGGCCACCGTCCCACGGCTGCTGGGCAGATGCCTTCGGCCCGGCCGGACGTATCCGCTCTTCGGCTTTCACTACTCCGTGCACCGGACGATCGTCCTGATGACGAACAGGAAATCCCTGACGCGGCTGTTCGGCGACAGCTCCTGCATCGTGCACTACCTGCGCTGGATCGGCTATCGCCTGACTCCCGTGGAGCAGACCGGCTCGAACTTCGGCACAGCGGTCAAGCACGAGAGCCCCTACCTGAGCAGGATCGGCGCCGGGACCATGGTCGCCGACGGACTGTCCCTGATGAATGCCGAGTACTCCAGCACCTCCTTCCGTTTGTCGCCGGCCGTGATCGGGGCGCACAACTTCCTCGGGAACCGGATCGCCTACCCCGCGGGCGGCCGGACCGGCGACAACTGCCTCCTCGCCACCAAGGTGGCGGTCCCCGTCAGCGGACCGCTCCGGCACGATGTGGGACTTCTCGGCTCCCCCTGCTTCGAGATCCCGCGGTCGGTGGCGCGGGACAGCACCTTCGACGAGCTCAAGGACGGGAACAGCCTGCGCCGGAGCCTCGCGGCCAAGAACCGGCACAACGCCGTCACCATGGCATGTCACCTGCTCACGGCATGGCTGTACTTCTTCTGCGTCGCCCTGCTCTTCGCGATCGCCGCGAGCCGGTACCCCGCGTGGGGCACAACGGTCCTCGCGCTCGCCAACGCCGTCCTGCTGCCGTTCACCCTCCTGTACTACGTCCTCCTCGAGCGGGCCGTCACGGCCGCGCACCCACCCGAGCCGTTGTTCTGCTCGATCTACGACCGCCGCTTCTGGCGTCGTGAGCGCTACTGGAAGGTCCCGTCCGAGACCTATCTGCACGTCCTCGACGGCACCCCGTTCAAGAGCGTCGTGTGGCGCCTGCTGGGCGTCCGGATCGGGGCGCGGGTCTTCGACGACGGCTGCCATCTCACGGAACGCCCCATGGTGGCCGTAGGGGACGACTGCACCCTCAACTCGGGCAGTGTCCTGCAGTGCCACTCCCAGGAGGACGGCACGTTCAAGTCGGACCGCAGTTCGCTCGGCGCCCGCTGCACCCTCGGCGTCGGAGCGCTCGTGCACTACGGGGTGACGGTCGGCGACGGCGCCGTGCTGGCGGCGGACTCCTTCCTCATGAAGGGCGAGACGGTCCCCGAACACACCCGCTGGACGGGCAATCCGGCTCACCCCCTCGACGAACGCGGAGGTGCGCGGTGATGGCAGCGACGACGACCGACGCCCGCGTCCCCGGAAGTGACAGCAGGGTCGAAGGCGGCTTCACGGCCGTGCCCCGATGGGCGAAGGAGCCGGTGCCCGGCACCGGGGAGCACGTCAGGCGCGTCCCCGGCGACGTGACGGCGGCCCTGCGTGTGCGGGCCCGTGAACTCGGCGTGCCGCTCACCGTGATCCTCCTCGCCGCCCACGCGAAGGTGCTCGCCCTGCTCTCCGGCGATCCGGACGTGCGCAGCGGCTGTCTGCTCCCCGGCCGGGCCGGGCCGCTGCCCTTCGAGCTGACGGTCGGGTCCGGCACCTGGCGCCGGCTGGTGCTTCGAGCCCGGCGTGCCGAGGCGGCGGTGCCGTCGCCCGGGACCGGCTCACCGTCCGGGGCCGGCCCCGAAGCGGTGTTCGCCCCGGCGGGGCAGGAGGTCACTGTCCCGGCGGACGGCAGCGTGCTTCTCGGGGTCTCGGCGGACGACGAGGGCGACGGGCTGGTCCTGCGCCTGCGTCACCGGACGGATCTGCTGGACGCGGACTGCGCCGCCCGGATCGGGGGATACCACCTCGCCGCACTGGAAGCGATCGCCGCCGACCCCGACGCCCCCCATGACCGCCGCAGCCTGCTGTCCGCGGACGAACGCCGGTTCCAACTCGACGGGCTGGCGGGGCCGCGCCGTGCGCTGCCGGACCGCCGGTGCCACGAACTGTTCGAGGAGCGGGTGCGCACCGCTCCGGACGCCGTCGCCGTGGTCCACCGGGGCCGCAGCCGGACGTACGGGGACCTCAACACGCGGGCCAACCGGCTGGCCCGCGCCCTGCTGGCCGAGGGGGTCGGCCCCGAGGACACGGTCGCCGTGGTGACCGAGCGCGACCTCCACTGGGCGGCCGCCGTGCTCGGCGTCCTCAAGGCCGGGGCCGTGTACCTGCCCGTCGACCCACGTCACCCGCCCGGCCGCATCGGGGCGATGCTCACCCGCGCCGGCTGCTCGTACGTCCTCACCGAACCGGACAGCACCGGGCAGCTGGACCGGGCGCTCGCCTCGCTCCCCGGAACCCGGCGGCTGCTCGTCCCGGACGTCACCGACCGGGCCACCGACGGAACGGACCTCGGTCTGGACATACCGGCGGACCGACTCGCGTACGTCTTCTTCACCTCCGGCTCCACCGGAGAGCCGAAGGGCGCGCTGTGCGAGCACGCCGGCCTGCTCAACCACCTGTACGCCAAGATCGGCGACCTGGGCATCGGCGAGGGCACCGTGGTGGCGCAGACGGCCTCGCAGTGCTTCGACATCTCGCTGTGGCAGTTGCTCGCGGGGCTGCTGACGGGCGGGCGGACCCTGCTGGTCGAGCAGGACGCCGTCCTCGACGCGGACCGGTTCCTGGACACGATCACCGAGGGCCGCGTCAACGTCCTGCAACTCGTGCCGTCCTATCTCGACGTCCTCCTGTCCGCCCTGGAACGCCGCCCGCGGGACCTGCCGGACCTGCGGTGCGTGTCCGTCACCGGCGAGGCGCTGCGCGGGGAACTGGTCCGGCGGTGGTTCACCACCGGTCCCGCCGTGCGACTGGTCAACGCCTACGGACTGACCGAGACGTCCGACGACACCAACCACGAGGTGATGGACCGGGCGCCCGGCACCGATCGGATCCCGCTCGGCCGGCCCATCGCCAACGTGTACCAGTACGTCGTCGACGAGAACCTGCTTCCGGTTCCGCTCGGGGCGCCCGGCGCCATCGTCTTCTCCGGGGTGTGCGTCGGCCGCGGCTACGTCAACGACGCCGAACGCACCCGGCTCGCCTATCTGGCCGACCCCTACCGCCCCGGCCAACGGCTCTACCGCGGAGGCGACTTCGGCCGCTGGCGGCCCGACGGGAAACTGGAGTTCCTCGGCCGCCGGGACGCGCAGGTGAAGATCCGGGGGTTCCGGGTCGAGATCGGCGAGGTCGAGAACACGCTGCTGCGCGTGCCCGGCGTCACCGACTGCGCGGTCGTGGTGACCGGCGCGCAGGAGTACGGCCGTCAGCTGGCCGCCTTCTGGACGAGCGCGTGCGCGGTGACCGCCGAGGAGCTGCGGGAGCGGCTCGCGGACCTGCTGCCCGCGTACATGATCCCGGCGTCCTTCCACCGGCTGGACCGCCTGCCGCTCACCGCCAATGGCAAGACCGACCGCAAGGCGCTCTCGGCGCTCGCCGAGGACCTCGGTCCGGCCCGGGACGCCCAGGGCGCCCCGCGGACGCCGGGCGAGCGGCGGCTCGCGGCGCGATGGGAGACGGAACTCGGCCTGCCGCCCGGGCGGATCCGCCGGGACGACAACTTCTTCGATCTGGGCGGCACTTCCCTGTCGGCGGTGCGGCTCGCGGTCGCGGTGGACCGGGTGATCTCCCCGCGCGACCTCGCCGACCGTCCCGTACTGGCCGACCTGGCCCGGCTGATCGACAGCCGGACCGGCCAAGAACCGTGACGGACACCAGGAGTACGAGAGGAGATCGACATGCTGTCGGCACTCTTCCGCAAGAACAGGGCCACCACGACACCGGCTCCGGACGGCCTTGCGGTACTCGATGCCGCGGACACCCCGGACGGCACGGACGCGGCGGCCTGGGCGGCCGACCGGCGGGAGACGCTGCGCGGACTCGTCGCCGAGCGAGGGGCGCTCGTCGTCCGGGGCCTCGGACTGCGCACCCCGGCCGACGTCGGGTCGGTCCTGCGCCAAGTGGCGGAGCAGCCCGTGGCCGAACGCGAGGCGTTCGCCGCCCGTGACCGCCACGCGGACGGCGTCTACACGTCGTCGGCCTGGCCGCCCAACCAGCCCATGTGCATGCATCACGAACTCAGCTACGCCGCGGAGTGTCCCGGCCTGATGCTGTTCGCCTGCCTGGAGCCCCCCGCCGAAGGCGGTGCCACCGCGGTGGCCGACGCGACCGCTGTGCTGCACGCGCTGCCCGCCGACCTCGTCGAGCGTTTCGCCCGGGAGGGCTGGCTGCTCACCAGGGCCTACAACGAGGGGATCGGCGCGACGCTCGGTCAGTCGTTCGGCACCGACGACCGGGGCGCCGTCGAGGCCTACTGCCGTGCACACGCGATCGACTGGTCCTGGCAGCCCGACGGTTCGCTGCGGACGCGGCAGCGCCGGCACGCCGTGGTGCGGCACCCGGTCTCCGGTCTGAACTGCTGGTTCAACCAGATCGCGTTCCTGAACGAATGGACGATGGCACCCGAGGTCCGGGAGTTCCTGGTCGAGGAGTACGGACCGGACGGGCTGCCCTTCAACACCCGTTACGGCAACGGCGACCCGGTGCCCCCGGACGTCGTCGAGCAGATCAACAAGACCTACGAAGCCCTCACCGTACGCCGGCCCTGGCAGCGCGGTGACCTGATGCTCGTGGACAACATCCGCACCGCGCACAGCCGCGAGGCGTACCGGGGGCCGCGGGAGGTCGTGGTGGCGATGGCCGACCCTGTGCGTCCCGGCCTTCCCGGACCGCGGACGGGGAGGGAAGCGGCATGACCACCCTGCACACCGTCCCGCACACCGCCCGGACGCACACCCCCGTCGTGCCGTCCTTCGCCGTCGTCCCCGGAAGCCAGGTCAAGGAGGTCCTCCAGGGCAGGGAGAAGACCGTGGTGGAGGTCGTCGAGGCGACCTACCGCCTGCACGGCGCCGGCCGTACGGTCAACCCGCCGTCCTCGTTCCTGCGCTTCCCCGACCGGCCGACGTCACGGATCATCGCCCTGCCCGCCTCGCTCGGCGGCGAGGGCCCGGTGGACGGCCTGAAATGGATCTCCAGCTTCCCCGGCAACGTCGCCTCGGGCATCCCCCGGGCGTCAGCCGTACTCATCCTCAACGACCCCACCACGGGCTACCCCTTCGCCTGCATGGAGAGCTCGATCATCAGCGCCGCCAGGACCGCGGCGTCCGCCGCGTCGGCCGCCGACCGGCTCAGCAGGGGACGACCGCGCCCCGCCCGCCTGGGATTCGTCGGGGCGGGTCTGATCGCCCGCTACATCCACACCTACCTTGAGGGCACCGGCTGGTCCTTCGACGCCATCGGTGTGCATGACCTGTCCCCCGACAGCGCCGCCGGCTTCCGCACCTACCTGGAGCAGTCCGGAGCCGTCGGACGCGTCACCGTGCACCGTGACGCCGAGGAACTGATCCGCCTCAGCGATCTGATCGTCTTCGCCACGGTCGCCGACCGGCCGCACATCACCGAGCCGTCGTGGTTCCGGCACAACCCGGTGGTGCTGCACGTGTCGCTGCGCGACCTCGCGCCGCAGGTGCTGCTCAGCGCCACCAACGTCGTCGACGACATCGACCACTGCCTCAGGGCCGCCACCTCCCCGCACCTCACCGAACGCCTCACCGGCAACCGCGACTTCCTGCTCGGCACGCTCGACGACGTGATGGCCGGCCGCGTGACGGTCCCGGCCGAACGCCCGGCGATCTTCTCGCCGTTCGGCCTGGGGGTGCTGGACCTCGCGGTCGGCTCTTACGTCTACGACGAACTGGCCCGCTCCGGCGAACTGCGGGTCGTCGACCACTTCTTTCACGAACTGAGCCGGCACGGCTGAGGACGACACGCGTCCACCGTCCGGCCCTGGACGAGGAGAACATCGTGCCAGTCATATCCGAACCCCACGCCTTCAACGAGGAGGACCTGTACGTCGACCTCGAGCCGATGACAGGACACCGGCTCTTCCTCAAGTGCGAGGGCTTCAACTTCGCCGGTTCGATCAAGCTGAAGGCCGCGACCGAGATGGTGGAGTCCGCCGAGCGAAGCGGGACCCTCAGGCGTGACTCGATCCTGGTCGAGTCCTCCTCCGGCAACCTCGGCGTGGCGTTGAGCATGATCGCGGCGAGCAAGGGCTACCGCTTCGTCTGCGTGACGGACTCCCGGTGCAACCTGGCCACCCGGCTGATGATGGAGGCCCTGGGCAGCCAGGTCCACGTCGTCTCCGACGAGCACGCCACGGGCGGTCTGCTGGGCGCGCGGCTGGCGCACCTGCGCGATCTGTGCGCCGCGGACGCCCGTTACGTGTGGCTGAGCCAGTACACCAATCCCGACAACTGGCGGGCGCACTACCGCAGGACGGCACCGGCCATCGCCCGCCGGTTCCCGTTCCTGGACGTCCTGTTCATCGGTGTCGGCACGACCGGCACGCTGATGGGCTGCGCACGCTGGTTCCGCTCCTGGCACCGGCCGGTGCGGATCGTGGCGGTGGACAGCGTCGGCTCCGCCATCTTCGGCGACCCGCCCGGACGGCGCATGATTCCCGGACTGGGCATGAGCGTCCGGCCCCCCTTGCTCGACGAGAGTTACGTCGACGAGGCGGTCCGGGTGGAGGAGGCCGATGCCATCCGTACCTGCCAGAGCCTGGCCAGGCGGGGCTTCCTGTTCGGCGGTTCGACCGGCACGGTCGTCAGCGGGGCGACGAGCTGGCTCGCCCGGCACGGAACGCCCGGCCTCACCCCCGTCGCGCTCGCCCCGGACCTCGGCGAGCGCTACCTCGACACGATCTACCAGGGCAACTGGGTGCGGGCTCTGTACGGTGGCGACGCGCTCGCCCCGCCGGTGTCGCACGGCAGCGCAATCGAGGACGCCCGGGCGGTACGAGCCCCCTCCGACTGAAGGCGGCCGTCGCCATGTGCCTCCTCCCCCTGATGCCGCTCCCGCCTCCCGAGCGGCTCACGCCCGCCGCCTGGGCCCGGCTCCCGAAGCCGCCGCGCCCCGGCCGGCCCCGGCTGTGGCTGGCCCGGGTGGAGGATCTCCGCGGTGCCGCGGCCCGGCTCGCGGACCCGGTGCTGGACAGCGGGGAAAGGGCGCGGGCCGCGGCACTTCACCGGGCGGCGGACAGGGACGGCTACCGGGTCGCCCACGTGTGCCTGCGCATGCTCCTCGGTGCCTACCTCGGCGTCGAGCCGTCGGACGTGCCGCTGGTACGGCGACCCTGCCCCGTGTGCGGGGGCCCGCACGGCCGCCCCGACGTGCCCGGCGCGCCCTTGTGCTTCTCCCTCTCCCGTACCGCCGGGCTCTGCCTTCTCGCCTTCGCGGACACAGCGGTCGGCGCGGACATCGAGCGGCTGCCCGCCGCCGACGTCGTCTCCGCCCTCACGGCGACGCTGCATCCCCGGGAGGCCGCCGAACTCGCCGCGTGTCCGCCGGAGGGGCGCCCGGCCGCCTTCGCCCGCGTGTGGACCCGCAAGGAGGCGTATCTGAAAGGGCTCGGCACCGGACTGGGACGCGACCTCCACCTGGACCACCTCGGCGCCTCCGCGGCCGGGCCCCGCCGGTTGCCGGGCTGGGCCGTCGGGGACGTGGCGGTGGGGGAGGGGTGTGCGGCTGCCGTCGCGGTGGCCGAGCCGTGACCCTCAAGCGGGGACGGGGATGACGCCGACCGGGTCGGTGGTGGGCTGCGTGGAGCCGCCGGCCGGTTCCACGGTGATACAGACGGCAGTGGCCCCTTCGAGGCGCCCATCCAGCACATGTGTCTGACGTCCGCCCGCCGAGGACAGCAGTCCTGCCGGCCGGTACCGCCCCGATTCGGCGTACCAGAGTTCGTAGACCCGTTCGCCGGTGAGCGGCGGCAGTCCGGAGGCGATGAGCGCGGACCGGCCCTGCGCCCGGGAGGCGACCACGCTCGCGGTCCCGCCGCGCGCCAGCTCCTGGGTGCTGATCGTGGCGTCGGGGGCGGCAAGGACATCGGTGAGATGCCGGTAGTCGGCACGGACCTGCGCGGACTGCTCGCGTGCGGTGTCGGCCTCGGAGCTCTGCCACCAGGCGACGCCTCCGAGAGCCGCGGCCGCCGCCACGGACGCCGCCAGCGCCGGCACCAGGCTCCGCTGCAGTCGGCGTCGGCGCCGGGACTCGACTGCGACGGACCGGCCCTGACGTACGGTGCCGATCTGGTCGAGCACCCGGCGGCGCAGGTCCGCTGAGGGGGCGCTCGTCTCCGCCGCCCCCAGCGGAACCGCCGCACTCGACAGCTGATCCACTTCCCGACGGCATGACACACAGACGGCCAGGTGCTTCTCGAAGACGGCTTCCTCACCGGCCGGAAGCGCGTGCAGCACGTACGCTCCGACAGCGAGGTGGGGATCATCGGCGAGGCTCACGTGGCGGCCTCCATACAGTCGTGCAGGCGCCGCAGCCCCTGACGCATCCGCGACTTGATCGTTCCCGCCGGTGTCGAGAGCGCGTCGGCGACCTCCGCGTACGTCAACCCCTCGTAGTAGGCCAGCACCAGGGGCAGCCTGAGCTCGCGGGCCAGCTGGGCCAGGCAGCGGAAGATGGCGCGCTGCTCCTCCCGCACCTCGACCTCTTCGGCGACGGCGTCGAAGGACCGTTCCTGCTCCATGACCGCGGCGCGCAGCTCGCGGGCGCGGCCCGCGGCGACGGACCGCACCCGGTCCACCGCGCGGCGGTGCGCGAGGGTGAGCACCCAGTTCCGGGCGGCTCCGCGCGCCGGCTGGAACCGGTCGGCGGTCCGCCACACCTCCACCATCACGTCCTGGGTCACCTCCTCCGCCTGGGCTTTGTCACCCACCACCCGGCAGGCCAGCCCCAGCACCGTGTGCGCCAAGGCGTCGTACAGTGCGGCGAAGGCCTGTTCGTCGCCGTCGGCGGCGCGAAGGAGCAACGTGTCCAGCCCGGGGTCGTCTGTCGGCCCCCCTCTCTTGTCACCTTCCCTCCGAGCTCCGTCTCCTCGGTCCATCGCGCCTCCTCGCCTCGACTCGACACTGGCCCTCTTCCGCGGGCGGCGCATCCGGTCCGAAGCCGTCCGTCTGACGGATTCACCTGCCTGCCGCAGCAGACGGCCGCCCCGGCGGCGAGGCGGCGCGTCCCCTCCCCCCACCTCTTGTTCGTAGCCGCCACCGCGACAGATCAAGATCCGTCGCTGCCGGAATGCGAGGAGGGGCCGCCGGTCAGTTCCGGCGGCCCCTCCTCTCCCCTCCTGGTGCTGCACCCGGGTCCGTCATTACCGGGGCAGCACCACGACATGCGCGGCCGGTTCGCGGTCGGCCGAGGCCATCAGGGCCGTGCGGATCACCGTCGCCTGCTGCTCCGGGGAGTCGCGGAGCTTCCTCGGCGTGATGTGGACGACCGTGATGCCGAGCCGCTCCAGGTGCTCGCGCTTGCGGGCGTACTCGGACCACAGGGCGTCGTCGTCCTGCCGGGGCGCCCGGGTGTCGAGCTCCACCGCCACCGCCTGGTCGGGCCAGTACACGTCGAGGCCGCCGAGGTAGGGGCCGCCGGGCAGACGCAGGTCGACGTTCCACACCGGGTCGGGCAGGCCGTAGTCGCGGACCATCCGGTACAGGCGGCCCTCCGCGATCGCCCGGCCCTCGGCGAGCAGGGACTCCACCGCGTCCACCACGTGTGGGCGGCTCAGCAGCCGCGCCTGGTTCAGCTCGCGGACCACCGCCGCCGGGTCGCAGTGGGCTCCGCGCACCGCCTCCGTCAGCAGACGGCGGACGATGCCGGCGTCCGCGAGTTCCGCCACCGCGTCGGCCAGGGCGCGGGCGACCGGCGCCACCGGCACCCCCGTGACCGGCTCGGGGGTGGGCACGTCGGACGTGCGGACGATGCGCGCGCAGCCCGTGGAGCGCAGCCGCCGCAGCCGCGGGACCAGGACGTCGATCACGTCCAGGGACGGCAGCGGGGGAGTGGAGGAGAAGCCGTGCAGCGTCAGCGCGGCCAGGCCCGTGATCATCACCTCGGGGTGGGCGGAGGCGTGCGGCCCGCCCGCGCCGGGCTGGGCGGGCACCCCGGTGCCGCGCTCCCGTGCCGCGTACATGAGCACCGCGTGCAGCCGCTCCTCGCTGGTCGGCGGGCCCGGGTGGAGCAGGACGACGCCGGGGAGGAACTGCTGCCAGGGGCCGCCCGCCCGGCAGTGCTCGTTCGTCTCGGCCGTGGAGACGCCGTGCGAGCGGAGCTGGGCCGTCGTCATCACGCGGGGGCGCACGCCGCCGGACAGGTCGCGCAGGGGGCGGGGGGAGAGCGGGGTGTTGTGGGTCATGACCCGCAATTTCCCGCGTTCCGACCACTCTTTAACCGCTGTTACAGGGCCGTCGACAAATACGGACAACCCAGCACTAAAGGACGGTTGTTCGGATGCCGAAAGCCCCTGGTCCGTTCGGGTGCGGACCAGAGGTTACGGCTTGCGGGGCACTCATCTCGTAACGAAGCCGCCATGCCCGGATCTCAGGCCAAAGCTACTGGTCAGAGGCCCCGTCGCACGCCTGTCCACGCAACGCCCGTGCCAGATCGTCACGGGACTCCAGCACCAGCCGGCGCAGGGCCGGGGCCGCGTCCTGGTGGGCGTCCAGCCACGCGTCCGTGGCGTCCAGCGTCTCCTGGGACTGCTGGAGGAAGGGGAACAGGCCCTGCACCACGTGCATGCCGATCTGGATCGACCGCTCGGCCCACACCCGCTCGATCGCCGCGAAGTACTTCTCGGCGTACGGCGCGATCAACTCACGCTGCGAGCCCTGGGAGAAGCCCGCGATGGTCGCCTCGACCATGGCGTTGGACAGCGCGTCCGACTCCACGACCTGCGCCCAGGCCTGCGCCTTGACCGCCGCGGACGGGCGGGCGGCCAGACAGCGCACCTGGTGGCGCTTGCCGGAGGCCGTGTCGTCCCGGGTCAGCTCCTCGGCCAGCGCCTTCTCGTTCACGGCCCCGTGCGCGGCCAGCGGCTCCAGGAACACCCAGCGCAGCTCCTGGTCCAGGTCGAGGCCCTCGACCGTCGCCGTGCCGTCCAGCAGTTCGCGCAGCAGCTCGAAGTCGGCCTCGGCGGTGGCCGTCCGGGCGAAGAAGCGCGCCCAGGCGAGCTGGTGCTCGCTGCCCGCCCCGGCCGCGTACAGCTCGCGCCGGGCGCCCTCGGCGAGCAGCCGGGCCGCCGTCTCGCGCCGGGCGGGTGCCGTGTAGTGGGTGACCGCCGACTCGGCCCACGCGTGCAGCATCTGCACGACGCCGATCTCGGACTCGCGCCCGCCGAACCGCAGCACCAGGTCCACGAAGTCCCGCGCCGGGAGCAGCGCGTCACGCGTCATGTTCCACAGCGCCGACCAGCACAGGGCGCGCGCGAGCGGGTCGGTGACCGCACCCAGGTGCTCGCGCAGGGTCGCCAGCGAGGTCTCGTCGAAGCGGATCTTGCAGTACGTCAGGTCGTCGTCGTTGACCAGGACCAGGTCGGGGGCGTCGGTCCCGGCCAGTTCCGCCACGACCGTCCGCGCGCCGTCGACGTCGGTCTCCACGCGCGCGTACCGCTCCAGCGCCCCGCCGCCGGTCACCCGGTACAGGCCCACCGCCACCCGGTGCGGGCGCAGTTCGGGGTGGGACTCGGCGGCCTCCTGCACCACCGCCAGCTCCTCGACGCGGCCGTCCGCGCCCAGCAGCACCTGTGGCGTCAGCGAGTTCACCCCGGCCGTCTGGAGCCAGGACCGCGCCCACGCGCTCATGTCCCGGCCGCTGGTCTCCTCCAGCACCGACAGCAGGTCACCGAGGCGCGTGTTGCCGTACGCGTGCCGCTTGAAGTAGCGCCGGGCGCCCTCCAGGAACGCCTCCTCGCCGACGTACGCCACGAGTTGCTTCAGCACCGACGCGCCCTTGGCGTACGTGATGCCGTCGAAGTTCAGCTTGGCGTCCTGGAGGTCGCGGATGTCCGCCGTGACCGGGTGCGTGGAGGGCAGCTGGTCGGCGCGGTAGGCCCAGGCCTTGCGGCGGTTGGCGAAGGTGATCCAGCCGTTGACGAAGCGGGTCGCGCCGACGAGCGAGAACTCGCCCATGAAGTCCGCGAAGGACTCCTTCAGCCACAGGTCGTCCCACCACTCCATGGTGACCAGGTCGCCGAACCACATGTGCGCCATCTCGTGCAGGATGACGTTGGCCCGGCCCTCGTAGGACGCCTGGGTCACCTTCCCGCGGAAGATGAACTCCTCGCGGAACGTCACCAGCCCCGGGTTCTCCATCGCGCCCAGGTTGTACTCGGGCACGAACGCCTGGTCGTACTTCCCGAAGGGGTACGGGAAGTCGAAGTGGTCGTGGAAGAAGTCCAGGCCCTGCTTGGTGACGAGGAAGACGTCCTCGGCGTCGAAGTAGGGCGCGAGGCCCTTGCGGCACAGGGCGCCGAGCGGGATCTCCAGCGTCGTGCCGTCGGCGAGGGTGCGCGCGTAGGAGTCCGTCACGTAGTGGTACGGGCCCGCCACCACGCACGTGATGTACGTCGAGATCGGCTTGGTCTCGGCGAACCGCCACACCCCGTCGGCCTGCTCACCGGCCCCGTTGCTCCACACCGTCCAGCCCTCGGGCGCGCGCACCTCGAACCGGTAGGGGGCCTTCAGGTCGGGCTGCTCGAAGTTCGCGAAGACCCGCCGGGAGTCGGCCGGCTCGTACTGCGTGTACAGGTACACCTCGCCGTCCTCGGGGTCGACGAAGCGGTGCAGGCCCTCGCCGGTGCGGGAGTACGCGCACTGCGCGTCGACCACCAGCTCGTTCTCCGCGGCCAGGTCCTCCAGCGTGATCCGGGAACCGTCGAAGACCTCACCGGGGTCCAGATCACGGCCGTTGAGTGAGACGGCCGTCACACTCGGCGCGATCAGGTCGGCGAAGCTGCTCGCCCCGGGCTCGTTGCAGCGGAAGCGGACCGTGGTGATGGAGCGGAAGGTGCGGGGCCCGTCCCCTCGGTCCTCACCGACCGCGGACCGCAGGTCGAGGGACACCTCGTACCCGTCGACGCTCAGCAGGGCGGCCCGCTCCCGGGCCTCGTCGCGGGACAGATTCTCACCGGGCACGGGCGGCACTCCTCAGATGTCGTGGGGTACGGCTGAACAGGACCGATCCTGCCACGTGCCCCTGACACGGGGCAGCCGGGAATGACGGGAGCGCGGACCGGCGTTGCCGGAGAAACGGTTCCCTCTTGAGGAGAGACATGTCGGACAAGACCCCCGTCGACTTCTGGTTCGACCCGCTCTGCCCCTGGGCCTGGATGACCTCCCGCTGGGTGCTGGAGGTGGAGAAGGTCAGGGACATCGAGGCGCGCTGGCATGTCATGAGCCTCGCCGTCCTGAACGAGGACAAGCTGGACGAGCTGCCCGAGGAGTACCGCGAGCTGCTGGAGACCAAGGCGTGGGGCCCCGTCCGGGTCGTCATGGCCGCGCAGCAGGAACACGGCGCCGAGGTCCTCGGCGACTTCTACACCGCGCTCGGCACCCGCATCCACAACCGGGCCGAGGGCCCCGGCAAGGAGACGGTCGCCGCCGCCCTGAAGGACGTGGGCCTGCCCGAGTCCCTCCTGGAGCACTGGGACTCCACCCCGTACGAGGCGGAACTGCGCGCCTCCCACAAGGAGGGCATCGACAAGGTCGGCCAGGACGTCGGCACCCCGGTCATCGCCGTGCCCGGCAGCGACGGCGAACAGATCGCCTTCTTCGGCCCCGTCGTCACCCCGGCCCCGCAGGGCGAGGAGGCCGGCCGCCTCTGGGACGGCACCCTCGCCGTGGCCTCGGTCCCCGGCTTCTACGAGATCAAGCGCACCCGCACCAAGGGCCCCGACTTCTCCAACCTGTAGGGCTCATTGTGAGGCGTCGGCTCCCGGGTTCTGCAACTCCTCCGGGAGCCGCCCGCCGCCCGCCTGGTGGCCCCAGGGCTGATACCAACGGCAGCCCGCAGCGGTGCACCGCCACAGGTCCGTACGGTTCGTCCCGAGCGCCTTCCTCTCCCCGGGCTTGAGCGGCGTGAACACCTGGGTGCCGCTGCCGCCACAGGTCGGACAGTGCTTGTCCTTGAAAAACATTCAGACCCTCCTGGCCATCACCGCCAAGTCCGGGAAGTCGGTTACGACCGCATCGACCCCCATGCGGTAGTACAGCGCGTATTCGGCGAACGCGTCCCCGAAATCGTTCGGTCCGGTCCCGCGCCGGAACTCCGCCGGCAGGAACTGGTTCTCCGCGCGGAAGGTGTACGGCCCGATCCGCAGCCCCGCCGCATGCGCGTCCGCGACGAGGGTCGTGCCGGCGACCGAGGACTTGTCCGGCCCGATCCAGTCCGCGTACTCCGCGATCCGCGCCAGTCCCGCCGGCGTCATCATGTCCCGGTAGGTCATCGAGGGCAGGTCGTACGGCCCGCCCGTCGTCCCCAGCGCCTGCCACAGCGGCACGTTCAGATCCGTCATGCGCTGCAGGCTCGTCGGCTCGAAGGACTGCACCACGCACTCGCGCCGGCCGAGCCGGTTGCGGCGGATCGCGGCCGCCAGCTTCGGCTCCAGCGGCAGGCCGATCGACCGGAAGTACGTGGGGTGCTTGGTCTCCGGGAAGACCGCGACCGTCCGGCCGTGTTCCCTCGACAGCCGCCGCGCCAGGTCCACGACCTCCTGGAAGGTCATGACCTCCGCACGGCCGTCGAAGACGGTGTTGCGGTTGCGGACCGCAGGCAGCCGCTCCACCGCCCGCAGCGTCTTCAGCTCGGCCAGCGTGAAGTCCTCCGTGAACCAGCCGGTCACCGGCCGCCCGTCGACCGTCTTCGTCGTGCGGCGGTCCGCGAACTCCGGGTGACGCGCCACGTCCGTCGTCTGCGAGATCTCGTTCTCGTGCCGGACCACCAGCACGTGGTCCTTCGTCGGCACCAGATCCGGTTCGATCCAGTCGGCACCGGTCTGCACGGCGTACGTGTACGAGGCCGCCGTGTGCTCGGGGCGCCAGCCGGCCGCGCCGCGATGACCGATGACGACCGGGCCGCCGCCCTTGCGGGGTTCGGCGGCCGCCGGGGCGGCCGTGGCAGCCGTGGCCGGTCCCGCGGCAGCCGCGAGCAGGAGAGATCGGCGTCTCAGGTGCATCCAAGTCCCTTTCGCCACAGGTGTGTTCAGCTCCTTGCGCGGGCCCGGGCCTGCGCCAGCCGGCCCAGATGCTCCTCGTAGCCCCTCGTGTAGAACGCGGCCCGGCCCGGGTCCGGCTCGACGACCGCCGTCGGTTTCGTCCACCCCTCCGCGTCCAGCGGCACCCCGTGGCGTTCGGCCGCCGCCAGGACCGCGCCCCGCGCCCCCACCTCGCCCTCGACGACCCGCAGCGGCCGGCCCAGCACATCGGCCAGCAGCCGCATCCAGGCGGAGCTGCGCGTGCCGCCCCCGCAGACAGCCAGGCTCCCGGTCAGGCCCGCGGCCTCCAGGCAGTGCCGGGCCGCGTACCCGATGCCCTCGCAGGTGGCGCGGACCAGGTCGCCCCGGGTCGACTCCAGCGAGACACCGGTGAGTTCGGCACGCAGGCGCGGCTCGACGAAGGGGGCGCGTTCACCGGAGGGCGCGAAGTACGGCAGCACGCGGACGCCGTGCGCGCCCGGCGGTGTTCCGGCCAGCAGACCGTCCACCTCGTCGTGCCGCACCCCCGTCGTCGACAGCACCCAGTCCAGCGCCGCCGTGCCGACCATGGCGGGCATGGCGCGCAGCCAGTGTCCGGGCCGGTCGGTGGAGATGTACAGGCCCGCCGGTTCGCCGGTCAGATCGAGCTCGGTGGTGGCGACCAGGCTGGCCAGGCAGGTCCCGACGATCAGCAGACCGTCCCCCGGCGACGTCACCCCGGCGCCCAGCGCACAGGCCGGCAGATCGTACGGGCCGTTCACGATCCGGGTCCCGGACGGCAGGCCCTCGCCCCGCGCCCCGGCCGTCGCGACCGGGTCGCTGACCGGGGCGAGCAGACCCCGGCGGTGCGCCAGCCCCAGCAGCTCGACGACCCCGTCGTCGTACGCCCGGGTCCGCGGGTCGAGGAACGGCATCGACGCGTCCGACACATCCGTCGTCGGACCGGCGCCGGTCAGCCGCTGGAACACCACGTCCTTGCAGTACAGGGCGGCCTTCGCGGCGTCCAGCGCCTTCGGTTCGTGACGGTCCAGCCAGGCCAGCAGCGGGCCCGGGCAGCCCGGGAACATCGCGCTGCCCGTCCGCCGGAACACCGTCTCGAACGTGCCGTCCGCCAGCCACCGGTCGACCAGTTCGTGCGCCCGCCCGTCCATCCAGGAGGCCGCCGCCCGCACGGGCCGCCCCTCCGCGTCGACCAGCCACACCCCGTCGCCCTGCCCCGTCAGCCCGGCCAGCTCCACCGGCCCCGGGACCCGCTCGGTGACCTCGTCGAGCACGGCGACGACCGCCCCGTACACCTCCTCCATGTCCTGCTCGACGACCCCGCCGTGCAGGGAGAGGTCCACCGGGCGGGAGGACACGGCCAGTTCACGGCCCGTGGCGTCGAAGGCCGCCGCCTTGACCATGGATGTGCCCACATCGATACCGACGTACATGCGGCTCTCCTCCCGGTCCTCAGGTCAGACAGTGCGCGAGCGGCTCCCCGCGCACCCAGCGGCCCACCTCTTCGGCGGCGATCCGCGCCGCCTTCTCCGCCACCGCACGCGAGGCCCCGCCCAGGTGGGGGGTCAGCACCACGCGGTCGGCGAGCCCCGGCAGCCGGGACTCCGCCGGCAGCGGCTCCCGCTCGTAGGTGTCGAGCGCCGCCGCCGACACCCGGCCGCTCTCCAGCGCGTCGCACAGAGCGCCCTCGTCCAGCAGCGGGCCCCGGGCCACGTTCACCACCACCGCGCCGGACGGCAGCAGTCCCAGCTCCCGGCCACCGATCAGCCCCCGTGTCCCGGGCGTGAGCCGGGCGTGCAGGGTGATCACCCGGGAGCGGCGCAGGAGGTCGTCGAGGGAGGTCACGCGCAGACCGTGGATCTCGCCGTGCACATACGGGTCGTAGACCATCACGCGCGCCCCGAACGCGCACAGCACACGCGCGACCCGGCTGCCGACGGCCCCGTACCCGACGAGCCCGACCGGCAGGTCCTCCAGCTCCAGTCCGCTCCGCTCGTACGTGTAGTACGTCGCGCCCTCCCAGCTGCCCCGCCGGGCGAGCGGCTCGTGGGCCTGGGGGATGCGGCGCAGGGCCGCCAGCATCATGCCGACGGTGAACTCGGCGGTGGCGGCGGCGTTGCGGCCCGGCGCGAAGCACACCCGCACGTCACGGTTCTTCGCCGCGTCCAGGTTGACGTTGACCGGACCGCCCCGGCAGACCACGACCAGCTTCAGATCCGGGCAGGCGGCGAGGACCCTCTCCGTCACCGGGCCCATCTGCGTGACCAGGACCTCCGCCCCGGCCAGCGCCTCGATCAGCGCGTCCTCGGCGTCGCTGGCCTCCTGCACCTCGGCGACCGGCCCGAACGGCTCCAGCGGCCAGCCGAGTCGCAGTTCCCTGACGTCCGCCCGCTCCACCTCGTGCTCCACCGCCCGCGTGATCAGCGACGGCAGGACGAAGTGGTCACCGGCGGCCACCACACGCACACTGTTTCCGGAGGTCATCGCAGACGGTCTCCTGTCTCGGAGTCGAAGACATGGGTGTGCTCGGGGTCGGCGGCGACCCGGACCCGTTCGTCGTGGGCGAGCCGCACCTCGGGGTCGGTGAGGACGACCAGGTGCCGTTCCACCCCGTCCAGGGCGAGGGTCGCAAGGCCCGACTCCAGCAGGGGTTCATGGGCGACGACCCGGGCGGGCAGGCCGTCCTCGGCGGTGAGCCGGACGTCCTCGGGGCGGATCCCGACCACCACCTCACGCCCCCGGTCGACCGGCACGGGCAGCGCGATGCGCACCGTGCCGGAGAGACGGGCGTGGCCGTCGCCGTCGGCGATGCCGGGCAGCAGGGTGAGGGCGGGCTCGCCGACGAAGTCCGCGACGAACACGTTGGCCGGGCTGTCGTAGATCTCGTAGGGGGTGCCGAGCTGCTGGATGACGCCGTCCTTCATCACGGCGATCCGGTCGGCGAGGGAGAGGGCCTCCTCCTGGTCGTGGGTGACCAGGATCGTGGTGTGGCCCAGGTCCTTCTGGATGCGCCTGAGTTCCCGGCGGGTGGTGTCGCGCTGGGCCGCGTCCAGGTGGGAGAGCGGCTCGTCGAGGAGCAGCACATCGGGTTCACGGATCAGGGCCCGGGCCAGGGACACGCGCTGCTTCTGGCCGCTGGAGAGACCGGCCGGGCGGGCGTCGAGGAGGCCGGTCAGGCCGACCCGCTCGGCGATCTCCTTCACCTTGCGCTCGACATCGCCTCGTGCGGCCCTTCTGCGGGCCTTCAGCCCGAACGCCAGGTTCTCCGCGACCGACAGCGGCGGATACAGCGCGTAGTTCTCGAACGCGACCCCGATGTTCCGCTGCTGAGCGGGCCGTTCGACGACCGACGCCCCGCCGACCAGGATGTCCCCGCCGGTGACGGACTCCAGCCCGGCGATCATCCGCAGGGTGGTCGACTTGCCGCAGCCGGAGGGACCGAGCAGTCCGAGCAGTTCCCCGGAGCGCAGGCTCAGATCGATCCCGCGGACGGCGTCCACCCCCGGCCGCCCCCGCGACCGGTAGGTCTTGCGCAGCTCACGTAGCTCCAGTCCCGTTCCCGTCATGGCCGCCCTTCATCGCGCAAACCTCGTAACGGACCTTGTGCTCGTCCAGATCCCGCAGTGCCTCCGGCGACGCCCCGTCGTCCACGAGGACCGTGTCGAAGCGGGACAGCGGGACGACCCGGTGCAGGGCGACCCGGCCGAGCTTGGTGTGGTCGATCAGCAGGACGTTGCGGGCCGCCGCGTCGAGCATCGCCCGCTTCACCGACACGATGTGCTGCTCCTGGTGGTAGGCGTAGCCCCCGTGCACGGCCGACGTCGACGCGAAGCACACGTCCACCCGCAGCTGCTCGACCGCCTCCACGCACGACACCCCGAGGAACGAGGAGTGCAGCGGGTCGTAGTCGCCGCCGAGCGCCATCAGGTGGATGCCCCGCTGGTCGGACAGGAGGTTGATCGCCTCCAGGAAGTTGGTGACGACCGTCAGCGGTGTGACCTCGGCCGTGCGCAGCCGTCTGGCTATCTCCAGCGTGGACGTGGAGTCGTCCAGCAGGATCGCCATGCCGGGCTCCACCATCCGCAGCGCCCGCTCGGCGACGGCGGCCTTCTCGGCGCGCATGGTCTTCAGCCGGTACTGCACGTTCGACTCGAAGACCCCCGACGGCTGCGCGGTCACCCCGCCCCGGAACTTCCGTACGATGCCCTGCCGTTCGAGCTCGTCGAGGTCCCGGTGGATGGTCATCAGGCTCACCCCGAACCGCTCGGCGAGCTCGGCCGCCGTCGCCGAGCCGTCGGCCAGCACCTGCTCGGCCATGGCGGCCTGCCGCGCCGCGGGCCCCTGCTGTCCACCACTGCTGTTGCCGCTCATGGCTGTGTCTCTATCCGTCGTCCCGGTCGCTCCGGCCGGTCGGCCTCGAACAGCAGCAGGTTCTCAGGCCGGACCACGAGCCGCACCGGATCGTCCGGACGAAGGCGCGCCGCGTCCGCCCGGGGGGCCACCAGCGACACGCGCTGCTCCCCGGTCCCGAGCCGGACGGTGACCTCCACGGACCGGCCCAGCACCTCGGTGACGTACACGGTCCCGGTCAGTTCGTGGCCCTCGCCGCGCAGCGCGATGTCCCGGGGCCGGAGGCCGACCAGGACGTCCGTGCCGGGCGTGGTCTGTGCACGGACCGGCAGCTCGACCCCGCCGTCCGCGCGCACGCCGCCCTCCGTCACCACGCCCGGCAGCAGGTTGATCCGGGGCCGCCCGAAGGCCCGCGCGACCTCGGTGTCGTGGGGCCGGTACCAGATCTCCTCCCGGGTGCCCGTCTGCACGATCCGGCCCTCCCGGATGACCCCGATCCGGTCGCCGAGCGCCAGCGCCTCGACCGAGTCGTGGGTGACGTAGAGGGTGGTGGTCTGCTGCACGGCCCCGATCGCCTTCAGCTCGGCCCGCATCTGCTGGCGGAGTTTGGCGTCGAGGTGGGAGAGCGGCTCGTCGAGGAGGAAGGCCCGGGCGGGGCGGACCAGGACCCGGCCGAGCGCGACGCGCTGCCGCTGGCCGTTGGACAGCCGGCCGACGGGCCGGTCCAGCAGCCCGGAGATGCCGAGCAGTTCGGCGATGGCGCCGATCCGCTGCCGGGCCTCGGCGGCGGGCAGCCGGTGCCGGGGGGAGCGCAGGGGCGAGGCCAGGTTGTCGTAGGCCGAGCGGTGCGGGTAGAGGGCGTAGCTCTCGAAGCACATCGCCACACCCCGGTCGTACGGCTCGACACCCCGCATGTCCTCGCCGTCGAGCACGACTGTGCCGGAGTCGGGCTGTTCCAGCCCGGCGACGGTTTTCAAGGTCGTGCTCTTACCGGCTCCCGACGGACCCAGCAGACAGAAGAACTCGCCCTCGTAGATGTCCAGGTCGAGCCCGTCGAGCGCGGTGACCGTGCCGTACGTCTTGTGTACTCCTCGTAGTGCGATGGCCGTCTTGTTGGAGTTCACCGGGCCTCCCGGAGGATGCCGTGAGGGCGGGACTTCACTCGTTCGTGTGGGTGTTCTGGCATTCGCAGAGAAGAGCGAATCCCGGGTCCTAGCTTGGTGCCATGACGACACTGAGGCGGGTCAACGAGGCGGGGCACGCCCGGTATACCTACCGGCTCCGTGTGTTGTCTTCTGCCCGCACTGCACTGTTGGCCGAGTGGGACCGGTGTCGGTGGATCTGGAATGAGTGCATTGCCCGGTCCAAGAAGGCCCACCGGGACGGCCAGAAGTGCGGCCCCGCGATGATGGACAAAATGCTGACCGAGGCCCGCGCTGTCACGCCCTGGTTGGCCGAGGGCTCCAGCGTGCCGCAGCAGCAGCTCATCCGCGACTTTGGCAAGGCCCGAGCCAAGGCGCTCAAGGACATCAAGGACCGGCTGCCGATGAGGCAGCGGGCAGGGATGCCCAGGTTCAAGAAGAAGCGCGAGGCAGAACCGACGCTGAACTACACGCGGCGCGGTTTCCGGCTGAAGGACGGCCGTCTGCACTTGGCCGGGAACATCGTCCTGACGGTGGTGTGGTCGCGGGACCTGCCCGCCGAGCCGTCCAGTGTGCGGGTGTATCGGGACAACGTCGGCCACTGGTACGCGTCGTTCGTCGTCCCCGCCGTAGTTGAACAGCTGCCGGAGACCGGCGCGGTGCTTGGTGTCGACTGGGGTGTGAGGGAGACCGCGACCACCACGTCCGACGCTCATGACCTCCCACACGCCGAGCACGGGAAGAAGAGCAGGGAAAGGCTGACCCGGTACGACCGGATGATGGCCCGCCGCAAGCCGAGGAAGGGGCAGGCTGCTTCCAAGGGCTATCGCCAAGCGAAAAAGCTGCGGGCGAAGGCGTACCAGAAAATCGCCCGGCAGCGGCAGGACACCGCGCGAAAATGGGCGAAGAAGGTGGTGCGCGATCACGATGCCATCGCCGTGGAGGACTTCCGGCCGAAGTTCCTCGCCAGGACCACCATGGCGCGCAAGGCGGCGGACGCCGCCATCGGCGCCACGAAGCAGGCTCTGATCGAGATGGGCCGCAAGCACGGGCGCGACGTCCGTCTCGTGCACCCCGCGCACACCACCATGGACTGCGCGTTGTGCGGAGCGAGAACCAAGCACGCACTTCCGCTGTCGGAACGCACCTACACCTGCACGGCGTGCGGAGCGGTCTCTCCAAGAGACAAGAATTCCGCTCGTGTGATGCTCATCCGGGCTGGTCTGAACCCGGCTGGTGCCGAGGGCGTAAGACCTCCTGGAGCGCTGCTCCAGGAGGCGGCCTGAGCCAGGAATCTTCCTTGGTTTGAGAGGGAGAGCAGTCAAGACTTCACCGCCCCGAACGACAGACCCCGCACCAGGTACCGCTGGATCGTCAGCGCCAGCAGCAGCGGCGGTACGACGGACACCAGCGCTGCGGCGGCCGTGAGGTTGTACTTGGGCCGGTCCCCGCCGAGGAACGACAGCGCGCCCACGGTCACCGTCTGGGCCTCGTTGGAGGTGAGGATCAGCGGGAAGACGAAGTTGTTCCAGGCGAAGATGAACGCCAGCAGCGACACGGCCGCGATGCCCGGCTTGACCAGCGGCAGGGCGACCTTGAAGAACGCCTGCTTGCGGGTGTAGCCGTCCAGCAGGGCGGCCTGCTCCAGTTCCGGCGTCAGATCGGCGAAGTAGGACCGCATGATCCACACGATCAGCGGCAGCGTGACGAGTTGCAGCACCCACACCATGCCGACGTACGTGTCGAACAGACCGAGCTTCTGATACAGCACGAACAGCGGGATGATCACGGTGAGTTCGGGCGCGAAGCGGAACGACAGCAGCGTGAACATCAGGTTCTCCGAGCCCTTGAACCGCCACCGCGCCGAGGCGTACGCGGCCGGCAGCCCCACCACCAGCGACAGCGCGACCGCCCCCACCGACACCACCAGGCTGTTGACGAAGAACCGCACGAACGGGATGCCCTCGCTGTCGCCGAGGACCGTGCGGTAGCCGTCGAGGGTGGGGGAGAAGGAGAAGTAGGTGGAGAAGAGCTGGTTCGTCGGCTTCAGGGAGAGGATCACCATCCAGGCGATCGGGAACAGCGCGAAGACGAAGTAGAGGACGAGGGCGGCGTCGCCCAGCCACCCCAGGACACGTTTCCTCATGTGGTGACCTCCGCGGCCTTCCGCTGGATCTTCCCCAGGTGCTTCACCAGCACCATCGCGGCCAGATACACCACGGCCCACAGCACGATCGTGTACGAGATCCCGAAGGAGTAGCGCTGGAAGCGGATGGCTTCCAGATACGCCCGGATCTGGAGGACGACGGTCGAGTCACCCGGTCCGCCCTCGGTCAGGGCGTAGATGATGTCGAACACCTTCAGCGAGTCCATGAACCGGAAGATCACCGCGACCAGGACGTACGGCCACAGCATCGGCAGGGTCAGCCGCCGGAAGGTGTACCACCACCCCGCGCCGTCCACGGCCGCCGCCTCGAACGGGGAGGTGGGCAGCGACCGCAAACCGGCCAGGGCGAGGATCGCCACGAACGGGGTGTACACCCACACGTCCACGGCGATCGACGACAGCAGCGCGCCCGTCGGGGTGTCGGTCCACTGCACGCCGCCCAGCCCGAAGGGCCGCAGCAGGTGGTTGACCACTCCCACCGACGGCTGGAGCATCAGCTTCCAGATGATCGCCGCGATGACCGGGGCGATCATCAGCGGCAAAATCAGGATCTTCTCCAGGAACCGGCCGATCAACGTCGAGCGGTGCAGCAGCAGGGCGACGGCCACGCCGAGCACCGTCTCGGTGAGCGCCGCCCCGACCGCGTACAGCACGGTCACCCACGCCGAGTTCCAGAACGCCTCCTGCGTGAAGACGGTCGTGTAGTTCTCGAACCGCACCATGTCCGGCTGCGGTTTGCTCGCCGAGAAGTCGAACAGCGTGTAGTACAGCCCGAGCCCGAAGGGGTACAGGATCCCGCACGTCAGCAGCAGCGCCGGGACGATCAGGAGGTACGGGCGCAGGGTGAGCCGCCACCCCATCGGCTAGCCCACCTTGCCGGCGAGGTCGTCCGCCAGCCCGTCCAGGACGGACTGCGCGTCCTTGCCGCCGTAGATCTCCTGGAGGGCCGCCGCCCAGCTGGTCGTCGCGTCGAAGAACTGGGCCTGCGGGGTGAACTGGATCTTCGTCTGGTCGACGACCGTCTCGAAGGTCTCCAGGAACCCCGGCAGATGCCGCATCTTGTCCTTGTAAGCGGCGTCGTCGGCGACCGACTTGCGCACCGGGTCGATGTGGTTGTGCGTGATCGCGCTCTTGCGCAGGTGCTCCTTGCCGGTCGCCCACTGCAGGAACAGCCAACTGGCGCTCTTCTTCTTGCTCTTGGCGTTCATGCCGAGCGACCAGATCCACATGTTGGTGGCGAGCGACCCGTCCGGCCCCTTCGGCCCGGGGTGGAAGGCGATCTTCCCGGAGGCGGGGCTGGCGCCCTTCACCGCCTGGAAGTAGGCGGCCGTGTCGGCGTCGAACAGCATCCCGGCCTTTTTCGCGCCCAGGTCGCTGGAACACTGGTACCAGGTGTACGACGTCCAGGACGGCGGCCCGCCCCGCTTGACCATGCCGGCCCAGTCCTCGGTGAAGGCGACGGCATCGGAGCTGTTCATGGCGGGGGTGAGCTTCCCGCCGTCGACCGTGAAGTCCGTCAGCCCGTTGCGGGCGTACATCGTCATGAAGCCGGGGTGGATGGTAGCCCAGCTCCTGGACCCGCGTACGGCGATCCCGTACATCCCGTCGAAGCCCGCGCCCGGCGCCTTCTGCTTGATGGTGCCGGCGAGTTCGGCCAGCTCGTCGAAGGACTCGGCCGGCTCCAGGCCCAGTTTCCGGAACACCTCGGTGTTGTAGGCGACGACGTTGGTCTCCCAGCCCCACGGCAGCGCGTACTGCCCGCCCTGGCCGAGCGGCGCGCCCGCCTTCAGCGACCACTGGTCGGCCTGGAGGAGGTTCGGGAAGAAGTCCGCCTGGTCCCATTCGGCGCCCGTCGCCGAGGAGTTGCGCATCCAGGGCCCGAGGTCCTCCAGCCAGCCCGGCGGCCCGTACTGCCACACCATGTACGCGCCGAGCATGAAGACGTCGTAGGAGGCGCGCCCGCTGGACAGGTCCACGGTGAGCTTGTCGAAGTAGTTGTCCTCGGGGAAGACGTCGTACTCGACCTCGATGCCGGTCTTCGCGGTGAACGACTTGAGGTCGGCGATGAGGGCGTCCGTGTACGGGTGCTTGTTGAGCAGCGCCTTGACGGTGGTGCCCTTCTCCCGCTTCCAGTCGAAGGAACCGGTGACGTCGTCCGCCGCGGACCCGTCGCTCTTGTCGTCGTTCCCGCCGAAACCGGCGCCGCAGGCGGTGAGCAGCGGGGCCGCCGCCGCACCGGCGGCGAGGGCGAGGAAGCGCCGGCGGTCGTGCACGTGCGTGTCCATCCGTACCTCCGCGTGGAGCCTGGTTAACACGTCGAGTCGACTCGTCAACAGAGGGTGGAACGGCTGAAGTTGGGCGTCAATCCCTCGCGCACGGGAAAATATCGGGGCACAGTGAGAAGTTCACAGATCCGGCTGCGACGGTGCGGGAGGTTCCGGATGGTGGACGAGGGTGCGGGCTGGCTGGGTGTCGACCTGGGCACGCAGAGCGTCCGCGTGCTGCTCGTCACCGCCGACGGCACGGTCCTCGGCAGCGGCTCGGCCCCGCTGACCGGGCGGCGGGACGGGGTGCGGCACGAGCAGGACCCGCTGCGCTGGTGGGCGGCGCTGTGCACGGCGTCCCGGACGGCCCTCGGCTCCGCGCCCCCGGGCCTGCCGGTCGGCGGACTCGCGGTGTGCGGCACGTCCGGCACCGTGCTGCTGACGGACGGCGCGGGCCGTCCGGTGAGCCCCGCCCTGATGTACGACGACGGGCGGGCGAAGGCGCAGGCGGCGCGGGCCCGGCGGGCGGGGCTCGCCGTCCAGGACACCTGGGCGCTGCCGAAGGCGCTGTGGCTGCTGCGGGAGTACGGCGGCACCTCGCTGCGCCTGACGCACCAGCCCGACCTGATCGTCTCCCGCCTCACGGGCGAGCCGCCCCCGGCCGATTCCAGCCATGCCCTGAAGACGGGCTACGACCTCGCGGGCGACCGCTGGCCGGAGGCCGCCCTGGCCGAACTGGGCGTGCCCGACGGCCTGTTCCCCGGCGTCGTCCGCCCGGGGACGCGCCTCGGCGAGGTCTGCCCGGCCGCCGCAGACGCCACCGGCATCCCCGCCGGCACCCCGGTGCTCGCCGGGATGACGGACGGCTGCGCGGCCCAGATCGCGTCGGGCGCGCTGCGGCCCGGCTCCTGGAACTCCGTGCTCGGCACCACGCTCGTGCTGAAGGGCGCCGCCCGCGACCCGGTCCGCGACCCCACCGGCGTCGTCTACAACCACCGTGCCCCGGACGGTACGTGGCTCCCCGGCGGGGCGTCGAGCGTCGGAGCCGGGGCACTCGCCGCCCACTTCCCGGATGCCGACCCGGCCGAGATGGACGCACCGGCCATGGCGTTCGAACCGTCGAGTGCGGTCGCCTACCCCCTCGTCTCGCCCGGGGAGCGGTTCCCGTTCCGGGCACCGGAGGCGACCCCGATCCTCCTGGGTGACCCCGCCGAGGACGCGGACCTGTGGGCCGCGCTGCTCCAGGGCGTGGGCTACGCCGAACGCCTGTGCCTGGACTACCTCCACCACCTCGGCGCCCCCCTCGACGGCCCGCTCACCTTCACGGGTGGCGGTGCGCGCAGTCCGTACTGGAACCAGCTGCGCGCCGACATCCTGGGCCGCCCGGCCCGCGTCCCCGAGCAGACGGAACCGGCCCTGGGCATGGCGGCACTGGCCGCGTACGGGGTGTCGGATGCCGGTGCGCTCGCGGACGTCGCCGAACGCATGGTCCGCGTCCGGACCGTCCTCGAACCCCGCCCCGGCCGCACGGCGGCCTTCGCCGAGCCGTACGCGCGTCTCGTCGACGCCCTGAGGGACCGCGGCTGGCTGCCCGGCCCGGTCGCCGCCCACGCGCACAGCCGGCTGAGCCGGGATACTTCCGGGTCATGAGTACGACCCTTCTGCTGGTCCGTCACGGACAGACCGTCTGGCACGCCGAGAACCGTTACGCCGGCATCAGCGACATCGACCTCACCGACACCGGCCGCGCCCAGGCCGAGGCCCTCGGCCGGTGGGCCGCCGCCCACCCCGTCGACGCGATCTGGACGTCCCCGCTGTCCCGCGCCGTCGCCACCGCCGAGCCCGCCTGCCGCGCCCTCGGGCTCACCTCACAGAGCGAACCCCACCTGCGGGAATGCGACTTCGGCGTGCTCGAGGGCCGTACGCTCGCCGAGTTCGAGGCCGAGGACCCGGAGTGGGCCGCGGCCTACCGGGCCGACCCGGTGGAGCACTCCTTCCCCGGGGCGGAGGACCCGCTGGCCGCGGCGGCCCGCGGAGTGCGCGCCCTGCGGGACATCGCCGCCGCCCACCCCGGCGAACGCGTCCTGGTCGTCGCCCACAACACCCTGCTGCGGCTGGTGCTGTGCACGCTGCTGTCCATCCCGGTGAGCGAGTACCGCAGGGTGCTCCCGCGGTTGCGGAACGCGGCGATCAGCGAACTGCGCATGAACGCCGACGGCTTCGCCGCACTCCTCTCACTCAATGTGCCGTGCGAGACGGAGGTGCCGTAGCAGTATGAGCACATGACGCAGATCGACACGTCGGTGCCGCACTCGGCCCGGATCTGGAACTACTGGCTGGGCGGCAAGGACAACTACCCGGTGGACGAGGCGGCCGGTGACGCGTACACCGCCGTCTTCCCCGGCATCGTCACCATCGCCCGCAGCAGCCGCGCCTTCCTCGGCCGCAGCATCCGCCACCTCGTCCAGGAGGCCGGGGTACGGCAGTTCCTCGACGTCGGCACCGGCCTGCCGACCGTCGACAACACCCACGAGGTCGCCCAGAACCTCGCCCCCGAGTCGCGGATCGTCTACGTCGACAACGACCCGCTGGTCCTCGCGCACGCCCGCGCCCTGCTCACCTCCACCCCCGAGGGCGCGACGGCGTACGAGCCCATCAGCCTCCACGAGCCCGAGGAGATCCTCGCGGCCGCCGGCCGGACCCTCGACCTCACCCGCCCCACGGCCCTGATCCTCAGCGGCATCCTGGGGCATGTGGCCGACTACGAGCAGGCCCGCGACCTGGTCCGCCGCCTCCTGACCGGTCTGTCCCCGGGCAGCTACCTCTCCCTCAACGAGGGCTCCCGCGGCACGGATCCGGCCTACGAGCAGGCCCAGGACGCCTACAACAAGACGGGCGCGGTGCCGTACTTCCTGCGGCCGGTCGAGCAGATCGAGGCGTTCTTCGAAGGCCTGGAGATGGTGGCGCCGGGCGTGGTCTCGGTGCCCCTGTGGCACCCCGAGCCGGGCGCCCCCACGGACCCGATCGGCCAGCACGGCGGCCTGGGCCGCAAGCCCTGACGGCACCCGGTCACGGGAGAGCCCCCGCGAGTCCTGTCCTCGCGGGGGCTTCCTTCTTTCCGCCTGCCGTTCGTGAAGGGTGAGAAGACGATCACGAGGCAGGACGACTCGGCGGCGGGGCCGCCGTCAGGGCGCCAGCAGCAGCACATCCGCCCGGGACTTGGCCGCCTCGTAGCGACGAGCCACGTCCTGCCAGTTGACGACCTGCCACATCGCCTCGATGAAGTCGACCTTCTGGTTGCGGTACTGGAGGTAGAAGGCGTGCTCCCAGGCGTCGAAGACGAGGATCGGGGTGGCGCCCTGGCCGACGTTGCCCTGGTGGTCGTAGACCTGCTCCACGATCAGCCGCCCGCTCAGCGGCTCGTAGGCGAGCACCCCCCAGCCCGAACCCTGCGTCGTGGCCGACGCCTTGGACAACTGCGCCTTGAAGTGCGCGAAGGACCCGAAGGACTCGGTGATCGCGTCCGCGAGCTCACCCACCCCGTCCTGCGCCAGCGGCTCGCCGCCGCCGTCCTTCGGACCGGTCATGTTCTGCCAGTAGATGCTGTGCAGGATGTGCCCGGAGAGGTGGAAGGCAAGGTTCTTCTCCAGCCCGTTGATCGACCCCCACGTCTCCTTGTCCCGCGCCTCCGCAAGCTGCTCCAGCGTGTCGTTGGCGCCCTTCACATAGGCGGCGTGGTGCTTGTCGTGATGCAGCTCGATGATCTCGGGGCTGATCACGGGGGCGAGTGCGGAGTAGTCGTAGGGCAGTTCAGGCAACGTGTAGACGGGCATGGGCGGGATCCCCTCCGGTGCGCTTATTGCAATGAGGTTGCAAGTACACGCTAACAGCAAGAGGGGTCATGGGCTGGGCAGACGCGCGGAACGGCGGTGCGCCTGGGGTGAGCGCGACCTACTATCGGTTCTCGTAGGGAAGGGGGCGGCCATGGGGCCCGAGATCGCCGAACTCGCCAGAACCGCGGGAACGACGATGGTGACGCTGATGGCCGGTCAGGCCTGGGAGTCGGCCCGCGAGGGCCTGGTCTCCCTCTGGCAGCGCTTCCAGCCGGACCGCGCGGAGGCCGTCGGCGGCGAACTGGAGGCGCCCCGCGAGGACCTCCTGCTCGCCCAGCAGACCGGTGACGCCGACACCGAGTCCGAACTCACCGCCGAGTGGCAGGCGAGGGTCCGTCGACTCCTGGTTGCCCGGCCCGAGGTGGCCGACGAACTGCGCCGGATCCTCGCTGAGTTGAGCCCCCAGGTCCCTGAGGCACACGCGGTGGCCGACATCCGTCTGCGTGCCGATGTCTCCGGCAGCGGCCGGGTCTACCAGGCCGGACGCGACCAGCACATCACCGAACGATGAGCGAACTCGGCGCCCGGGCCTCGGGTCACGGGCGGATCTTCCAGACCTCGGGCGATCAGTACATCGAGGAACACCACCACCACTACGACGCCGGCGGCCCGCTGTTCGGACGGGTGGTCTCCCCCTCCGCGGGAGGCGGACCGACCGCTCCCGACTCCGTGCGGATGCCGCTGGTCGGCCGGGCGCCGGGCATCCTGCGCAACCGTGAACAACTCCGCGAGACGCTCGGCGCGGCCGTCGCCGGACCCGGCGGTGAGGTCCACGTCGTGCACGGCATGGGCGGCTGCGGCAAGACCGCACTGGCGTACTGGCTCTTCAACGAGGCGGTACGCGAGCACGGGCGGGTGGGTTTCTGGGTCAACGCCTCCGAGCGGATGTCCCTGCGGGCCGGGATGCTGGCGGTGGCGGGGGACCGGGGCGCGGCCACGGGAGAGCTGGCGGCCGCGGCGGCGGGGCAGCGGGCCGCGGCGGACCTGGTCTGGCACTACCTCGACCACTCCACCGAGCCGTGGCTGCTCGTGCTCGACAACGCCGACGCCCCGAGCGTCCTGGAGGACGGGGCGTGGCTGCGGGTCGGCGGGCGGGGCACGGTGCTCGTCACGACGCGGCATGCGACGTCCGGGCTGTGGCGCATGCCGGGGGTGAGCCGGCATGCGCTGGGCGTTCTGCCGCTGGAGGATGCGGCACAGGTCCTGTGCGATCTCGCGCCGGAGGCGGGGGATGTGGAGTCGGCGCGTAAGGTCGCCGAGCGCTTGGGGCGACTTCCGCTCGCGCTCACCCTCGCAGGATCGCATCTCGCCCACCAACTCCTGGAGTCGTGGTCCATGGACGAGTACGACCGCAAGCTCGCCGAGGAGTCGACGGGCATCGTCGACCAGGGTGCTCCCGGATATGGAGGAGGCCAGTCCCGGCATCTGGTGGGCCGCACCTGGCAGCTGTCGTTGGACGCGCTCGCGGAGCAGGGGCTGCCTGAAGCGACGACCCTCCTGCGGCTCCTGTCGCTGCTGGCGGCGGATCCGGTACCCCTGCGTTTGCTGGCGGCCCTTAGGGCAGTCGAGGCCGAGGGGCTCGAACCGGCGCTTCCCGCAGGAAAGTTGGAGCCCGCGCTACGGGGACTGCTCGATCACTCGCTGGTCGAGCTGGTGGACGCCGACAGGGTGCGATGTGTGCGGGCGCACGGCGTGTTGCTGGACAGCGTGGCGGCGGGGACACCGCACGCTCAACGGCCGGCCCTCGCGGAAGTGGCGGCCGGACTGCTGGAGGCCGTGTCGCTCGAGCGTGGCGAATCGCCGGAGATCCAGCGTCTGCTCGCCCTGGTGGCACCGCACGCCGCTGCGCTGCTGACAGCGGCACCCGGGGAGCGCACCTCCGAGGTGGCGGTGCGCGTGGTTCGTGGAGTGTTCGATTCCGGGGACTTCGCGGGTGCTCTGGCCCTCGCGCCGGGCATCGCGGACAAGGTCGAGCAATACCTGGGTGAGCAGCACCCCGTGTCCATGGAGGCCCGCGACACGGAAGCCCGGGCGCTGTTCCGCATGGGCCAGTACATGGAGTCCGAGGCGTTGCACCGCCGCATTCTCGGGCACCGCGAACTCGTGCGGGGGCCCGATCACCTGGACACCCTGCGCAGCTGCTTCGGTCTCCAGGCCCCGCTCCACTTGCAGGGCCGGTACGAGGAGGCCGAGCACTATCTCCGCCGGGCCCTGGAAGGCCAGCGTCGCCTACTGGGGGAGGACTCGGCCGAGACGTTGAACACCTGGGTGATCCTCGCAGAAGTGCTGCCCGCGCTCGGCAAGGAACGCGAGTTCGAATCCGAGACCGAAGCCCTGCTGCGCACCTGTGAGCGAGCCTTGCCCCCGGACCACCTGACGACGGTGACCGCTCGGCACAACCGCGCGGAAGGCCTTCGGATCCTGGAACGGTACGAAGAGGCGGAACCCCTGGCTCGCCGGGTCTTGGCCGACCGGATCCGCCTCCAGGGCGCTGATCACCCCCTGGCACTCTCCGCCCTTTGCCTCATGGCGCGGGTCGCGCACGGCCTGGGAAAGCACGACGCCGCCGTGGCGGCGATCAAAGAGGTCATCGAGCGCCGCGAAAGGGTACTCGGCTCCGAGCACCCTTTCGTCGTGGACAACCGGGCCTGGCTCATGGAATGGCAGGCGGAAGCCCAGCGTTGATCAGCCCTTCGCGCGCGCCCGCTGCCACCCGTACCCCACCCCCGCCAGAACCAGGATCATCCCGCCCGTCGAGTACAGCTGCACCCGCGTGTCCGGCTCCCGGGCCATCAGGACGAAGACCGCGGCCATGCCGGCCAGGGCGGCCCAGGTCAGCCAGGGGAACGCCCACATGCGTACGGCCAGCTTGTCGGGTGCCTCGCGCTCCAGGCGGCGGCGCAGCCGCAGCTGTGAGACGGCGATGAAGATCCAGACGGCCAGGATCACCGCGCCGATCATGTTCAGCAGCCAGGCGAAGACGTCGTTCGGCCGCCAGTAGCTCAGCAGCACGCACAGGAACCCGAAGACGGAGGACGCCAGCACGGCGATCCGCGGCACCCCGCCCGAGACCCGGCCCAGCCCCTTCGGGCCCTGCCCGCGCTCCACCAGCGAGTAGGCGATGCGGGAGGCGCCGTAGATGTTGGCGTTCATCGCCGACAGCAGGGCGACCAGGACGACCACGTTCATCAGCTGGCCGGCACCCGGGATGCCGAGCTCGTCGAGGGCGGCGACGTACGGGCCCTTCTCCACAACGGCCTTGGAGTCCCACGGCACCAGAGTGACGATGACGGCCATCGACCCGATGTAGAACAGCGCGATGCGCCACATCGCCGTACGGACCGCGCTCGCGACGCCCTTGACGGGGTTCTCCGACTCGGCCGCCGCGATGGTGACCGTCTCCAGGCCGCCGTAGGCGAAGACCGAGGCGAGCAGGCCGATGACCAGGCCTTCACCGCCGTTCGGCAGGAAGTCCGTGAGGTGGCTCGCGCCCGGCGAGTCCGTGCCGGGCAGGACACCCATGATCGCCAGGACACCGAGCACCAGGAACAGCGTGATCGCGCCGACCTTCAGCGCCGCGAACCAGAACTCGAACTCGCCGAAGTTCTTCACGGCCGCGAGGTTCGTGCCGCAGAAGACGACCATGAACAGTGCCACCCACGCCCACTCCGGCGTGCCCGGCAGCCAGCCGCTGACGATCTTCGCGGCGCCGATGCCCTCCAGGCCGACGGCCGTGCAGAGCAGCACCCAGAAGGACCAGCCGGCGGTGAACCCGGCCCAGGGGCCGATCGCCCGCTCCGCGTGCGCCGAGAACGACCCCGACGACGGATACGCGGCCGACATCTCGCCGAGCATCCGCATCACCAGCATCACGAGGACACCGGAGAGGGCGTAGGCGACCACGATCGACGGACCGGCCGCGGCGATACCGGCGCCGGAGCCGACGAACAGACCGGCTCCGATCACCCCGCCGAGGGCGATCATCGAGAGGTGGCGCTGCTTCAGGCCAGGGGAGAGGGAGACACCGTCCGCGCTGGTCGGCGTCTCCGCGGTGGTACTGCTGGGCATGGGCGCGGCTCGTCCTGTGCGTGAGAGGCGTACGAGGGCAAAAACGCCGCCAGTCTCGGATGCCTCTCCGTGAGTACGGAGAGGCATCCCACCATGTGGACAGTCACGTCGCTCTGTGTGGCCGGGCGGCGACCGGCGTGTAGTGCGAGGCGTCGCCCTGGATGGCGGTTGTCGAACAGGGCGACCTGGCTCGGCGACCAGCGGTGGGCGACGGGCGGCCGTGCCCAGACGGCTACCGACGGGCGAGACGGCGGACGCGGCCCTTTGGTGGAAACCTACAGACGGCCCTCGATCCGACCCCCGTGTCACGCACCATCCCACCACCGTGACCGGCATCACGCCGTCCTCGGTGTAACCGGCACCCTTTGTTCGGAGTCGACCAACCGCCGGACCACGCCTTTGTCGAGCGCTGACGGTGATCGGGACGAGGGCGCTGGGATAGCGTCACGGTGTCCCACCGGCCCTCACCTCCGCGGAGTCCCCATGAGCACCGCTGCCGCCACACCCGCCCGCACCGGACAGGTCCTCGCCGACCTGCTCCCCGCCTCCCGTGTCCGGGACGCGGCCCTCGTGCTCGGCGGCGCCGCGCTCACCGGCCTCGCCGCCCAGATCTCCGTGCCCGTTCCGGGCTCCCCGGTGCCGGTGACCGGACAGACCTTCGCCGCGCTGCTCGTCGGCACGTCCCTCGGTGCCGGCCGCGGCTTCCTCGCGCTGGCGCTGTACGCCCTCGCGGGCATCGCCGGTGTGCCGTGGTTCGCCGGCGCCTCCTCCGGTGTCGCCCCCTCCTTCGGCTACATCCTCGGCATGATCCTCGCCTCCACCGTCGTCGGCGCCCTGGCCCGCCGCGGCGCCGACCGCTCGATGCTGCGCATGGCGGGCACGATGCTGGTGGGCGAGGCGATCATCTACGCCATCGGCGTGCCCTACCTGGCCCTCGCCACCGGCATGTCCGCCACCGCCGCCATCGCGGCCGGCCTCACGCCGTTCCTCATCGGCGACGCGCTGAAGGCGGCGCTGGCGATGGGCGCACTGCCGACCGCCTGGAAGTTCGCGAACAAGAGCTGACCTCAGCCATGACCGAGAGGCCCGCCGGGACACGATGTCCCCGGCGGGCCTCTCTGCGTGCTCAACGGCGCGACAGGGGGCCGATTCAGCCCTGCTGAGCCCCCGGCCGCCGCCGCTGCGACCACCACATTCCGGCCACACCCGCCGCGAGCAACGACGCACCGGCCGCGCCCAGCGGCAGCAGATCACGGGCCGGACCGGTCTTCGGCAGCTCCTTGCCGCCCGGGCCCGCAGGCTCGTTGTCGGTGCCGAGGAGCAGCGGCGTGGCGGGGGCGTCCGGTGACGGGTTGCTCGTGCCGAACGGCACCGGGCCCTGCTGCCAGAAGGTCTTCTTCCCGTCGCCCGTCTGCACCGGCAGGCAGATCTTCCCGGTCTTGCCGAGGTCGAACGTCGCATCAACGGCGTACGACTTCGACTTACCGGCCGCGAGATTGTCGATCGGGCATGCGAATCCGCTGTTCGAGCCCTCCGGAAGTCCGTTCTCGGGTATCGCCGAACATCCCTCGACACCCTTGACGACAAGCCCGTCGAAACCGACGACCAACAGCCTGATCTTCCCGCTGTCCTTACTCCCCTCGTTCTTCACCGTGGCGGTAATCGCCGTCTTTTCCGAACCGTTGTCGACCGAGATCTTCCCGGGCAGCAGCGTGGTGAGCTCCACCCCCGCCGGTGCCTCGTCGACCGCCTTTCCCCCCTTGCTGCTCGGCGGTCCCCCGTCCTCCGCGCCGGCCGTGCCGGAAAGGATCATCACCGCCGAGAAAGATGCCATGACCAGCGATCCCGCGATCGCCGTCGTACGACGAGAACTCATGTTCGGCCCCCCTTGCGTCCCCCTGGGCTGCGCCTGAATTCGCAGCACTGAAAGAGGTACCACAAGATTTCACCGCACTATCCTGGTGCGGCACGAAGTGTGACCGTCGTGTTTCACTGGAGTCGGTCGCGGCGTCGTGGAGGGGGTGCAGCGGATTGCCGGGGAATGCGAACAGCGGCGGTGTCCCAGGGATATTGGTGACGGGACGTTATCGGTTGGTCGAAAGTATCGGCCAGGGGGGAATGGGGCGGGTGTGGCGAGCCGCCGACGAAATACTCGACCGGCAGGTCGCCGTCAAGGAAATGCGGATCGACGGTCTCGACGCGGAGGACAGCAGGACCCGCCGCGAGCGCACCCTGCGCGAAGCCAGGGCCACGGCCCGCATCGACCATCCCAACGTCGTACGGATCTACGACGTGGTCGACGAGGGCGAACGCCTGTGGATCGTCATGGAGTTGGTGGCGGGCAGCTCCCTCGAACGGATCCTCGCCGAGACAGGCCCCCTGAGCCCCGGCGAGACGGCCCGCGTCGGCCTCGGTCTGGTCGCGGCACTACGGCAAGTGCACGAACGGGGCGTACTGCACCGCGACATCAAGCCCGGAAACGTGCTGGTGGAACACGCGGACGGGATGGCCGGATCCGCACGTGGCAACGGCAACGGTTCCGGCCAGGGACGGCGGGTCGTCCTCACCGACTTCGGTATTGCCGCGATCCAGGACGCGAAGGCGCTCACGATGGTCGGCATGCTGGTCGGCTCGCCCGACTACATGGCCCCCGAGCGCATCTCCGGCCGCCCGCAGGGCCCACCGTCCGACATCTGGTCCCTCGGCGCGACCCTCTGCGCGGCCCTCGGCGGCCGCTCCCCGTTCGCCCGCGACACCACGCTCGCGACCCTGCACGCGGTTTTGTACGAGGAGCCAAAACTCCCCGCCACGGCCGGCTCGTTGCGGAACATCCTGACCTCCCTGCTGGCCAAGGAACCCTCGTCCCGCCCGGACCTGGAGGCTCTGGAAGCGGCGCTGGAACCCGTGGCGTTCCCGGCTCCGACACCGACGGTCTCGGTGGGACCGCGGGACCCGGCAACGGAACCGGAAAGGGAGTCACGGCCGGAGTCTGTGGCGGACGAGGAGTCCGCACCGAGGCCGGCGCCGGAGTCGGCCCCTGATCTGGAACCCACCCTCGGTAGGCGACAACCAGCCCCGGAGCCGCAGTCGCGGACATCTACCCCCGCACTTCCACGGCAATCACCCGCCCCCGACCACCTCCCGGCGGCCCGGGACCCCCGCCGACCCGCCCCTGTCCCGGACCCGCACCATCACCCCTCACACACCACACCCACCGAAACGTCCGGGCAGGCCCAAGGCCTCGTGTCCCTCGCCCGCGCACAGGCGGAGACCGAGCGCCGTCCCCACCCCACCCCCGTGCCGATGCCGCCGGGTGAACTCCCCGGCCCGGCCGTCCCGGCCGCACCCCGTCCCCGTACCGGCGTGGGCCGCCGCCGTACGGTGCTCACCGCCGTGGCAGCCACCCTTGCCACCGCCGGCACGGTCGCAGGAATCCTGCTGGCGACCTCGTCAGGCTCACCGGGCGGTGACGACTCTCCCCGCGCAGGGCCCTCGGCGTCCGCACCGGCCACCACCGGCGGCCCCACCCCCTCACCCACCGTCGAGGGCACCACCAGGCCGCAGACCCTGCCGCCGGGGACGCACCGGGAGGCCGGTGGGTTCGCCTGGGCGACACCCGAGGGCTGGCGGCGGGATCTGAAGACGGGCGCGGAAGTGCATTACACCTCCCCGGACGGCTCCCAGGAGCTGGTCGGCAAGTCCTCCCTGGCCCGCGGCGACCTGCTGGAGACCTGGCAGACCTCGGAGCGCAACGCCCACCAGGGCCAGGACTACCGCAAGATCCGTCTGGAGGAGACCACGTTCCGCGGCCACCCGGCGGTGGTCTGGGAGTACACGTTCACGCTGAAGGGAGTGCACTGGCACGCCCGTCTGCTCGGCTTCACCGTGACCGGCAAGTCGTACCAGGTCAACACGTGGTACGACGACGCGACCGGACAGGAGGCACTCGCCACCTACGAGAAGGTCAAGGACAGTTTCACGGTGCTGTAGGCAAACGGAACGGGGGCCCGTGGTGCGTGCAGCCGGGCGGCGGCACGCACCACGGGCCCCCGTTCACGACGAACGGTGAGCGGCCAAAGGATCAGCCGGCCGAAACCTCGCTCCGCTCCTCACCCTGGACCTGCGGGGCGTCGGCGGCCGGCCGGCCCCCGCGGACCTTGTGCTTGACGAAGGCGATGACGAGCACCACCGCCGCGACGAGCAGCGACAGCAGGATGGTCTGGCGCCCGTCGTGCTCGGTGTCGGTGAGCATGTAGCCGAGGATGAACACGATCAGCCCGGCGGTCGCCCAGGTCAGGTACGGGTACAGCCACATCTTCACCACGAGCTTCTCGGGCGCCTCGGCCTTGATGATCTTCCGCATGCGCAGCTGGGAGAAACAGATCACCAGCCACACGAACAGGGCGACCGCGCCGCTGGAGTTCACGAGGAAGAGGAAGACGGAGTCCGGGAACTTGTAGTTGAAGAAGACCGCGACGAAACCGAAGGCGACGGACGCGAGGATCGCCGTGCGCGGCACGCCGTTGGAGGTCGTGCGGGCGAAGGCCTTCGGCGCGTCGCCGCGCTGGCCGAGGGAGAAGGCCATGCGGGAGGCGGTGTAGAGGCCGGAGTTGAGGCAGGACAGCACCGAGGTCAGCACGATGAAGTTCATGATCTGACCGGCGTGCGCGATACCGAGGGAGTCGAGCGCGGCGACGTAGGAGCCGTCCTTGGTGATGGACTTGCTGTCCCACGGAAGCAGGCACACGACGACCGCGATCGAGCCGAGGTAGAACACGGCGACACGCCAGATGATGCTGTTGGTGGCCTTGGTGACGGCCTGCCGCGGGTTCTCGGACTCACCGGCGGCCAGGGTGGCGATCTCGCTGCCCATGAAGGAGAACACGACGAGCAGCACGCCGGTGAGGATGGCGCCTGCCCCGTTGGGCAGGAAGCCGCCGTGCTCGGTCAGGTTGCTCAGCCCCGCCTGCTCGCTGTCCACGCCGGGCAGCAGCCCGAAGACGGCCAGTCCGCCGATGACGATGAACGCGGCGATCGCGACGACCTTGATGCCGGCGAACCAGAACTCGAACTCGCCATAGGAGCCGACGGAGACGAGGTTGGTGGCGGTCAGCACCAGCATCACGATCAGGGCCCAGCCCCATTGCGGCACGGCCGGTATCCAGCCCTCGAGGATCACCGCACCGGCGGTCGCCTCGACGGCCAGCACGACCACCCAGAAGAACCAGTACAGCCAGCCGATGGAGAAACCGGCCCAGGGCCCGAGCGCCCGGTCGGCGTGCGCGGAGAAGGAACCCGAGGTCGGGTTGGCGGCCGACATCTCACCGAGCATCCGCATCACCAGCACCACGAGCGTGCCGACGAGGGCGTACGACAGCAGGATGCCGGGTCCGGCGGTGGCGATACCGGAGCTGGACCCCACGAAGAGTCCGGCGCCGATGACACCGCCGATGGCGATCATCGAAAGATGCCGGTTCTTGAGCCCGGCCTGCAGCCCGGAGCCCTGGGCTCCGGGTTCTCCGGGCCCTCCGGGGTCGTTTCCGGCCTTGTTCATGGTCGGCTGCGAGGTCATGGAACGGATTTCCTTTGCGCCGGGGAGCTGTACTTCCGTACGAAACGCCCGAGCCGTACGAACGGGGTGTTTCGCGGCATGGCGGTGTACGGGGAGCTCGTACGAGCGGTGTACGAGCCGGTCCAGTGAATCGGAGGCGAACGTATAGGAGAACCTTTGAATCCAGATTGTTACTTGAGGTTTTCCTGAGGTTCAGTAATGCGGCTCACATTTGCCTCGGGTTTTCATGAGCGCCACCCCGCGCGCCTTCCCCGAAACACCCATGTCACACTCGTCCCATGCGCGTGTACCTCGGCTCGGACCATGCGGGCTACGAACTCAAGAACCACCTCGTCGAGTGGCTGAAGGCGGCGGGTCACGACCCCGTCGACTGCGGCCCGCACATCTACGACGCCCAGGACGACTACCCGCCCTTCTGCCTCCGGGCGGCGGAGCGCACGGCCGCGGACCCCGACGCCCTCGGCGTCGTCATCGGCGGCTCGGGCAACGGCGAGCAGATCGCCGCGAACAAGGTCAAGGGCGTCCGCGCGGCCCTCGCCTGGAGCGAGGAGACGGCGTCCTTGGGCCGTCAGCACAACAACGCGAACGTCGTCGCGGTGGGCGCGCGCATGCACTCGCAGGACGAGGCGACGAAGTTCGTGGAAACCTTCCTCAACACCCCGTTCTCCGGTGACGAACGTCACATTCGCCGCATCGACATGCTGGCCGACTACGAAACGACCGGCGACCTGCCCCCGATCCCCCCGCACCACCCGCAGCAGTAACCGCCCCACAGGCGCCCTGACCGCGACGGACTCCGCTCCACGCCGCATATCGCGTGGCCCGGAGTCCCCGTCCACGGCGGGGCGGGACACTGCGGGGGGGGCAGGAGCGGAGGCCCGCGAGGGGTGCAGGGGACGCAGTCCCCGCCGGGGTTCGGGGGCGGAGCCCCGAGGTCTTTCGACCTCAGCCTCGGAGCCGATTCGGGTGGGTGGGTGGGCCAGGCTTGAGGGCGTTCGGCCCCGGCGTGCTGAGCGGACATCGACCCGTGCCCGCGTCAAGGCAAGGGCAACGATCACAGGGAGAACCGTGCCGGAAGGCCACACCATCCACCGCCTGGCCCAGGACTACGGCACCGCCTTCCTCGGCACAACGCCCCGCGCCACCAGCCCCCAGGGCAAGTTCACAGCCGCCGCCACCCTCCTCGCCGGCACGGAACTGACCCACACGGAAGCCCACGGCAAACACCTCTTCCTCGGCTTCCGCGACACCGACTGGGTCCACATCCACCTCGGCCTCTTCGGCAAGGTCACCTTCGGTCCCGCCCCCGCACCGCCACCCACCGACACCGTCCGCCTCCGCCTGGCGAACGAAAAGACCTACGTGGACCTCCGAGGCCCCACCACCTGCGCCCTGATCACACCCCCGGAGAAGCAGGCGATACACGACCGCCTGGGCCCCGACCCGCTCCGCGACGACGCCGACCCGGACACCGCCTACCGCCGCATCACCCGCAGCCGTACGACGATCGCCGCCCTCCTCATGGACCAGAAGGTCATCGCCGGCGTCGGAAACGTCTACCGCGCGGAGGTCCTCTTCCGGCACCGCATCGACCCGTACCGCGCCGGCCAGGACATCACCCCCACCGAGTGGCACGCGATCTGGAGCGACCTCGTCGACCTCATGCGCGAGGGCGTCCGCAACAACCGCATCGACACCGTCCGCCCGGAACACACCCCGGAGGCGATGGGCCGCCCGCCCCGCGTGGACGACCACGGCGGCGAGGTGTACGTCTACCGCAGGGCCAACCTGCCCTGCCACATCTGTGGCGGCGAGATCCGCACCGCCGACCTCGCCGCCCGCAACCTCTTCTGGTGCCCGGCCTGCCAACGCCCCTGAAACCGGGCGGGCATCAGAACCCGTGCGGCAACCACGGCGGCACACCCGCCCCGAACCCGAGCGACGCCTCCGCCAGCGCCCCCGACCGAAGCTCCCGCACGCGTCCCGCCGCCCCCAGCGAGGCCAGCGACACACCGCCGAGATACGCCGCGCCCAACTCCCGCACCGACAGGGCGACATCCGCCGCATCCGTCGTACGCTCGCAGGACGCGCCCTTCGCGTCCCCGCTCAACCGCCAACGCCCGGCATTCCAGGGGCAGAACGAGTCCTCCACCTCGAACACCACGTCCACCGGCGTCTGATACGTCCGCGCCTCCAGCGCGGCCCCCACCTCCACCGGCCGCACGTACAGGGAGTCCCGCACCCACGGATGGCACCGCCGCGGGTCGGACACCAGGTACTGCCACGCGTCGTCCACCGGACGCCCCCGCATGGTCACCTTCGCTGTCAGGTCGATCCCGATCAGGAACCGCCACAACGCCGCGTCCGCCGCGGGGTCCAGCGCCGCCAAGTCCTCCACGATCACCGTGCCGTTGGACCCGGACAGCTCCCACTCGGGCTTGACGCGGTACCGCGCGTACCCCACCGTCTCCCCGTCCCGCTCGGCGAGCACGCACTGCAGGGGCGACGCCCCCTCCCGCTCGCTCGCCGGATCGAGCACCCCGAGCCGCTCCCAGCCGGGCCGCCGGGCCAGCATCCCGGGCCGCGCCGGAACCAGCCGGGCGTACACCGCCTCGCACGCGTCGAGCACATCGGCCGGTACCGCGTACCGCACCCGTACGTCATCCGTACCGTCCGGCACCGACAGCCGGACCCGGGTCGTGTCGATCTCGGCGGTCAGCGACACGGTCGCGTTGCCGTATCCGAACCGCCCGTAGATCGCCGGCTCGGACGCCGTGAGCACGGCCAGCGGCTCACCCCACGTGCGCACATCGTCCAGCTGCCGCCGCATCATCGAGGTCAGGATTCCGCGCCGGCGATGCGTGGCGGCCACGCTGACCATCGTGACGCCCGCGACCGGCAATGACGCGCCGCCGGGCACGGTCAGCCGGAAGCTGAACGCCCCGGCCGTCCCCACGCACTCGTCCCCGTCCCAGGTACCGAGTGAACGGTCGAACTCGGTCAGCGACTTCCACAACTCCCGCTCCTCGGCGGACTCCGGCACCCCTCCGAAACCTCGGACGAGGCAGTCGTACCACTTGTCCCAATCGTCCTGCCGCAGGACCCGCAAGTCGGGCGAAAGACCGTTCGCGTCAGTTCCCATGAGCCATGCCTACCAGGGCAATGCGGGGCGAGCGAGGGAATTTCTCCCGGGTGGCGGCAGGGCTGCGCGCTGTGAAGTTCACTGTGAAGTCGGCCCTCGGACGGGGGACAAGTGGGACCTCCCGTGCCAAGGGGCTGGTCCGATGGATAGGGTCCCGAACTAATGGCATCAGGACGAGAGCGGCGCGCGGAAGCCGACACGTTCACGGCCCGGTTGAAGAAGCAGTGGCACCGGGTCCGCGTCGGCGTGCGCCGAGCCGCCGTGGACTACTTCCGCGGCAACGGCTCGGACTGGATCGCCCTGGCCGGTCTGCTCGTGATGGTTCCCCTGATCGCGGCCGCGACGCTGGCGAACTCGGTGTGGTTCTCGCCGGCCGCGCTGGTCCTGCCGGTCGTCGTGGGCGGCCTGCTGCTCCGCCCCGCGAGCCTGCTCGGCCTGTACGCGGCGGCGGCCACGGCACTGATCGTGGAGTCGGTGCAGCTCGGCCCGTACACGGAGGGCCCGTCCAGGGTCACCCCCGGCGTGGTGCTCGTGGTCGCGGCCTGCGGCTTCTTCGGGCTGCTCCTCGCCCAGTTCCGCAGCCGGGTGGGCGTGCCCTGGCGGCGCGGCGGCACCATGCTCTTCGACCTGCGTGAACGCATCCGGGTGCAGAGCAAGCTGCCCGACCTGCCGGACGGCTGGCACCGGGAGATGGCGCTGCGCCCCGCGGGCGGCCAGTCCTTCTCGGGCGACTTCGTGGTGGCGGCGCGCACCAACGGCGGCCGTACGCTCGAGGTCGTCCTCACCGACGTCTCCGGCAAGGGCATGGACGCGGGTTCCCGTGCCCTGCTGCTGTCCGGCGCGTTCGGCGGCCTGCTCGGCTCCCTCCCGCCGCACGCCTTCCTCCCGGCCGCGAACGGTTATCTCCTCCGCCAGGACTGGGACGAGGGCTTCGCCACCTCCATCCACCTGGTCCTCGACCTGGACTCCGGCGACTACGAGCTCTACTCCGCGGGCCACCCGCCGGGCCTCCAGCTCAGCGCCGGCAGCGGCCGCTGGGAGGAGAAGACGGCCGAGGGCCCGCTCCTCGGGGTGTACGACGGCGCCCAGTTCGACCCGGTGAAGGGCTCCCTGCGGCCGGGGGACGTGCTGATGCTGTTCACGGACGGACTGGTGGAGACCGCCGACCGCGACATCGTCGAGGGCATCGACCGCCTCACCGGCGAGGCCGACCGCTATGTCGCCGGCGGCTTCCACGGCGCCGCCTGGCATCTCATCGAGGCCGTGGCCAAGGACGTCAACGACGACCGGGCCCTGCTGCTGATCTGCCGCGAGGGCCCGACGGCCGCCTCGATCCGCTGAGGTGGGTTCGGGCGGCGCCGCGCGAGACACTGGAGCGGTGACCGAGACATCCCGTATGACCCTGGCCCAAGTGGAGGCCACCGCCCGTGCCGCGCACACCGGCCAGACCGACAAGGCGGGACGGCCCTACGCCGAACACCTCCGGGCCGTGGCCGAGGGCGTGCGGGCGCGGGGCGGCGACGAGGAGCAGATCGCGGCGGCCTGGCTGCACGACGCCGTCGAGGACGACGCCCTCTCCCCGAAGTGGCTGCGCGAGGCCGCGCTGAGCAGCCGTACGAAGGACATCGTCCTCGCGGTCACCAAGCGGGCGGGGGAGCCGCCGGAGGAGTACGCCGCGCGGATCCTCGCCACGCCCGGCGCGTTGCTGGTGAAGGAGTCGGACCTGGCGCACAACGCGGACCCGGCCCGCCTCGCGGTCCTCGACGAGGCGACCCGCGAACGACTGACCGAGAAGTACGCACGGATGCGCGCACTTCTCGGTCTCGTCGGATGAACCCTGCCGTGCAGGTCAGGCGTTGACCTTCTCGCGCTCGCGCTCGCGTTCGCGGCGCTCGGCGCCTTGGCGTTCACGGGCCAGCTCGGCCGCGTCCCGCTTGAAGGCCCATGCCATCTTCGGCTCCATCGCGAACCGGAAGACGCGCTGCACCGGCTTGGTGCACAGCATCGTCACGACGGCGGCCGCGAGGGCGGTCACGAGGATCTCACCGGCCGGCTGGTGCAGCCAGGACGCCTCGAACCAGCCCTCGTAGTCGCCGGCCTTCACCAGGAAGCCGTGCAGCAGGTAGCCGTAGAGCGTGCCGGCGCCGAGGGCGGTGAACCACATGTGGCGGCGCGGCACCCAGGCGAAGAAGCAGGCGGTCAGCGCCAGGGAGCAGCCGAACATCGCCAGCACCATGACCGGGCCGGTCCACCACGGGGCGCCCAGCTCCTGGGCGGCGTCACGGTGGTAGAACCAGGCGGTGTTCATGCGCGGCACCGCCCACCAGCTGAAGGCCAGCGCGACGGCGAACAGCGGCACCGAGGCGATCCGCACCGAACGGCGCCGCACCATGTGGAAGTGCTCGGGCTTCATCACCAGGCCCAGCACGAAGAACGGCAGGAACTGCAGGACGCGCTGCAGATCCAGGTCGTCACCGATCTCCGGGGTGACGGTCGCCAGCATGGCGAGAACCAGCGCCAGCGGCAGCGGCCAGCGCACCAGGTTCCAGATGGGGGTGGTCAGGCGCCAGATGAACAGCGCGACCAGGAACCAGGTCAGGTACCAGGGGTCGAGAAGGCTGATCTCCTGGTGCGGGTCGTTGTCGATGACCCGCTTGAAGAGCGGATAGGCCGTCTCGAAGATGATGTACGGCACGGCAACGCCGGTGATCAGGCGCTTCAGCCGGTCGGGCCGCATGTCGAAACTGCGGGAGAAGTAGCCGGAGATGATGATGAACGCCGGCATGTGGAACGCGTAGACGACCTGGTACGCCGCCTCGAGTATCCGGCTGTCGCCCTTGAGCGGCTCCCAGGCGTGGCCCATGGCCACCAGGACGATCGCGAGGTACTTGGCGTTGTCGAAGAACGCGTCGCGCTGTCTGCCGTTCTGCTTCTTCTGCGTGCTCTGCGGCGAGCGCGGGCTCGGCACTCCGTCGGCCGGTGACTGTGCCGGGGGAAGTGGCGCCCTGCGGTCGCCGTTCGGTCGCAGCGAGTTCGTCACAGACCCTCCCACCAGGAGCTCGGGGAGACGATCCGGGACCTCGCTGCGCGTACGGGGGACGAGGCAGCGTGGAACATCTGAGGCACCCTAGCGTTCCCTGTAGCTATTCGTAAAACGCCGGACGTGATTCCTGGCTATTCGCTGCGGGTACCCCGGATTACGGGTAGTTGACGTCACTGTCGGCGTGATGGCCAACACATCGTCCGATGCCGGATTGTGTGCACCGCCTAGGCCCTGCTTGTCGTGATACTTCCGGACTAAGTGACGCATAAGACCAGCAGGCGACTCCAGCGGAATGTCTGCTTCAGCCCTCTTCGACCCCTGTTTCGCAAGGGCGTTGATGAGTCCGCGGCAACAATTCGAATTTCCTGCGAACGCGTTGTGTGGAGACGGAAACGATGCGGCCGAATTCACTGTCGGGTGGCTCGTCGAATTGCCGTGCGACTCCTCGATGTTGGGTCTCCGCGCGCAGGCGAGCCGCGCGGGCGGGGGCGACACGCGCGTAGTCGATGCGTCACCGGCCGCATAGCCCGGCCGCGTTGGTGGCACGATGGTTCTGGCGGGGGTGCGCGGGGTCGCGTCCCCGGGCCGGGAGAGCGGACCGACCGAGGGTGTGATCAGTTGTGGCCATTTCACTGTCTGTGGTGCTGCTGTTGGCGATCATCCTTGTGGTGTTGCTGAGAGGGGGATCCATCAAGGCAGGGCCGGCGATCGTGGCGATCCTCTTCGGCTTCTTCCTCGCCTCGACCGGCATGGCCCCGTCCATCAACCGGTTCCTCAACTCGATAGCGGAGACCATCAACTCCATCAGCTTCTGACCGGGGGGTGACGGGGGAACGTACGGGCATGGTGCTGCGCTCCTGACCCGGCGGAAGGGGGCGGCTACGGCATCGAGGATGCCTGGCCTCCGACGGCATGGGTGTGGTCCACCTGGCCCGCTCGCGGTCTCCGGTCGGCGCCTCGCCGTCAAGGTCGTGCACAGCCAGTACGCCGACGACGACGAGTTCCGCACCCGTTTCCGAGGCGCTGCGTGACATCCACCGCGCCGGAGTCGTCCACCGCGACCTGAAGCCGGCCAACGCGATGCCCGCCGAGGACGGCCCCCGCGTCATCTCCCCGCGCCGCCGAGTTCGCCGCCTCCGACGTCCCCAGCCCGACCGCCCGCGTCCTGGGCACGCCGCCCTACATGTCCCCGGAACAGTTCGCCGCCCCCCAGGACGTCGGCCCGGCCGCCGACATGTTCGCCCTCGACGACGCGCAGGGCCGTCTCGTACGGGCTCGGGCGCCACTCCGGCACGCTGCTCTCCGGGCCCGGCGCCGGCGCACCGCGCCCCGTGCGTCCATGGCCGCCGCCCCTGGCCGACCGAGCCCGCAGGCACGGCATGGCCCGACGCGGCCCCCACCGGGCGCGGCGGCCCGACAGAACCTCGACGGAACAGCACCGACCGCCACGCGACCCGGACCCCGGCACCTGAGGCCGACCGCCGCACTCGCCGCGATCGCCGACGGCCGCAGCACGACGACGGCGGCCGGGCCGACAGCATGCTCGTTCCTCCGGTGCACCGCCGGAGAACACCTCTGCTCTGACCTGGTAAGACGGTGACCTGCGCGTTTCGCGCGACTTGCCGACGTGCCCCGCCGCTCGCCATCCGACCGTGCACGCAGGGGGCACGAACACTCCGAGTTCCGCTATGCCTGGCTGATCAGCACGCCAGCAGCACAGAGGGCGAACGCAAGCGCCATGAGGCTCTTCTTCCCGCTGCGGCTGGAAGCCTGCCGCTGAAGTTCCCGCGCACCGAGCAACGCACCACAGAGCAGGAGAGCGCTAGCAACGACGCGTCTGATCGCCTGCACGGGCACCCGCTCAATCCTTACCGAGGTCTGCGGCGCTCACGGTACAGGCCCACGTCAAGCCGCACCCGCTTCCTTTCTCCACCCACAGTGGAGCGGACGCCATGGGCCACGTCCGCTCGGCTCTGCCTGGGCCGATGGTGGTCGGGATGGGAGCACTCCGCGCACACCACTACCGCCCGCGGCCGGGAACGGCGCCCCCACTCCGCTCTTGGTACGGCCCTCGATCCGGCCACCTACGACTACGCGGGCACGGTGCTGTTCAGCAACTACGCCGGTCAGCTCTGGCAGCGCTTCACAACCCGGCTGCGCCGCCGCTGCTCCACCACCCTCGGCCCTGCGCCAGGCCCGCGGCTGAGTGACCTGGTCGCGGCCATCTGCGGCGGCCACACCCCGTGAACACAACCCCTGGAAACACTCAGGGCCAGGCGGAGGAATGATCCTCTGACCTGGCCCTGAGCCATTGAGAGCGGGCGACGGGAATCGAACCCGCGTAGCTAGTTTGGAAGACTAGGGCTCTACCATTGAGCTACGCCCGCACAGGACGCGCCGCAGGTCGGATGACCGCGGCACTGAAGGCATCGTAGCGGGTCGGCCCCCTCCGCCGCACACCGCATTCCCGCCGGAGCCGACGCGGCACACACCCAGTGGAAATGCGGCGGCCACGCCGCCTTGCGGCATGTACCCTACGTGTCGCACCAGACGGGGTGTGGCGCAGCTTGGTAGCGCGTCCGCTTTGGGAGCGGAAGGCCGTGGGTTCAAATCCCGCCACCCCGACCAGCCATCCGATCACCTCGCGTGGTCGCCCATCCGATCACTCACGTGATCGCCTTTTGGGCGGTGTAGTCGCTGCCGTTACTATGCAAGCTGCACGCCCGTGTGTCTCATCGTCTGAAGTCCTCCGGGCGGCGAAATCCGCCGGGCCGTTCTGGCCCCGGCAGAAACCAAGAAGTCAGCCACAAGGAGACCGAACCGTGAAGAGCGCCGTGGAGACCCTGAACCCGACTCGGGTTCGGCTCACTGTCGAGGTGCCCTTCGAGGAGCTCAAGGACAGCCTCGACGCGGCGTACAAGAAGATCAACCAGCAGGTCACGGTGAAGGGCTTCCGCAAGGGCAAGGTCCCGGCCCGGGTCATCGACCAGCGGTTCGGCCGCGGTGCGGTTCTGGAGGAGGCGGTCAACGACGCGCTTCCGAAGTTCTACACCGACGCGGTCAACGAGGCCGAGCTCAGCGTGCTGGGCCAGCCCGAGGTCGACATCACGGAGCTGAAGGACGGCGAGACGCTGAACTTCACCGCCGAGGTCGACATCCGCCCGGCCATCGAGATCCCGGACTTCTCCGGCATCGAGGTCGAGGTCGACGCGGTCGAGGTCACCGACGAGGACGTCGACAAGGCCGTCGAGGAGCTGCGCGAGCGCTTCGCCTCCACCGCCCCGGTCGAGCGTGCCGCCGAGGACGGCGACGTCGTGACGATCGACCTGCGCGCCAAGGTCGACGGCGAGGTCCTCGAGGACGGAGTCGCCGACGGCGTCTCCTACACCATCGGCTCCGGCGAGCTGCTGGACGGCATCGACGACGCCGTGACGGGCCTGGAGGCCGGTGGCGAGGCCACCTTCACCTCCGAGCTCAAGGGCGGCTCCGCCGCCGGCAAGGAGGCCGAGGTCACCGTCAAGGTCACCCAGGTCGCCAAGCGTGAACTGCCCGAGCTGGACGACGACTTCGCGCAGCTCGCCTCCGAGTTCGACACCATCGAGGAGCTGCGCGCGGACAGCCGCAAGCGCCTCGAGAACATGAAGCAGTACGACCAGGCCACGCAGGCCCAGGAGCGCGTCCTGGAGAAGCTGCTCGAGCTGGTCGAGGTCCCGGTCCCCGAGAAGCTGCTCGAGGACGAGATCAACACCCGCAAGCACAACCTCGAGCACCACCAGCTCGGCCAGATGGGCCTCGACCTCGCGAAGTACCTGGAGATCCAGGGCAAGAGCGAGGAGGAGTTCGACGCCGAGACCAAGGAAGCCGCGGTCAAGGGCATCAAGACCCAGTTCGTGCTCGACGAGCTCGTCAAGCAGGAGAAGCTCAACGTCAACCAGGAGGAGCTCACCGAGCACCTCATGCGGCGTGCGGCCTCCTCCGGCATGTCCCCCGACCAGTTCGCCCAGGCGGTCGTCGAGGGCGGCCAGGTTCCGCTCCTGGTCGGCGAGGTCGCCCGCGGCAAGGCCCTGGCCGTCGTGGTCGAGAAGGCCACGGTCAAGGACACCAACGGCGAGATCATCGACCTCGACGACGAGGAAGAGGAGACCACCGAGGCCTCCGCCGAGGAGACCCCGGCCGAGGACGCCCCGGCCGAGGAGAAGACCGAGGGCTGAGCCCCCGGCACCGGTCGAATCGCAGGGAGGGCCCGGGGTGTGAACCCCGGGCCCTCCTGTCGTACACCCGCACCGTTGCCCCCGAGTCGCTACGCCCCCGGCGAACACTCCCATCTCCGGGATTCCCCGAAGGGACCCGCGCGTTAGGGTCCATGAATACGAGGGCAGTGGAGTCCCCGAACGGCTCCTAGCCCCTAGGGAAACGTGAGACGGCCCGGCGCCGTCGTAAGACGAGCAGGTGGATACGTGACGAATCTGATGCCCTCAGCCGCCGGCGAGCCTTCCATCGGTGGTGGCCTCGGCGACCAGGTCTACAACCGGCTGCTCAACGAGCGGATCATCTTCCTCGGCCAGCCGGTCGACGACGACATCGCGAACAAGATCACCGCGCAGCTGCTGCTCCTTGCCGCGGACCCGGACAAGGACATCTACCTGTACATCAACAGCCCCGGCGGTTCCATCACGGCCGGCATGGCGATCTACGACACCATGCAGTTCATCAAGAACGACGTGGTGACCATCGCCATGGGCCTCGCGGCCTCGATGGGTCAGTTCCTGCTCAGCGCCGGCACCCCCGGCAAGCGCTTCGCGCTGCCGAACGCCGAGATCCTGATCCACCAGCCCTCCGCCGGCCTCGCCGGTTCGGCCTCGGACATCAAGATCCACGCCGAGCGGCTGCTGCACACCAAGAAGCGCATGGCCGAGCTCACGTCCCAGCACACGGGGCAGACGGTCGAGCAGATCACCCGCGACTCGGACCGCGACCGCTGGTTCGACGCCTTCGAGGCCAAGGAGTACGGCCTCATCGACGACGTCATCCCCACGGCCGCCGGTATGCCGGGCGGCGGCGGCACCGGGGCCTGAGCGGTCCCCACGGGGCCTGTGGCGCCCCGTGAGGCCCACGGAGCCCTCCCGGGCCCCAGCGACCCCAGACAGCCCCAGCCGACCGCCTCAGCCCCTTTCAGGAGACACCGTGAACCAGTTCCCCGGCAGTGGGATCTACGACCGTATGCCCGCCGTGCAGGACATGAGCGCCTCGCAGGGCCGCTACACCGGCCCGCAGGCCGAGTCCCGCTACGTCATCCCGCGCTTCGTCGAGCGCACCTCCCAGGGCATCCGCGAGTACGACCCGTACGCGAAGCTCTTCGAGGAGCGCGTGATCTTCCTCGGCGTCCAGATCGACGACGCCTCCGCCAACGACGTCATGGCGCAGCTGCTGTGCCTGGAGTCGATGGACCCCGACCGTGACATCTCGGTCTACATCAACAGCCCCGGCGGCTCCTTCACGGCGCTCACGGCGATCTACGACACGATGCAGTACGTGAAGCCGGACATCCAGACGGTCTGCATGGGCCAGGCGGCCTCCGCCGCCGCCATCCTGCTGGCCGCCGGTACGCCGGGCAAGCGCATGGCCCTGCCGAACGCGCGCGTGCTGATCCACCAGCCGTACAGCGAGACCGGCCGCGGTCAGGTCTCCGACCTGGAGATCGCCGCGAACGAGATCCTGCGGATGCGCGCGCAGCTGGAGGAGATGCTGGCCAAGCACTCCACCACGCCGGTCGAGAAGATCCGCGAGGACATCGAGCGCGACAAGATCCTCACGGCCGAGGACGCGCTCAGCTACGGCCTGATCGACCAGATCATCACCACCCGGAAGATGGACAACTCGAGCCTGCGCTGAGGCGAGAGGCTGTAACGTCTGCCGCCCCTTGGCACGGTTTGGCTCGGTTCACGTCAAAGCGAACCGCGCCAAGGGGGGCCCGAACGGGGGGCCCGGCAAGGTACCGTCGGACATAAGGCAGCACCAGGAGTCCGCTGGACGTCGACGTCCAGGAGTCTCCCAGGCGAAGGGGAAGCACACCGTGGCACGCATCGGTGACGGCGGCGATCTGCTCAAGTGCTCGTTCTGCGGCAAGAGCCAGAAGCAGGTCAAGAAGCTCATCGCAGGGCCCGGTGTGTACATCTGCGACGAGTGCATCGACCTCTGCAACGAGATCATCGAGGAAGAACTGGCGGAGACCAGCGAGGTCCGCTGGGAGGAGCTCCCGAAGCCGCGCGAGATCTACGAGTTCCTCGAGGGCTACGTGGTCGGCCAGGAGGCCGCCAAGAAGGCCCTCTCCGTAGCGGTGTACAACCACTACAAGCGAGTCCAGGCCGGCGAGAACGGCGGGGCGAGCGGCCGTGACGACGCCATCGAGCTGGCGAAGTCCAACATCCTGCTCCTCGGCCCCACGGGCTCCGGCAAGACCCTCCTCGCGCAGACCCTCGCGCGCATGCTGAACGTCCCCTTCGCGATCGCCGACGCCACGGCCCTCACGGAGGCCGGTTACGTCGGCGAGGACGTCGAGAACATCCTGCTCAAGCTGATCCAGGCGGCCGACTACGACGTCAAGAAGGCCGAGACCGGGATCATCTACATCGACGAGATCGACAAGGTCGCGAGGAAGAGTGAAAACCCCTCGATCACGCGCGACGTGTCGGGCGAGGGCGTCCAGCAGGCCCTGCTGAAGATCCTGGAGGGCACCACGGCCTCGGTCCCGCCGCAGGGCGGCCGTAAGCACCCCCACCAGGAGTTCATCCAGATCGACACGACGAACGTGCTGTTCATCGTGGGCGGTGCCTTCGCCGGACTGGAGAAGATCATCGAGTCCCGGGCCGGCGCCAAGGGCATCGGCTTCGGCGCGCAGATCCGCTCCAAGCGCGAGATGGAGTCCAAGGACCAGTTCCAGGAGGTCATGCCGGAGGACCTGGTCAAGTTCGGCATGATCCCCGAGTTCATCGGCCGTCTCCCGGTCATCACCTCGGTCCACAACCTCGACCGCGAGGCCCTGCTCCAGATCCTCGTCGAGCCGCGCAACGCGCTCGTCAAGCAGTACCAGCGCCTCTTCGAACTCGACGGCGTGGAGCTGGACTTCGAGCGCGAGGCCCTGGAGGCCATCGCCGACCAGGCCATCCTCCGCCAGACCGGCGCGCGCGGCCTGCGCGCCATCATGGAGGAGGTCCTCCAGGGCGTGATGTACGAGGTCCCGTCCCGCAAGGACGTGGCCCGGGTCGTCATCACGGCGGACGTCGTCCAGTCGAACGTCAACCCGACGCTGATTCCGCGGGATGCGCGGGGGCGGGGGCCGGGGGAGCAGAAGACGGCGTAGCCACCCACTGCACGCGAAGGCGCCCAGCACTGCTGCTGGGCGCCTTCGTCGTTGCCGGCGTCAGGCCTCGACGCGGATCTCCTTGCGGACCTTGGTGGTGAGGTCGATCGCCACGTCCTTGGTGACGCCCTGCGACGCCTCACCCGGCGACACGATGGCGATCGTGCTGTAGTCGGCCCATGCGCAGAACCAGTTGGTCTTCTCCTTCTTGGTCAGCTGGTCCTGCCCCTTGACCGACTGGCACTTCATGGCCGCGCCGTCGAGGTCCGCGTCCTCGGGTTCGCCGACCAGCTCGGGCTTGCCGGACCCGGTGGTGGCTTCCTTCTCGGCCGACTTCTTGAAGTTGGCGAAGAACAGGTCCAGCGTCGCCTCCGGGTCGGAGATCTCACCGTAGGCACCGGCCACCGAAAGCGTCTTGGCCGCCGCCATCTTCGCCGCGGACGACGGATCGTCGGGGTCGTAGTCGCTCAGGTCCACCGTGGAGTAGAGGCCCGCCGCGGTCTTGGCGTTCTTGACGCCGCTCTTTTCCAACTCCGACGCGTTTCCGGCGGCCTGCCCGTCCTTCGTGGTGCGCTTGTACTCGCTGAGCACGGTCGCCGGCGTCGCGATCTTGTGCGGCCCGTCGTCCTCCAGGGCGCCCGCGCCGCCGCCCCCGCCGAGCACGAAGTACGCGCCCACCCCGATCGCCGCCACGACCGCGACCGCGCCGATGATCAGGCCCGTCTTCTTCTTGCCGCCGCCCGGGGCCGGGGGCTGGGGGACGCCGTACTGGGGCTGCTGGCCGTAGGGCGGCTGCTGACCGTACGGGGGCTGCTGCCCGTAAGGAGCCTGCTGGGGCGGGACGCCCTGCGGGGGCTGCTGCGGGTAGCCGTAGCCGGGCTGGGGCGGAGGAGCCTGCTGGGGGTAGCCGTAGCCGGGCTGGGGCGTCTGCGGCGGCTGGCCGTACGGGCCCGGCTGGCCGTACGGACCGGGCTGCTGGGGCTGCCCGCCGTACGGGCCCGGCTGGTTGTGACTCATCTTCTGGGTTCCCCTCCAGATGCTTATGTGTTCGAGACATCCTGGCGCAGACCCGCCGTGTGCATGGCATCGGGCCCCCCACCGTTACGAAGCAAACGCGTTTCGGGACGGGGCGGTGACACCTCTAAACTGACCCCCGTGACCGAGAACGCTCAGCAGCAGCCACCAGCGCCCAGCACCGACCTGCCGACCCAGTACGCGCCGGCCGACGTAGAGGGGCCGCTGTACGAGCGCTGGGTGGAGCGGGGTTACTTCGAGGCGGACGAGAAGAGCGAGAAGCCTCCGTACACCATCGTCATCCCGCCGCCGAACGTCACGGGCTCGCTCCACCTGGGGCACGCCTTCGAGCACACCCTCATCGACGCCCTGACCCGCCGCAAGCGCATGCAGGGGTACGAGACGCTGTGGCAGCCCGGCATGGACCACGCCGGTATCGCCACGCAGAACGTCGTCGAGCGGGAGCTCGCCAAGGAGGGCAAGTCCCGCCACGACCTGGGCCGTGAGACGTTCGTCGAGCGGGTCTGGCAGTGGAAGGGCGAGTCCGGCGGCCAGATCAGCGGCCAGATGCGGCGGTTGGGCGACGGTGTCGCCTGGTCGCGCGAGCGCTTCACGATGGACGAGGGCCTGTCCCAGGCCGTCCAGACCATCTTCAAGCGCCTCTACGACGACGAGCTGATCTACCGCGCCGAGCGCATCATCAACTGGTGCCCCCGCTGTCTGACGGCCATCTCGGACATCGAGGTCGAGTACCAGGACGACGACGGTGAGCTCGTCTCCATGAAGTACGGCGACGGGGACGACACCATCGTCGTCGCCACCACCCGCGCCGAGACGATGCTCGGTGACACGGCCGTCGCCGTCCACCCCGAGGACGAGCGGTACAAGCACCTGATCGGCAAGCTGGTCAAGCTGCCGCTGACCGACCGCTCCATCCCGGTCGTCGCGGACGAGCACGTGGACCCCGAGTTCGGCACGGGTGCCGTCAAGGTCACCCCGGCGCACGACCCGAACGACTTCGAGATCGGCCAGCGCCACGACCTCCCGGCCCTGACGATCATGGACGAGCACGCGGTCATCACCGCCCACGGCCCCTTTCAGGGGCTGGACCGGCTGGAGGCCCGCTCGGCGATCGTCGCCGCGCTGCGCGCCGAGGGCCGGATCGTCGCGGAGAAGCGGCCGTACGTCCACTCCGTCGGCCACTGCTCGCGCTGCAAGACCACCATCGAGCCGCGTCTGTCCATGCAGTGGTGGGTCAAGGTCGGCCCGCTCGCGAAGGCGGCCGGTGACGCCGTCCGCGACGGCAAGGTCAAGATCCACCCGCAGGAAATGGAGAAGCGCTACTTCGACTGGGTCGACAACCTCCACGACTGGTGCATCTCGCGGCAGTTGTGGTGGGGCCACCGCATCCCGGTCTGGTACGGCCCGAACGGCGAGGTCGTCTGCGTCGGCCCCGACGAGGAGCCGCCGAGCGGCGAGGGCTGGCGTCAGGACACCGACGTCCTCGACACCTGGTTCTCCTCCGGCCTGTGGCCGTTCTCCACGCTCGGCTGGCCCGAACAGACGGAGTCGCTCGCGAAGTTCTATCCGAACTCCGTCCTGGTCACCGGCTACGACATCCTCTTCTTCTGGGTCGCCCGGATGATGATGTTCGGCCTGTACGCGATGGACGGCACCCCGCCGTTCCACACCATCGCCCTGCACGGCATGGTCCGCGACCAGTTCGGCAAGAAGATGTCGAAGTCCTTCGGCAACGCGGTCAACCCGCTGGACTGGATGGACAAGTACGGCAGCGACGCCCTCCGGTTCACCCTCGCGCGCGGCGCCAACCCGGGCGTCGACGTCCCGATCGGCGAGGACTGGGTCCAGGGCTCCCGGAACTTCGCCAACAAGATCTGGAACGCGACGCGCTTCGCGATGATGAACGGCGCGACGATCGAGGGTCCGCTGCCGGACGCCTCGAACATGTCGGCGACCGACCGCTGGATCCTGTCCCGCCTCAACTCGGTCGTCGCCGAGGTCGACGCGTTCTACGAGGACTACCAGTTCGCGAAGCTCTCCGACGCCCTGTTCCACTTCGCCTGGGACGAGGTCTTCGACTGGTACGTCGAGCTGTCCAAGACGACGTTCCAGGCGGGCGGCGAGGCGGCGGAGGTCTCCCAGCGCGTCCTCGGTGAGGTCCTCGACGTCACGCTGAAGCTGCTGCACCCGGTGGTCCCGTTCGTCACCGAGACCCTGTGGACCACGCTCACCGGCGGCGAGTCGGTCGTCATCGCGGAGTGGCCCAAGGACAGCGGCTTCCGGGACGCCGACGCCGAGCGCGAGATCGAGTCCCTCCAGTCGGTCATCACCGAGGTCCGCCGCTTCCGCGCCGACCAGGGCCTCCAGCCCGGCCAGCGGGTCCCGGCCCGGCTGACCCTCGACGGCACGCGGTTCGCGCCCCACGAGGCCGCCATCCGGCAGCTGCTGCGCCTCCAGCCGGAGGGTGACGCCTTCACGGCCACGGCGACCCTCCCGGTCGCCGGCGCCGAGGTCGCCCTCGACCTCTCCGGCACGATCGACGTGGCGGCGGAGCGCAAGCGCCTCGCGAAGGACCTGGCCGCGGCCGAGAAGGAGAAGGCTCAGGCCAACGCCAAGCTCGGCAACGAGGCGTTCCTGGCGAAGGCCCCCGACCACGTCGTGGACAAGATCCGCACCCGCCTCGCCAAGGCGGAGGAGGACATCGCCCGCATCCAGGCGCAGCTGGAGAGGCTGCCGCAGGCGTAGGGGTCCGTACGGTCGTGAAGGCTCCGGTGCTGGTCAGCGCCGGGGCCTTCACGCAGTCAAGGGGCGCGGGGAACTGCGCGAGCAACCCCTGCGGACCAGCAGTCGTCCATGGACATAAGCCACCGCAAGCAATGTCAGTCGGTCTCCGTAGACTGGCCCCGTGAGCGAGCTCCCTCCAGACCACAACGCCGACGACCAGCCCGACCCCCTCGACAGCTTCGACGAGATCATCGCGGAGGAGACCACCCGCGACCCCGACCTCGCGGTCATCGAGGCCGGCAGCCGAACCCTGCGCACCCAGGGCGGCCCGCCCGACGCCGACATTCCCGCGCGCCCCGCCGACCCCGAGGTCGACAAGGCCCTGCGCGAGGTCGAGACAGAGCTCGCCACCCGCTGGGGCGAGACCAAGCTGGAGCCCTCCGTCAGCCGTATCGCCGCGCTGATGGACGTGCTGGGGGAGCCGCAGCGGTCGTACCCGTCGATCCACATCACCGGGACCAACGGCAAGACCTCCACGGCCCGCATGATCGAGGCCCTGCTCGGCGCCTTCGAGCTGCGCACCGGCCGCTACACCTCGCCGCACGTGCAGTCGATCACCGAGCGCATCAGCCTCGACGGCGCTCCCATCTCGCCCGAGCGGTTCATCGAGACGTACCAGGACATCAAGCCGTACGTGGAGATGGTCGACGCCGCGCAGGAGTACCGGCTGTCGTTCTTCGAGGTGCTCACCGGCATGGCGTACGCGGCGTTCGCCGACGCCCCCGTGGACGTCGGCGTCGTCGAGGTCGGCATGGGCGGCTCCTGGGACGCCACGAACGTGATCGACGGCGACGTCGCCGTCGTCACGCCCATAGACCTCGACCACACCGACCGGCTCGGCACCACGCACGCCGAGATCGCCACGGAGAAGGCCGGCATCATCAAGCAGGGTGCGACGGTCATCATGGCGCAGCAGCCGGTCGACGCCGCGCAGGTGCTGCTCAAGAAGGCCGTCGAGGTGGACGCGACCGTGGCCCGGGAGGGGCTTGAGTTCGGCGTCGTCGAGCGGCAGGTGGCCGTCGGCGGGCAGCTGGTGACGCTGCGCGGGCTCGGCGGCGAGTACCCCGAGGTGTATCTGCCGCTGCACGGCGCGCACCAGGCGCACAACGCGGCCGTCGCGCTCGCCGCCGTCGAGGCGTTCTTCGGTGTCGGCGCGCAGCGGGCCGACGCGCTGGACCTGGACACGGTCCGCAAGGCGTTCGCGGCCGTCGCCTCGCCGGGCCGGCTGGAGGTCGTGCGCAGGTCGCCGACGGTCGTGCTGGACGCCGCCCACAACCCGGCCGGCGCGCGGGCGGCGGCCGAGGCGATCGGGGAGGCCTTCCAGTTCAGCCGCCTCATCGGCGTGGTCGGCGCGAGCGGCGACAAGAACGTCCGGGGGCTGCTGGAGGCCTTCGAGCCGGTGTTCGCCGAAGTCGTGGTCACACAGAACTCCAGCCACCGCGCGATGGACGCCGACGAGCTCGCCGGTATCGCCGTGGAGGTGTTCGGCGAGGAGCGCGTCCAGGTCGAGCCGCGGCTGCCCGACGCCCTGGAGGCCGCCATCACCCTGGCCGAGGAGGAGGGCGAGTTCGCCGGCGGCGGTGTGCTCGTCACCGGTTCCGTCATCACCGTCGGCGAGGCCCGACTGCTCCTGGGGAGGGGCTGAGTCCCGTGCGCACGCTCTGTTCTTCGACCCTGATCGGCGAGTTCTTCGTCATCGGGTTCGCCGGTCTGGTCGCCATGAAGGACCCCGACCTGTCCATGACGACCGTGTGGACGGTCAGCGGCATCGCGATGTTCCTGTGCCTGGTGCTGTGCGGCCTGGTGACGCGCCCGGGCGGGGTGGCGCTGGGCTGGGCGCTGCAGATCGCGCTCATCGCGTCGGGCTTCATCGTGCCGACCATGTACTTCCTGGGAGCGATCTTCGCGGCCCTGTGGTGGGCGTCGGTGCACTACGGCCGGAAGGTGGACGAGGCGAAGGCGAGATTCGCGGCCCAGGCGAGCTCCTCCACACCTGACGCTGCGTAACAGTCGCCCCGACACGCCGGGTAACCTCGTCCCACCGTCAAACCTTTACGCACAAGGAGCCCGTCGTGAGCCAGCGCACCCTCGTCCTCCTCAAGCCCGACGCCGTCCGTCGAGGCCTGACCGGCGAGATCATCAGCCGCATCGAGCGCAAGGCGGGCTGGACGATCACCGCGCTGGAGCTGCGCACCCTGGACCAGGACACGCTGGAGCAGCACTACGGCGAGCACAAGGGCAAGCCCTTCTACGAGCCGCTGGTGGAGTTCATGGCCTCCGGTCCGGTCGTGGCGCTGATCGTCGAGGGTGAGCGGGTCATCGAGGGCGTGCGCGCGCTCGCCGGGCCGACCGACCCTATCGCCGCGGCGCCCGGCTCCATCCGCGGCGACTTCGGCGTCATCGTCCGGGAGAACCTGATCCACGCCTCCGACTCCGAGGAGTCCGCCGAGCGCGAGGTGAAGATTTTCTTCCCCGGCCGGGCGTAGCGTCCGCACCTCACCGGCACATACGGCAGACCCGGGGGCCGGGGCCCCCGGACTTTGCGGCATATGCGTGCCGATCGAGGGAACGATGGGCCCCGAACGCCCGTCTCCACAAGCGAATGCGGTCGCCATCTGCTGACAATGGCGGAGACCCTCCCGCAGTGTTCGCGAAGGCGCGTCTACGATGGAAGCCTTCACGTCACAGCACCCACCTTTGCCTACCTGAAAAGCCCTCAAAAGCTAGTGGGAAGGCCAGACGAATCCTGATGGGGAACTCAATGTCGTTCATCGGCCGTGACATGGCTGTCGACCTCGGGACCGCCAACACGCTGGTGTACGTCAGGGGTCGCGGGATCGTACTCAACGAGCCGTCCGTCGTCGCGATCAACACCAACACCGGTGGCATCCTCGCGGTCGGTGCCGAAGCGAAGAAGATGATCGGGCGCACGCCCGGCAACATCGTTGCCGTCCGTCCGCTGAAGGACGGCGTGATCGCCGACTTCGAGATCACCGAGCGGATGCTCCGCTACTTCATCCTGAAGATCCACAAGCGGAGGTATCTGGCTCGTCCGCGGGTCGTCGTCTGTGTGCCCTCGGGCATCACGGGCGTCGAGCGCCGCGCCGTCATCGAGGCGTCGTCCCAGGCCGGCGCCCGCCAGGTGCACATCATCGAGGAGCCCATGGCCGCGGCCATCGGCTCCGGCCTGCCGGTCCACGAGGCCACGGGCAACATGGTGGTCGACATCGGCGGCGGTACCACGGAGGTCGCGGTCATCTCCCTCGGCGGCATCGTCACCGCCCAGTCCATCCGTGTCGCGGGCGACGAACTGGACAACGCGATCATCCAGCACATCAAGAAGGAGTACTCCCTCCTGCTGGGTGAGCGCACGGCCGAGCAGATCAAGATCACGATCGGTTCGGCGTACGACCTCGACTCCGACGAGCACACCGAAATCCGCGGGCGGGACCTCGTCTCCGGGCTGCCGAAGACCGTCGTCATCTCCGCCGCCGAAGTCCGCAAGGCGATCGAGGAGCCGGTCAACGCCATCGTCGACGCCGTCAAGACGACCCTCGACAAGTGTCCTCCGGAGCTGTCCGGCGACATCATGGACCGAGGAATCGTTCTGACCGGCGGCGGAGCGCTGCTGCGGGGCCTCGACGAGCGGCTGCGCCGGGAGACCGGCATGCCGATCCACATCGCCGAGGACCCGCTGGACAGCGTCGCGCTCGGATCCGGAAAGTGCGTCGAGGAGTTCGAGGCGCTCCAGCAGGTGCTGGACGCCCAGCCGCGCAGATGACATAACTCTTCGATTCCGCCGTACGGGACGATCTCCTCTCGTACGGCGGATCGTTGATACATCTGCATAAGCTCCCACATAGCAGCCCTCGGGTTTCCCTGGGGCTTCCCGAATTCCTATGAGGAAGGGCACGGCCGCCGCACGTGAGGGACACACGAGAGAGCCGGCTGCTCCTGGTGCTGCTGATCGCCGTCGCATTCGCGTTGATCACGGTGGACATCCGCGGTGGGGAGGACTCGCCCGTCGACGGTGCCCGGCAGGGCGCGGCGACGGTATTCGGCCCGATCGAGAGCGGCGTCTCGGCCGCGGTCGACCCGGTCGGCAACGCGGTCTCCGCCATCCGCGACTCCGGGGAACGGCACGATCGGCTCGCCGCGCTGGAAGAGGAGAACGCGGCCCTGAAGGCGCGGCTCGGCAGCGACGACCGCAGCCGCAGCCGCCTCAAGCAGCTCGACAAGATGCTGAAGATCGCCGGCCAGGGCCAGTACGGCATCAAGGGCGCCCAGGTCATCGCCATCGGAGCCGCGCAGGGCTTCTCCTGGACCATCACCATCGACGTCGGCGCCAACGACGGCATCAAGCGCGACATGACCGTCCTGAACGGGGAGGGGCTCGTCGGCCGGGTCACCACCGTCGGCCCGGACACCGCCACGGTCCTGCTGGCCAGCGACCCCGACTTCACGGTCGGCACCCGGATGGAATCCGGCGACGAGCTCGGCTTCGCCTCCGGGCAGGGTGACCGCCCGCTGCGCGTCGAACTCCTCAACGGCAAGGCCGAGGTGAAGAAGGGCGACCGCCTGGTCACCTTCGGCTCGCAGGCGGACCGGCCGTTCGTGCCCGGAGTGCCCGTCGGCGTGGTCTCCCGCGTCGATCCCTCCGGCGGTGGCCTGACCCGCACGCTCTACGTCACGCCGTACGTCGGCTTCACCAAGCTCGACATCGTCGGTGTCGTCGTCGAGACGCCGAAGAAGGACCCGCGCGACTCGGTCCTCCCGCCCAAGCCCAAGCCGACCCCCAGGCCGACGGTGACGGTGACCGTGACGCCGTCGGCCGAGGCACCCGTGGACGGCCAGAACCAGCAAGAGCAGTAGGAGCTGTCACCCCATGCGCGTCAACCGGATCCTGCTCTCCTCCGCCCTGGTCGTCGTCGCCCTGGTGATCCAGGTGAGCGTCCTCGCCCGCCTCCATCTTCCGGGCGCCGTGCCCGACCTGCTGCTGCTGACCGTGCTCGGCCTCGCGCTGGTGTACGGGCATGTGGGCGGCGCCCTGGTCGGTTTCGGGGCGGGTCTGCTCGCCGACCTGGCCCCGCCCGCCGACCATGCCGCCGGGCGCTACGCCCTCGTGCTGTGCGTCATCGGCTACCTCGCGGGCCTCGTGAAGCCCGAGACGGGCCGGCTGAAGTCCGCGACCGGGCCCATGGTCGTGGTGGTCGCCGCCGCGGTCGGCTCCACCCTGCTGTACGCCGGGGTCGGCGCCCTCGTCGGTGACACCGCCGCCCGCCATGTGGGCCTCGGCAGCCTGCTGTTCACGGCCGCCCTGTACGACCTGCTGCTCGCCCCGTTCGTCGTGCCGGGGATCATGGCCCTGGCCCGGCGCGCCGAGAACGATCCGCTCGCCGAGGCCGGCTCCGCCGCCAAGGCCACGGACATCTCCTCCGGCTGGCTCTCCGGCGGCACCGGCCTCAAGATCGGCGGCCAGCGCAACGGGCTGCGTGTGAAGGCGGCCCGGGCGCGGATGGCGCGCGCCGGGCGCATCAAGGGGGTCAAGCGGCTGTGAACGCAGGGAAGTTCACCCGAACGGGTCGGTCCAGCAGGAACGCCGGCTCGTGGGCCCGTCGTTCATCACTCGTATCCGCACATCCGTGCCCGGACGCACCGTCGCACCCGCACACCCGTACGCGCACCGAGAGGAGGAGGCAGCCGCAGTGACCAACATTCCCGAGACCGGCCGGAATCCACGGGTCCAGATCCGGCTCGTCGTCATCCAGGTCCTCGTCCTCTCCCTCCTGCTCACCCTCGGCGGGCGTCTGTGGTACCTCCAGATCCGTGAGGGAGCGGCCTACGCCAAGGAGGCGTCGGGGAACCACGTCCAGCAGGTCGTCCAGCCGGCCGTCCGCGGCTCGATCCTGGACGCACGCGGCGTGGCCCTCGCGGACAACGAGACACGGCTGGTGGTCTCCGCGTCCCGCACCGACCTGCTGAAGATGAAGGACGACGGCGAGGAAGTCCTCACCAAGCTCGCCGGGGTCCTGGGCATGACGCCCAAGGAAGTCCAGGACAAGGTCCGGCTGTGCGACGCCAAGACGCCGCAGCCCTGCTGGAACGGCTCGCCGTACCAGCCCATCCCCATCACCGACGAGGCCACCCCCAAGCAGGCCCTGCAGATCCGCGAGCGCGCCGAGGACTTCCCCGGCATCACCGCCGAGCCGCAAGCCGTGCGCCGCTACCCGAGCCCGGGCAAGGCCAACACCGCCCAGGTCCTCGGATACCTCTCGCCGGTCACCGACGAGGAGATCAAGAAGGCGCAGAACACCAACTCGCCCTACCTGCGCTCCGACCAGGTCGGCCGCTCGGGCCTGGAGCGCCAGTACGACAAGGCGCTGCGCGGCAAGGCCGGCGTCACCCGCTACGAGGTCGACAATCTCGGCCGCGTCATCGGCCAGGCCGAGGCCGACCCGGCCCACCCCGGCGACAACCTCGTCACCAGCATCGACTCCCGGGTCCAGCGGATCGCCGAGTACCAGCTGAACGAGGCCATGAAGGAGGCCCGCAGGCAGCACGACCGCAACACCGGCACGAACTACAAGGCGGACTCCGGAGCCGTCGTCGTCATGGAGGCCAAGACCGGCCGCGTCGTCGCCATGGCGTCCAACCCGACGTACGACCCGAACGCCTGGGTGGGCGGCATCTCCGCCAAGGACTACGCGCGGCTCACCGGCAAGAGCTCCAACTACCCGCTGCTCAACCGCGCGATCCAGGGCCAGTCGGCACCCGGCTCGATCTTCAAGGTCATCCCGACGGCCGCCGCGGTCAACGCGGGCTACTCCTTCAACGGCCCCTACCAGTGCTCCAGCTCCTACTCGATCGGCGGCCAGGTCTTCAAGAACTTCGAGTCCAAGGGGTACGGCCCGATCAGCCTCGGCCGCGCCCTGGAGGTCTCCTGCGACACCGTCTTCTACCGGCTCTCCCACGAGGAGTGGAAGAAGGACGGCGGCACCAAGCCGAAGAAGAAGCCCCACGACTGGTTCTACAAGACCGCCCACCAGTTCGGCCTCGGCAAGGAGACCGGCATCGACCTGCCCAACGAGGTCACCGGCCGCGTCCCCGACCGCCAGTGGAAGCTGAGCTACTGGAAGGCCAACAAGGACGCCTGGTGCCGCACCGGCAAGCGCAACGGCAGCTACGCCGAGAAGATCGCCTACGAGAACTGCCTCGAAGGCAACCGGATGCGCGCCGGTGACTCCGTCAACTACTCCATCGGCCAGGGCGACACACTCGTCACGCCCATCCAGATGGCCACCATCTACTCGGCCATCTCCAACGGCGGCACCCTCTACGACCCCTCCGTCGGCAAGGCCGTCATCAGCGCCGACGGCAAGACCGTCACGCCGATCAAGCCCGAGTCGCACGGAAAGCTGCCGATGACGCAGAAGACGCGCGACGAGATAGACGAAGCCCTCGCGGGAGTCGCCACCCGCGGTACGGCCGCCTGGAGGTTCGGCGGCTGGCCGCAGGACAAGATCCCGATGCACGCCAAGACGGGTACGGCGGAGGTCTACGGCAAGCAGACGACCTCCTGGTTCGCCACGTACACCAAGGACTACTCGATCGTCATGACGATCTCCCAGGGTGGTACGGGTTCCGGCGCCTCGGGCCCCGCCGTCCGCAACATCTACAACGCGCTGTACGGCGTCTCCGAGGACGGCGACATCGACTCCAAGAAGGCGCTGCTGCCGACCCCGCAGAAGGCCCTGCCGAAGGTCAGGACGGACGGCACCATCACCTCCCCGAAGGTCTCCAAGGACCCGGCCAAGGACCAGCAGGCCAAGAAGAAGGACCCGAACGCGCCGGCCGACCCGCTCCAGCCGGCGACGGCGGCCCCGCCGACGCCGGAGAACCGTGACACCCGAAGGCGGCGCCGCCGGGGAAGCCGGAGGTGGCCGGCATGACCGGCGGTGTGAACAGCTTCCAGGTCTCCGGCTACGGCCCGGAGCGCTCCGGCTGGACACGGCTGCTGGCCCGTGACTCGGTGGCGCGGCGGCTCGACTGGCCGATCCTGCTGTCGGCGACGGCCCTGTCGCTGCTCGGCACGCTCCTCGTCTACTCGGCGACCCGCAATCGCACGGAGCTCAACCAGGGCGACCCGTACTACTTCCTCGTCCGGCACCTGCTGAACACCGGTATCGGCCTCGCTCTGATGGCCGCCACGATCTGGCTCGGCCACCGCGGCCTGCGCACGGTCGTGCCGGTCCTGTACGGCTTCTCGGTGCTGCTGATCCTGCTGGTGCTGACCCCGCTCGGCTCCACGATCAACGGCGCCCACTCCTGGATCAAGCTGCCCGGCGGCTTCTCGCTCCAGCCCTCGGAGTTCGTGAAGGTCACGATCATCCTGGGCATGGCGATGCTGCTGGCGGCCCGGGTCGACGCGGGAGACAAGCAGTACCCCGATCACCGCACCGTGGTGCAGGCGCTGGGCCTGGCCGCCGTGCCGATGCTGATCGTGATGCTGATGCCCGACCTCGGGTCGGTCATGGTGATGGTCATCATCGTGCTCGGAGTGCTGCTGGCCTCCGGGGCGTCCAACCGGTGGGTCTTCGGCCTGCTCGGCGCGGGCACCCTCGGCGCGGTCACCGTCTGGCAGCTAGGGGTCCTCGACGACTACCAGATCGCCCGCTTCGCCGCCTTCGCCAACCCCGAGCTCGACCCGGCCGGCGTCGGCTACAACACCAACCAGGCCCGCATCGCCATCGGTTCGGGCGGCCTGACCGGCTCCGGCCTCTTCCACGGCTCGCAGACGACCGGCCAGTTCGTGCCCGAGCAGCAGACGGACTTCGTCTTCACCGTGGCGGGGGAGGAGCTGGGCTTCCTCGGCGGCGGCCTGATCATCCTGCTCCTCGGCATCGTCCTGTGGCGGGCCTGCCGCATCGCCCGGGAGACCACGGACCTGTACGGCACGATCGTGGCCGCGGGCATCGTCGCCTGGTTCGCCTTCCAGACCTTCGAGAACGTCGGTATGACGCTCGGCATCATGCCGGTCACCGGTCTGCCGCTGCCGTTCGTGTCGTACGGCGGATCGTCGATGTTCGCCGTGTGGATAGCGGTGGGGCTGTTGCAGTCGATCCGGGTGCAACGGCCGATGTCGGCATGACACCGCGCGGGGTGGCCCTCTGCCGCCCCGCGCCCCGGCCGACTAGATTCGGTTCATGGCGGACAGCAAGCGCGAGATCGAGCGGAAGTACGAGTCGGCCGACGGCGGGCTACCCGACCTCACCGGGGTTGCCGGGGTCGCGGCCGTTGTCGACAAGGGTGTGGCCCACCTCGACGCCACCTACTACGACACCGGCGACGAACGCCTCGCCGCGTCGTCCGTCACCCTGCGCCGCCGCACAGGCGGTTCCGACGCAGGCTGGCACCTGAAGTTCCCGATCGCCCCCGATGTCCGCGACGAGATCCACGCCCCTCTCTCCGACACCCTCCCCGACGACCTCACCGCGCTGGTCCGCTCCCGTGTCCGCGACAGCGAGCTGCTTCCGGTGGTCCGGCTGCGCTCCGACCGCGACGTACGTCATCTGCTCGACGCCGACGGCCGGCTGCTCGCCGAGATGAGTGTGGACGCCGTGCACGCCGAGCGGCTCACCGGCCATGGCGGTGAAGCGCGATGGACCGAGATCGAGGTGGAACTCGCCGACGGAACGGACCCGGTACTGCTCGACAAGGTGGAGAAGCGGCTGCGCAAGGCGGGCGTACGGCCCTCGGCGTCGTCGTCGAAACTGGCCCGCGCCCTCGAGGAGACGGCACCGGTCGAGCAGCGCAGGTCCGCGCCCGCCGGGAAACCGGTGACCGCCGGAGACCATGTGCTCGCCTATGTGCGCACCCAGCGTGACGCGATCGTCGAGCTCGACCCCGCCGTCCGCCGGGACGCCGAGGACTCCGTGCACAGCATGCGCGTGGCAACCCGCCGGCTGCGCAGCACCTTCAAGTCGTTCGACAAGATCCTCGACCGGACCGTCACCGAACCCGTCGCCGACGAGCTGAAGTGGCTCGCCGGCGAGCTGGGCCTGGACCGGGACCGCGAGGTGCTGACCGACCGGCTGACCGCGGCCTTCGACGAGGTGCCCGCCGACCTGGTCCGCGGCCCGGTCGCGGAGCGCCTGCACTCCTGGTCCGGCGCAGAGCACAGCGGGGCCCGCGGCCGTCTGATCGGCGTCCTGGACTCCCGCCGCTACCTGGCCCTGCTCGACACCCTGGACGCGCTGATCGCCGACCCGCCGCTGCTGAAGGCGGCCCGCAAGGAGCCCCACAAGCCGATCGCCAAGGCCGTACGGAAGGACTTCCGCAAGGTCTCCGGTCTGATCGAGCAGGCCGCCGACCTGGAGCCCGGCACCGACCGCGACGTCGCGCTGCACGAGGCCCGCAAGAAGGCCAAGCGCACCCGCTACGCGGCGGAGGCGGCCGAACCCGTGCTCGGCAAACCGGCCAAGACCATGGTCAAGTCCATGAAGTCGCTGCAGGACCTGCTCGGCGAACACCAGGACAGCGTGATGGCGCGGCAGACCCTCCGCGAGCTGTCGGCGGTCGCCCACGCGGCGGGGGAGAGCGCCTTCACCTACGGCCTCCTCCATGAACGCGAGGAGCAGCGGGCGGTGCGCGTGGAGGCCGAACTGCCCGGGTTCTGGGACGGGATCAAGGACGCTGCGGCGGACCTCTGACCTTCCGGCGTACGGAGGCTCCCCGCGATCGCGTTAGTCTGGATGGTCACCCCTGTCAGTTCAGTCCAGCCCACGAAGGTGCGCGACATGCCTGCCGAAGTCGCTGCGTCGGTCTTCCCGCAGCTCGAAGCTCTGCTCCCGCACGTGCAGAAGCCGATCCAGTACGTCGGCGGAGAGCTCAACTCCACGGTCAAGGACTGGGACTCCTGTGACGTCCGCTGGGCGCTCATGTACCCGGACGCCTACGAGGTCGGTCTGCCCAACCAGGGCGTCATGATCCTCTACGAGGTGCTCAACGAGCAGCAGGGCGTCCTCGCCGAGCGCACGTACAGCGTGTGGCCCGACCTCGAGGAACTCATGCGGGAGCACCACGTCCCGCAGTTCACGGTGGACAGCCACCGGCCGGTCAAGGCGTTCGACGTGTTCGGCCTGTCCTTCTCCACGGAGCTGGGCTACACCAACATGCTGGCCGCCCTCGACCTGGCCGGCATCCCCCTGGAGTCCAAGGACCGTACCGTCGACGACCCGATCGTCCTGGCCGGCGGCCACGCGGCGTTCAACCCCGAGCCGATCGCCGACTTCATCGACTGCGCCGTGATCGGCGACGGCGAGCAGGCGGTCCTGGAGATCACCGCGATCGTCCGCGCCTGGAAGGCCGAGGGCCGCCCGGGCGGCCGCGAGGAGCTCCTCTTCCGCCTGGCGAAGACGGGCGGGGTGTACGTCCCCGGCTTCTACGACGTCGAGTACCTGCCGGACGGCCGTATCGCCCGTGTCGTGCCGAAGCGCAGCGGGGTCCCGTGGCGGGTCTCCAAGCACACCGTCATGGACCTCGACGAGTGGCCGTACCCCAAGCAGCCCCTCGTCCCGCTGGCCGAGACGGTCCACGAGCGCATGTCGGTGGAGATCTTCCGCGGCTGCACCCGCGGCTGCCGCTTCTGCCAGGCCGGCATGATCACGCGCCCGGTGCGCGAGCGCTCCATCACGGGCATCGGCGACATGGTCGAGCAGGGCCTGAAGGCGACGGGCTTCGAAGAGGTGGGCCTGCTGTCCCTCTCCTCCGCCGACCACACGGAGATCGGCGACATCGCCAAGGGCCTCGCCGACCGCTACGAGGACGACAAGATCGGCCTGTCGCTGCCCTCCACCCGCGTGGACGCCTTCAACATCGACCTGGCGAACGAGCTGACCAGGAACGGACGGCGCTCGGGCCTCACCTTCGCCCCCGAGGGCGGCTCGGAACGCATCCGCAAGGTCATCAACAAGATGGTCTCCGAGGACGACCTGATCCGTACGGTCTCCACCGCGTACGGCAACGGCTGGCGCCAGGTGAAGCTGTACTTCATGTGCGGCCTGCCGACGGAGACCGACGACGACGTCCTGCAGATCGCCGACATGGCGACGAAGGTCATCGCCAAGGGCCGCGAGGTCTCCCGCTCCAACGACATTCGCTGCACCGTCTCCATCGGCGGCTTCGTCCCCAAGCCGCACACGCCCTTCCAGTGGGCCCCGCAGCTCTCCGCCGAGGAGACGGACGCCCGTCTGCAGAAGCTGCGGGACAAGATCCGTGGCGACAAGAAGTACGGCCGTTCGATCGGCTTCCGCTACCACGACGGCAAGCCCGGCATCGTCGAGGGCCTCCTCTCCCGCGGTGACCGTCGCATCGGTGCGGTCATCCGCGCGGTCTACGACGACGGCGGCCGTTTCGACGGCTGGCGCGAGCACTTCTCGTACGACCGCTGGATGGCCTGCGCCGACAAGGCCCTCGCTCCGTTCGGCGTCGACGTCGACTGGTACACCACCCGCGAGCGCACCTACGAGGAGGTCCTCCCCTGGGACCACCTCGACTCCGGCCTGGACAAGGACTGGCTCTGGGAGGACTGGCAGGACGCCCTCGACGAGACGGAGGTCGAGGACTGCCGCTGGACACCGTGCTTCGACTGCGGGGTGTGCCCGCAGATGGACACGCAGATCCAAATCGGCCCGACGGGCAAGAAGCTCCTGCCCCTGACGGTCAAGAATGCCGCCCCTGCGCCGAGCGGGCACGAGCACTGAGGTGAGTGACGCACTTGTTCGGGTGATGGATGCCCTGGCGGGGGCGAGTGAGGACGAGGTGGCTGCTGCGTTGGCTGCTGTCGGGGCTTCGAGTCGACGGGAGCCGGTGCAGCAGAGTGGGCGTTGTACGCCTCTGCTGGACCTGGGAGGGGCCTCGGCCATCCACTCAGAGGTGGAGTGGGTCTGAGGCTCTCGGAGCCTCGCGGAAGCATTCTGGGCGACTACTGAGCCCCCTTCGACCCGGAGGGGGCTCAGTGGTGTCGGCGCTCGATGACGTCCTTGCACGGTGAGGCTGCGTCGTGAAGAACGGGCGCGCGGTGACCTGCCCGAACGTTCCGTTCTGATCGCTTTGGCAACTTGATATTCAGGACGGCGATTGCTGGATACAGTCGTTTTGTTACTACTGGTTGCGGGGGCAACTAGAGCTTGGTCGGCTGTGCCGACGTCCTGGGGAGGGCCTGTAGCGCATGAGTCGTCGCTCTGCTGGTTTTGTCGGTGCGTGGGCTGAGATTCAGCGGCAGCAACAACGTCAGGTGGAAGCCGAGGCGAGGCAGCGTCGGGAGGAGGCGCGGCAGGTCCGGGCGTACCAGCGGCTGGCCACGCAAAGCCAACGAGACTACCGCCAGGCGGAGGCCAGGCGACGTACCGAGGAGCTGGAAGCCCAGGTCGCAGCCCTGCAGAGTCTGCTGACCACGGGCTGCCAGGCGCCGGTCTTCCGGGCACTGTCTCTCATGCGTGCGGAAGACATCCCACCGTTCGACCCAGGGCAGCTTGCCTGGCCGGTGCGGATGCCCGACCCGAACCAGTACCAGGCTCAGGGCGGCTGGACCGCCAGTCAGCGAGCGCGGGCACAAGCCGAGGCGCGGGCTCGGTTCGAGCAGGACTGGCATGCCGCGCAGGTCGCCGAGGCGCAGCGGCAGCAACAGTTAGCCGCGTTGCAGCGGGACTACGAGCAGAGGACGGAGTCTCAGCGGGCCGAGGTGCGTCGGCACAATGCCGGAGTCGTGGAAGTGACCGAGGGGGTCGGACGGGGCGCCCCGGACTCCGTGGTCGAGTACTTCTCCGCTGCGCTCTACGCGTCGACGGCCTGGCCGGAGGGCTTTCCTCGGCAGGTGGCGGCGGCCTACGACGTAGCGGGGCGGCAGTTGGTGCTGGACTGGGAACTGCCCACATACGACGTGGTTCCGGAAGCGAAGTCAGTGAGGTACCTGTCCCGAGAGGATCAGTACAAGGAAGCGACACGGCCGGTGAGCCAGCGTCGGGCGCTGTACCGAGAGGTGCTGGGACAGAGCATGCTGCTGGTGCTGCATCAGCTGTTCGCGGCGGACGAGTACAACATCCTCGACTCGGTAGCCCTGAACGGCTTCGTGGACGCCCCCGATCCGGCGACAGGACGACAGACGCAGATCTTCCTGGCGACCGTCATGGCCTCTCGGGAGGCTTTCACGGACCTGAATCTGAGGCAGGTGGACCCGGTCAGCTGCCTGACCGACGCGCTGCGGGGACAGATCTCGACCCGGCCCGACCAGCTCACTTCCGTGCGGCCGAGCCGGCAGCCCCAGGACGTCGGCAGCCCTGTGGCCGCCCACGGTGGCGACCACGAGCCGAACCTGTACGACATGGATCCGATCGCCTTCGAGTCCCTCGTCGCCGAGCTGTTCCGCGCCATGGGTATGCAGGCGGTGACGACTCAGCGCTCGAACGATGGTGGCGTGGACGTCGATGCGATGGACCCGACTCCCATCCGCGGTGGCAAGATCGTCGTGCAGGTGAAGCGCTACCGCAACACGGTGCCGCCCACGGCCGTGCGCGATCTTTACGGCACGGTTCAAGACGTCGGCGCCAACAAGGGCGTTCTGGTGACGACGTCCGGGTTCGGTCCGGGATCTCACACCTTTGCTCGGGGCAAGCCCTTGGAGCTCATCGGCGGCAGCGAACTCGTTGACCTGCTGCACAGGCATGGGCTTCGCGGACGCCTGGGAGAGAGGGGGCCGGGAGCCCCAGCGCAGCCGACGCCGTCCAGCCCTGCGGCTCCCTCCGACGACTACAACGTGCTGGGCATGACGTGGTCTGGCAACGTCGCACTCGACGTGTGCGCGCTGGTCTGCCAGGGCAGCCACGTCCTCAGCGAAGACCACTTCGTCTTCTTCAACAACCCGCAGACACCTGACGGTTCGGTACGCGCAGTACAGGCTGCGGGACCGGACAAGGCCGCCATTCATGTCGCCTTCGATGGGCTGCCAGAGGCCGCTGACCGGTTCGTGATGGTGGCTGCTGTGGATCCCGAGGTGAACCCGGAGGCTGACCTGTCCGGGTTCACCAATGCCTGCATCCGGCTCCTGGATCCGGCAATGACCGAGCTCGGGCGGCTTGAGGTCTCCGATGGGCGCGCCGGGGAGACCGCATTGGTGCTCGGATCTTTCCGGCGCAGGTCCAGTGGTGACTGGGACTTCGTGCTGGGCGGCAAGGGTTACACGGGCGGCTTGGAGCAGCTCGTCCGGGACTACGGCATAGATGTGGAGTAACGCTTGGGCTCCTGCCCCTGACGGTCAAGAACGGGGCGCCGGCTCCCAGCGGGCACGGGCATGCCGCCGCGCCGAGGATCGTCGCGTGGAGCAGAACGGGCAGCACGCCCGCCGCGGGGCCGGTGAGAGGGCCGATCAGGAAGGCGATGACGATGAGCAGGGCCCGCTGCGACAGCCCTCCGGCAGGTGGAGGCGGTACCTGGGCGCCTCGGCTGTCGGCCGTGCTGTGGGGCAGCGGTTCCACGGGGAACGACAGTCCCCGGGAATTGCCGGATCCGATCCCGCGGCTCATCCGGTCAATGAAGTCACAGAGGCTTCGAAGCATGGTCACGCCCCCAAGCGCGAGAACCTGTGAGGTGAGAGGCCCGTTCTGTGGGGGACCCGCTGAGCAAGTCGGGTTGGTGACGCTCCCCCGGGGGGCCGGCTCGGCCAGGTTCCCCCAGTTCAGAATGTGTGCTGGGGGAGCCGTCAGGTCAGGCGGCCCTCTTCGCAGACCCGCCGGGCGACCTCGCGCAGCTTGATGTTCTTCTCCTGGGAGAAGCGGCGCAGCACGTCGAAGGCCTGCTCCTCGGTGAGGTGGTGGCTGCCCATGAGGATGCCCATGGCCTCGCCGATGACGTGGCGCGTGGCCAGGGCCTGCTCCATCTGGGCGTGACTGCGGGCGCTGGAGAAGGCGACCGCGGCGTGCGAGGCCAGCAGCCAGCCGGCGGTCTCGCTGTCCTCCGTGAAGGCCCCCGGACGGTGCGAGTAGAGGTCGAGCGCGCCGAGATCCTGGTCCTCGGTGTACAGCAGGAAGCCCATCATGCTGCCCACGCCCAGTTCATGGGCCCGCCGGGCGTACGCGGGCCAGCGGGACTGCTCGGCGGTGAAGTCGGCGATGCGGAACACGCGCTCCCCGGTGCTGGTGCGGGCCGCGTCGAAGCAGGGGCCCTCCGCGAGGCGCTCCTGGAGCCGGTCGCTCTCGACGACCAGGTCGTGGGTGGGTGCCACTGTCTCCACGCTCTTGCCGTGCAGCAGGAGGATGCCCGCCGCGTCGCAGCCCGCGACGCGTTCCGTGGCCGTTCCGGTGATGTGCTCGAGTGTGGCGCCGACCGAGTCCTGGGCGAGCAGGTCACGCGCCATGGAGGCCATATCCCGAGCGAACACGCGCCAGTCCACCGTCGTCCTCCTCGGTCCGGGTGCCGGGCATGCATCCCTTCTGCCACGGTGCCACGGCTCGCACACCCCGGGCAGCCGCACATCGCGTTCGTCGTCCCGCCGGGTCACGCCTTGCGTCACCTATCGAATCTCGATAGATTTCCATCGTGGCTCGATCGAAGGAGTGGTGATGGGGAAGCTGGCCGTGGCGGCGTTGCGTGGGGTGCTCGTGGTGCTGATCGCCGGGTCGCTGTTCGTGCAGGCGGTGATGGTGCCGCTGCTGGCCGTCGACATGAACGGGCTCAAGCCCGAGTACGCGTATCTGCGCACCCCGATCCTCGTGATCACGATCCTCGGTATCGTGACCGCCCAGGTCGTCGTGGTGTGCGTGTGGCGGCTGGTGACGATGGTGCGTCGCGGGACGGTGTTCTCGACCGCTGCCTTCCGCTACGTGCACATCGTGATCGGCGCGTTCGTGGCAGCCGCCCTGCTGGTCTTCGCGCTCGCGGTCGTGCTCGCGCCGGGCGAGGCCGTGGCTCCCGGGGTGGTCCTGCTGCTGTGCGGGGTCGTCGTGGCCGTGCTGGGCGTCGCGCTGGTCGTGCTCGTGCTGCGGATGCTGCTCGCGCAGGCCGTCGCACGCGACATCGAGGCGGCCCGGATGCGGGCCGAGCTGGAAGAGGTCATCTGATGCCGATCGCCGTCGACATCGACGTGATGCTGGCCAAACGGAAGATGTCCGTGGGCGAACTGGCGGAACGCGTCGGCATCACCCCCGCCAACCTTGCGGTCCTCAAGAACGGCCGCGCCAAGGCGGTCCGCTTCTCGACCCTCGCCGCACTGTGCGAGGTGCTGGAATGCCAGCCGGGAGATCTGCTGCGCTGGGAGCCGGAGGGGGCGGCCGACCCCACGCCCGACTCCACGCCCGACTCCACGCCCGACTCGAGGGCCGGCTCGACAATGGCCTGATGGAGAACATCAGCATCCGCCCGGCCCGGCCCGCCGAACTCGCCGCAGTGGCCACCCTCCGGTGGGAGTGGCTCGTCGAGAACGGCTCGGAGGACCTCGGCGAACGCGAGGACTTCGTACGGCACTTCGTCGCCTGGGCGGGGGAGAACGCCGGATCCCACCGCTGCATGGTCCTCGTCCGGGACGACCGGGTCATCGGCATGGCCTGGCTTGCGGTGGTGCAGCGGGTGCCCACTCCCCGGGCGCCGCGGCGGGCCTCCGGCGATCTCCAGTGCGTGTACGTCGTACCCGAGGCGCGGGACGGCGGGCTGGGCGGGCGGCTCATCCGGGCCGTCCTGGACGGAGCCCGCGAGCTCGGACTGGAACGCGTGACCGTGCACTCCAGCCCGCGGGCCATCCCCGCGTACGCCCGCAGCGGCTTCCAGGAGTCACCCCGGCTGCTCCAGGCGCAGGTCACCCGCGCGTGAGCCGTATGAACCTGCGGCCGAGTGGCGGAACCGCGGGAGAACGGGGCGGGACTGTGCGGTGCTGCATCCGGACGGGGCGCTGAGGCGTCTACGACGGTATGGATCTGGAGAAGCATCCCCGCGAGAGTTCCCGAACGCGGGTCGACCTGCACAAGCGGCCGGCCGAACCGCCCGTCCGGCAGGAGCCGGAGGCGCCCGGGGGATGCCTCGCCGTCGCGATCCGGATTCCCGTACGGATCATCGTGCTCGTCCTGGTCGTGCCCGTGCGGATGCTGTGGGACGCGCTCGTCGTGGCCGGGCGGTTCCTGAACGACGCCCTGCTCCGGCCGCTCGGCCGGGCGCTGCTGTGGCTTGCGCGGGCGGTGTTCGTCTGGCCGTTCGTGGGGCTGTGGCGATACGTGGTCGTCCCGGTGGGCAAGGCCCTCGGATGGCTCGGGAACGTCCTCGTCGTCGTGCCTGTGGTGTGGCTGTACCGGCACGTACTGACGCCCGTGGGGCACGCGATCGCATGGACCGTCCGGGGCATCGGGTCTGTGATCGGCTGGACCGCGGGGGGCGTGGGAGCCGGGCTCGGCTGGGTGTACGCGCACCTGCTCACGCCCGTCGGGCAGGCGGTGATGTGGGTCCTGAGGGGGCTCGGCGCCGGGCTCGCCGCACTCGGCATCGGCGTCTGGACGGCCCTGGCCTGGCTCGCGAAGTACCTCGTCGTCGTACCCGCCGTCTGGCTGTACACCTGGGTGCTCGCACCGGTCGGCCGCGCGATCGGCTGGTGCGGCAAGGGGCTCGTGTGGCTGGTCAGCATGATCGGCACCGGCATCGGCGCGGCCCTCTACTGGATCGCCCGCATCCTCCTCGTCCTGCCCGCGCTCGCCCTCTGGCGCTGGATCCTCACACCCGTCGGACGCGCGCTCGCCGTCATCGGGCGGGAGGTGTGGGACGCGCTCGGCCACGCCTGGCGCGTCGCCGGGCACATCTCGCTCGCCGTCGGGCGATTCCTCGGGACCCTCTTCCGGTGGATCGTCGTCGAACCGGTCCGCTGGGTGTACCGCAGTGTGCTGACACCCGTCGGGCACGTCGTACGGGACGTCGTCCTGCGGCCCGCCGCCGAGGCCGCCCGCAGTGTGGGGCTGGCCACCCGGCAGGCGCTGGCCGCCGCCCGCGAGTCCGTACGGCAGGCCCGCGCCGACTTCCGGCGGATGCTCCTCGGCGATCCGCGGCAGCCGCGGCCGGTCGACCGGAGGGAACCTTCGGGACGCGAGGCACGTACTCTTGGTGGCAGTACGACCGCTCTCACGAAGGACTGAACGACACTGGGCAAGCGACAGCCCGAAGGCCCGCCGCCCGCACCCGCGGTGCAGCGCATCCGACTGCGCTACACCAAGCGCGGCCGCCTCCGGTTCACCAGCCACCGTGACTTCCAGCGCGCCTTCGAGCGTGCGTTGCGCCGTGCCGAGGTGCCGATGGCCTACTCGGCCGGCTTCACACCGCACCCGAAGGTGTCGTATGCCAATGCCGCACCCACCGGCACGGGCAGTGAGGCGGAATACCTGGAGATCGCGCTCACCGCGCCGCGCGACCCGGAGCAGCTCAGGGCCCTCCTCGACGAGTCGCTGCCCACCGGGCTCGACATCATCGAGGCGGTCGAGGCCCGCACCTCGGGACTCGCCGACCGGCTGACGGCTTCCGTCTGGGAGCTCCGGCTGGACGGAGTGCCGCTGGAGGAGGCCCGCCGAGCGGCGGACGCCTTCAACGCGGCCGAGACCGTCGAGGTCCAGCGCCTCGCCAAGAACGGCGTCCGCACCTTCGACGCCCGCTCCGCGGTCGCGAGCCTGGAGGTCCGCGCCCTCGAGGAAACGCACAGTTCGCAGGCTGATAGGCCGACCGACCAGCCCTGTGCGATACTGCGGCTGGTTGTTCGGCACGTGACGCCTGCCGTACGACCCGACGACGTCCTGTCCGGTCTCCGCGCCGTGGCCGACCTGGCGCCGCCGGTCCCCGCAGCGGTGACCAGGCTGGCGCAGGGGCTGTTCGATGCAGAGACCGGCACGGTGACCGACCCGCTCGCGCCCGACCGCGAGGCAGTCGAGGCCCACACAACGGCCGAACCGACTGCCGCCGCGACGGCGCCGGCGTAAGGAAGGTCCCGCGAAGGGACGGACGTCGTAGCGCCGCCCTCGGACTCGGGAGCCACCTGGGTCGGGCAGCGCACCGACCAGAAGACTTTCGCCAGGCCGTGCGCATTCGGCGTACGGAACCGGCGAGACAGGACACAGAGAGCTCCCGTGCGGCGCCCGCGCCCCGGACGGCGGCGAACGCGCACAGCGCGCGCCGCGGACGTCACCGGCATCGCCGGACCAAGCGCGGCGCCCGGGAGCCTGACGGGAGATAAGCCCGCATGCTCGAACCGACCGAACCTACAGAGGGTTCCGAACAGAACACCCCCAGCGACACGCTGCCGCCGCGCAGGCGGCGCCGTGCCGCGTCCCGCCCGGCGGGTCCGCCCACCGGTGCCTCCTCCGACACGCCGGTGGAGACCGTTGCGCCCGCCATACCGGCCGCCGATGCCGAAGAGCTCGCGGCCGACGTCGTGGAGGCCGACGAGGCCGGGGAGGTCGAGGGAGCCGTCGCCGAGACCGACAAGGCTCCCGAAGCCGTCGAGAGCGACGAGGACGCCGCGCCCGCCGGGCGCAAGCGGCGTCGTGCCGTGCGCCGGGCTTCCGCCCCTGTCGGCGCTCCGGCGGCCGCGGAGGCCGCCGAGACCGTGGTCCCGGTGGCCGCCGGTGCACCCGCTGACTCCGAGCCGGCCGAGGCCGCCGCTCCCGCCGCGTCCGCCGAGGTGACCGAGGCCGCCGCTCCCAAGCGCACCCGGCGCCGCGCCACGCGCACCGTGACCTCGCCCGCCGCGGCTCCGGCCGAGACGGCCGAGACGGTCGCGGCTCCGGCCGAGGCCCGTACCCCGGAGCCGGCGGTCGCGACCTCCGGCGCCGCCGAAGGCGCCGAGGCCGCTGAAGCCGAGGGTGCCGAGGCCGCTGAAGAGGCTGCTCCGCGTCGGACTCGCCGGCGTGCCTCGCGGCGGGCGTCCGCGCCCGCCGGGGCCCCTTCCGCCGCGGACGCGGTGGAGGGCGACGCCGAGGAGGCGAAGGCATCCGTGACCGAGAACCCGGCCGCCGAGGCCCCCCGCGCGTCCGAGGCCAACGCCTCCGAGGCCACCGCCGAAACGGCCCCCCTGGCCTCCGCCGAAACCGCCCCCGCCGACGAGGCTGCCGAGTCGGCCGAAGAGGCCGGTCCGCGTCGCCGTCGCCGGGTCGTGCGCCGTGCCGCCAGTGGCTTCGCCGAGCCCGCCCAGCCCGCCAAGGGCGCGAGGGCCTCGAAGGCCGCCGCTCGTGCGACCGCGAAGGCGGCCGACAGCGACAGCGAGTCGCCGTCGCGTCCGGCGCGGCCCGCCGTCGCGCTGTTCCAGGCGCCCGTCTTCACCGAGCCCCAGTTCCAGACGCCGGAGCGGGCCGCCGCCGCTGCCGCCGCCGAGGCGGCCGGAGCAGCGGAGCCCCAGGAGGCCGAGGAGGCCGAGGAGGCCACGCCGGCCGAGGCCCCGCGCGAGGAGCAGACCGGCGGTTCGCGCCGTCGGCGTCGGCGCCGGGGTGCCGGGGACGAGCCCGAGGCCCAGGCCCCTGAGACCGCCGCCGACACCGCCGCCGACGAGGCGGAGGAGGCCGACGAGTCCGCCGAGGACCAGGCCGACGGCGACGACCAGGATGAGTCCGAGGGCACCGGCTCGCGCCGCCGCCGTCGCCGGGGCGGTCGCCGTCGCAGGCGCGGCGAGTCGGCCGAGGCCGACGGCGAGGGCGGCGAGGACGCCGAGTCCGAGCAGAGCGCCGAGCAGGACACCGAGGACAGCGCCGAGGAGGACGACGAGGACTCCGAGGACGCCGCCGACCGCGACGAGTCCGGCGGGGGCGGGTCCAGCAGCAGCCGCCGTCGCCGTCGCCGCCGTCGCCGCGCCGGGGACTCCGGCACCGAGCCCGAGCCCTCCGACGACGACCCGGAGCGCACGGTCGTCAAGGTCCGCGAGCCCCGCCCCAAGGCCGAGCCGTCCGACGAGGTGCAGTCCATCAAGGGCTCGACCCGTCTGGAGGCCAAGAAGCAGCGCCGCCGCGAAGGCCGCGAGCAGGGCCGCCGACGCGTCCCGATCATCACCGAGGCCGAGTTCCTGGCCCGCCGCGAGGCCGTCGAGCGTGTGATGGTCGTGCGCCAGCACGGCGACCGCACGCAGATCGGCGTTCTCGAGGACGACGTGCTCGTCGAGCACTACGTCAACAAGGAGCAGTCGACCTCGTACGTCGGCAACGTCTACCTCGGCAAGGTGCAGAACGTGCTGCCGTCGATGGAGGCCGCCTTCATCGACATCGGCAAGGGCCGCAACGCCGTGCTGTACGCCGGTGAGGTCAACTTCGAGGCGCTGGGCATGGCCCACGGGCCGCGGCGCATCGAGTCCGCCCTCAAGTCCGGCCAGTCGGTGCTCGTCCAGGTGACGAAGGACCCGATCGGCCACAAGGGCGCCCGCCTGACCAGCCAGGTCTCCCTCCCGGGCCGCTACCTCGTGTACGTCCCCGAGGGCTCCATGACCGGCATCAGCCGCAAGCTGCCCGACACCGAGCGGGCCCGGCTGAAGACCATCCTCAAGAAGATCGTCCCCGAGGACGCGGGCGTCATCGTGCGCACCGCCGCCGAGGGCGCGAGCGAGGACGAGCTGCGCCGGGACGTCGAGCGGCTGCAGCAGCAGTGGGAGGACATCCAGAAGAAGGCCAAGAACGGCAACGCCCCGACGCTGCTGTACGGCGAGCCGGACATGACCGTCCGGGTCGTGCGCGACATCTTCAACGAGGACTTCTCCAAGGTCGTCGTCAGCGGCGACGAGGCGTGGTCGACCATCCACGGATACGTCTCGCACGTCGCGCCGGACCTCGCCGAGCGGCTGTCGAAGTGGACCTCCGAGGTCGACGTCTTCGCCACGTACCGGATCGACGAGCAGCTCGCCAAGGCCCTCGACCGCAAGGTGTGGCTGCCCAGCGGCGGTTCGCTGGTGATCGACCGGACCGAGGCGATGGTCGTCGTCGACGTCAACACCGGCAAGTTCACCGGCCAGGGCGGCAACCTCGAGGAGACCGTCACCAGGAACAACCTGGAGGCGGCCGAGGAGATCGTGCGTCAGCTGCGGCTGCGCGACCTCGGCGGCATCATCGTCATCGACTTCATCGACATGGTGCTGGAGTCCAACCGGGACCTGGTGCTGCGGCGCCTGCTGGAGTGCCTGGGCCGGGACCGTACGAAGCACCAGGTCGCCGAGGTGACCTCGCTGGGGCTCGTGCAGATGACCCGCAAGCGGGTCGGGCAGGGGCTGCTGGAGTCCTTCTCCGAGACCTGCGTCCACTGCAACGGGCGCGGTGTCATCGTCCACATGGAGCAGCCGACGGCCCCCGGTGGCGGCGGCAAGCGCAAGAAGCGCGCGCGTGCCGGTGCCGCGGAACAGCCCCACGTCCACGAGGCGGTCGTCGAGACCGCCGAGGAGGAGGCCGAGACCGAGGCCGAGATCGGAGCCGAGGTCGCCGAGCCGATCGCGCTGCCCGAACCGGTCTTCGAGCCCGACGAGGAGCTGTACAGCAGCGCCGCCGAGGCGGAGGCCGCGGCCGGCCGTGGCCGGTCGCGACGCCGGGCGAGCCGGCGGGCGTCGGCTCCGGCGGGCTCCCCGCGCGGTGAGGCGGCGGAGCCGACGGCCGAGCAGGGCAGGGACAGGACCCGGCGCGGCAGGGGCAGGGCCGAGCAGGCCGAGGCCCAGGTGCCGACGGCTCAGGACGTGACCGCCGCGCAGGAGGTCGCCCGTCCGGTGCAGCCGGAGCCGGCCGCCGAGGCGCAGGCCGAGCCGATGGCCGTGGAGGACCCGGTGGTCGAGGCGGCTCCGGACGCGCAGCCCGCTCCGGCCGCTCCGGCCGAGGATGCCGCGCCCAAGGGCCGTACCCGGCGGCGGGCCACCCGCAAGGTGTCCGCTCCGGCCGGTTCTCCGGCGGGGGCCGAGGCGACCGTGGTGACGGTCGCCGAGACCGCGACCGCGGTGTCCGAGGCCGACGCCGCCGAGGTGCCCGAGCCGGCCGCCGAGGCGCCCGCCGAGAGCGCCGCCCCGGCCCGTCCGCGGCGCCGTGCCGTGCGCAAGCCCACGGTGTCCACGGCGTCCGAGGAGACGGCCGTCGTGGTCGTCCCGTCGGCCGCGCCCGAGGAGGCCCCGCAGGTGTCCGCGTCCGGCGGCGCCGTCACGGAGGAGGCCGCCGAGGAGTCGGCACCCGCCAAGAAGGCAGCCCGCAAGACGGCCAAGAAGGCCACGGCGAAGAAGGCCGCCACCACCAAGAAGACGGCGGCGAAGAAGACCGCCGCCAAGAAGACGACGGCCAAGAAGGCGGCGAAGACCACCAAGACCGCCGCCAAGAAGACCGCGTCGAAGAAGACCGTGGCGGCGGAGCAGTCCACGTCCTCCGCGTCCTCCGCGTCCTCCGTCTCGGCCTCCGCCGACGAGGGCTGACCGGCCTCGATGTCCCCCGGGGCGTGCGCGAACTCCGCGTACGCCCCCGGGGACGCGACCGGCGTGACCGGTCGCACAGGTGGCGGGCCCGGCTCGGTTTGACCCTTTCGGCCGCGGCCCCGTAACCTTGACCGTCGGCGTGTCGACTGACACGTCACATCCCCGTAAACCTCATCCTCCGGGCGCCGGGCGCCCAGGAGAGGCCGCTCGCTGAGTCGGGCGGCTGGCCTGCGGGGGTGCCGTTTCCCGAGCGAGAGAGTGAGTCCGCGTGTACGCCATCGTGCGCAGCGGTGGTCGCCAGCACAAGGTTGCTGTCGGCGACATCGTTGAGGTTGACAAGATTTCCACTGCCAAGGTTGGCGACTCGGTCGAGCTCTCGACCCTGCTCGTTGTCGACGGTGACGCCGTGACCAGCGACCCGTGGGTGCTGGCCGGCATCAAGGTCCAGGCCGAGGTCGTGGACCACCACAAGGGCCAGAAGATCGACATTCTGCGCTACAAGAACAAGACCGGTTACCGCCGTCGCCAGGGCCACCGCCAGCAGTACACGGCGATCAAGGTCACTGAGATCCCCACGGCTGCGAAGTAAGGGACTGAGGAGAAATGGCACACAAGAAGGGCGCATCGTCCACCCGGAACGGTCGCGACTCCAATGCCCAGCGGCTCGGCGTGAAGCGCTTCGGCGGTCAGGTCGTCAACGCGGGTGAGATCCTGGTTCGTCAGCGTGGCACCCACTTCCACCCGGGCGCCGGCGTCGGCCGTGGTGGCGACGACACGCTGTTCGCCCTCGAGGCCGGTTCGGTGCAGTTCGGCACCCACCGTGGCCGCAAGGTCGTGAACATCGTTCCGGTTGCCTGATCGGAAGCTTTCGCGAGGCGGACCTCACTTCCCTCAAGGGAAGCGGGTCCGCCTTTCGCGTGTTACCCAAAAGACATTCCCGTAGTAACTGGAGGCACATCCCATGACCACCTTCGTGGACCGCGTCGAGCTGCATGTCGCCGCGGGTAGCGGAGGCCACGGCTGTGCCTCCGTCCACCGTGAGAAGTTCAAGCCCCTGGGCGGGCCGGACGGCGGCAACGGCGGACGCGGCGGGGACGTGATCCTCACCGTCGACCAGTCGGTCACCACGCTGCTCGACTACCACCACTCCCCGCACCGCAAGGCCACCAACGGCAAGCCCGGCGAGGGCGGCAACCGCTCCGGCAAGGACGGGCAGGACCTCGTGCTGCCGGTGCCGGACGGCACCGTCGTGCTGGACAAGGCGGGCAACGTCCTCGCGGACCTCGTCGGGCACGGCACGTCCTACGTCGCCGCGCAGGGCGGCCGGGGCGGCCTCGGCAATGCGGCACTGGCCTCCGCGCGGCGCAAGGCGCCCGGGTTCGCGCTGCTCGGTGAGCCGGGAGACCTGCGGGACGTCGTCCTGGAGCTGAAGACCGTCGCCGACGTGGCGCTCGTCGGATATCCGAGTGCCGGCAAGTCGTCGCTGATCTCGGTGCTGAGCGCCGCCAAGCCGAAGATCGCCGACTACCCCTTCACCACCCTCGTGCCGAACCTCGGTGTCGTCACGGCCGGTTCGACGGTGTACACCATCGCCGACGTGCCCGGCCTCATCCCCGGTGCCAGCCAGGGCAAGGGCCTGGGGCTGGAGTTCCTGCGGCACGTGGAGCGGTGCAGTGTGCTCGTCCACGTCCTGGACACCGCGACGCTGGAGTCGGACCGCGATCCGGCCTCCGACCTCGACATCATCGAGGAGGAGCTGCGGCAGTACGGCGGGCTGGACAACCGGCCGCGGATCGTCGTCCTGAACAAGATCGACGTACCGGACGGCAAGGATCTGGCCGAGATGGTGCGACCCGACCTGGAGGCGCGCGGCTACCGCGTGTTCGAGGTGTCGGCCGTGGCGCACATGGGCCTGAAGGAGCTGTCGTACGCGCTCGCGGAGGTCGTGGCGCAGGCGAGGGCCGCGAAGCCGAAGGAAGAGGCCACCCGGATCGTGATCCGGCCCAAGGCCGTGGACGACACCGGCTTCACCGTGACGCAGGAAGCCGACGGCCTGTTCCGGGTGCGCGGTGAGAAGCCCGAACGCTGGGTGCGCCAGACCGACTTCAACAACGACGAGGCCGTCGGATACCTCGCGGACCGGCTCAACCGGCTCGGTGTCGAAGCGGAGCTGATGAAGGCGGGCGCCCGAGGCGGCGACGGCGTGGCCATCGGCCCCGAGGACAACGCGGTCGTCTTCGACTGGGAGCCGTCCGTGACAGCCGGAGCCGAGATGCTCGGCCGCCGTGGTGAGGACCACCGGCTCGAGGGGGAGCGGCCGGCCGCGCAGCGCCGCAAGGACCGGCAGGCCGAGCGGGACGAGGCGCAGCAGGAGTTCGACGACTTCGAGCCGTTCTGAGTCAACAACAAGCACATGCGCAACGGACTTCGGTGCAACCAAGCCGTTCTCCGGTGAGTCGTACAGGGCAGTGCCGGTGAGGATCTTGTTCCTCTCGGCACCGTAACGGCCCAGCGGAGCAACGGAGTCGACGTGCCGCAGTCCATGAGCAAGCGCAGGGCCGGTCGAGTGGTCGCGGCGGCCGTCGCCGTCGTCGCGGCCGTCACCACCCCGGTGGCCGCGCACGCCGTCCCCGCTGCCTCCTCCGTCGCGGAGAAGCTCCGGGACGACTTCAACGCAGACGGCTACGCCGACCTCGCGGTGGCTGCCCCGAGCGCGACCGTCGGCGGCGAGAAGGGCGCCGGCTACGTCGCCGTCGTCTACGGCTCCGAGAACGGGCTGAACGTCACGACGAGGCAGGTCCTCAGCCAGAGCACGGCCGGTGTGCCCGGCAGCCCCGAGGCGGACGACGCGTTCGGCAGCGCGCTCGTCACCGCCGACCTCGACCGCGACGGTTGAAGGCGTACGACGGGCTCGGTGGGCAAGGGCAGCTGGCGTTGGCGGACTTCGGCGGTGACGGTGCCGAGGACCTGGTGACCGTGGAGAACCAGTTCAACCTGCGGGTGCTGAACGGACCGTTCTCCCGGGACGGTTCCGCGGGCCAGGGCGAGCAGATCGTCAAGGACGAGTTCGACAGCCGCGTCCTGGACCTCGCCACCGGTGACCTCGACGGTGACGGGATCACCGACGTCGCCGCCACCGAGAACGACGGCGACGAGTACGACGCCCGCCGGGTCGTGCACTGGCTGGGCGGCGAGCAGGGACTCTCCCCGTACACCACCGTGCAGGACGGTGACGGCAACCGGCTCCAGGGCGGGGAGAACCTCGGCATCGGCGACATCGACCGGGACGGCTTCGACGACATCGTGGTCGGCCGGGCCGTCGACGGGTACGACAGCGACCTCGGCACCCCCGCCGCCAGGGGCGGGCGGATCACGTGGATACCGGGCGGCGGCGACGGAGCCGACGGCACCAGGGCCGAGTACCTCAACCAGGACAGTCCCGGCGTGCCCGGCTCCGCAGAGAAGGGCGACGGCTTCGGGACGGACGTCCAGGTCGCCGACGTCACCGGTGACGGTCACCCGGACGTGGTGACCGGCGTGCCCGGTGAGGACCTGGGCACGGTGTCCGGCGCGGGCGCGGTCGTCGTGCTGCGCGGCACCGCGGCCGGGCTCACCGGCGCAGGAGCCCAGGTGGTCACGCAGAACACGCCCGATGTGCCGGGCGCCGCCGAGGCGGGCGACGCGTTCGGCAAGGCCGTGCACCTTGCGGACGCGAACAGGGACGGTCCGGCCGACCTGTCCGCCGGCGCGCCGGGGGAGAACGGCAACGCCGGAGTGGTGTGGTACTTCAGGTCCGGCCCCACGACCGTCGTGAGCCCCGACGCCACCACGGCCTTCGGCAACACACTCCTCGGTACGACCGCCACAGGCGCACGGCTCGGCACCGGCTTCGCTTACTGATCTCCTGTCAGACTCGCCCCGGCAACGGCTTGTTCCGATGCTGGCGGCGAGTCTCTCTTTGTCTGCTTAGTTGTCATGTACGTGAACCCCGGCGTTCAGCGGGCGGACCGCCCGCGAGCGTGAAGCTTCCCAGTGTCCAAGTGGCCAGCGAGGTAAGGGAGTCAGCCGATGACCGGAGCAGTATCCCCCGACCGACGCCGCTTTCTGACCGCCGGTGCCGCGGTGCTCGGCGCCGCGGCCTCCGCCCAGCTGTGGCTGCCGGCCGCCGCCCGTGCGGCCGAGACGTCGCTGCCGGACGGTGTGTTCAGCCTCGGCGTCGCCTCCGGGGACCCGCTCCCGGACGGCATCGTGCTGTGGACCAGGCTCGCCCCGGACCCGGTGAACGGCGGCGGCATGCCCGACCGGATGGTGCCGGTGGAGTGGCAGGTCGCGGAGGACTCCCGGTTCAGAAAGCTCGTCCGACGGGGCACCGCCCAGGCCCGGCCCGAGTACGGGCACAGCGTTCACGTGGACGTACGCGGACTGCGCGCGGACCGTGCGTACTGGTACCGCTTCCGCACCAGCGGGCAGCTCTCGCCCGTCGGCCGCACCCGTACCGCGCCCCACCCCCACAGCTCCGGTGGCTCCCTGCGCATGGCTCTCGCCTCCTGCCAGAACTGGCAGCACGGCTATTTCACGCCATACGCAGACATGCTCGACCAGGACCCGGACGTCGTGGTGTTCGTCGGCGACTACATCTACGAGTCCACGCCCTCGGCGACGGGCGTACGACGGCACGAGGGCACCGGTGAGCCGTTCAGCCTCACCCAGTACCGCAACCGGTACGCGCAGTACCGCACCGACCCGGACCTCGCGGCGATGCACGCGAACGCGCCCTTCGTGGTGACCTTCGACGACCACGAGGTGGACAACGACTTCGCCGGCGAGATCCCGCAGGACCCGGACAAGCAGCCGCACGACGCGTTCGTGGCCCGGATCACCGCGGCCTACCAGGCGTTCTACGAGCACATGCCGGTCCGTGCCACCGCCGTCCCTACGGGTCCGCACATCCGGATGTACCGTCGCCTGGAGTTCGGCCGCCTGGCCCGGCTCAACGTCCTGGACACCCGCCAGTACCGCAGCGACCAGGCCACCAGCCAGGCCGGCGCCCAGGACCCGTCGCTGACCATGCTCGGCGCGCGGCAGAAGCAGTGGCTGCTGGACGGGCTGCACGACTCGCCCGCCCGCTGGAACCTCATCGCCTCCCAGATCATGATGGCCGAGACGGACCTCAAGGTCGGTGAGGGCAAGCTCTGGTTCTACGACGCCTGGGACGGCTACCAGGCCGAACGCAACCGGTTCCTCCAGGAGTTCAGGCAGGTCCGCAACCCGGTGGTGCTCTCCGGCGACCGGCACCTGACGATGATCAGCGACCTCAAGGAGGACTACGCCGACCCGGGTTCCAGGGTCGTCGGCGCCGAATTCGTCGGCACCTCCATCTCCAGCAACGGCGACCAGGACCAGGAGGCCTTCCGCAAGGAGTGGGACCCGCGGCGCCCGGACAACCCGCACTGGAAGCTGCTCGACGCACACCGTGGCTACCACCTCTTCGACGTCCGCCGCGACCGCATCGACGCGGAGGTCAGGGTGGTCGACACGGTCCGGCAGCCCACGGCGGCCCCGAGCACGCTGGCCCGGCTGCGCGTCGAGGCCGGCCGCCCGGGCGTCGAGGTCGTCTGAACCGGCCCAGGAGGCGCATGAGCCCGGGACTCCTCCGAGTCCCGGGCTCTTCGCGTTCCCGAGACGTGCGAGCCGTGTGAGAAGTCCGACCCGGCTCGCGGCGTATTGCTCTCGCCGAGACCGAATTGCTGCGGAATCTTGACCGGGAATTCCACGGCAATGAGCGTCCGGGCGGGCCGTATTCGCGGCCGCGCCCGCGAAGAACGCGTGCAGCCGCGCGCCCCCGGACGTGAAGATCCGCACATCGCGGCCCTCGCACCCGGCGCCGCGGGCGGCGGGTGTGGTGCACGGGGCACCGTCAAAGGGCGTACCGTGCACCGGACATCGTCCAAGGAACCCGTCAGGGTCCTCGGTCACCGCTGCCCCGAGCGCCTCCGCTGCCGCTGAGCTTCTGTGCAGTTACTCACAGCGCATTTCCCGGGGCGCGCACAGCCGTCTCACCAATCACCAGGAGTGGGAGGTGAATGACAGGTTGCGCGCACATATGCGGCGGAGGTCGCTCACCTTGCATCGCGGTAACCACAAGTGGGACCATTTCGAAGTTCCCTGTCGCCCCAAGGTAGGTCACCTGTGTCCCAGCACATAGCCAAGCCCCGTACCACCGCAGTGATCCTGGCCGGTGGCACCGGTCAGCGCGTGGGTCTGTCGATCCCCAAGCAGCTGCTGAAGATCGCCGGCAAGGCAGTCATCGAGCACACGCTGACCACCTTCGAGAACGCCGACTCGATCGACGACATCATCGTGCTGATGGCGCCGGGTTACGTGCCCGACATCGAGAAGATCGTCGCGAAGGCCGGATTCCAGAAGGTCTCGAAGATCATCGAGGGCGGCTCCACGAGGAACGAGACCACCGAGCGCGCCATCGCCGCGCTGGGTGAGGGCCTGGCCGAGGGCGAGGACGCCAACGTCCTCTTCCACGACGCCGTGCGCCCCCTGCTCTCGCAGCGCGTCATCGACGACTGCGTCGTCGCGCTGGAGCGCTACCAGGCCGTCGACGTGGCCATCCCGTCCGCGGACACCATCATCGTCACGCGCACGCACGGCGAGGACGGCGAGTTCATCACCGAGATCCCGGACCGCTCCCGTCTGCGCCGCGGCCAGACGCCGCAGGCCTTCAAGCTGTCCACGATCAAGCGGGCCTACGAGGTCGCCGCCGGCGACCCCAACTTCCAGGCCACCGACGACTGCTCCGTCGTGCTCAAGTACCTGCCTCACGTGCCGATCCACGTCGTCGCGGGCGACGAGTACAACATGAAGGTCACCCAGCCCGTCGACGTCTTCATCGCCGACAAGCTCTTCCAGCTCGCCTCCACGGCCGCGCCCGAGCAGGTCTCCGAGGAGGCCTACCGCGAGCTGCTGACCGGCAAGACCATGGTCGTCTTCGGCGGCAGCTACGGCATCGGCAAGGACATCGCCGAGCTCGCCGAGTCCTACGGCGCCAAGGTCTACGCGCTGGGCCGCTCCACCACCGGCACCCACGTGGAGAACCCGGAGGAGGTCGACGACGCCCTGTCCAAGGCGTACGCCGAGACCGGCCGCATCGACTACGTGGTCAACACCGCCGGCGTGCTGCGCATAGGCAAGCTCGCCGAGACCGACAACGCCACCATCGAGGAGGCGCTGAAGGTCAACTACCTGGCCCCGGTGCAGATCGCCCGGTCCTCGTACAAGTACCTGTCCGAGACCAACGGCCAGTTGCTGCTCTACACCTCCAGCAGCTACACCCGCGGCCGCGCCGAGTACAGCCTGTACTCCTCCACCAAGGCCGCCATGGTGAACCTGACCCAGGCGCTGTCCGACGAGTGGGCCGGCGACGGCGTCCGCGTCAACTGCATCAACCCCGAGCGCACCGCCACCCCGATGCGCACCAAGGCGTTCGGCCAGGAGCCCGCGGGTTCCCTGCTGTCCTCCGAGGCCGTGGCCCGCACCTCGCTCGACGTGCTGCTCTCCGAGCTGACCGGCCACGTCATCGACGTCCGTCAGCAGGACCCGACGGCCGGTGCGGCCCGGGCCTCCGGCTTCGAGCAGGCACTGGCCACGGTGCTGGACCGGCAGGACGGCGTGTAATAATTGGCGCCAAATAGACTCCGGTAATTCAGGCCTCTGCGCTCTCCTGTTAACGGCTTTTGTCGTCAGGAGTGTTCGCAGGGGCCTGAATCCATACAGTCTCGCGAATATTCACAGACCAGCCGCATTCTCGAACCAAGACCGGCACACCCCTCCCAAGAGCAGGTTTCTCCGTGATATCCACCGCTATTCGCGTCGCCCGGGTGGGCAGCGCGGCCGAGCTGGCCGCGGCGGTCCTCATGGTGGCGGGCTTCCCCGTCCTCATGCTGGCCGCGCTCGTCCCGAGCGTTCCCGCCTTCGCGGCAGCGGCCGCCGTGACGTACCTGGCGGACCACTATCTGCACCGCAAGGGCAGCTACCTGATCAACCGCCTCGGCAAGGTGCGGGCCGGCCTGTCGATCCGCTTCCTGATCCGGCAGTTGCTCCTCATCCTGCTGCTGGCCCGGCTGTCCCTCGCGGACAACCTGATCTACTACGGGGCGATCGCCTGCTTCATCGCCTTCTACGGTCTCCAGGCCCCGCACGGCGCGCTGGTCCAGCTGATACGCAACCGCCGCCGCATGCCGGTCGCCACCCGCAACGTCGACCTGGCCTCCCGCATCCGCATCCCGAACGCCCCGCCGCGGGGGCTGCTGCACCGCTCCGCCGAGAAGATGCTCCACCTCGACCTCGCGGCGGTCGTCGGCATCCTGGTCGCCGCGCAGGTGAAGTCGGCCCTGATCGGCTTCATCGGCATCGGCGTCACGGTCGCCCTCGCCACCCTGTACGTCCTGACGCTCGTGCCGTACGTGCGCGGCCGGCGGATCCCGCCGAACGCCGAGAAGGTCCTGGCCGCCGTCGACGACTGGCTGGGCGAGTACAAGCCGGAGACGGTTCTGTACTTCTCCGGTTCGAAGGACTCCGCGTACCAGGTCAACATGTGGCTCGACACCATGGAGAAGCTGGATTCCAAGCCGCTGATCATCCTGCGTGAGCGGGCCATCCTGAACAACCTGGCGCCCACCACGGTCCCCGTCATCTGCGTGCCCGGAGGGGTGCACCTGATGAACATGGACCTGTCCACGGTGCGCGTGGCGCTCTACGCGGCCAATGTCGGCAAGAACATCCACATGCTGCGCGTGCCCACCATCAAGCACGTCTTCATCGGCCACGGCGACAGCGACAAGCTCGCCAGCGTCAACCCGTACAGCAAGGTCTACGACGAGGTGTGGACGGCCGGCCGCGCGGGCCGCGACCGCTACGCCATCGCCGACGTCGGTGTCCGCGACGACGACATCGTCGAGGTCGGCCGGCCGCAGCTCGCCCCCATCCAGACCTGGCAGGGCGTACCCGAGGGCCGCATCCCGACCGTGCTGTACGCCCCCACCTGGGAGGGCTGGGACGGCAACCCGGGCAACACCTCGGTCGTGCTGGCCGGCGAGAACATCGTGAAGAAGCTGGTCGCGGCCGACCCGCCGGTCCGCGTCCTGTACAAGCCGCACCCGTTCACCGGCAACGTCAGCAAGGAGGCCGGCGCCGCGCACCGGCGGATCACCGCCCTGGTGCAGAAGGCCGCCGCGGAGCGCGCCATCAACACCCGGTTCATCGCCGACACCGCCGCCCAGGCGCAGGCGAAGGCCGAGCTGGACCGGATCGAGGCCCGGCTCGCGCAGCTGTCCGGATCCGGCGGCGACCGCGGCGACGAGGCCGTGGCCACTCGTGACGGGCTGGTCGACGTCGCCCGCCACGAGGAGATCGCCCGGCTGCGTGCCGAGTGGAACGACGCCTACTGGCGCTCCTTCCCATCATGGGAGCACCGCGTCATCACCGGTGCCGAGCCGCGGCTGTACGACTGCTTCAACGTCTCCGACGCGATGGTCTCCGACATCTCCAGCGTGGTGTCCGACTTCATCGCGAGCGGCAAGCCGTACGCGGTCACGGACTCCGCCGAGGTGGGCGTCGAGGAGTTCAAGCGGAACAACACGGCGGTGCGTGCCGCGGTGATCCTGTCCAACAGCGCGTCCGAGCTGGGCGAGCTGCTCGGCGCGGTCCGCGCCCCGGACGCCGACCCGCTGGCCGAGGACCGCAAGGAGCTCAAGCAGTACCTGCTGGGCCCGGACGAGCCGTCCTCCCTGGAGCAGTTCAACACCGCCGTCGCGAACCTCGCCCTCAAGGCCGAGACGCGCAACGTCGGCCAGCAGTCACGGGACGCGGCCGCCCTCGCGGAGACCGAGGCCGAGCTGGCGAACGCCGTGCCCGGGCAGCGGGTGTCCGCCGCCGGTGACACGGACGGTGTCGGCACGGGCTGACCTGCCGCCGTCGACTGAAGAGTTCGGCCCCGAGGAGCTTGTCCTCGGGGCCGAACTCTTCCCGTTTTCCGGGCCCTGCCGGTCCACCGTGTGACGTGTCCCACTAACACCTGCGTGAGAGGCAACCGCTTGCCTCGATCACCCGTCTACCAAGTAGCGAATGAGGCGATACGGGGGGAATATCCCATTGACTAGGGGGAAACGTGACCGTGACGCAGCCTGATGTGAGTGTGATCATCGGGGCGTACGAGGCGATGCCGTATCTGATCGAGTGCCTCTCGTCCGTCGAGGCGCAGACCATCGATCCGACGCGCGTCGAGGTCATTGCGGTGGACGACGGATCGACGGACGGCACGGGCGAGTACCTGGAGGAGTTCGCCGAGCGGGCTCCCATGCACGTTCTGGTGATCCGGCAGGCGAACTCCGGAGGCCCCAGCGGCCCGCGCAACGTCGGCCTCGGCAAGGCGACCGGGCGCTACGTCTTCTTCCTCGACGCCGACGACCGGCTGGGTCCCGAGGCACTGGAGCGGATGGTCGGCATGGCCGACCGCGCCGGCACGGACGTGGTGCTCGGCAAGGTCGAGGGCGTCAACCGCTCGGCGCCGAAGTCCATGTGGGGCAAGACGGTGGAGCGCACCGACGTCTTCTCCTCCAACATCAAGTTCACGCTCAGCGCGCAGAAGCTGTTCCGCCGCGAGCTGCTGGACCGGCACGGCATGCGCTTCGACGAGTCGCTGTTCACCGGCGAGGACGCGCTGTTCACCATGGAGGCGTATCTGCGGGCGGACGGCGTCTCCGTGGTCGCCGACCACACCTGCTACTACCTGGTCGGCCGTGACGACGGCAAGCACGTGACGAAGAGCGGCAGTTACACGCTGCGCTTCGACTCCGCGCGGGCGCTGATGAACCTCATCGCCGAGCTCGTCCCCGCGGGCGGCCGGCGTGACCAGCTGATGGTCCGGCCCTTCCTCGTCACGCTGCTGCCGCAGTTCGGGCCCAAGTACCTGACGGACAGCGAGGAGATACGCCGGCACAAGTTCGAGCTGGCCAAGCCGTTGATGGACACCTACTGGACCGAGGGCGTCGCCCAGCGCCTCAAGGTCCACGAGCGGCTGCGGCTGCACCTGGTCGCCGAGCAGCGTCCCGACCTGCTGCTGGACGTCGTGACGTTCGTCAAGGCCAAGAAGCAGGCGGCGGCCCTCCTGGAGAGGAAGGGCCGCCGTGTCTACCTGGCCTACCCGCACTTCCGGGACCGCGCCGCCGGCGTCCCCGACTCGGTCTACCTCGCCGAGCCCCGGGAGGCCCGGGCCTTCCCGGGCTACCGCGAGGGCGGCGTCGACACGTTCATGCGCCGGGCGGTGCGCAAGGCGCGGCGGGTGCTGGCCTCCCGCGAGGTGCGGCACGCGGCGTGAACGCGCGTGCCGCCGCTCAGCGCGGTGCGGACGGGACCGCGGTCCCGGTGCGCTGGCCGGGCAGTTCGGCGGCCAGCCGCTCCGCCACCCGGGCCCGGTGATCCCGGGCCGCCGCGCACAGCGCCCGGACGGCCTCGTTGAAGCGCTCCTGCGAGGACGGCTCCGCCGGACCCAGCAGGCGCAGCTTCAACTCGGCGCGTGCCCCGGCCAGTTCGTCGTTCTGCGGGTGCCGGACCGTCTCCAGCAGGTCCGGGACCCCGGCGGCGTCCGGTGTCAGCACCGTCGCCGCCGCCACCGTCGGGAACGCCGTACGGAAGGCGTCCTCGGGCAGCCCGCTGGTGTTGGCCACCGCGTACGGCTTCTCGCTGGCCAGGAAGTCGCTGATCACGCTCGACACATCGCTGATCAGCAGGTCGGCCACGTTGAAGCAGGAGTACAGCGTGGGCCGGGCGTCGGTGATGATCTGGTGTTCACCCTCCGGCAGCGTCGCCCAGTACGTCTCCTCCCACGCGGCCGTCGCCCGGACCACCGCAGCCGCGCGGCCCGGTTCCGGCGCCGACTGCACCAGCATCCGCTCCACGGTGTCGGCCCCGGGCCGGAAGACCGACGTGGTGAGCCGGTCCAGCTCGGCGGTGCGTCGGGCGAGGTCCGCGCCGTCCGGGGGGCGCGACCCGGCCCGCTCCCGGACGGCCGCCCGGATCAGCTCCCGGATCCGCAGGTCGGCCGCGCCCGCGCGCGGGTCCACCGAGCCCGTCAGCGGATGCGGCTTGTACAGCAGCCGCACGCCCGGGTCCGCGAGCAGCGCCCGCACCAGGTTCTCACCGGCCGCGATCACCGACGTGTTGCCGGGGTTGCCGTCCCAGCCCTCCCAGGTCGGCGCGTAGAGCACGGTCGTCCACCGCCCGGCCGGCGGACCCGCGTAGGGCAGCACGCCGTCCAGCTGCGGGCGGCCCGTCTCCACCACGTCCTTGTCCTCGACCCCGACCTCGGCCAGCGCGTACCGCTCGCGCGCGGCGGGCCCGGCCACCCACACCTCGTCGTACGCCTTCGCGTACGGGTTGCACGAGGACAGCTTGTCGCTCTCGCCGTGGTTGACGAAGGTGTGCTTGATCGTGGGGATGCGCAGCACCTGGGAGGTCTTGCCGGAGTTCGACGGGTGGATGAGGACCTGGAGCGTGGAGTGCTCCAGACGCATCAGCGTCGACACCTTCGGCAGGCACACGATCGGGATGTCCGTCGCCGCGATCTTCTGCACCATGAACCGCTCGCGCAGCACGATGACCGGCCTGCCCTCCAGCCCGGCGAGCGGCTCCAGCCACATGTTCGCCTGATAGGCCGAGGCGGCGCCGCCGGAGAAGTACAGACCGACGGTCGGCCGGTACGCGGCCAGCCACGCGTCGAACCAGTCGAGCACCTCCTGCTCGTCCGCCGGACGACGGCCCGGCAGCAGCCGGAGCAGCAGCGCGCCGAGGCCGGTCAGCCCGAGCGCCAGGGAAAGCGCGATGCCGGCCGCCGCGTACACCGGCCGGTCGCCCGGAGCACTGGCCAGCAGCCCGGCCGTCGCCGGCAGGCCGAACACCAGCAGCCGGTGGCCCGGGCGGCGCAGCAGGACGGGCGGGGCCGGGGACAGCCGCAGCGCCGAGGCGTCGATGTTGCGGGTCACCACCGGCAGGGTGCGGGTGCGGCGCACCAGCACGGAGACCGCCTGGATGGCGCAGTGCAGCGCGTAGAAGACGAGCAGCCCGGCCACCAGCGGGGCGTACACCGTCTCCCGGTCCTGCTCGCCGAGCCGCAGCAGCCCCACGACCAGCAGCAGGTCCCGCAGGACGTGCCGCACGGTGATGTCGGCGTGCGACTTGGCGAACAGCGACAGCATCCCGCGCTGCCACCGGTACAGCACCCCCTCGGTGGCCAGGGAGACGGCGGTCGCGGCGATCAGCAGCGGGACGTGGGGCAGCAGCGCCGCGACCGCCTGTGCGGCGAACGCGGCGGCCAGGACTACGGTGACCAGCCCCTTGAGGAGGGCCGGCGGGCGGGGGAGAGGTACGGGCACTGCGGTCACTCCAGGAGCGTCGGGTCGGCGCAGGTCGGCCGTCCGGGTTAACGCGCGGCGACCTCCTGACGACACGCGCGTGTCGTCGGGGCGTGGGGACGCCTGCCGTCTCGCGTGCGGTCGGACGGTAGCGGAAGCTCGCCTTCCTGCCGAGGGCGGGCCGGAGAAAGGGGCCGGCTGCCGTCCCGTGACACGGGCGGCACCGTCCGTAGCGTGGACCGGCGCCGCACCCCGTCCGGCCGTCCCGTAGATTTCCTGGTGAGGGAGCGAATCGACGCGAGGGGACGGACGGCGACGTGGCAGGGGCAAGGCAGGCCGTGGGCGAGGCCCGCAGGATCGTCGTCAAGGTCGGGTCCTCCTCGCTGACCACCGCCTCGGGCGGCCTGGACGCGGACCGGGTGGACGCGCTGGTCGACGTCCTCGCCAAGGTCCGCAGCGGCGGGGAGCGCGAGATCGTCCTGGTCTCCTCGGGCGCCATCGCCGCCGGTCTCGCCCCGCTGGGCCTGCGCCGCCGCCCCAAGGACCTCGCCCGGCAGCAGGCCGCCGCCAGCGTCGGGCAGGGCCTGCTGGTCGCCCGCTACACCGCCTCCTTCGCCCGCTACGGCGTCCGCGTCGGGCAGGTGCTGCTGACCTCCGACGACATGAGCCGCCGCTCGCACCACCGCAACGCCTCGCGCACCCTCGACAAGCTGCTCGCGATGGGCGCCTTCCCGATCGTCAACGAGAACGACACCGTCGCCACGGACGAGATCCGCTTCGGCGACAACGACCGCCTCGCCGCCCTCGTCGCCCACCTCGTCCACGCCGACCTGCTCGTCCTGCTCTCCGACGTGGACGGCGTCTACGACGGGGACCCCGCGAAGCCCGGCACCTCCCGTATCGGCGAGGTGCGCGCCCCTGCCGACCTCGCGGACGTCGAGATCGGCAGCACGGGCAAGGCCGGCGTGGGCACCGGAGGCATGGTCACCAAGGTCGAGGCCGCCCGCATCGCGGCCGCCGCCGGTGTCCCCGTCGTCCTCACCAGCACCGTCCACGCGGCCGACGCCCTGACGGGCCAGGACACCGGCACCTACTTCCACCCGACCGGCAAGCGCTCCGCCGACCGGCTGCTGTGGCTCCAGCACGCCTCCACCCCCCAGGGCGCGCTGACCCTGGACGACGGTGCCGTGCAGGCCGTCGTGGACCGGCGCAAGTCGCTGCTGCCGGCCGGGATCGCCGCCGTCGAGGGCGAGTTCAGCGCCGGCGACCCGGTCGAGCTGCGGGACGGCACGGGGCACGCGGTGGCCCGCGGCCTCGTCAACTTCGACGCCAAGGAAATCCCCCGGCTGATCGGCCGCTCCACCCGGGAACTGGCCCGCGAACTCGGACCCGCGTACGAACGCGAGGTCGTACACAGGGACGACCTGGTGGTCCTGCACCCGTAATGTGCCGAAACGTCCGCCCCCGGTGGTGGACGTTCCGCAAAACCGCCCCGCGATCCCTTGCGGCCTGCTCAACTTTGTCTCGGGGAACCTATTCCGCAGCAGCGCCACTGTGCAAAGGAGGCCGTCGTGAGACGAGTGCGCCCTGGGACTCAGGCGTCCCGCGGTGGTGCCGGCTCGCGCGCGGCCGGTGAGGAGCGTGCCCTGACGAGCGTGGCGGCCGGGGACCGGTTCCAGGGCGAGGAACCCGGGGACACCCCGCGCCTGTGGCATGTCACCCTCAGCGTCTCCGGCAAGGAGGCCCCGCTCCCGGAGGTCCGGCGCGCCCTGGAGCAGCTCGCCCACGACCACCCCTTCTTCCTGACCAGCAGGTACGCGGTCGACCACGCGGAGATCCGCTACTGGGAGGAGGCCCGCGACCTGCACGACGCGGCCGCCGTCGCCCTGCGCCTGTGGGGCGAGCACCGGCAGACCGCCGGGCTGCCGCCCTGGGAGATCGTCGGCCTGGAGGTCATCGACCGCGCGACCTACCATCAGCGCATCGCCGAGGGGTACGGGCCGCCCCCGGCCTCGCCGGTCGGAGTGCACCCCTTTTGATCCGGTCCGGGAAGTGTCTCGGGGGGTGAAACGCGCGATGAACGGATCCGCCCGGCGGACTACCCTTCCCTCATGACCACGCTTTCGCCGTACGACTCGATGTCCCCGGTCACCGAGGCCGCCTACCGCGCCAAGGCCGCCGCCGCGACCCTCGCGCCGCTGCCCCGGGCCGAGAAGGACGACGCGCTGCTCGCCATCGCGGACGCGCTGGAGGTCCGTGCGAGCGAGATCGTCGAGGCCAACGCCAAGGATGTCGCCAAGGCCCGCGAGGCCGGCATCAGCGAGGGCATGATCGACCGGCTCACGCTCACTCCCGAGCGGATCCGCGCCATCGCCTCCGACGTGCGCGACGTCGCCGCCCTGCCCGACCCGGTCGGCGAGGTCGTCCGTGGCTCCACGCTGCCCAACGGCATCGACCTGCGCCAGGTCCGCGTGCCGCTCGGCGTCGTCGGGATCATCTACGAGGGCCGGCCGAACGTCACCGTCGACGCCGCCGCCCTCTGCCTGAAGTCCGGCAACGCGGTCCTGCTGCGCGGCTCCTCCTCGGCGTACCAGTCGAACACCGCCCTCGTGCGCGTGCTGCGCGACGCCGTGGGCGGGGCCGGGCTGCCCGCCGACGCCATCCAGCTCGTCCCCGGCGAGAGCCGTGACAGCGTGCGCGAGCTGATGCGCGCCCGCGGCCTGGTCGACGTGCTCATCCCGCGCGGCGGAGCCTCCCTGATCAACACGGTCGTCCAGGAGTCCGTCGTCCCGGTCATCGAGACCGGCACCGGCAACTGCCACGTCTACGTCGACGCGCAGGCCGACCTCGACATGGCCGTCGAGATCCTGATCAACTCCAAGGCCCAGCGGGTCGGCGTCTGCAACGCCGCCGAGACCCTGCTGGTCCACCAGGACATCGCCGCCGAATTCCTGCCCCGCGCCCTGGACGCCCTGGCCGGCGCCGGGGTCACCGTGCACGCCGACGAGCGCGTCCAGGCCTACGCCAAGGACTCCAAGGCCACCGTCGTCGAGGCGACGGCCGAGGACTGGGAGACGGAGTACCTCTCGTACGACATCGCCGCGGCCGTCGTGGACTCGCTGGACAAGGCCGTGGAGCACATCCGGCTGTGGACCTCCGGCCACACCGAGGCCATCGTGACGACCTCCCAGCAGGCCGCCCGCCGCTTCACCCAACTGGTCGACTCCACCACCGTCGCCGTGAACGCCTCCACGCGCTTCACCGACGGCGGCCAGTTCGGTTTCGGCGCGGAGATCGGCATCTCCACGCAGAAGCTGCACGCCCGCGGGCCCATGGGCCTGCCGGAGCTGACCAGCACGAAGTACATCGTCACCGGGGACGGGCACGTGCGGCGCTGACCGCGCTCGGGCCGAGTGCGGGAGTATGCGCTGCGGCGCATGGCCGTGCGGGGCCGTTCAGGTGGTGTGATGCGTGCGGAAGGGGTGCACCGGGCGGGCGTGCGCCGTCCGGAACCCCGTGGAAGCCGTCTCGACCGGCGGATGAATTTCCGCACCGTCTGCCCAAATTGACCCCCCAGGTCTACTCTGGATCCGTGCCGGAGGACGTGGGGGGCACGCCGTTTCCGGACGGCCGGGAGCCCGACGACGACCACGACCGCGGGGTGTCGGACGAAGAGTTCGCCTCCGTGGTCTTCGACGAGGCCTTCGTACGCGCGGCCGTGGTGCACGAGCCGACCGCGGTGGAGCGCCTCCTGGCCGCGGCACAGGCGAGAGCCGAGGCCTCCGAGGCGGAGGCGCGTCGCGCCCCCACCAGAGGCGAGCGCTACGACGACGGGTACGGCCCGGACAGGCCCGGCCATTTCGGCCATGATCCAGACCTCGACGATCTGGACGACCCCGACGTCCTCGAGGACCACTACGGCGGTACGGGGCCGTACTCCAAACAGGTCCGCTGGCACCGCCCCGTCGCCTGGCTGCTCGCCCTCGTGATGGGCATCGGCATGGTCGCCCTGGCCTTCACGGCGGTGTACCGGGGTGCCTCCTCCAACCGCGACGAGCCGGCGCCGCCACCCGCCTCGACCGGGCTGGAACAGGGCGGCGGAGCAGCCCCCTCGGCATCCGCCGACTACTCCCAGCCGGCGGTCTCGGTGATCCCCCGCAGCCCCTGACCAGAACCCGCCCGTCCTGGTGAGAACCTGTCAGAACTTGTGGTGCAGCAGGGCGTTTACCCGAGCTTCCGGCGACCTACCCTGAAGATATGGGCGGGCCTGGAAACCCACCTGAGGGGACTCCCGAGGGCGCCCCCGGAGGTGGAGAGGACGAGTACCGATCCGTCGTCTTCGACGAGTCGTTCGTCCGTGCTGCCCGCCTCCAGGAGTTCTCCGCCGAGGAGCGCATCGCCGACCACGCGCCCGCCGTACGACGCCGGGCCCCCCTGCGCCGGGGCCTGTCCCGGCAGGCGCTGGTCCTGGTCCTGCTGATCGCCATCGCCTTCGGCACCGCGATCTACATGGGTGTACGACACCCCTACCAGACCCCTGCCGCCCAGGAGCCCACCGAGCCGCTGCGGATGACCGTCATCCCGCTCGCCCCCGAGGGCAAGGTGCCCGGCACGGCCGACCTGGCGTACCTGTACGACCACAGCCCCGCCGCACAGTTCAAAACCGGCGCGGAGGGGGTGCCGCTGCCCGCCTCCCGGCGCACCGCGCACTTCTCGGACAGCCAGGTCGTGAGCGCCCTGACCACCGCCAAGGACTACATCGTGCGGTCCGCCCTCGACCCGGAGGTGCTCACGGGCAGTGAGGTCCGGGCCGTCCGTGTGCTGCTCGACCCCGACCAACTGGACCAGTTCGACCAGAGCTTCGCCCGCCCCACGGCCGACGGACGCCACGCACCCACCGGCTGGCTGGTCCGCTTCGATCCCTCACGCGCCGAGCTCGCCGACCGCAGGGTCCGGGTCCAGGGCACGCTCCAGGCCGCCGAGGCCGACGCGTCCACACTCGAGGTCACCGCCGACCACACGTTCGTGTACGCGCTGCGCGCGGCCGGGGCCGACAGGGGCGAGGTCTCCCTGTTCACCCTCCGGCGCGAGCTGCACTTCCGCTTCGACCGCGACGACCTGCGGCTGCACCAGGCCCAGCTCGTCGTCTCCTACGTCCAGGCCGGCCCGCTGTCCTGCGCCGAGGACTCCACCAACCACCTCCGGCCCCTCCTGGCCGGCCAGACGGCCAAGGAGGGCGGCCCCGCGGGCACGGATCCCTACGCCACGGGCAGCGCGACGGCCCTGTGCGGTTCGCTGGCGACGAGCGCGCAGCCGAAGGTGTGAGGACGAGCCCGAGAGGCCCCGCAGGCCCGTAGGAAGCTCTGGCGTCCCTGTGGCGCCTAGCTCTCGCTACGGGGCGGCTGGTCGTCCCCCGGGGAATCCGGCGCATCACCCGTCTCCGGCCCCTGGGGCGGCTTCGGGGACGTGTTCGTGAAGCCGCCGAAGCCGCGGCGGACCCGGTCGCCCAGGTCGCCGGCGCCGCCCGCGAGGTCGGTGACCAGCTTCATCAGCGGGTCCTTGGAGTTCTTCACATGGGTGGAGTAGTGGTTCGCCGAGTCCCGCCAGGAGTCCCGGACGGAGGTGTCCTGGTCCTCGTCGCGCCGCGGGTAGTGGCCGTCCATGATCCGCTGGTAGTCGCGCGACTCGGCCCACTTCTTCAGCTCGGCCGCCCGCACGGTGGTGAAGGGGTGGGAGCGGGGCAGCACGTTCAGGATCTTCAGCACGGAGTCGCGCAGGTCGCCCGCGGCCTCGTACTCCTCGGCCTGGGCGAGGAACGCGTCCACGTTCATCTCGTGCAGGTGGTTGCCGCCGGCGATCTTCATCAGACCGCGCATGGACGCCTGCACGTCCTGCCCGACCAGCAGCCCCGCGCGGTCCGCGGACAGCTCCGACTTGCGGAACCACTCCCGCAGCCCGGTCACGATCGCCATGATCGCGAGGTTGCCCAGGGGGATCCAGGCGACCCGGACGGCGAGGCTGGTCAGGAACAGCAGGATCGTCCGGTAGACGGAGTGCCCGGACAGCGCGTGCCCCACCTCGTGGCCGACGACCGCCCGCATCTCCTCCTCGTCGAGCAGCTCGACGAGGCCCGTCGTGACGACGATGATCGGCTCGTCCAGGCCGATGCACATCGCGTTCGGCTGCGGGTCCTGGTTCACGTACATCGGCGGGACCTTCTCCAGGTCCAGGATGTAGCAGGCGTCCCGCAGCATCACGTTCAGGTGGGCGAACTGCTGGTCCGAGACACGTACCGAGTCGGACAGGAACAGCAGCCGCAGACTGCGTTCGGGCAGCAGACCGCTGAGCGCCTTGAACACCGTGTCGAAACCGCTCAGCTTGCGCAGCGCCACCAGGGCGGAGCGGTCGGCCGGGTGCTCGTACGTACGCGAGGAGATCCCGGGGAAGCGCCTGCGCTGCCTGCTCGGCACGTGCTCGTTGTGCTCGTGGCCGTCGGACATGTCTTCCCCCATGCGTCTGGTGTGACCTTTGCGGCCCCTTGTGCGGCCTTTTGCTTCCCCGAGGCGGACCCCAGCCTAGGCGGAGTTACGGTGGTCGGGCAGTACAGCGAAGGAGACCACCGCCATGGAGCACCACCCCGCATCCGCCTGGCTCGCCGAGGCCGCGAGCGCTGCCGAGCGGCAAGGGGGGCCGGGGATGCTGCGGTACGTCCTGCTCGTGATGATCGTGGGTTGTGTGCTGACCGCGTGGTTCCTGCTGCGTGGCTACAGACGGAAGGACGACTGAGGCCACACGAAGGTTCCCCGCCGCGCCCCCGGGACCGGGCCCGGCGGCAGCACGTGCGACCGCCCGCGGCACGAACAGGCGGAGTCGGGGTGATCGCGGAACGGGCGCCCGCTTACGATGAGCCGACGTCTTTATCCCGCCCACACGCGATAGGTCCTGCCGAAGATGAGCTTCCACAGCACCGCTGCCCAGTTGGTCACCCTCGCCGCCGAGGGCCAGGAGCACGGCGGAAACCATGAGAGCCTCAGCCCCTACCTCACCGGTGGCGGCGCACTCCTCATCCTGCTGCTCCTGCTGTGGATCACCACCCGCTTCAACCGCGACCGCTGAGACCGGCGGGGCATCCCGCGGAGGATGCCCGGGGGACCACGGGGGCGGCCGGAGCCCTCAGGCAGGGCCGGTAGGGTCTGCACGCATGGGAGAGCAGGACATGCCTACCGGTCCGGCGAACGAGACGCCGCACGACCCGGCACGGGACACGGCGAGCGGCACCGAGCGACACTCGGAGCCCCGCCGTGCCGCCGCGGTGGCCCGCCGCACCGACGGCCCCGAAAGCCCGTCACGGCCGGCCAAGCGCCGTCTCGGCGTCATGGGCGGCACCTTCGACCCGATCCACCACGGGCACCTGGTGGCGGCCAGCGAGGTGGCCGCGGCGTTCCACCTCGACGAGGTGGTCTTCGTCCCGACCGGCCAGCCCTGGCAGAAGAGCCACCGCAGTGTCTCCCCGGCCGAGGACCGCTACCTGATGACGGTCATCGCGACCGCCGAGAACCCGCAGTTCTCCGTGAGCCGCATCGACATCGACCGCGGCGGCCCCACCTACACCGTGGACACCCTGCGCGACCTGCGCGCGCTCAACCCCGACACGGACCTGTTCTTCATCACCGGCGCCGACGCGCTCGCCCAGATCCTCACCTGGCGGGACAGCGAGGAACTCTTCTCCCTGGCGCACTTCATCGGGGCCACCAGGCCGGGTCACCACCTGGACGACTCCGGACTCCCCGAGGGCGGCGTCTCGCTCGTGGAGGTTCCCGCCCTCGCCATCTCCTCGACGGACTGCCGTGCGAGAGTCGCCAAGGGGGACCCCATCTGGTACCTGGTGCCGGACGGAGTCGTGCGCTATATCGACAAGCGCGAGCTGTACCGCGGCGAGTGAGCCGAGAGGGGCACCGGTGAACGACCGATACGACGCGGGGGCCGCAGACCACGGCGCCGACCAGTACGAGCTCGTCGGCTACGACGAGTACGGCCGGCCTGTCTACCGGCAGGTCCAGACCCAGCAGACCCAGCAGCAGACGTACGACCCGTACGCCCAGCATCAGCAGCAACAGGGCTACGGCTACGACCCGTACGGGCAGCAGGGGCAGCAGTTCCAGCAGCAGTCCCCGCCCGCGTACGACTACGGCTCCTACGACCCGTACGACACCGCCCCGCACCAGGGCGGCCCCGCGCAGGGCGCCCCGCACGACCCCTACGGCCAGGCCCCGGCCGGCGCCGCCACCGGCCGGCAGCCCCGCGTCGCCGAACAGACCGCCCAGCAGACCGCCCAGCAGACCGCCCACATCCCGCAGCAGGCCGGCCCGGCCGACCCCGAGGAAGCCGCCGAGCCGCAACGGGAGTACCACACCGAGCAGTTCGCCTTCGTCGAGGAACCGGACGCCAACTCCGAAGACGTCATCGACTGGCTGAAGTTCACCGAGAACCGCACCGAACGCCGCGAGGAGGCCCGCCGCCGCGCCCGCAGCCGGATCGTCGCCCTGGCCGTCGTCCTCGCGCTCGCCGCGGCCGGCGGCGTGGGCTACCTCTGGTACGCGGGCAAGCTGCCCGGCCTGTCCTCCGACGACTCCGCCACGGGCACCGCCACGGCCGCGGGCGCCCAGAAGCGTGACGTGATCGTCGTCCACCTGCACGACACCAAGGGCGGCGGCACCTCCACGGCCCTCCTGGTCGACAACACCACCACCAAGCGGGGCACCACCGTCCTGCTGCCCAACTCCCTCGCCCTGACCAGCGACGACGGCACCACGACGACGCTCGCCAAATCGGTCGAGGACGACGGCTCCGACGGCACCCGCGACGCGCTCGACACGGTCCTCGGCACCGACATCGAGGGCACCTGGCGCCTGGACACCCCCTACCTTCAGAACCTCGTCGACCTCGTCGGCAACATCGACGTCGACACCAACGCCGACGTGCCCGACCCGGGCGCCAAGAAGAAGGGCGAGGCCCCCCTGGTCACCAAGGGCCGGGACCAGACCCTCAGCGGCAAGATGGCGGTCGCCTACGCCACCTACCGCGCCCCGGGCGAGGCCCAGAACGCCCAGCTGGAGCGCTTCGGGCAGGTCATGCAGGGCGTCCTGCGCAAGATGTCCTCCGACCCGCAGGCCGCCACGACCACCATCCAGACCCTGGCGCAGATCCTGGACCCGTCCCTCACCGACAAGGATCTCGGCACCTTCCTCGCCGGGCTCTCCGACCTCGCCAAGGGCGGCGACGTGAAGACCGACCTGCTGCCCGTGCAGAACGACGGCACGCTCAGCGCCCAGGCGAGCGCGGGTGTGGTCAGGAACGTCCTCGGCGGTACCGCCAAGAGCCCCGACAAGGACGCCGCCGTCAGCGTCTCCGTCCAGAACGCCACCGGCGTCGAGGACAACACCGAGAAGGCCCGCGTCGTGCTCCTCAACGGCGGCTTCACCTTCCTGGAGAACGGCACCGGCACCGCCCGGGCCACCTCCGAGGTCCGCTACGCCGACGCCGCCGAGAAGGCGAACGCCGCCGAGGTCGCCAAGACCCTGGGCCTGCCCGCGGGCTCCGTCATCAAGGGCAGGACCTCCGCGAGCGCCGACGTCTCCGTGGTCCTCGGCCAGGACTACAAGCCGTCGTCCGACTAGGCGGACGGAGCGCGCCCCCCCACGTGATCCCCGTCATCGCGTGGGGGGCCCGCTGCGGTCCGTGAGACCCTTGGTGGCAAGTGTCCGCCGACCGAAAGCCTTGCAGTGACCGTGACCGACCGCTCTCACGAGCTGATCAACACCGCCGCCCAGGCGGCCGCCGACAAGCTGGCCCACGACATCGTCGCCTACGACGTCAGTGACGTGCTCTCCATCACGGATGCCTTCCTGCTGGCCTCCGCACCCAACGACCGCCAGGTCAAGGCGATCGTCGACGAGATCGAGGAGCGCCTCTCGAAGGAACTCGGCACCAAGCCGGTACGCCGCGAGGGCGACCGCGAAGCACGCTGGGTGCTGCTCGACTACGTCGACATCGTCGTCCATGTCCAGCACAGCGAGGAGCGCGTCTTCTACGCCCTGGAGCGGCTGTGGAAGGACTGCCCCGAGCTCGAGCTGCCCGAGGAGGCCAAGGCCACCCGCGGCAAGGCCGAGGAGCACGCCAAACTGCGCGCGGCCGAGGAGGCGGCGGAGCTGGACGGTGACTGGCGGTGACCTCCTTCGGTGAGGCGTCCGCCAGGAAGGGCCGGGGCCGCCGCATCATCCTCTGGCGGCACGGCCAGACCTCGTGGAACGTGGAGCGCCGCTTCCAGGGCAGCACGGACGTCGAGCTGACCGAGACCGGCGTCGCCCAGGCCCGCCGCGCCGCCCGGCTGCTCGCCTCGCTGAAGCCGGACGCGCTGGTCGCCTCCGACCTCCGGCGCGCCGCGGCCACGGCCACCGAGCTGGCCACGCTCACCGGCCTCCACGTCACCCATGACGAGGCGCTGCGCGAGACCTACGCGGGCGTCTGGCAGGGCCTCACGCACGAGGAGATCATCGCCCGGTACGGCGACGAGTACGCCGCGTGGAAGCGCGGTGAGCCCGTGCGCCGCGGCGGTGGCGAACTGGAGACCGAGGTGGCCGACCGGGCCGCCCCCGTGGTGCTGCGGCACGCCGAGAAGCTCCCCGAGGACGGCACGCTCGTCGTGGTCAGCCACGGCGGCACGATCCGTACCACCATCGGCCGCCTCCTGGGCCTCGACCCCCACAACTGGGAGAGCCTCGGCGGACTCTCCAACTGCTGCTGGTCCGTCCTCGGCGAAGGCGCCCGCGGCTGGCGCCTGCTGGAGCACAACGCCGGCACCCTGCCGGAACCGGTGCTCGGCGACGACGACTGACCCCGGATTTCACTTTCCGGCAGGTCGCAGGCTAAAGTTCTTCTTGTTCGCCCCGCCAGCGGCAGGGGGAACCGAGGGGCTATAGCTCAGTTGGTAGAGCGCCTGCATGGCATGCAGGAGGTCAGGAGTTCAATTCTCCTTAGCTCCACATCAAGATCCCGTCCCCAACAGGGGGCGGGATTTTTCATGCTCCGGCTTGAGTCGCCCAGGCCCTTCGCGGCGTATACCTCTACGGCCCCGCCGGGTGCCGTGGCCGGACTGGTACTGAGGCGTCGCTGACCGTATTGGTCCGGCCGTGGCAGAATCAAACGGCCGGAAGGGGGCGCGACCCGACGGGAGGAGTAGCGATGCCTGCGAGCATCCTCGAGGAGGCCGACCACCTCCTCGAAGCAGCGTTGACCCGGGACATGTCCACCCGCCTCAGCTGCCCTTCCTGTGGTTCCGCGCACGTGGCCCAGATGCTCGGCGACAACGGCGGGATCTCCTACGTGTGCACGGCCTGCGGCCACAGCTGGAGCTGATCGATGGGTGCACACAGGCGGAAGTGCGACTGGTGCGGCAGCGGGACTCCGATCGTCCGCGACATGGAACCGATCAATCCCGACTACCAGTACTGGTGCGAGGAATGCGCGCGGGCGCTGATCATAAAAGGCGACCCGATCGAGACGTACCGCGAGTTGGAGGGCGAGCCGATCTACGGCCGGCTTCTGGAGGAGCACTGCACGCTCAAGCGGTTCTATTCGTTCGTCACGGCCTGACCCCGCCAAGTCGGTGCAAATCCGACATGGCGGGCATCTCTGTACGAGGTGAAATGGATTTGGTGTTGGGCCCGGTGGACCAGTAATGTTGGCGTCGCCGCCGGGGAAACCCGGAGGAGCACCAGCAAGGGGCTATAGCTCAGTTGGTAGAGCGCCTGCATGGCATGCAGGAGGTCAGGAGTTCAATTCTCCTTAGCTCCACAGTGAATGAGAAGGCGGGCCATCCGAATCGGATGGCCCGCCTTCTTTGTGTCGCGTCGAGCGTGGGCGCTGACGGCGGGCCCCACCGAAGGAGCCCGCCGCGGGTGTGCTCAGCGGCCGAGAGCGCGGCGGCCGCGGCCCTGGGAGAGGACCGGGAGGTTGCGGGACGGCGCGCCCTGCGCGCGCTCCTCCTCGATGCGCAGCGCCAGCGCCGGGCAGCGGCGCACCGCGCGTAGAGCCTTGGCCTCGGCGTACCGCGGCACCTGCGCCTGCGCCACGGTCGGGAAACCGTCGGCGCCCAGCTGGAACACCTCGGGGAGGATGTCCGCGCACAGGCCGTGGCCCCGGCACAGCGTCCAGTCGACGTAGATCTTCTGGCGGCTGGGGCCGTTCTCCTCGGACTCGGCGCCGCCCGGGATGCCCGTAGGGGCCCTCCCGCCCGCGAAGAGCGGCAGAACGCCCTCCACGCGCCGTCCGCAGCCGTTGCCGAGGACATGGGCGGCCAGGTCGTCCGTGAACGCCTTGATGGTCGACTCGATGAACATCGCGGAGCCGTCCGGGTGCGAGCACGCGCCGCGCCGCTTCACGTTCTTGGCGACCTGCTTGAGCGCCTCCAGGGCGGCCGGTCCGCCACCGTTGAGGATGTCCTCCAGACCGCGCGCGGCGGCCGGCAGACCGAGGTAGCAGGGGCCGCACTGGCCCGCGCTCTCCTCGGCCAGCCACTGCGCCACGCGCAGCGATTCGCCCAGCGGGCAGGTGTCCTGAGTGATCGGCAGGATCGCGCCGGCGCCGAGCGCGCCGCCCACCGCGTCCAGGGAGTTGCGGGAGACGATCGCCTCGTTGACCGTCGCCGCGTCGATCCACTTGCCGTGGTAACCGCCGGTGAGCACGCCCTGCGGCACCGGCGGAGCGCCGGCGAGCTGCAGGACGTACCGCAGCGGCACGCCCGTGGGGACCTCGATCACCATGGGGCGGGCGACCGCCCCGGAGACGGTGAGCATGACGGTGCCCGGCTCGTCGTACAGGCCGGTGTTGCCGTAGCGCTCCGGGCCGATGCGGGCGGCGATGGCCAGCTGGGCGAAGGTCTCGGCGTTGGACAGCAGCGTGGGCGCGCCGCCGACGCCGTTCTGCGAGGCGCTGACCTTGCGGCCGGGAGGGATGGCCGGGCCGCCGTCGATCGAGCGGATCAGTGAGGCGGCGGCACCGGTGACCATACGGACCGGATTGCGCTGCACCCGCGCGCGCAGTGCCGATCGACGGCCGTTGCTGAGGCCGCGTTCGGCGAGCGCGGCCTCCATGGAGCGCTGGGTCGACTCACGGGTGACCCCCACCACGAGCGTGCGGGCACCCAGGGCCTCGGCGCACAGCAGCGCGCCGTCCAGGATCAGATGCGGGGCACGGTTGATCAGCACCGTGTCCTTGCGGCAGGCCGGCTCGTCCTCGCTTCCGTTCACGACGACGACCGGCCGGACGCCGCGCTTGATCGCCGCCTCGGCGACCGAGCGCAGCTTCTTGTGGAAGGGGAAGCCCGCGCCGCCGCGGCCCTTCAGGTTGATGCGTTCGGCGAGTTGCGCGAGCTGCTCGCCGCCCATCGGCTCGAGCGGCCCGTGCACCTTGAGATGCATGGGCAGATCGAGCCGATCGACAAGGTCGAAACCCGACGTGAGCTGAGGAAGACCGACCACGCGGACTTCGGGTACGTCGGGCAGGGCCTCGTTCACTTAAAGCCTCCGGAAGGCGTGTTCCAAGGTTCGCCCGATGCCGGTGCGTCGAAGTCGTAGGACGCACCGGGCGTTGTTTCAGTGGCGGGACCGCTGTTGTACGTGTCGTTCGGGTAGTACGTGTCATAGACGGCGTTCGTCTCACCCGTGTCGTACACGTCACTCGATCCATAGCCGGCGGCGCCTGGGTTGCCATAGGCCGGGATGCTTTGTCCGGTGTCCTGCAAGGGGTCGTAGGGCGGGATGTTGAAGCCCGTGTCCTGGAGCGGGTCGTAGGCGGACGGCGGGGCCTCGCCGACCGGCGGCGGGGACGGGATGGGCCAGTTGCCCGAGGTGCTGGAGGGGCCCTCCACGGTCGGGATGGTCTCGGTGGACTGCAGGTCCAGCGGCAGTTCCATGCTGGTCGTCGGCCCCGGCGCGAAGGGCTGCTGGCCCAGGGGCGGTGCCGAGACGGCCCGGTAGGCCGCGGCGAAACCGTTCGCGGACTCCTGGGGTGCGGGGCGCTCCGCCTTCTCGTACCGCGGGCCCGGCGCGGACGCAGCGGCTCCCGCGCGTGCCTCGCGGCCCTCGTAACCGGGCAACGCGAAGCCGCCGCCCGCCCGGGCCCGGCTCTCCTCGAGGTCCCTGCGGCCCTGCCCCTCACCAGGCCCGATGAGCGCGGCGACCTTGTCGGCGACCTTGCGCTTGACCGGGCGCGGAGCCGCGCGCAGGGCGAGGGCTCCGGCCACGCCGGCCAGGGACAGGCAGTACAGGATGACGAAGATCGGCTTGGCCGCGCGACCCGCGTAGAGCCCGTGGACGAGGGCGGCGCACCACGCCGGGTAGGCCAGCATGTGCATGGCCCGCCAGCGGGCCGCCACGGGCGCGGGGGACGCGAAGCGGTTGCGCAGCACGCCGGTGATGCCCACGAAGATCATGAGCATGCTGGCCAGGGTGCCCAGGCCGATGAGGAACGACCTGCCCATGACGGCTTCGTCGTCGGTGAGGAGCAGCCCGAAGGGGATCACCGCGGCGATCCACGAGGTGTGGGACAACGCGAGTTTGACCCCGATGTGCACCAGCAGGAAGACGATCGAGGCGACGGCCGTGGCCCGGTGCACGGCCTGCGCCAGGATGCGCCTGCGTGCGTCCAGCAGGATCCGGTCCTGGGCGACCAGGCCCCAGATCACCGAGCAGGTCAGGCACACGAGGGACAGCACGCCCGCACCGAAGTTGAGGAACTCGGCGAAGGAGTCGTCTGCCGTGGAGTCGTTGGGGTTCACGACCTGCCTCCCCGCGTCCCGGCGACCGGGGGTGGAGAGCTGATACTGCGATGAGGGTTCATGGGGGCAACTCCGAGCGGTTCGGGAAAGCGGTCCCGCTGCCGCACTCTAAGCGGAGCCATACCGATGGGTAGGGGGTTTGAGTTATTGCGTTGTTATCAAAGGACAATGTGGCTGTTGTGATGTCCCTTAGTGGTTGTTACGCGAAGTAACTCTTGACCTTGGTTCAGCGCTTCGAGTGTCGAGAAGGCCCGTCATAAGCGCGTCGCGGCGCGCTGAGGGCCTGCGGTACCCTAACGCCATGCGTGCCGTACGCCTTCTGCTTAGCGGGCCGCGCTGATCAGTCCCGGCCACCGGATGATTCGGATGGTCGGAATCGGCGCGGCGTCCCCTCCTGTGCGAGGGGATTTTTCGTTTCTCGAACCACACAGCCGCAGGCAGAGACGATCGATGGAGCTTTGAGGATCATGAGCGAGACGAACCCCGCTGCCGCCTCCGAGGTGGCGGCGCCGCACCGCTACACGGCCGCGATGGCTGCCGAGATCGAGGCGCGCTGGCAGGACTTCTGGGACGCGGACGGCACCTACGCCGCGCCCAACCCGAAGGGTGACCTGGCGGGCGACCGGGAGACCGTCGCCCGGCCCAAGAAGTTCATCATGGACATGTTCCCGTACCCCTCCGGTGCGGGCCTGCACGTGGGACACCCGCTGGGCTACATCGCCACGGACGTCTTCGCCCGCTTCCAGCGGATGACCGGCCACAACGTCCTGCACACCCTGGGCTTCGACGCCTTCGGCCTGCCCGCCGAGCAGTACGCGGTGCAGACCGGCACGCACCCGCGCGTGTCCACCGAGGCCAACATGGAGAACATGAAGGTCCAGCTGCGCCGGCTGGGCCTGGGCCACGACAAGCGCCGGTCGTTCGCCACGATCGACCCGGACTACTACAAGTGGACCCAGTGGATCTTCCTGCAGATCTTCAACTCCTGGTACGACCACGACGCCCGGCGGGCCCGTCCGATCGCCGAGCTGGTCGCCGCGTTCGAGTCGGGTGAGCGGCCCGTTCCGGGGCACACGCGCGCGTGGAGCGAGCTGAGCGCCGCCGAGAAGGCCGACGTCCTGGGCGAGTTCCGGCTGGCCTACGCCTCCGACGCGCCGGTCAACTGGTGCCCCGGCCTGGGCACCGTGCTGGCCAACGAGGAGGTCACCGCCGAGGGCCGCTCCGAGCGCGGCAACTTCCCGGTCTTCAAGGCCAAGCTGCGCCAGTGGAACATGCGCATCACGGCCTACGCCGACCGGCTGCTGGAGGACCTGGACGCGCTGGACTGGCCCGAGGCCATCAAGCTGCAGCAGCGCAACTGGATCGGCCGCTCCGAGGGTGCCCGCGTCGACTTCCCCATCGACGGCGAGCGCATCACCGTCTTCACCACCCGCCCGGACACCCTGTTCGGCGCCACCTACATGGTGCTGGCGCCCGAGCACCCCCTGGTCGAGAAGTTCACCCCGGCCGCCTGGCCGGAGGGCACCCACGAGGTGTGGACCGGCGGCCACGCGACCCCCGGTGAGGCCGTCGCCGCCTACCGCGCCCAGGCCGCCTCCAAGTCCGACGTGGAGCGGCAGGCCGAGGCCAAGGACAAGACCGGCGTCTTCATCGGCGCGTACGCGACCAACCCGGTCAACGGCGAGCAGGTCCCGGTCTTCATCGCCGACTACGTCCTGATGGGCTACGGCACCGGCGCGATCATGGCCGTCCCGGCCGGAGACCAGCGCGACTTCGAGTTCGCGCGCGCCTTCGAACTGCCGATCACCTGCATCGTCGAGCCGACCGACGGCCGTGGCACGGACACCTCGACCTGGGAGAACGCCTTCGCGTCGTACGACGCGAAGATCATCAGCTCCTCGAACGACGAGGTCAGCCTGGACGGCCTGGGCGTCGCCGAGGCCAAGGCGCGCATCACCGAGTGGCTGGAGCGGTCCGGCGTCGGCGAGGGCACCGTCAACTTCCGGCTGCGCGACTGGCTGTTCAGCCGCCAGCGCTACTGGGGCGAGCCCTTCCCGATCGTCTACGACGAGGACGGCATCGCCCACGCGCTGCCCGAGTCGATGCTGCCCCTGGAGCTGCCCGAGGTCGAGGACTACTCGCCGCGCACCTTCGACCCGGACGACGCCGACACCCAGCCCGAGACGCCGCTGTCGCGCAACGAGGACTGGGTGAACGTCACGCTGGACCTGGGCGACGGACGGGGCCCGCGCCCGTACCGGCGCGAGACCAACACCATGCCCAACTGGGCCGGCTCCTGCTGGTACGAGCTGCGCTACCTGGACCCGCACAACTCCGAGAAGCTGGTCGACCCCGAGATCGAGCAGTACTGGATGGGCCCGCGCGAGGGACAGCCGCACGGCGGTGTCGACCTGTACGTCGGCGGCGCCGAGCACGCCGTGCTGCACCTGCTGTACGCGCGCTTCTGGTCCAAGGTCCTGTACGACCTGGGTCACGTCTCGTCCGCCGAGCCGTTCCACAAGCTGTTCAACCAGGGCATGATCCAGGCCTACGTCTACCGTGACAGCCGGGGCATCGCGGTGCCGGCCGCCGAGGTGGAGGAGCGCGACGGCGCGTACCACTACCAGGGCGAGAAGGTCTCCCGGCTGCTGGGCAAGATGGGCAAGTCCCTGAAGAACGCGGTCACTCCGGACGAGATCTGCGCCGAGTACGGAGCCGACACCCTGCGCCTGTACGAGATGGCCATGGGCCCGCTGGACGTCTCCCGGCCGTGGGACACGCGCGCGGTGGTCGGCCAGTTCCGGCTGCTGCAGCGGCTGTGGCGCAACATCGTCGACGAGGCGACCGGCGAGGTGACCGTCGTCGACGCCGAGCCCGACGAAGAGACGCTGCGCGCCCTGCACAAGGCGATCGACGGGGTACGCGGTGACCTGGAGGGCATGCGGTTCAACACCGCCATCGCCAAGGTCACCGAGCTGAACAACCACCTGACCAAGGTGGGCGCGGCCGTGTCCCGCCCGGTCGCCGAGGCCCTGGTGCTGATGGTCGCGCCGCTGGCCCCGCACATCGCCGAGGAGCTGTGGCGCAGGCTGGGCCACACCGACTCGGTGGTGCACCGGGACTTCCCGGTGGCCGACCCGGCGTACGTGGTCGACGAGACCGTGACCTGTGTCGTGCAGGTCAAGGGCAAGGTGAAGGCGCGGCTGGAGGTCTCGCCGTCGATCTCCGACGACGAGCTGGAGAAGGTCGCACTGGCGGACGAAAAGGTCGTCGCCGCGCTGGGCGGTGCCGGGATCCGGAAGGTGATCGTGCGCGCGCCGAAGCTGGTGAACATCGTTCCGGCGTAGCCGCCGGGGTGTGCGGACCGCTCTCGGGGTGGTCCCCTACGGGCAGGTTCGGGGTTGTTGTGGAACTCCGGACCTGCCCGTTGCGTTTACCGTGGAAGAGCGACGAGGTGCCGTGATGTCCTGAGGAGGAGCCCTTGTGGAAGCAGTGATCGCAGTCTTCGCCCTGCTCTTCGTGCTCTTTCTCGGGCTCGGGGTGTACGCCACGGTGAAGGTGGTCGGCGCCGCCAGGCGCGGCGTGGACCGCGGCATCACCCAGGCCCGCCGCACGGTCGAGGACCACACACTGCGCGCCAAGTCCTTCGCCCAGCCCGGCGCCGCGGGCGAACTCGCCCAGCTCCGGCTGAAGCTGCGCACCTCGATGCGCGCCACCCAGGACGCGCTGCACGCGGCCGTCGCCGAGGACGAGTCCCTGAAGGAGTCCGTCGGCCTCTTCGAACGGCTCAGCGCGCATGGACACGAGCTGGACGACGAGCTGAAGCGCCTGGAGTCCGAGCCGGACCGCGTCGCGCTCGCCGAGCGGCTGCCGGAGCTGCGCGAGCGCACCGAACGCATCACGCACTCGGCGGACTCGCTGCGCTGGGCGGCCCGCGACCGGGCCCGCCGGTTCGCGGAGGACGACCTGGACTCGCTCAGCGCGCAGATCGACCTGGAGTCCGGGGCCCTGCGGCACTGGACGGAGCCGGAGCCGCAGCCCGCGTCGTCGCAGCAGCCGGCGTCGTCCCGGCAGCCGGCCTCGCCGCCGCAGCCCGCGACGCCGCCGTGGCCCGAGGCGCCCGCCGCCGATGCCGCCACGGCCGGGCAGACCTGGCCGGACACCGCGCGGTCGAGCCCGGCGCAAGAGCCGGCGCGGCCCGCCATCACGCCGCCGGCACCGCGTCCGACCTACCCCTGGCAGAAGAAGCCCCGCCCCGAGAGCACCACTTGATCCGGCCACTCGCACCGCGAGGCGCGGGGGCCGGGCTGCCGCACCGGCGCTACGGCAGGTAACCTCCAGCTCATGTCCCGCCATGTCGCGATCGTCACCGATTCAACGGCCTACCTGCCGGCCCGGACGATGGAGCGGCACGGCATCACAGCGGTCCCTCTGACGGTGGTCCTCGGCGACCGGGCGCTGGAGGAGGGCACCGAGATCTCGACCCGCGCCCTCGCCCAGGCTTTGCAGAAGCGGCGCCCCGTGACGACCTCGCGGCCCAGTCCCGCGGTTTTCGAGGAGACGTACCGCAGGGTCGCCGAGGCCGGTGCCACCGGCATCGTCTCCCTCCATCTCTCCGCCGAGCTCTCCGGCACGTACGACGCGGCCGTCGTCGCCGCGCGGCAGGCGCCGGTGCCCGTGCGGGTGGTCGACACCGGCATGATCGCGATGGCGCTCGGGTTCTGCGCGCTCTCCGCCGCGGAGAGCGCGGAGTCGGGCGGCACGGTGGACGAGGCCGTCACGGCCGCGGAGAAGCGGGCCGCGGGCACGTCTGCCTACTTCTACGTCGACACCCTCGACTACCTGCGCCGCGGCGGCCGTATCGGGGCCGCGGAGGCCCTGCTGGGCTCGGCGCTCGCGGTGAAGCCGCTGCTGCAACTGGCCGACGGACGGATCGGACCGCTGGAGAAGGTGCGCACCGCGTCGAAGGCCATCGCCCGACTGGAGGAGATCGCGGCCGACCGGGCGGGTAGCGCCCAAGTCGACGTCGCCGTCCACCATCTCGCCGCGCCGGAACGGGCGTCGGCCCTCGCCGACCGGTTGCGGACACGGCTGCCGGGGCTGGCCGATCTGCATGTCAGCGAGGTCGGGGCGGTGATCGGGGCGCATTCGGGGCCCGGGTTGCTGGCGGTTGTGGTTTCGCCCCGGTGAACGTTGCTGTGGGGCTCCGGTCGCCCGTGTGAGTGGCGGAGTTTTCCCCAACCGGTGGACCGTCCCCGGAAAACCACCAAGATCATCGCGGGTGGCCCGAGGTGGCCGATCCTCGTCGCATGGCACTTCGATCACGTTCACGCACAGCGACCGCGACCAGTGGGCCGGGCCGCGGGCCGGCGTCCGACGGGCGCGTCCGTCACCGCCGGTCCGTTCCGCGCGGGCGGGCCCGGCGGCGTCATACCTCGGCGGAGGAACTTCGGCGGCGCGCCGGGGTGTTGTTCGGCGAGCACACCGCATGGGCTGAGCCGGACGAGCGGACCGGGCCGGCGGGACCCGCCGAACGGGCGGGGGAGCGGCGGGAGTCGGGCCAGGGGCCGCCGGGTTCCGGCGGTGCCGAAGGGACTCGGCGCGGGCCGGCTCCCGCGGGCGCTTCCGCCGAGGTGGAGGGCGGGGACGAGCGCGCCGCGGAGGGAGCCTGGCGGGAGCGGGCCGGGCTGGCGCTGTGGGAGCGGATGCCCCTCTGGTTGCAGACGAGGTGTGGTCTGGAGCGACGGAGTGTGCTCGCCCTGACGGTGGTGCTCGTCGTCGCCGCGGCGTTCGCCGTGCAGCACTTCTGGACCGGCCGGACCCAGTCCGTGCGGCCGCCGGAGGTGGTGCGGGCGGCGGTGCCCTTCGGGGCAGGGCAGGAGAGCGGGCAGGGGGAGGAGAAGCGAGGCCCGGGCGCTGCCGGGGTGCCTGCCGGTGCTTCCTCCGGGGCCCCTGCCGGGCCTGGGACGGCGGGGGCGGCCGAGATCGTCGTGGACGTCGGCGGCAAGGTCCGTGAGCCGGGGATCCACCGGCTGCCGGCCGGCTCGCGGGTGGCGGACGCCTTGAGCGCGGCGGGTGGGGTGAAGCCGGGCACGAACACCGACGGGCTCAACCGTGCCCGGTTCCTCGTGGACGGCGAGCAGGTGATCGTCGGGGGGCCGGCTCCGGCCGCGGGGCCCGGGGTGGGCGGCGGTCCGGCTCCCGGTGGTCCGGCCGGTGGGGCGGCCGAGCCGGCGGCTCCCGTCTCCCTCAACACCGCCACCGCGGAACAGCTCGACACCTTGCCGGGTGTCGGCCCGGTCCTGGCGCAGCACATCATCGACTACCGCACGCAGCACGGCGGCTTCCGCTCGGTGGACGAGCTGCGCGAGGTGAACGGCATCGGCGACCGCCGCTTCGCCGACCTGCGCGATCTCGTACGGCCATGAGGGGCGCCCCCGACCCGTCGGCGCGGCAGGACGCGGCCGCGCCCGCGCCCGGCCTCACGCGGTCGGCCGTGCATGCCTCCTCCGGCGCGCGTCTCGGCGTTGCCCGTCCACGCCAGGAAGGCCCCACGGACCTGCGGCTCGTACCCCCCGCCCTGGCGGCCTGGGCGACGGCGGCGCTGGTGCTGGACGCGGCGTGGGAGTGGGCCCTCGGCGTCGTGTTCGGCTGCCTGGCCGCCGTCGCTCTGCTGCCGTTGGCCCTGCGGCACCGGACGGCGTCCTGGCCGCGAGCCTCGGCCACCGCCCTGCTGCTGTGTGTCGCGGCGGCTGCCGCCGCGGCCGGACTGCACGGGGCGGATCTGCGCCGGGGGCCCGTTCCCGGCCTGGCGCGGGAGTACGCGACCGTGACCGCCGAGGTCGAGCTCACGTCCGACCCGCGGCTCACCCGGCCGAGGGTCCGGGGCGCTCACGTGGCTCCGACGGCCCTGCTGATCGACGCCGACGTGCGGCGCGTCCAGGAGGCGGGTGGCGCGGTGATGACGACACGGACGCCGGTGCTGATGATCGTGGACGTGGACTCGCCCCCGCCCGGCCGGGTCACCGGTGGGCCGGTGCGGTCGCCGTGGCTCGGCCTGCTGCCGTCGACGCGGCTGCGGGTCAGTGCGCGGCTGGCGCCCGCGATGACGGGCGGTGACCGGGTCGCGGCCGTGCTGCGGGTAGGGGGCCGGGGCGGACCGGACGTGGTGGGCGAGCCCTCGGAGCCGCAGCGGCTCGCCGGGAGGCTGCGTGCCGGGCTGCGGGAGGCGACCGACGGGCTGCCGGCGGACGCCCGGGCGCTGTTGCCGGGTTTGGTGGTGGGAGACACCTCGCGGATCACTCCGGAGCTGGAGGAGGCCTTCAAGGAGACCGACCTCACGCACACGCTGGCCGTGTCCGGGGCCAACTTCACCATCCTCCTCGCGCTGCTGCTCGGGCCGCCGGGTCTGGCGCAGCATGCCGAGCGACGCGGACTCGCGCCACGCCTCGGCATCTCCCTGCGGGGGACGGCGGTGCTCGGGGGTGCGCTCTCGCTCGGGTTCGTGGTCGTGTGCAGACCGGATCCGAGCGTGGTGCGGGCCGCGGCTTGTGGGGCGGTCGCGCTGCTGGCCCTGGCGACCGGACGCCGGAGGTCGATGATCCCGGCGTTGGCGACGGCGGTTCTGCTGCTGGTGCTGTACGACCCCTGGCTGGCGCGCAGTTACGGGTTCCTGCTCTCCGTCACGGCGACCGGTGCTCTGCTCACCCTCGCGCCCCGCTGGAGTGCCGGGCTGCGGCGGCGCGGGGTGCCGGCGAGGCCGGCTGAGGCGCTGGGTGCCGCCGCGGCCGCGCAGGCCCTGTGCGCGCCCATCGTGGCCGTGCTGTCGGCGCGGGTGAGCCTGGTGGCGGTGCCGTGCAATCTGCTCGCGGAGTTCGCGATCGCTCCCGCGACCGTGCTGGGGTTCGCGGCGCTGGCCACGGCGCCGGTGGCGATGCCGGTGGCCAAGGCCCTGGCGTGGTGCGCGCACTGGCCCGCCGAGTGGATCGCGCAGATCGCCCGGACCGGGGCGGCGCTGCCGGGCGGGGGAATCGACTGGCCGGGCAGTTGGGCGGGTGCGGCGCTGCTCCTGGCCGTGACCCTGATCGTGGTTCTCCTCGGGCGGCGACTGCTCGGGCACCCCTGGTGGTGCGCGGTGTGCGGCCTGCTGCTGGCGCTGGTGGTGGTGCAGCCACCGCCGCTGACCCAGGTGGTCACGGGCTGGCCGCCGCCGGGCTGGCGGCTGGTGATGTGTGACGTGGGGCAGGGCGATGCCCTGGTGCTCGCGGCGGGCGAGGGGGCCGGCGTGGTGGTCGACGCGGGGCCCGACCCGCAGCTCGTCGACCACTGTCTGCGTTCACTCGGCATCACCAGGATCCCGCTGGTCGTGCTCACCCACTTCCATGCCGATCACGTGGCCGGTCTGCCCGGGGTGCTGCGTGGCCGGGCGGTGGGCGCGATCGAGACGACGGGTTTCGAAGAGCCCGCGGACCAGGCCGCGTTCGTGCGGAGGCTGGCGGCGGCGCGGCGGATTCCCGTGACGCGGGCGGCGGCCGGGGAGCAGCGGCGCACGGGGGAGCTGTCCTGGCAGGTGGTGTGGCCGCCGCCGGACCCGCCTTGGTGGCCGCGCCCTGGGCTGCTCCCGGCCCACCCGGTGCCGGAGGGGCCGAACGACGCCAGTGTCGCCATGCTGGTCCGCTCGGCCGGACTGCGCCTGCTGCTCCTAGGGGACCTGGAGCCCCCGGCGCAGCGGGCCTTGGCGCGATCACCGGCGGCCGAGGCGCTGGAGGGTGTGGACGTGCTGAAGGTCGCCCACCACGGCTCGGCCTACCAGGACCCCGGCCTCATACGCCGGGCGGCACCGCGGCTGGCCCTCATCTCCTGCGGTGAGGACAATTCCTACGGCCACCCGGCGCCCGGCACCGTCGCCGCTCTGCGCGCCGGGGGCGCGGCGGTGCTGCGGACGGACCGGGACGGCGCGCTCGCGGTCGTGGGAGGGGGCGGAGAGCTGAGCGTGGCGCGAGACTGAGGGCATGAACTCAGCACAGGTTGATGCCTATCTCCGCCGACTCCGAGTCGAGCCCCCGGCGTGGCCCACCGTCGACGCGCTGCGCGAGCTGCACCTGCGTCACCTGCAGAACGTGCCGTTCGAGAACCTCTCGATCCACCTGGGCGAGGAGATCGTGCTGGAGGAGAAGCGGCTGCTGGACAAGGTGGTGGGCGCGCGGCGGGGCGGGTTCTGCTACGAACTCAACGGCTCCTTCGGGGCGTTGCTCGCCGCGTTGGGGTTCGACGTGGTGCTGCTGGCGGCGCGGGTGTACGGGGACGGGGAGCGGCTCGGGATCCCCTACGACCATCTCGCGCTTCGGGTGCGGACGGTGGACGGGGGCGACTGGCTGGCCGACGTCGGGTTCGGGGCGCACAGCCACCTCCCGCTGGCGCTCGGGGAGCGGGGAGAACAGGAGGATCCGGGGGGCACGTTCCGGATCGTCGAGGCGGGACCGGACGCCGCCGGGGTGCGCGGGGGGCACGGCACGGTGGAGGCGGCGGACCTGGACGTGTCCCGGGACGGCAGAGCGCAGTACCGCCTGGAGGTGCGGCCCCGGGCGCTCGGCGACTTCGTGGCCGGGGCGTGGTGGCACAGCACGTCGCCGGTGTCGCATTTCACGCGGTCGCTGGTCTGTTCGCGGGTGACGGAGGACGGAGGCAGGATCACGCTCAGCGGGCGCAGGCTCACGACGACGGCGGCCGACGGCACGCGGGAGGAACGGGAACTGGGGACGGACGAGGAGGTACTCGGGGTGTACCGGGAGCGGTTCGGGATCGAGCTCGACACGGTGCCGGTACTGCGAAATCCCGCGTAGGAGGCATTCCGGCCACACGGGGCTACTCGTGCGTAGTACCAGCACATCTGCTGGATTCCCGCGATGTGGTCGCGTGTTGCCTCGAAAGCCTCACTGGTGCTCGAATGCGTCTTCGGCAACGTGTGATCAACAGTGATCAACAGGGCGATTTCGAGTCACTCAGGGAGTCGTGTATGATCGGCCGCTGGCGGGGAAGCCGCACCGACCGGGTGCAACGGACGAGTCCCCTGGGGGCGGTGCCGGTCCCGCCGAGCGCGGGCGTGCTGGCCTGCCGGGTGCTGGACCCGGTCAACGAGCCGGTCACGCATGCGGAGTTCGCGGTCACGGACGCAGCGGGGCGTCCGGTGGTCAGCGGAGGAGCGGATCCGTACGGGTCGTTCGTGACGACGGTGCCCGCGGGGGAGTACCGGCTGGCGGTGTCCGCCGAGGGGTACACGCCGTACCGGGCGACCACGCAGGTAGCGGAGAACGCGCTCGCGTCGTTCGGCGACGTGACGCTGCAGGTGGCCCGGCCGCCGGAGCTGCCCGATGCCGGTGACTGGGAGATCGAGTCGGCGCACTCCTCGATCGGCTTCACCGCGCGGCACATCGGACTGGCGCGGATCCATGGGCGGTTCACGTCGTTCGCGGGGGTCGTCCGGGTCACCGATCCGATGGAGCGGTCGGCGATGCACGTGGTGATCGACGCGGCGTCCATCGACACCGGCATGAGGATGCGCGACGACCATCTGCGCTCGGCGGACTTCCTGGACGTCGAGAGGTTCCCGACCCTGGAGTTCTACAGCGAACGGTTCGTGCACAAGGGCGGGAACCGGTGGGCCGTGACGGGGGCGCTGTCGCTGCACGGCGTGACGCGGACGGTCACGCTGGACACGGAGTACCTGGGGCTGGGCAACGGCATGGAGGGCGAGGTGCGGGCGGCCTGCCGGGCCACGACCGAGCTGCACCGGGACGACTTCACCGTGAGCTGGCAGACGATGTTGGCGCGGGGCATCGCGGTGGTGGGGCCGAGCATCAGGGTCGACCTCGATGTGCAGGTCGTGCGCAAGGGCTGAGCGGCCGGGCCGCTGCGCGGTGTCGGACAATGTCCGGCGTGAGTGATGTGCGACATGTGCTGGTGCTGCCCGACCGTGACGCGGCGGAAGAGGTGGTGGACGCGCTGCGGGAGCGGTTCGGGATCGTCGAGGAGCCGCAGCTGGTGCGGGACGCGCTGGCCGGTGAGGACGATGCCGAGGACGCGCAGTGGCTGGTCGTCCTGCGGGACGAGGACGGGCGGCTGGACCCCGGGGAGCTGGACCGGTTGGCCGGCGAGTGGGAGGGCTGGCGGGAGGAACCGTAGGCCTCCGGTCTTCCGGGGGTGCGCGTCCCGGTCCGTCGGGGCCGCTGTCAGTGGCGCGTGGGATGCTTGTCGCGATGGCCAGGAACACTGCGCATGACGACCCTCTCGCCCCGGTGACGCTCGCCGTGGGCCAGGAGGAGCTGCTCCTCGACCGCGCCGTGCAGGAGGTGGTGGCCGCCGCGAAGGCCTCCGACGCCGACACGGACGTACGGGACCTGACCCCCGACCAGGTGCAGCCCGGCACGCTCGCCGAGCTGACGAGCCCGTCGCTCTTCGCGGAGCGCAAGGTCGTGGTCGTACGCAACGCGCAGGATCTGTCGGCCGACACGATCAAGGACGTGAAGGCGTATCTCGGGTCCCCCGCCGAGGAGATCACCCTCGTGCTGCTGCACGCCGGCGGGGCCAAGGGCAAGGGGCTGCTCGACGCGGCGCGCAAGGCGGGGGCGCGTGAGGTGGCCTGCCCGAAGATGACGAAGCCGGCGGACCGGCTGGCGTTCGTGCGGGGCGAGTTCAGGACGACGGGGAGATCCGCCACGCCGGAGGCCTGCCAGGCGCTCGTCGACGCGATCGGCAGCGATCTGCGGGAGCTGGCCTCGGCGGTGTCGCAGCTGGTCGCGGACGTCGAGGGGACGATCGACGAGGCGGTCGTCGGGCGGTACTACACCGGGCGGGCCGAGGCGTCGAGCTTCACGGTCGCCGACCGGGCGGTCGAGGGGCGGGCCGCGGAGGCCCTGGAGGCGTTGCGCTGGTCGCTGGCGACAGGGGTGGCGCCGGTGCTGATCACGAGTGCGCTCGCGCAGGGCGTCCGGGCGATCGGGAAGCTGTCGTCCGCGCGCGGGGGCCGGCCGGCCGATCTCGCCCGGGAGCTGGGGATGCCGCCGTGGAAGATCGACCGGGTGCGGCAGCAGATGCGCGGCTGGACTCCGGACGGGGTGTCGGTCGCGCTGCGGGCCGTGGCCGAGGCGGACGCGGGGGTGAAGGGCGGGAGCGACGACCCCGAGTACGCGTTGGAGAAGGCAGTGGTCACCATCGCCCGGGCGGCCCGCTCCAGGGGCCGGGGCTGACCGTCCCGGGCCCGGCCGGACCCAGGCCTGTGCGGGCTCGCTGCAAGGGGGGAGCCAGCTGTCCCCAGGCCTTGGCGAGGCCTGCTCCCGAGGGCAGGGCCTGTCAGGTCGAGGCCCCGCTAGGCCAGCTTCAAGATCCGGGGCTGATCGGACTCTGGCCGGCTCGCTCCCAGGGGGCGGGGTTCACAGGCCCCTGTCCGGTCGGGCCCGTCCCCGGCCTCGGCTCTCCTGGGCCCCTGCTCCGAGACCTCCGAGACCGTGCCTCCGCTCAGAAAACCAGCTCCCCCATCCCCAGCAGGTTCCCCTCGCTGTCGTGGAACCAGGCGCCGCGTTCACCCCGCGCGCCCTTGCTCGGGTAGTTCCCCTCGATCTCGGCGATTCCGCCCCGCGTGCGGAAGCCGGGCGCGTCGACCTCCTCGAACACCACGCCGCGCCGCTTCAGCTCCTCGACCGCCGCCTCGATGTCCTCCACCTCCAAAGCCATCTGCGTGAAGGTGCCGGGCGAGGTCCCCGTCGACAGGAAGAGGACGAACTCCGCGCCGCCGCACCGGTACAGCAGCCCGCCGGGGCGTTCGTCGACGGGATCCAGACCGAGTTTCTCGGAGTAGAAGCGCCGCGCCCGCTCCAGGTCCTGGGCGGGGAGCCGGGTCGCCGCGCGGACCAGGGCCGGCGCGCTCGTGTCGTCTGCGTCCATGTCTCCACTGTGCCGTGATCGAGTCGCCCTCCTCCTGCCGGAGAGGAGAATCGGGTGTATCAGCCGTACGTCGCCGAGTGACGGAGAGGTGGCGAAGGCCATGGCTGAACACCCGCACGCAGCGCTGGTCCGCAAGGGATTCGAGGCCTTCTCGCAAGGGGACATGGACACCTTGCGGGAGATGATGGCGGCGGACGCCACCCACCACGTGCCCGGGAATCACCCGTTGTCGGGCGACTTCAAAGGGGTGGACTCGATCATCGAGATGTACGAGCGGCTCGGCGCGGAGACCAGCGGGACGATGCGCGCCGAGCTGATCGGCATCTGTGTCGACGGGCGCGGTCACGTGGTCGGCATGAACCACTTCACGGCCGAGCGCAACGGCAAGCGCCTCGACGACACCGGCTGCATCATCTTCCGGATCGTCGGCGACAAGGTCACGGACCTCGACGAATGCGTCGAGGACATCGACAAGAACAACGAGTTCTGGTCCTGAACGGGCCGAAGGCCCCGCCGGCCCGCTCTGGGGAAGAGCGGAAGGCGGGGCCTTCGGTTCAAGCTGCTGGATCCGCGCCCGCGTGGCGAACGCAGGCCGCGCGCGGATCCGAGGGGTGCCGGACGGGAGCGGATGAGAGAGGGCCCGCTCGATTCCCTCCGGCGTCACATCAAATGTCAGCCCTTGAGCGCTTCGACCTTCTGAGCCAGCGCCGACTTCTTGTTGGCGGCCTGGTTCTTGTGGATGACGCCCTTGGAGACGGCCTTGTCGAGCTGACGCGCGGCGACGCGCTGGTACTCGGTGGCCTTCTCGACGTCACCCGCGGCAGCAGCCTCACGGGCCTTGCGGATCGCGGTCTTGAGGGAGGACTTGACGGCCTTGTTGCGCTGCCGCGCCTTCTCGTTGGTCTTGATCCGCTTGATCTGGGACTTGATGTTCGCCACGAATGAGCCTTCTCAGGTTCTGGCACGAGGCCGCACGGACACCGCACGATTCCCGTACCGGGTGATTTCTTGGGGCGTGCCTCCTGCGAGAGGGCACGAGGCACAGCCACCCAGGCTACCAGCGGCCCCTTCCACGGCCCAAACCCGTCCGTGGTCCCCACCCGTGGGACCATGGAGGCTACGTATCGATCCGACCCGAGACCGCAGACACTGCGGACGCCTCAAGAATCAGGACCCTGCGTGCCCGCGATCCCCAGCCACGTGCCCGAGCCGAGCCGTACCGACCCGGCTCTGATCCGCAACTTCTGCATCATCGCGCACATCGACCACGGCAAGTCCACGCTCGCCGACCGGATGCTCCAGCTGACCGGAGTGGTCGAGCAGCGACAGATGCGCGCCCAGTACCTCGACCGCATGGACATCGAGCGCGAGCGTGGCATCACGATCAAGTCACAGGCGGTGCGTCTGCCGTGGGCCCCCACCCACGACAAGAACGACACGCACATCCTCAACATGATCGACACCCCGGGGCACGTCGACTTCACCTATGAGGTCTCGCGGTCGCTGGCCGCCTGCGAGGGCACCGTCCTCCTGGTCGACGCCGCCCAGGGCATCGAGGCGCAGACCCTCGCCAACCTCTACCTGGCGATGGAGAACGACCTCACGATCATCCCCGTGCTGAACAAGATCGACCTGCCGGCCGCGCAGCCCGAGAAGTTCTCCGAGGAGCTCGCCAACCTCGTCGGCTGCGACCCGGACGACGTCCTCAAGGTGTCCGCCAAGACCGGCCTGGGCGTCGAGGCGCTGCTCGACAAGGTCGTCGCGGAGATCCCCCCGCCGGTCGGTGTCGCGGACGCTCCCGCCCGCGCGATGATCTTCGACTCGGTCTACGACTCCTACCGCGGTGTCGTGACGTACGTCCGTGTCATCGACGGCCAGCTCAACAAGCGCGAGCGGATCCGGATGATGTCCACCGGCGCCACGCACGAGCTGCTGGAGATCGGCACCAACTCGCCCGAGATGCTGCCGGCCGACGGTCTCGGCGTCGGCGAGGTGGGCTATCTGATCACCGGCGTGAAGGACGTCCGCCAGTCCAAGGTCGGTGACACCGTCACCAGCCAGCACAAGGGGGCCACGGAGGCGCTCGGGGGTTACAAGGACCCCAAGCCCATGGTCTTCTCGGGCCTGTATCCGCTGGACGGCTCGGACTACCCCGAGCTGCGCGAGGCCCTGGACAAGCTCCAGCTCAACGACGCCGCGCTGGTCTACGAGCCGGAGACCTCCGCGGCCCTTGGATTCGGTTTCCGCGTCGGCTTCCTCGGCCTGCTGCACCTGGACGTGATCCGGGAGCGGCTGGAGCGCGAGTTCGGCCTCGACCTCATCGCCACCGCGCCGAACGTGGTCTACCGCGTCCTCATGGAGGACGGCACTGAGCACACCGTCACCAACCCGAGCGAGTTCCCCGAGGGCAAGATCTCGGAGGTCTACGAGCCGGTCGTGCGGGCCACCATCCTGGCGCCCAGCGAGTTCATCGGCTCGATCATGGAGCTGTGCCAGACCCGGCGCGGCACCCTGCTCGGCATGGACTACCTCTCCGAGGACCGGGTCGAGATCCGCTACACCCTGCCGCTCGCCGAGATCGTCTTCGACTTCTTCGACCAGCTGAAGTCCAAGACCCGCGGCTACGCCTCGCTCGACTACGAGCCCACCGGCGAGCAGACCTCCAGCCTGGTCAAGGTCGACATCCTGCTGCACGGCGACAAGGTCGACGCCTTCTCCGCCATCACGCACAAGGACGCGGCGTACGCGTACGGGGTGCGGCTCGTCGCCAAGCTGCGGGAGCTCATCCCCCGGCAGGCGTTCGAGGTGCCCATCCAGGCGGCCATCGGCTCGCGCGTCATCGCCCGCGAGACCATCCGCGCCATCCGCAAGGACGTCCTCGCCAAGTGCTACGGCGGTGACATCTCCCGTAAGCGGAAGCTGCTGGAGAAGCAGAAGGAGGGCAAGAAGCGGATGAAGATGGTGGGTTCCGTGGAAGTTCCGCAGGAGGCCTTCATCGCCGTCCTGTCGAGCGATGACAGCGCGGGGTCGGGCAAGGGCAAGAAGTAATCACGGATTACTGAGGGTTACACCGCAATCCGGGTGAACAGGGGCCCGCCGTGCGAAAGTGCGGCGGGCCCTGTGCGTACGTGGGGTAGCTCTCTGTACGAAGTGACAGGCCGCGGACCCTTACGCAGGGGCCGGTCGCCCTTTACTCTGATCCCTGCTCGATAGTTACTCGCGAGTTAAACAAGGGCTCGCGAGTGAACCCAGCCGCACCTGAGCCAGCCGCACCGTCGCGGGCCCCGGAGGATGTCGTGAGCGACACACAGACCCTGATCGAGAACCGTCCGCCCTCCGTGGCGGGCCTCTTCCTCGAGCGCGTGGCGGCCACGCCGGACGCCGAGGCCTACCGGTATCCGGTCCCGTCGTCGACGGGCCAGGGACCGGACGAGTGGAGGTCGCTGAGCTGGGCGCAGGCCGCCGAGCGGGTCTACGCCATCGCGGCCGGGCTCATCGAGCTGGGCGTGCAGCCCGAGCAGCGCGTCGCCCTCGCTTCCAGCACCCGGATCGAGTGGATCCTGGCCGACCTCGGCATCATGTGCGCCGGCGCCGCCACGACCACGGTGTATCCGCAGACCAACGCCGAAGAGTCCGCGTACATCCTGGCGGACTCCGAGAGCCGGGTGCTGATCGCGGAGAACGCCGAGCAGCTGGCCAAGGCGAAGGAGAAGCGCGCCGAGCTGCCCGAACTGACACATGTCGTGGTGATCGACGCGGCCGGGGTCGAGACCGCCGACTGGATCCTCACCCTGGACGAGCTGGAGAAGCGCGGCGCTGCCCGGCTGGAGAAGGACCCCGGCCTGATCAGGGAGCGGGTCGGCGCGATCGGCAAGGACCAGCTGGCCACCCTCATCTACACCTCCGGCACCACGGGCCGCCCCAAGGGTGTGCGCCTGCCGCACGACAACTGGTCCTACATGGCGAAGGCGATCGCCGCGACGGGGCTGGTCAGCGCCGAGGACGTGCAGTACCTGTGGCTGCCGCTCGCGCACGTGTTCGGCAAGGTGCTCACGTCCGGGCAGATCGAGGTCGGGCACGTCACCGCCGTCGACGGCCGGGTCGACAAGATCATCGAGAACCTGCCGGTGGTGCAGCCGACGTACATGGCGGCCGTGCCGCGCATCTTCGAGAAGGTCTACAACGGCGTGGCCGCGAAGGCCCGGGCGGGCGGCGGCGCCAAGTACAAGATCTTCCAGTGGGCGGCCGAGGTGGCCCGCGAGTACGCCAAGGCCGCGCAGGACAACTTCCGGCGGACCGGAACCGTGTCGGTGCCGTTCGGTCTCGGCGCGAAGCACAAGGTCGCCGACGCGCTGGTGTTCGCCAAGATCCGTGAGGCCTTCGGCGGGAACCTGCGGGCGTGCGTCTCGGGTTCCGCCGCGCTCTCCCCGGAGATCGGCTACTTCTTCTCGGGCGCCGGCATCCACATTCTGGAGGGCTACGGCCTGACCGAGTCCTCGGCGGCGTCCTTCGTGAACCCGGGCGAGGCCTACCGCACCGGTACGGTCGGCAAGCCGCTGCCCGGCACGGAGGTGCGGATCGCCGACGACGGCGAGATCCTGCTGCGCGGCCCGGGCATCATGGAGGGCTACCACAAGCTGCCCGAGAAGACCGCCGAGGTGCTGGAGCCGGACGGCTGGTTCCACACCGGGGACATCGGCGAGCTGTCGCCCGACGGCTATCTGCGGATCACCGACCGCAAGAAGGACCTCATCAAGACCTCGGGCGGCAAGTACATCGCCCCGGCGGAGGTCGAGGGTCAGTTCAAGGCGGTGTGCCCGTACGTGTCCAACATCCTGGTGCACGGGGCCGACCGGAACTTCTGCACGGCGCTCATCGCGCTGGACGAGGCCGCGATCACCGAGTGGACCAAGGAGAACGGCCTCGAGGGGAAGTCGTACGCGGAGATCGTCGCCGCGCCGGTGACCGTCGAGATGGTCGACGGGTATGTGAAGCAGCTCAACGAGGGGCTTCAGCGGTGGCAGACCATCAAGAAGTTCCGGCTGCTGCCGCGGGACCTCGACGTGGAGCACGGTGAGATCACGCCGAGCCTGAAGCTGAAGCGGCCCGTTGTGGAGCGGGAGTACAAGCATCTGATCGAGGAGATGTACGACGGCTCCCGCGAGCGGTAGCAGGGGGCCTCAAGCCCCCGGACCGACCCGGCGTCGCAGCTCCTGGACCTCCGCCTCGAGGCGTTCCACCTCTCGGCCCTTGCGGTAGAGGTCCAGGAAGACGCTGACCTTCGCCGTGAGGACCCACGGGTCGAACGGCTTGGTCAGGTAGTCGGCGGCGCCGGTCGCGTAGCCGCGGAAGGCGTAGCCCGAGTCGTCGTCCGCGCCGGTGAGGAAGATGATCGGGACGTCCCGGGTCTGGTCGAGGCGTTTGATGTGGGCGGCCGTCTCGAAGCCGTCCATGCCGGGCATGCGGATGTCGAGCAGGACCAGGGCGATCGGCTGCCGCAGCAGGGCCTTCATCGCCTCCTCGCCCGAACGGGCGCGCACCAGCGGCTCGTTGAGGGAGGCGAGGACGGCCTCCAGGGCGGTCAGGTTGTCCTCCATGTCGTCGACGAGGAGGATTCCGGCGCGGTCGGGGTGAGTGGCCGCGCTGCTCATGCCTCTTCTTCCGTGCCCTCGGGGTCCAGCAGTCCGCACACGACCGTCAGCAGGCCGTCGATGTCCACCGGCTTGGGCACGTAGTCGTTGGCGCCGCGGGCGATGGACTTCTCCCGGTCGCCGGGCATCGCCTTGGCGGTCAGGGCCACGATCGGCAGGTCCGCCCAGCGGGGTGTGCGGCGGATCGCGGAGATGGTCTCGTAGCCGTCCATCTCCGGCATCATGATGTCCATCAGGATCAGTTCGACGTCGGCGCTGCGCTCCAGCGTCTCGATGCCCTCGCGGCCGTTCTCCGCGTACAGCACGGTCATGCCGACCCGGCCCAGGACATGGGTGAGGGCGAAGACGTTGCGGATGTCGTCGTCCACGATCAGCACCCGCCGCCCGGCCAGGATCCGGCCCGGCCTGCCGGACGTCCACGCCTCCAGCTTGGTCGGCGCGGGCCACGTGTCGTCCGTGTCGTGCGCGACCGGGAAGGCCCCGGCGGCCGGCTGGAGCGGCAGGGGCAGGTCGGTGCGGTCCTCGGGGAGCGGCACGGGGGCCGGGTGACCGGGGCTGACGACGGGGACGTAGAGGGTGAACGTGGAGCCCTTGCCGGGTTGGCTCTCGGCGACGATCCGGCCGCCGAGCAGGCCCGCGATCTCCCGGCTGATGGACAGGCCGAGGCCGGTCCCGCCGTACTTGCGGTTGGTCGTGCCGTCGGCCTGCTGGAACGCCTCGAAGATCACCGGGAGTTTCTCCGGCGCGATGCCGATGCCGGTGTCGGACACGGCGAACGCGACGACGTCGTCGGTGTCCCGGACTCCTCCGCTCTCGGCTTCCCCCGAGCGGGGGGATCCCCATCGGTGCTCGGCGTCCTGCACCCGGTCCACCCGCAGCTCGACCTTGCCGTTCGCGGTGAACTTGATCGCGTTGGACAGCAGGTTGCGCAGGATCTGCTGGAGCCGCTGCTCGTCCGAGTACATCTCGCGCGGTACGTCCTCCCCGACCGCCAGTTCGAAGGCGAGCCCCCGGTCGATGGTCAGGGGCCGGAAGGTGGCGTGGACGTAGTCGAGCAGCTTGATCAGCGGGAGCCGCTTGGGGCGTACGTCCATCCGGCCGGCCTCGATCTTCGACAGGTCCAGGATGTCGTTGATCAGCTGGAGGAGGTCCGAGCCCGAGCGGTGGATCGTCGTCGCGAACTGCACCTCCTGGTCGGAGAGACGGCCGTCCGGGTTGTCGGAGAGCAGCCGGGCCAGGATCAGCAGGGAGTTCAGCGGGGTGCGCAGCTCGTGCGACATGTTCGCCAGGAACTCGGACTTGTACTGGGAGGACGTGGCCAGCAGGGCGGCCTTCTCCTCCAGTTCGGCGTTGGAGCGCTGGAGTTCGCCCTGCTGCTTCTGGAGTTCGTCCGAGCGCTCCTGGAGCTGCATGGCCAGGCGCTGGGACTCGCCGAGCAGGGACTCCGTGCGGGAGTTGGCGATGATCGTGTTGATGGCGACGCCGATGGTGTTGACGAACTGGTCGAAGAACGCCAGGTGCACATCGGAGAAGCGGGAGAACGAGGCGAGTTCGATGACGCCGAGGAGCTTGTCCTCGAAGAGGATCGGGATGATGACGATCGTGGTCGGAGCCGCCTCGCCCAGCCCGCTGTTGATCTTGATGTAGTCGGGCGGGGCGCCCTCCACCAGGATCCGCTTCTTCTCCCGGGCCGCCTGCGCGACCAGACCGTGCACCGGGAGGCCGCCGGTCTCGACGGTCGCGTCCTGGGCGGCGCCGTAGCCGGCGATGAAGGCCAGGCCCTTGATCGGCACGGTGGTCCGCGGAGCCGCGCTGTCCTCGTCCGCGTCGGCCAGGTAGAACGCGCCGTACTGGGCGTTCACCAGCGGGGTCAGCTCGCGGAGTATCAGGTCGGCGACCTCCATCAGGTCGCGGTGCCCCTGCATCAGGGCGGCCAGGCGGGCCAGATTGGACTCCAGCCAGTCCTTCGCGCGGGTGGTCTCGCGGAGGTTGGCCACCATCAGGTTGATGTTGTCCTTCAGCTCGGCGACCTCGCCCTGCGTCTCCACCGTGATCGAGCGGGACATGTCGCCCTGGGCCACGGCGGAGGCGACCTCCGCGATCGCGCGGACCTGGGTGGTGAGGTTGGAAGCGAGTTCGTTGACGTTCGTCGTCAGGCGCTTCCAGGTGCCGTAGACGCCCTCGACCCGGGCCTGGCCGCCGAGCCGGCCCTCGCTGCCGACCTCGCGGGCCACACGGGTGACCTCCGAGGAGAAGGAGGACAGCGTGTCGACCATGGTGTTGATGGTGGTCTTGAGCTCCAGGATCTCGCCGCGCGCGTCCACGTCGATCTTCCGGGACAGGTCGCCCTGCGCCACCGCCGTCGCGACCTGGGCGATGTTGCGTACCTGGGAGGTGAGGTTGTCGGCCATGTAGTTGACGTTGTCCGTCAGGTCCCGCCAGACGCCCGAGACGCCCAGCACCTGGGCCCGGCCGCCGAGCCGGCCGTCGGTGCCGACCTCGCGGGCGACGCGGGTCACCTCGTCGGCGAAGGCGCGCAGCTGCTCCACCATCGTGTTGACGGTGTCCTTGAGTTCGAGGATCTCGCCGCGCGCGTCGACCGTGATCTTCTTCGACAGGTCGCCGTTGGCGACGGCCGTCGTCACCTGGGCGATGTTGCGGACCTGGGAGGTCAGGTTCAGCGCCATGAAGTTGACGTTGTCGGTGAGGTCCTTCCAGACCCCGGAGACGCCCCGGACCTGCGCCTGGCCGCCGAGGTTGCCTTCCGTGCCGACCTCGCGGGCGACGCGGGTGACCTCGTCGGCGAAGGCGGACAGCTGGTCGACCATCGTGTTGATCGTGGACTTCAGCTCCAGGATCTCGCCCTTGGCCTCCACCGTGATCTTCTTGCCGAGGTCGCCCTGGGCGACGGCGGTGGAGACGAGGGCGATGTTCCGCACCTGGGAGGTGAGGTTGTCGGCCATGAAGTTGACGTTGTCGGTGAGGTCCTTCCACACCCCCGAGACGCCCCGGACCTGCGCCCGGCCGCCGAGGTTGCCCTCGGTGCCGACCTCGCGGGCGACGCGGGTGACCTCGTCGGCGAAGGCGGAGAGCTGATCGACCATCGTGTTGATGGTCGACTTCAGCTCCAGGATCTCGCCCTGCGCGTCGACCGTGATCTTCTGGGACAGGTCGCCGTTGGCGACGGCCGTCGTCACCTGGGCGATGTTGCGGACCTGCGAGGTCAGGTTCGACGCCATGAAGTTGACGTTGTCGGTGAGGTCCTTCCACACCCCCGACACGCCCCGCACCTGCGCCCGGCCGCCCAACCGGCCCTCGGTGCCGACCTCGCGGGCCACCCGGGTGACCTCGTCGGCGAAGGCGGACAGCTGGTCGACCATCGTGTTCACGGTCAGCTTCAGCTCCAGCAGCTCGCCGGTCGCCTCCACCGTGACCGTGCGGGTCAGGTCGCCGCGGGCCACCGCGGTCGTCACCGCCGCGATGTCCCGGACCTGGGCCGTCAGCCGGGACGCCATGGTGTTGACGGCCTCGGTCACGTCCCGCCAACTGCCCGACAACCCCTGCACCTTGGCCCGGCCGCCGAGCCGCCCCTCGGTGCCGACCTCACGGGCGACCCGCGTCACCTCGCCCGTGAACAGGGACAGCTGGTCCACCATCTTGTTCACGGCCCGGCCAAGGTGCCGCAGATCGCCGCGCAACTGGCGTGTGCCGTCGTGCAGATCCACCCGCTGGGTCAGATCGCCGCCGGCCACCGCGTCCAGGACCCGCGTGGCGTTCGCCGCCGGGGCGACCAGGGCGTCGAGCAGTTGGTTGACGTCGTTGACCCGGGACGTCCACAGGCCCTGCCCCGGAGACGCGGAGAGCCGCTCGTCGAGCCGGCCGTGCCGCACCAGCTCGCGTCTGACGCGCTGCACCTCGGAGGTGAAGTGGACACTGCGGTCCATGATCTGGTTGTGGACCGCGGTGAGTTCGGCCACCATCCCATGGCCGGATTCTGGCACCTTGGTGAAATCACCGTCACGTGCCGCTGTCATGGCGGCGAGCAGGGGACGCAGATCGGATGCACGAATCTGACCGTCTTCGTACCGGTCTTCGACCACAGGAGTAGCACGGTTCTCACTCATGGCGGCCCACTTCGGTAACTCGGCGCTTATGGGCGTGGTCAGTCTGTCACTCTGTCGGCATCGACTGTGGCGTATTCGTACGAACTGCCCGGGGAGCTGTCCATGGGGGCCATTCCGACGCAATGGGAGACCGCTTCCCGTGCCTCGCAGGCGCCTGCACACGCTTGGGAGACGCCCGTGCCCGTCCAGGAGGGGTCCGTCTCCGAGGAACCCGCACCGTCCGCGGAAGTGATCACACCGTCCGCCGGGGCGCTCGCCCCCGATACGCGTGCGCCGGCCTGCGCGGCGCCCGGGCCCGGCCCCGAGGCGCCCGCGCAGGAGCGTGCGCTGGCGCACGCGACCCTGTCCGGCAGCTCGCTCGCGCCGGGCGCCGCCCGTGCCCTGGTGCGCGCGGCGCTCGACGAATGGGCCGGGTTCGGCCTGGGCGGCGAGCATCTCACCGACCGCCTCACCGACGACGCCACGCTCGTCGTCAGCGAACTCGTCACCAACGCCGTCGTGCACGCCGGCACCGACGTCGAGATGGAGTGCCGGCTGGAAGGCGACGGCCCGGACACGGCCGCGCTCGTCGTCGAGGTCTCCGACCACCACCCCTCGCGCGCCCCGCGCGGCAGCGAGCCGGAGACGCCGCACGACCCCCCGGAGTACGGGCGCGGCCTGCGGCTCGTGGGCGCGCTCTGCGAGGCGTGGGGGATCACGTACCGCACGGGGCGGAAGACCGTGTGGGCGCGGCTGCCCGCCGGGGGGTGCGCGGCGGGCGAGCAGATCGAGGCGTACGCCGGGGAGCACGCGCTGGCACGCGGCTTGCGGGTGGCGGAGATCCTGGCACCCGAACCACGTCAGGGCCACGAGGTGGGTCGGGCCGTACGGGCCTGGCGTGGCGGAGGAGACTTGTGGGACTCGCGTGAGGGAGGCGAGACATGGGACTCACGCGAGGGCGGGGAGGCACGGGACTGGCCCGACGTGCGGGAGTCCCGTGACCTGCGGGACTGGAATGACTTGAGGGACTGGCGGGACCGGCACGAGAGCCACCACGGACGCAACGGACCCGACGGCGCCTGGCTCGGCCGCGGCGCCCTCTCCTTCCTCGCCGAGGCCTCCGACCTGCTCGCCGGTCAGCTCGACGAGGACCTGGTCGCGGCCCTCGCCGGGCAGCTGATCGTGCCCCGGCTGGCCGACTGGTGCGCGGTGTGGCTGGAGGACGAGGCCACCGGCGGCGGCTGGAGCGGCGGAGCCGGCGCGGGCGGACCCCGCCTCGCCCGGGTCTGGCACGGCAGCGAGAACCGCATCGAGGAGCTGCGCCGCGCCCTGGAGAAGGACCCGCCGCAACCGTTCGACCCGACGGGGGCGTCCCCGTTCGAACGCGGTCGGGATCAGGGCAGGTCCGGGCCCGCCGACTACCCCTGGCCCGGCGAGGCGCTCGGTGCCGGCGAGCCCGGCGCGGCCCTCGCGTACCGGCTGGTCGCCGGGGGACGGCCACTGGGCACCCTCGTCATCGGACGCTCCGGGACGGCCGGCTTCCCCGACGAGATCACCGGCCTCGTGGAGGATCTCAGCCGCCGGGTGGCCCTCGCCGTCGGCGCCGCCCGCCAGTACGCCCGCCAGGCCACCATCAGCGCGGTCCTCCAGCGCGGGCTGCTGCCCGGCGCCGTGGCCGAGATCCCCGGCATGCGCAGCGCCCTCGTCTACGAGCCGTGCGACAAGGGCGGGCCCAGCGGCGACTTCTACGACCTGTTCCCGGCCGGCGACGGCCGCTGGTGCTTCGCCGTCGGCGACGTGCAGGGCAAGGGGCCCGAGGCGGCCGTCGTGATCGGCCTGGCCCGGCCCTGGCTGCGGCTGCTGGCGCGCGAGGGCTACCGGGTGGCCGACGTCCTCGACCGCCTCAACCAGCTGCTGCTCGACGACGCCACGGAAGCCGCCGACGCGGCGGCCCGGGCGCTGGTCGCCGCGGGAGCGCGACCGACCCCGCCCGGCGACGGTCCACAGACGCGCTTCCTGTCCCTGCTGTACGGCGAGCTCGTGCCCTTCGACGGCGGTGTCCGCTGCACCGTCGCCTCCGCCGGGCATCCGCTGCCCCTGCTGCTCGGGGCGGGCGGCGAGGTCCACACGGCCGCGCAGCCCCAGACCCTCCTCGGCGTCGTCGAGGACGCCACCTACACCAGCGAGACCTTCGAGCTGCGGTCCGGCGACACGCTGCTGTGCGTCACCGACGGTGTGACCGAGCGCCGCTCGGGCTCGCGCCAGTTCGACGACGGGGACGGGCTCGCCGCGGCGCTGGCCGGGTGCGCCGGGCTGGACGCGGAGCTGATAGCCGAGCGGATCAAGCGGCTGGTGCACGAGTTCGGGGCGCGGCCCCCGGCGGACGATCTCGCGCTGCTGGTGCTCCAGGCGGACTGACCGCGCGGGTGCTGGACAATGGGGGGCATGCCTTCCGCACTGCCCGACGGCGAGCCCGTCCCCGACGACGGCGCGCTGCCCGCGTCCGCGCTCACCGGGGCCGCCGATCGTCCGCTCGGGTTCTACCTGCACGTTCCGTACTGCGCGACCCGCTGCGGCTACTGCGACTTCAACACGTACACCGCGACCGAGCTGCGCGGCACCGGCGGTGTGCTCGCGTCCCGCGACAACTACGCCGAGACGCTGGCCGACGAGATCCGGCTGGCACGCAAGGTGCTGGGGGACGATCCGCGGCCGGTGCGCACGGTGTTCGTGGGCGGGGGGACGCCGACCCTGCTGGACGCCGGTGACCTCGTGCGGATGCTGAAGGCCGTCCGTGACGAGTTCGGGCTCGCGGAGGACGCCGAGGTCACGACGGAGGCGAACCCGGAGTCGGTCGATCCCGCCTATCTGGCGGCTCTGCGCGAGGGGGGCTTCAACCGGATCTCCTTCGGGATGCAGAGTGCGCGGCAGCATGTGCTGAAGGTGCTGGACCGCACGCACACGCCCGGGCGGCCCGAGGCGTGTGTGGCGGAGGCCCGGGCGGCCGGCTTCGAGCATGTCAATCTCGACCTGATCTACGGCACGCCCGGCGAGTCCGACGACGACTGGCGGGCCTCCCTGGACGCGGTGCTGGGCGCCGGGCCGGACCATGTCAGCGCGTACGCCCTGATCGTCGAGGAGGGGACGCAGCTGGCCCGCCGGATCCGCCGGGGCGAGGTCCCGATGACCGACGACGACGTTCACGCCGACCGCTATCTGATCGCGGACGAGGTCCTCTCGGGCGCGGGCTTCGAGTGGTACGAGGTGTCGAACTGGGCGACCTCGGAAGCCGGGCGGTGTCTGCACAACGAGCTGTACTGGCGGGGGGCCGACTGGTGGGGGGCCGGGCCCGGTGCGCACAGCCACGTGGGCGGGGTGCGGTGGTGGAACGTGAAGCATCCCGGCGCGTACGCGGGGGCGTTGGCGGCGGGGCGGTCGCCCGGGGCCGGGCGGGAGCTGCTGAGCGACGAGGACCGGCGGGTCGAGCGGATCCTGCTGGAGCTGCGGCTCAAGGAGGGCGTGCCGCTGTCCCTGCTCAGGCAGGAGGGGCTGGCCGCCTCGCGCACGGCGCTCGCGGACGGACTCCTGGAGAAGGGCCCGTACGACGAGGGCCGGGCCGTGCTCACACTGCGGGGAAGGCTGCTGGCGGACGGCGTGGTCCGCGACCTCGTGGACTGAGCCGGCTCAGTCCACCGGGGCCGTGACGAAGTCGATCAGCTCTTCCACCCTGCCGAGCAGCTCCGGTTCCAGGTCCTTGTACGAGTGGACCCCCGACAGGATTCGCTGCCAGGCCGCCCCCGTGTTCTCGGGCCAGCCCAGCGCCCGGCACACCCCCGTCTTCCAGTCCTGGCCGCGCGGCACCCTGGGCCACGCCTCGATGCCCAGGGACGACGGTTTCACCGCCTCCCAGATGTCGATGTACGGGTGGCCCACGACCAGGGCGTGGTCGCTGGTGACGGACTGCGCGATGCGCCACTCCTTCGAGCCCGGGACCAGGTGATCCACCAGGACGCCCAAGCGCGCGTCCGGGCCGGGGGCGAAGGAGTCGACGATCGACGGGAGGTCGTCGACGCCCTCCAGGTACTCCACGACCACGCCCTCGATGCGCAGGTCGTCGCCCCACACCCGCTCGACCAGCTCGGCGTCGTGGCGGCCCTCGACGTAGATGCGGCCGGCGCGGGCCACGCGGGCGCGTGCTCCGGGGACGGCGACCGACCCGGAGGCCGTGCGGGCGGGACGCGCGGGGCCGCCCAGGGCGGGGCGCACGAGGGTCACCACCCTGCCCTCCAGCAGGAAGCCGCGCGGCTCCAGGGGGAAGACCCGGTGCTTGCCGAAGCGGTCCTCCAGCGTCACCGTGCCCGCCTCGCAGCGGATCACCGCACCGCAGAAGCCGGTCCCCGGCTCCTCCACCACCAGGCCCGGCTCCGCCGCGACCTCGGGCACCGGCTTCGGCTTCTTCCACGGCGGGGTCAGATCGGCGGAGTACTGGCGCATTCGAATGACGATAGGAGAATGCGGACGGCGATCACCGCGACACGCCGAAACGCGCCGCCAGGGCGTCCCGTTGCGCCCGTACGAACTCCGCGTCCACCACCGCTCCGTGACCGGGTACGTACACCGCGTCCTCGCCGCCGAGGGCGAGCAGCTGGTCCAGGGCGGCCGGCCAGTGCGACGGCACCGCGTCGGGCCCCGCCTGGGGTTCTCCGGACTCCTCGACCAGGTCGCCGCAGAACACCACCTCCGGATCACCCGGCACCAGCACCGCCAGATCGTGCGCGGTGTGCCCCGGGCCGACGTTCGCCAGCAGCACCTGTCGGCCACCGCCCAGGTCGAGGGTCCACTCGCCGGAGACCAGGTGGCCGGGCGGGGCCAGCCGCTTCGCCGCCTCCTCGGCCGTGGGCGCCGCCAGGCCGTGCCGTACCGCGTCCGCGCGCAGCTCCTCGCGGTCCCGCACCCGCGTCAGCACCGCGTCCACGCCCACCGCGCCGAACACCTCCGCGTCCGTGCACGCCGCCGCCCCGAAGACATGGTCGAAGTGCGGATGGGTCAACGCGAGATGTGTCACACGGTGACCCGTGAGCGACCGCGCCTGCGCGCACACCTTCGCCCCCTCCGCGAGACTCGAACCCGCGTCGATCATGAGGACCGCGCCCTCACCGGCGACCAGCCCCACCGTGCAGTCCCACACCGGAAGCCGGCACCGCCCCACCCCGGCGGCCACGCGCTCCCATCCGAGGTCTTCCCAAGTCACCGTCATACGGCGACGCTAGCGGTGCGCCCCGCTCGGGGCACGGCACCGCACGACCAGCCTTGCCGGGGGTGTACCCCACCGCCGTACACTGGGCCGGGGAATGCTGGCACTCGCACACGCAGAGTGCCAGGCCGGACCGGCAGGGCAGCAGGCTCAGACATCTGGAGGTGTGCGCGATGCTCAGTGAACGCAGGCTTCAGGTGCTGCGCGCCATCGTCCAGGACTACGTCGGCACCGAGGAGCCGGTGGGCTCCAAGGCCCTCACCGAGCGGCACCGCCTCGGCGTCTCCCCGGCCACCGTCCGCAACGACATGGCGGCCCTCGAGGACGAGGGGTACATCGCCCAGCCGCACACCAGCGCCGGGCGCATCCCCACCGACAAGGGCTACCGGCTGTTCGTCGACAAGCTCGCCGGCGTCAAGCCGATGACCGCGCCCGAGCGGCGCGCGATCCAGAACTTCCTCGAGGGTGCCGTCGACCTCGACGACGTCGTGGCGCGTACGGTACGGCTGCTCGCGCAGCTCACGCGCCAGGTCGCCGTCGTGCAGTACCCGTCGCTGACCCGCTCGACCGTGCGGCATGTGGAGTTGCTCTCCCTGGCGCCCGCGCGCGTGATGCTCGTGCTGATCACGGACACCGGGCGGGTCGAGCAGCGCGTGGTCGACTGCCCGGCGCCCTTCGGCGAGGCCTCGCTCGCGGATCTGCGCGCGCGGCTCAACAGCCGGGTGGCGAACCGCCGTTTCGCGGATGTGCCGAGTCTGGTGGAGGATCTCCCCGAGGCGTTCGAGCACGAGGACCGGGGTACGGTCTCCACGGTGCTCTCCACACTTCTGGAGACGCTCGTCGAGGAGAACGAGGAGCGGCTGATGATCGGCGGCACCGCCAATCTGACCCGCTTCGGTCATGACTTCCCCCTCACGATCCGGCCGGTGCTGGAGGCGCTGGAGGAGCAGGTCGTGCTCCTCAAGCTGCTCGGCGAGGCGCAGGATCCGGGCGTGACCGTACGGATCGGTCACGAGAACGCCCACGAAGGACTCAACTCCACGTCCGTCGTGTCGGTCGGCTACGGTTCGGGCGGCGAGGCAGTCGCCAAGCTCGGCGTGGTCGGACCGACCCGCATGGACTACCCGGGAACGATGGGAGCGGTACGCGCAGTGGCACGGTACGTCGGACAGATCCTGGCGGAGTCGTAGTGGCCACGGACTACTACGCCGTACTCGGCGTGCGCCGCGACGCGTCGCAGGAAGAGATCAAGAAGGCCTTCCGGCGGCTCGCACGCGAGCTGCACCCGGACGTCAACCCCGATCCGAAGACCCAGGAGCGGTTCAAGGAGATCAACGCCGCCTACGAGGTGCTGTCGGACCCGCAGAAGAAGCAGGTCTACGACCTCGGCGGCGACCCGCTCTCGCAGGCCGGTGGCGGCGGCGCGGGCGGCTTCGGAGCCGGCGGCTTCGGGAACTTCTCGGACATCATGGACGCGTTCTTCGGCACGGCGTCGCAGCGCGGACCGCGCTCGCGCACCCGCCGCGGCCAGGACGCGATGATCCGCATCGAGATCGAGCTCGACGAGGCGGCCTTCGGTACGACGAAGGACATCCAGGTCGACACGGCCGTCGTGTGCAACACCTGCAACGGCGAGGGCGCGGCCCCGGGCACCTCCGCCCAGACGTGCGACATGTGCCGCGGCCGCGGTGAGGTCTCGCAGGTCACCCGGTCCTTCCTGGGGCAGGTCATGACCTCCCGCCCCTGCCCGCAGTGCCAGGGCTTCGGCACGGTCGTCCCGACGCCGTGCCCGGAGTGCGCGGGCGACGGCCGCGTCCGGTCCCGCCGCACGCTCACGGTGAAGATCCCGGCCGGTGTCGACAACGGCACGCGGATCCAGCTCGCCGGCGAGGGCGAGGTCGGCCCCGGCGGCGGTCCCGCGGGTGACCTGTACGTGGAGATCCACGAACTGCCCCACTCGCAGTTCCAGCGGCGCGGCGACGACCTGCACTGCACGGTCACGCTCCCGATGACGGCGGCCGCCCTCGGCACGAAGGTGCCGCTGGAGACGCTGGACGGCTTGGAGGAGGTCGACATCCGCCCGGGCACCCAGTCCGGCCAGTCGATCCCGCTGCACGGCCGGGGCGTCACGCACCTGCGCGGCGGCGGACGCGGCGACCTCATCGTCCACGTCGAGGTCCAGACCCCGACCAAGCTCGACCCCGAGCAGGAACGCCTGCTGCGCGAGCTCTCCAAGCTCCGCGGCGAGGAACGGCCCACGGGTCAGTTCCAGCCAGGGCAGCAGGGGCTGTTCTCGCGGTTGAAGGACGCCTTCAACGGGCGGTGACCGGGCGCCCCTCGGGCACCACGAGGCGCTTGTTCCTCTGGTCTATGCCAGTCGGCAGGCCGGTTTCGGAGTTGTTCGGAGGACGTGACAACATGCGGTCATGTCCTCCGCACTGACCGATCTCTTCCCCCTCCCGATCGTGCAGGCCCCCATGGCGGGCGGCGTCTCCGTGCCGCAGCTCGCCGCGGCCGTGTGCGAGGCGGGCGGGCTCGGGTTCCTCGCCGCCGGGTACAAGACCGCCGACGGGATGTACCAGGAGATCAAGCAGCTCCGGAGCCTCACCGGCAGGCCCTTCGGTGTCAACGTCTTCATGCCGCAGCCGGAGTACGCCGACCCCGCCGCCGTCGACGTCTACGCCCACCAGCTGGCCGGCGAGGCCACCTGGTACGAGGCCGAGCTCGGCGATCCGGACAGCGGACGCGACGACGGGTTCGAGGCCAAACTCGTGGTGCTGCGCGACAACCCCGTGCCGGTGGTGTCGTTCCACTTCGGTGTCCCGAGCCGTGAGGTCGTCGACACCCTGCACCGGGTCGGCACCTTCGTCCTGGCCGCCGCGACCACCCCCGACGAGGCCCGGGCCGTGGAGCGGGCGGGCGCGGACGCGGTCATCGCCCAGGGCGTCGAGGCCGGCGGCCACCAGGGCACCCACCGGGACATCCCCGAGACGGACGGATCCGGCCTCGGGCTGCTGTCGCTGATCGCCCAGGTCCGCGAGGCCGTGAGCATCCCGATCGTCGCCGCCGGCGGCATCATGCGCGGCGGCCAGATCGCCGGGGTCCTCGCGGCGGGCGCGAGCGCGGCCCAGCTGGGCACCGCCTTCCTCGCCACGCACGAGTCGGGCGCGAACGCCCTGCACAAGCGGGCCCTGACCAACCCCCTGTTCGTGCGCACGGAGTTGACCAGGGCGTTCTCCGGCCGCCCGGCACGCGGCCTCGTCAACCGGTTCCTGCGCGAGCACGGCCCGTACGCGCCCGCCGCCTACCCCGAGATCCACCACCTCACCTCGCCGCTGCGCAAGGCCGCCGCCAAGGCAGGTGACGCGCAGGGCATGGCGCTGTGGGCCGGGCAGGGGCACCGGATGGCGCGGGAGCTGCCCGCCGGACAGCTGGTCGAGGTGCTGGCCGGGGAACTGGCCGCCGCCCGGGCCTCGTTGACGGGCGGGGGCGTGCTGTGACCGCGCCGGTGTTCGTCGTCGAGCACTTCGCCGCGGGCGGTGGCGGCCGGTACGTCCTCGACGGGCCGGAGGGGCGGCACGCCGTGTCCGTGAAGCGGCTGCGGGCCGGTGAGGACGTCGTCCTCACCGACGGGGCCGGGCGCTGGGCGGACTGCGCCGTGCTCGACACGGAAGGCAAGGACCGGCTGATCCTCCAGCTGGACTCGGTGCACGAGGAGCCTGCGGAGCAGCCCCGGGTCACCGTCGTCCAGGCGCTGCCCAAGGGCGACCGGGGAGAGCTCGCCGTCGAGACGATGACCGAGGTCGGCGTGGACGCGATCGTGCCGTGGGCGGCGGCGCGCTGCATCACGCAGTGGAGGGGCGAGCGCGGCGCGAAGGCGCTGGGCAAGTGGCGGGCGACGGCCCGGGAGGCCGGCAAGCAGTCGCGCCGGGTGCGCTTCCCGGAGGTCGCGGAGGCGGCCACGACCAAGCAGGTCGCCGCCCTGCTGGCGGGGGCGGAGTTCGCCGCCGTGCTGCACGAGAGCGGGGACGCGCCGCTGGCTACGGCCGAACTGCCGTCCACCGGCGAGATCGTGCTGGTCGTGGGGCCCGAGGGGGGCGTGGCGCCGGAGGAACTGGCGCTGTTCGAGGAGGCGGGGGCACAGGCCTACCGCCTCGGGCGCAGTGTGCTGCGCACATCGACTGCCGGGACGGCGGCCGCGGCCGTGCTCCTGGCACGCACCGGACGCTGGTCCTGACCCTCTCGGAGGCACCTGGAACTCGCACAGGTTCGTCTGCTCGTGACCGACTTCTCCGCCTGTTACCACTTCTACGGCGAGGTCCTCGGCCTCAAGCCGCAGTCGGGGGCGGTGCGGGGGCCCTACGAGAAGTTCAGTCCCGCGGTGGGTTCCGCGGGGATCGCGTTGCAGGACCGGTCGATGATGGCCGAGGTGCTCGACGAGCTGGGCGATACGGCGGCGGGCCACCGCTCCCTGGTCGTGCTGCGGGTGGACGGGCTGGACGCGTACTGCGAGGAGATCACGATGCGCGGCGCCACGGTCCTGCACGGACCGGTGCCCATGACGGACCGCATGCGGGTGGCCCATCTCAAGGATCCCGAGGGCAACTTGGTGGAGCTCCAGGAGTGGCTGCTGCTGCGCGGCTGACGCCTTTGCGCCCTACCGCGCGGCCCCCGTCAGTGGCAGGCTCCCCTCCATGGGGGCTTCGACGAGGAATCGGCCGGGACCGCGCGGCCGGCGAGTGGCGGTCGCGGCGACGTTCGCCGTGCTGGCCGTGGGCGGCGCCGTCGCCTGCGAGCCCGGCAGCGTCAGCGCCGCGTCCGTCGCGTACACCACCGACGAGACCGTGACCAAGGAGCTCAACCGGCAGAAGGCGGGCGTGCGGTGGCTCACGTGCACCGCCTCCTACGGGGAGAGCGGCGGGAAGTCGTCACCGTCGGCGCGGGAGCGGACCGTCGCGATCGTCGACTGCGAGGGCGAGACCGACGACGGCAAGGAGATCACCGTCGACGGCAAGGTCACCCACGCGGTGGACGGTGCCTGCGTGCGCGGGAACATCACCGCCAAGGTGGACGGCAAGGTGTGGTTCGAGGTCGACGGGCTCGGCGACTGCAACTCCACCAGCCCGCCGCCCGTCGGCGGGCCCACGAACGGGCAGCCCGGGCCCACCGTCACCGTGACCGTCACACAGACCATCTGGTGCGAGCGCTACCCGGACTGCCGCCCCGTCGAGGGCAAGTGATCCGAACTCTGTCCGCGCGGCGTCGTCCCTGCATAGGGTGATCGGGTGACATCGCCTGCTTACCTCCGGTTCCCCCATGTGCACGGTGACCTGGTCGCCTTCACCGCCGAGGACGACGTGTGGCTCGCGCCGCTCGACGGCGGCCGGGCCTGGCGGGTCAGCGCCGACAACACGCCGGTGACCCAGCCCCGTATCTCGCCCGACGGCACCACGGTCGCCTGGACCTCCACGAGAGACGGCGCCCCCGAGGTGCTCATCGCCCCGGTCGACGGCGGTCCCGCCCAGCGGCTGACGTACTGGGGGAGTCTCAAGACGCAGGTGCGCGGCTGGACCCCGGACGGTGAGGTCCTGGCGATCAGCACCCAGGGGCAGGCGAGCCTGCGCCGCACCTGGGCACGTGCCGTCCCGTTGGACGCCGGCCCGGCCACCACCCTGCCGTACGGGCCGGTCGGTGACATCGCCTACGGCCCGCACACGGTGCTGCTGTCCGCGATGGGCCGTGAGGCGGCCTGGTGGAAGCGGTACCGGGGCGGTACGGCGGGCAAGTTGTGGATCGACCCCGAGGACGACGGGGAGTTCGTGCGGCTGCACGAGGACCTCGACGGCAACATCGAGTACCCGCTGTGGGTGGGGGACCGGATCGGGTTCCTCTCCGACCACGAGGGCACCGGGGCGCTCTACTCCTCCCTCGCCGACGGGTCCGACCTGCGCCGGCACACACCACTCGACGGGTTCTACGCCCGGCACGCCGCGACCGACGGCACCCGTGTCGTCTACTCCAGCGCCGGTGAACTGTGGGTGCTGGACGACCTGGAGGGGGCCGAGCCGCGGCGGCTGGACGTGCGGCTGGGCGGGCAGCGCGTCGACCTTCAGCCGTTCCCGGTGAACGCCTCCCGGTGGTTCGGGTCGGCGTCCCCGGACCACACCGCGCGCGGCAGTGCCGTCTCCGTACGCGGCTCCGTCCACTGGGTCACCCACCGCTCCGGTCCGGCGCGCGCCCTGGCCGCGACGCCCGGGGTGCGGGCCCGGCTGCCGCGGACGTTCCGCGCGGACGGCGAGGAGTGGGTGGTCTGGGTGACGGACGCCGAGGGCGACGACGCCCTGGAGTTCGCGCCCGCCACCGGACCGGCCCCCGGGGCGACTCCGCGCCGGATCGCCGCCGGGCAGCTCGGCCGGGTGCTGGACCTCGCCATGGCGCCCGACGGCAGCCGAGCCGCGGTCGCCTGCCACGACGGCCGCCTGCTGCTCGTGGAGCGGGAGACGGGCGAGGTGCGCGAGGTGGACCGCAGCGAGGACGGTGACGTGTCGGGGCCCGTCTTCTCGCCCGACTCGTCCTGGCTGGCCTGGTCCCACCCCGGCCCGCGGCCCCTGTGCCAGCTGAAGCTCGCCAACACCACCGACCTGTCGGTCACCGAGGCCACCCCGCTGCGCTTCCAGGACTACGCGCCCGCCTTCACGATGGACGGCAAGCATCTCGCGTTCCTGTCGACCCGCTCCTTCGACCCGGTCTACGACGAGCACGTCTTCGATCTGGCCTTCGTGGAGGGCGCCCGGCCGCATCTGATCACCCTGGCGGCCACCACACCCTCCCCGTTCGGGCCGCAGCGGCACGGCCGGTCCTTCGAGACGCCCGACCGGGAGGAGACCCCCGACAGCGAGGGAACCCCCACCACCCGCATCGACCTCGAAGGCCTCGCCGACCGCATCGTGCCCTTCCCGGTCGAGGCCGCCCGCTACTCCGACCTGCGCGCCGCCAAGGACGGCGTGCTCTGGCTGCGCCACCCGGTCGCCGGTGTGCTCGGCGCGTCCCGGGCCACCCCGGACGACCCCGAACCCAAGTCCGAGCTGGAGCGCTACGACCTCGCCCAGCAGCGCATCGAGCATCTCGCCGTCGACGCCGACCACTTCGCCGTCAGCGGTGACGGCAAGAGGGTGCTGCTGTGGACCGACGGGCGGCTGAAGGTCGTCCCCAGCGACCGGCGCGCCTCGAGCGACGACGACAGCGACACCAACATCACCGTCGACCTGAGTCGGGTACGCCAGATCGTCGACCCGGCGGCCGAGTGGCGCCAGATGTTCGACGAGAACGGCCGCATCATGCGGGACCACTTCTGGCGGCCCGACATGAGCGGCGTCGACTGGGACGGCGTCCTCGACCGCTACCGCCCGGTCGTGGAGCGGCTCGCCACCCACGACGACCTGGTCGACCTGCTGTGGGAGGTCCAGGGCGAACTCGGCACCTCGCACGCCTACGTCACCCCGCGCGGCGGACACGGCGGCGGCCCTCGCCAGGGCCTGCTCGGCGCCGACATCTCCCGCCACGAGGACGGCAGTTGGCGGGTCGACCGCATCCTGCCCTCCGAGACCTCCGACCCGGACGCCCGCAGCCCGCTGGCCGCGCCGGGCGTCGCGGTACGCCCCGGGGACGCCGTCGTCGCGGTCGCGGGACAGCCCGTCGACCCGGTGGCCGGGCCAGGCCCGCTGCTGATCGGCACGGCGAACAAGCCGGTGGAGCTGACCATCTCCCCGTCCGGCGGCGGCGACCCCCGGCACGCCGTCGTCGTCCCGGTCGCCGACGAGGAACCCCTGCGCTACCACGCCTGGGTCGCCGACCGGCGCGCCTACGTCCACGAGAAGTCCGGCGGCCGCCTCGGTTATCTCCACGTCCCGGACATGCAGGCCCCCGGCTGGGCCCAGATCCACCGCGACCTGCGCGTCGAGGTCGCCCGCGAGGGTCTGGTCGTCGACGTCCGCGAGAACCGCGGCGGCCACACCTCCCAGCTGGTCGTGGAGAAGCTCGCCCGCCGTATCGTCGGCTGGGCCGTCCCGCGCGGCATGCGCGCCTACAGCTACCCGGAGGACGCCCCCCGGGGCCCCGTCGTGGCCGTCGCCAACGAGTTCTCCGGCTCCGACGGCGACATCGTCAACGCGGCGATCAAGGCCCTGGGCCTCGGCCCGGTCGTCGGCACCCGCACCTGGGGCGGCGTCATCGGCATCGACAGCCGCTACCGCCTCGTCGACGGCACCCTCGTGACCCAGCCCAAGTACGCCTTTTGGTTGGAGGGCTACGAGTGGGGCGTCGAGAATCATGGTGTGGACCCGGACGTGGAAGTCGTGCAGCGCCCCCAGGACTACGTGGCGGGCAAGGACACCCAACTGGACGAGGCCATCCGACTGGCACTGGAGAGCCTGGAGGCAGCACCTGCAAAAACGCCCCCAGGCCTGCCCACTTAAGGGGCGCGGGGAACGGCGCGACCAGCCACAACGCACCCGCACCCGACGACGATACGATGCCCACGTCGGACCGCACCGGCCCAACCCTCGGAGGAGACATGGCAGGGGAGCCACAGGAAGACTGTCTGTTCTGCAAGATCGTCGCAGGCACCATCCCGGCGACCATCGTCCGCCAGACAGAGACCACCATCGCGTTCCGCGACATCAACCCCCAGGCCCCCACCCACGTCCTGATCATCCCCAAGGCGCACCACGAGAACGCCGCCGCCCTCGCCGCCGCCGACCCGGCGCTCACCGCCGACGTGCTCCGCGAGGCCCAGGCCGTCGCCGACGAGGAGAAGCTCGACAGCTACCGCCTCGTCTTCAACACGGGCAGCGGCGCCGGCCAGACGGTGTGGCACGTGCACGGCCACGTGCTCGGCGGCCGCGGCCTCGAATGGCCCCCGGGGTAGTCCGCCTTGTCCGTACGTGAACTCGTGGTCCTCGGCACCGCCAGCCAGGTCCCGACCCGGCACCGCAACCACAACGGCTACCTGCTGCGCTGGGACGGCGAGGGCATCCTGTTCGACCCCGGCGAGGGCACGCAGCGCCAGATGCTGCGCGCCGGGGTCGCCGCGCACGACCTGAACCGGATCTGCGTCACGCACTTCCACGGCGACCACTCCCTCGGTCTCGCCGGGGTGATCCAGCGCATCAACCTCGACAAGGTGCCGCACGAGATCACCGCCCACTACCCCCGCTCCGGGCAGCGCTTCTTCGACCGGCTCCGGTACGCCACGGCCTACCGTGAGACCGTCGGCATCACGGAGGCTCCGGTCGACGCCGACGGGCCCCTCGCCCGTACGGACGGATACACGCTTCAGGCCCGGAAGCTGTCGCACCCGGTGGAGTCGTACGGGTACCGGATCGTCGAGCCCGACGGCCGCCGCATGCTGCCCGAGCGGCTCGCCGAGCACGGCATCAAGGGCCCGGACGTCGGCCGCATCCAGCGCGAGGGCTCGCTCGGCGCGGTCTCGCTGGAGGACGTCAGCGAGGTACGGCGCGGGCAGCGGTTCGCGTTCGTCATGGACACCCGGCTGTGCGACGGCGTGTACGCGCTCGCCGAGGGCTGCGACATGCTCGTCATCGAGTCGACCTTCCTGGACGAGGACGAGGAACTGGCCGTCGAGCACGGGCATCTGACCGCCGGTCAGGCCGCGCGGGTGGCCCGGGACGGCGGCGTACGGCACCTCGTGCTGACCCACTTCAGCCAGAGGTACACCGTCCCTGACGAGTTCGAGCGGCAGGCGCGGGCCGCCGGGTACGAGGGAGAGCTGACGGTGGCGCACGATCTCCTGCGGGTGCCGGTTCCGAAGCGTCGGTGAAGCGGCCGTACGATGAATTGATGTCCCTCCCCAAAGCCGAACTGCACCTTCACATCGAAGGCACCCTGGAACCGGAACTCGCCTTCGAGCTGGCCGCGCGCAACGGCGTCACGCTGCCCTACGCCGACACGGACGCGCTGCGCGAGGCCTACCGGTTCGAGGACCTGCAGTCCTTCCTGAACCTGTACTACGAGCTCATGGCCGTCCTGCGCACCGAGCGGGACTTCGAGGACCTCGCGAACGCCTACCTCGAACGCGCCGCCGCGCAGGGCGTGCGCCACGCGGAGATCTTCTTCGACCCGCAGGCCCACACCAGCCGCGGGCTGGAGATCGGCACGGTCGTCGAGGGGCTGTGGCGCGCGCTGGGGAGCAGCGAGGCCAACCACGGCGTCTCGACCCGGCTGATCCTGTGCTTCCTGCGTGACGAGTCCGCCGAGTCGGCCCTGGCCACCCTGGACGCCGCCAAGCCCTACCTGGACCGGATCACCGGTGTCGGCCTCGACTCGGCCGAGGTCGGGCACCCGCCGGTGAAGTTCCGCGAGGTGTACGAGGCCGCCGCCGCTCTCGGGCTGCGGCGCGTCGCCCACGCGGGCGAGGAGGGTCCGCCCGAGTACATCACCGAGGCGCTGGACGTCCTCGGCGTCGAGCGGGTCGACCACGGGCTGCGCTGCGTGGAGGACCCGGCGCTGGTGGAGCGGCTGGTGCGCGACCGGGTCCCGCTGACGCTGTGCCCGCTGTCCAACGTCCGGCTGCGCACGGTCGACACCCTCGCCGACCACCCCCTGCCCGCCATGCTGGAGGCCGGCCTCATGTGCACGGTCAACTCCGACGACCCGGCCTACTTCGGCGGCTACGCCGGCGACAACTTCGACGCCGTGCGCGCCACCCTCGGCCTCACCGAGAAACGGCTGCGGGAGCTCGCCCGCAACTCCTTCCTCGCCTCCTTCTTGGAGGACGACGAGGAGCTGCGGGCGCGGTACCTGGCCGAGGTGGAGGCGTACACCTTCGGATAGCTCCGGGCAGGTCTCAGAGGACCTCCGACCCCGCCTTGCCGTAGGCGCGCTGGGCGGGGACGGCGGCGGCCTCGACCGGGATCTCCACCACCGGCTGCTCCGGGGCGCCGATCTCGGGGATCGCGCCGGTGGGCGTGCCCGTGGCGGCGGCGACCAGGGCGGCCGGGTGGCCGCCGCGGCGGCGGATCGCGCCGGGCAGCAGCGGCCGTCCGCCGGTGTGCAGGGCGACGGCGGTCATCGGCAGGGCGATCACCAGCAGCCCGGCGCCGAGCACCGCGCCCATGACCGGGAACCCGGCCTGCGCCGACAGCACGCTGCCGGTCAGCGGCCCGGCGGCGGTACCCAGCGAGGACGCCGAGCCGACCAGCACCGCCCAGCGGCCGCGCGGGTCGAGCGAGGCGGCGAGCCCGATCAGGTACGACAGCACCACCGGGTAGAGCGTGTTCCACGCGATCTCGCCGGCCGCGAAGCTCCCCAGGTCGGTCGCGGAGGCGCTGAGCGCGATGCAGGCGGCGATGAGGACGGTGCCCCCGCCGATGGGCACGGCACGTCCCAGCCGGGCCCCGAGGGCGCCCGCCGCGAGGACACCGGTCAGCCCGGCGCCCAGTCCGAGGGCGAAGACGGCACCGACGGTGGCCTCGCCCAGGTGCGCCTGCTCCAGGCCGATGCGTCCGCTCACCCCCCACAGGGAGTTCTGGGCGAGCGACCAGCACACCATGGCACCGGCCAGCACCAGCCCGGAACGGGCGTGCGGCAGCCGGGCCTTGGCCTGCCGTGCGGGCGCGGCGGGCGTTCCGACGGGGAGGCGGCCGGTCAGCGGCCACACGGCCAGGGCCGTGAGGGCGATCGCGGCGAGGGGCAGACCGTGCCCCGGGCCCAGGTGAGGCACCGTCAGATACACGGCGCCCGCGAGGGCGGAGACGCTGAGCAGGCCGGCCGTGGAGGCCCGGTGGGGGTCCCGCTGGGCTGCGATCAGGGTCGCGGCGACGGTGGTGGCCGTGCCGGAGCCGAACCCGCCGACCATCGCACCGGCGACGACAGCGGGAATCGCGGTGGTCAGGGCGGCGCCGCCGTAGCCGAGCAGGGCCAGGGCGAGGCCGAGCCGGGCGAGGGCGCGGGCTCCGACCCGTTCGACCCGTGAGGCCAGGACGAATCCGGCGGCGGCCGAACTCAGCAGCAGGGCGCTGCCGACGGCGCCGGCCTGCGTGGCGGAGAGCGGAAGGTCCGAGTCGAGTCTGCCCACGGTGGTGGGCAGCAGATACGGAGCGAGGTACCCGGCCGTAAAAAGGGCGACGAGGGGCCAGGGAGTGGTGCGGGGGGCGAACACGGGCGTTCCCAGGGCATGCGAAAGGAGCGGGGAGAAAAGGGGATTGGGCGACGACCGTCGACGGACAGGAACGCGCGAGCAATTTGTATCAAGCACGTAGACGCACACGGGAACCCGGGGCGTGTGATCTGGAGCACGTTGCGTTTGGGGTGGTGAAGCCCGGGTAAACGAATGCCCTTTGTCAGGCGTCGCCGGACTCCCTTGCTCGTGTGCGAGTTCGGGGTCAGCGTCTCGTACGGCCCCTCGGCCCCTGGAGCCGGGCCGGACGATTGACGTTCGCATATCAAACCCTCATTCTCATATATGGATGGGGTCTCTATGGGGAGATGGGGGACGGCCGAGCAGGCAGGACCCCGCCCGCCGACCTGGCCGCACACACCGCCGGACTCGACCTCGTAGGAGCCGCCCTGTGAACCTCACCATCGCCGACGTACGGCTCACGCCGATCCTGGTCGCGGACCCGCCGCTGCTGAACACCCAGGGCGTGCACCAGCCGTACACGCCCCGGCTGATCGTCGAGGTCGTCACGGTGGACGGGATCACCGGCGTGGGGGAGACCTACGGCGACACCAAGTACCTGGAGCTGGCCCGCCCCTTCGCCGAGCGGCTGAAGGGACGCCAGGTCAGCGATCTGAACGGCCTGTTCACAGTCGCGGACCAAGTCGCGGTGGACGCCTCCCGCGTCGAGAACGCCGTCGACGTCGGCGGGCTGCGCGGCGTCCAGACCGCCGACAAGCTGCGGCTGTCCGTCGTCTCCGGCTTCGAGGTCGCCTGCCTCGACGCCCTCGGCAAGGCGCTCGGACTGCCGGTGCACACACTGCTCGGCGGCAAGGTCCGCGACGCCGTCGAGTACAGCGCCTACCTGTTCTACAAGTGGGCCGGCCACCCCGAGGGCGTACCGGCCGAGAAAGACGACTGGGGCGCCGCCGTCGACCCGGCGGGAGTGGTGGAGCAGGCCCGGCGGTTCACCGAGCGCTACGGCTTCACCTCCTTCAAGCTCAAGGGCGGCGTCTTCCCGCCCGGCGAGGAGATCGCGGCCGTACGGGCGCTCGCCGAGGCGTTCCCGGGGCACCCGCTGCGGCTCGACCCGAACGGCGCCTGGTCCGTGGAGACGTCCGTGCGGGTGGCCCGGGAACTCGGGGACGTCCTGGAGTACCTGGAGGACCCGGCGCTCGGCACACCCGCCATGGCCGAGGTCGCCGCGCGCACCGGGGTGCCGCTCGCCACCAACATGTGCGTGACGACCTTCGCCGAGATCGAGGAGGCGTTCACACGGGACGCCGTGCAGGTCGTGCTCTCCGACCACCACTACTGGGGCGGGCTGCGCAACACCCAGCAACTCGCCGCCGTCTGCCGCGCCTTCGGCGTCGGCGTGTCGATGCACTCCAACACCCACCTCGGCATCTCGCTCGCCGCGATGACCCACGTCGCGGCCACCGTCCCCGACCTCCACCACGCCTGCGACTCCCACTACCCCTGGCAGTCGGAGGACGTCCTCACCGAGCGGCTCACCTTCGAGGGCGGCAAGGTGGCCGTGTCCGACGCGCCCGGCCTCGGGGTGGAGCTCGACCGCGAGCGGCTGGCCGCACTCGCACCGGCGGTGGCTGGACGACGACGGCGCCCTGCGGGACCGCGACGACGCGGCGGCCATGCGGATCACCGACCCGCAGTGGGTGACACCCGCGATGCCCCGCTGGTAGCGCCCACTGAGCACGCCGGAGGAGTGCGCGCGAGGGCCCGGCGCGAGCTGACGGGACAGGTGGGCCCGGCGTGATCGGCGTCACGTTGTCGGTGTCGTGGTGCAGACTGGCCTGGTCCGCACCACGTCAGGGAGCGCATCGTGATCGCGTCCACCGCCCCGGCCGGAAAGGGCCCGGCCGGAAAGGGATCGCACCGCCAGAGCCAGGTCGATCCCCTCGCCCCGCTGCGCAGGCCGGACGACCCGCCCTGGGACGTCTACCTCACCGGCACCGTCTTCCTGGACATCATCTTCACCGGCCTCGACTCCGCCCCGGTGCGCGGGACGGAGTCCTGGGCGCGCGGGATGGGGTCGAGCCCCGGCGGCGTCGCCAACATGGCGACCGCCCTGGCCCGCCTCGGCCTGCGTACGTCCCTCGCGGCGGCCTTCGGCGACGACCACTACGGCGACTACTGCTGGGACGCCCTGGAGCACGGCGAGGGCATCGACCTCTCCCCGTCGCGCACGGTGCCCGGCTGGCACTCCCCGGTGACCGTCTCCATGGCCTACGAGGGGGAGCGCACGATGGTCTCGCACGGCCACGAGCCGCCCCCCGAGGAGCCCGCACCCGCCTGCCCGCCACGCGCGCGTGCCGCCGTCGCCTCCCTCGCACCCGGCGTGAGCGCGCCCTGGATCGCCCAGGCCGCGAGCAACGGCACCCGTGTGTTCGGCGACGTCGGCTGGGACGACACCGGCGCGTGGGATCTGGCGCGGCTGCCCGACCTGCGGCACTGCGAGGCGTTCCTGCCGAACGCGGAGGAGGCCATGCGGTACACCGGCGCGGACTGCCCCCGGGCCGCCGCCCACGCCCTGACCGACTACGTACCGCTCGCGGTGGTCACCCTCGGCGCGGACGGGGCGTACGCGGTGGACCGGCGGACGGGTGAGACGGCTGAGGTGCCGGCCATCGCGGTCGAGGCGCTCGATCCGACCGGGGCAGGTGACGTGTTCGTCGCCGGTTTCGTGGCCGGGACGCTGGCGGACTGGCCGCTGGCGGACCGGCTGGCCTTCGCCGGGCTGACGGCGGCGCTGTCGGTGCAGGAGTTCGGGGGATCGCTGTCGGCGCCGGGGTGGTCGGAGATCGCGGCGTGGTGGCGGGAGGTGCAGTCGGTCGAGGGGCAGTCGCCGGCGGCCCTGGAGAGGTACGGGTTCCTGGCGGGGCTCGTCTCGGAGGAACTGGTGAGGCCCTGGCCGCTGCGGCGCGCCGTCCCCACGATCGGCTTCCGCCGCTCCGCATGACGCCCGGTGAGAACCCCGCCCCCAAAACCCCTACGGCGTTGTCACTCCCCCGTCGTACCCTGGGAATCGCGAGGCCGCCCTCAGCTGTGCGGCCATGACGAGGAGGAACCGCAGGCCTTCAGCGCCGGCCCATGACTCAGACACCCACAGCTCACACCCCCGCGCAGGAGCAGGCGAGAGCGCAGTTCACCGTCCCCGCCCAGCACCCCATGGTGACCGTGCTGGGGTCCGGCGACTCCCTCTTGCGCGTGATCGAGAAGGCCTTCCCGGCGGCCGACATCCACGTCCGGGGCAACGAGATCAGCGCGGTCGGCGACCCGAAGGACGTCGCCCTCATCGCGCGCGTGTTCGACGAGATGATGCTGGTGCTCCGCACCGGGCAGCCGATGACGGAGGACGCAGTGGAACGCTCGATCGCCATGCTCAAGGCGAGCGACAACGGCGAGAGCGACGGCCAGGAGACCCCGGCCCAGGTGCTCACGCAGAACATCCTGTCCTCGCGCGGCCGCACGATCCGCCCCAAGACGCTCAACCAGAAGCGCTACGTGGACGCGATCGACAAGCACACGATCGTCTTCGGCATCGGCCCCGCGGGCACCGGCAAGACGTACCTGGCGATGGCCAAGGCGGTGCAGGCCCTGCAGTCCAAGCAGGTCAACCGCATCATCCTGACCCGCCCCGCGGTCGAGGCCGGGGAGCGCCTCGGCTTCCTCCCGGGCACGCTCTACGAGAAGATCGACCCGTACCTGCGCCCCCTGTACGACGCGCTGCACGACATGCTCGACCCCGACTCGATCCCGCGGCTGATGGCGGCGGGCACCATCGAGGTCGCGCCGCTCGCCTACATGCGCGGCCGCACGCTCAACGACGCCTTCATCATCCTGGACGAGGCCCAGAACACGAGCCCCGAGCAGATGAAGATGTTCCTCACCCGCCTCGGCTTCGACTCGAAGATCGTGATCACCGGTGACGTGACGCAGGTCGACCTGCCGGACGGGACGAAGAGCGGTCTGCGGCAGGTGCAGGAGATCCTGGACGGCGTGGACGACGTGCACTTCTCCCGGCTGTCGTCCCAGGACGTGGTCCGGCACAAGCTGGTGGGCCGTATCGTCGACGCGTACGAGAAGTACGACACCACGCACGGCACCCAGAACGGCGCGCACAAGAGCCGCGGCAAGTCCGGGCACAAGGGGAAGTAGACACACACAGCACCATGTCGATCGACGTCAACAACGAGTCAGGCACCGAAGTCGACGAGCAGGCGATCCTCGACATCGCCCGCTACGCGCTCGCTCGGATGCGCATCCACCCGCTCTCCGAGCTCTCGGTGATCGTCGTGGACGCCGACGCCATGGAGCAGCTCCACATCCAGTGGATGGACCTCCCGGGCCCGACGGATGTCATGTCCTTCCCGATGGACGAGCTGCGGCCGCCCTCCAAGGACGACGACGAGCCGCCGCAGGGACTGCTCGGCGACATCGTGCTGTGCCCCGAGGTCGCGCAGAAGCAGGGCAAGGAAGCCGACACGCAGCACTCCATGGACGAGGAGCTCCAGCTCCTCACCGTCCACGGGGTGCTGCACCTGCTCGGCTACGACCACGAGGAACCGGACGAGAAGGCCGAGATGTTCGGCCTCCAGGCGGCCATCGTGGACGGCTGGCGCGCGGAGCGGGGCCTGACCGGCCCGTCCCCGGCGCCGACGGTCTCGTAGCGCCGCCGATGAGTCCCCAACTCGTCCTGGGCGCCATCGCCCTGGTCGTCGTGGCCTGGCTCGCCGCCTGCGCGGAGGCGGGCCTCGCGCGCGTCTCCAGCTTCCGCGCCGAGGAGGCCGTGCGCTCCGGCCGCCGCGGCAGCGCCAAGCTCTCCCAGGTCGCCGCCGACCCGACCCGCTACCTCAACGTGGCGCTGCTGGTCCGCGTCGCCTGCGAGATGGCAGCCGCCGCGCTGATCACCTACGGCTGCCTGAAGGAGTTCGACGCCACCACCGAGGCCCTCCTGGTCGCCATCGCGGTCATGGTCCTCGTGTCGTACGTCGCCGTCGGCGTCTCCCCGCGCACCATCGGCCGGCAGCACCCGCTGCACACCGCCACGGTCTCGGCGTACGTCCTGGTGCCGCTGGCCCGGATCATGGGCCCGATCCCGTCGCTGCTGATCCTCATCGGCAACGCGCTCACCCCCGGCAAGGGCTTCCGCCGCGGCCCCTTCGCCTCCGAGGCGGAACTGCGCGCCCTGGTCGACCTCGCCGAGAAGGAGTCCCTCATCGAGGACGAGGAGCGCCGCATGGTGCACTCGGTCTTCGAGCTGGGCGACACCCTCGTGCGGGAGGTCATGGTCCCGCGCACGGACCTGGTGGTCATCGAGCGCTTCAAGACCATCCGCCAGGCCCTCACCCTCGCGCTGCGCTCCGGCTTCTCGCGCATCCCGGTGACCGGCGAGAACGAGGACGACATCGTCGGCATCGTGTATCTGAAGGACCTGGTCCGCAAGACGCACATCAGCCGCGACGCCGAGTCCGAGCAGGTGTCCACGGCCATGCGCCCGGCGTTCTTCGTGCCCGACACCAAGAACGCCGGTGACCTGCTGCGCGAGATGCAGAAGGAACGCAACCACGTCGCCGTCGTCATCGACGAGTACGGCGGCACGGCCGGCATCGTCACCATCGAGGACATCCTCGAGGAGATCGTCGGCGAGATCACCGACGAGTACGACCGTGAACTGCCGCCGGTGGAGGACCTCGGCAAGGACCGCTTCCGCGTCACCGCCCGCCTCGACATCGGCGACCTGGGCGAGCTGTACGGCCTGGAGGCCTTCGACGACGAGGACGTCGAGACGGTCGGCGGCCTGCTGGCCAAGGCGCTGGGCCGGGTGCCCATCGCGGGTGCGTCGTCCGTCGTCGGCCTCCCCGACGGCCGGGAGCTGCGCCTGACCGCCGAGGCCGCGGCCGGCCGCCGGAACAAGATCGTGACGGTGCTGGCGGAGCCCGTGGAGCAGGCGGACCCGGCGGACCCGCTCGAGGAGGAGAAGCCGGAATGACCCCGCAGGAACTGCGCGCGTTCTGCCTGTCCTTCAACGCGGCGGTGGAGGACTTCCCGTTCAGCCCGGAGATCTCGGTCTTCAAGGTGCGGGGGAAGCTCTTCGCGCTCTCCTTCCTGGACGCGCGCCCCCTGAAGGCCAACCTCAAGTGCGACCCGGAGGAGGCGATCCGTCTGCGCCGCGAGCACGAGGGGCTGATCGTCCCCGGCTGGCACATGAACAAGCGCCACTGGAACACGGTCACCGTCGACGGCGAACTCCCGGACAAGCTGGTCCGGGAGCTCATCGAGGACTCGTACGACCTGGTCGTCGCGGGCCTGCCCCGAGCGGACCGCCTGCGCCTCGACCGCCCGTGACGCTTCCGTATGCTCGGATCATGACCGACAGCAGCGCGCTCGACCCCGAGGACCGCAAGATCGTCACCCTGGCCCGTTCCGCACGGGCCCGCAACGGCGTGCCCGAGGGCGCGGCCGTACGGGACGAGACCGGACGCACCTATGTCGCGGGGACCGTGGCCCTCGACTCCCTGAAGCTCAGTGCCCTGCGGACCGCGGTGGCGATGGCGGTGGCCTCGGGCGCGCGGTCGCTGGAGGCGGCGGCGATCGTGACGGAGGCGGAGACCGCGTCCGCGGAGGACCGGGCGGCGGTACGGGATCTGGGGAGCGCCGAGACGCCGGTCCTGGTGGCCGGTCCCGACGGAACGGTCCGCGTCACCCTGACCGCCGGCTGAACTTCGCTGTAACCGCCGGTAATTAGGCCAGTTTTCAACCTTGCCGCCCCCTGCCCCACGCGCATCAATGGAACCGTAAGTTCCGACGGACCGTCAGGTTCGGCTCTCGCGCAGCGTGCCCGCACTCACCTGCCGAGCGGTCCCCCCACACGGAAAGGGAGCCGGAATCCCATGAGATGCAAGCGAATCGGAGCAGGTGCGGCACTGGCGGCCGGGGCCCTCGCGGTCACCGGGCTCGCCTTCGCCCCCGCAGCCCTCGCCGTCACCCCCCAGACGGCGACGATCAACGCTGACTGCGGCGCCTTCGGCAGTGGCGAGGCCACGCTGACGGCCACGCAGGACGGCACCGCCGCCACCCTCACGGTCAAGTCCTCCGCGATCACGGCGCCCATCGCGCTGGGAGAGGACTCGATCGCGTCCACCCTCACGCTGGTGAAGAGCGGCGGCGGCACCGTCGACTTCACCGGCACGGAGAACCCGGCGATGGCCGCCGGCGCCCCCGTCGAGGTCGGTCCCCTCAACGGCACCGTGGCCTCCGGCGACAGCCTGGAGGCCTTCGGCGGCTCGCTGAGGATGACCGTCTTCGGCATCACCATCACCTGCACGGCGGCCGGGCCGCAGTCGCCGGGCCCGTTCGTGTTCGACTGAGACCGAAGCGGGGCGGCCCCGGTGTGTTCAGAGCGCGTCGGGGCCGCGCTCGCCCGTCCGCACCCGCACGACCGTGTCCACGGGCAGGGCCCACACCTTGCCGTCGCCGATCTTGCCGGTGTGCGCGGCCTTCACGACCGCGTCGATGACGGCCTCGGCGTCCGCGTCCTCGACGACGACCTCGATCCGGACCTTGGGCACCAGGTCGACCTGGTACTCGGCGCCGCGGTACACCTCGGTGTGGCCGCGCTGCCGGCCGTAGCCGCTGGCCTCGCTCACGGTCAGGCCGTGCACGCCCCGTTCCTGAAGGGCGTTCTTGACCTCGTCGAGACGGTACGGCTTGACGATCGCGGTGATGAGCTTCATGCCTGGGGGGTGACCTTCTGGGCGGGGGAGACGACGGAGGAGGAGACCGGGGCGCCGTGGCCCAGGACCCCGTGATCGTAGGCCGTCTCGGCGTGCACCGTAAGGTCCAGACCGGTCTGCTCCTGCTCCTCGCCGGCGCGCAGGCCCATCGTGGCGTCGATCAGCCTGCCGATGCCGTACGTCACGCCGAAGGCGTACACCCCCACCACGACCACCGCCAGCAGTTGCCTGCCCAGCTGACCGAGGCCGCCACCATAGAGGAGGCCCTCCGCTCCACCGGTCATCGACTCGACGGCGAAGACGCCGATGAGGAGCGTGCCGATGACACCGCCGACCAGGTGGACGCCGACGACGTCCAGCGAGTCGTCGTAGTTCAGCTTGAACTTCCAGCTCACGGCGTACGAGCAGACGACACCGGCGGTGAGTCCGACGACCAGCGCGCCGAGCAGGGAGACCGAGCCGCAGGACGGGGTGATGGCGACCAGGCCCGCGACCGCGCCGGACGCGGCGCCCAGGGTCGTGGGGTGGCCGTCGCGCTTCTGCTCCACGAAGAGCCAGCCCAGCAGGCCGGTGCAGCCCGCGGCGAGGGTGTTCAGGAACGCGGCGGCCGCGAGGCCGTTGGCGCCGAGGGCGGACCCGGCGTTGAAGCCGAACCAGCCGAACCAGAGCAGACCGGCGCCCAGCATCACCATGGGCAGATTGTGCGGCCGCATGGCTTCCTTCTTGAAGCCCAGCCGCGGGCCCAGGACCAGGCACAACGCCAGCCCCGAGGCGCCGGAGACGATCTCCACGGGCAGCCCGCCGGCGAAGTCCAGCGCACCCAGCCCGTCCAGGATCCAGCCACCCGGGCCCCACACCCAGTGCGCGACCGGAACGTATACGAGCAGCGCCCACACCGGCACGAAGACCAGCCACGCCCCGAACTTCGCCCGGTCCGCGACGGCGCCGCTGATCAGCGCGGCCGTGATGATCGCGAAGGTGAGCTGGAAGGTGGCGAAGAGGAGGGTGGGGACCGTGCCCTGGACGCTGTCCGGGCCGAGGCCGCTCATGCCCACGTGGTCGAGCCCGCCGATGAGTCCCCCCGCGGCGTCCTCGCCGAAGGCCAGGGAGTAGCCGGCCGCCAGCCACACCACCGTCACCAGGGCGATCGAGACGAAGCTCATCATCAGCATGTTGAGCACGCTCTTCGTGCGGACCATGCCGCCGTAGAACAGGGCCAGGCCCGGGGTCATCAGCAGGACGAGGGCGGTGGCGGCGAGCAGCCAGGCGGTGTCGCCGGTGTCGGCGGTTGCGGCGGCCAGAGGCACGGTGTCTCCAACGGGTGGGGGCTCCGGGGGCTCGTCAGAGGTTCACCGGCCTGCGTTTCGGGTTGCGTACGGGTGTGTTTCCGTGACGTTTCGTTGCGTATGGGTTTCGGGAAGCTCACGTGGCACGTCCGGTACGGGGCGGCTTCGAGGATCAGGGAGAATGGGCGGCATGAGCGTTCGTATGCAGTCATCCGAAGAGTCGGGCGAGACCGTCCACCGCGCCGGCTTCGCCTGCTTCGTGGGCCGTCCCAACGCGGGCAAGTCCACCCTCACGAATGCTCTGGTCGGCCAGAAGGTGGCGATCACGGCGAACCAGCCGCAGACGACGCGGCACACCGTGCGGGGCATCGTGCACCGCCCGGACGCCCAGCTGATCCTGGTCGACACCCCGGGTCTGCACAAGCCGCGCACGCTGCTGGGCGAGCGGCTCAACGACGTCGTGCGCACGACGTGGGCCGAGGTCGACGTGATCGGCTTCTGTCTGCCGGCGAACGAGAAGCTCGGCCCCGGCGACCGCTTCATCGCGAAGGAACTGGCGTCCATCAAGAAGACGCCGAAGATCGCCATCGTCACCAAGACCGACCTCGTGGACAGCAAGACGCTCGCCGAGCAGCTGATCGCCATCGATCAGCTCGGCAAGGAGCTGGGCTTCGAGTGGGCCGAGATCGTGCCGGTGTCGGCGGTCGGCGACAAGCAGGTGGGCCTGCTCGCCGACCTGCTCGTCCCCCTGCTGCCCGAGGGCCCCGCGCTCTATCCCGAGGGCGACCTGACCGACGAGCCCGAGCAGGTCATGATCGCGGAGCTGATCCGGGAGGCCGCGCTGGAGGGCGTCCGCGACGAGCTGCCGCACTCCATCGCGGTCGTCGTCGAGGAGATGCTCCCCCGCGAGGACCGCCCCGCCGACAAGCCCCTCCTCGACATCCACGCCTTCGTCTACATCGAGCGCCCCAGCCAGAAGGGCATCGTCATCGGCCCCAAGGGCAAGCGCCTGAAGGAGGTCGGCATCAAGTCCCGCAAGCAGATCGAGGCGCTGCTGGGCACACCCGTCTTCCTCGACCTGCACGTGAAGGTCGCCAAGGATTGGCAGCGGGACCCCCGGCAGCTGCGCAAGCTGGGGTTCTGAGAGCGAGCCCGCCCCGTGTCATGACGCCGTCCGCAGACTCGCCCACACCGCGTTGCCGCCCGTGAGGGTCGAGCGGGCGATGCCCCAGCTGTCGGCCATCTCCCGTACGAGCAGCAGTCCGCGGCCGCCCTCGTCGTCGAGGCCGGGGCGGCGGTCGGGGATGCCGCGGCCGCTGAGGTCGCCGTCGTGCACCTCCAGCCGGAAACACGCGTTCGTCATCAGCTGGACGCCGCACACGATCCGTTCGCTGAGCGTGTGCAGCACGGCGTTGGTCACCAGCTCGGACACGAGCAGCACCGCGTTCGCGCACACCTCCTCGGGCACCTGCCACGAGGCCAGCCGGGCGCGCAGGGCATGACGGGCGACTCTGACGCTGGTCCGCTGCGGCGGCAGCTCCAGCCAGTCGGTGCGGCCCGGGTGCACCGCGTCCAGGAACCGGGGGGTGGATGTCGTGTGGGGGGACACGGCGATCGCCTTCCGTGGGGGGTGGGCGAAGTCGAGGGGGAGCGGGCAACGGAAGGGGCGGAAAGGGGAGTTCATGCTTCCGGAACCCTGGTCACACCAGTAACTATGCTCGCAGTGCAGTTCACGCTGCAACCATCTCCCTGATAATTTCAGAACGGCGGTATCGCCCGGGCGAAACGATTCGATGCAGCGATCAAGCCCCTGCCGGGCAAGCGGCGGTGACGACCCCTCAGGAGGCACGGCGTGAACGACGCCCGATCAGGCACCGGCGCCGGCGCCCCCACGGTGCTCCGCATGATCCTGGGCCGCCGCCTGCAGGAGGCCCGGCAGCACGCGGGCCTGTCCCTCGACGACGCGGCCAAGGCCCTGCGCGTCACGCCGCTGACCATCCGCCGCCTGGAGAAGGCCGAGGTCGGCCTGAAGATCCTCTACGTCGAGAAGCTGCTGGAGACCTACGGGGCCGGCCGGCAGGAGATCGACGAGTTCGTCACCCTGGCGGAACGGGCCAACGAGCCCGGCTGGTGGCACCCGTACCGCGATGTGATGCCGTCCTGGTTCACCGCCTACGTGAGCCTGGAAACCGGCGCGAGAACGCTGCGCACCTATGAACCGCAGTACGTCACGGGCCTGCTCCAGACACCCGGATACGCGCGTGCCGTGCTGCGCGGCGGCTTCCCGAACGACGACGAGGAGGACCTGGACCGGCGCGTGGAGCTGCGGCTGCGCCGCCAGAGCCTGCTCACCAAACCGGACGCGCCCACGCTGTGGGTGGTGATGGAGGAGGCCGTGCTGCACCGGGTGGTGGGCGGCCCCGACGTGATGCGGGACCAGATCGACCGGCTCCTGGAGGCGTCCGAGCTGGAGCACGTCAGCGTCGACATCGTGCCGTTCGCCGCGGGCGCCCACGTCGGAGCGTGCGCGCCCTTCACCTACTTCCGGTTCGAGGAGCGGGAGCTGCCCGACATCGTCTACAGCGAGATCCTCTCCGCGTCCGTCTACCTCGACCAGCGAGCGGACGTCGTGGCCCATCTGGAGGCGCACAACCGGCTGTCGCTGAAGACCTCGTCCGCGGACAGCAGGGCGCTGTTGAACCGCATGCGGAAGGAGTACGCATGACCCTCGCCGAGGGCGCCGTCTACAACGGGATGCCCGCTTCGGACCTCGGGGAACAGGGCTGGGAACGTCCGTGGAGCGGCCCCAACGGGGGCCAGTGCGTGGAGACCAAGCAGCTCGCCGACGGCCGCGTGGCGGTGCGCCAGTCGACCGATCCCGCCGGTCCCGCGCTGATCTGCACCCCCGAGGAGATCACCGCGTTCGTCAGGGGGGTCAAGCAGGGCCTCGCCGACCATCTGACGGCCCGCTGAAGCCCCCACCGGACCGGACTCGCACCACCACCCCCCACCGAGAGGCACCCCATGAGCAACTCGCAGGCCGCGCGGGACATCGACACCAGCAGGCCGCACTCCGCCCGCATGTACGACTACTACCTCGGCGGCAAGGACCACTTCGAGGTCGACAAGCAGGCGGCCGAGCGGGTCGCCGAGGCCTACCCCGCCATCTTCGTGTGCGCCCGCGAGAACCGGGCCTTCATGCACCGCGCCACCCGGGTCCTCGCCCGCGAGCACGGCATCCGCCAGTGGCTGGACATAGGCACGGGTATCCCCACCGAGCCCAACCTGCACCAGGTCGCCCAGTCCGTGGTGCCCGACGCCCGGGTGGTCTACGCCGACAACGACCCGCTCGTCCTGAAGTACGCCGAGCGCCTGATGCGCAGCACCTCCGAAGGCCGCACCACCTACATCGAGGCGGACGTCAACGACCCGCAGTCGCTGCTGAACGCGCCCGAGCTGGCCGAGATCCTGGACCTGGACCGCCCGGTCGCGCTGTCCCTCAACGCCCTGATGCACTTCGTCACCGACGCCCAGGACCCCTACGGCATCGTGCGCCGCCTGCTGGACGTGCTGCCCTCGGGCAGCGCCCTGGCGCTGAGCCACTGCACACCCGACTTCGACCCGTCGACCTGGCAGAAGGTCACCGACATCTACACCTCGGCCGGTACGCCGGTGCAGTTCCGCTCGCGGAAGGACGTCGCCCGCTTCTTCGAGGGCCTGGACCTTCTGGAGCCGGGCGTCACCGTGGGCCACCGCTGGCGGCCCGACACCGCCGGGGGCGACGCCCCGACGGACGCCGAGGTCAGCCTGTGGACCGGTGTGGGCATCAAGCCGTAGGCCCCTGCGCCCGCAGCAGCTCCCGGTACCAGTGGTACGACGCCTTGGGGGTCCGCTCCAGGGTGGCGAAGTCGACGTGGACCAGGCCGAAACGGCGTGCGTAGCCCTCCGCCCACTCGAAGTTGTCGAGCAGGGACCACACGAAGTAGCCGCGCACGTCGACGCCCGCCTCCACCGCCCGGTGCAGGGCCCGCATGTGGCCGTCCAGGTAGGCGATGCGGTCCTGGTCGTCGACGCCCGGGTACGAGCAGCCGTTCTCGGTGATGACGACGGGCGGGAGGCGGTCGCCGTAGCGGTCGCGGAAGGTGGTGAGCAGTTCGGTGAGGCCCTCGGGCACGACCGGCCAGCCGAAGTCGGTCACCGGGTGGCCCTCGATCTCCCGGACGGAGAAGGGCAGTTCGGCGGGCATGGTGATCCCGCCGAACTCGATCTCCGCGCCCTGCGGGGCGCCCACCCTGGTCGGCGCGTAGTAGTTGATCCCGTACCGGTCGAGCGGCTCGGCGATCACCTTCAGGTCGGCCTCCACGTCCCCCGGCATCAGCTCGCCGATGCCGTCGGGGTACCTGCCCAGCAGCAGCGGGTCCGCGAACAGGCGGTTCAGCAGCAGGTCGTAGAAGTCCGCCGCCTCCACGTCCGCCGCCTCGGTCGACGCCGCCCAGGTCGGGCCGTGCGAGTTGGCGATGCCGATGTCGCCGGCGCCCGAGGCGCGCAGGGCCCGTACGGCCAGGCCGTGGGCGAGCAGCTGGTGGTGGGCGGCCGGCAGCGCGTCGAACAGCAGCTGCTTTCCGGGTGCGTGCACCCCCAGGGCGTGGCCCAGCAGGGTGTGCTCGGCGGGCTCGTTCAGGGTGATCCATGTCGACACGCGGTCGCCCAGGCGGTCGGCCACCAGGGCCACGTACTCGGCGAAGCGCTCGGCGGTGTCCCGCTCCAGCCAGTCCAGGTCCGCCGGCAGGTCCCAGTGGAACAGTGTCGGCACCGGGCGGACGCCCGCCGCGCACAGGTCGTCCACCAGCCGGTCGTAGAAGTCCAGGCCCTTCTCGGAGCGTGCCCGCGGCCAGGAGACCGAGAAGCGGTAGGCGTTCACGCCGAGGTCGGCCAGGAGTGCCACGTCCTCGCGGTGGCGGTGGACGTGGTCGCAGGCCACCGCCGCCGTCGAGCCGTCCTTCACCCGTCCCGGCGCTGCCGTGAAGACGTCCCACACGGACGGCCCGCGCTCGTCCGCGGCGCCCTCGATCTGGTGCGCCGAGGTGGACACGCCCCAGAGGAAGCCGTCCGGGAAGCGGGGGATCGGGTTGCCTGCGTCAGTCGCCATGCGCTGGATCATCCGTACCGGTGGTAACGGAAGTCAACGGCCGGGCGGAAAGGAGCTGTCAGGCCCCTTCCTTCAGCACCCGCGAGATCAGCGTCCGCTGTTCGTCGGTCAGCCTGGGGTCGGCCGCGTACACCGTCCTCCCGTCCACCGTGATCTGGTAGCTGAACCCGTCCGGGACCCCGATCGGCGGTGTGCTCCGCCCGGCGGCGACGGCCTGCTCGGCCAGCGCGTGCCATGCGGAGGCATCGGCCCGGCCCGAGGTGTCCACCTCGGCATGCCGTTCGATGCCCGCGAACCCGCCCGTGCGCCTCACCTGAATCCGCATGGCACCTGTCTAGTACGGAACTACAGGGTCCGCACCCCGACCTGCTCCCAGGCCTTCGACACGGCGTCGAGTTCCTCCCCGTCGCCGAACCGCTCCCGGGCCGCCTTGACGGTGAGCGTGGCGAAGTCGACGAACCGCGCCTGCTGCTTGAGCTCGCCGCCGGTCAACACGTCGTACCAGACCTGTCCCGCGCGCTCCCAGGCGTGGCCGCCGAGGGCCGTCGCGGCGAGGTAGAAGGCGTGGTTCGGGATGCCCGAGTTGATGTGGACACCGCCGTTGTCGCGGCCGGTGCGGACGAAGTCGTCCATCGTCGCGGGCTGCGGGTCCTTGCCGAGCACGTCGTCGTCGTACGCCGTGCCCGGCTCCTTCATGGAGCGCAGCGCCTTGCCCGTCACCCGCGGGGCGAGCAGCCCGGCGCCGATCAGCCAGTCGGCCTCGGCGGCGGTCTGGCCGAGCGTGTACTGCTTGATCAGGGCGCCGAAGACGTCCGACAGGGACTCGTTGAGCGCGCCCGGCTGGCCGAAGTAGGTGAGGTTGGCCGTGTACTGGGTGACGCCGTGCGCGAGTTCGTGGCCGATGACGTCGATCGGGATGGTGAAGTCGAGGAAGATCTCGCCGTCCCCGTCGCCGAAGACCATCTGTTCGCCGTTCCAGAACGCGTTGTTGTAGTCGCGGTCGTAGTGCACCGTCGCGTTCAGCGGCAGGCCGTTCCCGTCGATCGAGTCGCGCCGGTACGCCTGGAGGAACAGCTCGAAGGTGGCGCCGAGGCCCGCGTACGCGCGGTTGACGGTGGCGTCCCTGCCCGGCTTGTCGCCCTCGCCGCGGACCTTGTGGCCGGGCAGGTCGGTGCCGTGCCGGGCGTCGTGGATCGTGCGCTGCGGTGTGCCGTCGGCGACCGCGGTGACGGCGGTGGCGCCGATGACCGTGGTGAGCCGTCGCTGGGTGCGCTCGTAGGCGTCGCGTTGCAGGGTGCGGCGGGCGGGACCGGCGAGCGCGGGGTCCTCGGCCTGGGCGAGCTGGTCGAGGACATGAGGCGGAACGATGGTGCAGAAGACGGGCTCGTAGCCCCCGTGAGTCGTCATACCCGGAACCCTTGCACTGCGTGACGAGACTGTCACTAGTCGCCACCATGATTGGTGAAATACCGGGACAACGAACCTCACTCTCCGTGGTGAGTGGTAGGGCGAAGTGGCATAGCGCACTTTTTGTCCCGTATGTGCTCCGGGTCCCGCATACTGATACGACCCCACGCGCCGGGAGGGGCTCGGCTAGCATGCTGCGCATCATGCGTTTCGGGCTGCTTCTCCTTAGCTGCCGCGGCGAGGGCCTGTAGTCGAGGCCGACTCCCTCCCCGCGGAGCTTGGTGCTGCGTCGTCGGCCGTCCTTCCGGACACCCCCTGAGGAGCCCCCGCATCATGGCGAACCGCCAGCAGCCCAGTTCCATGCCGATCCACAAGTACGGCCGCTACGAGCAGGTCGACATCCCGGACCGCACCTGGCCGAACAACCGCGTCACCACCGCCCCCCGCTGGCTCTCCACCGACCTGCGCGACGGCAACCAGGCCCTGATCGACCCCATGTCGCCGGCCCGCAAGCGCGCCATGTTCGACCTGCTGGTCACGATGGGCTACAAGGAGATCGAGGTCGGCTTCCCGGCCTCCGGCCAGACCGACTTCGACTTCGTGCGCTCCATCATCGAGGAGCCCGGGGCCATCCCCGACGACGTCACCATCTCCGTACTGACCCAGGCCCGCGAGGACCTGATCGAGCGCACGGTGGAGTCCCTGAAGGGCGCCAAGCGCGCCACGGTCCACCTGTACAACGCCACCGCGCCGGTCTTCCGCCGGGTCGTCTTCCGCGGCTCCAAGGACGACATCAAGCAGATCGCCGTCGACGGCACGCGCCTGGTCATGGAGTACGCGGAGAAGCTGCTGGGCCCGGAGACGGAATTCGGCTACCAGTACTCGCCGGAGATCTTCACCGACACCGAGCTGGACTTCGCGCTGGAGGTCTGCGAGGCGGTCATGGACGTCTGGCAGCCCGGCCCGGGCCGCGAGATCATCCTGAACCTGCCGGCCACCGTGGAGCGCTCCACGCCCTCCACGCACGCCGACCGCTTCGAGTGGATGGGCCGCAACCTGTCCCGCCGCGAGCACGTCTGCCTGTCGATCCACCCCCACAACGACCGCGGCACGGCCGTCGCCGCCGCCGAGCTGGCCCTGATGGCCGGCGCCGACCGTGTCGAGGGCTGCCTGTTCGGCCAGGGCGAGCGCACCGGCAACGTCGACCTGGTCACCCTGGGCATGAACCTCTTCTCCCAGGGCGTCGACCCGCAGATCGACTTCTCCGACATCGACGAGATCCGCCGTACGTGGGAGTACTGCAACCAGATGGAGGTCCACCCGCGCCACCCGTACGTGGGCGACCTGGTCTACACGTCCTTCTCCGGCTCCCACCAGGACGCCATCAAGAAGGGCTTCGACGCCATGGAGGCCGACGCGGCCGCCAAGGGCGTCACCGTCGACGACATCGAGTGGGCCGTCCCCTACCTGCCGATCGACCCCAAGGACGTCGGCCGCTCCTACGAGGCGGTCATCCGGGTCAACTCGCAGTCCGGCAAGGGCGGGATCGCCTACGTCCTGAAGAACGACCACAAGCTGGACCTGCCGCGCCGGATGCAGATCGAGTTCTCCAAGCTCATCCAGGCCAAGACGGACGCCGAGGGCGGCGAGGTCACGCCGAAGGACATCTGGTCGGTCTTCCAGGACGAGTACCTGCCCAACCCCGAGAACCCGTGGGGCCGGATCCAGGTCAAGAACAACCAGTCGACGACCGACACCGACGGCGTGGACACCCTGAAGGTGGAGGCCACGGTCGACGGCCGGGACACCGTCCTGACCGGTTCCGGCAACGGTCCGATCTCGGCCTTCTTCGACGCCCTGCAGTCCGTCGGCATCGACGTACGCCTGCTGGACTACCAGGAGCACACGATGAGCGAGGGCGCCTCCGCGCAGGCCGCCTCCTACATCGAGTGCGCGATCGACGACAAGGTCCTGTGGGGCATCGGAATCGACGCGAACACCACGCGGGCCTCGCTGAAGGCGGTCGTCTCGGCCGTCAACCGCGCGGCTCGCTGACCAGCCGTACGGGTCCGCGGCCGAAGGCCGCCACCGATGCCTCAGGGGCTCCGCCCGCCGATGTCCGGCGGGCGGAGCCCCGTCGCATACCGGCCATTCCCTGTGGAGGTCACGGAAAGGTCTCCTCCGGGGTGCTGACTCCTCGTCGCTGATGTGGCTAACATCACGCAAGCGCGGCGACGTTGCCGTGCGGCGTGACGGAGGTGCGACGTGCTGCCAGGACGGGGACGAAACGGCCATGCCGCCAGGCTTTCTCGCATCCTGGGCACCCGCACCGCGTGGACGGCCGCCGGTGACGGGGAGTTCTTCTGCCCCGGCTGCGGCGGCGACCGCAACTACCAGCGGCTGACCGGACAGCGCCGCTTCACCCTGCTCGGCCTGCCCGTGCTGCCGCGCGGCGAGACCGGCCCGGTCGTGGAGTGCGCCGCCTGCCGCCGCCACTTCGGCACGGACGTCCTCGACCACCCGACCACCACCCGCTTCTCCGCGATGCTCCGCGACGCCGTGCACACCGTCGCCCTCGCGGTGCTGGCAGCCGGCGGCGCCGGGTCCCGTACGGCCCTGGAGTCCGCCGTGCTCGCCGTGCGCGCGGCCGGTTTCGACGACTGCACCGAGGAGCAGCTGGCCGCCCTCGTCGAGGCGCTGGAGGCCGACACCGGCCGGATCACCGGCGAACCCTGCGGCGCGGGGCTGGCCATAGAGCTGCACGAGGCGCTGGACCCGCTCGCCCCGCACCTCGCCACCGTCGGCCGCGAATCGATCCTGCTCCAGGGCGCCCGCATCGCCCTGGCGGACGGGCCGTACACCCCGGCCGAGCGGGATGTGCTGGCGACGGTGGGGGCGGCGCTCACGATCTGCTCCGACGACGTGACCCGGCTGCTGGCCGCTGCGGCGCGCACGCCTTCGTAGGGCACGCCCCGCGTTACTCCCCGGGGAGTAACGCGCGGCAGGGACCGCCCGCGGCAGTAGCCCCCGACTCGACCTCACGCCCGACGAACCGGCCCCCGTCCGACGGGAGTCTGGAGACCGATCCAGACACCCGACCGGAGGGAGCCGGACACATGGGGGCTGTGAGGACACGGACAGGGCGGCGAAGGGCGGTGCCCTGGGCGGTGGTCGGGCTGTGGCTGGCCGCGCTCGTGCTGGTCGGGCCGCTCGCGGGCAAGTTCGCCGACATCCAGCAGAACCGCGCGGTCGACTACCTGCCCGACAGCGCCGACTCCACCCAGGTCGCGCGGATCCAGGACGAGCTGCCGGGCGGTGAGGCGACCGACCTGGTGCTCGTCTACCACCGGGACGGCGGGCTGACCGACGCCGACCGGCGCACGGCCGCCGAGCAGGTCGCCGAGGTGGACGGCGGCTACGAGCTGGCGGATGAGCCGCAGGGGGTTTTGTCCGAGGACGGCTCCGCCCTGATGTACCCGGTCTCCAGCACCCAGCCGGGCCAGGACGAGGAGGCCCGGGACGCCTTCGTCGACGGGGTGCGGGACATCGCCCGGGGCGGCGGCGGACTGAGCGTGGAGGTCGGCGGGCCCGGCGCGCTGAACACCGACATGAACAAGGTGTTCGAGACGCTCGACGCCACCCTGCTGCTCGCCACGCTCGGTGTCGTCACCGTGCTGCTCATCCTCATCTACCGCAGCCCCTTCCTGTGGCTGGTGCCGCTCGCCGTGGCGGGGGTCGCCGCCGCCGTGTCGATGGCCGCCGGATACGGACTGCACGAGCTGTTCGACGTCACCGTCACCGGCCAGAGCGGCGGCGTGATGACCGTACTCGTCCTCGGCGCCGGCACGGACTACGCGTTGCTGCTCATCTCCCGCTACCGCGAGGAACTGCGGCGCCACGAGCGGCCGTACGACGCCATGCGCACCGCCCTGCGCGGCTGCGGGCCGGCCGTCCTCGCCTCCTCGGGGACCGTCGCGGCCGGACTGCTGTGCCTGCTCGCCGCGGACCTCAACAGCAGCAGCGGCATGGGGCCGGTCGGCATGGTCGGGGTGCTCGCCGCGCTGATCGCCATGACGACCCTGCTGCCCGCGGTGCTGGTGCTGCTCGGGCGGCGCGTCTTCTGGCCGCTGATCCCCGCGTTCGGGAGCGAGCCGAAGGCCCGGCGGTCCCTGTTCGCCGCGATGGGCACCTCGGCGACGCGGCGGCCCGTCACCGTGCTCGTCGGAGGAGGCGTGCTGCTCGGTGCGCTCGCGCTCGGCACGCTGAATCTGTCCGGGAGCATCAAGCAGGAGGACTCCTTCACCGAGCGGCCCGAGTCCATCACCGCGATGCAGACGCTGGCGCGGGAGTATCCCGAGCGGAGCAGCCGGCCCGTGACCGTCATCGCGCCCGGGGAACGGGCCGAGGCGGTGAGGGAACGGGCCCGGGCGACCGAGGGGGTCGCCGACGTGGTTCCCGGGCGGAGCGGGGCGGGGTGGACCGAGATCGCCGTCTTCACCACGGCTGCTCCGGAGACCCCGGCCGAGACCCGCACCATCGAGGCGCTGCGGGCCGGGCTCGATCCCGAGGGCGCGTACGTCGGCGGACCCAGCGCCCAGCAGATCGACCTGGCCGAGAGCGAGTCGCGGGACCGCAAGGTGATCGTGCCGCTGGTGCTCGGTGCGGTGTTCGTCATCCTCGTCGGGCTGTTGCGCAGCCTCGTCGCGCCACTGTTGCTGCTGGCGGCGGTGGTCGCCGTGTGGGGAGCGGCGCTCGGCATCGGAGGGCTGCTGTTCGAGCCGGTGTTCGGCTTCGGAGGAACGGACCCCGGGCTCGGACTGCTGTCCTTCGTGTTCCTGGTCGCCCTCGGGGTGGACTACGGGATCTTCCTGATGCACCGGATGCGGGAGGAGTCCGTACGAGGGGCCGAACCGGAGGCCGCGGCGCTCACCGCGCTGCGGACGACCGGTGGGGTCATCGCCTCGGCGGGGGTGGTGCTCGCGGCGACGTTCGCGGTGCTGACCACGCTGCCGATGGTGGGGCTGGTCGAGCTCGGATTCGTGATCGCGGTCGGGGTGCTGCTCGACACCTTCCTCGTGCGGACGTACCTGGTGACCACCGCGAGCGTGCTGCTCAAGCGGCGGATGTGGTGGCCGGGGAAGCTCTCGCGGGCGCCGGAGCGGACGGTTCCGCAGGAGGAGCAGAAGCCCGTGGCCGCCAACGCCCGCTGACCGACGGCGCCCCTCCTCTCCCGGAGGGGCGCCTTCCTGGCCGAGGATGATGCCCGTGCAGGAACCCACCACCCCGCAGGCGACCTGGTCGCGGTCCGCCGAGCGGATCATGGCCGCGATCAACCGCGATCCCCTGACCGCTCCGCACGCGCTGCGCAACGACGCGCTGCTCGCCCTGTCGGTGGCCGCGTTCGCCGCCGCGACCGCGCAGTTCGTCGACGACGGGCGCACGCCCGACACACTCGGCTGGGCCCTGCTGCTCGTCTCCCACGTGCCGCTGGTGTGGCGCCGCCGCCGTCCGGTGCTCGTCCTGCTCGCCGTAATCGGCTGCGTCTTCCCCTACCACTTCCTCGACTACCCGCACACCGCGGGCACCCAGGCCGCGTACGTCGCCCTCTACACCGTCGCCGTCACCGGACGGCCGCTGCGCACCGTCCTGGTCGGCATCGGCGTCATCACCATGGCGGTGTGCGTGCTGCTCACCATCAGCGCACAGGAGGCGCTGGGGCTGCTGAAGGCGTCCGGCTGGGTCGTCGCCGTCCTGTTCCTCGGTGTCGACGTGCGCTTCTACCGCCAGTACGTCGCCTCGATCGTGGAGCGCGCCGAACGCGCCGAACGCACCCGGGAGGAGGAGGCCCGGCGGCGGGTCGCCGAGGAGCGGCTGCGGATCGCCCAGGATCTGCACGATCTGCTCGCCCACAGCATCACCCTCATCGGCGTGCAGACCTCCGTCGCCGCCCATGTGCTGTCCGCCGACCCGGAGCGGCTCGACCGGGAGACGGTGGCCAAGGCCCTCGACGACATCGCCGAGACCTGCCGCAGTGCCCGGGGTGAACTCCGTACGACCCTGGAGGTGCTGCGCGAGCACGGCCCCCCGGACGCCCGCGGCCCGCTGCCCGGCCTCGACGGGCTGCCCGACCTGGCGGAGGCCGCGCGGCTGGCCGGTGCCCGGGTCGAGCAGACCGTACGGATACGGCAGGCACCGCCCGCCGTCGGCGCCGCCGCCTACCGCATCGTGCAGGAGGCCCTGACGAACGCGGTACGGCACGCCGGGCCCGAACCGGCCGTCCGTGTCGCGCTGGAGGAACGGCAGGGCGCCCTGCACCTGTCGGTCCGCGACGACGGCACCGGACCGGCCGCGGGCGGCACGCCGGGGTTCGGGCTCGTCGGGATGCGGGAGCGGGCCCGCAGCGTCGGTGGCACACTCGACGCCGGACCGCGTACCGGGGGCGGATTCGAGGTGAGAGCGGTGCTGCCGCTGACCACGACGGGGGAGAGGACCGGATGACCATACGGGTGCTGCTCGCGGACGACCAGACTCTGGTACGGGAGGCGTTCGCGATGCTCGTGGAGTCGGCCCGGGACATGGAGGTCGTCGGGCAGGCCGCCACCGGGCGGCAGGCCGTCGAACTGGCCCGCAGCGCACGCGCCGACCTCGTGGTGATGGACATCCGCATGCCCGACCTGGACGGTATCGAGGCGACCCGGCTCATCGCGGCCGACGAGGATCTCGCGGGGGTGCGGGTCCTCGTCCTCACCACGTACGACACCGACGAGAACATCGTCGACGCCCTGCGCGCCGGTGCCTCCGGGTTCCTGGTGAAGGACACCAGACCGGCCGAACTCCTCGACGCCATCCGCACGGTCGCGGCCGGGGAGTCCCTGCTGTCGCCCGGACCCACGGCACGACTGATCCGACGGTTCCTGCGCAGCCCCTCCGCCCCGGCAACCGGCGGGCCCGACTGCCTGTCGGGCCGGGAGCGTGAGGTGCTCGCGCTGGTCGCGCGCGGCCTCAACAACACCGAGATCGCAGACGCGTTGGGCCTGAGCCCGCTCACCGCGAAGACCCATGTCAGCCGCATCATGGGCAAGCTGGCGGCGCGGGACCGGGCGCAGCTGGTCATCGTCGCGTACGAGTCGGGAATGGTGACGCCGGGCAGCGTCTGAAGACGATCGAGCGGCGCCGCCTCGCCGTGAGGGACTTCTAGAGCAGCCCGGCCGCCGCGAGGTACTTCCCGACCTGCTCCACCTCGTCCGGTGACAGCGGGATCTGCGGCTCAGCCGTCGCCGGGCAGTCGATGACGCCGCGCAGGTACAGCGCGGCCTTGAAGGCGCCGATCGCCGAGGAGTTCGGGCCCATCCGGGCCGGGTCGCCGACGGTGATCATGCCGAACAGGGCGCACAGGCGCTCCTGTTCGGCACGGGCCCCCTCCCAGTCCCCGGCGCGGCACAGGCGGTCCAGCCGGACGTAGCCGTGCGGGTCGACATTGCCGAGGCCCGGCACCGTGCCGTCCGCGCCGATCGCGAGGGCCGCGTCGACGATCAGCTCGGAGCCGGTCAGCACGCTGAAGCCGGTGATGCCCCGCCGCTCCCGGACGCCGGTCACGACCTGCCGGAAGGCGGCCAGGTCGCCGCTGGAGTCCTTGAGCCCGGTCACGACACCGTCGGCCGCCAGCTCCAGGACCACGTCGGCCGGCAGCTTCGTGTGGACGGCGACGGGAAGGTCGTAGGCGATCACCGGGACCGGGCTCGCGGCGGCGACCGCGCGGTAGTGGCGGGCGATCTCCGCCGGGTGGGTACGGGCGTAGAACGGGGCGGTGACGACGACCGCGTCCGCGCCCGCCGCCGTCACCGATGCGACATGGTCCAGGACCCGGGGCGTCGTCATGTCGATCGCCCCGGCCAGCACCGGGAGCTGCCCGCCCACATGCCCGGTGACCGACTCGACGACCAGCCTGCGCTGCCGGTCCGGCAGATACGCGGCCTCCGAGGTGGAGCCGAGCACGAACAGTCCGTGCACGCCGCCGGCCACCAGATGGTCGACGAGCCTGATCAGCGAGGGGACGTCCACCTCGCCGTCCGATGTCAGGGGCGTGCAGACGGGCGGGATGACACCGGTCAGCGGGGTGAGAGTCATGGAGCCTCCATCGGGTCGCGGCGGTGGACGAGGTCGCGGGTCGACTCGTCCTCCCGGACAGGATGGTGGCAGCGGAAGCGGTGCGCGGGTGCCGACGCGGCGGAGAAGCCCGGCATCTCGTCCGCACACGTCCCGTCGGCCTTCCAGCAGCGGGTGCGGAACGGGCAGCCGCTGGGCGGACGCGTCGCCGACGGGACCGGACCGGCCAGCGGGATCGGCTCGATCGGGTCGAGCAGGCCGGGCGTGGCGGAGAACAGGGCGCGGGTGTACGGGTGCCGGGCCCGGTCGGTGACCAGGGCGGCCGGGGACTCCTCCACGATCCGGCCCAGATACATGGTGATCACGCGGTCGCTCATCCGCCGCACCGTCTGGATGTCGTGCGAGACGAACACCAGGGCCAGGCCGAGGCGTTCCCTCAGGTCGAGGAGGAGGTTCAGGATCTGGGCCCGGACCGACACGTCCAGGGCGCTCGTCGGTTCGTCGGCCACGACGAGGGCCGGGTCCAGCGCCAGCGCCCGGGCGATCGCGACGCGCTGGCGCTGCCCGCCCGACAACTGGGCCGGCAGGGCACCGGCGAGGGCCCGGGGCAGAGCGACGAGGGACATCAGCTCCCGGACCCGGTCGTCACGCTGATTCCTCGTGCCCCGGTCGTGCACGTCCAGCGGGTCCCGCAGGATCTGCCGGACGGTCAGGCGGCGGTTCAGGGCCGTCGACGGGTCCTGGAAGATCATGCCGGTGCTGCTGCCGACGGCCCGGCGGCGCTCGGCGGCCGGCATCGCCCACAGGTCCCTGCCCCGGAACGACACCGTCCCCCGCGTCGGCCGCTCCACCCCCACCAGCACCTTCGCCAGCGTCGACTTCCCGCAGCCGGACTCGCCGACCACGCCGACGGTCTCGCCGGGTGCGATGGCCAGGTCGGCGCCGGTCAGGGCGTAGACGCGGTCGCGGGTGAACAGGCCGCCGCTGCGGGCCTTGTGGACGACGTGCGTGTCGGAGAGCTCCACCAGAGCGTTCATGACACCGCCTCGCTCTCGGTCGTGGCGAGCTCCAGGGCCGGGTGATGGCAGGCCGCCATGTGCGCCGGCGTACCGGTCAGCACCGGGGCCGTCGTCCGGCAGACGCCGCTCGCGCGCGGGCACCGGTCGGCGAAGCGGCACCCCGCGGGGAAGTCGGCCGGGGACGGCACGACGCCCTTGATCTGCGTCATCCGCTCCTGCGCCGACTCCAGCGACAGCACGCTGCCGAGCAGTCCGCGCGTGTAATGGTGGGCCGGGGCCTCGACCAGGTCGGCGGTCACCCCCGTCTCCACGATCTGCCCGCCGTACATCACCACCACCCGGTCGGTGACGTCCGCGACCAGCGCCAGGTCGTGCGAGACCAGGATCAGCGCGAAGCCGAGCTCCTCGCGCAGCCGCAGCAGCAACTCCATGACCTGCGCCTGCACGGTCACGTCGAGGGCCGTCGTCGGCTCGTCGGCGACGATCAGCTTCGGGTCGCGGGACAGGGCCATCGCGATCAGCACGCGCTGGCGCTGCCCGCCGGACAGTTCGTGCGGGTAGCTGCGCAGGGTGCGCTCGGGGTCGAGGCCGACCATCGTCAGCAGCTCGGCGGGACCACGGTGCCCGCCGCGCCGCACCACCTGCCTCAGCTGGGCACGGATCGTCATCGCCGGGTTCAGCGACGACAGCGCGTCCTGGTAGACCATCGCCATCTCGTGGCCGAGCAGCTTGCGGCGTACGCGCATCGGCTCGGCGAGCAGGTCCCGCTGGTGGAAACGGACCTGGCCGCCGATCCGCGCCCCTTTCGGCTGGAGGCCCATGACCGCCAGGGCGGTCAGGGACTTGCCGCAGCCCGACTCGCCGACCAGTCCGAGCACTTCCCCGGGATGCACCTCGAAGCTGATGCCGTCCACGATGTCGACGCCGCCGTGCCGCTGGTCGAAGCCGATGGTGAGGTTCTCCACCGCGAGCACCGGCTGTCCGTCCCGGGGCAGCTGACGGGCCCGGGCCCGCAGCCGCCGGGCCGCCTCCGCCAGACCGGGCAGCTGCACGACCTCCCCGCTGCCGGGCTCCGGAGCCTCGACCGGGTCGTCGCCGGGCGCGTCGACCTCCCGCGCCGACGGCGCCGCCCACGCGTCGGACACCCCTTCGGACAGGATGTTCAGCGACAGCACGGTGACCAGCATCAGCAGCCCGGGGAACACCGTCGCCCACCAGCCGCCGGTCAGCACCATGTTCTTGCCGTCCGCGATGACACTGCCCCAGGACGGGTCCGGCGGCCGTACGCCCGCCCCGATGAACGACAGCGACGCCTCGAAGACGACCGCCTCGGCGACCTGGACCGTGCAGAACACCAGTACCGGCGCGGCGCAGTTGACCGCCACATGCCTCAGCACGATGTGCGGGGTCCGCGCGCCGATCACCCGTTCCGCCGTCACATAGTCCTCGCCGTACTGGTCGAGGACGTTCGCCCGCACCACCCGCGCCACCGGCGGCGTGAACAGGAACGCGATCGCGCAGATCAGAACCGTGATGCCGCCGCCGAACACCGCCACCAGCACGGCGGCCAGCGCGATGCCCGGGAACGCCATCACGACGTCCAGGCAGCGCATCAGCGTCTCGTCGACCGCCTTGCGGGAGGTCGCCGCGATCGCCCCGAGCAGCGCCCCGGCCACCAGCGCCAGGCCGGTGGCGCCGAGCCCGATCGCGAGCGACCAGCGCGCCCCGTACATCAGCCGGCTGAGGATGTCCCGGCCGAGACTGTCCTGGCCCATCCAGTGCCCGGCGGACGGATGCCCGGTGCCGTCGGCCGGCGGCTGCTGGTCGAGCGGGTCGTGCGGAGCGAGGAGCGGCGCGAGCAGCGCCATCAGGGCGACGACCGCCAGGAAGCAGACGGCGACCTTCGACAGCGTCGGCAGCCTGCGCCAGCCGCGCAGCCGGACACCGGGCCGGGACAGCGCCGCAGTGAGACTCTTGCGGGTCGTCATGGGGTCGCATCCCTCAGTCGCGGGTTGACCAACAGGTACAGGACGTCGATGACGAGGTTGACCACGACGAACCCGGCCGCCGTGGTCAGCACGACGCCCTGGACGACGGCCGGATCGCCGTTCTTCACGGCGTCGATCATCAGCTTGCCCATGCCGGGCAGCGAGAAGATCGTCTCGATGACGACCGCGCCGCCGAGGAGATAGCCGACGCGCAGACCGAGCACGGTGAGGGGGTTGATCAGGGCGTTCCGCAGGACGTTCCGCCCGACCACCACCCGGGGCGGCAGACCGCTCCCGATCGCCGTCCGTACGTAGTCCTTGTCCAGCTCCTCCACCACGGCCGTCCGCACGATCCGGGTCAGCTGCGCCGCCACCGGCAGCGACAGCGCGAACGCCGGCAGGGTCATGGTCCTCAGCCAGCCGGTGACGGAGTCGGCCGGGTTGATGTACCCGCCGGTCGGGAACCAGCCCAGGTCCACCGCCAGGTACTGGATCATCAGCAGCGCCAGCCAGAAGCCGGGCGCCGCGACGCCGGTCAGGGAGACGACCCGGATGATCTGGTCGGGCAGCCGGTCCCGGTGGATCGCCGCGGTCACCCCGCCCACGAGGGACAGCACCACCGCGATGCCCAGGCCGAGGAACGTCAGCTGGAGGGTGAGCGGCAGCGCGGTGGTGACCTGGTCGATCACCGGCGCCCGGGTCAGCGCGCTGGTGCCCAGGTCGCCGTGCAGCAGATCGGCGACGAAGTCCACGTAGCGCACCGGCAGCGGGTCGAGCAGGCCGTGCTCCTCGCGGAAGTCGTGCAGTTGCCGCGGGGTCGGGTTGGCGCCCTGGAAGAACGCGGACGCCGGGTCGACGTCCGAGAACCGCATCACCAGGAACACGAACAGCACGATGCCGAGCATCAGGGGCACGAGCAGGGCGACACGGCGGAGCAGGATCCGCAGGACGGCCGTCATGCGCTAGGCCCACTTGGCCTGAAGGAGATTGATGCCCGGGTAGGGCTGCGCCCTTATCCCGCTGAGCCGATCCGGGTCCCAGGCCGTCATCAGCTCGTTGTGGACGACCGGGTAGAGCACGGCCTGCTCGGCGACGACGTCGATGTAGTCCTGGACCATGGTCTTCTTCTTCGTCGGGTCGGGTTCCCGGGTGGCCCGGTCCATGTCCTTGAAGAGCTGCCTGGCGACGGGGTCGGAGGCCCACCGCGTGTACTGCATCCAGAGGTTCTCGGGCCCGTAGTTGTAGTGCATGATCAGGTCGGCGTCGAGGCCGAACTGGTTGGGGTTCGAGGCGGCGACGACGACCTGGTAGTCCTGCTTCTGGTCCATCTTCGTGAAGACGGCCGTGGTCTCCTGCGGGGACAGGGTCGTCCTCACGCCGATCGCGTCCCAGGAGGCCTTGATGGTGGGCAGGCAGTCGACGATCCAGCTGACGTTCACGGCGAGGATCTCGATGCTCAGCCCCTTGACCCCGGCCTGCTTCAGCAGGGCCTTCGCCTTGTCGGGGTCGTGGTCGTAGACCGTCTTGGCCCGGCGATAGGACGGATTGGCCTCGTCGAGGAAGGAACTGGAGGGCCTGCCGTGGCCCTTGAGGGCGACCTCCACCATCTTCTCGGTGTCGATGGCGTAGTGCAGGGCCTGGCGCACCCGCACGTCGTCGAAGGGCTTGTGCCTGGTGTTGAACATCAGGAACAGGTTGTTCATCCCGGCCCCGCCGGCGACCGTGAGCCCACCGCTCTCCAACTGCCCGATGTTGGCGTACGGGATGTTGTCCGCGATCTGCGCGCCCGCGCTGGATCCGGAGATCTTCGCGACCCGGGGGGCCGCGTCCACGATGGTCAGCCAGTTCATGGTGCGGAAGGCGGGCTTGCGGGGGCCGTTGTAGCCGTCGAACGCCTCGAAGGTCGTGTTCGACTTCGGGTGGTGCGCGGTCTGCCGGTACGGCCCCGAGCCGATCGCCTTGCCCTTGATGGCCTCGTCCCAGCCCCCCGGCTTCGAGAACACGTGCCTCGGCATGATCTTGGCGAGCGTCAGCCGCGAGAGCCCCTCCGGGAAGGGGAACTTGAGCACCAGCTCGACGTTCCGCGCGTCGATCCTCCGGACCTCCTTCAGCCAGCTCGCGAAGAAGCCCTTGGCGAGGGTCTGGGTGTCCGGATCGAGGATCCGCTGGAAGACGAACACCACGTCGTCGGCGGTGACGGGCTTGCCGTCGTGGAACGTCGCACCCGCCCGCAGCTCGAACTTCCAGGACGTGCTGTCCGGGTCCTTCGGCACCTCGGTCGCCAGCGCCGCGTACGGCTCACGGGAGATCGGATCCGTGTCCAGCAGCCCCTCGTAGATGTGGTTGTTGGCGGCCATGCAGAACGCGGAGGCCGTCTGGGTGGGATCCCAGCTGCCGTCGTTGCCGTAGCCGATGACCGCCGTGAGGGTCCGGTCCCGACCACCGCCGGTGCCGGTGTCGTTGGTGGACTCCGGCCCGGACGAACAGGCCGACAGCGACGCGGAGACGGCGGCGGCCGCACCCAGCGCGCCGGTGTACTTCAGGAACGACCGGCGGTGCAGCGCCGGCACGTCGGGGGTCACGTCGCGCACGGGTCCTCCAGCGAGGTCTGGGGGGAAGGGACTGGCAGAGGAGATACGACGTCCTACGTCCTGCGGTCAGCGCGACCATAGGAGGGGTCGTGAGGGCGGTCAAGGGATCGCACACGAATGGCGTATCTGCCACAGGTCGGACCAATGTCGACGTGACTGGCGGAAGTTGACGGCTTATCAGGGCAGGCCCGGCACCGGGTACCGCCAGAGGTGGGACGTGGGACGTCCGGGGCGCGTACGATGCGGCGCATGTCCGAGGAGCCCAGGACCAGCCGGATACAGCGCCAGGTCGTCCAGCTCATCCTCGACCGCAGACTCACCGCCGGTGCGCCGCTGCCCACCGAGGCCGAACTGATGGAGGCCCTCGGCGTCAGCCGCAACTCCGTCCGCGAGGCGCTCAAGGCCCTCCAGGCCCTCGACATCGTCGAGATCAGACACGGCTACGGCACCTACGTCGGCCAGGCCTCCCTCGCGCCGCTCGTCGACGGCCTGACCTTCCGTACCCTGGCCCGTCACGACGACGACACCGGCGCCCTCGCCGAGATCCTCCAGGTCCGCGAGGTGCTGGAGGAGGGCCTGATCCGCCGGGTCGCCACGACGGCCACCGAGGCGGAACTGGACCAGCTGGAGGACGTGGTCAGCCGCATGGAGGCCGCGCGCGGCACGGGCCGATCCTTCCCCGAACTCGACCGCGAGTTTCACGAAATCCTCTACGCGTCCCTCGGCAACGCCCTCGTCTCCCAGCTCCTCGCCGCGTTCTGGACGGTATTCCGCCGGGTCTCCGGCGCCCGCGGCCGGCCCGACGACCCGGCTCCCGAGATCACCGTCCGCCGCCACCGTGACATCGTCACGGCGTTGCGGGCGCGGGACGTCGAGGGGGCGCAGCGGGCGATGGCGGTGCACTTCCGGGGGATCGAGGCGCGGGCGGGCCGGGAGTCGCGGGGCGTGGGGTGATTCCGCCACCGGGCGGGCGAACCCGGAGCATGATGAGGACGTGAGCGAGCTGTGGAGCGAGAGCGACACCGGCGTCCTGCGCCTGCCGTCCGGCCGGCTGATCCGGGGCCGGGGCCTTCGCCGCCCCTTGGACCCGGCCGCGCCCCTTCCCTCCTACGGTGTCTACCTGCTCGGCCGACGGCCGCCCGAGGTCTCCTGGGAGTCGGGTTGGATCCGCTGGCCCGACTTCCGCCTCCCGTCGGACCGGGCCGCCGCCCGCGCGGTGCTGGCCGACGTATGGGAACGGGCCGCCGGTGAGCGGGTGGAGATCGCCTGCGGCGGCGGACGCGGCCGCACGGGGACGGCCCTGGCCTGCCTGGCGGTGCTGGACGGGGTGCCGGGGGAGGAGGCGGTGGCGTACGTCCGTCGGCACTACGACCGGCACGCGGTGGAGACGCCCTGGCAGCGGCGGTACGTGCGCCGGTTCGGCGAGGGCTGAGCCCCTCCTTCGGCCCGGCACCTCATACCTTGGTCGCGCCGCCGTAGACCGACGGCCGACAGCGGATTCGGTGCCCCGCTCGGCACAGTGGGCGGCATGGAAGAGACCACGGGGACCAAGCGGGCGAAGGGGATCAGCCGGGCGCAGTTCCTGGCCGGAGCCGCGGCGGTGGGGGCCGCCGGGATGCTGGCATCGGCCGGACAGGCCCGGGCCACGGAAGCCGGGCCCGGCAGGGGGCTGCGCCGGCGGGGCGTCGTCTACACCGTCGGAGCGGGGGAGACGCCGGGTACAGCCTGGAGTGCGCGCCGGATGCGGGCCGATGTGCGGGCCATCCGCGACGACCTGCACGCCGACACCGTCGACGTCACCGGCGACGGCGTCGAACGCCTCACGAAGACCGCCGCCGAAGCCGCCGAGCGTGGGCTGCACGTCTGGCTGCAGCCGACCCTCGGGGACGCCCCGCAGCGGGACATCCTGGAGCACATCGCCGAGACCGGGCGGTTCGCGGAGCGGCTGCGGCGGCAGGGCGCGAGTGTCGACTTCAGCGTCGGCTGCGAGTTCTGGCTGTTCGTCCCCGGCATCCTGCCGGGGGAGACGGTGCTGGAGCGCATCGAGAACCTCCAGAACGGCACCGTCGACTGGCCGCACATGCGGCGGCGTCTCGCCGAGTTCACCGCGAAAGCCGCGAAGGTCGGCCGCTCCGTCTTCCGGGGGAACCTCAGCTATGCCGCAGCCCAGAGCATCGACGCGCCGGACTGGAACCTCTTCGACATCGTCGGCATCGACTACTACTCGTACTTCGACAAGCGGTCCGACTACGTCCGGGAGCTGAAGCAGTACCTGCGCTGGGGCAAGCCGCTCGCCATCACCGAGTTCGGCACGTGCGCCTATGTCGGTGCGCCCGAGACCGGCGGCATGGGCTGGGACATCGTCGACTACGACAAGGAGCCGCCGGAGATCAAGGGGAACCCGGTCCGCAGCGAGCGCGTCCAGGCCGACTACGTGGGCGGGTTGCTGGACGTCTTCGAGTCGATGGGCCTGTACGCGGCGATGACCTTCGAGTTCATCAGCGCGGACGCCCCGCACCGCCCGGACGAGCCGCGTCTCGACCTCGACCTGGCGGCGTACGCCATCACCAAGGTCGTCAAGGCCCGTCCGGACGATCCCGCCTCCGACTGGCACTGGGAGCCGAAGGAGGCGTTCCGCGCGGTGGCCCGCCGATACGGGGCGGCGGGCCACCGCACTCCTCAGCCGCAGTAGAGGTCGGCGGCGGGCCGTGCGCCGGTGGCCAGGAAACGGGACACCGTCCGGTCGCCGCAGGCGTTGCCGTTGGCGAGATAGGCGTCATGGCCGGTGGAGTTCACGGTGACCATGACGGCCCGGTCGCCGAGGGCCCGGCGCAGCTTCCGGGCCCCCGCGAGCGGGGTGGCGACATCCCGCTCGTTCTGCACGAGCAGGATGTCGGAGGGTCCCCGGTCGGTGACCCGCATGGCCGGCTCCCTCGGCTCGTACGGCCAGGCCGCGCACACCATCGGCCCGCGCGGCATGCCCGCGGTCAGCGGGTGGGCGGCCCGGCTCTCGTCGACGCCCTTCTGGTACGCGGCGGCCGAGTCGGGCCAGTCGACGTCGTTGCAGATGGTGCCGACGCCGACCGCGGTGACGTTCTGGAGGACCGGCTCGGGCGGGGCCTCGGGCGGGGGCGGCACGGTGCCCTTGCGGGCGGCCCGGACGGCCTCGGCCAGGGTCGGGTAGTCGTCGGGGTCGTAGAGGCTGGACAGCATGGTCTGGCGGAGCGCGTTGCCGTCCAGCCGCGGCGGGTTGGCGCCGGGCCAGGGGAGGGGGTCGCGGTCCAGCCGGGCGGCGAGACGCAGGAAGCCGGAGCGCACCTCGGCGGGCGTACGGGCGATCCGGTGCGGATTCCCGGGCCGGGACGCCCACTTGGCGAACTCGGGGAAGTTGTCCTCGACACCGACCTCGAAGGAGGCGAGCCAGTTGCGGGTCACGCGGGTGGGGTCGGGATCGTTGTTGCTGTCCAGCACGATGCGGTCGGTGCGGTGCGGGAACAGCGAGCTGTAGACGGCACCGACGTACGTGCCGTACGAGACGCCCCACGCGGAGATCTTCGCCTCGCCGAGGGCGGCCCGGACGCGGTCCAGGTCGCGGGCCTCGTTGGCGGTGCTGATGTGCCGGATCAGCTCACCGCCGTTGCGGGCACAGGCCGTTGCGGTACGCCGGGCGGTGGCCATGTTCTCGCCGACGGAACCGTCCGGGGCCGGCCAGGGCAGCAGTTTGGTCGCGCCGATGTCGGCGGGGTCGAGCCGGCAGTCGACCGCGGTGGAGGGCGCCATCCCGCGCGGCGCGAACCCGACGAGGTCGTAGGCGTCCCGCACCTTCTGCGGCAGCTTCTGCCCCTTGCCGGACGGGTCGGCGAGACTGACCCCGCCGGGACCGCCCGGGATGAGTAACAGCGTGCCTCGCCGCGCGGACGGCTTCTCACTGGGAATCCGGGAGACGGCGATCCGGATCTCGGGGCTGTCGGGATCGGAGTAGTCCATGGGGACGCCGACGGTGGCACACTGCTGTCTCGGATCGAGCCCGGAGCCCTCGCACGCGCCCCACTCGATCCTCTCCCCACCGGCCGCGGACGCCTCACCGGGCCCGGCGAGCCCGAGTACGACCCCGGCGGCGGCGAGCAGTGCCGCATATCTCGTGATCTGCTTCATACCCAGCAGCCTGACCGACCCCGACGGACGACCACATCCGGGTAACTGCCTTTTGTATGCGGGGGATTACCCCAAGCCGGGAGGGGGGCGAGCGAGAGGTCAGCGCCAGTAGTCGTTCGCGGCCGCGATGGTGGCGAACTCGACGGCCACCACGTGCCCGATCGCGATCCGCGAGTTCGGGTCCTCGGCGAACACCGGGCGCAGCTTGCCCCGCACCTCGTCGTCCGGCTGCGTCGCCTTGATCACCAGGCGGGCCATTTTCAGGGCCAGCTCCCGCCCTTCCTCAGGCGTGGCCGTGACCAGACTGTTGTTCGGGACGAGTGCCATGTGAGTACTCCGCTGTGTGCGAAACGGGCCGTCCTCGCCATCGTCGCAGTGCCGGACCCGTCCCGCCCGTCTCCTGGGCTGTGCAGGTCACGGACACCTGGTCTCGCTGGCCTCAGTGCTGTGGGCACGCCGGGGGCCGCAGCATGAAGATGTCGATCGCGTCCTGGGTTTCCACCGTGAAGCCGTGGCGTTCGTAGAGGTGACGGGCCGGGCTGCCCTGGAGGACGTTCAGGCGGACGAGGTCGCCGGTGGAGTCCGTCCTGTCCAGCAGGGTGCACAGGACCGCCGAACCCACGCCCCGGCCCTGGAGCGCCGGGGCGAGGTAGAAGTGCTCCAGCCAGTGGCCGGTCCCGGACGGGCGCAGTGTGACGCTGCCCGCGAAGGTGCCGGCGGTCGTGATGACCGACGTGTGCCGCGGGGAGAAGCCGTCCCGGAGGCGCTGCCTGACCCGATGTTCGTCGTAGCGACCCAGTCGCTCCAGATCCGGGCGCATCACCACGGCCCGTAGTTCCGCGATCGCCTCGACATCCGCCGGTCGCGCGGGGCGCATGCCCCATTCCGGCTCCGAATGCTGCCCCTGTGATGTGTGCACGGCTGGATTGTCTCAACGGACCGTCGGCACACCGTTTACCGGCATCGGCTTTCCGTGAACCGCTCGCCGATCACGCCGGTTTGCCGCACCCCGCGCCGAACCCCTTTGTGCTGCACCGCAGTTGTACGGCACAGACCCTTCCCGAGTATAGACGCGGAGCGTGACCGCGGAGATGCGAAGAGTGAAACCGTGAAAGGAAGGGGAGCACGGTGGAGGCACGGCATTCGGCGCTCCACGCCGAAGAAACGGAGGACGCGGTGAAAGAATTGCGGGCAGAACTCGCCAAGGCCGGAATGATCCTGCCCTCAGTGGGACTCGAGCCGGTAAGTCTTGCGCGGGAAGCGCCCTGCCCGCTCGTGGCACGGGGCCGACGCCCCGTGGAGAGTGCCGGGCGGTTCGCGGCGGTGCCGCGATGAAGCCTCCGGTCGGCGCGTACGTCGTGGACACCCGCAGCGGTCGCATCGGCATCGTGATGGGGCATGAGGGGCCCTACGTGCAGCTGAGGCCGTACGGCGGCGGCAAGGAGTGGGACGCCGACCCCGGAGCCGTCCGGCACGCCACCCCGGCCGAGCGGCTGCGCGCGGCGACCGCGTACGCCAACGCCCGCAGCAGGGGCGAGGTCCCTTGACGTGACGACCCTGCCAGAATGGCTCCATGAGTCTGTTCCGCGACGACGGCATCGTGCTGCGCACCCAGAAACTGGGTGAGGCGGACCGGATCATCACGCTGCTCACGCGCGGTCACGGACGGGTACGCGCGGTGGCCCGGGGCGTGCGCCGGACGAAGTCGAAGTTCGGGGCGCGCCTCGAGCCGTTCTCCCATGTCGACGTGCAGTTCTTCGCCAAGGGGAGCGAACTGGTCGGGCGGGGTCTGCCGCTGTGCACCCAGAGCGAGACCATCGCGCCGTACGGCGGTGGGATCGTCAGCGACTACGCCCGGTACACGGCCGGGACCGTCATGCTGGAGACCGCGGAGCGGTTCACCGATCATGAGGGCGAGCCGGCCGTGCAGCAGTATCTGCTGCTGGTCGGCGGGCTGCGGACCCTCGCCCGGGGAGAGCACGCGCCGCATCTCGTGCTCGACGCGTTCCTGCTCCGCTCCCTCGCCGTCAACGGCTACGCCCCGAGCTTCACCGACTGCGCGAAGTGCGGGATGCCGGGGCCCAACCGGTTCTTCTCGGTCGCGTCGGGCGGTTCCGTCTGCGTGGACTGCCGGGTGCCCGGCAGCGTCGTACCCTCGCCCCAGGCCCTGGAACTCCTCGGTGCCCTGCTCACGGGAGACTGGGAGACCGCGGACGCGTGCGAGGCGCGCTACGTCCGGGAGGGCAGCGGGCTGGTGTCCGCGTATCTGCACTGGCACATGGAGCGCGGGCTGCGCTCGCTGCGCTACGTCGAGAAGTAAGCCCCTACACAGCAAGCAAGCACGAGGAGACGAGAAACACATGGCCGTACGCGGGATCCTGGGGCGCCAGCGCCGGGAGTACAGGACGCCGGAGCCGCACCCGTCCGGCGCACGGCCGCCGAAGCTCGGAGAGCTCGTACCGCGGCATGTGGCGATCGTCATGGACGGCAACGGCCGCTGGGCCAAGGACCGGGGTCTGCCGCGCACCGAGGGGCACAAGGTCGGTGCCGAGCGCGTGCTGGACGTGCTCCAGGGGGCCATCGAGATGGGCGTGGGCGCCATCTCCCTCTACGCCTTCTCCACCGAGAACTGGAAGCGCTCACCGGACGAGGTGCGCTTCCTGATGAACTTCAACCGGGACTTCATCCGCAAGACCCGCGACCAGCTCGACGAGCTGGGCATCCGGGTGCGCTGGGTGGGCCGGATGCCCAAGCTGTGGCGCTCGGTCGCCAAGGAGCTTCAGGTCGCCCAGGAGCAGACCAAGGGCAACGACCGGCTCACGCTGTACTTCTGCATGAACTACGGCGGACGGGCCGAGATCGCCGACGCGGCGCAGGCGCTGGCCGAGGATGTGAAGAGCGGGAAGCTCGACCCGTCGAAGGTGAACGAGAAGACCTTCGCGAAGTACATGTACTACCCGGACATGCCGGACGTCGACCTGTTCCTGCGGCCCAGCGGCGAGCAGCGCACCTCCAACTACCTGCTCTGGCAGAGCGCCTACGCCGAAATGGTCTTCCAGGACGTGCTGTGGCCGGACTTCGACCGGCGTGACCTGTGGCGGGCCTGCCTGGAGTTCGCCTCGCGGGACCGGCGCTTCGGCGGGGCCATCCCGAACGAGGAACTGCTGGCCATGGAGGGCAAGCAGCCGTAACACGTGAAGGCCCGGCAGCCCCTCCGGGGCAGCCGGGCCGCGGTCGCGGCCATCAAGGGCTGTAGGAGGCTTCCCTCAGGGGCGCGGGGAACTGCGCGAACAGCCCCCACACACCCGCAGCCGGCGACGAGCCCCCACCCCTACGGCGAGGAACAACGGCTCAACCGCCGGAGGCCCCCGCACAGTCGGCACACGTGCCGAAGATCTCCACCGTGTGCGCCACGTTCACATAGCCGTGCTCGGCGGCGATGGCCTCGGCCCACTTCTCCACGGCCGGGCCCTCCACCTCGACGGCCTTGCCGCAACCCCGGCACACGAGGTGGTGGTGATGGTCGTCGGTGGAGCAACGGCGGTAGACGGACTCGCCGTCGGCGGTGCGCAGGACGTCGACCTCGCCGGCGTCGGCGAGGGACTGAAGGGTGCGGTAGACCGTGGTGAGCCCGACCGAGTCGCCCTTGTGCTTGAGCATGTCGTGCAGTTCCTGCGCGCTGCGGAACTCGTCGACCTCCTGAAGGGCCGCCGCCACAGCGGCCCGCTGCTTGGTGGCGCGGCCCTTCACGGACGGTCCAGCGGTCGTCACCGTTGCCTCCCTACGTCTGCCTTGCCCGGGCCATTGTGCCAGCCCGGGGTGGGGGCGGTCAGACGCCGACCTCGTCTGCCGACTCCCGGCTGCCCGGAATCGCGCACTCGGCGGGGTCGGTCGTCGTGTCAGCGGACGCCGCCGCGCGGGCGCGGCGCCGGGCCAGCGGGGCCGCGAGCCCCGTCAGCACGATGAACGCGCCGATGGTGAGCAGCACGATCGTCGCACCGGGCGGCACGTCCTGGTAGTACGAGGTGACGGTGCCGCCGATCGTCACGCTCACGCCGATAGCGACGGCGATCGCGAAGGTGGCGGCGAAGCTGCGGCCGATCTGCTGGGCGGCCGCGACGGGCACCACCATCAGCGCACTGACCAGCAGCAGGCCGACCACGCGCATCGCCACGGTCACCGTGACGGCCGCGGTGATCGCCGTCAGCAGGTTCAGGGCGCGCACCGGCAGGCCGGTCACCCGGGCGAACTCCTCGTCCTGGCTGACCGCGAACAGCTGCCGACGCAGGCCGAGGGTGACCAGGACGACGAACGCGGCCAGCACGCAGATCGCCGTGACGTCCGACTCGGACACGGTCGACAGGGAGCCGAACAGGTACGACGTCAGGTTGGCGTTGGAGCCCGTCGGCGCGAGGTTGATGAACATCACACCGCCGGCCATGCCGCCGTAGAACAGCATCGCCAGGGCGATGTCGCCGCGGGTCCTGCCGTACCAGCGGATCAGCTCCATGAGGACCGCGCCGAGGACGGAGACGAGGGTCGCCATCCACACCGGGGACCAGGTCAGCAGGAAGCCGAGGCCGACGCCGGTCATCGCCACGTGGCCGATGCCGTCGCCCATCAGGGCCTGGCGGCGCTGGACCAGGTAGATCCCCACCGCGGGGGCCGTGATGCCGACCAGGACGGCGGCGAGCAGCGCCCGCTGCATGAAGGCGTAGTCGAGGAAGTCCATCAGCTCAGCAGTCCCGTGCGGATCGGTTCGGCGCCCGCCGGTGCGTGCGGGTGCACGTGGTCGTGGCCGGGCAGGGCGTGCTGTCCCACGGCCTTCGGGGGCGGCCCGTCGTGGACGACGCAGCCGTCGCGCAGGACGACCGCCCGGTCGATCAGGGGCTCCAGGGGGCCCAGTTCGTGCAGCACGAGCAGCACGGTCGTGCCCTGGGAGACCTGCTCCCGGAGCGTGTGCGCGAGGACCTCCTGGCTGGCCAGGTCGACGCCCGCCATCGGCTCGTCCATGATCAGCAGCTCGGGTTCGGAGGCGAGCGCGCGGGCGATCAGGACCCGCTGGTGCTGGCCGCCGGAGAGGGCGTCGACCGAGTCCTTGGCCCGGTCGGCCATGCCGACGAGGTCCAGGGCGCGTCGTACGGCCGCGTGGTCCGTCTTGCGCAGCACGCCGAAGCGGGCCCGGGACAGGCGGCCCGAGGAGACCACCTCGGTCACCGTGGCGGGCACGCCGCCCGCGGCCGTGGTGCGCTGCGGGACGTAGCCCACGCGGTGCCAGTCGCGGAACCGCCCGCGGTCCGTGCCGAACAGCCGGATCTCACCGGCTCCGGTCTGCACCTGGCCGATGACGCTGCGCACGGCCGTCGACTTGCCCGAGCCGTTCGCACCGAGCAGCGCGACGACCTCGCCGCGGTGCACGGTGAGGTCGATGCCGCGCAGCACGGGGCGCGAGCCCAGGTCCGCGCGGACGCCGCGCAGGGATATGACGGGCTCGGTCATGCCGTCCTCCGGTGGGTCGATCACTTGGCTCCCAGGGCCGTCCGCAGGGCCTTGAGGTTGGCTTCCATGACCTGGAAGTAGTCGTCTCCGCGGGACTGGTCGGTGATGCCCTCGAGCGGGTCGAGGACGTCCGTCTTCAGGTTCGCGTCCCTGGCCAGGGTCTTCGCGGTCTTGTCGGAGACCAGTGTCTCGTAGAAGACGGTGGTGACGCCGTCGGCCTTGGCCTCCTGCTGGAGCTCCCGGACCCGGGCGCCGCTGGGCTCGCTCTCGGGGTCGATGCCGGAGATGGCCTCCTGGGTGAGGCCGTAGCGCTCGGCGAGGTAGCCGAAGGCGGCGTGGTTGGTGAAGAAGACCTTGCTCTTGGTGTTCTTCAGGCCGTTCTCGAAGTCGCTGTCCAGGCCCTTCAGCTTGGTGACCAGGGCCTCGGTGTTCTTCTTGTAGTCGGCCGCGTGGTCCGGGTCGGCCTTCTCGAAGGCCTTGCCGACGCCCTGGGCGATCTCGGCGTACTTCACCGGGTCGAGCCAGACGTGCGGGTCGCGGCCGTGCTCCTCCTCCTCGGAGTGGCCTTCCTCCTCGGAGTGGCCCTCCTCGCCCTCGTGGGTGTGGCCGCCGGTGCCGTGGTCCTCGAGGTGGGTCAGCGTGGCCGCGTCGATCTTCGTCTTGATGCCGGTCTGGCCGACGGCCTCGTCGACGGCGGGCTGGAGGCCCTTGAGGTAGAGCGCCGCGTCGGCCTCCTCCAGCTGCGCGCGCTGCTTGGTGCTGATCTCCAGGTCGTGCGGCTCCTGGCCGGGCTCGGTCAGGCTGGTGACGTTCGCGTGGTCGCCGCCGATCTGCTCGGCGAGGAACGCCATCGGGTAGAACGACGCGACGACGTCGAACTTGTCCGTGTTGCCCGAGGCCGCGCTGTCGCTGGAGCAGGCGGTCAGGGCGCCGAGGCCGAGAGCGGAGGCCAGGGCGGCGGGTATGAGGCGTCGTCGTACGTTCATGACACTCATTTTCAACAAATATGGAAACCGTTGTCAACAAACCGCCTGAGCAGGGCCTTGAGGGAGCCGGAGGGGGAGCGATTTGATTGAGGGGGCGTCCCCGCCGGTAACCTGAAGCATTCGCTGGAAGCATCTCGCTTCGTCGCCCGTCGTCGTAATGAAGAGAGCACCGTGGCCGCCGACAAGATCGACACCATCGTCAGCCTGAGCAAGCGCCGTGGCTTCGTATTCCCCTGTAGTGAGATCTACGGCGGCCAGCGCGCCGCTTGGGACTACGGCCCCCTCGGTGTCGAGCTCAAGGAGAACCTCAAGCGCCAGTGGTGGCGCTACATGGTGACGTCGCGCGAGGACGTCGTGGGCATCGACTCGTCCGTGATCCTGGCCCCCGAGGTCTGGGTCGCCTCCGGTCACGTCGCCACCTTCACGGACCCGCTGACCGAGTGCACCTCCTGCCACAAGCGGTTCCGCGCGGACCACCTGGAGGAGGCCTACGAGGCCAAGCACAAGCGCCTGCCGGAGAACGGCCTGGCCGACGTCAACTGCCCCAACTGCGGCAACAAGGGCCAGTTCACCGAGCCCAAGCAGTTCTCGGGCCTGCTGTCCACCCACCTCGGCCCGACGCAGGACTCCGGCTCCGTCGCCTACCTGCGCCCCGAGACCGCGCAGGGCATCTTCACCAACTTCTCGCAGGTGCAGACCACCTCGCGCCGCAAGCCGCCGTTCGGCATCGCCCAGATGGGCAAGTCCTTCCGCAACGAGATCACGCCCGGCAACTTCATCTTCCGCACCCGCGAGTTCGAGCAGATGGAGATGGAGTTCTTCGTCAAGCCGGGCGAGGACGAGAAGTGGCAGGAGTACTGGATGGAGCAGCGCTGGAACTGGTACACCGGTCTCGGCCTGCGCGAGGAGAACATGCGGTGGTACGAGCACCCGAAGGAGAAGCTCTCCCACTACTCCAAGCGCACCGCCGACATCGAGTACCGCTTCCAGTTCGGCGGCAGTGAGTGGGGCGAGCTCGAAGGTGTGGCCAACCGCACCGACTACGACCTCGGTGCCCACTCCAAGGCCTCCGGCCAGGACCTCACCTACTTCGACCAGGAGGCCGGCGAGCGCTGGACTCCGTACGTCATCGAGCCCGCGGCCGGTGTCGGCCGCGCGATGCTGGCGTTCCTCCTGGACGCCTACATCGAGGACGAGGCGCCCAACGCCAAGGGCAAGATGGAGAAGCGCACCGTGCTCCGTCTCGACCAGCGCCTCGCCCCGGTGAAGGTCGCGGTGCTGCCGCTGTCCCGCAACCCGGAGCTGTCCCCGAAGGCCAAGGGCCTCGCCCAGGCGCTCCGCCAGAACTGGAACATCGAGTTCGACGACGCCGGCGCCATCGGCCGCCGCTACCGTCGCCAGGACGAGATCGGTACGCCCTTCTGCGTGACCGTCGACTTCGACACGCTCGAGGACAACGCGGTCACCGTCCGCGAGCGCGACTCGATGAAGCAGGAGCGCGTCTCCCTCGACCAGATCGAGGGCTACCTGGCGGCCCGCCTGATCGGCTGCTGATCGCCTTTCGCCGGGGCGCGGTGCCGGGTTCCTCCTCGGAGGGGCCCGGCACCGCCGCGTCTCACAGGTCCACGTGCTGCACCTGCTCCCACAGCGGCGGCGGCATCAGGTGGTCGAGCTTCCGGCCCTCGGAGTTGCCCGTGCCGTGGGTGTTCCCCGCGTCGATGCCGCGCGGGGTCGTTGCCGTCGGCCACCATGTCGTACGGGTACGGCGTTCAGCGCGATGCGGGGGATCGGTCCCGTAGCGCCCGCGCCGATTGGTCCTGTTGCCCGGGCGGGCCCCGCGCCAGGGTGACGTCATGAGCATCGCGTTCCTGCTGACCACCCTGGTCGTCGTCGCCACGCCGGGCACCGGCGTCGTCTACACCCTCGCCGCCGCGCTCTCCCGGGGGCGCCGCGCGAGTGTCGTCGCGGCCGTCGGCTGCACGCTCGGGATCGTGCCGCATCTGCTGGCCACGGTCACCGGCGTCGCCGCGCTGCTGCACGCGAGCGCGACCGCGTTCCAGGTGCTGAAGTACGCGGGGGTCGCCCACCTGCTCTACATGGCGTGGGCGACCGTGCGGGACAAGGAGGCGCTCGTGGTGGAGGAGCGGGAGGCGGCCTCGGAGGTGTCGGCCCGGCGGGTGATCGTGCGCGGGGTGCTGATCAACATCCTCAACCCCAAGCTGACGATCTTCTTCTTCGCGTTCCTGCCGCAGTTCGTCAGCCCCGGGGAGCCGCACACGCTGATGCGGATGGTGGGGCTCGGCGGAGTCTTCATGCTCGCGACCTTCGTGGTGTTCGCCGCGTACGGGGTGCTGGCCGCGTCGGTGCGCCGGCATGTCGTGGGCCGGCCGCGGGTGATGGCCTGGCTGCGGCGGGGTTTCGCGGGGTCGTTCGTGGCGCTGGGGGCGAAGCTGGCGTTCACGGCGCGCTAGGTGCGGATCGCTTCCCCCGGGATGCGCTGACAAGTATCAGCTGACAGATATTGAAATCTGTCAGCTGTCATGGCACGCTGGGGGCATGACGATGCGCACCCGCTCCCTCGGAACCACCGGCCCTCAGGTCTCCGCCCTCGGTCTCGGCTGCATGGGCATGTCCGCGCTGTACGGCGAGGCGGACCGGGCCGAATCCATCGCGACCCTCCACGCGGCGCTCGAAGCGGGCGTCACCCTGCTCGACACCGGCGACTTCTACGGCATGGGCCACAACGAGATGCTGATCGGGGAGGCCCTGCGCGCCGCCCCCGCGGCCCGGCGCGAACAGGCCCTGGTCAGCGTGAAGTTCGGCGCCCTGCGCGGCCCGGACGGCAGCTGGCTGGGCTACGACGGCCGGCCCGCCGCCGTGAAGAACTTCGCCGCGTACTCCCTCCAGCGTCTCGGCGTCGACCACATCGACGTCTACCGCATCGCCCGCCTCGACCCGGACGTGCCGATCGAGGAGACGGTCGGCGCGATCGCGGAACTCGTCGAGAAGGGCTACGTGCGGCACATCGGCCTGAGCGAGGTCGGCGCCGAGACGATCCGCCGGGCGGCGGCCACGGCACCCGTCTCCGACCTCCAGATCGAGTACTCCCTCATATCCCGCGGCATCGAGGACGAGATCCTGCCCACCACCCGTGAGCTGGGCATCGGCATCACGGCGTACGGGGTGCTCTCCCGGGGCCTGATCTCCGGCCACTTCACCGCCGACCGGCAGCTGGGCGCGGGCGACTTCCGGGCGATGTCGCCGCGCTTCCAGGGCGAAAACCTCCGGCACAACCTGAACCTCGTCGAGGCGCTGCGGAAGATCGCCGAGCAGAAGGGGGTGAGCGTCGCGCAGATCGCCATCTCCTGGGTGCTCTCGCGTGGTGAGGACATCGTGCCCCTGGTCGGCGCCCGCCGACGCGACCGGCTCACGGAGGCGCTGGGCGCGCTGGACGTCACGCTGGAACCGGCCGACCTGGCCGCGATCGAGGAGGCCGTACCGGCCGGTGCCGCCGCCGGTGACCGCTACCCGGCGGCCCAGATGGCGCACCTCGAGAGCTGAACCGGGCTCCGGGTACGGTCAGGGGCATGGCACCGACCAGCGAGACTCTGACCGCCGAGCGCATCCTCGAGGCCACCGAGGAGGTGCTGCGCCGCCACGGCCCGGCCAAGGCCACGGTGGTGGATGTGGCCCGCGCGCTCGGCGTCAGCCACGGCAGCGTCTACCGCCACTTCCGGACGAAGGCGGCGCTGCGCGAGGCGGTCACCAAGCGCTGGCTGGACCGCACGTCCGGGGAGCTGTCCGGGATCGCCGCCGCGGACCGCGTCCCGGAGGCCCGGCTGCGGGACTGGCTCACCGCGCTGTTCGCCGCGAAGCGCCGCAAGGCGGGCGAGGACCCGGAGCTGTTCGCCACCTACATGGTCCTCACCGACGAGAACGGTTCGGCGGTGGGTGAGCACATCACCGACCTGGAGTCCCAGCTGACCCGCATCATCCAGGCCGGCGTCGAGGCCGGTGACTTCGCCGCCACCGACGCGGAGGCATCGGCCCGGGCGGTCTTTCAGGCCACGGGCCGCTTCCACGACCCCTGCCACGCGAGGGAGTGGGAGGAGCCGGGAGCCGAGGCCGACTTCGCGGCGGTCGTGGACCTGCTGGTGCAGGGACTGCGGCGAACACCGTAGGGGTGCCCGTCAGCACCGGGTGCGTCCCGGCCGGGACGGGCACAGGATGGAAGCGAGGGGTGGGTCGCCGCGCGGGGGTGCGAAGAAGGGATGGCGATCATGGCTCTCACACTGCGCCCGGGCACTGCGGACGATGCCGCAGAGTGCGGAAGGATCTGCTACGAGGCCTTCGCCGGCGTCGCCGAGGAGCATGCGTTCCCGCCCGACATCCCGAGCCCCGACGTGGGTGTCGCGCTGATCGAGGGAGCCCTGACGCACCCGGGTTTCTACGGTGTCGTCGCCGAGCTCGACGGGCGGATCGTCGGCAGCAACTTCCTCGACGAACGCTCGGCCGTCGTCGGGGTCGGGCCGGTCACCGTCGACCCCACCGTGCAGAACGCGGGAGTGGGCCGCCGTCTGATGCGCGACGTGATGGAGAGGGCCGCCGAGCGCGGGGCACCGGGCATCCGGCTGCTGCAGAGCGGCTACCACAACAGGTCGTTCTCGCTGTACATGAGCATGGGCTTCGCCCACCGGGCCACGGTGGCCTGTGTGCAGGGGCCGCCGATCGGGCGGGCGCTGCCCGGGTACACGGTGCGGGAGGCCACGGACGCGGACCTCGGCGCCTGCAACGACGTGTGCCGGCAGGTCCACGGCGTCGACCGGGGCGGCGAGGTCGCCGACGCGCTCGAACAGGGCACCGCCCGGGTCGTCGAACGCGAGGGACGCGTCACCGGGTACGCCACCGACCTGGCCTTCTTCGCGCATGCCGTGGGCGAGACCGCCCCGGATGTCCAGGCGCTGATCGCTTCGGCACCGCAGTTCGGCGGCCCGGGCATCCTCGTCCCCGCGGAAGACAGCGCGCTGCTCAGGTGGTGCCTGTCCAACGGCCTCAAGGTCGTGCAGCTGATGAGCCTGATGACCATCGGCCTGTACAACCGGCCCGACGGCGCGTACCTGCCCTCGATCCTCTACTAGGGTATCCGGGCCGGCTCAAGCCGCTGTCGGGTCCACCGTCGCCTGGTGAGCCTCCGCCAGGTGTTCCTCCGCCTTCAGCCAGGGCAGGAACTGGGCGCCTCTGCGCCAGCCGCAGGTGTCGCATCTGATCGTGCGCTGCACGCCCGTACGCCGCACCCGCACCACGTGCTCCCGGCCGTGCTGGTCCCAGCGGCTGACCTTGCTCGTGTCGATCTGCGTCATGGCGCCTCCCGCGTCGAGAAAATCCGGCGTTCCGGTCCGCTCGCAGCAAGGAGTGTGCAGCAAGACCAACATCAACAGGGTTTCCCCGGGGACGAGTTCTCAGACGCGGACGGGCCCGATGGACGCGGGGTGCACGACAACATGCCGGTACACGCCGGGAGATGAGCGACGAAGGCCCCTGCTATGGTGCGCCGATGTCATCGATCAGGCAGGTCCAGGTCACCTTCGACTGCGCGGAACCAGAGCGCGTCGCTCGCTTCTGGTGCGAGGTGTTGGGATACGTCGTACCGCCGCCACCGGAGGGGTTCGCCACGTGGGGCGACTTCGATCGGTCTCTGCCCCCCGAGCGGCGGGGTGCCGGGTTCGCCTGCGGCGATCCCTCGGGCGTGGGCCCGCGGCTGTACTTCCAGCGCGTCCCCGAAGGCAAGGTCGTCAAGAACCGGGTGCATCTCGATGTGCGAGTCGGCACCGGGCTCGTGGGTGAAGAGCGCCTCGCCGCGCTCGAAGCCGAGTGCGCGCGACTGGTCGCGCTCGGCGCGACACGCGTGCGGGTGCTGCTCGCCGACGAGTACGACGAGTCGTGCATCGTGATGCAGGACATCGAGGGCAACGAGTTCTGTCTCGACTGAGCATCGTGGGAGACGGCGAAGCAGGAGTCGTCCCTCCTGGGCCCCGCACGGCAGTCGCGAAGGAGGACCCCGCGAGCTCTGAGTCGCGGCGCCCGGCCCGCACCGGCGAACCTCCTGGCCGGCGGCCGTTCCGAGCTCAGCCGCTCGTCCCGACGGCCTGCCGTACCTCCGCCGACTCCAGGCGCTCCGCCGTCCGATCGGCCGTGCGGCGAGCCCACCGTCCGCTGGTCACCGCCCCCAGCGCCAGCACCGCGAACCCGCAGGCCGCCAGGATCCACCAGCCGGGCCGTGCCGCGGACACGAACGTCTCGCGGTACGAGGACGAGCCGACGCCCGAGGCGAGGACCGAGCCCAGCACGGCCACGCCCAGGGTCTGGCCCAGCTGCCGGCTCGTCGAGGCGACCGCGGCGGCCACGCCCGCCTGGGCGCGGGGCATGCCCGAGACCGCCGTGTTGGTGATGGGCGCGTTGACGAACCCGAAGCCGATGCCGAACAGGACGTAGCCGGCGAAGAGCGTGACGTTCGAGGTCTCGGCCTCGAACGCGGCGAAGAGGATGCCGCTCGCCGTCATCGTGCAGCCCGCGATCAGCAGGGGCGGACGGGGGCCGCGCGTGCCCACCAGGCGGCCCGACAGGGGGGCGCACAGGAACGTCGGGACCGCCATGGGCAGCATCCACAGACCCGCCTCCAGGGCGGTCAGGCCGCGCACGTTCTGCAAGTACAGCGTCGACAGGAAGAGGAAGCCGCCGAGCGCGGCGAACGCGCTGACCGCGATGACCGTCGCCCCGCTGAACGGTGCCGAGCGGAAGAAGCGCAGGTCGATCAGCGGTTCCTCGCGGCGCGGTTCGTAGAGGAGCAGTCCCGCCAGGGCGGCAAGGGCGACGACGGCCAGCGGCGCGATGGACCTGAGCGGAAGTCCCGGCGCCTCGATGATGGCGTACGTGAGCGAGCCGAACAGCGCGATCACCAGCACCTGCCCCACCGGGTCGGGGCGGCGGGCGCGAGGCGCGCGGGACTCGGGGACGAAGCGCAGGGTGAGCAGCAGGGCCGCCAGGCCCACCGGCAGGTTGATCCAGAAGATGGAGCGCCAGCCGACGGAGTCGACCAGCAGACCCCCGACCAGCGGGCCGGCGGCCATGGAGATGCCGACGACCGCGCCCCAGGCGCCGATCGCCCGGGCCCGCTCGCGCGGGTCGGTGAAGGTGTTGGTGATGATCGACATGGCGACCGGGTTCAGCATCGAGCCGCCCACCGCCTGCACCATCCGGAACGCGACCAGTGCCTGAAGGTTCGGCGCGAGGGAGCACAGGACCGAACCGATCGTGAAGACGACCAGGCCCGCCATGAAGACCCGCTTGCGGCCGATCCGGTCGGCCGTGGAACCCGCGAGCATCAGCAGCGAGGCGAGGACCAGGGTGTAGGCGTCGATCGTCCACTGGAGGCCCGACGTGCTCGCGTGCAGGTCCTGCTGCATGGACGGCAGAGCCACGTTCAGGACCGTGTTGTCGAGGCTCACGATCAGCAGGCTCATACAGCAGATCGCGAGCACCAGCATGCGGCGGCGAGGGCTGAGCTCGGGCATGCGCTCCATCGTACGCCGACTTCGATAGTGTGGCTAACTAATGAATTTTGCCATCTCATTGCACGGCACAATGGAGGCATGTCCACGCCCCTGCAGATCGGCCCGCACACCGTCCAGCCGCCCGTTGTCCTGGCCCCCATGGCCGGGATCACCAACGCACCCTTCCGCACCCTGTGCCGGGAGTTCAGCGGCGGCAAGGGCCTGTTCGTCAGCGAGATGATCACCACCAGGGCGCTGGTCGAGCGCAACGAGAAGACCATGCAGCTCATTCACTTCGACGCGAGTGAGCGGCCCCGGTCCATCCAGCTGTACGGCGTGGACCCCGCGACCGTCGGCAAGGCCGTCCGCATGATCGCGGAGGAGGACCTCGCCGACCACATCGACCTCAACTTCGGCTGCCCGGTGCCGAAGGTCACCCGCAAGGGCGGCGGCTCCGCGCTGCCGTACAAGCGGAACCTGCTGCGGGCCATCCTGCGCGAGGCCGTCAGCGGCGCCGGCGATCTGCCGGTCACGATGAAGATGCGCAAGGGCATCGACGACGACCACATCACCTTCCTCGACGCCGGCCGGATCGCCGTCGAGGAGGGCGTCACCGCCATCGCCCTGCACGGCCGCACCGCCGCCCAGCACTACGGCGGCACCGCCGACTGGGACGCCATCGCCCGGCTGAAGGAGCACGTGCCGGAGATCCCGGTGCTCGGCAACGGCGACATCTGGTCGGCCGAAGACGCCCTGCGGATGGTGCGCGAGACCGGCTGCGACGGGGTGGTCGTGGGCCGCGGCTGCCTCGGGCGGCCGTGGCTGTTCTCGGACCTGGTCGCAGCCTTCGAGGGCCGCGCCGAGGACATCGCCCGCCCCATCCTGCGCGAGGTCGCCGACGTCATGGTCCGGCACGCCACCCTGCTCGGGGAGTGGATCGGCGACGAGTCCCGGGGCGTGATCGACTTCCGCAAGCACGTCGCCTGGTACCTGAAGGGCTTCGCGGTCGGCTCCGAGATGCGCGGGCGCCTCGCCATCACGTCCTCGCTGGAGGAACTGCGCTCCGGACTGGACGAGCTGGACCTCGACCAGCCCTGGCCCACGGGTGCGGACGGGCCCCGGGGCCGTACGTCCGGCAACAACCGGGTGGTGCTGCCGGACGGCTGGCTGAAGGACCCCTACGACTGCGCCGGGGTCGGTGAGGACGCCGAACTGGACACCTCGGGCGGCTGATCAGCCCTTGGAGGGGTGCGGTGTGGAGCCGAACGCCTTGAGGAAGCGGTCGCGGAACGAGCTCATCTTCCACACGGGCGCGTCGCTGTCGGGCTTGAGGCCCTCCGTCCAGTTCCAGTCGGCGACCTTGTCCAGGACCTTCGGGTCCTTCGCGACGATCGACACCGGCACGTCCCGGGAGGCGCGGTTGCCGCTGACCCGGGCGATGGGCTGGTGGTCGCCGAGGAACACCAGGACGGTGTCGTCGGTGCCGTAGCGCTGAAGCCACTGGGTGAGGCTGGTCACGGAGTACTGGATGGACTTGCCGTACTCCTCACGGGACTTGGTGGTGTCGGTGAGGACGTCCGACGCCTTGTTGCCGGCCTTCTGGATCGCGTCGAAGACCGAGCCGTCGCCGAGTTCGTCCCAGCCGACCATCTCGGGGATGGGCGCCCAGGGCTGGTGGCTGGAGGTCAGGATGACGAACGACATCAGCGGCTTGTCCCGCTTCTTTCCGTGCACCTGACGCTGGAACGCCTCCAGCGCGTACTGGTCGGGCATGGTCGACCAGCTGAACTTCGGTCCCCGGTAGCCCAGGTCGAAGGCGTCGTACAGCTTGTCGAGGCCGTACCACTTCTCCTCCGGCCAGCCCTTCTGCACGCCCGGCATGACGCCGACCGTGTCCCACGCGCCGGTCTTCTGGAACGCCTTGGTGAGGGTGAGGTGGTCGCCGGCGCTGACCGTGCGGTAGCGCCGCTGGTTGTCGATCCACAGGCCGGACATGGTCGTGGAGTGGCCGAGCCAGCTGCTGCCGCCGTACGTCGCCGAGGTCAGCCAGCCGCTGCGGGCGGCGAAGCCGGCCTTCTCCAGGGCCTTGGTGCTCGTGTCGAGGGTCCGGTCGACGCCGGGTGCCATGACGGGGTCCTCGATCGCGCTGCGGCCGTAGCTCTCGATGAACGTGAAGATCACGTCCTTGCCGCGCAGGTCCGGCAGCAGCTCACCGGGCGGGGTGTTGCCGAAGGTGTCCGCCTTCGACTGCTTCACGAACGCCGCCTCGTCGCGCAGCGATTCCACCGTCCGCTGCGCGTGCACCCTGAGGGCCCCGGCCCCGCGCTCGGAGGCGATCGGCCCGCCGAACAGGGTCAGGCCCAGCGCGGAGCAGGTGACCCAGACGGTGCCGGCGATCAGGGCGCCCTTGGTCGCCCGCACCCGGTGCCGGGCCAGTACGGTCGCGAGCCGGATCGCCGCCGCGACCATGACGGCCGCCACGAGCAGCACGAGTGCCACCGCACCGACGGCGGCAGCGGTCGCGACGCCCTCGCCCAGCGTGTCCTCGACGTACGCCTGCGCGTCGGGCAGCAAATCCCAGTCGAGCGCGGCGTTGAAGCCCCGGCCCAGGTACTCGTTGAACCCCATGTCGAGCAGGTTCACCATGGTCAGCGCGGTGAGGCCGAGCCCGTACAGCACCGCCGCCACCAGCCGGGGCCGGCGCGGCAGCGCCAGCACGACGACGGCCCCGATGACCGCCTCGGCCGGGATCCGCGCGAAGCCGGCCGCTTTCAGGGCGGGGAGGGTGTTGGGCAGCAGCAGGGCCCCGAGGACCAGGACGGCGGCGAGGGCGGTGGTCGTCAGGCGGAGCGCGCGGGCCGCTCGGGGGTGACGGGTGCGCCAGGTGCGCAGACGGGTGAGGCGTGTCCCGGCGCCGGCGCTCTCCGCCTCCTCCGTGACGGCCTCCTCCGTGACGGCCTCCTCCGTGACGACCTCCTCCGTGACGACCTCCTCCGGGACGTCCGCCTTCTCGTCACGCTCCGGCTCGGGCCCGGCCCCGGACCTGCCGTCGCCCGGCCGCGACGACTGGTGGAAGCGTGTGAAGACAGGCACCCGGAGGTCCTTCCCGTACGGAACCGGTGAGGTGGCGGACCCGGGTGGGGGTACGGGTCCGCCTCCGTTCCGTACGGGGCGTCCACCAGGTGTGTTCAGCCCGCCGGGCCAGCACTCGGCAAACACCCGGCAAACAGCCGGCCAACCCGCCCTCAGACCACGCCGACCGCCGTGAGCAGCGCCAACGGGGCCGACGCCGAACGGGATTCACGCACGCACGCGTGCGGGTACGGCACCGGCTCCGGGTGCGTGTCGCGGCCGTAGCCCGCGAGGACCTCCGGGAGCCGGTGGCCGGTCGCGCCCGCCGCGTCGACCAGGCCGTGGGCGATCGCGCGGGCCTCGTCGTGCAGCCCGTAGCGGGCCAGGCCCAGTGCGATCAGCGCGTTGTCGTGCGGCCAGACCGAGCCGCGGTGGTAGGAGAGCGGGTGGTACGCCGGCTGCCCGGCGGCGAGGGTGCGGACGCCCCAGCCGGAGAAGAAGTCCGGTTCGAGGAGCCGCCGGCCGACGAGTTCGCCGTACTCCTTGTCCAGCAGGCCCGACCACAGCAGGTGCCCGGCGTCCGAGGCCAGCGCGTCGACCTGCTTGCCCCGGCCGTCGAGCGCGAGGGCCGGGAAGGAGTGCTCCGGCATCCAGAAGTCCCGCTGGAAACGGTCGCGCAGGTCACCGGCCGCCTGCTCCAGCAGGTGCGCGTACGTCGTGTCCTGCCACACCGTGCGGGCGAGGCCCGCCGTGCGGCGCAGGGCGTCGTAGGCGTAGCCCTGGGCGCCCGCGGCCGTCACCGGCCCCTGGGGGCGGGTGCCTTCGGCGGAGCAGATGGCGCCGGGGGAGTCCTTCCAGTTCTGGTTGGCGAGGCCGCCCTGGTCGGCGCGGTAGACGAGGTAGCCGCGCGAGGTCAGGCCGCCGTGGTCGAGCATCCAGGTGACGGCCGCCCGGGCGTGGGATTCCAGGCGGCGGGCCGGGCCGGTGTCGCCGGTGTGCTCGGTGTACGCGCCGAGCAGGACGAGGAACAGGGGCGTGGCGTCGACCGAGCCGTAGTAGCGGCCGTAGGGGACCTGGCCGAAGTGCGCCAGTTCGCCGTGCCGAACCTCGTGCACGATCTTGCCGGGCTGGGCGATCCCGTCGGCGCCGGTCCCGGTGGCCTGGGTCGCGGCGAGCGCGGGCAGGGTGGCGGCGGCCAGCCGGGGCCGGTAGGGCAGCGCGAACAGCGAGGTCAGCAGGGCGTCCCGGCCCAGCAGCGTCAGGAACCAGGGGGCGCCGGCGGCCGGGACGCGCAGGTCCTCGCCGTCCGGGCCGGTCGCCGGGAGCTGGAGGGCCGCGAGGTCGGCGAGACCCCGGGTGCAGGCCGCGGCCAGCTCCGGCCAGCCGCTCGGGAAAGCCACGTCCTGGACGAACTCGCGTTCCCTGGCGCGCAGTCGCTCCTGGACGGCGGCGGGCGATCGGGGTACGCGCAGGGCGCGCCGGTCGCCGTGCGGACGGGCGATGACCCGCAGGGTCAGCTCGGCGGTGCCGTGCGGTTCGAGGTCCAGGGTCCACGCCAGGCGGCGGGCGCCGGTGCCGGTCTCCTCCACGGCGTCCGGCTGGGGGTCCGTCGTCACGGTCGTGACGGACCGCCATTCGCCCCGCCGGTAGGCGAACTCCACGCCGTGGCCGAGCACGCGGCGGGAGCGGACGGCGCCGGGCTTCGGGTAGGTGCGGTGGTCGGAGCGCAGCTCGAACTGGTCGGTGAAGTCGGCGTCGGCGGTGACCGCGAGGTGGACCGTCGTCGGTACCGGGCGGTTGCTGGTGACGCGCAAGGACTCCACGAACGAGGAGTCCCCGACGGCCTGTTCGCGGAAGAGCGTGTACGCGGGCGGCTCGTCGCGGCCGCCGCGCGGGACGAGCACACAGCGGGCGGTGTCCCCGTCGGCGACCGGCGTCAGCGTGTCGGGCACCGCCCCGTCGACGGTGAGCTGCCACCGGCTCAGATGCCGGGCGTCCCGTACGAACATGCCGTCCGGGGCGCTGCCGCCCCGGTAGCCGCTGATGTCACCGCGGTCGCCGACGGCGGCGAACGTCCGGCCGTGCACGAGCAGATGATGCCGGTCCGTCATCCTCGGTCCCCTCCCTTGGTCGCCGTGAGGCCGTTCCTGCCCCGTGCGGGCCGGTCGTGCAGCAGGTCGAGCGTGAGCGCGGCGGTCCAGCCGAAGCCGGTGACGCCGCAGGCCTGTGCCGTGTACGGGTCGACGTACTCCGCGAAGCCGGAGGCGCCGGCGGTGTGCAGCATGCCCTTGCGCAGCGCGTCGGCCCGGCCCCGCTCGCCGTGCAGCCGCAGTCCGCGCTCCAGCAGCCAGTTGGTGTTGAACCAGGCCGGGCCGCGCCAGTAGCGGTGCGGGTCGAAGGCCTCGCCGAGCAGGTCGTAGCTCGGGACCAGGCGGGTCGTGCCGCCGAGGCCGAAGTGCGGGCCGCAGACCGTGCGGACCAGGGTGGCCGCGAGGTCGCGCGGCAGCGCCGGCAGCAGCAGGGGGACGAGGCCGGTGACGCCGCGTTCGGGAATCAGCTCCCCGGCGCGCACGTCCCGGCACAGGAACATCCCCGCGGCCGGTTCCCACAGCCGCTCCACCAGGGCGGCGGTGAGCCGCTCGGCGCGGGCCTGCCGGGCCGAGCCCGCCGCGCCCAGCTCGTGCGCGATGTGGTCCAGGGCGTACTCGGAGGCGATGAGCAGGGCGTTGAACGCCGGGTCCTCCACGGCGAAGTCGCCCGGGCCGTCGGCGTATCCGCGGTCCCGGTAGTCCGCCGCCAGCCGCACGTACCGCCCGTAGTCCAGATCCGTCGGCCGGTCCTCGGGGGCGCCGTGGTCGAGGTCGGCCCGGCGGAAGGAGCGGGCGGGGGCCGGAGCGACCCGGGACAGCGGACGGTCCCAGCAGGGGCTGTTGTCCATGCCCTGTTCCCAGGGGTGCACGACGGACACCAGTCCGCCTCCGCCGAGGTCGCGCCGGTGCAGGAGGTAGCGGTGCCAGGCGGCCAGCCGGGGGTGCACCCGGGTGAGGAAGCCGCGTGCCCTGGACAGACCCGGGTCGGCGAGGTGCACCAGCCACGCGGCCAGCGCGTGCACCGGTGGCTGCACGATCCCGGAGGTCTGTACGGTGCCCGGGGCGCCCGCCGCGCGTCCCGCGGTCGAGGAGCGCCAGAAGTCGGGGCTCGGGAAGTACGCGTCGAGAGGGACGGAGGGGTTGAAGACGATGTGCGGGATCCGCCCGTCCGCCCACTGGGCCGCCAGCAGCGTCTCCAGTTCCGTCTGGGCCCGTAACGGCGACAGATGCCGCAGGCCGATCGCGATGAACGCCGAGTCCCACGACCACTGGTGCGGATACAGGCCGCGCGAGGGCACCGTGGATCCGCCCGTCCAGTTGCCCTCCAGCACTTGTGCGGCCCTGACCTGCAGGGAAGACGGCGCGGCGGCCGGATCGTATACGGTCTCGCGCCCCGCGGGACGCGTGGTGAGCTGGGCGATGCGATCCACTCGGGGCTCTCCCAAAACGTACTCCTGACCAGGATCGGCAGGGGCTACCGTAGGGTTACGTCTATTTAACACGCAAAACCCAATATGTAATGCAGGGTTGGGAAACACAAGGGGGTGCGCATGACGGGACGCGTTCAGGCGAGCGCCGGCGATCTGCTCGAACTGGTGCGCAGTCGCCGTGCCGTGACCCGGGGTGCGCTGCAACAGGCGACCGGACTGTCCCGGGCCACCGTCGGGCAGCGGCTCGACCGGCTCTTCCGTGCGGGCTGGCTGCGCGAGGGCGCCGGGGGGCCGGTGGACTCCCCGCTGGGCGGGCGGCCCTCCATCACCCTGGAGTTCGACGACGAGCACGCGGTGGTCCTGGCCGCCGACCTCGACACCCGGCACGCGCGGGCGGCCGTGCTGTCGCTGAGCGGCGAGATACTCGCCGAGCACTCCGGCACCCTGGTCGTGGAGGACGGTCCGGACGCCGTGCTCGGCGAACTCGGCCGCTGGTTCGCCGAGTTGCTCGAAAAGGCCGGACACGGGTCCGAGGCCGTCTGCGGGGTCGGGCTCGCGGTGCCCGGCCCGGTCGACACCGAGACCGGCCGCGTCGTCCAGCCGCCGATCATGCCCGGCTGGGACGGCTACGACATAAGGGGGCGGCTGGCCCGGGCGCTCGGCGAGCACGCGGGCGCCGCCGGGGTGCCCGTGCTGGTGGACAACGACGCCAACCTCATGGCGTACGGGGAACAGCGCACCGGCTACCCCGGCTGCTCCGCCTTCGTGCTGGTCAAGGTCTCCACCGGCATCGGCGCCGGGGTCGTGGTGGACGGCTCGGTCTTCCGGGGCGTCGACGGCGGGGCGGGCGACATCGGGCACATCCGGGTGCCGGAGGGCGCCGAGGCGCTGTGCCGGTGCGGTTCGTACGGCTGTCTGGCCGCCGTCGCGAGCGGTGGCGCGGTGGCGCGGCGGCTGGCGGAGGCGGGGGTGGCGGCGGCTTCCGGCTCGGATGTGCGGGACCTGCTGGCGTCCGGGCATCCGGAGGCGGTCGGACTCGCCCGGGAGGCCGGGCGCCGCGTCGGGGACGTCCTCGCGACCGTCGTGACCCTGCTCAACCCCGGCGTGCTGATGATCGCCGGGGATCTGGCCGGAACTGCCTTCCTGACGGGCGTCCGTGAACTGCTGTACCAGCGGGCGCTGCCCCGCTCCACCGCTCACCTGGACATCGTGACCACACGGCTGGGCGAGCGGGCCGGGCTGGTGGGGGCCGGTGCGATGGTCGTGGAGCACCTCTACGCGCCCGAGCGGGCCGAGGAGCGGCTGCGCGCGCTCGGGGTGTGACGGCCGCGTTCCGGTCCCGTGACGCGTCCGCATGGTGAAATTCCGTCGTCTGTGGCAGCGTGATTCTCGCCACCCCTGATAAGGGTTGCGCTCAGATGAGCGGATCGTGAGCGACTGCACTTCTCCAAAGGGTGGCACTGAGTGCCACGCTTTGATCGTTCATCGAGCGAAATCAAATGTGCGGAAACTGCGCTCAGATGAGCGTCCAGAGGGGGTGAGGGAGGTTCTTGCGTTCAAGAAGTGAAAACACGCGCCCGTGATCGCTTTCTCAGCCTTGACTTTCGATCCGCTGGCGGACGAGTGGTTACAGGCGTATGACGCACGAGTGGACGTACCCAGACGCCTTTGATCTGGGTATGTTCCTCGCCGTCAGGGCAGCCACCGCGTCCTCGAGGAGTCGAGACCCGTGTCGGAAAACAAAGATCCCCAGGTAGCTGAGCACGGCACCAGCGTTGAGGGCGTGAAGTTCGTCTACGACTTCACCGAGGGCAACAAGGACCTCAAGGACCTCCTCGGTGGCAAGGGCGCGAACCTCGCCGAGATGACGAACCTCGGACTTCCGGTCCCGCCCGGGTTCACGATCACCACCGAGGCCTGCAAGGTCTACCTGGACAGCGGCGAGGAGCCGGCGGCACTGCGTGACGAGGTCAGTGCACACCTCGACGCGCTGGAGGCCCGTATGGGCAAGAAGCTCGGCCAGGCCGACGACCCGCTGCTCGTGTCGGTGCGCTCGGGCGCCAAGTTCTCCATGCCCGGCATGATGGACACCGTCCTCAACATCGGCCTCTCCGACAAGTCCGTGCAGGGCCTGGCCAAGCAGGCCGGCGACGACCGGTTCGCGTGGGACTCCTACCGCCGCCTCATCCAGATGTTCGGCAAGACCGTCCTGGGTGTCGACGGCGAGCTGTTCGAGGACGCGCTGGAGGCGGCCAAGACGGCCAAGAAGGTCACGGTCGACACCGAGCTGGAGGCCGCCGACCTCAAGAAGCTCGTCACCAAGTTCAAGAAGATCGTCAAGACCGAGGCCGGCCGGGACTTCCCGCAGGACCCGCGCGAGCAGATGGACCTCGCCATCCACGCCGTCTTCGACTCCTGGAACACCGACCGGGCCAAGCTCTACCGCCGCCAGGAGCGCATCCCGCACGACCTGGGCACGGCCGTCAACGTCTGCTCCATGGTCTTCGGCAACCTCGGCCCCGACTCCGGCACCGGCGTCGCCTTCACCCGCGACCCCGCCTCCGGCCACCAGGGCGTCTACGGCGACTACCTGCAGAACGCCCAGGGCGAGGACGTCGTCGCGGGCATCCGCAACACCGTGCCGCTCGCCGAGCTGGAGCAGATCGACAAGAAGTCGTACGACCAGCTGATGCAGATCATGCAGACGCTGGAGAACCACTACAAGGATCTCTGCGACATCGAGTTCACCATCGAGCGCGGTGTGCTGTGGATGCTCCAGACCCGCGTCGGCAAGCGCACCGCGGGCGCGGCCTTCCGCATCGCGACGCAGCTGGTGGACCAGGGCCTGATCGACGAGGCCGAGGCGCTCACCCGCGTCAACGGCGCCCAGCTCGCGCAGCTGATGTTCCCGCGCTTCGACGAGGACGCGAAGGTCGCGCAGGTCGGACGGGGCATCGCCGCCTCCCCGGGCGCGGCCGTCGGCAAGGCCGTGTTCGACTCCTACACGGCCGTGAAGTGGTCCCGCTCGGGCGAGAAGGTCATCCTGATCCGCCGCGAGACCAACCCCGACGACCTGGACGGCATGATCGCCGCCGAGGGCATCCTGACCTCCCGCGGCGGCAAGACCTCCCACGCGGCCGTCGTCGCGCGCGGCATGGGCAAGACCTGTGTCTGCGGCGCGGAGGAGCTGGAGGTCGACACCAAGCGCCGCCGGATGACCGTCCCGGGCGGGCACGTCGTCGAGGAGGGCGACGTCGTCTCCATCGACGGCTCCTCGGGCAAGGTCTACCTCGGTGAGGTACCGGTCGTGCCGTCGCCGGTCGTGGAGTACTTCGAGGGCCGGATGCACCCCGGTGCCGACGACGCCGACGAGCTGGTCGAGGCCGTGCACCGCATGATGGCCTTCGCCGACCGCAAGCGCCGCCTGCGCGTGCGCGCCAACGCCGACAACGCCGAGGACGCGCTGCGCGCCCGCCGCTTCGGCGCCCAGGGCATCGGCCTGTGCCGCACCGAGCACATGTTCCTCGGCGACCGGCGCGAGCTGGTGGAGCGGCTGATCCTGGCCGACACCGACGCCGAGCGCGAGGAGTCCCTCAAGCAGCTGCTCCCGCTCCAGAAGCAGGACTTCGTCCAGCTCTTCGAGTCGATGGACGGCCTCCCGGTCACCGTCCGCCTGCTCGACCCGCCGCTGCACGAGTTCCTCCCGGACATCACCGAGCTGTCCGTCCGCGTGGCGCTCGCCGAGTCCCGCCAGGAGCCGCACGAGAACGAACTGCGCCTCCTCCAGGCCGTGCACCGGCTGCACGAGCAGAACCCGATGCTGGGTCTGCGCGGTGTGCGCCTCGGCCTGGTCATCCCGGGCCTGTTCACCATGCAGGTCCGGGCCATCGCCGAGGCCGCGGCCGAGCGCAAGGCCGCCAAGGGCGACCCGCGCGCCGAGATCATGATCCCGCTCGTCGGCACGGTCCAGGAGCTGGAGATCGTGCGCGAGGAGGCCGACCAGGTCATCGCCGAGGTGGAGGCGGCCTCGGGCGCGCAGCTCAAGCTGTCCATCGGCACGATGATCGAGCTGCCGCGCGCCGCGCTGACCGCCGGTCAGATCGCCGAGGCCGCCCAGTTCTTCTCCTTCGGCACGAACGACCTCACCCAGACGGTGTGGGGCTTCTCCCGGGACGACGTGGAGGCGAGCTTCTTCACCGCGTACCTGGAGAAGGGCATCTTCGGTGTCTCCCCGTTCGAGACGATCGACAAGGACGGCGTCGGCTCCCTGGTGAAGCTGGCCGCCAAGGCCGGCCGCGAGACCCGCCCCGACCTCAAGCTCGGCGTCTGCGGCGAGCACGGCGGCGACCCCGAGTCGGTCCACTTCTTCCATGAGGTCGGACTCGACTACGTCTCCTGCTCCCCGTTCCGCATCCCGGTGGCCCGCCTGGAAGCGGGCCGGGCGGCGGTCCAGTCCCAGGGCAGCGACCACCGCTAGCCGGGGTCCACAGAACCCGGAGCCGCCGACGGTCCCCGACCCTCACCGATCGCGGCGGCTCCGGCGCACGCAGAAGCGCGGGAGCGGCACCTTGTGCGGAGGTGCGGCTCCCGCGCTGTCGGCGTTCTGTTCGCCCGCCCGGTGCGGGACACTCGGGCATGGACAAGAAGCCGGCACCGGGCACCCTCGGCACAGGCCGACGCTCGCACCTGGACGAGGCGCTGGAGATCTTCGAAGCCGACCTGAACCCGGGCGACCCCGTGCACCGCAGAGCGGGGCAGCTCGCGAACCTCGCTGTGCAGGTGCTCGGCGAGTACGCGGACCTGCTCGCCGAGGCCGACAGGCATCTGCCGGCGACCGAGCGCACTCGGGTCGTGGCCGCGCACAAGGAGCGTGCGCTCGAGGGGCTGTCCCGGCTGGCGGAGATCCTCGACATCGAGGTCGGGTGACGTGCCCGCCTGCACGGGCCTTCCGCGGTCTGGGGGGCGGTTACCGGGGCAGGCCCTCCCGTAGGCAGACGGCGGTGCCGGTCCTGGCGGCGGTCAGGAGTGCGGTGAGGGTGGGCAGCCGGGTCGCCAGGGGTGTGGATTCCAGGTCGGTGAGGGCGAAGAGGCCGTGGCGGTCGTGCTCGGAGCTGCGCCGGACCGGCTGCCCGGCCGGGAGCCGCCCTCCGTGGAAGTAGAAGTCGATCACCGGCCCCGTGCCCAGCACATCGGCCCGGTGGTCGTACCCGATGAACCGCAGGTCTCCTTCGAGGACGATGCCGGTCTCCTCGTGCAACTCCCGGCGGGCGGCACCGACGGGGTCCTCGCCCGGGTCGAGCATGCCGCCCGGCAGCCCCCAGAGCCCCGCTGCGGGCTGCCCCCCGGCGTAGCGCAGCAGCAGGATCCGGTCCTCGGCGTCGAGCAGCAGGACGCAGGACGCGACGATGGTCTGCGGCAGTGTCTTGACCCACTCGGCACGGGGCAGCACACGCGGCGCGTTCGGGACGGGCGCGGTCGTGTCCACGGTGATGTTCCTTCCGTCGGCTGGGCAGCCCGGATCGAGCTGCCCGAACGGTGGAACGGCCGGATTCGCCGATGGTCACCGGCAGGCCGGGCTCAGGTGTCGCAGGCGACCCCGTCGTCGTCCCGGTCCAGGTGGGAGGCGTAACCGGGCTCACCCCGGTGGATGGGGGCGGCTCCCGCGGCCCGGACCTCGCTGCAGTTGGCGTAGTACACGTCCCCGCCGCCCCCGGAGCCACCGTCGTCGGACCCGCCGTCCGCCGCGGGCTGTGCGGTGACCGTGGTGGTGACCTTCACGGTCTTCGTGGCGGTGACGGTGGGAGCGGGCTCCGGTTCCTTCGCGGGCGGCGTCGCGGTGGCGGTGGCCGTCGCGGTGACCGTGACGGCCGGCTGCGGCTCGGCGGAGGCGGGCTTGGCGTCCGCGGTGGTCTCCCCGCCCCCGGCGCCCAGGCCGATGCCGATGAACAGGGCCAGCCCGAGCGCGGGGAGCACGTAGCGCTTCCGGGCCCAGCGGGGCGCCGGTCTCCCGGGCCGGGGCATGGGCGGTGCGGGGTACGGGGTGGTGTGCGGGCCGGTGTACGGATCGGTCATGGTCATCCCCCCAGGGCTGATACGTGAGGGGATGACCGTAGGCCCGGGCGGCCCGGCGTGAGGGAGGGGTGACCAACTTGTGATGGTCACGTGAAGCCGGACGGGGTGGCTACGAGCGGAACGGGCCCGTCACCTCGTACGTGATGCCGGCCGAGGACGTGCCACCGGTGCCTCGCTGGCTGGAGAAGTAGAGGCGGGTGCCGTCAGGGGAGAAGGCCGGCCCGGTGATCTCCGAGGCGGACTGGCCGTCGACGCGGAGGAAGGGGGCCACGACGTCGGCGGGGGTGATGACGCAGATCTCCATGGTGCCGCCGTCCTCGGCGACGAAGAGGTCGCCGGAGGCGGAGCCGGTGACGTTGTCCACGCCGGTGAGCGGGGCCGTGCCGCCGGTGACCAGGGAGTCGTCGTAGGCGAGTTCGATGGTCTGGGCGGCCGCGTTGTACTGCCAGACGCGGTTGTCGCCCTTCGTGGTGAACCAGCAGGTGTCGTTCGCGTAGTAGCAGCCCTCGCCGCCGTTGAACCGCTTGGCGCCGGACACCTGGTTGCGGGTGGCCGTCGCGCCGGAGGGGTCGGGGATCCGGGACCAGGTCACCGGGCCGCTGGTGCCGGTGCCCGCCACCATGACCTCCAGCGTGCCGGAGGACAGATCGCCCCAGGTCGTCGGCCGGAAGCGGTAGAAGCAGCCGTCCGTCACGTCCTCCGTCAGGTAGACGACCCGGCGGACCGGGTCGGCCGCGGCCGCCTCGTGCTTGAAGCGGCCCATCGCGTCCCGGCGCACCGCCGCCTTCGTGCCCCACGGGTCCGTCTCGTAGACGTAACCCCGGTCCACCTCCTCGCAGGACAGCCAGGTGTTCCACGGCGTCTTGCCGCCCGCGCAGTTCTGCCGGGTGTTCGACAGGATGCGGTACGCGCCCGTGATCGCGCCGGCCGACGAGAACTTCACCGCGCTCGCGCCGCCCGAGGGGTTGATCTCGGAGTTGGAGACATAGATCCAGCCCGTGCCGTCGGCGTAACAGGCGCCGCCGTCCGGGGCGTTGTGCCAGGTGTACGACGTGCTCCCGACCCGCTGGCCCGACCGGGCGATGACCCGGCTCGTGAAGCCGCTGGGGAGTCTGATGCCGTTGGCGTCCGGGGAACCCAGCGGCCCGTAGGGGCCGGTGCCGGGCTGGGCGGGAGCCGCGTACGCGGCGCCGCGCCACAGGGTTCCGCCCAGAGCGGCCGATGTGCCGCCGAGGACGGCCGCACGCAGGAGGCTACGACGTTCCACTCTCACTCCAGAGGTGCCGTACCGCCCCGCCGCCGGTCGACGGCAGGGGTCGTGCGTGGGGGGAGGCGGAAAGGACGCTAAGGGGGCCGGGTTGACGGGGCATGGCCAACTCGTGGCCGTGGGGCGGCATGCTGTGTGCCGCCTGTGTCCCACGGCGGTCAGTGCGACGCCGGCGGTGCCGGAGCCTCCCGTCCGGGCCTACGCGGGCAGCGCCGGAACCTCCCGTCCGGGCCTCCTCGGGCGCTCGCCGCCCGGGCCGGGGCCGCCCTCGCCCCCAGGCCGTGCCGACGGCAGCCGGATCACCACCTCCAGTCCGCCCGTCGCCGCCGCGCGCAGGGTCGCCTCGCCACCGCCGGCATGGGTGAGCCGCTGCACCAGGGCGAGCCCGAGTCCCGTACCGCCCTTGAGGGCACCCGGAGCGCGCCAGAAACGGTCGAATGGGCGGGCCCGCTGCTCCTCCGCGGCGCTGCGGCTGCGTTGGACCACGCCTGCCGCAACCCGCCTTCGAGACTCCGGCGACGACGCCGCTGCCAAGGCGCCCGGTCGCCGGCCCGGCGGAGGAGGCGGTGGAACCGTCGCCCCGGCCCACCGCCGACGCCGAGTGGTTCTACCTCGACACGCGGCCCCTCCCGGCGGAGCACGCGGTTCGCCCCTCGTGGGCTGACCCGCGCCCGCGGGACATGCCGCGGTGGCGTGCACGCTCTTGCAGGCGTGCACGCCACCGCGTTCGTGTGCCGGGGGCCGGGTCAGCCGCAGCTGCCCGAGATCCACCGGTGGGAGCGGACCTTGTACGTACCGGCCAGGTTGCCGCCGTGCTGCTGGCGGGTGCAGCCGATGCGGTCGGAGTAGTCGGCGCCCCGGTAGTAGGCGACACCGCTGGAGCTGCTGGTGCCCGCGTTCCACACCGACTTCACGTTGGTCGTGGCGGCCCAGGAGCACCTGATGGCACCGTTCTGCCAGTCGGGGTCGGCCACGTCCCACGCGCACTTGCTGCCGGTGAAGTTGAAGCCGGTCCAGAAACAGACGTGCCCGGACGCGCAGTCCACCGCGGCGGGCGCGGCCGGGGCCGCCGACGCGGAGCTCGGCACGGCCAGGGCGGTGACGGCGGCGGCGCTGACGGTGAGAACCGCGAGCAGCGAATTCGTACGAGAGTGCCTGCGTACGGAAAGGCGCATGAGCCTGGTCTCCTCGGAGGTCGGGGGACGGTGGTGCGGACGGCCCGACGCTGGCAAGGCACGACCGGGCCGGGCAAGGACGGCGGGGCCGCCTGGGATGCCGGGACGGGTGTCCCAGCGCCTGCCTGGCGCGTTCCGGAACCGTTGGGACGGCCATGGGACGCCTTTGGTGGCACAGTGTCGGCACGAGACGCCCGACCAGCGTCCTGTTGGGGATTTCGAGGGGGGAGAGGCGTTGTCCGCATGCCCAGAAACGGAGCGGTTCGCCGCGCTGCTGCGTTCGCTGAAGAGCCGGTCCGGGCTCAGTTACGAGGCCCTCGCCAGGAAGTCCGGACTGGCCGGTTCGACGTTGCACCGCTACTGCCGGGGCACGTCGGTGCCGCAGGACTACGGGAGCGTGCACCGGCTGGCCACGGTCTGTGGCGCGACCCCGGACGAACTGCGCACCCTGCACCGCCTGTGGGCGCTGGCGGACGCGGCGCGGGCCGCCGCGGCCGGTGCGGGGGGAGACGAGGAACGCACACCGGAACACGAACCCGCGGAACAGGCTGTCGACCCGGCCCCGGACAAAGCCCCGTCCCCGGTCCCGGACCCGGCTCCGGTCGTGGCCCCGCACGAGGGCTCGGATCAGCGCCCTGCCCGGTCCGGGGAGCCGGATCCCGGCCGGGCCGGTGAGCCGCAGGCCGGGCCGAGCCCACGGCCCGCCCGATGGTCACGCCGGCGCCGGCTGCGCACCTGCGTCGTCGTCGCCGCGCTCGTCGCCGCCGTCAGCGTCTCCGCCTGGGCCCTGTCGAACGGCCGGTCACCCTCCGGCGGCGGGCGGAGCACCGGCGAGGACCGGCCGTTGTTCTCGGCCAACTGCCCGCCCGTGATCGCGATGGGGGAGCACGACGAGTGCGTACGGGAGGTGCAGCGCCTGCTGCACGCCAAGGGCGCGGACATCGGCGTGGACGGGGACTTCGGACCGCAGACCCTGCGCCGCGTCACGGCCTTCCAGGTGCTCGCCGGACTCCAGCCCAACGGAGTCGTCGGGGAGCCGACGAAGAAGGCGCTGTACACCTCGCGCGTCCGGATGGGCGTGTGGTCACCGCAGAAGGTGCGGCAACGGGTACGGGAGGTGTTCCCCGAAGTGCCGGACAAGGCGGTGGCCATCGCCGACTGCCAGTCCTTCCTCGACCCGCTGCACATCCTCCCCAACACCAACGGCACCCGGAACTGGGGCCTGTTCCAGATCTCCGACACCCGGCTGCGCGAACTGGGCGGCACCCCGCGCCAGGCCCTGGACCCGGAGTGGAACATCCACGCGGCCCGGAAGCTGTGGAGCCGGGACCGCGACTTCGGCGACTGGCCGCACTGCGAACGCGCCGCCGACGCGCCCCGGTCCGCGTCGCCCCGGCCCTCGCCTGCAGCGACACGGCCACCGCGGTGAACGTCGTCCCCGGCGTCCGAGGGCCGGATCACGACGGCACCCGACGGGACGTGATCAGTACACGATGGACACGATCCGGCAGACGGCCTCGCCCAGCCGCTGGTCCCCCCGGACCCGGGCCCGTGCGAGTGCCGTGGCCGGCTCGATACCGCGGGTGCACAGCCGCCAGGCGGTCTCCGTGTCCAGTCGTAGTGCGGCCGCCGGCCGGCCCTCGGGCGCTTCGGCCAGGGACCAGCCCCCCGGCCCGGCGGTCACGGTCCAGGTGGCTTCGACCGGGCCGTCGACCGTCACCTCCACCTGCGTGCCGCCAGGCGCCCCGGTGTCGCGCAGGGTGTGCGGCAGCGCCCGCATGAAGGTGTCGAGGACCAGGGACAGGGCCCGCGGCTCCGCGTCGGTGCCCAGCCCCACCGCGTGGCGGATCTGCTGGCGGTGGGTCCAGTGCTCGGTGAACTCACGGGCGCAGTCCAGCCACATCGGCGCCGGATCGGCCCCGGCCCAGGACACGCCGAGGGCAGGTGCGTCCAGGTCCGCTCGCGCGAAGCGGTGGGCCAGTTCGGTGCCCGTCCGCTCCAGGGAGTCGACGAGCGCTGCCGCGCCGATGTCGCGATGGCGCTCGACCCACTCCTGGTTGGCACGATGGATGAACGTCTCCAGGGTCTCGCCCGGCGCGAACGAGAGCGGCGGCTCCCGGCGGCCGAGGCGGGCACAGTAGTCGCCCAGAAGGTGCGCGGCGACGTCGTGCACGGTCCAGCCCGGAACGGCGATCCGCTCCCAGCCGCTGGGGCGCAGCCCGCGCAGCAGGCCCAGCAGCGCCTCCAGTTCCGGGCCGAACAGCGGACGGGCGTCGATGGGGACACCGAGCCGGACGAGGCCGGTCCCTTCGTTCGGCTGCGTGACCATGGCCCCAGCCTGCCAGGCGGACGCGGAAAGCGCCCCTCCGTGAAGAAGGGGCGCTCCCGTTCGGCGAGACGCTCAGGCCGGTCGGCTACGCCGTCCGCACCTCGTAAGCCGTCACCCGTACCGTCTCGTCGTCCAGGCACTGGCCGGACGTCAGGTCGAAGCGCTGCTTCAGCAGAGGGGAGGCGACGAAGGGGCGGCCCTGGTGGGTGCCGGTGAGGCCCCGGGAGAGGACCGCGGCACCGGTGAAGGGGTCGCGGTTGTCGATGGCGAACAGGCCGCCGGAGCGGTCGCGGAAGATCGCGGCCTGCCGGCCGTCCGGCAGCAGTGCGGCCACCCCGCGGCCCGGGAGCAGCGTGCTCAGGTCGCAGACCGTGAACCAGTCCCCGTCCAGGGCGATTTCGATCTTCAGCTCGGTGGTCTCGGGTGCCAGGGTCATCGCTGGGCGCTTCCTTCCAGTACGTCAGCGGCGGGTCGCATGCCGATGGACAGCAGCGGCAGGTCGGGCTTCATCTGGTCGCGCTCGGGCACGAAGGCGACGACCGGGTCCGGGGTGTCCGGCGCGTTCACGAAGGACACGAACCGGGCGAGCTTCTCGGGGTCGTTGATGGTCTCGGCCCACTCGTCGCGGTAGTGCGCGACATGTGCCCGCATCAGCTGCTCCAGCTCGTCGCAGATGCCGAGCGAGTCGTGGACGACGACGTCCCGCACGTGGTCGAGGCCGCCGGGGATCCGCTCCAGCCAGGTCGAGGTGCGCTCCAGGCGGTCGGCCGTACGGATGTAGAACATCAGGAACCGGTCGATCAGGCGGACCAGTTCGGCGTCCGACAGGTCCTGCGCGAGCAGGTCCGCGTGGCGCGGCGTCGCACCGCCGTTGCCGCCGACGTAGAGGTTCCAGCCGTTGGCGGTGGCGATCACGCCGAAGTCCTTCGACTGGGCCTCGGCGCACTCGCGCTGGCAGCCGGAGACCGCCGACTTCAGCTTGTGCGGGGAGCGCAGGCCCCGGTAGCGCAGCTCCAGGTCGATCGCCATCCGGACGGAGTCCTGGACGCCGTAGCGGCACCAGGTCTGGCCGACGCAGGACTTCACCGTGCGCAGCGACTTGCCGTAGGCGTGGCCGGACTCGAAGCCCGCGTCCACCAGCCGCGCCCAGATCAGCGGGAGTTGCTCGACGCGCGCACCGAACATGTCGATCCGCTGACCACCGGTGATCTTCGTGTACAGGCCGAAGTCGCGGGCGATCTCGCCGATCACGATCAGCTTCTCCGGGGCGATCTCACCGCCGGGGATCCGCGGCACGACCGAGTACGAGCCGTTCTTCTGGAGGTTGGCCAGGAAGTGGTCGTTGGTGTCCTGGAGAGCCGCCTGCTCACCGTCCAGGACGTAACCGCTCGCGCCGATCGTCGGGGCGAGGGAGGCGATGATCGAGCCGACGGCCGGCTTGCAGACCTCGCAGCCGTCACCGCCCCGGGCCTCCTCGCGGCCGTGGCGGTCCAGCAGGTCCTGGTAGGTGGTGATGCGCAGCGCGAGGACGATCTCGTACAGCTCCTCGCGGGTCTGCGAGAAGCAGCCGCACAGGCCCTTGTCGACCTCGACGCCGCTCGCCTCCAGCTCGGCGGTGACCAGCTGGCCGAGGACCTTGACGCAACTGCCGCACGTCGTACCGGCCTTGGTGCACTTCTTCACCTCGGGCACGGTGGTGCACCTGTGCTCGGTCACCGCGTCGCGGATCGTGCCCTTGCGGACGTTGTTGCAGGAGCAGATGATCGCGTCGTCCGGCAGCGCGGCCGGGCCGAGCTGGGTGGGCGCCCCTGCGCCGGCGGGCAGCACCAGCGACTCGGGGGAGACCGGCGGGACCGAGCCGGTGAACGCCTTCAGCGTGCCGTACGCCTCCGCGTCTCCGACCAGGATGCCGCCGAGCAGCGTGCCGTCGCGGCCGATGACCAGCTTCTTGTACAGGCCCGCGCGGGAGTCGGAGTAGACGACGTCAAGGCAGTCCTCGGCGGTGCCGTGCGCGTCACCGAAGGACGCCACGTCCACGCCGAGCAGCTTCAGCTTGGTGGAGAGGTCGGCTCCGGTGAAGGACGCCTCGTCCGAGGCGATCGTGGCCGCCGCCGTCTCGGCCTGCTCGTAGCCAGGGGCCACCAGGCCGTACACCCGGCCGTCGCAGGCCAGCGCGCACTCGCCGATCGCGAAGACGTGCGGGTCGGAGACCGTACGGCACTGCTCGTCGACCGTGATGCCGCCGCGCTCTCCGACCGTCAGACCGCAGTCGCGGGCCAGCTGGTCGCGGGGGCGCACACCGGCGGAGAACACCACCATGTCGGCGGCGAGTTCGGAGCCGTCGGAGAGCTTCATGCCGGTGACGGCGCCCTCGGCGCCGACCAGGATCTCCTGCGTGCCCACGCCCGTGTGGACGGTCAGGCCCATCTCCTCGATGGTGCGCAGCAGCGCGGCGCCGCCGCCCTCGTCCACCTGGACGGGCATCAGCCGGGGCGCGAACTCCACGATGTGGGAGGTGAGTCCGAGCCCCTTGAGCGCACCGGCCGCCTCCAGCCCGAGGAGACCGCCGCCGACCACGGCACCCACCGTGGCCTTCGACTTCGCGTACTCCTCGATCGCGAGCAGGTCTTCGATGGTGCGGTAGACGAAACAGCCCTCGGCGTCCTTGCCGGGGACCGGCGGGACGAACGGGTAGGAGCCGGTGGCGAGGACGAGGACGTCGTAGTCGAAGACCTCGCCGGACCTGGCGGTGACCTTGCGGGCCTCCCGGTCGACGGCGGTCGCCGGGTCACCGACGTACAGCTCGATGCCGTGCGTCTCGATGAACTCCATGTCCGTCATGGACAGGTCTTCGGGGGTCTTCCCCGAGAAGTACGACGTGAGCGCCACGCGGTCGTAGGCCGGGCGCGGCTCCTCGCAGAGCACGACCACGCGGTGCGTGGCGGTCAGGCCGCGCTCGGCGAGTGCTTCGAGGAAGCGCTGGCCGACCATGCCGTGGCCGACGAGCACGATCGTGGGGGTGGCCTCCGTGGCCTCCGGGGTGGCGGTCATCAGGAGCCTCCATCGTTGGTGAGCAGGTGGAGCAGCGGGCCGCCGTCGGAGGGGAGCGGCTCTGCTCCCTCCCAGGCGCGGGCGAGCGCGCCGACGGTGCCGAGTTCGCCGACGAGGACCCCGCCGACCAGGCGGTCGTCGCGGACGACGACCTTGCGGTAGGTGCCGCGGGTGGCGTCGGCGAGCTGGACGACGTCGTCGCCCGGCAGCGCCTCGGTCTCGCCGAACGCGGCGAGGTCGAAGGGACTGTCGTGCCCGTTCAGCGTGAGCCGGGTCAGGGAGCGGGTGCCGGTGTAGCGGGCGTTCGAGTCACCGGCGAGCAGCTCCGCGAGCGCGTCGGCCTGTTCGAGCGCGGGAGCGGCGAGTCCGTAGAGGACGCCGTCGTGCTGGGCGCAGTCGCCGATCGCGTGGATGTACGGGTCGGAGGTGCGCAGCTCGTCGTCGACGACGACGCCCTTGCGGACGTCGAGGCCGGCGGCCTGGGCGAGTCCCACACGCGGATGCACACCGCAGGCGATGACCACCAGGTCGGCGTCGAGCGCGTATCCGTCGGCCATCTCCACGGAGCGGACGGCGCCGCCGACGCAGCGCACGTCCCGGACGCGGCACTCGGTGTGCACCTCGACGCCCAGGTCGGTCAGGTGCCGCTTGACGAGCTTGGACGCGGCCGGGTCGAGCTGGCGTTCCATCAGCCGCTCGGACTGCTGGGCGAGCACGACCTGGGCGCCGCGCAGGGCGAGCGCCCGGGCGGCGGAGACCCCGAGGAGCCCGCCTCCGATGACGACCGCCTTCATGCCAGGCCGGACCGCCTTGGACAGGCCCAGGCAGTCGTCCATGGTGCGGAACGCGTGAATGCCCTCGGGCAGTTCGTGGTTCTCGGTGAACAGGCCGCGCAGCGGCGGCAGTACCGGGTTGGAGCCGGTGGCGAGGACGAGCCGGTCGTATGCGATCACGGACCCGTCCGCACAGGCGACGGTCCGCTGCTCACGGTCGATCCCTGTGATCCGGCCGCGCGTGACCTGCGCCGGCGCCGGCAGGGCGATCACCTCGGGGCTGTACCGTCCGGCCAGCACCTCGGCGAGGAGCACCCGGTTGTAGGGCCGGTGCTCCTCCTCGCCGATCAGCAGCGCGGGCGTGCCGAGCTCACCGAGCCGCCGGGCGAGCCGTACGCCCGCCAGGCCGGTGCCGATCACCACCACACGCTCATTCGAGGTCATGCACTCGAGCGTGCGGTGCCGGTGTTACCCGGCAGCATCACCTCTGTTTCCCGCGGGGAACGCTGCCCTCAGCGGGGAGGGGCGGTGGGTGTGAGGGTTCCTGAAGTGCGGCGACGGCCGACTGTGAGGGGAGGCAGGGGGCGTCGCATAGGGTCACGATCATGCCCGACATATCGCTGACCATGATCGTCCTGCTCTGCGTCGCGGCCCTCGCCGCCGGCTGGATCGACGCCGTGGTCGGCGGGGGCGGCCTCCTGCTGCTGCCGGTGCTGCTGCTCGGACTGCCGGCGCACACACCCGCGGCGCACGCGCTCGGCACCAACAAGGCCGTCGCCATCGTCGGCACCACGGGCGCGGCCGTGACCTACGCCCGCAAGGCTCCCGTGGACGTCCGTACCGCCGTCCGCATCGGGCTGGCCGCCCTCGCCGGTTCCTCCGCCGGGGCCTTCTTCGCGGCCGGGATGAGCACCGAGGTCCTCAAACCGGTGATCATGGTGGTGCTGCTCGGGGTCGCCGCCTTCGTGATCCTGCGGCCCGCCTTCGGCACGGCTCCTGCCACCGGCCCGGCCACCCGCCGCCGGATCCTCGCCGCGATCGGCCTCGCGGGCCTCGGCATCGGCTTCTACGACGGTCTGATCGGCCCCGGCACCGGCACCTTCCTGGTCCTCGCGCTCACCGCCGTCCTCCACCTCGACCTCGTCACGGCCTCCGCCACCGCCAAGATCGTCAACTGCTGCACCAATGCGGGGGCGCTGGCCACCTTCGCCTGGCAGGGCGCTGTGCTGTGGCAACTGGCCGCCCTGATGGCCCTCTTCAACCTCGCGGGCGGCACCCTCGGCGCCCACACCGCCCTGAAGCAGGGCAGCGGCTTCGTCCGGATCGTGCTGCTGACGGTCGTCTTCGCCCTGGTGGCGAACCTGGCGTACGAGCAGTGGCTGGCCTAGGGGGTGTCCGCAAAGTCGCGTCGTTCGCCCGGAGGGCGGGGCAGGCGGGGACTTTGCGGACACCCCCTAGGCGCCCGTCTTCCGCCGCAGATCCAGCAACTCGACCATGCCCGTCCCGTCCTCGTCCCCGTGCCCCTGCGCGAGCCGCCGCCCCATCAGCTCCATGTACGGCGTCAGCAGTTCCGGGCTGACCCGCTGCTCCTCGGCCGTGCGCAGCAGGGTGGCGTTGCCCGCTACCTGCATCGCGAGGTTGGAGACGACGTTCCGGGTGTAGTCGCCGCTCTGGAGCTGGTCCGCGCTCCGGTGCACGGCCGGGGCCATCGCGGTCAGCCAGTCCACGAGCAGCGGGGCGAAGTCCTTCGGGGCGATGTCCTCCGGGCGGATCAGGGCGAAGGCGTGGGTGATGCCCGCGAACATGCCGCTCATCGCGCTCAGCAGCGCCACGTCGTGCAGGGCGGCGAAGCCCGGGTCGGTCCCGGCATAGCGGGTGCCGGCCGGTACGGCGAGGGTGTCGCGGTGCTCCTCGAACAGCTCGGGGGAGCCGCTGTAGAAGACGTAGCCGCCGGAGTCCGGGACGCCGATCATCGGCGGTACGGCCATGATCCCGGCGTCCAGGAAACGCGCGCCGCGCGCCTCGGCCCAGGCGGCGCGCGCACGGCCCTGGGCCGGGGTGCCGGTGGTGAGGTTCACCAGGTCCCGCCCGGCGAGAGCGGCCCCCTCCAGGGCCTCGCCCACGGAGGCGTCGTCGAGCAGGCAGACGATCACGAGCCGGTGCGCGGCCACCGCCTCCACGGCGGTCCGGGCGATCGTGGCGCCCTCGGCGGCGAGCGGCTCGGCACGGGCGGCGGTGCGGTTCCAGACGGTCACCTCGTGCCCGGCGGCCAGCCAGACGCGGGCGAGGGCGGTGCCCATGGCGCCGGTGCCGAGAAGAGTGAGAGGAGTGCGGGAGGCAACTGCGTTGTCGGTCATGGCGTTTAGGCTCGTCGTAGGGGAAGCGCCTGCTCAAGTACGTACTTCGAAGTGGGTGGTTACCCCGGGGGAAGAGTGCAGGCAGCGGAAGGGGGAGGGTCGGCATGGGGACGACAGGACGACGGCCGGGGGCGTACGTCTGCGGGATCGACGCGGCGATGGACGTGATCGGCGGCAAGTGGAAGGTGCTGATCCTCTGGGCGCTGAACGAGCGGCCGTGCCGCTTCGGGGAACTGCGCCGCGAGCTGCCGGGCGTCACGGAGAAGGTGCTCGCCTCGCACCTGCGGGAGATGGAGGCCGACGGTCTGGTGCACCGCGAGGCGTACGACGAGGTGCCACCCCGCGTCGAGTACTCGCTGACGCCGCGGGGCGTGTCCCTGAACGAGGCGCTGGAACCGCTGGGGGCCTGGGGGAGGGCCAACGTCCTGGGAGCGTCACCGGCTGCCGGTCAGGTGCGCGAAGACGACGACGTTCCCCTGGTAACCGGTGCCGCGTGACCAGCCGCCGCCGCAGGTGATGACCCGCAGTTCGGGCCGGCGGGCGGCGCCGTAGACCTTCTCGTCGGGGAAGTCCTTCGCGGCGTACACCTCGACGGCGTCGACGGTGAACACCGCGACGCCGCCGTCCCGGCGGTCCACCTCGATCGTGCTGCCCTTGGCCAGGGCGCCGAGGTCGTAGAACACGGCAGGGCCGTCGGCGTTGTCGACATGGCCGGCGACGATCGCGGTGCCCCGCTCACCGGGGGTGGTGCCGGCCTCGTACCAGCCGGCGAGGTTCTTGTCCGCGGCGGGCGGTACGTCGAGGCTGCCGGTCCTCGTCAGGCCGAGCCCGGTCAGCGGCGCGTTCACTTCGATCGCCGGGATGCGGATGCGGTCGGGCGGCGAGGGCGGCAGCGCCGGCACGGCGGGCCGCTCACCGGCCCGGCCGTCCAGCCCGGCCCGGGCCTGCGCGGCGGACGGCTGCGGCGGGGCGTGCGTCTCGGCGCCGTTGCGCAGCAGCCACGCCCCGCAGCACAGCGCGAACACCGTGACGGCCGCCATGGCCGCGTTCGCGGGATTGCGGACGCCGCTGCCGAACCTGGGGACCCTGCGCATACCCACCCTTTTCTGAGCTCGGGCCCCGTGCCCCCTCCGGGCCGCGAGGGGCGTCGGACCCGGAGGGGGAGGGGACATGCGGTACCGGCGACGGACAGCGGAGGGTGTCCGTCAGATCCCGTCGCCTCTCGCCCGGCGATGCAGGAGCCAGGTACCGCCCGCGGCGGCGACGGCGAGGGCCGCCACACCGGCCGCGGTCTGCACGGGGTCGGGGCCCAGGGCGCCGCCGACCCCCGTCTTCACACTGCCCCGGGGATGCACCTGCCCGCTCACCGACGTCAGCGTGACCACCAGGTCCCCGGTGACCCGCCGGCCGTTGCCGGAGCAGGTCGCGCTGATCTCGTACGTGCCGGGCTGCGCACTCGGCGGCACCGTGAACCGCCCGGTCACATCCTTCCCCTGCGCGTCGGGGGCCAGGCCGAGGGAACCGGCCCCGACCGCGCCGGCGTCACCCGTCGCCGGGCCGCCGTCGCCACAGGCCGCCGTGCGCACCGTCACCTGACCGCCGGGCACGACCGAGGCCGGGGACACCTCCAGGCCGTCGGCGGACGCGCCGTACGCGGGGGCTGTGGCGAGAGCCGCGGCGGCGACGGCGAGCGCGGTGGCGGTCAGCGGCCGGGCGGTACGTCGCATCGGTGCTCCCTCGAAGCGGTTCGGTCGTGCGCCTGCCTTTCCGAGGTAACGGGCAGCGGCACCCCCGCGCTTGCTGAGGGGGCGTCAGAATTGGGGTGAATGGGTGTCAGGTGCGAGGGGACCGGCCTTTGTGCGCGGCCGTTTGGCCAGGTCACGGGCGTTCGGTGGGCGGGCTGCGGAAAAGCGCGGGGCGCGCGTGTGAACGGGTGACCCGGGTGTGTGCGCCGGCGCTTGACCTCAAGAATGGTTGAGGTACGAGGCTGTGCCGCATGAACGCAACCGCTACCGACTCAGCCGCCCGTGGGCAGACCCCGGCCGGCCCGCTCCGCCTGACCCTCGTCGTGGGCAGCAACCGGCACGGCCGCTTCGGCCCCGTCGTCGCCGACTGGCTCCTCGGCCGCATCCGGGACCGGGACGACCTGGTCGCCGAGGTCGTGGACGTCGCCGAGGCCGCGCTGCCGATGTCCCTCGAACCGACCCCGGAGGCGATCGCCGCGCTGTCCGGCATCACCCCGAAGCTGACTCGCGCGGACGCCTTCGTGGTCCTCACCCCCGAGTACAACCACTCCTTCCCGGCGGGCCTGAAGAACCTCGTCGACTGGCACTTCACCGAGTGGCAGGCCAAGCCCGTCGCCCTCGTCTCCTACGGCGGCCTGTCCGGCGGCCTGCGCGCCGCTGAGCACCTCCGGCAGGTCTTCGCCGAGCTCCACGCCGTGACGGTGCGCGACACCGTCTCCTTCCACAACGCCGGCGCCTCCTTCGACGACCGGGGCACCCTGCGCGACCCGTCCGGCCCGAACGCGGCGGCCAAGGCCATGCTGGACCAACTGGTGTGGTGGGGACATGCGTTGCGAGAGGCCAGGGAGAAGCGGCCGTACGCCGGCTGAGCCCGCTTCAGGCACGCCGGCCGCACGCTCGCGCCTTCCTCACACCCGCGCCCGCCAGTCCCCGCTCGCGATCACCCGGCCCCGGGCCCGCAGCCGCGTGGCGACGGCGGGCGCGGCCACGTACACCCAGGCCCGGGCGGCCGCCCCGTCGGCCTCCCGTACGACCTTCCGCTCGACACGCAGGTACAGACTGCGCGGATCCCCCGGCACGTACTCCTCCAGCCGGTCCAGCTCGGCGAGCAGCTCCTCGTACGCCTCCGGCAGCGCGGTGACCAGTTCCCCGGTGACCGGGCCACCGCCCCTTTCCTCGACCGCGTACGGATAGCCCGGCCCCTGGTACAGCACCGCGTCCGCGAGCCGGGCCGGTTCCTCGGAACGGGTGCGGCCGCGCAGCAGGAGGTCGTGGTTGACCTGCCCCGGACGGAGGGTGCCGTAGACGAAGAAAGGGAGGGTCACAGGAACGATTCTGCACCCTCACACACCTGCACAGCGGGGCTATGGACATGCCATGTCCGCGTCGCCTTGACTCGCGGTCAACATCAACGCCGCACCCGGTCGACCCCACGCGACCGGGTGCGCCCGTATGAGGAGACCGATGAGTCGGATACGTCAGATCCGCGGTTCCCGTCTCGCCCTCGCCGGTGTGGCCGTCACCGGCGCCACCGCCCTGCTGGGCGCCGTGCTCTCCCCGGCCGCCGGCGCGGTGGACCGGCCGACCAGGTCGAGCGCGATCGAGGACGCCGAGGCGGTGCTCGCGGACCGGGCCGGGGCCCTGGGCCTCACCTCGGCCCAGGAGACGAAGGTCCGGGACGTCGTCGTCGACGACGACGGCACCCGGCACGTCCGCTACGACCGCACCTACCACCGACTGCCCGTCCTCGGCGGCGACTTCGTGCTCCATCTGAACCCGGACGGCACCTACCGCGGCACGAGCCGCGCGACGCGGTCCGCGCTCTCCCTGGCGAGCGTCACCCCGAAGGTGACCGCCCCGAAGGCCGCCGACCTCGCGGCGAACCTGCTGCGCGCGGCCCACCTCGGCGAGACCCTGAAGAAGCTGACCGCCAAGCCGCGGCTGGTCGTCGACGCCCTGCACGGCGCCCCGAAGCTGGCCTGGCAGACCGACGCGGTGGCGCACGACGAACTCGGCAACCCGGTCGGGCGCACGGTGCTGACCGACGCGACGACCGGTGCCCGGATCGACGCCTGGGACTCCCTGGAGTCGGCGTCGGGCGACGGCACGTCCCTCTACGGCGGCACGGTCCCGCTGGAGACGACGGCGTCCGGCTCCTCGTACCGGCTGAAGGACGCGACGCGCGGTGGCACGTACACCGGCGACGCCGGGAACAAGACGGACCAGTGCCTGCTGTCCATCTGCCTGACCCGCGCCCCCGCGACGCTCTTCACGGACGCCGACAACCAGTGGGGGACGGGCACGACCGCCGACCGGGCCACGGTGGCGGTGGACGCCCAGTACGGCACGGACGTCACCTGGGACTACTACAAGGAGGTCCACGGCCGCAGTGGCATCGCCGGCGACGGCAAGGGCTCCTACAACCGCGTCCACTACGGCAAGGACTACAACAACGCCTTCTGGGACGACAACTGCTTCTGCATGACGTACGGCGACGGTGACGGCAAGGTGCTGGGCCCGCTGGTGTCGCTGGACGTCGCCGGGCACGAGATGTCCCACGGCGTCACGTCGAAGACGGCGGCGCTGACGTACTCGGGTGAGTCCGGCGGCCTGAACGAGGCCACGTCGGACATCTTCGGCACGCTGGTGGAGTTCCACGCCGCCAACCCCGAGGACCGGGGCGACTGGCTCATCGGCGAAAAGGTCGTCCGATCCGGCCTCGGGCGGGAGGCCCTGCGCTTCATGGACAAGCCGTCCAAGGACGGGAAGTCGGCCGATTGCTGGAGCGAGGGGCTGGCCGACCTCGACGTGCACTACTCCTCGGGCGTCGGCAACCACTTCGCGTACCTGCTCGCGGAGGGCAGCGGCGGCAAGACCCTCAACGGCGTCGGCCACCACTCCCCGACCTGCGACGGCTCCACGGTGAACGGCATCGGCCGGGCCGCGCTGGGCAAGATCTGGTACCGCGCGCTGACGGTCTACATGACGTCCTCGACGGACTACGCGGACGCGCGCACGGCGACCCTGAGTGCGGCGAAGGATCTCTACGGCAGCGAGAGCACGGAGCAGAAGGCGGTCGCGGCGGCCTGGAACGCGGTCGGGGTGGGCTGAGCCCTACCGCCCCACCGCCTCCAGCCGCACCGCGCACGCCTTGAACTCCGGCATCCGGGACGTCGGGTCGAGCGCGGGGTTGGTGAGAGTGTTGGCGCGGCCTTCGCCCGGCCAGTGGAAGGGCATGAAGACGGTGTCGGGCCGGATGGCGTTCGTGATCCGCGCGGGCGCCACGGCCCGGCCCCGCCGCGACACGACGGCGACCGGGTCCCCCTCGGCCGCCCCCAGCCGGGCCGCCAGCCGGGGGTGCAGCTCCACGAAGGGCCCGGGCGCCGCGGCGTTCAGCTCCGCCACGCGCCGGGTCTGGGCCCCGGACTGGTACTGCGCCACGACCCGCCCGGTGGTGAGCAGCACGGGGTACTCGTCGTCGGGTTCCTCGGCGATCGGCCGGTGCGAGACGGGGACGAACCGTGCCCGGCCGTCGGGAGTGGCGAACCGGTCGAGGAAGAGCCGGGGCGTGCCCGGGTGCGAGGCAGGAGTCTTCGAGGTGGGGTCGCCGTCCGCGTCCACCGCTTCCACGGCTGCCGGACACGGCCAGAACACCCCGTCCTCCTCCACCAGCCTGCGGTACGTGATTCCCGAGTAGTCGGCCGCCCCGCCCGCCGAGGCCCGGCGCAGTTCCTCGAAGACCTCCTCCGGGTCCGTCGGGAAGCCCTTCTCCACGCCCAGCCGGGCGGCCAGTTCGTGCAGCACTTCCAGGTCGCTGCGGATGCCGTCGGGCGGGGTGATCGCCCGGCGCCGCAGCAGGACCCTGCCCTCCAGGTTCGTCGTCGTGCCCGTCTCCTCGGCCCACTGGGTGACCGGCAGGACCACGTCCGCGAGCGCCGCCGTCTCCGACAGCACCACGTCACAGACCGCCAGGAAGTCCAGCGACCTGATGCGCTCCTCGATGTGCGCGGCCCGCGGCGCCGACACCACCGGGTTGGACGCCATCAGCAGCAGGGACCTGATGTCGGTGCCGAGCGCGTCCAGCAGCTCGTACGCGCTGCGCCCCGGCCCGGGGAGGCTGTCCGGGTCGACACCCCACACCTCGGCGACATGCGCCCGCGCGGCCGGGTCGTCGAGCTTGCGGTAGCCCGGCAACTGGTCGGCCTTCTGCCCGTGCTCGCGGCCGCCCTGCCCGTTGCCCTGCCCGGTCAGACAGCCGTACCCGGACAGCGGACGGCCCGCCCGGCCGGTCGCCAGGCACAGGTTGATCCACGCGCCCACCGTGTCCGTGCCCTTGGACTGCTGCTCGGGCCCCCGGGCGGTGAGCACCATCGCCGACTCCGGCTCACAGAACAGCCGCACGGTCTCCCGGAGCTGGGGAACGGACACCCCCGTGATCCGCTCCACGTACTCCGGCCAGTGCGCCATCGCGGCCGCCCGCGCGTCCTCCCAGCCGGCCGTGCGCTCCCGGACGTACTCCTCGTCCACCCGCCCCTCGGCGATCACCAGATGCAGCAGGCCCAGGGCGAGGGCCAGATCCGTGCCCGGCCGGGGCGCCAGGTGCAGGTCCGCCTGCTCGGCCGTCTTCGTGCGGCGCGGGTCGATCACGACGAGCGTGCCGCCGTTCTCCTTCAGCTCGGTGAAGAACCGCAGCGACGGCGGCATGGTCTCCGCGAGGTTCGATCCGACGAGGATCACGCAGCCGGATTTCGGGATGTCCTCCAGCGGGAAGGGCAGCCCCCGGTCGAGGCCGAACGCCTTGATGCCGGCGGCCGCCGCCGACGACATGCAGAAACGCCCGTTGTAGTCGATCTGGGACGTGCCGAGCACGACCCGCGCGAACTTGCCGAGTGTGTACGCCTTCTCGTTCGTCAGCCCGCCCCCGCCGAACACTCCGACCGCGTCCGGCCCGTGCTCCGCGCGCGTGCGGCCCAGCCCCGCGGCGATCCGGTCCAGCGCCTCGTCCCAGGAGGCGGGCACCAGGGCGCCGCCCCCGTCGCGCACCAACGGCGAGGTCAGCCGGACGTTGCTCGCGAGCACCGCCGGAGCCGTACGGCCCTTGCCGCACAGCGCGCCCCGGTTCACCGGGAAGTCCGCACGCTCGCTCACCTCGACGGTCCCGTCCGGCGCGGGCGTCAGGTTCATCCCGCACTGCAGGGCGCAGTACGGGCAGTGCGTGGGCGTCGCGGTGTTCTGCATACCGTTCAGCGTGCGTCGGCCGTGTTACGCCAGGGACGGTTCCCTGTTACGCGGCCGGGACGGCAACCTCCCCGCCACCGCCCCGCCCGCGTGAGGCACGGGCCCGCTGCCCGCTGAGACACAGGCCTGCCCTCCTTCAAGTCGTCGCCGACCGGCACGGACGTTGCCCGTGTGACGAGAAACGCCACATGTGGCTCATTGCGTTCCTTTCTTGGCCGATCCGACCTCGTTGAGTGTTGAAGCAGCCGCACTACGCTCTCGCTACGCGCAGCGCTCGCACGACTCCGCACGGCGTTCGACCCCCGGGCATGCCCGCCGCTCACGGCTGCATCCACCCGCGGCTCCGCCGCGGGTGGCAATCCGACCTCGAAACAGCCAGGAGGCCCCCCGACCATGCCTCTGCGCCACCTGACCCCTCACGACCAGCGGCTCTTCCGGCAGTACGGCCGGGGTCCGACCGTCCCCGTCCCCGACCCGCTCCTGCACCACGCCGTCGCCCGGCACGCCACGGCCCGCCCGCACGCCGTGGCCGCCGAGCACCAGGGCGCCCGCATCACCTACGGCGAACTCGACCGGCACGCCGGCGCCCTCGCCGCCCGCCTGGTCCGCGAGGGCGTCCGCCCCGGCGACCACGTCGGCCTGTTCGTCCGCCGCTCGATCCCGATGCTGGTCGGCCTGCTCGGCATCCTGAAGGCCGGCGCCGCCTACGTCCCGCAGGACATCGGTCTCGCACCCCCGGCCCAGCTCACCCACGTCATCCGCACCGCCCGCACCCGGGTCGTCCTGACGGTCGCCGAACACGCCCCCCGCGTGCCCGTGCCGGACGGCCATCTGCTGCTCCCGCTCGACGAGCCGCTGCCGTACGCCCCGCCCCCACGCGTCCGCGTCACCGGCGACGACGGCGCGTACGTCCTGTTCACCTCCGGCACCACCGGCCGTCCCAACGGCGTGAAGGTCACCCACCGCAACGTCGCCAACCTCCTGCTCACCGCCCCGGGCGGCCTCGGCGTCCGGCCCGGCGACCGCGTCGCCCAGCTCCTCAACATCGCCTTCGACATGGCCGCCTGGGAGATCCTCGGCTGCCTCACCCAGGGCGGCACGCTCGTCATCCGCGGCAAGGACCTCGCCGCGGCGGCCCGCACGGCGGACGTGCTCGTCGCGACCCCGACCGTGCTGTCCGGCCTCGACCCGGCCGCCTGCCCCCGGGTGCGCACGGTCGCCGTCGCGGGGGAGCCCTGCCCGCGCCCGCTGGCCGACCGGTGGGCCCGGCAGGCCGCCTTCTTCAACGGCTGCGGCCCGACGGAGACGACGATCGTCAACACGATGAGCCGCCACGACCCGGCCGCCCCGCTGCTCACCATCGGCCGCCCCACCCCCAACAACACGGTCTACGTCCTCGACGCCGACCGACGTCCCCTGCCGGTCGGCGAGCCCGGCGAGATGTGGGCCGGCGGCGACTGCGTCTCCGCCGGCTACCTGGGCGACGACACCCTCAACGCCGAGCGCTACGCCCCCGACCCGTTCCTGGGCGGCGGCCGCCGCATGTTCCGCACCCGCGACCTCGGCCGCTGGACCCCCGAGGGCGAGCTGGAACACCTCGGCCGCACCGACGACCAGGTCAAGGTGCGCGGCTTCCGGGTCGAACTGGACTCCGTCTCCTCGGTCCTGGAGTCGGCCGCGGGCTGCACCCGGGCCGTCACCCTGCAACGCGACGCCCGCACCCTGGTCTCCTTCGTCTGCCCGGCGGACGTCGACCCGGACGCGGCCCGCCGCGCGGTCGCGGACGCCCTGCCGTACTACTGCGTCCCCGAGCGGATCCTGCCGCTCGCCCTCCTCCCCGAGACCGACCGCGGCAAGGTCGACAAACAGGCGCTGCTGCGGATGATCGAGGAGCGCGTGGCGGTGGCGCCATGACCACGTCCCCTCCCCGGACCCACCCGGCCACCGGCGGGCTCCCGCCGCTCCTCCCCGCGCCCCGCCGCCTGCTCAAGCACCCCCGCCTGATGCACTACAACCGGCTCGCGGCCCTGGTCCTGCTCGCCAACGCGGCCTTCGCGGCGACCGCTTGGCCGTTGACCACGCCGACCCTCGGGCACGCGGCCCTCGCCAACCTCGCCCTCGCCGTCGTCGTACGCCAGCAGTACGTCATCAACCTGCTGTTCCGGCTGGCGACTTCGGCCCCGACGAGCTGGCCGCTGCGGGTCCGCTGGACGCTCGGCAAGGTGTACCACTTCGGCGGACTGCACGTCGGCGGGGCGCTGGCGGGCACGGCCTGGTTCCTGGCGCTGACGATCACGACGCCCATCGGCCCCCTGATGGCCGTCGGCTGGACGCTGATCGCCCTCCTCGCGCTCGTCGTCGCCACCGCCCTGCCGCCCTTCCGCTCCCGCCACCACGACCACTTCGAGAAGATCCACCGTTTCGGCGGCTGGACGGCCCTGGCCCTGTTCTGGACGCACACCCTGCTCTCGTCGCCCGGCCCCTGGGAGGTCGGGGTGCTCGCCGTGATCACCTTCAGCGTCGCCCTGCCCTGGCTTCGGCTGCGCAAGGTGGACGTCCACCTCGAACGTCCCTCCTCCCACGTGGTGCTGGCCCGCTTCGACCACGGCGAGACCCCCTTCGCGGGCTCGTCCACCGCCATCAGCCGCAGCCCGCTGAAGGAATGGCACTCCTTCGCCAACGTCCCCGCCCCCGGCGAGCCGGGCTTCCGCCTGACCATCTCCCGGGCCGGCGACTGGACGGGCTCCTTCATCGACGACCTGCCCCGGCAGGTGTGGGTCAAGGGCATCACCACGGCCGGCGTCGCCAACATCGAGGTCCTGTTCACCAAGGTGGTCTACGTCGCCACCGGCAGCGGCATCGGCCCCTGCCTGCCCCACCTGCTCGCCGCCCAGGTGCCCTCCCGGCTGGTCTGGGCGACCCGCGACCCCCGCACGACCTACGGCGACGCCCTGGTCGACGAGATCCTCGCCGTCCAGCCGCACGCCCTGATCTGGGACACCTCCCGGCACGGCAAGCCCGACATGGTGCGCCTCGCCCACGAGGCCTACCGGGACTTCGGCGCCGAGGCGGTCATCTGCATCTCCAACAAGAAGCTGACCTGGCAGGTGGTCCACGGCCTGGAGCGGCGGGGCATCCCGGCGTACGGCGCGATCTGGGACTCGTGACCCGGACTCGTGACCCGGACTAGTGACCCTGACTCGTGATCTCTCGGAAGGAGAAGGCAGATGAACCATCTGAAGGTCGAACGGCACGGCCGTGTGGTGACCGTACGCCTGCACCGACCGCACGTCCGCAACGCGCTCAGCAGTGAGCTCCTCACCGAACTCCTCGACGTGCTGCGCCCGTTGGACGGGGACTCCGGAACCGGCTGCTTCGTCGTCACCGGCTCGGAGACGGTCTTCGCGGCGGGCGCCGACATCAGGGAGATGGCCGGGAAGTCGGCCGTCGACATGGCGGCCGAGGACTACTTCGCCGCCTGGGAGGAGTTCGCCGACCTCCGCACCCCGAAGATCGCTGCCGTCAACGGGCCGGCACTCGGCGGCGGTTGCGAGCTGGCGATGATGTGCGATCTGGTCGTCGCGGGGGAGTCGGCGGTCTTCGGCCAGCCCGAGATCAAGCTGGGCGTGATCCCCGGCATCGGCGGCACCCAGCGGCTGACCCGTCTCGTCGGCCGGGCGAAGGCGATGGACCTGGTCCTCACCGGCCGCACCATGGACGCACAGGAGGCTGGACGCTGCGGTCTCGTCTCCCGCGTGGTCCCCGACGACCGGGTCCTGCCCGAGGCCCTCGAAGCGGCGGCGACGATCGCCTCCTACGGCAGCGCGGCGGTCAGGGCGGCCCGCGAGTGCGTCGACCGGGCCCTCGAAACCGGCCTGCGCGACGGCGTCCGCTTCGAACGCCGCGTCTTCCACGCCCTGTTCGCCACCGACGACCAGAAGGAGGGGATGACGGCGTTCCTGGAGAAGCGCCCGCCGCGCTTCCACGGGCGCTGACGCTGACGCCGGCCCGGTCAACCGAGAGGGTCTTCGGCTGTCGCCAAGGCCCTCTCCACCCCCGGCTCCCGCGGCCCGAGGAACCGCGGATCCGGCCGGAACACCGCGTCCAGCGCTGCCTTCCCGGCGGCGAGGATCTCCCGGGCACCCCCGTAGTACCAGGTCGCGTCGTGCACCGCGTCCACCCCGACCCCGTACGAGGTGACCCCCGCCGCCTCGCACAGCGCCACCGCCCGCCGGATGTGGAAGCCCTGGCTGATCAGCACGGCCTCGTCCACCCCGAAGATCTTCTTCGCGCGCACGCAGGAGTCCCAGGTGTCGAACCCGGCGTAGTCGCTGACGATCCGCCCGTCGGGCACCCCGTGCCGCGTCAGGTACCCGCGCATCGCGTCCGGCTCGTCGTAGTCCGCTCGGCTGTTGTCCCCCGGTGACGAGCACCACCTCCACCCGCCCCTGCCGGTACAGCTGCGCCGCCGCGTCCAGCCGGTGCGCGAGATACGGCGAGGGCTCCCCGTCCCACAGCCCGGCACCGAACACCACGGCCACATCGGTACGCGGCACATCCGCCGCCGTACGCAGCCGGTCACCCGCCACCGTGTACATCCAGGTCGCGGGAAGCAGCGCGAGCACGCACCCGGCCATCACGGCCTGCACCAGCCTCCGCTGCCCCCGCCGGGTACGCGGCAGCCGCGGTCCGCGCAACGTCACACGACGCATCGGACGGTCCCTCCCCAGGTCGGCTCCTCGACAGTCAGGGACGTCCGCCCGGGCCGTCCGGTTCATCCGCAGCCGCGTGACCAGGTTCACTCGATTCATGGAAACCGCAGGTCAAGCCTCCTCACACACCCCCTGTCCCGCATCGTGAACCGCTGGAAAACACCCGTGACGCCCATGCAACGGGAAGGCAACGTGGCGCCGCGACCATCGGTGCATGCCCAGTCAGCTCAGCCTCGTCCCGCCGCCCGCCACGCGCCGCCCGGCGCCGCCCGCCCTCGTGGTGGTGGCCCACGGCAGCCGCGACCCCCGCGCGCTGAGCACCGTGAGCGCGCTCCTCGACCGGGTCCGGGCCCTGCGCCCCGACGTGCCGGTGCACCTGGGCCACATCGAGCTCAACGCCCCCCTGCTCCCCGACACGCTCGCCGCCCTCGGAGACAGGGAGGCCGTCCTCGTCCCGCTCCTCCTCAGCCGCGGCTACCACGTCAAGCAGGACATCCCCGAGATGGCCGCGGCCTCCCCGGCCCGCACCCACCTGGCGGCCCCCCTGGGCCCCCACCCCCTGCTGGTGGACGCCCTCCAGGCCCGCCTGTCGGAGGCCGGCTGGGGCGCCACCCCCCGACGCACCAGCGCGGTGGTCCTCGCAGCGGCGGGCTCCCGCGACCCGGACGCGAAGACGGACACCGCCCGCACGGCCCACCTCCTGGCGGCCCGCCTCGGCGTCCCGGTCATCCCGGCCTACGCCTCGGCGGCGACCCCCACGGTCCAGGAGGCCGTCCGCACCCTCCTGGCACGGGGCCGCCGCCACATCGCCCTCGCTTCCTACTTCACGGCCCCGGGCCGCTTCGCCACGGAGTGCGCCCAGAAGGCCCCCTGGACGGCGGCGGCCCCCCTGGGCACCCACCCCGCCATGGCCCAGCTCCTCCTGCACCGCTACGAGGAAGCACTGACGACCCGGGCTTTCGAGGAACCAGCACTGGCATCGGCGTAAAGGGGGCGGGAACCGCGCGACCAGCCCGAAACAACCCGCACCCGCCAGAGAACAGAGCCCGGCACACGCAGACGCGCTTACTGTCGTCACATGGACGGCACCGCACAACACCCCACGGCCTACGACCCGGCGTCAGTCGACCGCTGGGCCCCCGAACCAGACAAACGCCCCGGCCGCACCGCCTTCCAACGCGACCGGGCCCGGGTCCTGCACAGCGCCGCCCTGAGAAGGCTCGCCGGCAAAACCCAAGTGGTGACGCCCGGCACCCGGGGCCCCGCCTGGGACGCCAGCCCCCGCACCCGCCTGACCCACTCCCTCGAATGCGCCCAGGTCGGCCGCGAGCTGGGCGCGGCCCTCGGCTGCGACCCGGACCTCGTGGAAGCCGCCTGCCTCTCGCACGACCTGGGCCACCCGCCCTTCGGCCACAACGGCGAACAGGCCCTCAACGAGTTCGCGGCCGACTGCGGCGGCTTCGAGGGCAACGCCCAGTCCCTCAGACTCCTCACCCGCATCGAACCCAAACGGTTCACCCCGGAGGGCTCCGTCGGCCTCAACCTCACCCGCGCCGCCCTCGACGCCGCCACCAAGTACCCCTGGCCCCGCGGCGCCCACCCCACCGACCCGGCCTCGAACAAGTTCGGTGTCTACGACGACGACCGCCCGGTCTTCGACTGGCTCCGCAAGGACGCCCCCGGCACCCGCACCTGCTTCGAGGCGCAGGTCATGGACTGGTCCGACGACGTGGCCTACTCGGTGCACGACGTGGAGGACGGCCTGCACGCCGGCCACATCGACCCGAACTGCCTGCACGCCGACCCCGAACGCCGGGACGTCTTCCGGGTCGCCCTCGGCAGGTACGTCCCCGCCGACACCGACCCCGCCGAGCTCGCCGAGGCCCTGGACCGGCTGCTCGCCCAGGAGTGGTGGCCGCACGGCTACGACGGCACCGCCGTCGCCCAGGCCCGGCTCAAGGACGCCACCAGCCAGCTCATCGGCCGCTTCTGCCTGGCCGCCGAGACCGCCACCCGCTCCGCGTGGGGGTACCACCCGGGCCGTTCAGGCACTGAGGGAGGGGCCGGGCGGCTCACCCGGTACGCCGCCGAACTGGTCGTCCCGCGCGAGACCCGGATGGAGTGCGCCGTCCTCAAGGCGGTCGCCGACCTGTACGTCATGCAGCGAGCCGAGCAGGAGCGGCTGCGCGCCGACCAGCGGATCGTCGTCGCCGAACTGGCCGAGGCGCTCACCGCCCGCGCCCCGGACGGCCTGGACCCGCAGTTCCGCGCCCTGTTCGACCGGGCGGCGGACGACCGGGCGCGCAAGCGGGTGATCGTCGACCAGATCGCCTCCCTCACCGACACCTCCGCCCGTTCGCTTCACGCCCGTCTGACGGGGCGGGGGCGAGACTGACGCGACAGGTGGGACCCGAGCACCCCCGAATGTGACCCTCCGTGGCCTGATCGGGTCACTCCCTCTTCCCGCATCACGCTCCGTGCGGGACGCTCGCAAGTGGCGACACCCGCTGTGTTTTCCGGGGAGACACCCCCGGACCCCCGTAGGAGGCATCAAGTGGTCGACGCGGATCAGACATTCGTCATCGTCGGAGGCGGACTGGCCGGCGCCAAGGCGGCCGAGACGCTCCGCGCGGAGGGCTTCACCGGCCGGGTGATACTGATCTGCGACGAACGCGACCACCCCTACGAGCGTCCGCCCCTGTCCAAGGGCTTCCTCCTCGGCAAGGAGGACCGCGACAGCGTCTTCGTGCACGAGCCCGCCTGGTACGCGCGCAACGACATCGAGCTGCACCTCGGCCAGACCGTCGACGCGATCGACCGTACGGCGAAGACGGTCCGCTTCGGCGAGGACGGCACCGTTGTCCGCTACGACAAGCTGCTCCTGGCGACCGGCGCCGAGCCCCGCCGCCTCGACATCCCGGGCACGGACCTGGCGGGCGTGCACCACCTGCGCCGCCTCGCCCACGCCGAGCGCCTCAAGCACGTCCTGACCAACCTCGGCCGGGACAACGGCCACCTGGTCATCGCGGGAGCCGGCTGGATCGGCCTGGAGGTGGCGGCGGCGGCCCGCGAGTACGGCGCGGAGGTCACGGTCGTCGAGCACGGGCCGACGCCGCTGCACGGCGTGCTGGGCCCGGAGCTCGGCGGGCTCTTCGCCGAGCTGCACCGTGAGCACGGGGTGCGCTTCCACTTCGGCAGGCGGCTGACGGAGATCGTCGGCCAGGACGGCATGGTCCTCGCCGCCCGCGCGGACGACGGCGAGGAGCACCCGGCGCACGACGTGCTGGCGGCGATCGGCGCGGCCCCGCGTACCCACCTGGCGGAGGCGGCGGGGCTGGAGATCGCCGACCGCGCCGACGGCGGCGGCATCGTCGTCGACGAGCGGCTGCGCACCTCCGACCCGGACGTCTACGCGGCCGGGGACGTCGTCTCCTTCCCGCACACGCTCTTCGGCACGCGCGTGCGCGTCGAGCACTGGGCCAACGCCCTCAACGGCGGCCCGGCGGCCGCGCGCTCCATGCTGGGCCGCGACGTGACGTACGACCGCGTGCCCTACTTCTTCTCCGACCAGTACGACCTGGGCATGGAGTACTCCGGCTGGGCGCCCGCGGGCAGCTACGACCAGGTGGTGATCCGCGGCGACGCCGGGAAGCGCGAGTTCATCGCGTTCTGGGTGAAGGACGGCCGGGTGCTGGCCGGGATGAACGTGAATGTGTGGGACGTCACAGACAAGATCCAGCGCCTGATCCGGTCCAGGGCCCAGGTGAACACGGAGTCGCTGGCGGACCCGCACGTGCCGCTGGACAGCCTCGCCTCATAGGCGTCAGGACTGTCGGTCCACCACCGTAGAATTCACGCGTGGCAGGACGGATCAACGACGAGGACGTGAAGGCGGTACGGGACGCGGTCCCGATCGACGCCGTGGTGTCCGAGTACCTCCAGCTGCGCAACGCGGGCGGCGGAAACCTGAAGGGTCTCTGCCCGTTCCACGACGAGAAGTCGCCCTCCTTCCAGGTCAGCCCGAGCAAGGGGTTCTTCCACTGCTTCGGCTGCCAGGAGGGCGGCGACACCATCACGTTCGTGATGAAGATCGACCACCTCTCCTTCTCGGAGGCGGTCGAGCGCCTGGCCGGCCAGGCGGGCATCACCCTGCGCTACGAGGAGGGCGGGTACAACCCCTCCCACCAGCGCGGCGAGCGGATCCGGCTGGTCGAGGCCCACAAGATCGCCGCCGACTGGTACGGGGAACAGCTCGCCACCAGCCCGGAGGCCGACACCGGCCGCCAGTTCCTCGCCGAGCGCGGCTTCGACCAGGCCGCCGCCCAGCACTTCTCCGTCGGCTACAGCCCCCAGGGGTGGGACCACCTCACGCGCTATCTGCGCGGCAAGGGCTTCACCGACAAGGAGCTGATCCTCTCCGGCCTCTCCCAGGAGGGCCGCCGCGGCCCCATCGACCGCTTCCGCGGCCGGCTGATGTGGCCCATCCGCGACATCGGCGGCGACGTCGTCGGCTTCGGCGCCCGCAAGCTCTACGAGGCGGACAACGGCCCCAAGTACCTCAACACGCCCGACACGGCGATCTACAAGAAGTCCCAGGTCCTCTACGGCATCGACCTGGCGAAGAAGGACATCGCCAAGGCCTCCCGCGCGGTCGTCGTCGAGGGCTACACGGACGTCATGGCCTGCCACCTCGCCGGTGTGACGACCGCCATCGCCACCTGCGGCACCGCCTTCGGCGGGGACCACATCAAGATCCTCCGCCGGCTGCTGATGGACAACGGCTCGGCCCGGGTCATCTTCACCTTCGACGGCGACGCCGCAGGCCAGAAGGCGGCCCTGCGCGCCTTCGAGGACGACCAGAAGTTCGCCGCCGAGACGTACATCGCCATCGCCCCGGACGGCATGGACCCCTGCGACCTGCGCCTCGCCAAGGGCGACGAGGCCGTCGCCGACCTCGTCGAACCCCGCACCCCGCTCTTCGAGTTCGCCCTGCGCCAGATCGTGGACCGCTACGACCTCGACACGCCGGCGGGCCGCGCGGCGGCGCTGGACGAGGCCGCCCCGATCGTCGCCCGCATCAAGAACAGCGGCGCCCAGCACGAGGTCGCCGTCCAGCTCGCCGGCATGCTCGGCATCCTCGACACCCAGTTCGTGGTCAAGCGCGTGGCCCAGCTGGCCCGCTGGGCCCGCGACCGCGGCGGCAAGGGTCCCACCCCGGAGCGGCACCACCAGGGACAGCAGCGGTACGCCGGCCCGCCCCAGCCCGCCGCCCCCCGCGGCCCGGCCCTCAACCTCCGCAACCCCGTCTTCGCCACCGAGCGGGAGCTGCTCAAACTCGCCCTCCAGCGACCCGAGTTGGTCTCCCCGGCCTTCGACGCGTACGGCATCGACGAGTTCACCGCCCCGCCCTACGCCGCCGTCCGCCAGGCCATCCAGGACGCGGGCGGCGCCGAACTGGGCGTCGCGGACCCCCAGGACTACCTGGTCAAGGTCCGCGAGGCCGCCCCGGACGACGCGGTCCGCGCGATGGTGACGGAGCTCGCCGTCGAGGCGATCATGCTGCACAAGGGTGTGAAGGGCGTCGACGAGGTGTACGCGGGCGCCCAGTTGGTCACGGTTCGCCGCAGGGCCGTGGAGCGCCGCATCCGCGACATCACGGGCCGCCTCACCCGCCTCGGCACCCACGGCGACCCGGCCGAGCTGGCCGCCGTGCAGAACGAACTGTGGGTCCTCCAGCAGTACGACCAGACCCTCCGGGAGCACGGCGCCGCCGCACTCTGAGGTCACCGCGCGGTCACGGACCGGAAGCAAAAAGTCATCGCACGCCCCTCGTGGCAACGATGTGTCTTACCCCACACTGGGTTCCGGTGCCTGAGTCCTCGGAGCGCGGCCGACCCGTCACCGACGGGTCCCAGACCCCCGCGGTTCCGCTCATCGCGTACGGGACGGAAAGCGGCGAGGCCGTCGATTCCGTCCCCGAAGTACCGCTGCCGTACTCCTTGGCAGCGATCATCCTGGAGGTCGCCCCCGTGCAGACCCAGACCCTCACCCAGACCGACGTCGGTGCTGCCCCCGGCGCCGGCGGCACCGCCCCGGACGCGGAGGCCGACGCCCTGTCCGCGGTCCCGGCGCAGAGCCGCGTCGCGCACCACCCCGAGTCGGAACCGGAGCCGGAGGAACCGCCCGCCGAGGTCATCGAGACGGCCGAGCCCCCCGAAGCCGCCGAACCCCCGCCGGTCCGCACCGAGACCGGCGGCCCCTCCTCGGACCTGTTCCGCCAGTACCTGCGGGAGATCGGCCGCATCCCCCTGCTCACCGCCGCCGAGGAGGTCGAACTCGCCCGCCGCGTCGAGGCCGGCCTGTTCGCCGAGGAGAAGCTGCGGCTCACCCCCGACCTGGACAGCCAGCTCGCCCTCGACCTGGACCGGCTCGTCGTCATGGGCCGGATGGCCAAGCGCCGTCTGATCGAGGCGAACCTGCGGCTGGTGGTGTCCGTCGCCAAGCGGTACGTCGGCCGCGGCCTGACCATGCTCGACCTCGTCCAGGAGGGCAACCTCGGCCTCATCCGGGCCGTGGAGAAGTTCGACTACGCCCGCGGCTACAAGTTCTCGACGTACGCCACCTGGTGGATCCGCCAGGCCATGTCCCGCGCCCTGGCCGACCAGGCCCGCACGATACGGGTCCCGGTCCACGTCGTGGAGCTCATCAACCGGGTCGTCCGCGTCCAGCGCCGGATGCTCCAGGAGCGGGGGTACGAGCCGACGCCCGAGGAGGTCGCGGCCCATCTGGACCTGGCGCCGGAGCGGGTCAGCGAGGTCCTGCGCCTGGCCCAGGAACCGGTGTCGCTGCACGCGCCCGTCGGCGAGGAGGACGATGTCGCCCTCGGCGACCTCATCGAGGACGGCGACGCCGCCAGCCCCGTCGAGTCGGCCGCGTTCCTCCTGCTGAGGGAGCACCTGGAAGCGGTCCTGTCGACCCTGGGGGAGCGGGAGCGGAAGGTGGTCCAGCTGCGGTACGGCCTGGCCGACGGCCGCCCGCGCACGCTGGAGGAGATCGGCAGGATCTTCGGCGTCACGAGGGAACGCATCCGTCAGATCGAGTCGAAGACCCTCAACAAACTGCGGGATCACGCCTTTGCGGACCAGCTGAGGGGCTATCTGGAGTGAAGGGCGTCAGCCGCACGTACCAAGGGGCGCGGGGAACTGCGCGACCAGCCCCCACCGGGCCCGCAGCCGCCCCACGACACCACTTGGCACCCCCGAACGCGACTCAGTCGACCTCGGCCACCGCCTGCGCGAACTGGGCCTGGTACAGCCGCGCGTAGGCACCGTCCCCGGCCAGCAGCTCCTCGTGCGTCCCCTGCTCCACGATCGACCCGTTCTCCATGACCAGGATCGTGTCCGCGTCCCGGATCGTCGACAACCGGTGGGCGATGACGAACGACGTGCGCCCGTGCGCCAGTTTGGCCATCGCCTTCTGGATCAGCACCTCCGTGCGGGTGTCGACGGAGCTGGTCGCCTCGTCCAGCACCAGGATCACCGGGTCGGACAGGAACGCCCGGGCGATGGTGATGAGCTGCTTCTCACCCGCGCTGACCCCCGTCCCCTCGTCGTCGATCACCGTGTCGTACCCGTCCGGCAGCGTCCGGATGAACCGGTCCGCGTGCGCCGCCCGGGCCGCCTCCTCGATCTCGCCCCGGGTCACCTTCCGGGACGCGCCGTACGCGATGTTCTCCGCGATCGTGCCGCCGAACAGCCAGGTGTCCTGGAGCACCATGCCGATTCCGGCCCGCAGTTCGTCCCGGGACATCCGCGCGATGTCGACCCCGTCGAGGGTGATGCGTCCGCCGGTGACGTCGTAGAACCGCATCAAGAGGTTCACCAGCGTCGTCTTGCCGGCGCCCGTCGGGCCGACGATGGCGACCGTCTGCCCGGGCTCCACCTTCAGCGACAGGTCCTCGATGAGTGGCTTGTCCGGGTCGTAGCGGAACGACACGTGCTCCAGCGCCACCTGCCCGCGCAGTTCCTCGGGCCGCACGCCCGGCACCGGGTCGGCGCCCTGCTCCTCCGCGTCGAGCAGTTCGAAGACCCGCTCCGCCGACGCCACACCCGACTGCACCAGGTTCGCCATCGACGCCACCTGCGTCAGCGGCATGGAGAACTGCCGCGAGTACTGGATGAACGCCTGCACATCACCGATCGACAGCGAGCCGGAGGCGACCCGCAGCCCGCCGACGACCGCCACCAGCACGTAGTTGAGGTTCGACACGAACATCATCAGCGGCTGCATCACCCCGCTGTTGAACTGCGCCTTGAACCCCGCCTCGTACAGCGCGTCGTTCTCCTCGGAGAACTGCCGCGCCGACTCCTCCTGCCGCCCGAACACCTTCACCAGGGCGTGCCCGGTGTACATCTCCTCGATGTGCGCGTTGAGCTTGCCGGTCGTACGCCACTGCTGCACGAAGTGCGGCTGCGACCGCTTGCCGACCCGCGTGGCCACGACGAACGACAGCGGCACGGTCACCAGCGCGACCAGCGCCAGGATCCAGGAGACGTAGAACATCATCGCGAGCACGCCGATGATGGTCAGCACCGAGTTGATGAGCTGCCCCATCGACTGCTGGAGGGTCTGCCCGATGTTGTCGATGTCGTTGGTCGCCCGGGACAGCACCTCGCCGCGCCGGCGCTGGTCGAAGTACGACAGCGGCAGCCGCGACAGCTTCGTCTGCACGTCCTCGCGCATCCGGAACATGGTCCGGTTCACGGCCCGGTTCACCAGCCGCGTCGCCACCGCCATCAGCAGCCCGGCCACCGTGAACACACCCAGCGCGAGCAGCAGCACATGTCCGACGGCCGTGAAGTCGATGCCCTCGCCCGGGGTGAAGTCGGTGCTGCGCAGCATGTCGGCTTCGTCGCCCTCCCCGCGCTGCCGCATCTGCTCCAGGACCTGGTCCTTGGACGCCCCCTCGGGCATGCCGCGCCCGATGATGCCCGCGAAGACCAGGTCGGTGGCCTTGCCGAGGATCTTCGGCCCGACGACGTTGAGGCCGACGCTGAGCACCACGCACAGCAGCAGCACGCAGATGGTCACGCGCTCGGGCCGGAACCGCGCGACGAGCCGTTTGCCCGATCCCTTGAAGTCCAGCGAGCGCTGGTCGGGGCCGCCCCCGGCCATCATCCGCCCCATGGGCCCCGCCATCAGGCAGCCTCCGCTTCCGTGAGCTGGGAGAGCACGATCTCCCGGTAGGTCTCGTTGTCCGCCATCAGCTCGTGATGCCGTCCGGTGCCGACGACCCGGCCCTCGTCGAGGACCACGATCCGGTCGGCGTCCCGGATGGTCGACACCCGCTGGGCCACGATCACCACGGTCGCCTCGGCGGTCTCCTGGGACAGCGCGGCCCGCAGCGCGGCGTCGGTGGCGTAGTCGAGCGCGGAGAAGGAGTCGTCGAAGAGGTAGATCTCGGGCCGCTGCACCAGCGTCCGGGCAATCGCGAGCCGCTGGCGCTGACCACCGGAGACGTTCGTCCCGCCCTGCGCGATCGGCGAGTCGAGACCGCCCTCCAGCCGCTCCACGAAGTCCTTGGCCTGTGCCACCTCCAGCGCGTGCCACAACTCCTCGTCGGTGGCGTCGGGATTGCCGTAGCGCAGGTTGGTCGCCACGGTCCCCGCGAACAGATACGGCTTCTGCGGCACCATCCCGACCGTCTTGGCCAGCAGCTTCGGGTCGATCTCCGCGACCTCGACCCCGTCGACGAGCACCTGCCCGTCGGTCGCGTCGAACAGCCGCGGGACCAGCCCGAGCAGGGTGGATTTGCCGCTGCCGGTCGAGCCGATGACGGCGGTCGTCTCACCCGGCCGGGCCACCAGGTCCACGGCCCGCAGCACCGGCTCCTCGGCACCCGGGTAGCGGAAGCCCGCCCCGCGGATCTCCAGATGCCCGTGCCGGCGCAGCTCCCGCACCGGCGCCGACGGCGGCACCACGCTCGAGGAGGTGTCCAGCACCTCCTGGATGCGCTCGGCGCACACCTCCGCGCGCGGCACCATCATGAACATGAAGGTGGCCATCATCACGGACATGACGATCTGCATCAGATAGGCCAGGAACGCCGTCAGATCACCGATCTGCATCCCGCCGCTGTCGATGCGGTGCGCACCGAACCACACCACGGCGATCGACGACAGGTTCACCACCGTCATGACGATCGGGAACATCAGCGCGAGCAGGTTGCCGGTGCCCAGCGCGAAGTCCGTGAGATCGGTGTTGGCCTTCCGGAAGCGCTGCTGCTCGTACTCGTCCCGGACGAAGGCCCGGATCACGCGGTTGCCGGTGATCTGCTCGCGCAGCACCCGGTTCACCGAGTCCAGCCGCTCCTGCATCGACCGGAACAGCGGCCGCAGCCGTCGCACGATCAGCGTCACGCAGATGCCCAGCACCGGGACGACCGCCACCAGCACGCCGGACAGCGGCGCATCGAGACCGAGCGCCAGCACGATGCCGCCCACGCACATGATCGGCGCCGACACCAGCAGCGTGAACGTCATCAGCGCCAGCATCTGCACCTGCTGGACGTCGTTCGTCGTGCGGGTGATCAGCGACGGGGCCCCGAAGTGACCCACCTCACGCGCGGAGAACGACTGCACCCGGTCGAACACGGCACCGCGCACGTCCCGCCCGAGCGCCGACGCCGTACGGGCGCCGTAGTACACGGCGCCGATGTTGCACACGACCTGGACCAGCGAGATGCCGATCATCAGGCCGCCGTAGCCCAGGATGTAGGCCGTGTCGCCGTTCACGACACCCCGGTCGATGATGTCCGCGTTCAGCGTGGGCAGGTAGAGCGTGGCGCAGGTCTGCAGGAACTGGAGCAGCACCAGCAGGGTGATGGGTCTCTTGTAGGGCCTGAGATAGGTCCGCAGAAGTCGTATGAGCACGCTGCTTCTCTCGGAGTGGGCGACGGGGGCGAGTGGTTGCCCCTGGCCCCTATCGTCGAACACTCCACCCGCGTTACCTCAACCGAATTAACCCAACAGGCGGTCAAAGGTCAGAGGGCCCCGGGGTGCGTCTGCTCCCGCACCGCCACGAACTGCTGCCGCACCGCCTGTCCCACGGCCAGCTCGTCCCCGGGCTCCAGCACCTGCGCCACCGCGCCCTGCCAGGCCGGCGGATTGCGCACGTCGAGCATGCCCTGGGACGTCCCGAGCGCCCAGGCCGCCTGGCGGGCGGCGCCGATCGCCGCGTAGTCAGCCGGCTGCGGCACCACGACCTGCGTCCCGAACAGCATGGGCGCCGCCGCCTGCACGGCGGGCAGTTCGGCGGCCGGCCCGAGCAGGAACACCCGCCGCACCTCCACACCCCGGGCGCGCAGCACGTCCAGCGCGTCCGCGAGCCCGCACAGCATCCCCTCGAACGCGGCCCGCGCCAGATGCTCCGCCTTCATCGACTCGCGCCGCAGCCCGGCCAGGGTCCCGGCGGTGTGCGGCAGATTCGGTGTCCGCTCACCCTCCAGATAGGGCAGCAGCACCAGCCCGTGCGACCCGGGCGTCGACTTCATCGCCAGGTCGGACAGGCTCTCCAGATCGGGCAGCCCCAGCAGTTCGGCGGCCCCGCGCAGCGTCCTCACGGCGTTCAGCGTGGTGACGACGGGCAGGTGCATGCCGGTCGCGTCCGCCAGCGCGGTGATCATCCCCGACCCGTCGACCAGCGCCTCGGGGTGCACGGCCATCACGGACCCGGACGCGCCCAGCGACACCACCGCGTCCCCGAGGCCGATGCCCAGCCCGAACGCCGCCGCCATGGTCTCGCCGGTCCCCACGGAGATCAGCAGCCCCTCCGGCGTCGTACCGGCCGCGTCCGCCGGGCCGATCACCTCCGGCAGCATCACCTGGTGCCCGAGCGCCAGCTCGACGAGGTCGGGCCGGTAGGCGCCGGTCGCCGCCGACCAGTAGCCGGTGCCGGACGCCCCGCCCCGGTCGGTGGTCCTCCTGACCGGCCGGCCCAGCAGCTGCCACACCAGCCAGTCGTGCGCCTGGAGGAGGATCGCGGTGCGCCGCGCGTTCTCCGGCTCGGTCCGGGCCATCCAGCGCAGTTTCGTGATGGGCTGCGCGGCCTGCGGCACACAGCCCACCGCCTGCGCCCACGCCTCGCGCCCGCCGAGCGCGTCGACCAGATCGGCCGCGGCGACCTGCGTCCGCTTGTCGCCGCCGACCATCGCCGGCCGCACGGTGTTGCCCTGCGCGTCCAGCGGCACGACGGCGTTCTGCTGCGCCGAGACGCCGATCGCCTGCACACCCTCCAGCAGCCCGCCGCCCGCGGCCTCGCCCAGGGAGAGCAGCCAGGCCTGCGGATCGACGTCCGACGGCCGGCCGCCGCCCTCGGGGCTCTCCACCGGATGCGGCGCATATCCCTGCCTGAGCACGGCTCCGGAGTCCGTGTCACAGACGACGATACGAGTGAAATCGGGCGAACTGTCCAACCCGGCGACTATCCCCATGGCCGAAATTCTGCCGCACGCTCCGCTCGGGTTGAGCCGTGGGCGCCGTGGATCTTGGCGCCGGTGGAAGGGTGCGGAGTTCGTCGTGGCTGGTCGCGCCGTTCCCCGCGCCCCCTGAGGGACGTGGCCGTACCCGATGCGAGAAACAACTGTTACGTGTTGCTCGTGCCCCAGTCGTCCTCGCCGCCGTTGTGGGTGGCTCGGTCGCGGAGGTGACGGACCCGGTCCGCCACCGAGTCGGGGACTCGGTCGCCGACCTTGTCGCTCACCACGTGGTACGCCTTGCCCGCGAACTCACGGCCCTGGTGGGCCGCGCTCTCCGCGGTGTTGCGTACGGCGGGGTTCTGAGCGAACTGCCGAGCTGACTTCTTCAGCTGCTCGTAGCGCTCGCGCCCGGCCCTCGTGCCCAGCACGTAACCCAGGACGACTCCGGCGACGAACGTGAGCCGGTAACGCATGGCGGCCACCCTTTCCTTGCGTAGGTCTCCGATGCGGCGTCGGTGCCGGGGAGTACCGATTGGCAAAGCACCCCCCTGCTTGCGCTAATGTATGTGTCGCAGCGAACGCGCGCCCCCTGGCGGATACCCAGGTAGGTGCGTTCGATGCAAACGAGACCTTCCTCGGTAGCTCAATTGGCAGAGCAGCCGGCTGTTAACCGGCAGGTTACTGGTTCGAGTCCAGTCCGGGGAGCTCGGTCCTCCGTAGCTCAATTGGCAGAGCAGCCGGCTGTTAACCGGCAGGTTACTGGTTCGAGTCCAGTCGGGGGAGCAAGCCGAAAAGGACCCCTCTCAGGGGTCCTTTTTCGTGTCCGTTCCGCTGTCCCGGGAACCGCGCGGCACCCGGTGCAGTCCTCAAGGTCACGTAGGCCGTGCGAAGCCGCCCAGCCGAAGCAGGAGATCGTATGAGCGGCTATGCTGCGGCAGACGGCGCGCACACATGTACGCGACACGCCGCTATGGGGCGGTAGCTCAGCCGGTTAGAGCAGCGGACTCATAATCCGTCGGCCGTGGGTTCGAGTCCCACCCGCCCCACCTGTGCAGGTCTGTGACCTGCGGAAACGTTCTTTTTTTGGGTGCCGGAGCGTCAACTTCGCTTGAACGGACTGAATCCGCTGCTCGCGAGTTCGGCCGATGCCAGAGCGGTTCCCCCCACTCACCGGTTGGGCCCCGCCCGGGCGGCCGGACCGACATGCGGGCTGGTCACCGGTGCTGCGCCGTGCCCAGCCCGTCGGTGTACCGGCCGAGGACGTCCTCGGCGGTGGGGGCGGGGCCGAACAGCTGCTCCTGGCGGCGGGGGTCGGCGACGTAGCGTCCGCTGTCGAACCAGCTGAACATCGCGGCCATGTCCTTGACCAGGGGCATGAAGCGTCCGGCGGCGGCTCCTGCGGCGCGGGCGACGACGGAGGGGACGGCCGTACCTTGATCTCCTTTCCGGCCCGGTTGCCCATCAGGTCGGCCATCCCGCGCATGCTGACCGGACGGTCCCAGCCGATGTCGATGCGCTCACCGTCGTCCGCCCCGGCGTCGACGGCGGCCGCCAGGTACGCCGCGAGGTCGGAGGTGTGGACGAAGGTCAGCGGGACGGTGGTCTTGCCGATCCACGCCAGGCGGCCCTTGTCGATCGGGTTGCCCGCCATGGTCGCGATCTGGTCGAGGAAGGCCCCCGGCCGCAGTGCGACGAACGGGACGCCGAGCTGTTCGAGCTTGTCCTCGGCGAGCTTCTTGTGCCAGAAGTGCGGGACCTGGGGCGTCTGGTCGCTGGTGAGGATGCTGGTCAGGGCGAACCGCCGGATGCCGGTGCGGTGGGCGGCCTCGGCGAGGTTGGCGTTGCCGACGGTGTCGATGTCGTGCGCGTTCTTGCCGCCGCGGGTGTAGCCGGCAGCGGTGGTGATGACGGCATCGGCGCCGTTCATGGCGGCGACGAGCGAGTCGAGGTCGAGCATGTGTCGCGCCGACGACGAGGACGGGGAGGGTGGTGGTCATGGGGGTCTCACTTTCCATCAGGTCAGTGGTGGTGAGGGGGGATTGGGCGGGCGGGGCACTGGTGGTCGCGGGAGGCGGGCGCCGTCGGCCCGGACCGCTCAGGGGACTGGCCTGTGGTGGGCGGATCCGCGGCGCGGGTCACCGGCGGCCTGCAGGAGCTCGCCGGGGGGCGAAGGCGGCCCGGACGCGGGTGATGCGGCCGACCTTCACGCGGGCCGGACGGCGACGGGGAAGGGCTCGCAGGCCCCGCGGGTGTCGCCCTGGCCCCGGAGGAGTTCCGTCCTGCCTCCACCGGGACAGCTCGCGCTTGCCCCTCACACTGAGGCCCGTTCACCCCGGTCTCCCCGTGGTACGGGAGTGAACGGGCGGGTTCCGCCGCATCCGCCGGCTCGGCTCGCCGGGACTTCTTCCGGCAGTAGGGGAGCCTGGCTCCGTTCAGCATGGGCCTTCATGGGCCGAATGCGCTGCGGCACTGTCGCCTTCGCGGGAACGCCGGAAACGATTCGCCCCCCGGGCCGGAACCGGGTGCGGGCCGAGGGGAGTTACTCGGACTCTCCCGCCGCAACACCACGGCTGTTGATCGCGTCGGTGATGGCGTAGGCGATACGGACGAAGGACTCCGCCTGCTGCGCCGACAGGTCCCGCGTGGAGGTCTCCTCCAGGGCCCGCCACATGGCAGCGATGGGCTCGCGCATGGCACGGCCCTTGTCGGTGAGGTGGACGACCATGACGCGCCGGTCGTGTTCGGCCGACTCGCGCACGAGCAGGCCGGCGTCCTGCATGCGGCGCAGGGACTTGGAGACGGTGGAGTGGTCCAGGCCGACGCTTTCGAGCAGTTCGGACTGGGTCTGGCCGTCCCGGTCGAGGAGTTGCATCAGCAGCAGTTCCTGTCCGGGATGCAGGTCCATCTCGCGGAGCATGGCGGCGGCGCGGGCGCGGTGAGCGCGGGCGAGCTGGAAGATCGCGTAGCTCATCGGCCCCTCGCCGGCCGTGGAGGGGGTGCGGTGTGTGGGGGCGGGCATCGGTTCCTCAGACGGTGTGGGTGGGGTAGTCGGTGTAGCCGGCCACTCCGCCGCCGTAGAAGGTCGCCGGGTCGGGGGTGTTCAGCGGCGCGTCAGAGCGTAGCCGCTCGACCAGGTCCGGGTTGGCGAGCGCGAGGGCACCGACGGAGACAAGGTCGGCCGTGCCGTTGTCGACGTCCTTGGCGCGGGTGGGCAGGTCGGTGCCGGCCCGGTTGAGGATCAGCGTGGTCGGCCACAGCGCGCGCAGGGTGCCCAGCAGCTCCTCGTCGCCCGCGTGGAGGATGTGGAGGTAGGCGAGGCCGATCGGGCTGAGGGCGCGCAGGAGCGCCGGATACAGCTCGGCGGTGTCGGACTCGGCGATGTCGTTGTAGGGGTTGCCGGGGGAGATGCGCAGGCCGGTGCGGTCGGCGCCGATCTCGTCGGCCACGGCAGCGGCGACCTCGACGGCGAAGCGGATGCGGTTGTCGATGGAGCCGCCGTAGCGGTCGGTGCGCTGGTTGGTGTTGTCGGCGAGGAACTGGTGCACCAGGTAGCCGTTGGCGCCGTGGATCTCCACGCCGTCGGCGCCTGCCGCGACGGCGGCCGCTGCGGCGCGGCGGAAGTCGTCGACGGTCGCCACGACCTCCTGCGTCGACAGCGCACGGGGCGTCGGCATCTCCTGGGGCCCGGATGCGGTGAACATCGCGCCCTGGGGCTGGATCGCCGATGGGGCGACCGGCTGACGGCCGTGAGGGGTGTTGTCAGGGTGGGAGATGCGTCCGGTGTGCATCAGCTGGATGACGATCCGGCCGTCGGCCGCGTGCACGGCGTCGGTGACCTTGCGCCACCCGGCGATCTGCTCGTCATTGTGGATGCCGGGGGTGAGGAGGTAGCCCTGGCCGTCGGTGGAGGGCTGGGTGCCCTCGGTGATGATGAGCGCGTGCGAGGCCCGCTGGGCGTAGTACTCGGCATTCAGCTCGGTCGGTACGCCTTCGGGTGTGGAGCGGTCGCGGGTCATGGGGGCCATGACCAGGCGGTGCGGGAGGGAGATGTCACCGACGGTGGTCGGCGTCCAGAGGGCGTTCAGCATGAGTGGTCCTTCGGTGCGGTGATGGCCAGGTGACGATCGGAACAGGAGGGAATGGCGGGCGTGATCAGTCGAGGGTGAGGACGAGCTTGCCCCGGACATGCCCGGCGTCGCTGATCTGCTGGGCCTTGGCGGCCTGGTCGAGCGGGTAGGCGGTGACGGTGGTGACGAGCTTGCCGGTCGCGGCGTCCCGCGCCAGCGCGGCCAGGCGGGCGGCCGAGCGTTCCTGGCCACCGCTGGAGAAGGTGATGCCGAGCTGGTGCGCGCGGAAGTCGGCGATGGTGACGATGCGCTCGGTGCCGCCGCGCAGGGTGATGGAGTCCTCGAGGGCTCCCTTGCCGGCCAGGTCGAACACCGCGTCCACGCCGTCGGGGGCGAGCGTCCGGACCCGTTCGACCAGACCCTCGCCGTAGAGGGTCGCGGTGGCGCCGAGCGAGGTGAGGTGGTCCTGGTTGGCGGGGCCGGCGGTGGCGATGACGCGTGCTCCGCGGGCCGTGGCGAGCTGGACCGCCAGGGTGCCGACCGCTCCGGCCGCGCCGTGCATCAGCACGGTCTCCCCGGCGGTGACGCCGAGCAGGTCCAGGACCCGCTCGGCCGTCTCGGCGGCCACCGGCAGCGCGACCGCGTGCTGCCAGTCGAGGCCGGCGGGCTTGGGAGCCACGGTGGTGGCCAGCGCGTACTGGGCGTACGAGCCGGTGTCCGACCAGCCCAGCACCTCGTCGCCGACCTGCACGTCCTGCACGCCCTCGCCGAGGGCGTCCACCACGCCGGCGAGCTCGTGACCGGGGACGGAGGGGAGCGGCGTGGGGAAGACGGCCTCCAGTGCCCCGGAGCGGATCTTGCCGTCCAGCGCGTTCAGCCCGGCCGCCTTGACGCGGACGCGGATCTGCCCGGGGCCGGGCCGCGGGACCTCGATGTCCGCCTCGTGCAGCACTTCCGGGCCTCCGAAACGGTCGAACAGGACGGCTCTCATGACGACTCCTCTCGTGTCGCCACCCATTTAGGTGGCTGGACACATAATCAACGTAACAGCAAACATGTGGCTAGCCAAGTATTTATCTCGCTCGGGCTGCGCGAGATCGGCCGCGGTCGCATCGGTCTCCTCGGGGCGGCGGTCGGAGCGGGAGGCGCTCCGCCGGAGCGCGCCTTCCACAGCCGAGGGCTGCCTCTGCTGGAGGCTTGGACGTCCGGGCCGGCCGGCCCGCGACCCCAGGGGCCATTGAGGGGCCACAAGGACAGGAGCAGAACGACAAGCACCGCACAGGGCTGACACTGATGGACACGTCTGACCGCGAGAACGGCGCAGGAGGCTCAGCCGTTCGACCCTGCCGGGGTCGTGGTGGTCTTGATCAGTCCTTGAGATCGATCATCCGCACGGGCTGTCCGGTCGTACGGGCGATCGTCTCGAAGTCGCGGTCGTAGTGAAGCAGGGTCAGCCCCGCCTCTTCCGCGGCGGCGGCGACCAGCAAGTCGACGGTGCCCGCGCTGCGGTGCTCGCCCTTGGCCGTGAGCCATGCCTGCGATGTTCTTGTGCCCCCATCAGGAAGGCCGGCGCGGAGCCAACTACTCGCGAGAGCGGGCGAACGACGGTGCCGCTCCCGGGCGGCGCACCCGGTTCACTCACCCGGCCCCGCGGCAGGAGCTGTCGGACGGCGGGCTGCTGACGGTCCGTCGGCAGGGACGGCCGGGGTCGAACCGTGGCGGCGCTGGCGGTGGGTGTAGGCGGAGATCGCCTGCCAGAGATCGCGGCGGTCGGCGTCGGGCCAGAGGCCCGGGGTGAAGTGCAGCTCGGCGTAGGCCGTGTGCCAGGGGAGGAAGTTCGAGACGCGCTGTTCGCCGCCGGTGCGCCAGAGCAGGTCCACGTCCGGCATGTCCACCAGGGGCAGATGGCGTGCGAAGTCGTCCTCGGCGATCAGGCCGGGCTCCAGATGGCCGGCCCGCGCCCGGCCGGCCAGGGCGGCGGCCGTGCGGGTGAGCTCGTCCCGGCCGCCGTAGTCGATGCACATCGTCAGCGTCAGGCCGCTGCGGGCGCGGGTGGTGCGCTCCCGCAGGTGCAGGACGTCGACCAGATCCGGGGGCAGGCGCCCCGCGCGGCCGTGCCAGCGCAGCCGGACGTCGAGGTCACGGAAGGGGTTCTCGGCCAGTTCGTCGCGCAGCAGGCCGAGGATCGCGTCGACCTCCTCCGGGTCGCGGTGCCAGTTCTCGGTGGAGAAGGTGTAGAGCGTCAGATGACGCAGGCCGATCTCCAGCGCGCCGTGGACCACCTCGCGGACGGCGTCGGCACCGGCGCGGTGGCCCTCGTGCCGGGGCAGGCCGCGCTGCTGGGCCCAGCGGCCGTTGCCGTCCATGATCACGGCGACGTGGGTGGGCAGCCGGCCGGGCGGGATCCGAGGGGGCTGCTCGCCGCTGGGATGGGGCGGCGGCGGCCGCAAACCGTTCGTGGGTGCCGGCGGTGCGGGGGCCGGTGATCCGTGGGGGCCGGTGAGATGCCGTGGCGGCACCGTCAGCGGGGTCAGGCTCCAGGCCAGGGCCGCGCGCGTCCGGGCGGGGGCGAGGATGCGGAGCCGGGTGAGGAGAGCGGGCCGGGGCGGGGTGTGGAGGAGAGCCGGGCCGGCGGCGTCGACGGCGTCGAGCTGGGCGTGCAGCAGGGCGGCCATCGTGTGCAGCACCGTGGCGGCGCCGGGGTGCATGCCGCGGGTGAGTGTCTCCTGGGTCACCCACCGGCGGGCCAGAGCGGTCAGGTGCGTGACCAGGGCGGCGACGGCGGGGCTCCAGCGGCGCTGCGCCAGGTCGGCGGCGGACCCGGGGTGGAGGTCGAGGGCCTCGGCGGGCAGCAGCAGGTCGCCCTGGGCGAGGTCGGCGGACAGGTCGGTGAGGATGTCGGTGAGCCGGACGCCGTCGAGGAACTCCTCGTAGGTCTCCCGGGTGTCCAGACGCAGCGCCACAGGGACACCGGCCCGGTCGAAGACGGTGCGGACCTGGCCGAACCAGGGCAGGAGGTTGTCCCGGCCCCAGGTGCGCCACTGCGCCCAGTCGGCGAAGTGCCTGCCGCGGGTGTCGTCCTGCACCTGGGCCATGGCGTCCCGCAGCTCGGTCAGGTCCAGACCCCAGCGGTTCGCGGTGTCCACCAGGGCGTGGCGGACCGGGTCCGGGCTGGAGCCGGTGGGCAGTTCGCGGTGCAGGGCGGTGATCCAGGCCTCGACCCGGGCGGCCCGCTCGGCGGCGGGCGCGGTGCGGTCGTCGCCCAGGTCGTCGAGGGCGTTGGCGGCCGCCCACAGGGCGTGGAGCGCCGGGCGCAGGGCGGCGGGCACCAGCTGGATCAGCGCGTACTCCGCCGGGTCCTGGTCCTTCGTCCGGCGCCGGCACAGTCGGTAGGCCGCCCGCAGGACCGGGTCGTCGCCGGTCACCGGCGGTCCGGCGGGTTCGGAGGTCGTTTCTCGGTCTGCCGGTGCGGTGGTCGCGGGAGGCACATCGCTCACACCGAGGACGATACGTCCTGGTTGTGCGCGGTGATCACAGGGGCAGGGCGCGCGTCAGCGATCCGCCCCTGCCCGCTCCGGGTGCCTCACGGCCCCGGCCCCGGGTCCGGCCGCACGGCCTCGGTGATGCCGGCCCGGGCCGCCTCGAGCTGAGCGGCGAACGCGATGCCGAGGAACAGGGCCACACCCGTCAGGTTGGCCCACAGCAGCAGGGCGACGAAGGCCGTCAGCGGTCCGTAGACGGCGCCGAAGGAGCCGCTCTTGGCGACGTAGAGCGCCAGCAGCCAGGTGGCCGTGATCCACAGCACCAGATGGACCGCGGAGCCGAACGCCAGCCAGGTGTAGCCCGGTTGGTCCCGGCGGGGCGCCCAGCGGAAGATGACCGACGAGGCGACCCAGGCGAGCACCACGCCCAGCGGCACGTCGAGAGGACCCCACCAGTCGAGCCAGGTACGGGACCAGCCCAGGGCCTGCACGACCGCGCTGCCGACGGCGTCACCGGCCACGAGCACCAGGAACCCCAGGACCATCGGCATGCCCGCGGCCAGGGCGAGCAGCAGGGAACGGCCGTACTTGGCCAGGAAGGGCCGGTCGCGTTCGATGCCGTAGATGCGGTTGGCGCCCCGTTCGACCTGGGCCATAGCGGAGGCCAGGTTGAGGACGGCGAAGGCCAGGCCCAGCCACATGGCGACGGCGCCCCAGACGCCGGAACCGGCGCTGCGCGCGGTGCCGTCCAGGGCGTCCTCGACCAGGTCCGCGCTGGCGCCGGGCACGATCCGGCCGAGGGTGAGTTCGATGATCCGCCCCACGCTCTCCGTGTGCACGGTGGTGGCCACACCGACCAGGGCGATGGTGAACGGCACCATGCCGAGGACCACCTGAAAGGCGAGGGAGCGGGAGCTGCTGAATCCGTCGGCGTAGCGGAACCGGGTGAACGCGTCGACGAGCAGCCGGCGGCCCCCGTAGCGCCGCAGCGCGGTGAACGCCTCGTCCCCGGAGAGTTCCTCCCCGATCATGTCCCGCGTCTGCGGGACATGCACAGCGGTACCCATCGAGAAGGTCTCCTTCTGCCTGCCCTGCGTACCGGACCAGCATGCCGGGCGACCCGGCCGCGTGGGTCAGAAGGGCATGCGGCCGCGCGTGCGGCGCCCGGCCGAGCCGCTGCGGCTCACCGCGCGGGAACTCGAGTGGAAGGGCTTGCTGAAGAGCCTGCCCAGGACACCGGGTGCCTTGCCGCCGGCCCGGGCGCCGGCGCCGAGCGAACGCTGGGTGCCGCGCTCGGGGTGACGCGACAGACGGGGGACGAGGAAGGCCAGGACGGCCAGGAGCACGCATCCGGCTATGACGACTGCGACGATCACGAGCAACTCCTTCGAGTGGTGGGGGAGGTACGGGTGCCCCGTCGCGTCGCCTCCATGTGGCCTCCTAGGAACCGGTGTCGGCGCCGCCTTCCGTTCCGTCGCCTTCGCCCTGAGCGCTCGCGTCGTCCCGGTCGCCCTCCGCCTGGGACGGGGTGGGGCGCGGGGTCGTGTCCTGCTCGTCGTCGCGGTCGCCTTCGGCCTGTGACGGGGTGTGGTCGCTCATCGTGCACCTCCTTGTGCGGCGCTGACGGCTGACGGCTGCCGGGTACCCCTTTCGGGCCGGGACCCCTGGGCCTCCGGCGAAAACGGAAGCCCCTGGCTCCTCAACCCCGGCGGCGCCTCGCGACAGCCTTCTGCAACGCCGTGCGCAGCTCGGCCGACGGCGGTGGGCCGTCCGCTTCCGCACTCGCCGTCACCGCAGCGGCGACGTCCCGCAACTTCGTGTTCGACAGTTGCGACGTCTCCCGCAGGATGTGCCACGCCTCGTCGGAGGTGCAGCCGTGGGTGGCCATGAGGATGCCCCGGGCCTGGTCGATGACCGGGCGGGAGGCGATGGCCTGGCGCAGCTGGTCGACCTCCTCCTGAAGGACGTGCAGGCACTCCGCGCGTTCCAGGGCGACCGCGGAGGCGGCCGGGGCGTCCGGCGTCACCGCGGAGACCGGGCCGGTGGCGTCCAGGCCGGTCAGCGGGTCGGTCGTGTCCAGGCCCGCCAGCTCCAGGATCCGGCGCGGCTGGCCGTTCCAGTTCGTCGCCGTCACCGTCATGAACCGCTGCCGGCCGTGGTCGGCCAGCACGTCCAGGAACTGCAGGCCGGCCGTGTCCATGAAGTGCACGCCCCCCATGTCCAGGTCGACCCGCGTGACGGTGGCCGGGAGACCGGCCAGCGTTCTGCCCAGGATGTCCGCGCAGCCGTGAACGAGCTCACCCCGCGGGGTGAGCTCGGCGCGGTCCGCGTCGACGCGGCCACAGATGACCAGGGTGTCCAGCCCTCCTGTGAGATGTGGTGATGCCGCTGAGGTCATGTCACCGCCTTGTCGGTCCTCGTCGGTCGTGATCGTCTCGCCGGACTGCACGACGTCACTCGCCCCCGTGGACGTCGGTGTGACGTGCGCTTGCCCGCCGTACGGCGTACTACACACGCTTCGGGGGAATGAGCTCGTCCCGGACGGGTAAGAGCGCTGTTGGTCCACAAGCGTGGGGAGAGGGGCTTGAACACTCGGCAGCAGATGTCGGCGACCGGCCCTCGCGATCCTGCGCCGGGCCTGGCGGTGTTCCCGCTGGCCGGGCAGCAGGGCGTCCGGGCGGCGGGTGAGGTCGGCCTGACGACACGTGCGATCTGGGAAGGCGTGCTCGAACAGGCTGTTCGCGAGGATGAGGATGTGTATTACCTTGAGCTGTCCGACGTGACGTTCGTCGACGTCGCGGGAGTGGGTGCGCTCGCTGCCGCCGCCGGGCAGCTCCGAAACGGCCGGCGGTTCGTCGTGCGCCGGCCGCCGCCCGCCCTGCGGCGCACGCTGGACCTGCTGTGGCCCGGCCAGGCGGGGATCGAGGTGTCGACATCATGACCACTGCCGTGACCGAGCCCTTCGGGCCCCTCGACCCCTTCGTCCACCCCGCGCTCTTCTACCGGGACGAGGAGGAGTACCTCGACGGCACCCTGCCCTTCGTACGCGACGGACTGGAGGCCGGCGAACCGGTGGCCGTCGCCGTACCCGGCAAGAACCTCGCCCTGATCCGGGACGCGCTCGGGGACGACGCTGCCGCCGTGCGGCTGCTGGACATGCGCGACGCCGGACGCAACCCCGGGCGGATCATCCCCGGCGTGCTGCGCGCCTTCGCCGACGCCCAGCCCGCGGGCCGCCGGGTGCGGATCATCGGCGAGCCCATCTGGGCCGGGCGCTCCGAAAGCGAGTACCCCGCCTGCGCCCAGCACGAGGCGCTCATCAACGCCGCCTTCCAGGGCCGTACGGCGACCATCCTGTGCCCGTACGACGTCGTGCAGCTGCCCGAGCACATGGTCGCCGACGCGTACGCCACCCACCCCACCGTCATCCACCCCGGCTCCCGGACGGAGCAGGACAGCGCCGCCTACGCCCCCGGGGACGTCGTCAGCCGCTACAACGAGCCGCTGGTGCCCGTGGAGGATGCGGTGACGTTCGCCTTCGACTCCGACTCGCTCTCCCACGCCCGGCACGTGGCCGTCGGGGAGGGCGCGCGGCTCGGCCTCGTCGGCGTGAAGCTGGACGACCTGGCCCTGGCCACGGCCGAGCTCGCCACCAACAGCGTGGTGCACGGTGGTGGTTCGGGCGTACTGCGGCTGTGGACCGAGGACGGGTACGTGGTGTGCGAGGTCCGCGACGAAGGGCGGCTCGCGGACATCCTGGCCGGACGCCGGCCCGTGCCCCGCGACCAGCGCGGCGGGCGCGGGATGCTGCTGGTCAATCTGATCGCCGACCTGGTGCGGGTGCACCGGAGCGACACCGGGACGACCGTGCGCTGCTGGTTCGCCCGCTGACCGGCCGCTGACGCTCAGGTGCCCAGCGGGTCCAGGGCCAGCGGCGCGATCCTGCCCTCCAGCATCGCGCCGAGACCCTGCACGGCGCACACGTCCGGACGCTCGGCGATGTGCACCGGCATACCGGTCGCCTGCCGCAGCATCTGGTCCAGGCCCGGCAGCAGGGCGCTGCCGCCGACCATCATGATCCCCCGGTCGGCGAGGTCGGCGACCAGATCGGGCGGGCAGGCGCGCAGGACCTTGCCGATGCCGTCGAGGATCGCGGTGAGGGGCGTCTGGATGGCGTCCCGGACGGCGGCCGTGTCGACCTGGACGGAGCGGGCCAAGCCCGTGGCGACGTCCCGGCCGTGGATCTCCGTGGAGGCCGGGCCCTGCGGGGTGAGGCCGTTGCCGGACAGGGCCAGCTGCAAGGGCCGTACCGACTGGCTCGGCAGCATCAGCTCGTGCTTGTGACGCAGGTGCTGCACGATCGCGTGGTCGACGGCCTCGCCGCCCACCGGGATCCGCTCGGCGGTGACGATCGAGCCCAGGGACAGCACGGCCACCTGCGTGGCCGCCGCTCCGCACACCATGATCATGGTCGCCTCGGGCTGCTCCACGGGCAGCCCGCAGCCGACGGCGGCGGCGATGAGCGTGTCGACCAGCTCCACTCGGCGCGCGCCCAGGCCCACCAGCGTCTCGATCGCGGCCCGCTGGGCCAGTGGGTCGGCGTCGTGCGGGGTGCAGGCCGCGGCCCGCAGGATCGGCTTGCGGCGCAGGCCGCGGCGCATCTTGTCGCCGAGCAGGTGCCGCAGCATGCGCTGCGCCATCTCGATGTCGACGACGGTGCCGCCGGAGACCGGCCGGACCACCCGGATGTAGTCCGGTGTGCGGCCCGTCATCTTCTCCGCGAGCTCGCCGACCGCGATCAGCGCGCCGGTGCGGGTGTTCACGGCGGCGGCGGACGGCTGGTCGACGACGAGGCCGGCGCCCTTGACGTAGACGCGTGTGCGGGCCGCTCCCAGGTCGACGGCGAAGTGGCAGCGGCGCAACTGCTCCAGACTGGCGGTCATGGCAGGTCCTCCCGAGAGCACAGACCGTGGGGGGCCGCCAGGTGGCGGGCCTCGCAGACGTGGGTCCGCCGGGTGGCGGGCCTTTCTCGCATCGTGCGCGGCAGGCGGCCGGGCCGCCTTTCCTGGGGGGCCGGGCGGGGCGCCGCCGAACGGGGGGTTCGGCGTTCGGTCACAGGGAGTGCGCGGCCTCCAGCAGGGGTGCGAGGGACGTCACCGTGGTCTCGCAGCCGGCCTCGCGCAGCTGCCGGTCGGTGGTGGTGTTCCGGGCGAGGCCGATGAAGCGCAGTCCGGCCCGCTGGGCGGCGGCGAGCTCGGCGACCGTGGAACCGATCACCAGGCCGGTGGCGGCGGACCCGCCGCAGGAGTCGAGGGCACGCAGCATGCAGTCCGGGTGCGGGGTGAGGAGCCCCAGGTCCTCGGCGCGCCCGTGGACGGCGGCCAGGGGCAGGGCCCCGTAGGGGCGCAGATAGCGGGGTACGGCCTCGGCGCAGACGTCCGTGATCACACAGACGTGGCGGCCGGAGGCGTGCAGGGTGCGGACCAGGGGCGCGGAGTTGTGCGTCGCCGGTGCGTGCGGCACCGCCCGGAGTTCGATCTCGTCCAGACGCTCCCGCAGCAGCGGCCCGAGCGGGTCGCGTGCGAAGGCCCGGAGCACGTCCAGCGGGTGGGCGAACGTCTCCCGCGCCGCGCCGGGCAGGGCGTGCCCCGGATCGCGGTGCTCGTCGACGAGGGCGAGCAGGTCGAGGACGGCCTCGCGCGCGGCGGTCGCCGAGAACAGGCGGGCCATCGGGCCGTCGAAGCCGAGCAGGACCGTCTCGGCCTCGCCGAGGAGCTGGGCCGGCGGGCGTGGCGCGGGAGCGGCCTCCTGCGGTCCGGGCAGGGCGGCGCCCTCCGGGCCCAGCTGCACCGACGCCGTCACCGACAGCCCGGGCACCGGCCAGCGGCGCAGCCCGGCGTTGACCGCGCGCTGGGCGGCGCCCGCCCGGCGCAGCGGATGCCGGCGGGTGATCCGGGCCGCCTCCTCCAGCAGATGACCGAGCAGCGGCTCGGACACCCGGCCGACCTCCGCCCGCACGAAGGCGACCGGGTCCTCCACGTGCCAGGACAGCTCGACCGCGGCGGCGAAGGCGCCCTTGCCGGAACTGGGCAGGGAGACCCGGTGGTGGGCCTGGTGCGTGGTGAGGTCCACCTCGTAGTACGTCACGAGCCCCGGCGGCCGGTCGCCGTGCGGCCGGGCGGGGTCGAGGAGGGTCAGCGGGCCGTCGGGCCGGGTGTGGACGACGGCCGTGCGGCCCGGGGCCGGTATGCCGAGCCGGCGCAGGTCGCGGGTGATGAAGGGGCCGTGCACCAGGTCGCGGGCCTCGGGCTCCGGGGTCGTGGCGGGGGACAGCGGGCAGTACCAGGCGACGGGCGGGGTGTCCGTGGCGCCGTCCTGGTAGAGGGGCTGGAAGCGCTGGGGGCCCTGGGCGGCCGAGCTGGCGGCGAACTGCTCGTAGACGGCCGGGGAGACGATCACCTGGATGCCGGCGGGCACGGGCGGTGGCTCGGGCGGCGGGGCGGGCCGGTCCCAGAACGTGACGGTCAGGGGCGGCGGGTCCACCAGCCCGGTGAGGACCTCGGGCAGGCCGCGCAGGACGGCGACCAGGACGGGGAGGAGGTAGGTGCCGGGTTCGGTGTGGACGTCGTAGCCGTTGCCGCGGACGCGTACCTCGAATCGGTGGGGGCCGAGCGCGCCGCGGGAGAGCATCTCGTGCACCGCGTACTCGAGGGTGATGCGGGCCTCGGGGTGGCCGGTGAGGTCCTCGGCCTCGAAGAGGATCGTGGGCGCGGTGGGCGCGGTGGGCGCGGTGGGCGCGGTGTGGGCGGTGGGGGCGGTGGGCCCCGGCCCGGACCGCAGATCCGCCCTGAGGGTGCGCAGGCGGTCCCGGGTGGCCGCGGCGGCAGGGCCAGGGATGCCGTCGAGGGGCTCGCCGTACCAGAGGTCGAGGGCGCGCCGGGGGTCGCCGGTGTCGCGCGCGAGGAGCTGCTCGCAGTGCGGCACGTCGACGTACACGTCGGGTGCGTGCAGGGCGTACGAGCGCGAGAAGGAGACCAGGCGGTCGGGGGGGAGCACCTCGCGGACCTCCGCCGCCAGGCGTTCGAGGCGGGCGGCGGCCTCGCTCTCCGGCAGGGCCTCCTCCCACAGGCCCCTGGCCAGCTCGCCGTGGCTCACGCGCCGTCCGTGGTGGAGCAGCAGCATGCACAGCAGCGCCTGGGCCGTCGGCGAGGGCGGCTCGATGTCCCGCGTGCCGTCGCTGATGCGCAGCGGACCGAGCAGGGTGAACGAACGCACCGGCGGCCACGGGGACGTGGCGTGCAGGCGGGTCGCGTAGCGGGCGGCCTCGGGCAGCCTGTGCTGGTCGATCAGGTGGAGCAGTTCCTGATGTTCGTCGGGGATCCGCGCCCCCGGGGCCAACTGCTTGAGCAGCCACCGGAATTCGGCGAAGTCCCACTCGGGATCCTTGCCCAGGGACTCCTCACCCAGTGCGAACCGGCTCAGCAGCAGGGTGCCGTCGGGCCGCAGCAGCAGACCGGCGGGCCCGCGCTCCCCGCGCACCAGACCGTGTGCGTGCAGGGCCTGGAGCCCGGCCACGCCCTGGCTCACGAGGGTGGTGAACACCCGGAAGGAGATGCCCGGCAGCACCTCGGACAGGGTCAGGCCGTCCACGAACTCCGTCACCAGGTACGGCGCGTCGCCCTCCACCCCGGAGTCGAGCACCCGCACGACATGCGGGTCGTCCATCCCCGCCAGCGCTCGCGCCTGCTCCAGGAAGCGGTCGTGCCCGGCGGGCCGGCCGCGGTACCTGCGCACGATCACCTGCCGGTCCGTGCGGGTGTCCACGGCCCTGGACACCCGCCCGTTCCACCCGCGCCGCGCCACCAGCCGGTACCGCCCGGCGAACAGGTCCTCCCCGCCGAGGCGCCGCACGGTCTCCTCGCTGACCGTCGCGAAGGCCGGGCCCGCCCCGCCCTGCCCGCCGGCCGTCTCGGCCCGGAACTCCCCGGCCGCGAGTCCCGCACGCTCGTCGATCAGGCCCCCGACCTGTGCGAGGAACTCACGGGTGCGGCCGCGGGCCGTGCGGGGGAGGGAGCGCAGCAGCAAGTCCCGTACGCCGGGCCGGAACGCGTAGGAGCCGGGTGGGCCGGGGACGGAGGTGAGCATGCCGCTGAGGATCACCTCGGCCAGGTGCCGGGGGCGTGGATCGCGCTCCAGGGTGCGCTGGACGAGGCGCATCACCGGGACCGAGGGCACCGCCAGTGCGAGGTGTCCGGCGAGACGGAAGGCCTCCGGGGACGCGGTCGCGCGAAAGCGCAGGACCAGGTCCTCGGGGGAGGAGGTGGTGATGTCGGGGACGGGTTCGGCGAGGGGTGCGGGAGCGGGCGGCAGCCAGGCCACCGCGCCCGGGGTGCGGGCGCCGCCCGGATCGGCGAGCAGGGCCGCCCAGTGGGCGAGCCAGGGGGCGCCCGGTTCCAGGACCGGCAGCGGGAGTGCCTGGTCGGGGGGCGGTGACGTCTCGTACGGGGTGAAGGCGAGGGTCGCCGAGGGAGCCGCCGTGGACGGGGACGTCAGCAGGCCCGGCTCGGCGGGCAACGCCGTGGTGTGCCACAGGTGTTCGGGCAGGGGCTGGACCACGGCGAGCGGCATGTGGTGGGCCCAGCGCCGCAGGGTGCCGTACCAGCGCTCGCCGGCCTCGCCGGGACGCCACTGCGGGCCCATGCAGTCGCTGACGACGAGGGTGACCGTGCGGCCGTCGTCGAGGACGGGGACCCGGCGGGCCCGGCCGTCGGGTGTGGCCGGGTGCAGGGTGACCGTGCGGAAGATGCCGGACTGGGCGAGCGCCGTGTGCAGTTCGCTCACCAGGGGGCGCCAGACCGGCATGGTGGGGCCGGTGTCGTGCACGAGGTTCAGGCGCAGCCAGCGGTCGGGTGCCGGGCGCAGCACGGGGAACCACACGTCCGGGTGGGCGCCGAGCCGCGCGATCCGGTCGGCTGTCGCCCGCTCGTCGAGCAGGCGCAGATGCGGGGAGGGCACCTTGCGTTGCAGCGGTCGCAGGGCGCGCTGAAGGGCGAGGGGGTGGGCGAGCATCGGGGGCGCGGGCGCGAGGAGGGGCGATCCGCCGCCGCCGGAGTGGTGGTGGGGGTGGTCCGGGGAGCGCGGGGCGGGGAGGCGGAGGGGGACGCGGTCGGGGGCGGCCCGGGCGGGCGGCTCGGCGGTCCGCGGTGGTGCGGGGGCGGCGGGGGCCCGTTCCTCGGGGCCGGGAGCCTCTGCCTCCGGGGCGGGAGCCTCGCGAGCGATCGGCCGACCGGTCTCGGACTCGCCGGCCGGCGGTTCCAACTGACCGGCCAGCCATAGCAGTTCGGCGATCTCCTGGGGCGTCGGCGCGGCGCCCGCCGCCGACAGGGCCGCCGCCAGCCGGGCGATCGGGGACGGCCCGGTCCCGGCCTCAGAAGCCATCGCCGTCGGCCGCCGCGCTGAGGTACGGCATCAGCTGCTCGGCGAGGTCGTCGCGGGACTCGGCGTCCAGGCCCGCGACGCCCGTGAGGTACAGGGCGTTCAGCAGCTGGTCGGTGGCCAGTTCACCACCGGAGGCCCGCTCCAGGAAACGGGTGATCAGGCGGTCCGCGTCACCGTTCGGCGGGTCGAGATGGGCCCGGACGATGTGCGTGAGCTGGTCCCGGTCGGGCCGTCGCAGCTTCAGCCGGACGCAGCGGCGCAGGAAGGCGGGCGGGAACTCGCGCTCCCCGTTGCTGGTCAGCACGACGAACGGAAAGGCCCGGCAGCGGACCCGGCCGCCCCGGACGGTGACCGGGGTGTCCGTGCCGTCGGCGAGGACCTCGGCCCCGCCGTCGCCGGAGTGCCGGGCCGCACGGACCAGCTCCGGGATCTCGTACTGGCCCTCCTCCAGGACGTTCAGCAGGTCGTTCGGCAGGTCGAGGTCGCTCTTGTCGATCTCGTCCACGAGCAGCGCGCGGGGCCGGTCGTAGGGAAGCAGGGCCGTGCCCAGCGGGCCGAGACGCAGGTGGTCCTCGACACCGCCGGGCTTGTCCAGCCCCTCCCGGGCCGCGTACAGCCGGGACAGCGGGTCGTACTGGTAGAGGCCGTCGGCCAGCGAGCTGCGGCTGGTGATGTTCCAGCGCAGCACCGGTCCGAGCCGCAGCTCACGCGCCACCGCGTAGGCGAGGGACGACTTGCCGGTGCCGGGCGGCCCGGTGACGAGCAGGGGGCGGCGCAGGCAGAGCGCGGCGTTGACGAGCCGGACGCTCTCCTCGCCGGCGACATACGACTTCGCCCGGTGCACGCGGTCGGGGGAGACGGCCGTCGCGTCGTCACCGTCGTGCGGCGGCGGCAGGGCGGGCCCACCGTCGAAGGCACGCCAGGGCGGCGGGGCGGGCAGGTCGTCGATACCGTCGTGCGGCTCGTTCCGGCCGGTGTAGACGGACCAGTGCGGCATGGGGAGTGGTCTCCGCTCTCCGTTTTCGTGCGGGTGTCTCTCAGGCGCGTCGCGTGCGGGTGGGTCAGGCCACCGGCGACCTCGTGTGCGCGGCGACGGCGTGCGGGTCGGTGAAGAGCCGCGGGTCGTCCCAGAGCAGCTGGATGCCGTGGGCCCAGTGGTCCACCTCGGCGTGCGCCTCCTCGCGCAGGGCGAGGATGTGGCGGGGGAGCTCGGCGGGCGGTACGGCCACGACGTGGGCGTCGAGCGCGTCGAGGAACGTCTTGCCGGTGCAGCCGTCCGCACCGGCGCACTCCTCCTGCCCGGAGCCGCAGCCGCCACGCGACCACACGATCACCGGGGCCGGCGCGGCGAGCGAGATGTCGAAGTGGGGCCGGGTGCGGGAGGCGGCCGGGGCGGTGCCGAACCCGGCGAGGCAGGCGTCGTGGCGGCGCAGCCGCAACCGCAGCCGCCCCGGCTCCTCCGGCCCACCGCACTCCACCCGGTGCATCCGCGCACCCGGCCAGGAGTCGAGGCGCTTCCACGCCCGGGTCAGCACGTGCCGGGTGCTGGCCTTGCGGCGGGTGTGGTCGGTGACGACCAGCGGGTAGACACAGCCGAGCGGGGTGTCGTCGTCCGGGGCGCTCTCCCAGCGGTCGACCGGCCAGTCCAGCCAGTCCCGGGGCAGCGCGAAGGTGACCAGCTCGTCCGCGCCGGGCGTCAGATACCGGAAGGCCGCCTCGATGGCGTCCCGCACGTAGGCGTGCAGCCGGTGCCGTTCGACCGTGCCGGAGTCCACCGGGTGCCGCCGCCCCTCGCTGTACGCGGACACCTCCACCCGCACCAGGCCGTCGCCCGCTCCGCTGTGCCCGAGCTCGACGAGGATGGGTGACCAGTCGGGCACCGACGGCTCCACGGCGGGGGTGTGCAGCAGGGCCTGGAGCCGGTCGGCGAACCGGGCGACGGTTCGTGCGGCGCCAGGGCCGTCGAGTTCGCACAGCACGAACAGGGCCGCCGACCACAGCGAGTCGAACCCCTCCTCGGGCGGCGGGGGATCGAACGGGTCGGCCGCCGCCGTGTACAGCCGCACCGGGTCGCAGTCGACGCCGGCGCGGGCCGCCTTCTCGACCAGGGCGCGCAGCCGGGCCCGGTCGGCGCCCGTGTGGTCGGCGGTCGGGACCAGGCTCTGAAGGTCCGGCCAGTAGCGGGCCATGACCTGGGTGGGCATCATCCGGCCGGTGCGCACGTCCCGGCCCCCGGAGTCCGCCGTGACCATGCCGACGACCTCGCCGGTGTCGGCCAGGGTGGCGGCGGCCCCGCTGAAACCGGGGGCCAGGGGCTGGCCGCCGGGGTGCCAGGCCTCCAGCTGGAGCCATTCCCGTCTGATCAACTGCGGTGCGGTGACGCGGTATTCGGCGAGGGTGCCCTCGTCGAAACCGTCCGGGAAGCCGTAGACGACGAGTTTGCGGGCCGTCGTGCCGTGCGCCGCGTCGACCGGCGCCAGCGCGGCCGGGGCGATCGGCATCTCCCGGTCCAGTTCCAGCACGGCCAGGTCGCCGGGGTCGGTGACGCCGCCGCCCCAGCCGCCGTGCGCGACGACCCGGGCGGACACGGGCGGGGTGCCGGGCCGCTCCGTGAAGGTCACCGCCAGGTCCTCACCGTCGCCCACGACATGAGCACACGTCAGCACCGTGCTCGGGGTGACCAGGAAACCCGCTCCGGTCACCCGGCCCCGTAACTCGATCCGGGCGTGCCACTCGGCGCTGTTCATGAGGCTGGGCCGGCCCCCGGCGTGGACGTGCCTTCCGGCGTGGACGGGGACCAGGTCAGCTTGACCACCAGATGGCCCTCGGCGGTGCCCTTGGCGATGAACGCGCCCGTCTCGGCGGCCAGTTTCACACCGAACTCGATCTCCACCCCGTCGGGCCCGAGCGAGCCGTCCCGGAAGACGCGCAGCGCCGACTCGGCCGCCGCCCGCACTCCGTCCAGGGCGCCCTCGAAGGTCTGGGCCGCCCGGACCGTGCCGTCGCCGCGGGAGACCAGGCGGGAGCCGGACCGCTCCTCCACCGCCTCGACCGCGACCACGGCCCCGTCACCGGTTCTGAACTCGACCAACCCGTCCACGACACCCCCGTCGTCCGATTGCGCTGGGCAGCACCATTGTGACGGAAGGTACGTGATGACGCAGGAGGCATTCGAACTCACCCACCGACGGTCCCCCGGATCACCCCCAGCTCCACCAGGTCCTGCGGACGGATGCGGAGTTGGTCCGCCGTCGCCTCCACCTCGCGCGGCGGCCGTTTGAGGATGGCCGCCGCGAGTTCCGGGGCGATCACCGAGAAGTAGCTGTCGGCTGTGGCCCAGGTGTTGCCGGGCGCGGCCAGGGCCAGGGCGCCGCCGGAGCCGCCCTCGCCGATCACCAGCGTGGTCACCGGGGTGCGGGCGCTCGCGACCGCGCCGAACAGGTCGGCGATCGCCGCGCCCGCGCCCTGCCGCTCCGCCTCCGCGTCGTTGGCCGCGCCCGGGGTGTCCACGAGGGTCAGCACCGGGATGCCGAGCCGGTCCGCGAGGCGGATCAGCCGGGCGGCGGTGCGGTAGCCGGCGGGACGGGTCGCGGTCCCGGTCTGCGCGGCGTACGCGACCGTACGGCCCTCGTGGGTGCCGAAGCCGCACAGCATGCCGTCCGGGTCGGTGCCGCCGCAGCGGTCGCCGCTGATCACGACCCGGTCGGTGAAGTAGGCGTCCAAGTAGGCCGTGGCGCGCGGCCGTTGCGGCGAACGGGCGCGCCGGACGGCGTCCCGGCCCGTGGCGGGCAGGACCGCGGACCCGCCGAGCGGGTCGGGCGGCGGGGCGGGCGTGGTCGACGGGCACGTCAGCAGCCGCAGCCACCGCCCGAGCGTCTCGCGCAGCTCCCCCGGCTGTACGACCGCGTCCGCCGCGCCCGCCGCGACCTGCGCCTCCGCCGTGTACGCCGCCGGGTCCGCGTCCGCCGGCCGCACCCGGGAGCCGGCGAAGCCGACCTGGGCCCCGGGCAGCGCGAGCACCACGTCGGCGCCCCCGCCCAGGGTGGCCCAGCCGCCCCCGGTGGTCGGGTCGCGCAGGACCGCGACCTGCGCGAGACCGGCCTCCCGGGTGAGCGCCGACTGGCGGGCCACCCGCTGGAGTTGGGTCAGCGCGAGCATGCCCTCCTGCATCCGGCTGCCGCCCGTCGCCACCAGCGGCACGACCGGGAAACGGTGCTCACGGGCGTACGCGTACGCCGCCTCCAGCCGGTCGCCGGTGCCCTCACCGAGGGAGCCGCCGAGGAAGCCGAACTCGAACGCGATCAGCACGGCCCGGGTGCCGCCGACGCGGGCGGTGCCGCAGACCACGGACTCCTGCTCGCCGGTGCGTTCGGCGGCACGGGCGCGCAAGGCGTCGTAGCCCGGCCAGGCGAGCGGGCCGTCGGGCTTCGGCCTCCGTGCGGGAGCGGGCAGTTCGGCGAAGGTGGCGTCGTCGGCGAGGGCGGTGACGACCGCCCGGGCGGAGAGGCGCTCAGCCATGAGCCAGCGCCCGCTTCATGATCTTCCCCATGTCGTTGCGGGGCAGCGCGTCCAGGTGGTGGACGACCCGCGGCCGCTTGTGCGGCGCGAGCCGCCGCGCCACATGGTCCGCCAACTCCTCCAGCGCGGGCGGGGACTGCGGATCCGCCGGCACGATCCACGCCACGATCCGCTCGCCCAGGTCGGCGTCCGGCTCCCCGGTGACGGCCGCCTCCCGCACCCCGGGGTGTTCGAGGAGCGCGTTCTCGATCTCACCGGCCCCGATCTTGTAACCGCCGCTCTTGATCAGGTCGGTGGCCTTGCGGCCGACGATCCGGACGTAACCGTCGGGGTCGCGCACCGCCATGTCGCCGGTGCGGAACCAGCCGTCCGCGGTGAAGGCGGCGGCGGTGGCGTCGGGACGGTTGAGGTACTCGGTGAACAGATTCGGCCCGCGCACCTGGATCTCACCCACCGTCTCCCCGTCGTACGCGGTGACCTCCGAGCCGTCCTCCTCGACCAGCCGCAGCTCCACGCCCGGCAGCGGCACGCCGACCGTGCCCGGGCGGGCCTCGCCGTCGGCACGGACGCTCGTGTTCATCAGCGTCTCCGTCATGCCGTACCGCTCGATCACCCGGCGGCCGGTCGAGGTCGCGATCCGGCCGTGGTCGTGCACGGGCAGCGCGGCGGAACCGGAGACCAGCAGCCGCGCCCCGGTCAGCGCCTTGACCAGCTCCGGGTCGCTCGTCACGGCCTCCGCGATGCGGTGGTACATCGTCGGCACGCCGAACAGCATGGTCGCCCCGCCGTTCAGCTCACGGGCGACGCCCTGGGTACTGAAACGGCCCAGGTGCCGCACCGACCCGCCGCGCCGCAGCGGGCCGAGGATGCCCAGGACGAGCCCGTGCACATGGAACAGCGGCAGTCCGTGGACGAGGACGTCGTCGCCGGTCCACTGCCAGGCGTCGGCCAGCGCGTCGAGGGTGCTCGCGATGGCCCGGCGCGGGATGACGGCGCCCTTGGGCGGGCCGGTGGTGCCCGAGGTGTAGACGATCAGGGCCGGTGCGCTCTCGTCGGCACGGTCCTCGGGGGCGGCGCCGGTGCCGTGCACGTCGACGTCGACGCGGGGCAGGTCCCGCACGGGGGCCGGGAGTTGGTCGTCGGGTGCCGTGAGCACCAGGTCGGGGGCGCTGTCGGACAGGATGTGCCCCAGCTCCTTCTCACCCGACCTGGGGTTGAGCGGCACGGCCGGGACTCCGGCGAGGAGTGCGGCGACCACGGCGACGGCCGTCTCCATCGTGGGCGTCGCCCAGACAGCGACCCGGCGGGCATCCCCGAAGCGTTCCGCCGCCGCACCGGCCGCGGCGGCGAGTTCTGCGTACGTCAGGGAGCGCTCGCCGAACCGCAGGGCGGGCCTGTCGGCGGAGCCGCTGGTCAGGGCCGGGAAGAGAGAGGTCACGCGTCACATCTCCTTGGCTGTGTGCCACGCCGGTACGGACGCCACCACGATTTCAGGGCTCCACGACGTCCGCCACCACGCAGCTGACGTTGTCCGGGCCGCCCGCCTCGTCGGCCGCACCGACCAGGGCCTGAACGGTCTCGTCGGGGGAGACGGGCGTGGCGAGGAGTTCCCGGACGCGGTGTTCGGGGACGACGCCCGACAGGCCGTCGGAGCACAGCAGATAGCGGTCGCCGGGCCGGGGGTCGTGGAGGCGGAGATCCGGGGTCGCGGTGGTCCCGCCTCCGGTGAGGGCCTTCAGGAGCAGCGCGCGCTGGGGGTGGGAGGCCGCCTCCTCGGGCGCCAGCCGGCCTTCGTCGACCATCGACTGGACCATCGTGTGGTCGTGCGTGATGCGGAACAGTTCGCCGTCGCGCAGCAGATACGCGCGGGAGTCGCCGATGTGCACCAGCGCCAGCCGCGAGCCCGTCCACAGCAGGGCGGTCAGAGTCGTGCCGATGTCGTCGGAGCCGTCGGCGACGTCCCGGACGGCCTGTTCGGCGCCCCGTATCGCGTCCTCCAGGACGTCGAGGACACCGCCGGCCGGTATGTCGTCCGTGTCCAGGAAGCGCAGCGCCTCCACGGCCGCGCTGCTCGCGGGCGCGCCCGCCGCTCCGAAGCCGTCGGCCACGGCGAGCAGCCGCCTGCCGGCGTAGGCGGTGTCCTGGTTGGCGGGGCGCACGCGGCCGGTGTCCGAGTGGGCGGAGTAACGCAGTTCCAGCATGGCGGTGTCCTTCCCGGGCCCGTGCGGGTCCGTCATCAGGTGATCGACCAGGAACGCGGCGAGGTCCCGCCGGACAGCCGTCTGCGCCTCGACCCGCGCCCAGTAGGCCTGGATCTCCCGGGCGGCGGCGGTGGAGTCGCGGTCGTGCAGGCGGCAGACCTGGCGGATCTCGGCCAGCGGCATGCCAAGCCGCCGCAGCCACGCCACCAGCCGGGCCCGCTCCAGCTGCCCGGCCGCGTAGTACCGGTATCCGGTGTCCGGGTCCACGCGGGCGGGCCGCAGCAGGTCCAGCTCGTCGTACAGGCGCAGTGCCTTCGGAGAGAGCCGGCACGCTTTCGAGAACGCGCCGATCGTGAGCATGGCCATACGTCCCCCCGCGGTCCCCGGTTCCCCGGGCTCGTCCGTTCCGCCACCGATGCTGGGGCTTCACCGAAGGTGAAGGTCAAACGGGGTGTCGTGGTTCCGGACGCGATTGTTAGCCTGCGACGGACATCGAGTCGATCGTCCGTACAGGATGGAGTCGCCGTGGCCGGCACCCCGCGCATCGCCGTCGTCACCTACGACCCCCGCGGCGAGGAGCACAAGGACCGGGACCTGCCGGTGCTGGTGGACGCGCTGCGGGAGGGCGGGGCCGAAGCCGTCGCCGTCCACTGGGACGATCCCGCGGTCGACTGGGCCGCCTTCGATCTCGTCCTCATCCGTTCCACCTGGGACTACAGCTGGCGCGCCGGGGAGTTCACGGCGTGGGCCGAGCGGTGCGGGAAGGTGACGCGGCTCGCCAATCCGGCCGCTGTCGTGCGGTGGAACGCCGACAAGCGCTACCTCGGGCAGCTCGCCGGGGCCGGAGTGCCCGCCGTGCCCACCCGGTACTTCGCGCCCGGCGACCCCGTCGACCTGCCGGCCGACCGCGAGTACGTCGTGAAGCCCGCCTCCGGGGCCGGCGCCCGGTACGCCGCCCGCTACCCGGCCGGGGAGCGGGACGCCGCCGTACGGCAGGTCGAGCGCATGCACGCCGAGGGGTTCACCGTCATGGTGCAGCCCTATCTGAGCAGCATCGACACGTACGGCGAGCGGGCCCTGCAGTTCTTCGGCGGACGCCTGCTGCACGCGAGCGTCAAGGGCGCCGTCCTCGCGCCGGGCACGCCGTACGACGCCGACAAGGTCGCCCACCCCGACCTGCGCCGCTGGGAGCCGACGGTCGCCGAACTGGCCGTCGCCGAACGGGCGCTGGCCGCCGTGCCCGGGGGCGCGGAGCTGCTGTACGCGCGCGTGGACCTGGTCACCGGGCCGGACGGCGAGCCGTGCGTGATGGAGCTGGAGCTGATCGAGCCGAACCTGTTCCTCGATCTGCACCCGGACTCCGTGCCGCGGGTCGTGCGGGCGGTGCTGGCCGCCGCCGGCTGACCACGACGGGTGGGGCATACGTCCCTCGGTGAGGCTTTTGGTGTACTGGTAGGGCCATGCCCTCCCCCGATCCGGCCCCGGAGCCCGCGCGACGGTCCTGGGCCCCGCTGCTGGCGGTGTGCGCCGGGTACTTCATGGTGATCCTGGCGTGACGGTCATCAACGTCGCCGTGCCGGTGGTCGGCGGGAGTTGTCGGCCTCGCTCACCGGGATCCAGTGGATCACCGACGGGTACACGCTGGTCCTCGCCGGGTTCCTGCTGACGGGCGGGGCGCTGGGGGACCGGCTGGGCAACCGGCGGGTGTTCTGCTGGGGCGTGGCGGTGTTCACCGTGTCCTCGGCGGCCTGCGCGCTCGCGCCCGGCGCCCCCTTCCTGGTGGTGGCCCGGCTGGTGGAGGGACTCGGCGCGGCGCTGATCGTGCCCGGTTCGCTGGCCCTGCTCCAGCAGGCCTACCCGGAGCCGGACGTACGGTCGCGGGCCTTCGGGCTGTGGGGGTCGATGGCGGGCATCGCCGCCTCCGCCGGGCCGCTGCTGGGCGGGCTGCTCGTCTCCACGGTGGGCTGGCGCTGGGTGTTCCTCATCAACCTGCCCGTCGGCGCGGCCTGCCTGGTGCTGACGCTGCGGCACGTGGCCCGCTCGCCCCGGCGCGCCGACCGGGCCCTGGACCTGCCCGCGCAGGTCGCCGTCGTAGCGGCGGTGGCCCTGCTGACCGCGGCGCTCAACGAGGCCGGACGGCGCGGCTGGTCCGACCCGGCCGTGCTCGCCGGTCTCGGTCTGGCCGTCCTGGCCGCCGCGGCCTTCGCCCTGCGCGAGCGGCTGGCCCGGTCCCCGGCCCTCCCGCTCGGCCTGCTGCGCTCCCGCGCCCTGGGCGGCGGAGCCGTCATCGGCCTGCTGTTCAACTTCGGCTTCTACGGCATGGTGTTCACCGCCGGCCTGGAGTTCCAGCACCAGCGCGGCTACAGCGCCCTCGGTACCGGGCTCGCGCTGTTCCCGGCGGTGGCGATGACCATGTTCGCCTCGGTCCTGTCCGGCCGGCTGACCCGCCGTACCGGCGACCGCCCGCTGGTGATCTCGGGCATGCTCCTGGCCGCGCTGGGCCTGGCCGGCTGGGCCGCGGCGGGGGCCGAACCCGCCTACGGGCTCCTGGTGCTCCCGATGATGGCCGCGGGCTTCGGCACGTCCTTCGCCCTCACCGGCTCGACGGCCACCGTGATGGGCGCCGCGCCCCCGGCCTACTCGGGGGCCGCCTCCGCCCTGTTCAACACCACCCGTCAGGTCGGCAGCGCCACCGGCGTCGCGCTCGGCGGCAGCCTGCTCGCCTCCGCCGCGACCTACGGCACCGGGATCCGGACCAGCATGGGCATCGGCGCGCTCGCCTATCTGACGGCGGCGGTCCTCGCCTGGTGGTGCGTACCGGCGAAGACCCCCCTCAGACCTGAGCGCCGGTGACGGCCACCCGCTGCACCAGCCCCCACGTGAACTCCGCGACGGCCTCCCGCCGGACGCCCTCGGCGTCGGGCGCGGTGAACGCCAGCCCCCACCGGGTCGGTGCCGTGCCCTCCAGGGGGCGGGCCGGGGCGAAGGCGCGGGCCGCCTCGTCGACCGTGCAGGACCAGGGGGTGAGATCGTCGAGGGTGCGCAGTTCGGGGCCCTTCGCGCCCGGGGCGCGGACCAGCCACTCGTTCCACACTGCGCGGTTCGGGGCGGTCAGCACCTCGAACCGCAGGCCGGGCCAGTAAGGCACCGGCCAGAGCCAGGCCTCGCAGTCGAGATCGCCGATCCGGCGGGGCGTACGCGACTCGGGTTCGCCCAGGACCTGACGATAGCGGGACAGGGGCGCGCGGGAGCGCGGGGAGCGGACCATCGCCTGCCACCGCCGGTTGGCCTCACGCATGTCCGCGATCGACACGCCCAGCTCATGGCGGGCGTCCTCCACCAGGCCGGGATTGTGGTCGGCCATGCGGCGCAGCAGCACCAGCTGGAAGTCGAGCGGGGTGAAGGGACTAGCGGGGTGCTTTCCGGAGGGCATGGGACCCATCGTCGCCCACGGGGGTCCTGCCGGGGCGGCGGCCGTCGGGCAGGAACAGGACGGAGTTGACGTAGCGCGGGCCTCTGAGGAGGGAGGAGGGCAGGACCCGGCGGAGCAGGCCGTGGGAGACGACATAGGAGGCGTCCGCCTGGTGGGTCTCCAGGGGGAACCCTGCCAGCGGCACCCACGTGTCGCCGGGCAGCACCCAGCCGTCGTAGCCCAGCAGGGACAGATAGGTCACCACCGGCGCGATCGGCTGGATGCGGGACTCCAGCTCCACGAACAGGGCCGGCCGGTCGCGGGCCAGCAGGCCCGTCGCGCCGCGCAGCACCGCCGGCTCGTTGCCGTCCACGTCGATCTTGATGAAGCCGACGTCGCGCAGGCCCAGGTCGTCCAGCGTGACGCAGGGAACGTCCAGCGCGCGGGCGTGGATGTCGCGCCGCACCAGCGAGGACACACCCCGGTCGCCCGAGTCGTCCGACGGCAGCCACAGACGCGCGATGCCCGGCCGGTCCGAGGCCGCCGCCCGGATCACGCGGACGTTCGGCGGGGCCGCGGCGGCCAGCAGCCGGGCCAGATGGGGCACCGGCTCGACCGTCACGACCTGCTCGGCGAGACCGGCCAGGCGGTGCGTCCAGGGCCCGTACCAGCCGCCGACGTCCACCGCCGTGCCGCAGTCCGGCGGGCACAGCTCGGCGAGCCGGGCCAGCTCCGGTTCGAACCGGGGGTAGAGCGCCCGGGCCGTCGCGGCCACCAGGCGGGTGGGCAGAAGGGGGGCGAGGCGGGCTGCCAGGCTGGTCACGGTGCCATCCTCTTGAGGAGTTCCTCGTGCTCGTCGTCCGGCACCTGCTCGCCCGAGGACGGCAGCAACTGCGGAATGCCGTCGGTGATCGGGTAACGGCGGTGCAGGCGCGGGTTGTACAGCGCCTCCTCCCGCCCGGCCTCCTCGGCCAGCAGATGCAGCGGGCCCTTGTCGATCGGGCACGCCAGGATCTTCAGCAGCGGGTCGTCGGGCTTCATGGGGATGCCAGCTCCTTGGCGGGTGGGGAGGGTTGGGGAGCGGTGTCGTGCTTCGGCATGGTCAGCAGCACGGCCACCGCCAGGGCCGTGCCCGCCACCCGCAGCGCGAGCCGCAGCGGCTCGTCCGGCAGGGCCTCGCCGAACGACAGCGTGCCGAGCACCGCCGTGAACAGGGACGTCACGGTCGTGCACACCGGCACGATCAGCGAGGCCCGGCAGCGTTGCAGCGCCGCCTGCGACATCACCAGGCCGAACACACCGGTGAACAGCAGCAGATAGGGATACGGGGAGCTCAGCAGGTCCAGGACGGCGCCGCCGATGCCGTGGGTCGTCAGGTGGCTGGAGACGCCCTTGATGGCCAGCGAGCTGACGCCGTACAGCAGGCCCACGGCCACGCCGTACTCGACGCCGGTCGTCGGGCGCCGGTGCCGGTTGCGGGTGCGCCGCTCGGCGGAGGCGTACAGCCACACCCCGGCCGCCAGCGAGGGCACGCACACCAGCAGGATCAGCTGGTAGGGGGCGTCCTGGCTGACGGTGTCGGCGCCCTCGCGCAGCGAGAGCACCACCATCAGCAGCGCCAGCAGGATCGCGCCCAGCGCGTACCGCTCCCGGCCGGACGTCTCCTCCCCGAGCAGCCGCGCCGACAGCAGCACGAGCAGCACCAGGCCGGAGACGAAGATGCCCTGGGCGGCGGCGATCGGCAGGGTGCGGTAGACGACGAGCTGCGCGGCGAAACCGGCGGCCAGGGCCAGGGAACCGCCGATCCACAGGGGGCTGCCGAGGACGAGGCGCAGCAGCCGGGCCGGTTGCCGGATGCTCACCTCGGGGAGAGAGGTGAGCGCCCGCTTCTCCAGCACGAACCCGAGGCTGTACAGGGTGTTCGCCAGCAGGGCCGCGGCCACTCCCCACCACATCGGCTACGTCCTCCTGGCGTGCAGCAGCAGGATCGACGCGAGCTGCGGGCGGGCGCAGGCCAGCCGGTCCAGCGGGCGCAGCGGACGCGGGACGCCGTGGAAGGGAGCCCCTTCGAGGCGTTCCACCGTGAATCCGGACGCGGCGACGAACTCCTTCAGCGCGCGGGCGGTGTAGAGCCGCAGATGCCCTACGACCTCCTTGCCCGGGCGGCCGTGGATGCCGCGCAGGCTGACCTCCGAGAACACGGGCTGCACTCCGGCCAGCAGCAGGCCGCGGTTGTACCAGGCGGCCAGGTTCGGCGTGGACAGCATGAGATGCCCGCCGGGGCGCAGGATGCGGCGGATCTCGTCGAGGGCCGCGTCGGGGTCGACGAGGTGCTCGATGACCTCGCTGAACAGCACGGCGTCGGCCGCCCCGGACGTGAACGGCAGTCCGCCGCCGGTGAGTTCGCCGCGTACCGCGTACGGGATGCGGGTGCGGGCGCGGCGCAGGGCGTCCTGGGACCAGTCGACGCCGATCACGCGGTGGCCGGGCAGGAGCGGGGCGGCGGTGGCGGCAGCGGTGCCGTCCCCGCAGCCGATGTCGAGAACGGTCCGGGGGGTCCGGGTCGCGGGTCCGAGGGCGCGGGCCAGCATGCGGGCCTGGCGGAGGCTGCGCGGGGTGCCGGAGGCGACCGGGACGGCGGGGTTCTCGTAGAAGTCGCGCAGGTCGCGCGGTGGGCGTCCGGTGGTGGTCGGTGTCGTCACGGGGTCACCTCCGTGGTGTGCAGGTAGTGCTCGAAGAGGTCGCGGAGGCGGGCGCCGTCGCCGTGGCTGAGCAGGGCCTTCGACCAGCGCAGGGCCAGATGGAGGCGACCGGCCGTGGAGGCGGTGGTCACGGTCAGGCCCCGTGGCATCCGGGCCGGGGCGGAGAACCAGACCGCGTGCGCGCGGCCCGCCTCCTCCCCGAAGTCCAGGGGGTAGGGGATCCGGCCGATGTTGCTGAGCAGGGTCGTCGACGTCCAGGGCGCGGCGGCCCTGCGCAGGGTGCGGGTGAGGGCGGCGCGGGCGGTGACGGGCGCCCAGGGGGCGGTCAGGAGGGCGGCGCCGTGGCCGAGTTGGGGGCGGGGCAGGGACTTCAGGGCGCGGGTGCGCTCCCCGGTGCGGCGCAGGAGGGCCGGCATGTCGGTGACGTCCAGTTCCCGCGGCGCGTACGGGACTTCCACCAGGCGGGTGCCGTTGCCGATGGGCATCGTGGTGTCGCGGGGGCGGTCGTCCACGGGCATCGTGATGCGCAGGGGGCGGGGGCGGACGCCGTGCTCCCTGTTCCAGTGGGCGATGGTCAGGGCCGTGGTGACCATCAGCTGGTCGTTGACGGTGTACGGGGAGCCCTCGGGGCGGTGCGGGAGGGGGAGTTCGGTGACGAGCAGGCCGTTGCCGGGGGAGGGGTCCGGCGTGCCGTGCGCGACCCGCGCGGGAGGTGACCAGCCGGCCCGGGTGTCGGGGGCTTCTTGCCGGGGGTCGGCGGGGCGGGTCGGGGGCGCCGCCGGGGCGTTGTCCCGGCCGCCGTACAGCTCGGCGGCCGTGGCCAGGACGCGGAGGCAGGCCGGGCCGTCCAGGGCGGTGTGGTTGATGGTGAGGAGGAGGACCGAGTCCACCACTTCCAGGCGGATCGGCGGGGACATCGACAACGGCGGGGCGTCCGCGAGGGCCCGGGCCCGGGCGTCCCGCAGAGCTCTTGGGCCCGGCGGGGTGAAGGTCACCACCTCCACATCCGGCTCCGGCGTCAACTCCCACTCGTAGCGCCGCCGGTACCAGGGGCCCCGTGCCTCCCGCATCAGGATCCGCGGATGCCGGTGCAGGGCCTCCACGAACGCCTTGCGCAGACGCGCCTGGTCGAGGGGGCCCGGGAGGTGCACCTCGATGTGGACCGTCTCCGGCTCCTCTTCCTGGAGGCAGTGCCGGGACACCTCGTCCACCACCGGGAACGGGACGCGTACCGGTGTCGTCATGCGGCTTCCCCCTTCGCCGGAGAGCGCTCGCGCAGGCTCACCAGCGCTGCGAACAGGCCGATCAGCGCCAGCAGTTGGGCGAGATGCCCGAACGCGCCCTCGCCCGTGCCCACCGGCTCCCCGGCGCCGAACGCGGCGGTGACTCCCGCACCGGCCAGGGCGGCGAAGGCGAGAGGAACCAGCAGGGCGTGCCGTCGCGAGGCCAGCAGCGCCAGCGCCGGGACCAGCAGCGCGAACCAGCCCGCGATCACCACCCCGACCAGTGTCAGCGCCACCGCGCCGAGCCACAGGCCGGGCAGCGGCGGGGCCGGCTGGGGCGCGTCGGGGTTGGGGGCGCGGCGGCGCCACAGTGCCAGGCCCAGCAGGACCGCGATGCCGGCGCCGCTGCCGATCAGGGCGGCGTCGTACGTCGTGGCCGGTTCGTAGGACAGCTTGACGTCGCCGCCCGCCCCGGCCGGGACCCGCCAGCCCTGCTGCCAGCCGTCCAGCCGCACCGGGGTCAGCTCCTTGCCGTTCAGGGTGGCCCGCCAGCCGTCGTTGAAGTTCTCGTAGGTCGTGAGGTACGAGGCCGCGCCGGAGCCGACCGTCAGCTCGCGCCGGTCGCCCAGCCAGTCCCGGATCCGCAGGTCCCGCCCGGCCGCCGCGGCCTCGGGGACCGTGCCGCGGGTCAGGGTCACGTCCGTGAGCGCGAGCGGGCCGGCGTCGCCGCCCTCCAGCCGGTGCTCGCCCGACGCGAGCCGCACCTCGGCGTCGCCCCGGCCGTCCTGGCAGAGCGTCACTTCCACGCCCCGGCGCTCCGCGAGATCCCGCACGGTGCCCTTGGCGCTCGTCTGGTACAGCTCACCGTCCAGTGCCACGTCCGGGCCCTTCCCGCACGGCAGGGAGAACGTCCGGGTGCCGTCCGGATGCGGGGTGCGGTACTGGTCGAGGGAGGGGAGGTACGCCTCCGTGAGGCCCACCGGGAGGCGCAGGTCCTCGTCGGCGACCGGGTTGTGCAGGGTCAGCGGGGCGGTCTCGGTGATCGTGATGTCGAGCCGGTCCGTGGTGATCGGCGGGAAGCGGACCCAGCCGTTCTCGTCGACGCCGGCGATGGCCGCGCCGTCCGGGGAGCTGATGTGCACCTCGGAGGCCCGGGCGGACAGCCCGCCGGCGGGGGCCAGGACCAGTTCGCCGACCGGCTGCTTGCCCGGCCAGCGCAGGTGGATCGTCGGCCGGTCGCCCGCGATCCACGCTGTCGTCAGGTCGCCGTCGGTGAGGTTGCGTGCCGCGAGGCCCGCGCCGAGGCGCGCCGTGGAGTCGGCGGTGGCCACGATCCGGGCCTGCTGCTCGGGTGCGACCTCGTAGAGCAACTCGTCGAGTTCCTCGCCCGGCACCGGCACCGCGCTCGCCTTCACCTCGTACGTCCCGGCGGCCGGGGTCGTGAAGCGGCGGTGCAGGCCCGCCTCGGTGCCGGTCGCGGAGAGGCCCGTCGGGTCGGAGGCGCGGTGCAGGGAGACGACGGTCGCGGCCGCGGTGGCGTCCTCGGCGTCCGCCGGGAGCCGCAGCAGCCGGGTCACCCGCACGTCCGGCAGGTCGATCTCGGAGAAGCCCGCGCCGGTCAGACCGGCCCGGCGCTCCACGGAGTCCACGATCGTCAGCTTCATCCACCGCGTCGCGCCCTCGGGCGCCTTGATCCGCTGGGTCGTGCCGTTGGGCTGCAGGAAGCTGGTCTTCGCGCCCTTCTCGGTCTCCACCCGCACCTTCGTCGCGGCCGCCCGCACGCTCTCCTGCGGCAGCGGCGTGACCTTGAAGGAGGACGGCATGTCGAAGGGGCCGGTGAAGCCGATGCGCAGCCACTGCCCGTCCGGTGTGTCCGGCGCGCCCTCCGCCCACGCGGTGTCCGGGTTGCCGTCGAAGGCGTTCACCGGGTCGTACTGCGGGAGATGGAAGAGCCAGTTGCCGTACGAGGACGCCGTCACGGAGCGGGCGCCGCGCAGTTCGGCCACCGTCTGGTGAGCGGCGCCCTCGGAGGGCAGGATCTGGCGCGGCTTCTCGCCCGGGTCCTGCTGGGCGTCCGGCGCGTTGCGCTCGTCGCGCGTGTACGTGTACGAGGTACCGGCGTTGACCAGCCCGAACCGGGTGTCCGCCCGCCGCAGCCCGTCACCCACCACCTGCACGGCAGGGGTGCCGAGCCCCGGGTGGTTGTCGCCGGTCAGGACGGTCGCCCGCCCGCGCAGCCGCTCCGCCAGCGGCAGCAGCGCCTCCGGCCCGCCGGACACCACGGCCGTGTCGGCGACCGGGGCGAGCCCTGCCTGCCCGGGCCGGATCACGTCGTCCCCCGTCGGCCGGTAGATCTCCACGGCCCGCTGCCGCGGGTACAGTCCCTCCACCTGGAGCGGCGCGTCCTGCGCGATCCGGCCGCCGGTCATCACCGGCCCGAGCCCCGTCACCCGCTCGTACCCCGACTGCTCGAGGGTGCGCTTGACGGTCGTGGTGGGCACATAACCGATCTGGTCGGGATCGAGGTCGTTGCGTACGACGACGTAGTACAGCCCGGCCCGGCTCAAGTAGTCGGCCAGACCCGGGACTTCGGCGCCGGACATCAGTGCCTGCTCGACGGCGTCCATCGCGCGCCGGTTGCCGGGCGTGCCGAACGGCACGTAGTCGCGCTGCGCCCACCGCGACTCGGCGAGCACGTCGAGCGGCTGGTCGATGGGGGAGCCCCAGGTGTAGACGCCGTGCGCGGTCGCCGGGACGACCAGGGCACGCGAGTCGGGCGAGTACTTCTCCAGCCAGTCGGCCGTGGCCTGCCAGTAGGTGGGCAGCTTCTGGAACGAACCCGGGTTGAGGATCGAGCCGTTGAGGTACGGCCACAGCAGCCCGGGCAGGATCAGCACGGCCGCGACCAGCGGGGCGAAGCGCCGGCCGCGTACCTGCCGGGCCCCGCGCGGCTCGGCGGCCACACCCACCAGATGCGCCAGACCCAGCACGAGCGCCAGCGCCAGGCCCGTCTGGAACTTGTAGATGTTCCGGAACGGCGACAGCCACCCGTCCAGCCAGCCCTGCACGACCCCGTGGAACGGCGCCCCGAACGCCCCGCCGTACCCGGCGAGCAGCACCAGCGCCGCCACGAGCACCGTCAGCACCAGCCACCGCCGCTCGGGCAGGTCCCGCCGGGCGAGTCCGGCGAGCCCGAGTCCGGCCGCGAGCGCCGAGCACACGATCACGAGGACGCAGGAGGCCACGGCCCAGCCGGCCGGCAGCCACGCGTCACCGAGGTGCAGATAGGCGACCCAGTTCCCGGCGCCGCGCAGCGCCTCGGTCGCCGACATGGTGTCCGTGGTCGTCTGCGCGGTCTCTATATAGGGGAGGAAGTTCTCGCCGTAGACGCCGAGCAGCAGCAGCGGCACCCACCACCAGGCCGTCACCACGATCACGGCCGGCGCCCACCAGGCGATCAGCTTGCGCTGCCGCGGCCCCGGCGGCCGGGACAGCAGATACAGCCCGACCGGCAGCAGGGACGCGAGCGTCGCCGACGCGTTCACCCCGCCCATGAACGGCACGAGCAGCGCCGACCGCAGGGCCGCGACCCGGGCGGCGTACCGCTCGTTCGTCAGCGGCAGCAGCACCCACGGCAGGAACGCCCCCGGCAGCGCCGCGGCGGACGTCGACCCGATCACGGTCGTGAACACCGGCCACAGCGCGTACGCCACCGCGGCCGGCAGCCGGGAGGCCCCGCTCCCCACCCGCAGCCGCTCCGCCAGCCGCAACGCCCCCCAGAAGGCGACGGACACGATCAGCGACAGCCAGAGCCGCTCCGCCAGCCACACCGGCAGCCGTACGAGGTCGCACAGCCAGTAGAACGGCAGCATCGGCCACAGATAGCCGACGTACTGGTCCTGGATCCCGCCGAACCCGGACCGGTCGTGCCACAACTGCCCCAGGTCGGCCAGGAACTGCCCCGGATCGACCGTGACACCGAGCTTGGTGTCGAAGGTCTGCCGCCCCGGCTGCACCGCGAGGAACAGCACGAACACCACGGCCCAGAAACCCAGCAGCCAGCGCCGCGACCGCGGGCCGTCGGGCGGGCCCGCGGTGGTCGCGGTGGTGGGGACGGCTGCCGGGGGAGGAGCCTGGACCGTGGTTGTCATGTAGGGCACCGCCGCAGAATGAGGAGGAGGTTCCAGGTGGCGAACTCGCGGATGCCGGGCGCCTTGACGACGGCCTCCGCGAGGAACGGCCAGTAGCGGGAGCGCGCCGAGACGACCGTGACGTCGTCCCGGGCACGCACCTGCCGCAGGGTGGAGCCGATGTGCACGGCGAACAGGTTCTCGCCGAGCGTGTGCTTGGCGGGCCTGCCGGTCCGCCGCAGGTAGCGGGCCCGCGCCCGCTCGGCACCGAACCAGTGCCACGGGGCCCACTCGTGCCCGCCCCACGGCGACAGCCAGTTGGTGAACGACACGTAGATCAGCCCGCCGGGCCGCGTCACCCGGGCCAGCTCGCTGAGGAACGTCTCGGGGTCCGCCACGTGCTCCAGCACGTTGGAGGAGAAGGTGACGTCCGCGACGCCGTCCCTCAGAGGCAGCAGGTACCCGTCGGCGACGACGGCCGACTCGGGTGGCTTCTCGCCGAGTTCGGCCATGTCGGGCTCGAAGAGGAACGCGTGCGCCCCGCGGCGCCGGAACTCCTCGGTGAAGTACCCGCTGCCGCCACCGACGTCGAGCACGGTACGCCCGGCGACCGGCCCGTCGTAGGCCTCGACCTGGTCGACGGCGTCGCGGGCGAGCAGCGAGTAGCAGGCCTCGGGGTCGTCCTGCTCGTGGAGGAAGGCGCGGAACAGGGCGAGGGAGCGCCGGATCGAGGGGTCGTGTCCGGAGGGGCGCGGGGCTGCGACATGTGCGGCTCCGCCGCGTGGGCGCGTGGGCGGCTTCACGGGCCCCAGCCCCTCACCGCCTCCGCGGCAACAGCCCTGAACTGCCGCACCGTCCGGTCCCACCGGAACTGCGCAGCCCGCTCCCGCGCCGCCTTCCCCATCAACTCCCGCCGTCGCCCGGAGAGAGCCAACGCGCACCATGCCGCGGCGAAGGAGGACTCGCCCCGTGCGAGGATCCCGGTCTCACCGTCGACCACGGAGTCCTTGAGCCCCGGCACGTCGAAGGCGACGGCAGGCGTCTCGCGGGCCGCGGCCTCCGTCACGACCAGCCCCCACCCCTCCACGGCGGACGGGTGCAGCAGCAGCCAGGCCGCACACAGCAGCCGGTGTTTCTCGGCCTCCGGCACATGGCCGGTGAACTCGACGCCGGGTCCGGCCAGTTGCTCCAGACGGTCCCGCTCGGGCCCGTCCCCGACGATCACCAGCCGCCCGCCGGTCACCGGCCGCACCCGCTCCCACAGCCGCAGCAGCAGGTCGATCCGCTTGTACTCGACGAGCCGCCCGACGGCGACGAACAACGGCTCCGGTGAGCGCTCGGCCCTCGGCCCCGGCTCCTCGACTCCGTTGTGCACGACCCGGATCCGGTCCCGCTCGACGCCGATCGCCCGCAGCGCGTGCGCGGTGGAGGAGGACACGGCGACGAGCAGGCCCCGCTGCTGCGCCCCGGTCAGCGCCCAGTGTTCGAGTCTTCGGCCGATCCGCGCCGCCGGGGCCAGCGGCCCGCCGAAGCGCATGGTCCACAGGTCCGTGTGGACATGGTTGACCAGACACAGCGTCGGTCCCCGGTGCCACAGCGGCGCCAGGTAGGGCATGCCGTTGCACACCTCGACCAGCAGATCACAGTCACCGACCTGCCGGGTGAAGGCCGACCGGGCGCGCAGATAGTGCCCATAGGGGCCGCCCGCGGACACGACCCGGTAGTCACGGAAGGCAGCGGGCCCTCCGCACAGCAGGGTCACCTGGTGACCCAGCCTGGTCAGCCCGTCGGCGAGCTTGTCGACCAGCAGCTCGGAGCCGCCGGCGGAGGGGTTGTCCAGATCACGATGGGCGAGAAAAACGATCCGGCGCGGTTGTGGGGGGAGCGCCGGAAGGTGCTGCGGCGCGCTGGGGAGCGCGGCGCGCAGCCGGGACGGTACGTGCTGGGGCATGGGTGGGTGCTCCAACTCGTGTTGGGGTGCGGAACTCAGCGTGGGGAAAACGTGGGGGTGGGTTCGTCACAGGGGGTCGGTCTGTGGGGTGCCTGAGCTCTTCCTGGGAGGGGGGTGTGGACGGGATGTGCTCGGGTGGGGTTGGACAGTTTTCGCCCGGACGTTCGCCACGGCTACTCACCGGCGTGACAATTTCCGGCTTTGTTGGAGCTGACGTCACATCACATCGTGAGGGTGGGCTGGGGCGTACCGGATGTATCCGATGTATCGGACGGAACGGGGCTCTCCGGCTCCTTCCGCCCACGCGCCACGAGAACGCCACCCACCACCGCGAGCACGAAGCCCCCCACCGCCGCCCCGATCGGCAGTGTCGTGCCCACCATGCGCAGTTGCCCGCTGTCCCGCTTGGCCTGCCGCACCGCTTCCTTCTGCGTCGCGGTCGTGAACGAGACCTTCCGGCTGTCCAGCAGCACCGCCGCGTCCTTCTTCCCGTCCGGCGCCCGCAGGGTCCGCTTCGGGCCGGTCTGCGCGTAGATCACACGGCCCGTCGCCTGGTCCACGACCAGTTCGAAACCGTGGTTGGAGTACCACTCCTCGGCCAGTACCTGCGGCCGGTTCGGCTGGTCGACGAGGCTGCCGGGCACCATGCGGGTGCCGGTCTTCGTCGGCGGCACGGAGCCGGTGAACTTGTAGCCCGTGTAGCCCTGGACCTTCGCGGTGCCCCGATAGCGCAGCACGACCGTGTCGCCGAGGGTGTTGTCCCACCACTGGTAGGAGCGTTTCTGCACGTCGAAGGGGAACTTCAGATACGCCTCGCCCTCGATGTACGGCTTCTCCCCGCAGCAGTGCACCGGCCGAGTGGTCTTCCGGTCCATCACCCAGCGGTGCGGCACGAAGTCCAGGGCGTCGTGCGGGTCGGCGGCCGGCAGCGACTTGTCGGTGTCGACCGTGGTCGTCACGTCCCAGACGGCGTTGCCGCTGCGTTCGCTGTCCTCGACGTTGCCCCGCACCCGCTGGGTCACGGTGATCTTCCGGTCGGGCACCGTCTCGATCCGGTCAGTGTCGAAGACGCTGCCCCGGCCGGTGTAGACGGCGGTGGTGTCGATGTCGATCGGGTTCACCGCGGCACGCGGCTCCACGTACCAGGCGAGCAGGGGCGCCAGCACCAGCAGGAACGTGCCGAGACCCAGCAGGACCAGGGAAAAGGGAGAGGTTGTACGGCGCATCCGGGCACTCCAGTGGCTTGGGACGGCTCGACGTACGAGAGGACCGGCACGGCGGCGAGATGTGCGCGTGCGGCTGGGCCGGGAACCGTAGGCGGCTCTTGACGGGGTGTCAATGCTTGTCGAGACTGGGCGCGACAGGCAGGGACGGGACGCCGAGGTGGGGAAACCTCCGGACGATCTCCGGACGAATCCGGACAGAGAGGCTGACCCTGCGATGTCCAGACTGCTCGCTGCCGCGCTGACCGTCGCGCTCGCCGCCGCCCTCGCCGTGGGCGCCGCGCTGGGCGTGGTCGCGCTGCTTCAGGCCACACCCGACCAGCCGAACACCCCCTTGATCACGTACGAGCAAGACGGCCAGGGGAGTTGACCGTGACGGCCGCCCGCAGCGCAGCCCTCACGACGCGCTCGGCCTGGCACGACGTGCCGCGCTTCCAGGTGCGCCGGTTCGCCGCGATCGCCATGGCCGAGGCGCCCGCGCTCGCCGAGGAGATCCTCTGCGAGATCCAGCGCGAGTACCCGCATCTGCCCGTCGTCCTCGACGACTCCGGCGAGCCGATGGCCCTGGTCGGCATCCGCCGCGCCATCGAGGTCTTCGTGCAGCACCTGGAGCACTCGGAGGGACGCCCGACCGTCCCGCCCGGCGTCTTCCAGGACTTCGGCCGCGGCGAGGGCCTGAACGGCCGCTCCCTCGACTCCCTCCAGGCCATCTACCGCATGGGCGTACGCCTGGCCTGGCGCCGCTTCGCCGACATCGGCCAGCGAGTGGAGATCCCGCCCCCGGCGATGTACGAGCTCGTCGACGCGGGCTACGAGTACCTCGACGGCCTGGTCGACCAGTCCGTACGCGGCTACGCCGAGGCCGCGGCCCGCCAGGCCGGCGAACGCCTGCGCCTGCAACGCCGCCTCATGGAGCTGCTCCTCGCCGAGCACCACCGCGGCGACCCCGCCGAGGCCCTGGCCGAACGCGCCGCCCGGATCGGCTGGCCCTTACCGGCGAAGGTCGCGGTCGGCGTCCTGCTGCGCCCGGCCCGCGAGGCGATGGCCCCCGCGGTCGGCCAGGGCGTCCTGCTCGACATGGAGTACGAGCAGCCCCGCATGGTCGTGCCCGAGCCGGACGCGGCGGGCCGCTCCGAGCTCATGCACCGGGCCCTGGCCGGCTGGTCCGGCGCGATCGGCCCGCCGGTCCCGCTCACCGAAGCGGCCAAGTCCCTGCGCTGGGCGGAGGCGGCGGTCCGCCTGATGGAACGGGGCCTCCTCCCCTCCGGCGAGGTCCTCTACTGCACCGAACACACCGAGGCCCTGGTCCTCCTCCAGCCCGAGGAACTCATCGACGACCTGGCCCTGCGATGCCTGGCCCCCCTGACCCACTGCGGCCCCACCCACGGCCGCCGCCTCGCCGAGACCCTCCTGGCCTGGCTGGAGACCCGCGGCGGCGCCCCGGAGGTCGCCACCCGCCTCGGGGTCCACCCCCAGACGGTCCGCTACCGCCTGCGCCAGATCCGCGAACTGTGGGGCGACGAGATCGACGACCCCGACCGCCGCTTCGAACTGGAACTGGTACTGCGGGCGCAGCGGCTGCGCGGGGAGCTGGGGGTGATGCGGGGGCGGCGGTGACCAGCCCGGCCCCCCCGGCGCCGGTCACCACCGCCCGGTGTCACACCGCGGCCCGCTCCTTCGCCGCCGGGCGCCCGGGGGCGGGAGCGTCCAGGTCGACCACCACCGAGGTGTGGAGGCGGTGCACGGCGTCGTCGACGCTGCGGATGAAACGGGCTCGGCGCTGCCGCGGCCGCTCCCCATGCCCGTGAAGAGGAGCAGGCGGAACCCGGTGATGCGGGCGTCTGCCCATTGCCCGGACATACCTCTATGGCTAGCCTGTGTTCGTCATGCCGATCGCCTGTTGAAATCTCGAACGCAGGCGCCTGAGACATATTAGGGAGGGGGCCGGTCGTGGGACGCCTCGTACCAGCCGTGACCCGGGCTCTCGACATTCTCGAGCTCTTTCTCGACGGGGACGGGACGCTCTCCGCCCCCGACATCGTGCGCAAGCTCCAGCTGCCGCGCACCACCGTGCACGAGCTGGTGACCACGCTCGCCGCCCGGAAGTACATCGTCCCGATGCCCGGTCAGCCCGGACGCTACCGGCTCGGCGTACGCCCGTACCAGCTCGGTGCCCGCTACTCCGAGCAGCTCGACCTCGCGGCCGAGGGGCAGCAGGTCGCCCGGTCCGTCGCCGAGACCTGCGACGAGACCGTGCACGTGGCGATCCTCGAGGACACGGACGTCATCTACATCGCCAAGGTCGACTCCACGCACGCCGTGCGGATGGTGTCGGCGGCCGGCCGCAGGCTGCCCGCGCACTGCACCTCCGTCGGCAAGATGCTGCTGGCCTCCCTTCCGGAGCCGGAGCTCACCGCGCGCATCCCGGACAGCGCCCGGCTGGTCGCGATGACCCCCAACAGCATCACCGACCCGGGCGCCCTGCGCGAGGCCCTGGCCGAAATCCGTGAGCGGGGCCTCGCCGTCGAGAACCGCGAGTCCAACCCGGACGTCTCCTGCGTGGCCGCGCCGGTCCGCGACCGCACCGGGCAGGTCGTCGCCGCCCTGTCGATCTCCGTGCCCATGATCCGGTGGAGCGAGGAGCGCCGGGCCGAGCTGGAGCAGCTCGCCGCCAAGGGCGCCGCCGAGCTGTCCGAGCACCTCGGTCACCGGAGCCTGGCATGACGACGCCGTGCGAGGTCGCGGTGCGTGCCGAGGCCGAGCTCGGCGAGGGACCCACCTGGGACGCGGCGGCCGGCCGGCTCCTCTGGATCGACATCCTTGGCTCCCGCCTGCACACCTACGACCCGGCCACCGGGCGCCGCACGGTCCGCCGCACGGAACAGCACATCGGAGCCGTCAAGCCGCGCGCCGGCGGCGGGCTGGTGCTGAACCTGCGCGACGGGATCGGCCTGCTCGACCCGGACGGCGGCTTCCGCTGGCTCCACCACGAGCCGGTCCCCGGCCGCCGCGCCAACGACGCCGCGGTCGCGCCCGACGGCGCGCTGTGGGCGGGCACGATGCGCTACGACGAGGCACCGGGGGGCGGCACGCTGTCCCGCGTCACCGGGGACGGCACGGTCGATGTCGTGCTCGGCGACGTGGCCGTCAGCAACGGCACGGGGTGGAGCCCCGACGGGCGACTCGTGTACTACATCGACTCCCCGACCCGGCGGGTCGACGTCTTCGACCACGCGGACGGACGGATCTCCGGACGGCGGACCCTCGCCGAGATCGAGGAGAGCGCGGGCTTCCCGGACGGGCTGACCGTGGATGCCGAGGGGTGTGTGTGGGTCGCCCTGTGGCAGGGGTCGGCGGTGCGGCGGTACACGCCCGACGGTGAGCTGGACCGGGTGATCGAGCTGCCCGTGCCGCTGGTGACGGCCTGCGCGTTCGGCGGGGCCGGGCTGACCGACCTGTACATCACCACGGCCCGTACGGGGCTGACCGAGCCGCCCGCGCTGGCGGGTTCCCTGTTCGTGGTGCCCGGGGCGGGCAAGGGACTGGCACAGCCCGCGTTCGCCGGCTGACGGGGGACAGGGGCGACCGGGTCCCGGGACACCTGCACACGTGAGTACGCGGACGGGGGCGCGGACCCGACCGGAACGCCCCTGTCTCAGCGTCCCGTCCGGTCCAGCCGCCGCAGGACCGCCCGCTCGTCCTCCGTCAGCGGCGCCCCCACCGCCGCCGGCAACGGCGGCCCGCTCAGCGTCGCCAGCACCGTCGAGGGCCGTAGCAGCCGCGTCGGCCGCGTCGTCATGCTCATCACGTCCCAGACCGCCGACGCCGCCGTGTACGAGCCGGTCGCCGTGCGGATCATGCGGCGGGTGTAGGCGGTGACCAGACGGTCGGCGACCCCGGGCGAGCCCCCGCGCGTCCCGGGGTACCAGACGTCCTGGCTCACGGCCATCGTCCACGCGGCCTCCACCGGCCTGGCCGCCCGCCGCTGCACACGCCGGGCGAGCCCGGGCTCGCCGAGGCCGGACCGCCGCAGCTCGCGGTCCAGCTCCCGGGCGCCCAGCGCGGCCACCGACATGCCCTGTCCGTAGGCGGGATTGAACGTGGCCAGCGCGTCACCGAGGACGACGAGGCGGTCGGGCCAGGAGCGGATCCTCTCCAGGTACCGGCGGTGATTGCTGGTGCTGCGGCTGACATGGACCTCGGTGAGCGGTTCCGCGCCGGAGATCAGCCGGCCCACGATGGGGTCGGGCAGGTCCAGGGTGTACCGGAGGAACGCGTCCGGGTCGGACGGCGGTTCGCCGCCGCCCCGCGTGCCGGCGAGGCTGACCATCCAGCGGTCGCCCTCGATCGGCAGCACCATGCCGCTGCGGCCGGGCCGTCCCTGATACGGATCGGCCTGCACCATGGTCAGGGGGAAACGCCCGGCCCCCTCGGGAGTGCGGTAGAGCCGGGTGGCGTTCACCAGGCCGGCGTCCACCGTCTTCTCGCGCACGTCGTCGACGCCCAGCCGGGCCAGCCAGGTCACGATCCGCGAGCCACGTCCGCTCGCGTCCACCACGAAGTCGGCGGCGAGGTCCTCCTCCCCGGCGGCGGTCGAGAGGCGTACCCCGGTCACCCGCTGCCGCGACCCCGTCAGCTCCAGTACCCGCGCCTTGCGGATCACCACCCCGGTGTTGTCCAGCACAGCGCCCCGCACCGCCCAGTCGAGCAGTGCCCGGGTGCAGGTCAGCATCCGCGGGCCGGGGTGACGCCAGCGCCGGAACCAGCCCTCGGGCGTGAGGGCGACCATGCCCGAGCCGAGCGGAATCTCGTGCGCACCGGCGGCGAGCAGGTGCTTGCGCATGCTCACGCCCGGCACGAGGTCCTCCATGGGGGCCAGACCGCCGGCCATGAGGAGATGCGCGTGACGTCCCTGCGGCAGGCCCTTGCGGTGCTCCGGCCCCTCGGGCAGATCGTCGCGGTCGAGCACGACCACCTCGTCCGCGACGGCGGACAGGGCCGCCGCGGCCAGCATGCCGGCCAGACCCGCACCGATGACGACAGCTCTACGCGACATGCGACTCCCCGCACTCAGCCATGAAGGCTCCTCCGCCCTGAGGGCATTCCCCGTCGTCCGGCCAGCGCCGAGCGGCGCACAACACCCGTGCGCCGGCACCGGTTTCGAGCCATACCGCACTCGCCCCGGACGGCTCTCACCGTACCTTCACGTACCGTGCACGGCCCCCGTGCGGGTCTCGTCCGTGCCATCCGACGGGCACCGGCCGCGGCCGGATGCGGCACCCGTGGCCGCTGCGGGCGACCCCGGGGCGTGGTCAGCCGGTGAGCGACTTGCCGTCCGTGTGGTCACGCGCCAGGGCGCGGATCGCCCGGAGGTCCTCCGTGCGGCGCAGGACCCGGGACACGGCGCCGATCTCGCGCAGCAGGTCCGTGGTGTCACGGGCGCCGGTGCCGTCGTCCTCCCGTGTCCGGTTCCTGGCGTCGGTCGCGTCCAGGATCGCCGCGGTGGCGGCGAGTGCCTTCGCCAGGTCGGGCGGGTGGCCGAGGGCGAGGGCGGCGTCGTGGAACCGCTCGCGCCGGTCCTCGTCGATGTGCCGGGCCAGCGGCAGCAGCACGTCGCGGATGAACGTCTCCCGGCGGACCAGTCGCAGTTCCGGCGTCGCGCGCAGCAGGAACGGGACCCCGGTGCCGTTGACCGTCCTCATCAGCAGGTAGAGCGGCCGCAGTTCGTGGTGGGCGAGCCGGACGTGCCAGCGGCCGTGCAGGTACTGTCCGGCGTGCGGGAGGATGAAGCCGACCGCGATGAGCACGGCGGACAGGCAGGCGAGCGGCGGGGCGACGGCCGTGCTCAGCCAGTCCACGTTCCGCCCGGCCCAACGGGCCACCACGGCGCTGATCTTGGCGGCGTCGAAGAGCAACTGCGCCGCGTAGCCGACGCCGAGGAACTTCAGCCCCCAGCGCAGCAGCGAGTCGAGCCCGTCCGTGCGGACCCAGTTCCAGATCAGCCCGTTGGTGACCAGCGCGGCCACCGTGTGCGCGAGCAGGTAGAGCACGATCACTTCGCGCATGTACGGGGTGTTGGCGTAGTACGTGTCGAGATCGCGCAGCCGCTCCTCCGGCACGTCCGCGAGAGCGAACAGCACCCACATCGCGACGATCACACCCGAATAGACCGCCACGACCCCGCGCATCGCGCGCCGGGTGCGCTCCGAGCGGTCGGACAGGCCGTTGCGCCAGGAGATGATCAGCAGCAGGCAGAAGGCGCAGAACGCGGTGAGCAGCGAGTAGACCCAGGGGCCGGAGAAGTTCGCCACCCCGGTGAGCCGGTTGACCCGGGCGATCGTCGACGGCGCCACGAACACGAACACCGCGCAGGCGAGCAGCAGCAGCCCGCCGACCGCGCGCAGCATCGGGTCCTTCCAGAGCCGGATGATGCTCGGCAGCTTGATGGCCAGGGCCGCGGCCAGGACCCCCGCGGGGATCCACCAGAAGTTCGGATAGAACTGGTTGACGAACTCGGCCGGGGTCAGCGCCACCGTCACCACGGTGCCGCACCTCCTCGCGGCCCCCGGTAGCCCAGCGACCGCTGCACGGGTTCGAGGGGTGCGTCCGGCCCGCGCCCGCCCGGCAGCAGCGCCCGGCACCCCGCCGCCAGGCGATGTCCGAAGGCATCGGCATCGGCCTCGTCCCGTTCCCGGGAGCCGTTGCGGGCGGCCATCGCCAGCGCGGCATCGTCCCACCCCGGCCGGTCGGCGAACGCGTGGGCCGCCGCCGCACCCGCCTTCTGGTGATGCCCGTGTCCCGCGTGCAGATGCCACAGCTCGTGGCCCAGGATGACCAACTGCTGCACGGCCTCGGCCCGTTCCTCGACGATGACCAGGTCGAAGTCCTGGAACTCCACCCACAGGCCGGTCACTTCGATCTCGTCGGGGAAGCGCTCGAACCGCAGCTGGATGGGCCGTCCGCCGCGTCGCGTGCTCATCTCCTCGCACAGCGCCCGGCACAACGACCGTACGTCGGTGGGGTGCTCCGGTCTCTTCCGGACCGCGGTGGCGAGCTCGGCGGCCAGGGCGCGCATGGCGGATCCCGTGCGCGAGCGCCTGAGTGCGGCGGCGACTCGGGCGGCTCTCATCCGCGCGCCCGCGATGTCCATCGATCCCCCTTCTCACCGCCGGCCGACGGCCTGCCGGCGCGTCCGAGACTACGCGCCCGAAAGTGTGCGCGTCATGCGGTCCGGTGTCCGATGTTCAACGCGGAACGACCGTTGTCGACCTGAATGTCCCCACCGAAATGGGCCGGACCATTGACGCGCAAGCGCTTCGAACTTACGGTCCCGTTCGAAGTAACGAGCGGCATCCGAAATACCGAACGGCACTGGTCATCGATCGTAAGGGCAGGGCATGGGACGACCTGACCTGAACCGCAGGCAGCTTCTCGGCGGGCTCGGCGGACTCTTCGTCGCCGGCAGCTTCGGCTTCGCCGCGCTCGGCACCGGAGCCGATGCGCTCGCCTCCAGCGCCGACACACGCGTGCGCTACTGGAATCTCTTCAGCGGCGGCGACGGCGCCAACATGATCGCGATGCTGGACGCCTTCCGTAGGGCGAACCCCCGCATCGACGTGAAGGACTCCACGCTCCAGTGGGGCAACCCCTTCTACACCAAGCTCGCCATGGCGGCCGCGGGCAACCGCGCCCCCGACCTCGGCGTCATGCACCTGGGCCGGGTACCCGGCTTCTCGCCCGGCCGCCTCCTCGACCCCTGGGACGTCGGCCTGCTCGCCAAGTACGGCGTACGGGAGCAGGACTACAACCCCACCCTGTGGAAGCGCGGCGTCATCGACGGCAAGCTCTACGCCCTCCCGCTCGACATCCACGTCCAGCTCTGCTTCTACCGCAAGGACGTGCTGAAGAAGGCGGGGCTGCTCGGCGACGACGGCCGGATGATCCCGGTCACCTCCACCACCGAGTGGTTCGACGTCCTGAAGAAGGCCAAACAGGTCCAGAAGAAGGGCCTCCAGACCATCGGCCTGTGGACCAACGACCAGAACTTCCAGTGGTGGTTCTTCGTCGCCTTCTACACCCAGCTCGGCGGCACCTGGTTCGACGACGCCAACACCGAGGTCACCTTCGACACCGACAAGGCCACCCAGGTCCTGGAGTTCCTCCGCCGGCACGTCACCGACGGCTATGTCGTGCCCGGCGCCCCCACCGGCGAGCAGTTCATCAACGGAGCCCCCTTCACCTGGGAGGGCAACTGGTCGGTGCCGGTCTTCTCCGGCGCGAAACTCGACTACGGCGCCGCCCCGCTGCCGCCGGTCTTCGGCAGACAGGCCACGCACGCCGAGTCGCACGCCTTCGTCCTGCCCCACCAGTCCGGACGCGGCGGCGCCGCCAACGAGGGCGCGCACGAACTCGCCGCCTACGTCGTCAAGCACGCCCTCCAGTGGGCGGCCGGCGGCCACATCCCCGCGTACACGCCGACGCTCTCCACTGCCGCGTACAAGAAGCTCACCCCGCAGAACGAGTATGTGAGCGCCATGGACCACCAGGCCACCGAGCCGAAGGTGTGGTTCGCGGGCTCCACCGGCGTCCTCGCCCAGGACCTCGGCCCGGTCGTCGTCTCCTCGACCATGGGCTCCGCCAAGCCGGCCGCGGTCGCGCAGCGGATGAAGAACCGGCTCACCAGGCTCCTCGCCTCGAAGAACCCGATGGACGGCAGGACCGCCGCGCAGGGAGGTGCGGTCGCATGACGACCAGCGCTCAGACCGTCGTCGCACCGGCCCGGGCGACGACCGCCACCGCCGCCGCGACCGTCCGCCGCAAGCAGGGGTTCCAGCACGGGGGCTGGTTCGTCGCCCCGTTCCTGGTGCTCTTCGCGCTGTTCGTGATCTGGCCGCTGCTGCGTGGCCTCTACCTCAGCTTCACGGACGCCAACATCACGGGCGAGCAAGCGAGCTTCGTCGGCCTCGACAACTACCGCGAGGCACTGAAGGACTCGGCGATGTGGGACGCGCTCGGCCACAGCGCGTACTTCACGCTCCTCGTCGTCCCCTGCATCACCCTCCTCGCGTTCCTGCTCGCGATGCTCGCCCACAACATCGAGCGCGGGAAGTGGCTGTGGCGGCTGTGCTTCTTCACGCCGTTCCTGCTCCCGTCGACGGTCGCGGCCAACATGTGGCAGTGGCTGTTCACCCAGGGCATCGGCCTGTTCAACGAGACCTTCGGGCTCGACACGCCCTGGCTCACCGACAAGTCGTACGCCATGCTCGCCATCGTCATCACCACCCTGTGGTGGACGGTCGGCTTCAGCTTCCTGCTCTACCTCGCCGCCCTCCAGGGCATCCCCGCCCACCTGTACGAGGCCGCGAAGCTGGACGGCGCCAACGCCTGGCATCGCATGGTCCACATCACCCTGCCGATGCTGCGCAGCATCACCGGCCTGGTGATCGCGCTCCAGATCCTCGCCTCGCTCCAGCTGTTCGACCAGGCCGTCGTGATGATGGACTTCGGCCCCGGACCGGAGCTCAGCACGCGCTCCTTCGTCCAGTACACCCTCGAACAGGGCTTCACCAGCTACCGCGTGGGCTACGCCTCCGCGATGTCCATCATCTTCTTCGTGATCATCGCAGTCGTCGCCCTGGCGCGGATGTGGCTGCTGCGCAACCGAGCGGAGGGCACCCGATGAGCAGCACGCAGATACGGCTCGAGCCCCGCAGTCCCTGGACGCCCGGCCAGATCGTCCTGACCGTGCTCGGCGTCGCCGTCTCCGCCGTCTTCATGGCGCCGATCGCCGCGGCCCTGCTCACCTCGCTCAAGTCCGAGGCCGAGGCGGCCGAGATCCCGCCGCACTGGCTCCCGAAGGACTGGACGGGCCAGGCCTGGAAGGCCCTGTTCGAGACCGGCAACATCACCAACTGGTTCGTGAACTCCCTGGTCGTCTCCGTCTGCGTGACGTCCGTCGTGCTGCTGGTGAGTGCCCTCGCCGGCTACGGCTTCGCCCGCACCGAGTTCCGCGGCAAGAACGTCCTGATGGGCGTGGTCATGGCGGGTCTGATGGTCTCGCCCGCCGTCCTCGGCGTGCCGCTCTTCACCACGGTCCAGCAGATGGGGATGGTCGACACCTACTGGGGCATGATCCTGCCGCAGTGCGCGCCCGCCGCGATGGTCTACATCCTCTACAAGTTCTTCCAGGGCATCCCGCGCGAGCTGGAGGAGGCCGCGTTCATCGACGGCGCCGGACGCTGGCGGGTCTTCTTCACCATCGTCCTGCCGCTCTCCCGCCCCTCCCTCGCCGCGGTCGGCATCTTCACCTTCATCGCCTCCTGGAACAACTTCCTGTGGCCGTACATGGTGACCAACAACCCCGACCTGATGACCATGCCGAACGGCATCGCGACCGTCATGAACTCCTACGGCATCCAGTGGGCCCAGCTCATGGCCGGCGGCCTGATGGCGGGCCTGCCGCTGATCATCGTGTTCGTCTTCTTCCAGCGTCAGATCGTGGCGGGCGTCGCCCACACGGGATTGGCGGGACAGTGACCCTGCGCAGAACCCTCACGGCCGTGGCGGCGGCCCCGCTCCTGGCCCTGCTGCCCCCCACCGCACAGGCGGCGGAGACCTACCCCGACCCCCGCCCGATCACCGGCCAGGAGATCATCCACGACCCGACCGTCTCCCGTCTGAAGTCCGGCGGCTACGTCGCCTACTCCACCGGCGGCATCATCGGCGCCCGCCTGTCCGAGGACGGCAGGCACTGGACCGACGCCGGCAACGCCTTCGCCGAGCCGCCGGCCTGGTGGTACGAGTACAACGACAAGGCCGACCCCTGGGCGCCCGACCTCTCCCGGCGCGACGGCCGCTCCTGGCTCTACTACTCCGTCTCCTCCTGGGGCAGCAACCACTCCGCGATCGGCGTCGCCACGTCCCGCACCGGCCTGCCCGGCACCTGGACCGACCACGGCAAGGTCTTCACCTCGGAGACGACCGACACGTGGAACGCCATCGACCCGGCGATCATCCGCGCCGACGGCAGGCTGTGGATGTCCTTCGGCTCGTACTGGACCGGCATCCGGATGGTCGAGCTGAACCCGAGGACGGGCAAGGCGGTCCCCGGCGCCGAGGTCCACCACCTGGCGACCCGCCCCGACGCTCCCTACGCCGTCGAGGGCCCGTACATCCTCAAACACGGCCGCCACTACTACCTCTTCGCGTCCTACGACGCCTGCTGCCAGGGCGTGAACTCGACGTACAAGATCAAGGTCGGCAGGTCGCTGAAGGTCACCGGCCCGTACGTCGACAGCACGGGCAAGCCGATGCTGGAGGGCGGCGGCGACCTGGTCCTGGAGGGGCACGGCCGCTACATGGGCACGGGCGGCGAGTCGGTCTTCAGGGACCGGGGCAAGGATGTCCTCGCCTACCACTACTACGACGCAGCGGACGAAGGCACCCCCAAGCTGGGACTGAACACCCTGAGCTGGAACAAGAAGGGCTGGCCGAGCTTGCTTCAGGGGCGCTGGTCTGTGTCAATGTGCGGCTCCGCCGCGTGGGCGCGACAAGCCACGAATCACCTGCAGACGAAACCGAACCTCGAAAGGCAAGCATGCACACCGCCCGCTTCACCCTCGACCCCGCCTTCACCGTCGGCGAAGTAAACCCCCGCCTCTTCGGCAGCTTCGTGGAACACCTCGGCCGCTGCGTCTACACCGGCGTCTTCGAACCGGACCACCCCACCGCCGACGACAAGGGCCTGCGCCAGGACGTCCTGGATCTCGTCCGGGAACTCGGCGTCACCGCCGTCCGCTACCCCGGCGGCAACTTCGTCTCCGGCTACAAGTGGGAGGACTCCGTCGGCCCCGCCGAGGACCGACCCCGCCGCCTCGACCTCGCCTGGCACTCGACGGAGTCCAACCGCTTCGGCCTCTCCGAGTACATCGACTTCCTGCGCAAGATCGGCCCCCAGGCCGAGCCGATGATGGCCGTCAACCTCGGCACGCGGGGCGTCGCCGAGGCCCTGGAGCTCCAGGAGTACGCCAACCACACCGCGGGCACCGCCCTGTCCGACCTGCGCGTCTCGCACGGCGACAAGGACCCCTTCGGCATCCGCCTGTGGTGCCTCGGCAACGAGATGGACGGCCCCTGGCAGACCGGCCACAAGACGGCCGAGGAGTACGGCCGCCTCGCCGCGGAGACGGCCCGGGCCATGCGCCAGATGGACCCCGGCGTCGAACTCGTCGCCTGCGGCTCCTCCAGCCAGTCCATGCCGACCTTCGCGGAGTGGGAGGCGACGGTCCTGAAGGAGACGTACGACCTCGTCGACCACATCTCGCTGCACGCCTACTACTGGCCCGAGAACGGCGACCTCGACTCCTTCCTCGCCTCCGCCGTCGACATGGAGTCCTTCATCGAGAACGTCGTCGCGACCGCCGACCACGTGGGCGCCCGGCTCAAGTCGAAGAAGAAGATCAACCTCTCCTTCGACGAGTGGAACGTCTGGTACCTGCCCGAGTGGGAGGCCCGTGCCAAGACCTTCGAGCAGGACGACTGGCCCGAGGCCCCGCGCCTGCTGGAGGACAACTACAGCGTGATGGACGCGGTCGTCTTCGGCTCGCTCCTCATCGCCCTGCTCCGGCACGCCGACCGCGTCACGGTCGCCTGCCTCGCCCAGCTCGTCAACGTCATCGCGCCGATCATGACCGAGCCCGGCGGCCCGGCCTGGCGGCAGACCACGTTCTTCCCGTTCGCGCAGGCGTCGCGGTACGGCCGCGGCCAGGTCCTGGACGTCCGCGTGGACTCCCCGAAGCACGAGACGGAGAAGTACGGCGAGACCGACCTGCTGCACGCCACCGCCGTGCGCGCCGAGGACGGCACCGTCACCGTCTTCGCGGTCAACCGCAGCCGCACCGACGCCCTGCCGCTCGACGTCGCCCTGAACGGCCTCGACCTGACGCGGGTCGTCGAGCACAGCGCCCTCGCGGACGCCGACCCCGACGCCCGCAACACCCTCGACGACCCCGAGCGGGTCGCACCCCACCCGGTCGACGGCACGGCTCTGCGGGACGGCACGCTGAGCGCCGTCCTGGAGCCGCTGTCCTGGAACGTGATCCGGCTGGCGTGACGGCCCCGGTCGATCCGGTCAGACCGGCTTTACGGGCACCCCTCCGGCCGCGGCGCCCAGCAGCGTCAGCCGCACGTCCCCCGGCCCGGAGGGTGTGGTCCCGTCGGACAACACCGCCAACGCCAGTGTGTTGGCACCCCGTGTGCGCAGGATCCCGTTCGGCAGCACGAAGGTGTGCTGCGGCCCTACGTCGTTGATGTACTGGCCCATGTTCCAGCCGTTGAGGAAGATCTGGACCCGGTAGGCCCGGCCCGGGTCGTCGTCGAGGACGAGTCCGATCGAGGCGTCGACGCCCGGGTCGACGTCAAGCCGGAAGTCCGTCCGGTACCAGGTGACGCCCTGCCGCCGGTCGGCCCGGGGGAGTTCGGCGTCCTTCCAGTCCCCGTCGTCGTACTCCGGCAGGTGCCAGCCCTCGCGCTCCCCGTGCAGCCCGCCGGTGTTCATCGGCCCACGCACGGGGTCGGGCGTGGCGGTGCCTTGGATCCGCCACGTGACCTCGGGGGAGGCGCCCTCGAAGGTGACCGCGGTCAGGCCGCGCGCGGCCTTGTGCGTGTCGAGCGCCCTGCCGTCCATGTCGTGCTGCATCCGCCGCACGAGCACGGACAGCACATGCCGTTGCCGTTCCGTCTCCGGGCGCTCCTCGCGGAACTTCTTCCGCAGTTCCTCCGGCAGCTCGAAGGTGGCCTTCGCGGTCCACGTCCCCTGCCGCGCCCGGTCCTTGCCGGGGACCGGCATCCGGTGCGTGCCCAGCGGTTCGCCGTCCAGCCAGGCCATCAGCAGGCCCTGGGTGCCGGTGCTGTAGGCGAGGGACACGGAGTCGATGCCGCTCGCGTCGGTCCACTCGCCCCGGTACCAGACGTCGCCGTAGTGGAAGCCGTAGTCGTCGGCGAACAGCACGGGCCCGCCGTCGGGCACGGGCGTCGTGCTGAAGGTCGTCTTCCTGTCGGCCGTCGTCCAGTCCGAGTCGTCGAAGTCCGGTTCGGCCTCCGGGTTCCCGGTCCGCCGCCGCCAGCCGTCCAGGGCGGGCAGGGCCGGCCGGGTCACGCCGGGCAGCGGGCGCAGCGCCAGCAGACTGCCGGAGGCGCTGATCCGGCAGGGGACCGGGCGCCCGTTCCAGGTGACATGGGTGATCCCGCGCGGCCCCCACACCTCCAGGCCGGTCGCCCCGGTGGTGTCGCCGGTGAGGTGGACGGTGGAGCCGCGCAGCTCGGCCGAGCGCAGCAGGGCGGGGCCGTAGACCAGGAGCGGGCCGGACGGGGTCTCGTAGGGCCACAACCGCAGGGCGGTGGCGTCGTCGGCGAACAGCACCAGCATCGGCGTGTCCACACCGTCGTCCTCGACCCGCACCCGGCTCAGCCCGCCGGCGCCGAGCGGAGCGGTGATGTTCAGCTTGCCGAGGTTCCAGGACCAGGCGGGCTCCGCGTCCAGCCGCATGGGCGTCGGCTCGTCCGCGCACTCCAGGACGACCTGGGCCATCTCGCCCCGCCGGCCCGCGAACACGGCGATGTCCTGCCGCCCGGCGGTCAGGCTCACCATGGGCTGCACGGTGGAGTGCACCAGCGTCCGCTTCCCGAGCCTCAGACCGGCGGCGATCAGTTTGGCGTCCCGGGCCGGGACGGTGACGGGCACGTCGATCCCGGCGTCCGGCAGCGTCGAGGAGACCGCCTCGTCGGAGTCGTTGCGCAGGACGTAGACGTGGGCGCCGGTGTCGGGGTTGGCCAGGTGGTAGACCTTGATCCGCTCGTCGCCGGCCCGCACCGCCTTCGCCCGGTTCAGCTTGGCGAGGTCGGGCACGGAACGCAGCAACTGCCCGATCTGGTGCATGGGGGCGAGCTTCGGGGTGGCGTTGCGGGCCTCGTCGAACGCGGCGCCGTAGTCGTACGAGGTGTAGACGGCCGGCGCGGGCAGCCAGCCCCAGGAGGTGCCGCCGTACGTCATGTAGACGTTGTGCAGCGTGATGCCGTTGGCGAGGTTGGTGAGGTAGAAGCGCCGCTCGTACGCCGCGTCCCGGGTCCGGCGCGCCTCGGCGTACCCCTTGCCGTCGAACCAGGATCCGCCCCACGGGTCGAACCAGCCCCCGCCGAACTCGGGCACGAAGGCGGGCGTCCGCGGACTGGCCGTCGCCCCGCCCTTCGCGCCGCCGCTCCCGAAGAGCCCCCAGTCGGGCGGCACCCGGTCCGGCTCGGGATACCCGTCGAAGCCGTACAGCCAGCGCTCCTTCTCGCCGCCGGTGCCGAACGACCCCGGGGCCCAGTACCCGTTGCGCCCCTTGTCGTTGTGGAACAGCGGTACGTCGATGCCGTCGGCGCGGACCTTCTCGTACAGGTACGACATGTAGGCGCGTCCGGACGGCTCGTCGGTGTGCGCGTCGTACTCGTTCTCGATCTGGTAGAGCAGGACCGTGCCCGTGCCCCGTGTGAACAGGCGCCCCGCGACGATGGCGTTGACGGCGGTCAGCCACTCGTCGACATAGCGCAGATACGTCGGGTCGGACGTCCGGGCCCGGCCCTCGGTGGCGGTCAGCCAGCCCGGGAAGCCGCCCGCGTCGACCTCCGCGTTGATGTACGGCCCGGGCCGAAGGATCACGTACATCCCCGTCTCGGCGGCGGTCCGCAGGAACAGGTCGAGGTCGCGCACGCCGGTGAAGTCGTACCGGCCGGGCGCGGGGGAGTGGTAGTTCCAGGCGACGTACACGCTGACGGCGTTGTAGCCGTGGGCGCGCATCTTCTCCAGCACGTCCCGCCACAGCGACGGGCTCGGCAGCCGGAAGGGGTGCATCTCGCCCGACCAGAGCACCAGGCGGCGGCCGTCGACCAGCAGCGAGTAGTGGTCGAAGCCGATCTCGTGCCGTCTGCCGTCCGCGCTCGGGACCGGTGGGGGCGGGCCAGTGGGCGCGGTGCGTGCCGGATGGGCGGAGGTCGGCGACCCACTGCCGGTCAGCGCGAAGCCGAGCGCCGCCGTGCCGGCCAGAGCGTGGAAGGTACGCCTGCTGAGCTCCAAGGGAGCGCCTCCTGTTGTGCCTTGCGGTGCGTGGTGCGTGGTGCGTGATGCGTGGTGCTCGAGGGGTGTGGTGCGCGGTGTGTGTGCTCAATGTCTACAGGGTGACGGCGACAATGGTCCTATGAGGATCTCGGCACGTGCGGACTACGCGGTACGAGCGGTCGTGGAGCTGGCCGTCCGGCAGGGGGAGGGGCCGGTCAAGGCGGAGGCCGTCGCCACCGCGCAGGACATCCCCCACAAGTTCCTGGAGGGGATCCTCGGCGATCTGCGCCGCGGCGGTGTCGTGGACAGCCGGCGCGGCGGGGGCGGCGGCTACCGGCTGGCCCGGGAGGCCTCGGAGATCACGGTCGCGGACGTGATCCGGGCCGTGGACGGGCCGATCGTCTCGGTGCGCGGCGAGCGGCCGACCGGCCTCGCCTACTCCGGCACGGCCGAGCCGCTGCTGCCGCTGTGGATCGCGCTGCGGGCCAATGTGCGCAGGATCCTGGAGGGCGTGACGGTCGCCGACCTCGCGGCCGGAGCGCTGCCGGAGCCGGTGGAGCGGCTGGCGGCGGAACCGGCGGCCTGGGAGAACCCCTGAGGGGCGGCGGCCGTGGGCGGCGCTGTGCGTGATCCTCATTCCGTCCTCGGGATGTCCTCGGTCTGACGCACTGGTGCAACGCACCCTATGTGCCTGCCGGTACCCCAGTGAATTCCCGCCAGTGTGAATGGCCGGACAGCGACCTGGCCGACCCCTGCGGCCCTGCGTACGATGCGACCGCTCCCGCCCTTCACATCCCCTTCATGGAATGGTCACAGGCCGGGGGCGCATGCGCTGTCACTTTGACATGCCCATGCCCTGTCTGCGCTCACGCATCGATCCACCCCCCACGAACGGATGGGAGAACCATGGCCGGTGGCCTGCTCCTGAGCGGCGCGATCGCCGCGCTGCTCACCAGCGCACTTCCCGCATCATCCCCGTCCTCCGGGTTCGACGACCCGCCCCCGGACAAGATCATCATCAAGGTCGCCACGGTGAACGGCTCCGGCTGCCCGCAGGGCACGGCAGCGGTCGCCGTCTCCGAGGACAACACGGCGTTCACGGTGACCTACAGCGACTACCTCGCCCAGGCCGGCGGGAACTCCGACCCGACCGCGTTCCGCCGGAACTGCCAGCTCAGCCTGGTCGTCCACGTCCCCGGCGGCTTCACCTACGCCATCGCGAGCGCGGACTACCGCGGCTTCGCCTCCCTCCAGCGCGGCGCGAGCGCCTCGCAGCGGGCCTCGTACTACTTCCAGGGCTCGCCCAGCACGGTGTACAAGAACCACCCCTTCAGCGGCCCCCTCAACGACAACTGGCAGGCCACCGACGAGACGGACTGGGCCCAACTGGTCTACGCGCCCTGCGGAGTCCAGCGCAACTTCAACATCAACACCGAACTCCGGGTCAACGCCGGCACCCAGTCGGCGGACAAGGTCAGCTTCATGACGATGGACTCCACGGACGGGGACATCAGCACGGTGTACCACCTGGCGTGGAAGGAGTGCCCGAAGAAGTCGTGACGGTGTGAACGGGGGCGGCCTCACCGGGCGTGTGGTCCGGTGGGCCGCCCTTCGTGATCCTGCGCGTCGTCCGGCCGGTGGCCGACGCCGGCCGCCGCCGTACCGAGAAGGACGTACGCGGCGAGGGCCGGAACCGGTAGGTGCCCGCCGGCGCGGTCGATGTCGTCGGTGAAGTATCCGGAGAGCATCACCCAGACCAACCCGCCGACGAGCACGAGCAGGGTGTTGCCGCTCTCCCGCATCACCAGCATGCCGGCCCACAGCAGCAGCGGCATGAGCGCCCAGGAAGCGGCCGTGGTGAGCAGGAACTCGAAGGCGCCGGCCCACGTGTCGTCCTCGCTCGCGGCCGCGCTTTCGCGTGCCCCCGCGAAGCCGGCGTACATGAGGGAGTGGCAGGCGGCGGTGGAGACGGCGACGGTGACGGCGCCTTTGACGAATCGTACGTACCGCATGGCAGGGGCGTCCTCGTTCTCGAGCCGCGGCGGTGGCCGCCACGAAGGCCTCCGGGTTGTCCAGCATGATGTTGTGGCCGCAGTCGGGGACAGTGACGACGGACACCCCTACCTCGGTGAGGGCGTCGGCGCCCGGGAGCGGGCCGTCCGCCGCGGGGAGCAGGAGGGTGCGGGGAATCTTCAGGTCCAGCAGGAGCTCGCGCATGGTCGGGGTCGTGCCGCGGGTGAGGTGGAACGCGCTGCGGTGCAGAGCCTCACGGCCGGCCAGGCGCATCGTGGACCACCAGTGGGAGCCGACCCGGTCGCGGACCTCCTCCCAGCCGCCGCCCGTGACGAACTCCGCCTCGGAGTAGGCGGCGATGCCGCTGCTGCCCGAGGAACCCGGGGCGCGCGGGATCGGGTCCAGCTTCGCGTCGACCAGGACCAGGCGCTGCGCACGGTCTGCTCTCCTGCGGTCGCGACGATGGGAGACACGAGAGTAGCCACCGGGGTTGGATGAGCCATGGAGTTTTTCTGCTATCACCGCGACCGGCCCGGCTCCCTGCCGCTGCGTGAGGAGTTGGGGGAGGCGCACTGGGCCTACATGGACCGGTACGAGGCGGAGTTGATCGCCCGCGGGCCGACCTTCGCCCAGGACGGGGAGACCCCCACCGGCAGCGTCCACATCGTCGACCTGCCGGATGCCGCCGCCGCCCGGGCGTTCGCCTTCGACGAGCCCAACTACCAGGCCGGGGCGTACCGGGACGTGCTGGTGCGGCGGTGGCGCAATCTGCTGGGGCGGACCATGTGGGAGTTTCCCGGTGGGCGGACGGACGGGAGACGGTACCTCGTGATCGGGTTCGGCTCGGGGGACGGTGTCGACCTCGATCCGCCGGGTGCTCTGCGGGACGAACTGATCGCGTACGGGCCGCTGCTGTCGGACGACGGTGCCGTGTGGGTGGGTACGGCGGCACTGGTGCGGGCTGCGGATGCGGAGGCGGCGCGTGCGGTGCTGACCTCGGAGCGGTACGCCGCGGTCGAGGTGCACGACTGGGAGTTCGGCGGGCGACGGTGAGGAGTGCGCCGCGAGTGGCGGACGAGAACTGACGGGGGAGGATCGGGCGGTGATCTTGTCAGGGAGGATGTCGGGCCGGCCATGACTCATGAGGCGCAGGGGCACGTCCGTCCGTGTCCCTGCCGCTCATAGGCTGTGTTGATCACCGTGGAGAGGAGAGAATCTCGTCCGGGCGGGTCGTACTTGAGGTGGCGCAGTGGCAGGGGTCGGGGGCTGCGACCGCCGGCCGGTTGCGCAGTGGGGCTGCCCGGCTTGCCGAGCTGATGCCCGAAGGCCGGCGGTACGCGGTCGCGCTCGACAGCGGCGTCGGGAACTCGCGGGGCGGCGTACGGAACGCCGACGTACTGGAGCGGCACCTGCGAGCAGTGCGCGAGGCACTGGCCGAGATTCCGCCGGGTGACACAGTCGTGACCGTCGGCGGCGACTGCGGAGTCGATCTCGCCCCCGTCGAAACCGCGCTCTCCGTGTTCGGGGACCGGCTGGCGCTGGTGTGGTTCGACGCTCACGCAGACCTCAACACACCGGAGTCGTCGCCCTCCGGGGCCTTCCACGGCATGGTGCTGCGCGCGCTCATCGGCGACGGACCGGAGGGCCTGCGACCCGCGCGGAGCCTGTCGGCCGACCGCGTGGTGCTGGCGGGGGCCCGGTCCCTGGACCCGGGAGAGCGGGACCTCGTCGAGCGCCGCGGCATCCGGCACGTCGGCGTCGAGCAGCTGGCCGAACCGGGTCCGCTCCTGGCCGCGGTGCGCGCGACCGGCGCCGAGGCGGTCTACGTCCACATCGACCTCGACGTCCTCGACCCGCGGGTCTTCCCAGCCGTCGGCACACCGGAACCCGGAGGTCTCGACATCGACGACCTGCTGGGAGCGGTGCGGGCACTGACGGGGGAGTTCACGCTCGCCGGCATCGCGCTGACCGAGTACGAGCGGGGGGAAGACACCGGTCAGGAGGAAGCCGCACTGCGGCGGATCGTCGACGGGCTGTTCGGGACCGCCCGGGGCTGAGCAGCGAATTGGGCGCCTCCGGCAGTTACTCGGCGGCGTGCGTGAGGAAGGCGGACCAGGCGGTGGGGGAGAGGCGGAGCTGGGGGCCCTGCCTGTTCTTCGAGTCTCGGATGTGGATGGTGTCGGGGTAAGCGGTTACGGCCATTTCGACGCAATCGCCGTCGCCACTGCTGCTGTAGCTGGACTTGAACCAGGCCAGTTCGACGGTGCTCATAGGTTTCCTCGCATCCGCTGCAACAGGCTCGAGGAGTCTTCGAGGGAGAGAGCCTGCGAACGCATCCTGGCATACCGCCTGTGAAGCACGCTGATCTCTTTCGGGTCAGAGATGAACTGACCTCCGCGCTGGCCTTCGTTGTAGGCGAGCCACCGGTTTTCGGGTGTTTCCAGCAACTGCATGGGACCGGCCAACCCTGCGTGTGCCCCTTGCGTCATCGGCATGATCTGGACCTCGACGTTCCGCAGCTCCGCGATCTCCTGCAGATGATCGACGAGCTCACGGGTGACTCCACCCCCACCTAGGCATCGCAGGAACAGGTGCTCCTCCAGGATGAAGCTGAACGCGGTGTTCGGTCGCCCCTTCAGCAGCTTCTGCCGCTCGGCCCGAGCGGCCCACCGTTCCTCGATCTGTCCGTCGTCCAGCGGCGGCAACTGATTGGCGAAGAGCGCTCGCGCGTATGCCTCCGTCTGCAACAAGCCAGGAATCATGCGGCACTCGTAGGTGTACAACGTGATCGCCGTCTGCTCCAGCGCAGCCCACCGCCGAAACCAAGCCGCCAACCCCGGCTGCCGCTCCAAACACCCCGCAGCCTTCCGCAACGCCCCCGTCCTGCCGAACACCTCCTCCGCCCGCTCCACGAACACCGGATCCGGCATCCGCCTGCCCAACTCCACAGAAGCCACCGTGTGCTTGGAGAACCGCACCAGCTCGCCGAACTCCTCCCGGCTCAGCCCCGCGTGCTCGCGCAAGCCCTGGACCACCGCCCCGAACGTCCGCAAGCTGTCCGACGACTCCGGCTCGCCGCCCGTTCCCGCCCCCATCACGCCATCGACCACCGTCGATCACCTCCCGGAGGGATCGTCACGGGTAGTCACCGGTACTGTCCAGTCCGTCACCGTGTACGCTGCCGCAGCGTACGCGGCGGCAGCCTGGAGAATCGCCCGTCTCAGCCGCCAGATTGGGCGCATGACGCCACAGTCCATCTTCCGGAACCCGGTCACCGTACGTTGCGATCGTGGCCGAGTTGGCGGCCAACGCCGTGACGCACGGGCGCGTTCCGGGCCGGGACTTCGAACTGCGGCTGGCGATCGTCACGGGCAGCGTCCGGGTGGAGGTCACCGACACCCGCAGTGGGCCGCCGTATCCGCCCGCTCCGGGTGCCGTACGCCCGCCCCGGCCCTTCGACGAGCACGGCCGGGGGTTCGTCCTGGTCGACGCGCTCGCCGACCGCTGGGAGGTGCTCGACCGCGAGCCGCCCGGCAAGACCGTGCGTGCGGAGATCCGGCTGCCGGAATGGATTTCGGGAGCTGGTTCTCGAAATGCCAGGCGGCTTACCGGTGTTGGCGATGTCATGACTGACAGACCGACGCCCCGCCTCCTGTCCGACGCAGCCCTCTCCGACCTGCTCGCCGCCCAGCAGTTCGGCACGCTCGCCACCGTCAAGCGCAGTGGCCACCCCCACCTGACCACCATGGTGTACAGCTGGGACGCCGAGTCCCGCACGGTGCGGTTCTCGACGACGGCCGACCGCGTCAAGCTCAAGCATCTGCGCCGCGATCCGCGTGCCGCGCTGCATGTGCAGGGCGGGGACGTCTGGTCGTTCGCCGTCGCCGAGGGCGAGGCCGAGATCTCCGAGGTCACGACGGTTCCCGGCGACACGGTCGGCCGGGAGCTGCTCGCGATGATCCCGGCGGGCGCCGAACCGGAGGACGAGGACGCCTTCCTCCGGCAACTCGTCGACGAGCGGCGCGTCGTCATCCGGCTGAAGGTGGACCGGCTGTACGGGACCGCGCTCGACATCGAGGGATAGGGCTGCGGTCGCTGGGCGACTTCCTCACGGCCCTGCCCGCGGAGGCGACCGCCCTCGGCATCGGTATCGGGATGCCGTTCTACGGGCGGACCGGCGGCAGCGCGCCCCTCCTCTTCGGCCTGGCGTGCGGCGACCGGCTGTCGATCGGCTGCTTCGCCCCGGACGGCGTCGACGCGGCCTCGCTCGGCTGGGGCACCGTCGCCGAGCACCCGGGTTCGGCCTCGGTCTGGCGCGACGACGATCCGGTGTGGCGCGTGGACGCGGGAGGCTCCGGCGAACCCGAGGGCCGTGCCCTCGCGGAGATGCTCGTGGCGACGGCCCGGGCGGCGGGGTGAGCGAGCCGGCGGGTCTGATCGCCGGCGGCGAGGGCGAGTACGTGGACGGCTACCACGTCAGGTACTACGGGCTGTGACTCCCGATCGGCTGACACTTCCGCGTCTCGGCCGAGCTTCCGTGGTCCGCGCAGCTGTTGCTGCGCGGACCATTGACGCGCAAGGGGTTCGATTCTACGGTCCGTTCGAACTTGCGATCGCTGTTCGGGATATCGAGCAGCTTTTCACCCCCACCGCAAGGAGAGGACCCGCATGAGCCGCAGTCCCCGCACCCTCCGCAGGCGAACCGCCCTGTTCGCCCTCCCCGCCGCCGCGCTCCTGGCGCTGATTCCGGGTACGGCATCCGCATATCCCGACCCGGGCCGGGTCACCGGTGACGTCATCACGCACGACCCGTCGATGATCCGCACCTCGTCCGGGCAGTACCTGCTCTACGCCACCGGCGGCGGCATCGCCAACAAGACCTCCGGCGACCGCACCGCCTTCCGCAACGGCAGCGACGCCTTCTCCAGCCGGCCGAGCTGGTGGCGGAACTACTCCTCCGTGCCGGAGGCCTGGGCGCCGGACATCTCGTACCACGGCGGCAAGTACCTGATGTACTACTCCGTCTCGAAGTTCGGCTCGAACACCTCCGCCATCGGCCTCGCGACCTCCGGCACCGGCCAGCCGGGCAGCTGGACCGACCAGGGCACCGTCTACACGTCGAACTCCGCCAGCGACTTCAACGCCATCGACCCGAACCTCTTCGTGAACGACGACGGCAAGTGGTGGCTGTCCTTCGGCAGTTGGTGGACCGGGATCAAGATGATCCAGATCAACCCGTCCACCGGGAAGCAGCTGTCCTCCAACACCACCCGCTACTCGCTCGCCTCCCGCCCCACCGGGACCAAGGCCGTGGAAGCACCCTTCATCGTCAAGCGGAACGGTTACTACTACCTCTTCGCCTCGTACGACACCTGCTGCAACGGGACGAGTTCGACGTACAAGGTCAAGGTCGGCCGCGCCTCCAGCATCACCGGGCCGTACGTCGACAAGAACGGCGTCTCGATGATGAACAACGGCGGCACCCCCGTCCTGGAGTCGCACGGCAGCGTCATCGGCCCAGGCGGCCAGTCGATCCTGAAGGACGCCGACGGCGACCTGATCGTCTACCACTACTACGACGGCAATGACAACGGCACGCCCAAGCTGGGCGTCAACCTCCTGAACTGGAGCAGCGGATGGCCCGTCGCCTACTGACCCTGCTGGCGGCCCTGCTGCTCGCGCTGAGCCTCGGCCAGCCCTCCGCGAGCGCCGCCTCGTTCGCCAATCCGGTCAAGTCCGTCAAGGGCGCCGACCCCTGGATCTCGTACCACGACGGCAACTACTACCTGGTGACGACCAGTTGGACCGACGTCATCACCATCCGCAAGTCCACCACCCTCGCCGGGCTCTCCACCGCCCCCAGCGTCCAGGTGTGGAAGGGCGACGCCGCCTCCCGCTGCTGCAACATCTGGGCGCCGGAGCTGCACTTCCTCAACGGCCGCTGGTACCTGTACTACGTCGCCGGGCAGAACGTGTCCGACTACAACCCGACGCAGCGCAGCCATGTGCTGGAGAGCGCGGGGTCCGACCCAATGGGGCCGTACACCTACAAGGGGCAGCTCAGCAACGTATGGATGCTCGACCCGAGCGTGCTGAACGTGGGTGGCCGGCTGTACATGCTCGGCAGTGCGATCACCGGCGGCACACAGAACCTCGTCATCGCCCCGATGTCCAACCCGTACACCGTCAGCGGCTCCTACTCGACGATCTCGACACCGACGTACGCCTGGGAGCGGCAGGGCGGCACGGTCAACGAGGGCGCGGAGATACTGCAGCGGGGCGGCCGGACCTTCCTCATCTACTCGGCCAGCGGCTGCTGGACACCCGACTACAAGCTCGGGCAACTGGAGCTCACCGGCTCCGACCCGCTGTCCGCCTCCTCCTGGACCAAGAAGTCCACGCCCGTCTTCCAGCGCAGTGACGCCAACGGGGTGTACGGGCCCGGCCACAACGGCTTCTTCACCTCACCCGACGGCCGCGAGAACTGGATCGTCTACCACGCCAACGACGCCGCCTCCGAGGGCTGCGACAACGGCCGTACGACCCGGGCGCAGAAGTTCACCTGGAACTCCGACGGCACGCCGAACTTCGGTACCCCCGTGCGGCTGGGCGCCTCGCTCCCCGGGCCTTCCGGCGAACCGGCCTCCGCCTCGACGACCTACACCGTCACCAACCGCAACAGTGGCAAGTGCCTGGAAGTGGCCGGGAGTTCCTCGGCTGACGGCGCCAATGTCCAGCAGTACGGCTGCACCGGGGGCGCCAACCAGCGCTGGCGCCTCGAGGACCTCGGCGACGACACCCACCGCCTGGTGAACGTCGCCACCGGCAAGGTCCTCGACACCGCCGACTGCTCGACGGCCGACGGCGCCGACCTGCGCCAGTGGTCCTGGCTGAACAACACCTGTCAGCGCTTCCGTTTCGTGGCCACGGACGATGGCTTCGTCCGCATCGCCAACCAGGCCACGGGCAAGGTGGCCGATGTCGCCGGCTGCTCCACGGCGGACAGCGCCGACGTACGCCAGTGGACATGGCTCAACAACAACTGCCAGCAGTGGAGACTGACGGCGGTGTAGTCCGCCCAGGGGCGCGGGGAACTGCGCGACACGCCACGACGGACCCCGCGCCCGCCCGGTCACAGAACCAGCCTACGGCGAGAAGGTCGCTATCCGGCCTGCCCCATCCCCGCCGCGTTGGGCCAGCTCTGCGCGGCGGGCCACCCCGTGGCCGGCGCCGGCGTCAGCCCGTTCGTACCCCGCACCTGCGCGGCCGTCAGGCCCCCACGGGCCGGGACACCGGGCGGCGTGGGCCCGGTGAACGGGACGGCCATGGGCGATGGCGCGGGCATGGGCGCCGGAGCGGGGACCGGTGCCGGGACCTGGGCCGCGGGCGCCAGCGGCGGGGCCGGGGCGGCCACCGGCTGGGGAGCGGGCTGCGGGACCGACTGCGGCATCTGGGGCTGCGGCACCGACTGCGGCATCTGCGTCTGGGGCATCTGCGGCTGGGGCACCTGCGCCGCAGCCGGCATCGGCATCCCACCACCCGCACCCGCCGGTACGGCGGACGCGGCGGCGGGGAGCGGCATGCCGATGCCGGTGGCCGGAGCGGGAGCCGGGGCGGCGGCCGCCGCGGCGGGAGCGAACCCCACCCCACCCGTACTCGCGGCCGCCGGGGTGGCGGCGAGCCCCGGCCCTCCGGCCCCCGCGGCGGCAGCCGGCGCCGCGGCCATCCCCATCGCCTGCGCCGCGAGCCCCCGCATGCCCGACCCGTTCGTCTCGCTCACCAGACGGTCCACGGCCGCCGTACCCGAGCTGTAGCTGGTCCCGTTGCCCAGCTCGGGTACGGCGGCTCCCCTCCTGGACGTCCCGTAGAGCACCTGTTCCAGGCCGGACACCAGGCGACGCACGTCCACCTGGGGGCGCACCACGAGACGCAGGAAGCGACTGGACGAACCGATCTTGTTGCCGCACTCGCGGACCAGGATCCGGTGCTCGGTGAGCATCCGGTCCCGGACCACGGTGCCCTCGGCGCCCACGGGGAGGCGCACGAAGAGGAAGTTGCCCTGCGACGGGTAGACCGTCAGCCCGGGCAGGGAAGAGAGCTGGCCGGCCATGTCGAGGCGGTCGCGGCGCACCTGCTGCAGGCTCTGCGCGTACTCGGCGCCGTGCTCCTTCAGCATGAAGACGACGTGCTCGGCGAAGGAGTTGAGGTTCCACTTGGGGAGCATCGCGCGGACCCGGCCCGCGAGCGCGGGGTTGGCGACGAGGTAGCCGAAGCGGATGCCGTGCAGGCCGAAGTTCTTGCCGAGGCTGCGCAGCACGATGACGTTGGGCCGCAGCATCGCCTCCTGCACGACGGACGGCTCGGCCTCGGCGTCCGCGAACTCCAGGAACGACTCGTCGACGACGATCAGGTCGAGATCGGCCATGGCGTCCATGAACTGCACGATGGCGTGCTTGTGCAGGAAGCCGCCGTCGGGGTTGTTCGGGTTGCAGATCACCGCGACGCGCGTGCCGCGGGCCCGGATGAACTCGGCGTACTGGGCGAGGTCGAGTGCGAAGCCGCTGGACTCCTGGAGCGGGAACATGTCGACCCGCTTGCCGGTCTCCATGGGCTGGTCGGTCCAGCGGCCGAAGGTGGGGACGGGGACGGCGAGGGATTCGCGCACCAGCAGGTGGTCGATCCAGGTGATGAGCTCGGTCGAGCCGTTGCCCATGGCCACGCACTGCGGGGGCAGCTGGAGCAGACTGCACAGCTCGGCCGTGATCGTGTCGGCGCTGCTCGGGTAGTAGGTGATGATGTCGCGCAGCCGGCCCGCCATGTCCTCGAACATGGCCGGGGTCGGGAAGTACGGGTTGCAGGGGATACAGAAGTCCACGGGGCCGGCTCCCTCGCCGCCCTCGCGTGTCAGAGCCGCCATCGACGGGCTGTGTGCCGCGGTACTGCGGAACAGCGACGTGACGTTGTCGGCCATGGAACCTCCGTGTGAGGCGGGCCCGTTGGGGACGGCCGGACCCGACGTTCAAGGGCGGCCCGCGCGGGGGAGCGCGGACCGCCCTTTCATACGGAGATCACAGTGGCACCGTTCAACCGTCAGGAAAACGGGTAGAACGTGTGCCCGGTCTGTGAAGGCCTGTCAGTGGCCTCAGCAGTCGAACGTGTGGATCGTCGTCGTCCGGTACGTCTGCCCCGGCCGCAGCACCGTCGACGGGAACTTCGGCTTGTTCGGCGAGTCCGGGAAGTGCTGCGTCTCCAGGCACAGCGCGTCGCCCTGCCGGTAGGTGCGGCCGGACGGGCCGGTCAGGGTGCCGTCGAGGAAGTTGCCGGAGTAGAACTGCAGGCCCGGCTCGTTCGTGGCGATCTTCAGGGTGCGGCCGGAGGCCGGGTCGCGCAGGGTGGCCACGTGCTCGGGCCGGGCGGTGATGCCCTTGTCGAGGACCCAGTTGTGGTCGAAGCCCTTGGCGGTCACCAGCTGAGGGTGCGAGGTGCGGATGTCCCGGCCGATCGCCTTGGCCCGGGTGAAGTCGAAGGGCGTGCCCGCGACCTTGGCCAGCTCGCCCGTCGGGATCAGGCCCGCGTCGGTGGGCGTGTAGCGGGAGGCGGCGATCTGGAGTTCGTGGTCCTCGATCGTGCCGCTGCCCTCGCCGGCGAGGTTCCAGTAGACGTGGCTGGTGAGGTTGACGACGGTGGCCTTGTCGGTGGTGGCCTCGTAGTCGATGCGCCAGTCGCCGTGCCGGGTGAGCGTGTACGTCACCTTCGTCTTGAGCGTGCCCGGGTAGCCCATCTCGCCGTCGACGCTCGTGTAGTACAGGTGCAGTCCGACGTCGGAGCCCTTGGTGAACGGCTCGACGTCCCACACGCGCTTGTCGAAGCCCTGGGTGCCACCGTGCAGGCTGTTCTCGCCGTCGTTGACGGACAGCTGGTAGGCCTTGCCGTCCAGCGTGAACTTGCCCTTGCCGATGCGGTTGCCGTAACGGCCGATGAGGGCGCCGAAGTACGGGGTCTTCGCGACGTAGTCCTCGATGTTGTCGAAGCCCGCGGAGACGTTGGCGTACCGTCCGCGGCGGTCCGGGATCTCCAGGGACTGGACGACGCCGCCCCAGGAGAGGACCTTCAGGCGCGTGCCGCCGTTCTCCAGCGACCAGCTGTAGACCTTGGTGCCGTCGGCCAGCTTGCCGAAGAGCGTCTTCACCGGCTTCCTGCCTCCCGTGGCGTGCGCCGTGCCGCCGAGCGTGGTGGCGGCTATGCCCGCCGCCGCTGCTCCCGCGATGACCGTGCGTCTGTTCAGTTCCATGTGTGCGGCTCCCGCTTGAGGAGAGGGCCCCGCCTGCCGGCGGGGCCCCGATCTGACTTACGAACCGACCTTGCGCTTGTTCCACACGTCGAACCCGACCGCCGCCAGAAGCACCAGGCCCTTGATGACCTGCTGCCAGTCGGTGCCGATGCCGACGAGGTTCATACCGTTGTTCAGCACGCCCAGGACCAGGCCACCGATGATCGCGCCGAGGACGGTGCCGACACCGCCGCTCATCGACGCACCGCCGATGAACGAGGCCGCGATCGCCTCCAGCTCGAAGTTGAGGCCGGCCTTGGGAGAGGCCGCGTTGAAGCGGGCGGCGAAGACCAGACCCGCCAGGGCCGCGAGCATGCCCATGTTCAGGAAGACAAGGAAGGTGACCTTCTTGTCCTTCACACCCGACAGCTTGGCCGCCGGGAGGTTGCCGCCGATGGCGTAGATGTGGCGGCCGATGATCGCGTTGCGCATGACGTAGCCGAAGCCGACGAGCAGCACACCGAGGATCAGCAGGACGATCGGGGCGCCCTTGTAGCTGGCCAGCAGCATGGTGAGCGTCAGCACCGCGGCGCCGATCGCGACCAGCTTCAGCAGGAACAGCTTGGTGGGCGGGACCTCCAGGTTGAACTCCTGCTGCCGCTTGCGGTCACGGACCTCCTGGAAGATCACGAAGGCGATCATCGCGAAGCCCAGCAGCAGGGTGAGGTTGTGGTAGTTGGTGTTCGGGCCGACCTCGGGCAGGAACCCGTTGGCGACCTTCTGCAGCCCGTCCGGGAACGGGCCGAGGGTCTGGCCCTCCAGGAAGATCTCCGTCAGACCGCGGAAGATCAGCATGCCCGCCAGGGTCACGATGAACGACGGTATCCCGCCGTACGCGATGAAGAACCCCTGTACGGCACCCGCGACCGCGCCCACGGCCAGGCACAGCACCACGGCGAGCGGCCAGGGCAGATCCTGTTTGACCATGAACACGGCGGCCATCGACCCGACGAAGGCCGTCAGCGATCCGACCGACAGGTCGATGTGGCCGGCGATGATGACCAGCATCATGCCGATCGCGAGGATCAGGATGTAGCTGTTCTGCAGCACCAGGTTGGAGACGTTGCGCGGCAGCAGCAGGTCGCCGTCGGTCCAGACGGCGAACAGGACCACGATCAGGCCCAGCGCGATCAGCATGCCGTACTGCCGCATGTTGCGGCGCATACCGTCGATCACCAGCTGCAGCAGGCCGTCGGCCGCGGCCCCTCCGCTCTTGCCCGGCGGCGCGGGGGCCGGGCTCTTGGCGGTCACGTCCGTGCTCATCGGGTTACCTCTTTGTCCTTCGTCATCTGACGCATCAGCGATTCCTGGGAGGCCTCGGCCCGCGAGAACTCACCCGTCAGCCGCCCCGCGGCCATCGTGTAGATGCGGTCGCACATGCCGAGCAGCTCGGGCAGCTCGGAGGAGATGAAGACGACCGCCTTGCCCTGGGCCGCCAACTGGTCGATGACCGTGTAGATCTCGTACTTGGCACCGACGTCGATGCCGCGCGTCGGCTCGTCCAGGATCAGCACGTCCGGACCCGAGAAGATCCACTTGCTGAGGACGACCTTCTGCTGGTTGCCGCCGGACAGCTTGCCCACCGGCTCGAACACCGTCGGCGCCTTGATGTTCATGGACTTGCGGAAGCCCTCGGCGACCTGCCGCTCCTCGTGCTCGTCGACCACACCGCGCTTGGAGACCTTGCCCAGGGCGCTCAGCGAGATGTTCCGGTTGATGGTGTCGATGAGGTTGAGGCCGTAGTGCTTGCGGTCCTCGGTGACGTACGCGATGCCGTGCTTGACCGCCTCGGGGACGGACTTCGTACGGATCTCCTTGCCGTCCTTGAGGACGGTGCCGCCCGCGTACCGGCCGTAGGTCCGCCCGAAGACGCTCATCGCGAGTTCGGTGCGGCCGGCGCCCATCAGACCGGCGATCCCGACGATCTCCCCGCGCCGCACGTGCAGCGACACGTCGTCGCACACCTTGCGCTGCTGGTCGATCGGGTGGTGCACGGTCCAGCCCCGGATCTCCAGGGCCGGCGCCGCGCCCTCCTCGGGCTCGTGCGGCGACCGCTCCGGGAAGCGGTTCTCCAGGTCGCGGCCGACCATGCCGCTGATGATCCGGTCCTCGGTGGTCTCCGCGGCCTTCACATCCAGGGTCTCGATGGTCTGGCCGTCGCGGAGGATCGTCACCGAGTCGGCGACCTTGCGGATCTCGTTGAGCTTGTGGGAGATGATGATCGAGGTGATGCCCTGCTTCTTCAACTCCAGGATGAGCTCCAGGAGTTTGCCGCTGTCCTCGTCGTTCAGCGCGGCGGTCGGCTCATCCAGGATGAGCAGCTTCACCTTCTTCGACAGGGCCTTCGCGATCTCCACCAGCTGCTGCTTGCCCACGCCGATGTCGGCGACGCGGGTGTCCGGGTGGTCGGACAGGCCGACCCGGCGCAGCAGTTCGGTGGCGTGCCGCAGGGTCTCGGTCCAGCTGATGATCCCCCGGCTGGCGTGCTCGTTGCCGAGGAAGATGTTCTCCGCGAGGGAGAGGTAGGGCACCAGGGCCAGCTCCTGGTGGATGATCACGATGCCGCGCTCTTCGCTGGCCCGGATGTCCTTGAACTGGCAGACCTCTCCCTCGAAGAGGATGTCGCCCTCGTACGTGCCGTGCGGGTGGACGCCGGAGAGGACCTTCATCAAGGTCGACTTGCCGGCGCCGTTCTCCCCGCAGATGGCGTGGACCTCGCCCTGCCGGACGGTCAGTGTGACGTCCGACAGCGCCTTGACGCCGGGAAAGGTCTTGACGATCGAGCGCATTTCCAGGACGGGTCCCGCCATGGTCGTGCCTTCCAATCAGTGGTGAATCTCGGTCGGTGGCGGGGACTACTTGAGGTCGCTCTCCTTGATGTAGCCGGAGTCGACGACCTCCTTCTGGTAGTTCGACTTGTCGACCGCGACCGGCTCCAGCAGGTAGGCCGGGACGACCTTCGCGCCGTTGTCGTAGGTCTTGGTGTCGTTGACCTCGGGCTTCTTCTTGTTGAGCAGCGCGTCGACCATGTTCGAGGACACCTTGGCGAGCTGGCGGGTGTCCTTGTAGACGGTCATCGACTGCTGGCCGGCGATGATCGACTTCACCGAGGCGACCTCGGCGTCCTGGCCCGTGACGACCGGCAGCGGCTTGCTCTTGGAGCCGTAGTCGTCGGACTTCAGGGCCGACAGGATGCCGATGGAGATGCCGTCGTAGGGGGAGAGGACGGCGTCGACCCGCTGGCTCTTGTAGGCCGAGGTCAGGATGTCGTCCATGCGCTTCTGGGCGGTGCCGCCGTCCCAGCGCAGGGTGGTGACCTGGTTGAGCTTGGTCTGGCCGGAGCGGACGACGAGCTGCTTCTTGTCGATGTAGGGCTGCAGGACGTTCATCGCGCCCTGGAAGAAGTAGCGGGTGTTGTTGTCGTCGTTGGAGCCGGCGAACAGCTCGATGTTGAACGGGCCCTTCTTGGAGCCGTCCTTCAGGCCGAGCTTCTCGACGATGTAGGTGCCCTGGAGCTCGCCGACCTTCTCGTTGTCGAAGGAGGCGTAGTAGTCGACGTTCTGCGTGCCGAGGATTAGACGGTCGTAGGAGATGACCGGGATGTTCGCGTCCTTGGCCTGCTGGAGCACGTTGTTCATCGACTTGTTGTCGATCGCGGCGATGATCAGCGCCTTGACGCCCTGCGTGATCAGGTTCTCGACCTGCGACACCTGCTGGTCGGGGTCGTCCTCGCCGTAGACCAGCTTGGTCTTGTAGCCCTTGGACTCGAGGTCCGCGACGACGTTCTTGCCGTCGGCGATCCAGCGCTCGGAGGACTTGGTCGGCATCGCGATGCCGATGGTGGCGCCCTTGGTGTCCCCTTCGGTCTCCTTGCCGCCACCCTCGCTGCTCTGACCGCAGGCGGACAGGGTGAGGGCGAGGGACGCGGCTCCGGCTATGGCGGTGAGGGCGGCTCTGCGGTTACGCATGATCGTCATCCTTGATCTGTGGCAGGGCTCGGTCTGGGAGGCGCGAAGTCGCTCCGGGTGGTCGTGCCGGAAAGACCGAGAAGAGATGTGTCGGATTGTGGTCGGCTGTGTCTTCTTTTGTGAAGCCGAGTGTCCGGAACGTTATGCCGAGATTTCGAACCGTTGCAGATCGCCGGGCATCCGGGACCCGAGCGGCGCCATGTCGCCGTCCGCGCCGTGGCGGGCGAGCAGGTCCAGGGCGAGCCGGCCGCGACGCACCCGCTCCTTGGCGGTGGCCAGGGTCAGCTCCCGCATGTGGTGCCCGTACGGGTAGATCCCGGGGGCCTTGGACAGGCCGAACTTCAGGTACAACGGGGCCCCGCGTCTGATGAGTTCGGCCACCTCGTACATCCGGACGTAGCCGCCGAGGTCGTCGGGGGCCTCGATGTACATGTCCATCGGAGCGCCGGAAACCCGGCGTATCTCGGTGAGATGATCGAGCGTCAGGTCGCTCGGCACATTGACCGAGTCGGCGCCGAGGCGCTCGTAGACCGCGTACGCGGCCGGGTTGACCGGGCCGATGAGCGCGGAGACCTTCAGCGTCGTGTCGGCCGGGATGATCCCGGCGGCCCGGGCCCGGTGCAGCGTCCAGAGCACGCCCTCGTCGGCGACGAGCAGGCACTGGACACCCAACTCCGTTGCCCTGACCGCGTCTTCCACGCAGCCGGCGACGGCGTCGTGGCCGCGGGCGCGCAGCCCGGCCCCGCGCGAGTCGGTGCGCGTCGAGCCGCCGATGTCCCAGGTGCCGCGCGGACCGGTGAACAGGCAGAGCTCGATGTCGCGTTCGGCCGTCGCCTCGACCATCTCGGTGATCTCGGCGTCGGTCAGCATCCACACGCCGCTGCCCTGACTGATCCGGTGGATCGGCACGTCCAGCCGCGAGGCCTCCTTCAGGACCACCGCCAGGGCCTCGGGACCCTCGCAGGAGGGGATCTCGGTGCGCCAGCGACCGCCGCCGGGGAAGGAGTGCGGAGAGGCGTCGGCGGGGTCGGGGGCGGGCGCGTTCAGGCCCAGGGCGGTGAGCGCCTGCTCACCGGGCCTGCGGGAGGCCGGGGCGGAAGCGTCGGTCACAGGAATGTCCTTCGGTTCGATATGTCGGACGAGGTTCGCGGCTCTGGGTACGGCGAGGCTCGTGGTGCGGCAGGGCTGGGTGTACGCCGGTACGGGAGCCGTCAGGTTGCCCCCGTACCGGCGTACGTCTAGGGGCGGAGCAGGACCTTGCCCACCTTGGGATCGCCGGCCCCGACCAGCTCGATGGCCTGCGGGAACTCGGTGAGCGGCAGCTCGTGCGTCACCAGCGGCAGCGGGTCGAGCAGCCCGGCGGCGAACACGCGCACCGTGTGCGCCCAGGCGTCCGGCGGCGCACCGAAGACGGTGTGCACCTCCAGCTGCCGCACGACGAGGTCGGTCGGGTCGAGACCGTCGGCGTCCGGCGCCGGGATGCCGGTCAGGACCAGCCGGCCGCCGCGCCTGAGCAGACCGGCGGAGATCCGGGCGGCGTCCGCGGACCCGGCCGTCTCGATCACCACGTCGAAGTCGTCCGGGAGTTCCTGGTCCTTCGTCCGGAAGTCCGTCGCGCCGTACTGTCGCGACAGCGCCTCGCGGTCCCTGCGGGTGCCGACGACCAGCAGTTCGGCCGGCGAGTTCGCCTTCAGGAACTGCACGGCGAACATGCCGAGGGTGCCGGTGCCGACCACGGCGACGCGCTCGCCGGGCTGTGCGTTGCCCTTCAGCGCGGCGGCCGCGATACAGGCGGCGGGCTCCAGGAGGGCCGCGGCCGTGAGGTCGCAGTCGTCCGGGAGGGCGTGCAGGAGGCGGGCCGGGAGGGTCAGCGTGGCCGCCATCGCGCCCGGCTGGGTGAACCCGGTCTCCTCGTAGCCGGCCGTGCACAGGGTCGTGTCGCCCGCGTGGCAGCGGTCGCAGACCTGACAGTTTCGAAAGCCCTCACCGACGACCTTGCGGCCGACGAGGGACTCCGGGACACCGGCGCCCACGGCCTGAACCGTCCCGGACCACTCGTGGCCCGGGGTGAGCGGGTAGCGCACATAGCCCTCGGGACGGTTGCCCTGGTAGACCTCGCGGTCGCTGCCGCAGATCCCGGAGGCGTGCACCCGCACCAGGGCCTCGCCCGGCTCGGGCTGCCGGGGCTCGTGCGGGACGAGACGGTGCTCGCCCGGGGCGTCGATGACGACCGCGGTGCTCACTGCGAGCCCTTCGGCCTGCGCTGTTCCCAGCCCTCCGCCCAGAGGTCGAAACGGGCCTGCTGCTGGGGGAACTCGGCGGCGGCGTCGACATCCAGCTCCACGCCGAGGCCCGGGGCGTCGGAGAGGTGGAAGCAGCCGTCCTCCGGGTTCACCTGCGGGGCGCCCTTGACCACCTTCTTGATCTCCGCGTCGGCGAAGTCGTTGAAGTGCTCGAGGATCTTGAAGTTCGGGGAGGTGAAGCCGACCTGGAGGGACGCCGCGGTCAGGACCGAGCCGCCCACGTTGTGCGGAGCCACCAGCATGTAGTGGGTCTCGGCGGTCGCCGCGAGCTTCCTGGTCTCCCAGATTCCACCGATGTGGCCGACGTCCGGCTGGATGATGTCGACGGCCTGGCTCTCGAACAGCTCCCGGAACTCGATCCGGTCGTGGATGCGCTCACCGGTGGCGACCGGCATGTCGACCTTGGCGGCGACCTTCTCCAGCGCCTTCAGGTTCTCCGGCGGGACCGGCTCCTCCAGCCACGCCGGCTTGAACGGTGCCAGCTCCTTGGCCAGGCGCACGGCCGTCGCGGGGGAGAAGCGGCCGTGCATCTCCAGCATCAGCTCGGCCTCGGGGCCGATGGCGTCCCGGACCGCTTCGATCAGGGAGACGGCGTACAGGGTCTGCTGGTGGTCCAGCTCGAAGTGGCCGGTGCCGAACGGGTCGATCTTGAGTGCCCGGTAGCCGCGCTCCATCACGCCCTGGGCGGCCTTGTGGTAGGCCTCCGGGGTCCGCTCGGTGGTGTACCAGCCGTTGGCGTAGGCCTTGACCTTGTCGGTGACCTTGCCGCCCAGCAGCTGCCAGACGGGGACGCCCAGGGCCTTGCCCTTGATGTCCCAGCAGGCCATCTCGATCACGGCGATGCCGGACATCACGATCTCGCCCGCGCGGCCGTAGTCGCCGTACTTCATGCGCTTGACGAGGTCCTCGACAGCGAAGGGGTCGGAGCCCAGAATGTGATTGGCCTCGGCCTCCCTCAGATAACCGAGAAGGGCGTCGGTGTGTCCCAGCATCCGGGTCTCGCCGACTCCGGTGATCCCCTCGTCGGTGTGCACCTGGACGTACGTCAGGTTGCGCCACGGCGTCCCGACCACGTGTGTGCTGATTCCAGTGATGCGCACGGCGGTTGTCCCTCGCAGCTTCGTCGGCTCAGTTCCGTCAGTTTGTTCCGTCAGCGTCCCGCTCGTGCTCCGGCGACTCGGTCTGTTCGAGATTTCGGCACACGTTCGAAATGCTGGCGTGACAGTAAGGATCCGGCGGCAGGGGTGTCAATGGGTCGCGCGCATAACGGTTTCGACAGTTTCGAAACCACGGAGGAGCCGTGTCCGTACAGAACCTTCACAGCTGGATCTAGGAACGTGACCGGCGCGGAACTTAATCTTCCCGCGACATGGACTACTGCGACCCGTGCCGACGGCACCTCAACGGCGCCCTCGCCTGCCCGGGGTGCGGCACCTCGGCCGAAGCGCTGCGCCGGCGCGAGCCGGAGTACGCCGGCTACGACGCCACCGCCTACGAGAGCGCGGGCGACGCCCCGGAGGGGCAGGCAGGGTCGGACACGCCGGACGACGCGCACGAAGACGTGTACGACGACGGCGATGACGATGGCGAGGACGACGAGCACCTGGGGCGTGCCGCGCGCCGTCGCGGACGGGGCCACGGGCCGGCTGCCGACGGCCCGGGCGGGGCGAGCCGTCGGGACCGCAAGGCCGCGGCACACCGCCGGCGGCGGCGCAGAACCCTGTTCGTGGCAGCCGGGTTCGTGCTGGCCGCGGGCGGCCTGAGCCTCGCGGAACTCGGCATGGACGCCCCGAGGCCGACCCCCGGACCGGCCGCGGCCGGGGGCGAGTCGGCGGACGGGAACGCGTCGGCCGAGGCGGGGGAACCGGGCGGCGCCCCGGGCGGGAGGACGGAAGCTGACAGGGCGTCGGATTCCCCCTCCCCAAAGGCATCTGACTCACCGTCGGCTTCGGCGTCCCCGACGGACGGCACGTCGGAGTCCCCGAAGGGCGACGAGCCGAGCAAGGACGCCGAGTCGGCCGCTTCGGGAGATTCCCCCGGCCGCCCGACCGCCGCCCCCACGGCCGCACCGCCGGCCCCGGCCCCGACTCCGACGTCAACCCCGACCACCCCGGCACCGGAACCCGAACCGACCCCGTCTCAGACGTGCAACCGGTTCCTGTGGTGGTGCACGTAGCGTCCGGCCCGGAGGGCGACACCGGCCACGTTCCGCCGTACCCGGTCCCCGGGCGCGGGATCCCCTGACGGCGGCGGCCCCGGCCCGGGTTCAGCCCAGCATCCGCCGCAGCGTGTCCCGCAACGCCACCCGCTCCCCCTCGGAGAGCCCGGCCAGGGGCTCCCGGGCGAACCTCAGTGACTCCCGCAGGCTCCGGGCCACCCGGCGCCCCTCCGCGGTGGCCGCCGCCACCTTCACCCGGCGATCCGCAGGAGCCGGCTGCCGCTCGACCAGCCCCCGCGCCTCGAGCCGGTCCACGATGCCCGTCACGTTGGACGGCTCGCACTTCAGCTGCTGGGCCAGCCTCCGCATCGGCAGCGGCTCGAGGCACAGCAGGCTGAGCAGCCGGGCCTGCGCGCCGGTCAGGGCGTGCTCGGCGGCCGCCGACTCGTAGTCCTCGTGAAACCGCGCCACGACCTCCCCGATCAGCTCGACGACCTCGAGGGTCAGCGGATCCGGGCGCTTGGTCATGTCGTGGGGCGTCGGTGTGGTGGAGGCCATGCCGTCGAGGGTACCCGGTTATTTGACAACCTGAAATTTTCAGGAGCATGGTTGTTTCAGGTACTGAAGCATTCGCATCGAGCCAGTGAGGTAAGGCGCATCATGACCGACACCCCCACCCTCCCCGCCGTCAGCCGTGAGTGGCACCTGGTGAGCCGCCCCGTCGGCTGGCCGAAGCCCGAGGACTTCGCCTTCGTCGAGGCGGAGGTCCCGCAGCCGGGCGAGGGGCAGGTCCTCATCCGGAACAAGTACCTCTCCGTGGACCCCTACATGCGCGGCCGCATGAGCGACGCGAAGTCCTACGTCGCCCCGTTCGAGCTCGGCAAGGTCATGCAGGGCGGTGCCGTCGGTGAGGTCGTGGCCTCGAACGCCGAGGGGCTGTCCGTCGGGGACCACGTGCTGCACTTCTTCGGGTGGCGTGAGTACGCGGTCGTCGGCGCGAAGAACGCCGTGAAGGTGGACCCGGAGGCCGCGCCGCTGTCGACGTACCTCGGTGTGCTGGGCATGACCGGCCTCACCGCCTACGCGGGCCTGCTGCGGACCGCCGCCTTCAAGGAGGGCGACACCGTCTTCGTGTCCGGTGCCGCCGGCGCCGTGGGCGGCCAGGTCGGGCAGATCGCCAGGCTGAAGGGTGCCTCGCGGGTCATCGGCTCCGCCGGGTCGGACGAGAAGGTGAAGCTCCTCGTGGAGGAGTACGGCTTCGACGCCGCCTTCAACTACAAGGACGGGCCCGTCGCCAAGCAGCTGCGCGCCGCCGCTCCCGACGGGATCGACGTCTACTTCGACAACGTCGGCGGTGACCACCTGGAGGCGGCCATCGGCTCCCTCAACGAGGGCGGCCGGATCGCCGTCTGCGGCATGATCTCCGTCTACAACAACACCGAGCCCGCCCCGGGCCCGAAGAACCTCGCCCGCCTGATCGCCACCCGCGGCCGGATCGAGGGCTTCCTGGTCGGGGACCACTACGACCTCCAGCCGCAGTTCGTGCAGGAGGTCGCCCCCTGGGTCGCCTCCGGTGAGCTGAAGTACCGGGAGACCGTCGTCGAGGGCATCGAGAACAACCTGGAGGCGTTCCTGGGTGTGCTGCGCGGCGACAACACCGGGAAGATGATCGTCAAGCTCTGACGCCTTCCTTCAGGTTTCCGACATGCGGTAACTTGTTTCCGAATCCGTCCCGGCCCGGGCGCGAGCCGCGGCGGACGACCGAAGGAACACACCGCATGCCGATCCAGCAGTCCGACGTCCTGTACACCGCCGTCGCCACCGCCGAGAACGGGCGCGACGGCCGGGTCGCCACCGACGACGGCACACTCGACGTCGTCGTCAACCCGCCGAAGGAGATGGGCGGGAGCGGCGCCGGCACCAACCCGGAGCAGCTGTTCGCCGCCGGGTACAGCGCCTGCTTCCAGGGGGCCCTCGGAGTCGTCGCCCGTCAGGAGGGGGCCGACCTCACCGGTTCGACCGTGACCGCGAAGGTCGGCCTCGGCAAGAACGGGGACGGCTTCGGGATCATCGTCGCGATCTCGGCCGACATCCCCAAGGTGGACCGGGGCACCGCCCGGTCGCTGATCGAGAAGGCCCACGAGGTGTGCCCGTACTCGAAGGCGACCCGCGGCAACATCACCGTGACGCTGGCCTGACCACAGTCGTTGCGTACGCGGAGGCCGCACCCTTGGACGTGGGGTGCGGCCTTTGCCCGTGCCCGGGCTCAGAGGGCGAGCGCCGCCGCGTGGACCGCCCTCGCCAGCCGGTCGTTCTCCGGGGCCGCCCCGCCCGGGAAGGCGAACCGGCGGCGCGTGTAGCCGTAGGCGAGGCCGCTCCACGGGTCCGCGAAGGCCTGGGAGCCGCCCGCGCCGCTGTGCCCGATCGTCCCGGCGCCGAGGAACGGGTGCCACGTGTCAGCGGTCGTCTGGAAGCCGAGCCCGAACGACTTGTGGGCCCGGGCCACCAGGTCGTAGCCGGCCGAGTGGAACTGGCCGAACTCCGCCACCGTGTCCGGCTTCAGCAGCGGCGCCTGCTCGCCCACCTCGCTGATCGCCGCGGCGTACATCCCCGCCAGGCCCCGCGCGGACGCCACCCCGCCCACCGACGCCGGGCCCTTCGCGCGGATCAACGGCATGTTCGGAAGGGAGACGAGGTCGGTCGGCTCCGGCGCGTTGCCGTTGAACGCGATCGAGGCGAGCGCGTGCCGGCCCGTGGGCGTGGCGTCGAGGACGACCCGCTGCTCCGGGGTCGGGTCCATCGGCTGGACGCTGCGGAAGCGCGGTTCCTCGGGCGCGGGCAGGCCCAGGTGGAAGTCCAGGCCGTACGGGCTCCTGATCCGCTCCTGGTAGACCTCCTGAAGCCTGCGGCCGGTCGCGCGGCGTACGACCTCACCGGCCAGGGCACCGGCGACCAGCGCGTGGTAGCCGAACGCCGTGCCGGGGCGCCAGAACGGCCTCTGGTCGGCGAGGCGTTCGGCCAGTTGGCGGTCGTCCGCCAGCTCCGCGAGCGTGAAGCCGCTGTCCGTGCCGACCACGCCCGCCCGGTGCGCCAGCAGATCCCGCAGCGTCAGGGCGCCCTTGCCCTCGGCCGCGAACTCCGGCCAGTAGTACGTCACCTTGCGGTCCAGTTCGAGCGTGCCCTCCTGGACGAGCAGAGCCACGACCAGGTAGGCGGCGCCCTTGGTGGACGAGAACACACCGTAGAGGGCGTCCGCGCCGGTCCCCGCCCACAGGTCGACGACCCTCCGGCCGTGGACGTAGGCGCACAGCTGCCCCTCGTAGTCGGCTCGCTCCCCGGCGACGAACGCGGCGAACTCCTCGCGCACCGCCTCGAAGCCGTCCGCCACGGTGCCGTGGATCTCCTGCGTCATCCGCTCTCCTCAACTGAACCGCTGTGTGCGACTGTGAACAATGCCCTCGCCACCTGCGGGAATTCTCCCTTGGGGTGGTCCCGGAACAGTGGCTCGGTACCGAACAAAACCGTGTGACCTCCGCTGACGACCGAGGCCTGCCCGGCGGCGCCGGCCGGACCGCCGGTGCCGTCCCGCAGCGGCCGCCAGTGCCCGGACACCAGCGGATTCCCGTTCGCGTACGACTGCTCCACGCGGACGCCGGGGCCGGGGTCGGTGAACCAGAGCGGCGCGTAGACGAAGCTGTGCGCCGGTGCGCCGCGCGTGAGGGGGCCCGAGTTCGTCACCCGCACCACACCGTTCGCGTCTGCGTTGCCCTCCACCGCCTTGACGGCCAGCAGGCCCGCCGCCGCGTTCAGGGCCGCTCCCGTCGCGCCCCGGCCGACCAGGCCGTGGCCGTCGACGAAGGCGTCCAGCGCCTGGCGTGCGGGGGCGGTCAAGGCCGCGTGATCCAGCCCGGCGGACACGAACAGCACGTCCGTGCCCGACCAGTCGAAGCCCGCGTTCAGGACGGCCGTCGAGACCGGCGTGACGTCGAAGCCCATCTCCCGCAGCGCGAACAGTTCACCCGGCGTGACGGCTGCGGCGACGCGAAGGCGGTGGAGCGGTGCCGTGCCGGTGTGCCGCGTCGCCGTGAAGGAGACGTCGTGGGCGCGGGCGGCGGTGAGCGCCTCCCGGCGGGCCGACGCCGGGACGATCACGCTGCCGTCCGCCGCCCGCCGGACCGCAACGCCCCGCCGGAGCAGGGAGTTGAGGGCGGCGACCTCGCGCGGATCGGTCAGGCGCAGCCGGAGACTGCCGTGAGCGGGCACGTGGGCGACGGGCGTGGCCCCGCTGATCGCACGCAGGGGCGCACCCCGCAGGCTGCCCGACGGCACCCGCTCGACGGTGGCGCCCCACAGACTGCCCAGGCTCCAGCCGGAGATGTCGTACATCACCGACACCTTGTCGCTGATGTCCCGGCCGTCGGCCAGCAGCACGTTCGCCATGCCGCGCTTGGGCTGGTGCATGTCGACGACGTACGAGCCCCCGGGGTGGGTCCGTCCGGCGAGCCGGAAGGGGCGGGTGGCGCGGGTGACACGGACGCCGTTGGCGAGGAGGTGGTCGACCAGACGCGCCGCGGCCGGGGCCGAGCGCTGGGTGCGGGCGTCGCCGGGCGGGATGACGTAGGCGCGCGGGAACGTCGTCGTGTAGACGTCCTCCGGGCCGATGCCGGGGACGCCGGGGACCGTCCGCGCGGACACCGGCACCTGCGGGGCGCCCGTCGCGCCGCGGCGGAACACCTCGATCTGGTCGGTGATCAGGGTGCCGCGGTGCTCGCGGACGTGGTTCAGGGTCGCGCGGATCGCCGCACCCGCCACGGCCGTGTTGACCGCCGAGCGGCGGCGCAGCTCCGGGACGGGCAGGTCGTCGTACTCCTCGTTGTTCACCGCCAGCGGGATCTCCACCGTGTGGGCGGCCACCGTGCCGTGGAAGGCCGCGTACTGCGGGGTGAAGATCGGCGGCCAGTCGTCCCAGCCCTCCTCCTGGTCGCGGAACGGGATCTGGGCCGCCTCCACACCGTCCTTCGCGGGCGTGTAGCCGAGGGCGTTGACCGCGGACTCCATGCCGAGGGCGTTGGCGTAGCTGTTCTTCAGGAAGAGGTCGTACTCGTAGTTCTCGCCGTGCGGGGGAGTGGTCGGCTCGATGAGGGTGCCGTTGACGTAGCCGTGCAGATCGAGCAGGACGGCCGGCTGCTTGCCGATCTCGATCTGCCGCATCGCCCGCGTCTCGGGCTGCGAGGCGGTGACGAAGTCCCGGTTCAGGTCGAAGCCGTTGGCATTGGCGCGGGTCCCGGCGATACGGCCGTCCGGATTGGCCGTGATGTTGAAGTACAGGCGGCTGCGCGCGAGGAGGTCCCTGGTCCTGGCGTCCTTTGCCGTCGCGAGCTGCTCGATGACCTTCAGGGAGGCGTCCGTGCCCTCCCACTCGTTGCCGTGGATGTTGCCGTTGACGAAGACCGGTGTCTTGTAATCCCGCTTGATGTCCCGGGACTTGGCCGCCGTCGCGGGCGCGTTCTCGATCAGGTCGCGCATCCGCTCCTGGGCGCGGGCCTGCCGGGTGGTCTCCGGGGCGGTGACGGTGACGAGGTAGAGGCGGCGGCCGCCGGCCGAGCGGCCGGTCACCTCCACACTCACCCGGTCGCCGAGGCGCTGTAAGGCGTTCAGCTTCGGCGCGATCGCGTGGTACGGCGTGAGGCCCAGCTTCAGGGACTTGTCGCCGGGGTTCTCCGGATCGGGGGAGAGGATCTGGCGGCGGGGGTAGCCGCGGGTGGTGGTGCCGGCCGAGGTGTCCGCGGTCAACGCGCGTCGCGTCGCGCTCGCGGGCGCCTGTGCCGCGCGGTCGTCCACGGCGGGGCCCTCACGGGTGACGGGCTTCGGGTCCGCGCCGGCGGCGCCGGGGGCGAGCAGGAGTGAACCCGCCGTGGCCAGGGTCAGGGTGACGATCAGTGCGGGTCTCGCGGGAACGCTTCTCGTGGTGCGCACGCGTGCCTCCTCCGGGGCTTCCTGAGATCGGTACGGCGAGGTGTACCGGTTCGACTCAACGGCAACAAGGGCGCCTTGGTGTCACCGGAGCCCCGAACGGCCCTGTCGGGGAGCGGCCCGGCCTCCCCCGATAGGGTTTGCCCATGCGCGATCTAGGGGCGGGTTTCCGGTACCTCCTGAAGGGCCAGCGGTGGGTGGCCCGGCACGGCAGGAGCTACGGCTTCGGGCTGCTCCCGGGCCTGATCACCCTCGTCCTGTACGCGGCGGCGCTGGTCGCGCTGGCGCTGTGGGGCGAGGACGCCGTCACCTGGGCGACGCCCTTCGCCGACGACTGGTCCAGGCCGTGGCTCGGCCTCTTCCGCGGCTTCCTGACCGCCGTGCTGTTCGCCCTCGCCCTGCTCCTCGCCGTCGTGACCTTCACCGCGGTGACCCTGCTGATCGGGCAGCCCTTCTACGAGAACCTCTCCGAGCAGGTCGACCGGGACGTGTCCCCGGACGGGCACGCCCCCGAGTCGGGGTTGCCGCTCTGGCGCGAACTGTGGATCTCCGCCCGTGACAGCCTCCGCATCGTGGTGCGGGCCGCCCTGTGGGGTGTGCTGCTGTTCGGGTGCGGCTTCATCCCGGTGGTCGGGCAGACGGCCGTCCCGGTGATCGGGTTCTTCGTCACCGGGTTCTTCCTCACGGAGGAACTGACCGCCGTCGCCCTCCAGCGCCGCAGCGTCGACCTGCGCACCCGCCTCACTCTGCTGCGCTCGCGCAAGACCCTCGTCTGGGGCTTCGGCACACCGCTCGCCGTGGCCTTCCTGGTGCCGTTCGTCGCGGTGTTCCTCATGCCGGGCGCGGTCGCGGGCGCCACCCTCATGGCCCGTGACCTGCTGGGCGAGGAGATCGACGAGGGCGGCGAGGAGGACGGCGACCAGGCCGCTACGACTTCTCCGCAGCCACCCTCAGGATCGCCCTCACCTGGGCGATGATGTCCAGCCGGTTCCGCACGAACTCGGGGTCGGTGACCTCGGTGGTGTTCCCGGCGCCGAACTGAAGCACCGGCGTGTGCACGTGCCCGCCCGGCAGCGTGTCGTGCAGCCCCAGCCGGTCCCGCAGCAGCGTCGCCCGGTAGGCGATCTCGTTGGAGAGGTAGTCGCCGCCGCCGCCCGCGCGAGCGGTCGAGCCGGGCGTCGGCCCGTCGCGGCGTACGACCGGCTCGGTGCCGCCGGCCGGGATCTCCGTGACGCCGGTGTTGTCGTACACCGGGAAGCGGCCCGTGTCCGCGGCGACGATCGCCGCGTGGGGCAGGGTGGTCGTCGTCCACTGCGGCTGCGAGGCCGGGTCGGTCACCGGCACGGTCCCGGTGCGGCCGATGGTGTCGTTGTCCGCGAAGCCGCCCCGCCAGGCCCCGTTGGTGCGCTCGATGTCGAACCGCCCGACCCTGCCCTGGCTCACCGTCGTGAACAGGTCGACCTTCGGCAGGTACGGCCGCAGGGTGCGCTCCACCGTGCCCTCGGTGAAGTCCTGCCAGCGCACCGGGAACACGGCCGTCTCGATCCGGGCCGGTCCGTCCGCCGTCTCGATCACCGTGCCGTCGAGGGCCAGCGCGGTGGCGCCGGACGGATTGGAGATGCGGATGTCGCGGTCCAGCGTGAACGGGTCGAAGCCGGTCAGCAATATCCGCTTCAGGTTCTTGCCGTGCGGATAGCGCAGGGCGTCCTGGCCGCGCGAGGAGCGCTCCAGCTCGTCCAGCAGCGCGGCCCGTTGCCCGTCCGTCAGGCCGAACGCCGGCTCCCAGGTGCGCACTTCACGGGTCATACCGAGCCGTGCCCAGTACAGCGGCCGGTCGTCGTCCCGGCTGAGGTCCCCGCCGGCCGGTCCGCGCCCCTGCGCCCGGTCGACGGCACGCTGCCACAGCCGCGCGCCCTCGCGCGTGACCGCCCGGCGCGCCTCCCCGTAGGAGCGGGCCGCGTCGAGAGCCCGGGCCAGCCGCGGGGCCAGGCCGCCGAACCCGGAGCGCCGCAAGATCTCCTGCGGCGCCGCTCTGTCGAGCCGCTGCTCCTCGACGGTGGGAGCGGGTGCCGTCTCGGCGGCGCTCGCGGCCGTCGGGGCGGTGAAGCCGGTCAGCAGGGCGAGGCCGAGGACGCCGAGGCGAACGCGTATGGAGTTCAAGGGTGTTCAGGCCTTCCGTCGCGGTGGGGGTCGGTGCCGGACCGCCGCAGTATCGCGTGACGGGTGTGGTCCACGCCATGGGCGGGGCTCAGGCGAGGATCTTCGCCGTCGCCTCCCGCACCGCGTCCAGGAAGACCGAGGCGGCGGGGGTCAGGGACCGGCCGCGCACGGTCGCCGCGTACACCGCCCGGGCCGGGGCGCCCTCGTCGCGCACCGGCAGCAGCGTGATGTCAGGGCGTACGGACGCGGCCGCGAGCGCCGGTACGAGGGTCACGCCGAGCCCCGCGGCGACGTAGCCCTGCTTGGCGGTCCACTCGCCGACGACGTGGGCGACCCGCGGTCGGAAGCCCTGACGCAGGGCCGCGTCGAGGAGGGTGCCCTCGGGGCGCGCGCTGCCGCAGATCCAGTCGGCGTCCGCGAAACGGCCGAGCGGCACCGGCCCCTCGTGGCCGGCGAGGGGGTGACCGTCCGGGACGGCGACGTACAGCGGTTCGTCGAGGAGGTGGTGGAGCTCGTACCGCTCCAGCGGTGCGCGGCCCGTCGTCGAGACGACCGCCAGGTCCAGGTGACCGGCCGTCAGCCGGTCCAGCAGGGTGGGGGTGAGGCCCTCCTCGCGCGTCACCCGGACCCGGGGCCGGCGGGCGCGGAAGAGGGCCAGGGCGTGCGGCACCAGGGCCGCGTCGGCGGTGGCGAAGGCGCCGAACCGGAGCCGTCCACCGGCCGCCTCGCGCAGGGCGGCGAGTTCGCGCCGGGCGTCGTGCAGCGCGGCGGCGACCGTCTCGGCGTGCGGCACCAGCAGCCGCCCCGCCTCCGTCAGCGTCACCCCGCGCGGCAGCCGGTCGAAGAGCGGGCCGCCGCCCAACGCGGCTTCCAGTGAGGCCACTTGCCGGGACACCGCCGACTGCGTCCAGCCGAGCGTCCGCGCCGCCACCGTGAACGACCCGTGCCGGGCCACCTCCAGGAAGACCCGCAGCCAGACGGTGGAGAGCTCGGGGCCCGCGTCATGCGTGTTCGGCATGGCAGCCATGCTAGACATTCGCTTGTCGCATTTCCGGGGTCGCGCCTAGCGTCGGCGGCATGCAGATCACCCTGGACAACCCCGCCGCCGCGCCGCAGCCCCTGAGCCCCTACTACTCCCAGGTCGCCCGCATCGAACAGGCCGACGGCAGCGCCCTGTTGTTCGTGTCCGGGCAGATCGCCGAGGGTGCCACGCTCGCCGAGCAGACCCGGGGCGTCTTCGAGACCCTCACCGCGCTGCTGGCGGCGCACGGCGCGACCCTGGCCGACGTGGTCAACATCCGCACGTACCTGACCGACATCTCCCGGCTGGACGAATACGGCGCCGTACGACGGCAGTTCCTCACCGGGACTCCGCCGACCAGCATGACCTTCGAGGCGTCCCGGCTGTTCCGCCCCGAGGCCCTCGTCGAGGTCGAGGTCGTGGCCGCCGTACCCGCTCGCTAGATCAGCCGTCGTTCTCGCCGAGCAGCATCAGGAAGTCCCGGAACGCGGACGCCATGTCGACCGACTCCGGGTCCAGCAGCCACTGGTACTGCAACCCGTCCAGGACCGCCACGAGCAGGGGCGCGGCCCGCTCGGGGGTGAGGCCGCCCGGCAGCCGGTCGCCGTACTCGGCGCGCAGCACCTCGGCCATGCCGGCGCGTACCCCGGCATAGCGCTCCGTGAAGTACGCCCGGGCCGGATGCCCCTCCGTGACGCTCTCGCCGAGCAGCGCCGAGAAGGTCTGGATGATGGCGGGCCGCATCGCGTTGTACTCCACCAGGGACGCCAGCAGGTCGAGCCGCAGCCGCCCGGCGGGCATCGCGTCCCAGCGGTCCCGCTCCTGGAGCACCGCCACCAGCAGTGACTCCTTCGTCGGGAAGTGGTGCAGCAGCCCCTGCTGGGTGAGCCCGACCCGTTCGGCGACCGCGGCCAGGCTGGCCCCCCGGTAACCGCGCTCGGCGATCACCTCCAGAGCGGCCCGCACGATCTCCGCGCGCCGTTCCTCGCTTCTCGTCCTGGCCGTCATGGCGTCACCGTACGACATGCCGAACAGCTCATCATCACGAGGAGATAACGAAACCTACCGCGTCACAGGCAAAGCGGGCACGATGGTGACATCCAGCGGCTTTCGACGTGGAGGTGCCGACGTGGCGGAGACAGCAGAGGTACGGCGCGAGGCGGCCGTCGAGGCGGCTCTCGGCAAGCTCGACCTGGACGCCAAGACGCGGCTGCTGGCCGGCCAGGACATGTGGAGCCTGCCCGCGCTGCCGGAGGCCGGACTGGCCTCGCTGGTCATGTCCGACGGCCCGATCGGCGTCCGCGGGGTGCACTGGAGCGCCGACGACCCGTCCGTCGCCCTCCCGTCCCCCACCGCCCTGGCCGCCACCTGGGACCCCGCCCTCGCCCACCGGGCCGGCGTCCTGCTGGCCCAGGAGGCCCGCCGCAAGGGCGTCCACGTCCTGCTCGCCCCCACGGTCAACCTGCACCGCTCCCCGCTCGGCGGCCGCCACTTCGAGGCCTACAGCGAGGACCCGTACCTGACCGGACGGATCGGCACCGAGTACGTCCGCGGCGTCCAGTCCGGCGGCGTCGGCACCACCGTCAAGCACTTCGTCGCCAACGACGCCGAGACCGACCGCCTGACGGTGAACAACCTCGTCGGCGAACGCGCCCTGCGCGAGCTGTACCTGGCCCCCTTCGAGGCGATCGTCGAGAACGCCCACCCCTGGGGCATCATGACCGCCTACAACTCCGTCAACGGCCCGACCATGACCGAGCACCACTACCTGGTCAACGAGGTCCTGCGCGGCGAGTGGGGCTTCGACGGCGCCAACGTCTCCGACTGGACCGCCGCCCGCTCCACCACCGGTGCCCTCACCGGCGGCCTCGACATCGCCATGCCCGGCCCCGGCACCGTCTACGGCGAGGCCCTCGCCCGGGCCGTCCGGAACGGCGAGGCCGACGAGGCCCGGGTCGACGAGGCCGTCCGCCGCGTGCTGCGCCTCGCCGCCCGGGTCGGCATCCTTCAGGGCGCTGAGCCGGTCGTCACCGACCCGCCCGCCCCCGTCGACGGCGAGGCACTCGCCCGCGAGATCGCCCGCCGCTCCTTCGTCCTCGTCCGCAACGAGAACGGCGCGCTGCCGCTGAAGCCCGGCCGGGTCGCACTGATCGGCGCCGCCGCCCGCGACGCCCGTGTCCTCGGCGGCGGCTCCGCCACCGTCTTCCCCGCCCGGGTCGTCTCCCCGCTCGAAGGCCTCACCGCCGCCCTCCCCGACGGCACCGTGACCTACACCCTCGGTGCCGACCCCAACACCGAACTCCCCATCGCGGACCGGGGCTTCGAGCTGCGCGCCGTCTGCCGGGACGCGGCCGGCCAGGTCATCGGCACGCGCTCGGCCCCCAGCGGCCACCTCCAGTGGATGGGCGCCGACCTCCCCGACGGCGTCACCCGCGAGAACCTGCACAGCGTCGAACTGACCGGCACCTTCACCCCGCGCGAGAGCGGCACGCACACCTTCGGCATCAAGGGCCTCGGCCCCTTCAGGCTGAGCGTCGCGGGCACCACCTACTACGACGGCGTCCAGCGCCCCGACGGGGACGACCCGTTCCTGACCTTCTTCGGCCCGCCGGTGCCCCACGCCCGGACCGAACTCATCGCCGGCGAACCGGTCGAGGTCTCCCTCACCTACACGGTCCCGCCGCTCGGCGACCACCCGATGCGGGTCATCGGCTTCACCCTCGCCCACCAGGACCCCCAGCGCGACGCCGACGAGCGGATCGCCGAGGCCGCCGCGGCAGCCCGCGCCGCCGACACGGCCGTCGTCGTGGTCGCCACCACCGACCGCGTGGAGTCCGAGGGCTTCGACCGCACCGACCTGCGCCTGCCCGGCCGCCAGGACGACCTGGTCCGCGCCGTCGCCGCCGCCAACCCCCACACCGTCGTGGTCGTCAACTCCGGATCCCCGGTGGAAATGCCGTGGCGCGACGACGTCGCCGCCGTGCTCCTGTCCTGGTTCCCCGGCCAGGAGGGCGGCGCGGCCCTCGCGGACGTCCTCACCGGAGCCCACGAACCCGGCGGACGCCTGCCCACCACCTGGGGCTCCCTCACCGACGCCCCGGTCACCCAGGTCGTCCCCAGAGACGGCGAACTCCCCTACGACGAAGGCGTGTTCATCGGCTACCGCGCCTGGGAGAAGCACGGCCGCAGCCCCGCCTACCCCTTCGGCCACGGCCTCGGCTACACCGACTGGACCTACGACTCCGTCGAGGTGGAGGCGACCGCCGAGGGGACCACCGCGAAGGTCCGCCTCCGCAACACCGGCGACCGCCCCGGCCGCGAGGTCGTCCAGCTCTACCTCGCCCCCGGCGAGGCCGACCCCACCCGCCCGGCCCGCTGGCTGGCCGGCTTCGCGGGCGTCGAGGCCGCCCCGGGCGACAGCGCCGAGGCCACCGTCGAACTGCCGCGCCGCGCCTTCGAGATCTGGGACGAGGCGACCGGCTCGTGGTCGTTTGTGAAGGGTTCGTACGAAATCCAGGTCGGACGCTCGATCACGGACCGCAGGATCACCGCGACGATTAACGTCTGATCCGGGACACGTTCCCCACCGAGCAGCCCCGGTCCGGGACCTGACCTCCGGACCGGGGCTCGTGGTCGGTCAGGGGACCGCTCAGCGGGTGCCGAACCCGTACACCGTCTCCGAGCGGAACACCTCGCCCGGCCGCAGCACGGTCGTCGGGAACTCCGGCCGGTTCGGCGAGTCAGGGAAGTGCTGGGTCTCCAGCGCGATGCCGTCACCGGGCGCGAAGGGCTCGCCCAGATGGTCGGCCGTGTACAGCTGGAGGCCGGGCTCGGTGGTCGCCACCGTCACCACCCTCCCGGACGCCGGGTCGTGCAGCTCGGCGACCTCCACCGGAGCGTCCGTCACACCCTTGTCGAGCACGAAGTTGTGGTCGTATCCGGAGCCGGTCTTGCGTGCCTCGCGGAAGTCGAACCGCGTGCCGGTCACGTCGTCCGGGTCGCCGGCCGGGATCAGGTCCGCGTCGACCGGCGTGTACCGGGAGGCGGCCAGCCGCAGCTCATGGCCGCCCGCGTCACCGGAACCGGCCAGGTTGAAGTAGCTGTGGTTCGTCAGATTCACCACGGTCGGCGCGTCCGTCACCGCCTCGTACGCGATCCGCAGCGCCCCGCTCCCGTCGAGCGTGTACGTCGCCGAGACCTCCAGCCGCCCCGGGAACCCCTCCTCGCCGTGCGGACTGACCCGCGTCAGCCGCACCCCGTGCTCGACGGGCTCCGCGTCCCACACCCGCTTGTCGAAACCGCGCGCTCCACCGTGCAGCGAGTTCGGCCCGTTGTTCGGTTCCAGTGCGTACGTCCGCCCGTCCAGGGCGAACCGGCCGCCCGCGATCCGGTTGGCGTACCGCCCGATCAGGGCACCGAGGTACGGCTCCGGGTGGGCGAGATACCCGTCGAGGTCCGGGAACCCCAGCACCACGTCCCCGGCCCGGCCCTCCCGGTCCGGCACTTCCACGGACTGCACGATCCCGCCGTACGACAGCACCCGCACCCGCACGCCCGTTCGCTCCAGGGTCCAGCGGTGCACCGGGGTCCCGTCGGAAAGTGTCCCGAAGAGTTCGTTCATGTGCGGAACTCTAGGACAGAGCCCGGGTCAGGGCTTCTTCGCGGTGACGGTGCGGTACGCGATCTCCGCCAACCGGGCCTGTCCGTTCACGCTCGGGTGGAAGTAGTCCCAGCGGCTCAACTGGGCGGTGCCGAAGCGGTAGTCGTACACCGCACCCCCGTCGTAGCGGCACCTCTCGTCCTCGGCGCAGACCTCCTTCAGGACCTTGTTGTAGTCCTCCACCCGCTTCTGCACCGTGTCCCGCCGCAGGGTCGCCGCCGAGTCCAGGGCATCCGGGTCGCCCAGCATCGACGGGCAGATGCCCAGCTTCCACACCTGCTTGCCCATCGGGCTGTCACGGCCCTCGGACCACAGCCGCTTCAGGTTCGGCACGCTCGCCACGAACACCTGGGCCTTGGGCAGGGCCTTGCGCAGGCTGCGCAGAGAATCCTCGAAGTCGGCGCGGAAGGCGGAGACCGGAGTCATCGCCGAGGGTGTGGACCGGCAGGCGTCGTTCGCCCCGACCATCACCGTCACCAGCTGCGGTTTCCGCCGCACCGCCTGCGCCATCTGCCCGGGCAGATCGGCCATCCGCGCCCCGGTCACGGCGTAGTTCCAGCTCCGCCGGGCGGCCCCGGCCTTCCCCAGCAGCCGCACCGCGAGCGAGTGGACCTCGGGGCTGGCGCCGGTCGCCCAGGACGCCTCCGGGCAGTCCGACAGCACGTCACAGGCGTCGAACCCGCGCGTGATGGAGTCACCGACGGCGGCCACGGAACCCGGGCTGCGGTCCCACAGGGGTGTGGGCTTGGGCGACGGCTTCGCGGTCCCGGACGGGGCGGCGGCATCACCGCCCACGGCATCACACCCGGCGGCGCCCAGCACGGCCGCCGCGACCACGGCCAGAACGCCCCGGGTGCGACGACCTCGCTTGCGCATACCTGGTCCATCCCCTCGCCACGCCGTGCCTGTCTCCCCAACCAATAACAACGCACGAGGGTTCCCGGCCCATCAGGTGCAACGGCTCACACCCGTACAAGCGTCCCCCTGGGTGAATGGCGGGCGTTTCCCGGCACCTGGACCGTCCGTACGTCACACTCCTTGCGCCCCCGCACGGTAGCCTCGCCATCAACGTGACCCGCCCGGTCACAGCCGTTCCGCCCGTTTGCACCATGTCCCGCTCTGCCCGGAGGTTCCGGTGACGACACGTGGAGTTCTGTACGTGCACTCCGCGCCGCGCGCGCTGTGCCCGCACGTCGAGTGGGCCGTCGCCGGGGTGCTCGGCACACGCGTCAGCCTGGACTGGATCCGTCAGCCGGCCGCACCGGGCACCTGGCGCTCGGAGTTCTCCTGGCAGGGCCAGGCGGGCACGGCGTCCAAGCTGGCCTCGGCGCTGCGCGGCTGGCACCTCCTCCGCTTCGAGGTCACCGCGGAACCCTGCCCCTCCGCCGAGGGCGAGCGCTACAGCTGCACCCCCGACCTGGGCATCTTCCACGCCGTCACCGGCATCCACGGCGACATCCTCATCCCCGAGGACCGCCTGCGCGCGGCCCTGCAACGCAGCCGGAGCGGCGAGACCGACCTGGAAGCCGAGATCGGCAAACTCCTGGGCAAGCCCTGGGACGACGAACTGGAGCCCTTCCGCTACGCGGGCGAGGGCGCCCCGGTCCGCTGGCTCCACCAGGTGGTCTGAGACGCGAACACGCGAAGGGCCCCCACCGTTCAGGTGGGGGCCCTTCACTGCGTGCGTGCTTCTCAGATGGTCCGGAACGCCAGCACCACGTTGTGCCCGCCGAAGCCGAACGAGTCGTTCAGCGCGGCGATACGGCCCTCGACCGGCAGCTTGCGCGCCTCACCGCGAACGACGTCGGCGTTCGCCTCGGCCTCCGGGTCCAGGTTCTCCACGTTGATGGTCGGCGGAGCCACCCGGTGGTACAGCGCGAGCACGGTCGCCACCGTCTCGACACCACCGGCACCACCCAGCAGATGCCCCGTCATCGACTTCGTCGCGGACACCGCGAAGTGGTCGGCGTCGTCACCGAACACCTTGCGCAGCGCCTTGAGCTCGGCGATGTCACCGGCCGGCGTGGACGTCGCGTGCGCGTTGACGTGCACGATCTCCGCCGGGTCCAGGTCGTTGCGGTCCAGCAGGTTCTGCAGGGCGTGCGAGATGCCCCGTCCTTCCGGCTCCGGCTGCACGATGTCGTGCGCGTCGGCGGAGATGCCCTGCCCGACCGCCTCGGCGTACACCCGGGCACCGCGCTTCGCGGCGTGCTCGGCGGACTCCAGGACGACGACACCGGCGCCCTCACCGAGGACGAAGCCGTCGCGGGCGGTGTCGTAGGGACGCGACGCGCCCTGCGGGTCGTCGTTGTTCTTGGACATCGCCATCATGTTGCCGAACGCGGCGATGGGCAGCGGGTGGATCGCCGCCTCCGTGCCACCCGCGACGACGACGTCGGCACGGCCGGTGCGGATCATCTCGATGGCGTAGCCGATGGCCTCGGCGCCCGAGGCGCAGGCGGAGACCGGCGTGTGCACGCCCGCCCGGGCACCCACGGCCAGTCCCACGTTGGCCGACGGGCTGTTGGGCATCAGCATGGGCACGGTGTGCGGGGAGACGCGGCGGACGCCCTTCTCCTTCAGCACGTCGTACTGGTCGAGCAGCGTCGTCACGCCGCCGATACCGGAGGCGATGACCGCGCCCAGGCGTTCGGGGTCGATGTTCGGGTCCTCGCCGGCCTTCGCTTCGAAGCCGGCGTCGGCCCAGGCCTCCTTGGCCGCCACCAGCGCGAACTGCGCCGAGCGGTCCAGTCGGCGGGCCTGCGGCCGCGGGATGACCTCGGTCGGCTCCACGGCGACCGGGGCCGCGATACGGACCGCCTGATCGGCGGCCCACTCCTGCTCCAGGGGCTTGACGCCGGACTTGCCGGCGATCAGGCCCTCCCAGGTAGAGGCTGCGTCGCCACCCAGCGGTGTGGTTGCGCCGATACCGGTGACGACCACGGTGCGATTGGTCGAGCTCACGGGAATTCTTTCTCCAACGGATCCGAGGATTAAGCGGCGCCACCGCCGGGTGGCGGGGCAGTCAGCCAGGCGGCCTGATCGACTGATCAGCCCTGGTGCTTGAGGATGTAGTCGGTCGCGTCACCGACGGTCTTGAGGTTCTTGACGTCCTCGTCGGGGATCTTGACGTCGAAACGCTCTTCGGCGGCGACGACGACCTCGACCATGGACAGCGAGTCGACGTCCAGGTCGTCGGTGAAGGACTTGTCCAGCTGGACGTCCTCAACCGGGATGCCGGCGATCTCGTTCACGATCTCGGCGAGACCGGCGACGATCTCTTCCTGAGTGGCGGCCATGTTGGCGCTCCTTCGTAGATATCCAGAGGGTGTGGCAGGTGTTTCCTCCCGTGCCGGATCGCATGATCCGGCACGGAGTGCCTAGGGGAGGGTAACGACAGTCGCGGCGTACACGAGACCCGCCCCGAAGCCGATGACGAGCGCGGTGTCGCCGCTCTTCGCCTCTCCGGTCGCCAGGAGCCGCTCCATAGCGAGCGGGATCGAGGCGGCCGAGGTGTTGCCGGTGGTGCGGATGTCACGCGCGACCGTGACGTGCTCCGGCAGTTTCAGCGTCTTCACCATCGAGTCGATGATCCGCACGTTGGCCTGGTGCGGGATGAAGACGTCCAGGTCGTCCACGCTGATCCCGGCCGCGTCCAGCGCCTGCTGGGCGACCTTCGCCATCTCGAACACGGCCCAGCGGAACACCGCCTGGCCTTCCTGGGTGATCGCGGGGAACTTCTCGACCGTACCGTCGCGGTAGTCCGTCCACGGCACGGTCTGCTTGATGGTCTCGGACTTGTCGCCCTCGGAGCCCCACACCGTGGGACCGATCGCGGGTTCCTGCGCCGGGCCGACCACGACCGCGCCGGCGCCGTCGCCGAACAGGAAGGCCGTCGCGCGGTCCTCCAGGTCGGTCAGGTCGCTCAGCCGCTCGACGCCGATCACCAGGACGTACTCCGCCGAGCCCTCGACGATCATGCCCTTGGCGAGCGTGAGACCGTAACCGAAGCCCGCGCAGCCCGCCGAGATGTCGAACGCGGCGGCCCTGGCGGTGCCCAGCTTGTCGGCGATCTCGGTGGCGACGGCCGGGGTCTGCTTGAAGTGGGAGACCGTCGAGACGATCACGCCGCCGATCTGCTCGGCGGAGATGCCCGCGTCCGCGATGGCCTTGCCGGACGCCTCGATCGACATCGCGGCGACCGTCTCCTCGTCGGAGGCCCAGTGCCGCGTCTCGATGCCGGAGCGCGAGCGGATCCACTCGTCGGACGACTCGATCGTCTCCAGGATCACCTCGTTCGGCACGACCCGGGTCGGACGGTAGCCGCCGACGCCGAGGATGCGCGCGTACGGGGCGCCCTTGCTGGGCTTCAGCTTCGCCATGCTCCGGGCTCCTTGTCAGGCGTGCTCTGCGATGAGCTCGCGAGCAGCGTCCAGGTCGTCGGGGGTCTTGAGCGCCAGGGTCTTCACACCCGGCAGGGCGCGCTTGGCCAGACCGGTCAGCGTGCCGCCCGGGCACGCCTCGATCAGGGCCGTGACGCCGAGTTCCCTGAACGTCTCCATGCACAGGTCCCAGCGGACCGGGTTGGCGACCTGTCCGACGAGCCGCTCCAGCACCTCGGCGCCGGTGGTCACCGTACTGCCGTCCTTGTTGGAGACGTAGGCGACCTCGGGGTCGGCGGGGACGATCTCCTTGGCGGCCTCGGCCAGCTTGTCGACGGCCGGGCCCATGTGGTGCGTGTGGAACGCGCCGGCGACCTTCAGCGGGACGACCTTGCGCACGCCCTCGGGCTTGTCCTCGTTCAGCGCGGCGAGTTGCTCCATGGTGCCCGCGGCCACGATCTGCCCGGCGCCGTTCATGTTCGCCGGGGTCAGACCCAGCTTCTCCAGGTGCGCGACGCTCACCTCGGGGTCTCCGCCGAGCAGCGCCGACATGCCGGTCTCGGTGATCGCGGCGGCCTCGGCCATGGCCAGGCCGCGCTTGCGCACGAGGGTCAGCGCGGCGGTGTCGTCGAGGACGCCCGCGTAGGCGGCCGCGGTGATCTCGCCGACGCTGTGGCCGGCGACCGCGCCGGGCGCGACGTCACCGAGTGCCGCGGCGGACAGGAGGCCGGCCGCGACGAGCAGCGGCTGCGCCACGGCGGTGTCCCGGATGGCGTCGGCGTCGGCCTGCGTCCCGTAGTGGGCGAGGTCCAGTCCGATGGCGTCCGACCAGGCACCGAGGCGGTCGGCGGCACCGGGCAGTTCGAGCCAGGGGGTCAGGAAGCCGGGCGTCTGGGCGCCCTGGCCGGGAGCGACGAGTACGAGCACTCTCACACTCTCTCTTGGGTACGGGCACGGCCGCCCGTGGGGACAAGGACGAAGAACACGAGGGGGTTTTGTCGAGCCCCGACAAAACCTTAGGGCTGGAGATCTCCATCGACCAGACGCCCCAGGATCAGCGCGATCCGCAGCGTGAAGGCAGAGCGTACATCGGAGGGTGACCATCCGGTGACGTCAGTCACACGTCGAAGCCGGTAGCGGACGGTGTTGGGATGGACGAACAGCATCCGCGCGGCGCCCTCGAGACTGCTCGCCTGTTCGAGATACACACTGAGGGTCTCCAGGAGCGCGGCCCCGGCCTCCTCCAGTGGTCTGTAGATCTCCTCCACCAACTGCTCACGTGCCGAGGGGTCCCCGGCCATCGCCCGCTCCGGGAGCAGGTCGTCCGCCAGCACCGGGCGCGGGGCGTCCTGCCAGGCAGAACACGCCTTCAGCCCGGCCGCGGCGGCCTGCGCGGACCGGGTCGCGGCCTGCAGGTCGGGCACCACCGGGCCCGCCACGACCGGCCCGGCCGCGAACGGGCCGATGAGTGACTTGGCGACGGCCAGCGGGTTGTCGCTGCCGCCCGCGATGACGACCAGCCGGTCGCCGAGCACCCCGGTGAGCACCTGGAGCTTGGCGTGCCGGGCCGCACGCCGTATGGCCTCCACGGTCAGCTCGCTGTCACCGTCGGGCGCCGTGCCGAGCACCACGCACACGTGCTCGGGGGAGTTCCAGCCGAGGGCGGCGGCCCGCGAGACGGCCCCCTCGTCGGCCTCGCCGCTGAGCACGGCGTTCACGACCAGGGACTCCAGCCGGGCGTCCCAGGCGCCGCGTGCCTCGGCGGCCTGCGCGTACACCTGGGCCGTGGCGAAGGCGATCTCCCGGGCGTAGACGAGCAGCGCCTCGCGCAGCACCCGCTCGTCGCCGGGGGCCGCGACCTCGTCGATCGCGCTCTCCATGACCTCGATGGTGGTGCGCACCATCTCGACGGTCTGGCGCAGTGTGATCGCCCGGGTCAGCTCGCGCGGCGCGGTGCCGAACACATCGGTGGAGATGGCCTGCGGGGCGTCCGGATGCCGGAACCACTCGGTGAACGCGGCGATACCCGCCTGCGCGACCAGACCGATCCAGGAACGGTTCTCCGGGGGCATGGCCCGGTACCAGGGCAGCGTCTCGTCCATCCGCGCGATGGCCTGCGCGGCGAGCGATCCGGACGACTTCTCCAGCCGCTTCAGCGTCGCGGCATGCGAATGGACGTCGTGGGCTGCGGCTGCGTTCTTGCCGGTTTCGGGTTCGGACACGGGGACAAGACTGCCTTATCCGGACGGGAAGGTGGGCTGCCGGGTCTACGGTGGACTCCGTGATGGACATTCGGCGCGCCGGTGAGCGCTACCAGGGCGGCGACCCGGCGGCCGGAATCGACAGCCGGCACGCCTTCTCCTTCGGGCCCCACTACGACCCGGACAACCTCCGCTTCGGCGCGGTGCTCGCGTGCAACGAGGAGCGACTGGCGCCCGGTGCCGGGTTCGACGAGCACCCCCACAGTCACACCGAGATCGTGACGTGGGTGGTGGAGGGCGAGCTGACCCACCGGGACTCCACCGGGCACGAGTCGGTCGTACGCCACGGTGACGTGCAGCGGCTCAGCTCGGCGGGCGGGGTGCGCCATGTGGAGCGCAACGACGGCCCGGAGCCCCTGACCTTCATCCAGATGTGGCTGGCCCCGCTCCGGCCCGGCGGCGACCCGTTCTACGAGGTCGTCCACGGCATCGCCGACTCCACGCCCTACGCCCTCCCGGAGGCAGGCGCGTTGCTGCACGTGCGGCGCCTCGGGCCCCGGGAGCGGACGGCGGTACCGGACGGGGCGTACGCCTACGTGCATGTCGTCCACGGTGACGTCCGCCTGGACGGCGAGGAGCTGCACGCGGGCGACGCCGCCCGCATCACCGACGCCAAGGGTCTGGAGGCCGAGGGCGTGACCGAGGCGGAGCTGCTGATCTGGGAGATGAACGCGGCCTAGAGATCGGCCAGTACCGCGTCCGTGAACGCCGGCCACGCCTCGGTCGCCCAGGGGCCGAACGCCCGGTCCGTCAGTGCCACGCAGGCCGCGCCCGCGTCCGGGTCGACCCACAGGAACGTACCGGACTGCCCGAAATGCCCGAACGTGCGCGGTGAGGACGAGGAACCCGTCCAGTGCGGCGACTTGGAGTCGCGGATCTCGAAACCGAGCCCCCAGTCGTTGGGGTTCTGGTGGCCGTACCCCGGCAGGACGCCCTTCGTGCCCGGGAAGTGCACGGTCATCGCCTCGGCGACCGTACGCGGATCCAGCAGGCGCGGTGCCTGCACCTCGGCCGCGAACCGCAGCAGGTCCTCGACCGTCGACACCCCGTCCTTGGCCGGGGAGCCCTCCAGCGTCGTCGAGGTCATGCCCAGCGGCTCCAGCACGGCCTGCCGCAGATACTCCCCGAACGGGATGTCCGTGGCCTTCGTGACATGGTCGCCCAGCTGCTCGAACCCGGCGTTGGAGTACAGCCGGCGCTCCCCGGGCGGGGCCGTGACCTTGTGCTCGTCGAAGGCGAGGCCCGAGGTGTGCGCGAGCAGGTGCCGGACCGTCGACCCGGTGGGACCCGCCGGCTCGTCGAACTCGACGGCCCCCTCCTCGTATGCGACGAGCACCGCGTAGGCGGCGAGCGGCTTGGTCACCGACGCGAGCGGGAACCGCTGCCCGGCCGGGCCGTGGGTGCCGAGGACGGTGCCGTCCGCTCGTACGACACCCGCCGCAGCGGTGGGAACCGGCCAGTTCTCGATCAGCGCGAGGCTCTTCAGTGACATGCTTTCGAGCCTATGCGCTCAGAGCGTGAGCTCCAGCAAGGGGTCGGGCTTGGGCCGGAACCCGAGGGAGACGTACAGCGGCTCGGCCTCCGCCGACGCGGTGAGCTGCACGCGCCGGGCGCCACGCTCGCGGAACCACTCCAGCAGCGCGTTCATACAGGCACGTGCGTAACCCCGGCGTCGCGCGCCCGGGTCGGTGGCGACGCTGAACACGAAGCCCACCCTGCCGTGCGGATCGCCCGGCTTGCCGATGCGGTAGTCGATCGTCCCGGCCACCAGCGACGCCAGCGCCCCCTCCCGCTCCGGGTGGTCGACCACGAACGCCACGAAGTCCCCGTCCGGCTCACCGAGTTCGGCCCTCAGGGTAGGGAGGGAATCCCCGTGCCAGGCGACGGAGGGGTCGGAGGCGAACATCGCGTCGATCATGACTTGGCGCAGCCGCAGGACTTCCTCGGCGTCGGCGGGCAGGGCGCGACGGACAACACTCATGACTCCGTACGCTAACCAGCCGGATCAAGAGTCGTCCTGCCGATTTCTTACCTTCGGCGCTTGCTTGGAGTGCACTCCAGGGTTCTAGCGTTGGGGCCATGACGGTGATGGAGACCACGGGGACCAGGACCGACACCTGCGCCGGCCCGCCGCAGCAGCAGAACCGGCGCCCGGACGGCGACGACCACTACACGATCAGCGAGGTCGTCGCCTTCACCGGCCTGACGGCACACACCCTGCGCTGGTACGAGCGCATCGGTCTGATGCCGCACATCGACCGGTCCCACACCGGCCAGCGCCGCTACACCAACCGCGACCTCGACTGGCTCGACCTCGTCGGCAAGCTCCGCCTGACGGGCATGCCGGTCGCGGACATGGTCCGGTACGCGGAACTGGTGCGCGAGGGCGACCACACCTACGGCGAGCGCTTCGAGCTGCTGAAGACGACCCGCGAGGACGTCCTGGCCAGGATCGACGAACTCCGGGGCACGCTCGCCGTGCTCGACCGGAAGATCAGTTTCTACGCGGACGCCGGGCAGGCCCTGGCGTCGGAGAGGTCCCGATGACGGACGGCAGGATCACGACGGCGAAGCTCGGCGACCACGGACCCGAGGTGAGCGTCCAGGGTCTCGGCTGCATGGGCATGAGCTTCGGCTACGGCCCCTCGGACGCGGACGCGTCCCGGGCGACCCTGGAGAGGGCCCTCGAACTGGGCGTCACCTTCTACGACACGGCCGACGCGTACGGCGCCGGCGAGAACGAGCGGTTCCTGTCGCCGTTCTTCAAGGCCCACCGCGACGAGGTCGTCATCGCGACCAAGTTCGCCCTGTCGATCCCCGCGGACGACCCGACGAAGCGTGTCGTCCGCAACGACCCGCCCTACATCCGGCAGGCCGTGGAGGCGAGCCTGAAGCGGCTGGACGTCGACGCCATCGACCTCTACTACATGCACCGGCGCGATGTGAACGTGCCGATCGAGGAGAGCGTCGGCACCATGGCCGACCTGGTCCGCGAGGGCAAGGTCAAGCACCTCGGCCTGAGCGAGGTCACGGCCGATGAACTGCGGGCCGCCCACGCCGTCCACCCCATCGCCGCCGTGCAGTCGGAGTGGTCGCTGTTCAGCCGTGACATCGAGACGCACGTCGTTCCCGCGGCCCGTGACCTGGGCGTGGCCCTCGTCGCGTACTCCCCGCTGGGCCGGGGCTTCCTCACCGGCTCCTTCACCAACGCCGACCAGGACCTGAGCGCGGGCGACTTCCGCCGCCAGCAGCCCCGCTTCACGGGCGAGAACGCGACGGCGAACGCGACCCTGCTGGAGCTGATCCGCTCGGTTGCCCAGGCCCACGACGCGACCCTCGGTCAGATCGCCCTGGCCTGGGCCCAGCAGCAGGCGACGATCCACGACCTCCCGGTCGTCCCGATCCCTGGCACCCGCAAGCCGGCCAGGGTGGAGGAGAACACGGCGGCGACCAGGATCGTGCTGACCGACGAGCAACTGGACCTGCTGGACGGCATAGCGGCCCAGGTGGCAGGCACCCGCTACGCGGACATGGCGTTCACCTCGGCAGGCAGGGAGTAGGGAAGGGTCCCTTTCGGGGGGGCGCGGGGAAACTGCGCGATCAACCACCACGAACCCGCGCCCACCGATACACCGAACCCGGCAGACGCTAAAGCTCCGCCAACAACTCCGCCTTTTTGACCGAAAACTCCTCATCCGTCACCAACCCGGCCTGATGCAGCTCACCCAGATGACGAATCCTCTCGGCGATGTCGGCAGGATCCCGCCGCGGCGCGGCCGCGGGCACCGCCGCCACCGGTGCGGACGTCCGCACCGCGGCCAGCACCGCCGCCGCGAACGGCAGTGACTCGTGCACGGGTCCGTATCCCAGCCCGAACACCACCGCGGCGGGATCCTGATCGGCCTGAGCCCCCGACGCTTCCGCATCCCGGCGCAAAAGCCGCAAATGCCCCTCGAACACCTCCGGCGACCGCCACTCCACCCCGTTCAGCTCTCCGACGGAGAAGCTCTGGTCGCCGGCCTTCCACTTCGCCGACGACGCCCCCGTCCAGAACCACCGGAAGTTCACGGTCCGCCCGTCGAAGGTCGCCTTCCCGTCGTACGCCTTGAACGACAACGGCCCCTCGGGCGGCTGCACGAGGAACCGCTCGGACGGCCCGGACTCCGTCAGCAGGGTCCGCAGCTCGTCGGCGTAGTACTCCGCGAGGACCTCTCGCTCGGCGGGCAGCACCAGCCGGTAGGGATCGCCGCTCTCCTTCAACTGTCCGGCGGCCGCCTCCATCAACGGGTCCGCCCCGGGGCGCGGCTCCACGCGCAGCACGACCGTGCCGCGTTTCCCGCGCGTCAGCGTCACCCCGGCGATCGCCTCCAGGGGCACACGACGTTCCCCGAGGGCCTGGAAGAGTTTGGGTGTTCGAATCCCCCGTTCGTAGCGGATGAGCACGGAGTCGGACTCGAACTCCCAGGCGGCATGAAATCCGGCCAGTACGTCACCCATGCGGCTCATCGTATGCGGCACGCGCTCCTCCGTCCCCCTCCCGAGCAGACCGTAATTTCTTCGCTTCTACGCGCGTCGGGCCGCCGCCGTGCCGGACAAACCGGTACGGCAGACGCCGTCTTCGTGCGCGCAGTGCACCGAGCGGTATGCGCCAACGCCGATCTCCGCGAAATTGAACAGACTTGCCGTCCCCGGCTCGAAGTAGCCCGCGTGACCCTTCGCACCCGCCGCCGACAGCACCCGCGCCCCGAATCCGGTGGACACCGGATCGGCTCCGTGGCCCAGCCCGCCGACCTCCAGATAGGGCACGTCCTGGATCCAGTCGTCGGAGTCCCGCATCGCCCACACCCGGGCGGTGGTCCGCAACTGAGCGGCCTTCTCGACGCGCATGCCCGGGCTGCCGGCCACCGCGATGTCGGACACCCGGTCCGGCAGCGCGTGCGCGGCGACCCCGCACACCACGGAGCCGTAGCTGTGGCAGAACAGCGAGACCGGCGAACTGCCCGGCAGCGCCCGCACCAGGTCGTTCAGCCGTACGGCACCCTCCTGGGCACGCATCGCCGTGGCCGAGTCGATGCCGAGTCCGCTGGGCGCCGTGTAGTCGGCCCAGGCGATGACGGCCGTACGGGTCGAGGGGCTCACCCGCTGTTCGGCCGCGTACAGGGACTTGGCCATGCCGACGGGCGCCGCGTACTTGCGGTTGGTGCGCTGGAAGGTGAGCAGATCGGTGTCGACGCCGGGGACGACGACCGAGACCCGCTCCGCCCTGCGCAGGTTCCCGAAGACCTCCGCCACCCGGCCCGAGCCCTCCGGGTCGAAGGCCAGGATGTGACGGCCCCGCTCCATGAGGTCCTCGAGGCGGTGCATCCTGCGGCCCGCCTCCTGCTGCCCGGCCGGGGTGAGGCGCTTGTCGTGCATGCGTTCCCGCTCGACCTTGCGCGCCTTGGCGAGCGCGAGGTGGTTGGCGCGGTAGCGCAGCTCGACCGGCGCGCCGTTCATGTTGCCCACCGCGAGCGAGTACTTGCGGACCAGGGTCGAACGCTCCTGCGCGGTGAGCGAGCTGAAGAAGCGGGCGAGCTTCGCCGGCTCGGACTGCGGGTCGGGCAGCCGGTGCCCGCCGATCCGGCCGTGTTCCCAGGCGGAGAGCGAGGCCTGGAGCGGCGTGGCGCCCCGCTGGTTGCGCATGGCCGTCCAGCCGGTGGTCGCCAGCATCACGAACACGACGGCCAGCGCGAGCAGTGCGCGCCAGACGTTCAGTTGCGGGGAGGTGTCGAAGGAAGTCACTGAAAGGACACACTAGGAGAACGAGAGGGTCTCGCGTTAACCAAGTGACCGGGATCACGTTTCGGTGGAAGCGTTAAGGGGACCGCTCCGCACGCCAGTTCCCGGCCAGTGCGGGACCCACCTGATCCAGGTATGCGGTGGTGAGTTCGCGCATTCCGTCGAGGCTGAGGTCGTCCCCCGCGGACCACAGTCGCTCGGTGACACGAATCACCCCGCCGAAGAGGGCCACGATGATCCTCGGCCGGGGGTCGGCGTCCACGTCGAGCCCCTCGCGCTCGGCGATGATGCGGGCGAGCTGCTCCTCCAGCTCCGCCGACCGCCGCAGATGGGCGGCGAGCAGCGCGGGCGTCGACTCGATCACCCGGTAGACGCGCATGTGGAGGTCGATCGGCACGAGCTCCTCGACGGCCTCGTTGATCGCGTCCCAGCTCTCCAGCACGGCCCGGCGCAGCGCCTCCAGCGGAACCTCGCCCGGCGGGCGCGTCCGCAGGGCCTCGACGACGAGTGTCTCCGCGAGGCGCGGCACGAAGAACGCCGTCTCCTCCTTGCCGGCGAAGTAGCGGAAGAAGGTGCGCTGCGAGACGTCCACGGCGGCGGCGATGTCGTCGACGGTGGTCTCGTCGTACCCGCGCGTGGCGAAGAGTTCCAGCGCGGCCCGCAGCAGTGCGTCCCGGGTGCGCCGTTTCTTGCGTTCGCGCAGGTTCAAGACGTGCCTTTCGTCTGAAGTGTTTGCCCAGTTCAGGCTATACGGGTATGTCGTGTCAGTAACCGACTAGTGAATTGGTTTGTCAACTGTCAGTGGCTGTCATTAGCCTCGCGGTATGACTAGTCAGACCACCATCGACACGACGGGGTCGGGGGGCAAGGCGCCGGCGGCGCCGTCGGACGCGACGCCGGGCAAGGGGATGCGAGGGCACCCCTGGCTCACCCTCATCACCGTCGCTGTGGGGGTCATGATGGTGGCCCTCGACGGCACCATCGTGGCCATTGCCAACCCGGCCATCCAGAAGGACCTCGGCGCCACGTTCGCCGAGGTCCAGTGGATCACCAACGGGTACTTCCTCGCCCTCGCGGTCTCCCTGATCACCGCGGGCAAGCTCGGCGACCGCTTCGGCCACCGGCAGACCTTCCTCATCGGCGTCGTCGGCTTCGCCGCCGCCTCGGGCGCGATCGGCCTGTCCGACAGCATCGCGTTCGTCGTCGTCTTCCGCGTCCTCCAGGGTCTGTTCGGCGCGCTGCTGATGCCGGCCGCGCTCGGCCTGCTGCGGGCGACCTTCCCGGCCGAGAAGCTGAACATGGCCATCGGCATCTGGGGCATGGTCATCGGCGCGTCCACCGCGGGCGGCCCGATCCTCGGCGGTGTGCTCGTCGAGCACGTCAACTGGCAGTCGGTGTTCTTCATCAACGTGCCGGTCGGTGTCCTCGCCGTCGTCCTCGGCGTGCTGATCCTGCTCGACCACCGCGCCGAGAACGCCCCGCGCTCCTTCGACATCCTGGGCATCGCCCTGCTGTCGACCGCCGTGTTCTGCCTGGTGTGGGCGCTCATCAAGGCCCCGCCGTCCGAGTGGGGCTGGGGCGACGTCAAGACGCTGACGTTCCTCGGCGCTTCGGTGCTGTGCTTCGCCCTCTTCGGCTTCTGGGAGACGAAGGTGAAGGAGCCGCTGATCCCGCTGGCGCTGTTCCGCTCCGTGGCGCTGTCCGCCGGTGTCGTGCTGATGGTGCTGATGGCCATCGCGTTCATGGGCGGTCTGTTCTTCGTGACGTTCTACCTCCAGAACGTGCACGGCATGAGCCCGATCGACGCGGGTCTGCACCTGCTGCCGCTCACCGGCATGATGATCGTCGGCTCGCCGCTCGCCGGCGCGATGATCACCAAGCTCGGCCCCCGGGTCCCGCTCGCGGGCGGCATGGCGTTCACCGCGATCGCCATGTACGGGATGTCGACGCTGGAGACGGACACCGGCAGCGGCATCATGTCGCTCTGGTTCGCCCTGCTGGGCCTCGGCCTCGCGCCGGTCATGGTCGGCGCCACCGAAGTCATCGTCGGCAACGCCCCGATGGAGCTCTCGGGCGTCGCGGGCGGTCTCCAGCAGGCCGCCATGCAGATCGGCGGCAGCCTCGGTACGGCCGTGCTGGGTGCCGTGATGGCGTCCAAGGTCAACAGCGACCTCGCGGGCAACTGGGAGAAGGCGGGCCTGCCGCCGCTCACCCCGGAGCAGGAGCACCAGGCCTCCGAGGCGGTCCAGGTCGGCGTCCCGCCGGTGGCACCGGGCACGCCCGACGCGATCGCCGCGAAGATCACGGGCGTCGCGCACGACACGTTCATCTCGGGCATGAGCGCGGCCTCGCTCGTCGCGGCCGGGGTCGCGGTGGCGGCGGTGCTGGTCGCGTTCCTCACCAAGCGCGGTGAGAACGCGGAGGCCGGCGCGGGCGCGGCGCACATCTGACGGTTCCCGGCGGCTCGTTCGCCTATCAGGGTGAACGCAGCCGCCGAACCCTCCCCTCCGGCACGTCTCGCAGGTCACAGTGGGTCAAGTCCTCCGCAGGGCATGGAGGGCGGACGCTGCGGCGCGCTGCCGGAGGGGGGCGGCGCGCAGGCAGCGGGATTGAAGCCCGCTGACGGGGTACTCGCCATGTCATACCCGAACCGAACCCCAACCGATCGAGGGTTTACGGGAGTTGATGATGGCGAGCTTCGGACACGGTACGCGCAGGCACCCCCGCTCACGTGGCCGGACGTGGTCACGGACCGGGACGGATCGCGCGACGCTCGGACTCATCGGAGTCATCTGCGCCGTTGCAGGCTTCTTCGTGCTGGGGATCGTTCTCGGTCCCGCCGCGATGGTCTGCGGCTGGCTCGCCATGGGCCGCGCGTGGTCGGGCTCCCGCCCCACCGCGGCCGTGATCGCCCTGGTCCTGGGCGCCATCGACACGCTCCTGGCCATCCTCTGGCTGTCCGGAGCGGCCACACCGGGCGTGGGCATGTTCTGACCCGGGTGACGCGTGTGGGAAGGGCCCCCGGCTGTTCGGCCGGGGGCCCTCCCGTCATTCCGCCGGCGTCCCCTTGAGCGCCGCCAACTCCCCCCGCAGCGCCCGCACCTCGTCCGTCAGCTCCCGGATCGCCTCGGTCTGACGCCGCTCCTCGACGTCGTCCTTCTCGAACCGCGCGATGAACCAGGCGGCGATGTTCGCCGTCACCACACCGAGCAGCGCGATCCCGGACAGCATGAGCCCGACCGCAAGCATCCGCCCCAGCCCGGTGGTCGGCGCGTGGTCCCCGTACCCCACGGTCGTCATCGTCGTGAAGGACCACCACACCGCGTCACCCAGCGTCCTGATGTTCCCGTCCGGCGAGTCCCGCTCCACCGACAGCACGGCCAGCGACCCGAACATCAGCAACCCGACCACGGCACCCACGACATACGTCGTCAGCCTTATCTGCGAGGCCATCCGCGCCCGCTGCCCGACGAGCAGCAGCGTCGACACCAGCCGCAGCAGCCGCATCGGCTGAAGCATCGGCAGCAGCACCGCCCCCAGATCGAGCCAGTGCGTCCGTACGAACACCAGCCGCTGCTCCGCGAGCCCCAGCCGTATGACGTAGTCGAGCGCGAACGCGCCCCACACCACCCACTCGACGGCCGTGCACACCTCCACCACGTCCCGGCTCGCGTCGGGCCGGACGATCGGCACGGCATAGGCGACCGCGAAGGCGAGGGCCAGGCCGAAGAGCGGCCGCTGTGTGTGCTGTTCCCAACGGAGTCGGGCCGACTGCTGCTGCATGACGGAATCGTAGGAAACGTGAAGGGGTGGTGTGCCCACGGTGTACCCGTGAGGCTCACCACCCCTTGACAGGGCCGAAGCCGTCAGGCGTCGCCGCCCGCGGCGCCCGGGTCCGCCGCCGACACGTCGAGCAGCTGGTACCGGTCGATGGCCTGCTTGAGCACCGAGCGGTCGACCTTGCCCTCACGGGCCAGCTCGGTCAGCACGCCCACCACGATCGACTGCGCGTCGATGTGGAAGAACCGCCGGGCGGCGCCCCGCGTGTCGGCGAAGCCGAAGCCGTCCGCGCCGAGCGACTGGTACGTCTGCGGCACCCAGCGCGCGATCTGGTCCGGGACGGACCGCATCCAGTCGGACACGGCCACGACCGGCCCCTGCGCGTCCGCCAGCTTGCGCGTCACGTACGGCACCCTCTGCTCCTCCTCGGGGTGCAGCAGGTTGTGCTCCTCACAGCTCACGGCCTCGCGCCGCAGCTCGTTCCAGGAGGTCGCCGACCAGACGTCCGCCTTGACGTTCCAGTCCTCGGCCAGGATCTTCTGGGCCTCGATCGCCCAGGACAGCGCGACGCCGGACGCCAGGATCTGCGCCGGGATCGAGCCGGCCGTGCCCTCGCTGAACCGGTAGAGGCCCTTGAGGATGCCGTCGACGTCCACGTTCTCCGGCTCGGCGGGGTGCTGGATGGGCTCGTTGTAGACGGTCAGGTAGTAGAAGACGTCCTCGCCGTGCGGGTGCTGCTCGGAGCCGCCGTACATCCGGCGCAGGCCGTCCTTCACGATGTGCGCGATCTCGAAGCCGAACGCCGGGTCGTACGCGACGCAGCCCGGGTTCGTGGAGGCCAGCAGCTGCGAGTGGCCGTCCGCGTGCTGGAGGCCCTCACCGGTCAGGGTCGTACGGCCGGCGGTCGCGCCCAGGACGAAACCGCGCGCCAGCTGGTCGGCCATCTGCCAGAACTGGTCGCCGGTGCGCTGGAAGCCGAACATCGAGTAGAAGACGTAGACCGGGATGAGCGGCTCGCCGTGCGTGGCGTAGGCCGAACCGGCGGCGATCAGGGACGCCGTGCAGCCGGCCTCCGAGATGCCGTCGTGCAGCATCTGGCCGTTCGGCGCCTCCTTGTAGGCGAGCAGCAGGTCACGGTCGACCGACTCGTACTGCTGGCCCAGCGGGTTGTAGATCTTCGCGCTCGGGAAGAACGAGTCCATGCCGAACGTGCGGTACTCGTCCGGCGCGATCAGTACGAACCGCTTGCCGATCTCCTTGTCCCGCATGAGGTCCTTGAGGAGCCGCACGAACGCCATCGTGGTCGCGATGGACTGCTGGCCCGAACCCTTCTTCACCGTCGCGTACGTCTTGTCCTCGGGCAGCGCCAGCGGCTTGGAGCGGACCACACGCGTGGGGACGTAACCGCCGAGGCCCTTGCGGCGGTCGTGCATGTACTGGATCTCCTCCGAGTCCCGGCCCGGGTGGTAGTACGGCGGCACGCCGGACTCCAGCTCCTTGTCCGGGATCGGCAGGTGCAGGCGGTCGCGGAAGCGCTTGAGGTCGTCGACCGTCAGCTTCTTCATCTGGTGCGTGGCATTGCGGCCCTCGAAATTCGGGCCCAGCGTCCAGCCCTTGATCGTCTTGGCGAGGATGACCGTCGGCTGGCCCTTGTGCTCCACTGCCGCCTTGTACGCCGCGAAGATCTTCTTGTGGTCGTGGCCGCCGCGCCCCAGGTGCAGGATCTGGTCGTCGGTCATGCCCTCGACCATCGCCCGCAGCCGGTGGTCGTCACCGAAGAAGTGGTCGCGGATGTACGCGCCGGTCTCCGTGGCGTACGTCTGGAACTGTCCGTCCGGCGTGGTGTTCATCTTGTTGACCAGCACGCCGTCGCGGTCCTGGGCGAGCAGCGGGTCCCAGCTGCGGTCCCAGACCAGCTTGATCACGTTCCAGCCGGCGCCGCGGAAGACCGACTCCAGTTCCTGGATGACCTTGCCGTTGCCGCGCACCGGGCCGTCGAGCCGCTGGAGGTTGCAGTTGACGACGAAGGTCAGGTTGTCCAGGCCCTCGCGGGCGGCGAGCGTGAGCTGGCCCAGCGACTCCGGCTCGTCCATCTCGCCGTCGCCGAGGAACGCCCACACGTGCGACTTGGAGGTGTCGGCGATCCCGCGCGCGTGCATGTAGCGGTTCATCCGCGCCTGGTAGATCGCGCCGATCGGGCCGAGGCCCATGGACACCGTCGGGAACTCCCAGAAGTCCGGCATCAAACGCGGGTGCGGGTACGACGACAGGCCGTACGGCGCCTTCGACTTCTCCTGGCGGAAGCCGTCCAGGTGCTCCTCGCCGAGCCGGTCCAGCAGGAACGCGCGGGCGTAGATGCCCGGGGAGGCGTGCCCCTGGAAGAAGACCTGGTCGCCGCCGTCGCCCTCGTCCTTGCCGCGGAAGAAGTGGTTGAAGCCGACGTCGTAGAGGGAGGCGGAGGACGCGAAGGTGGCGATGTGGCCGCCGACGCCGATGCCGGGGCGCTGGGCCCGGGAGACCATCACCGCCGCGTTCCAGCGGGTGGCGTTGAGGACCTTGCGCTCGATCTCCTCGTTGCCCGGGAAGAACGGCTCGCTCTTGGTGGGGATGGTGTTGACGTAGTCCGTGCTGCGCATCTCCGGCACGGCCACGCGCTTCTCGCGAGCCCGCTCGATCAGCCGCAGCATCAGGTAGCGGGCGCGTTCCCGGCCGCGCTCGTCGACGGCGGCGTCGAGGGAGTCGAGCCACTCCTGCGTCTCTTCGGGATCGAAGTCAGGAACCTGACTCGGAAGGCCGCCAATGATGATCGGGTTGCGATCGGATGCGGAAGCCACGCTGTTCCTTACCTGTCAGAGGGCCGTGCGAAGGCCGCTGTTTCGCTGTCGTCGCTGGGCGTCGTCGCTGGGGGCTGCGCCGTTCCCCATGGTCCACCTCGGGGCCGTGAATCGTCATCTCTACCGAGCGGTAACCCGAGCGTGAGATCGACTCCGCCTCGACTCCGTGACGTATGGGGCGAATACCTTCGAGTCTCGTACCCACAGACGATTCCCAAACGCCCAAACAGGGCAGAAAGGTGTGGTGTGCGTCACCTGGGGTCATGATGGTGTGCCTGGAGTTGCGGTGACACCGCCAGGATCGTCACCGTTTCGGCGGTCTGAACGGCCGGGTACTTGCGCGATCCGTCCCGCCCGTGTGGACTACGGCCAATGCTTCGCGCACGCGCGTGGCTGAGTTATTCCCAAAACATGATCAGGAGGCAACCCGTGAGCGCGACCGCGGACCACGCGGAGGAGCGGACGAACCCTGCCGCCAGGCTGGGGTTCCAGCCCGGGCAGGTGGTCCAGGAGATCGGCTACGACGACGACGTGGACCAGGAGCTCCGCAAGGCCATCGAGGGCATCATCGAGGCCGACTTGGTGGACGAGGACTACGACGACGTGGCCGATGCCGTTGTGCTGTGGTTCCGTGACGACGACGGCGACCTGACGGATGCGCTGGTGGATGCCACCACGTACATCGAAGAGGGCGGCGCGATCCTGCTCCTGACGCCGAAGACCGGCCGTTCGGGGTACGTGGAGCCGAGCGACATCTCGGAAGCCGCCACCACGGCGGGTCTGACGGCGTCCAAGAGCGTCAGCGTCGGCAAGGACTGGAGCGGCAGCCGGCTGGCCACGCCCAAGGCCGCCAAGTCCAAGCGTTAGTCGTACGGCGGGGCGGGCCGGCGCTGTCGGCCCGCCCACCGGCCTGTGCCGGTGCCTGCGTAGGGTGGTCCCACCGGAAAAGACCATGAAGGGACACCCACAGCGATGGCGATCCAGGTCGGCGAGAAGGCCCCCGACTTCGAGCTCAAGGACAACCACGGCGCGAGCGTGAAGCTGTCCGACTTCCGCGGTTCCAAGAACGTGGTGCTGCTCTTCTACCCCTTCGCCTTCACCGGCGTGTGCACCGGCGAGCTGTGCGAGCTGCGCGACAACCTGCCGCAGTTCTCCGACCGCGACACCGAGCTGCTCGCCGTCTCCAACGACTCCATCCACACCCTGCGCGTCTTCGCCGAGCAGGAGGGCCTGGAGTACCCGCTGCTGTCGGACTTCTGGCCGCACGGCAACGTCTCACGGGCCTACGGCGTCTTCGACGAGGACAAGGGCTGCGCCGTGCGCGGCACCTTCGTCATCGACAAGGAGGGCGTCGTGCGGTGGACCGTCGTCAACGGCCTGCCGGACGCGCGCGACCTGAACGACTACGTGAAGGCGCTCGACTCCCTGTGACGCCGGTCGGGCGGCATGCGCTCGACACCCGCCGAATTCTCGGCTTCAGGGCCTGCGAGGGGCGGGAACCCGTCACTAGGATCGACTCGTTGATCCGACATCCGAGCACAACGGGGCACCCCGCCCCTGGACACCAATGGAGGACTCGTGGGAGTCAGCCTCAGCAAGGGCGGCAACGTATCGCTGAGCAAGGAGGCGCCGGGCCTGACCGCGGTCATCATCGGTCTGGGGTGGGACGTCCGCACCACGACCGGCACGGACTTCGACCTGGACGCCAGCGCGCTGCTGCTGAACAACTCCGGCAAGGTCGGCAACGACCAGCACTTCATCTTCTTCAACAACCTCAAGACGCCGGACGGCTCCGTCGAGCACACCGGCGACAACCTCACCGGTGAGGGCGAGGGCGACGACGAGCAGATCAAGGTCAATCTCGCCACGGTCCCGGCCGACGTGGAGAAGATCGTCTTCCCGGTCTCGATCTACGACGCCGAGACCCGCCAGCAGTCCTTCGGCCAGGTGCGCAACGCGTTCATCCGCGTCGTGAACCAGGCCGGCGGCGCCGAGATCGCCCGGTACGACCTGAGCGAGGACGCCTCCACCGAGACCGCCATGGTCTTCGGTGAGCTCTACCGGCACGGCGCGGAGTGGAAGTTCCGCGCCATCGGCCAGGGCTACGCCTCGGGCCTGCGCGGCATCGCGCAGGACTTCGGCGTGAACGTCTGACCCACCTGAAGGGCCCTGGCGACAGGGCCCCGAGGTCTTCTTGTCCGGCGCCGCACGGTTTACGTGCGGCGCCGGACGTGCAGGACCACCTCAGTGACATCACCGGGCCTGTGGCCCAAGGGGAGGGACATCAGCATGGGCGTCACGCTCGCCAAAGGGGGCAATGTCTCCCTGTCCAAGGCCGCACCCAACCTCACTCAGGTGATGATCGGGCTCGGCTGGGACGCGCGCTCCACCACCGGAGCGCCCTTCGACCTCGACGCCAGCGCCCTGATGTGCAACAGCGGGCGCGTGCTCGGGGACGAGTGGTTCGTCTTCTACAACCAGCTCAAGAGCCCGGACGGCTCGGTCGAGCACACCGGCGACAACCTCACCGGAGAGGGCGACGGCGACGACGAGTCGCTCCTGATCGACCTCTCCAAGGTGCCGCCGCAGTGCGACAAGATCGTGTTCCCCGTCTCCATCCACATGGCCGACGAGCGCGGCCAGGCCTTCGGCCAGGTCAGCAATGCCTTCATCCGCGTGGTGAACCAGGCCGACGGCCAGGAGCTCGCCCGCTACGACCTGAGCGAGGACGCCTCCACGGAGACCGCGATGATCTTCGGTGAGCTCTACCGCTACCAAGGCGAGTGGAAGTTCAGGGCCGTCGGACAGGGGTACGCGTCGGGGCTGCGGGGCATCGCACTGGACTTCGGGGTCAACGTCTCATAACGCGATATGAGCAAAATCCGGGGCCCCGTGGGGCGCGAAGGGATGCCGACTAGACTTCCGCTTCAAAGTTTCGTAAAGCCGGGTACGGCGCGGGGGAGCCCCGTACACACACGATTGGGTAGCCAGTGGTTCTGAAAACCTTCGGGTGGTCGTTCGCGGTCACCGCGCTCGGCCTGGTCGCAGCGGTCTTCTACGGAGGGTGGACCGCGTTCGGCGTCGTTGCGATCCTGTCCGTCCTCGAGATCTCGCTGTCCTTCGACAACGCGGTGGTCAACGCCGGGATCCTGAAGAAGATGAGTGCCTTCTGGCAGAAGATCTTCCTCACGATCGGCATCCTGATCGCCGTCTTCGGCATGCGGCTCGTCTTCCCTGTCGTGATCGTCGCGATCAGCGCGCAGCTCGGGCCGATCGAGGCCGTCGATCTCGCGCTCACCGACAAGGACCAGTACCAGCAGCTGGTGACGGACGCCCACCCGTCGATCGCCGCGTTCGGTGGCATGTTCCTGCTGATGATCTTCCTGGACTTCATCTTCGAGGACCGGGACATCAAGTGGCTCGGCTGGCTGGAGCGCCCGCTGGCCAAGCTCGGCAAGGTCGACATGCTGTCGGTCTGCATCGCGCTCATCGTCCTGCTGATCTCGGCGATGACCTTCGCCACGCACGCCCACCAGCACGGCGGCACCCACGTCGACAAGGCGGAGACCGTTCTGCTCTCCGGTATCGCGGGTCTGATCACCTACATGATCGTGGGCGGTCTCTCCGGCTACTTCGAGGACAAGCTCGAAGAGGAGGAGGAACGCGAGCACGAGCAGGAAGAAGAGGCCGTGCGCGCCGGCAAGCCGCGCTCCGCGGTCGTCGTGGCCGGCAAGGCCGCGTTCTTCATGTTCCTCTACCTCGAGGTCCTAGACGCGTCCTTCTCCTTCGACGGCGTCATCGGCGCCTTCGCCATCACCAACGACATCGTCCTGATGGCCCTCGGCCTCGGCATCGGCGCCATGTACGTCCGGTCGCTGACGGTCTACCTGGTCCGCCAGGGCACCCTCGACGACTACGTCTACCTGGAGCACGGCGCGCACTACGCCATCGGCGCGCTCGCCGCGATCCTGCTCGTCACCATCCGCTTCGAGATCAACGAGATCATCACCGGCCTCATCGGCGTCGTCCTCATCGGCGCCTCCTTCTGGTCCTCCGTCCGCCGCAACCGCGCCATCGCGGCGGCCGAGGGAGACGCCGGCTCGGACTCCAAGACTGAGGTCCCGTCCGGGGTGTGACACCCCTCCGGGTGAGGAACGCTCTGTGCGGGGCGGCCACCGAGGTGACACCTCGGTGGCCGCCCCGTCGGTCTTCATGGGCCGTGGGTACGGCGACGACCTGCGGTCTCCAAGTGAACGTGGGGGCGGAATGGGCCTGTTCGACGGACTTCGGCGGGGCCGCGAGGCACAGTTCGACTCGGGCGACGCGTCGACCAACGCGATCGAGCTGACCAAGCGGCGCGCGCAGATATCACTCACCAAACAGGGCGCGGCCACCGGCCATCTGCGCGTCAACCTGAGCTGGCGGATGCGCACGTCCGACATCGGCGGCTCCCAGCGCGAGAGTCTGCTGCGCCATCCCTTCCGGGCCCTCAAGCCCCCCGAGGTCGTCGGCCACAGCCAGAGCATGGTCAACGTCGACCTCGACCTCGGCTGTCTCTACGAACTCCAGGACGGCAGCAAGGGCGTCGTCCAGCCCCTCGGCGGCTACTTCGGAGACACCAACGCCGCGCCGTACGTCAAACTCAGCGGCGACGACCGCTTCGGCTCCGCGTCCGGCGAGACGATGTACATCAACCTCGATCACCGCGACAACATCAAGCGACTGCTGGTCTTCGTCTACATCTACGACCAGACGCCCGCCTTCGACCGCGCCCACGCCATCGTCACCCTCTACCCGAGCAACGGCCCCCGCATCGAGATCCACCTCGACGAACGCCAGCCGCAGGCCCGCTCCTGCGCCGTCGTCATGATCGAGAAGGTGAAGAACGAGATCGTCGTCCGCCGCGAGGCGAAGTTCGTCTACGGCTTCCAGGCCGAACTCGACCGGTTGTACGGGTGGGGACTCCAGTGGGGGCGGGGCTACAAGACCAAGGTCGACCGCTGACTGCGGCGCCTCGACGGGCCCCCTCCCGGAGCTCTGCTCAGCGCCCGATGAACTGCGGGCCCTGCGGGGGCAGACGGAAGTCCGGGTCGGGTACCGCCGTGACCGGCGGCGGGTAGCCGTAGCCGGTCTGCGCCCCCGCGGCCGGTGCCTGGGGGTAGCCGTACGCCGGCTGCGTCGGCGGCGGCTGCTGCGGATACCCGTACCCGGGCTGAGCGGGCACCGCGGTCGGCTGCTCCGGGGGCAGCGGCAGGGAGACCTCGGGGGGCTGCTGCGCGGCGCCCGCGGTCGTCTGCTGCCCGGGCGTGTTCGTGGTGGGAGGTGCGGGGACCGTCGTGGTCGGCTCCTCCGCCGCCTCCGACTCGTCCACCGAGATGCCGAAGTCCGTTGCGAGCCCCTTCAGGCCGTTCGAATAGCCCTCGCCCAGCGCCCGGAACTTCCAGCCCTCCCCGCGCCGGTACAACTCCCCGCAGATCAGCGCGGTCTCCTGGCCCGTCTCCGGCTTGACGTCGAAATACGCCAGCGCCTCGGTGTCGGAGCCCGCGGCGTCGTACAGCAGGATGCGCAGCGCCTGTACGCGGTCGAACGTCACGCCGTCCGCCGACGCGACCAGCAGAATCCGGCTGACTTCCTGCTCGACACCGGTGAGTTCTGTCTGGATCGTGTCGGTCAGGCCCTCGGCGACCCGCTTCTTGCCGAGCCGCCACACCTTCCCGGCCGGGTGCCGGGGCTGGTTGTAGAAGACGAAGTCCTCGTCGGAGCGCACACGACCGCCGGGGCCGAGGAGCAGCGCGGAGGCGTCGACGTCCGGAACCCCCTGCCCGGGTGTCCAGCGCAGCACGGCGCGTACCGTGGTGGCTTCCAGCGGGACGTTCGACCCCTTCAGCATGGCGTGCGTCATGCGGTCATCCTGCCTTCTCGGTCCTGCTCACGACAACGCGGGGGCCGCGGTCGCGAGCGGCGCCGACCGCCGTCGCGGACTACCGTTGTCGTGGCCGGGTACTGGCTGTGATTGCCCGCGTTACCTGAAGTTCATGCCTGATGGGAACCTGCGACATGGACATCTACGTACTATTACCGGCCAGCTTTCATCGATTCGCAGGCCGTACAACCACCACGGGGGAGTTCCATGCGTCATTTCGGGCACATCGCCCCTGAGGTTAGGAAGCGTCTCTTCTTCCGCGAGCCGTGCGCGTTCACCGCGGACTCACCGGCCCGGCTGCTCTCGGCCGCCCTGGGCGCCACGCTCTACAGCCCGGCCACCCGGCCGCGCCTCGCCGACGACGTCCTCAAACAGGCCGGGCGCGGTGTGGTCTCGATGGTGCTGTGCCTGGAGGACTCGATCGACGACGCGGACGTCGGCCCCGGCGAGGAGAACCTCGTCCGCCAGTTCACGGCCCTCGACGGCGTCCCGGACGCCGACCTGCCGCTGCTGTTCATCCGGGTGCGCGCCCCCGAGCAGATACCCGACCTGGTCCGACGCCTCGGCCCCGCCGTCCGGCTGCTGTCCGGATTCGTCCTGCCCAAGTTCACCGAGGAACGCGGCATCCCCTTCTTCGAGGCCCTGACCACCGCCGAGGCCGAAAGCGGCCGCCGCCTTTTCGCCATGCCCGTCCTGGAGTCCCCGGAGCTGCTCTACCGGGAGTCGCGTGTGGAGACCCTGGAGGGCATCTTCCGGGCGATCGACAAGTACCGCGACCGCGTGCTCGCCCTGCGCCTCGGAGTGACGGACTTCTGCTCCTCCTACGGACTGCGCAGAGGCCCCGACATGACGGCCTACGACGTGCAGATCGTGGCCTCCGTGATCGCCGACGTGGTGAACATGCTGGGCCGCGCCGACGGCACCGGCTTCACGGTGACCGGGCCGGTGTGGGAGTACTTCCGGGTCCAGGAGCGCATGTTCAAGCCGCTGCTGCGGCAGAGCCCCTTCCTGGAGGTGCAGGCCGCGGAACTGCGCGAGAAGCTGATTGAGCACGCCATGGACGGCCTGCTGAGGGAGATCTCCCTGGACCACGCCAACGGCCTGCTCGGCAAGACCTGCATCCACCCCTCGCACGTGCTGCCGGTGCACGCCCTGTCGGTCGTCAGCCACGAGGAGTTCTCGGACGCCCAGGACATCCTGCGCCCCGAGTGCGGCGGCGGGGGTGTACTGAGGTCGGCGTACACGAACAAGATGAACGAAGTGAAGCCGCATCGGGCCTGGGCCGAGCGGACCCTGCTGCGTGCCGAGGTTTTCGGCGTGGCGAACCAGGACATCGGCTTCGTGGAACTGCTGGCGGCAGGGCTGCCGGGCTGACGGCATGGAGAAGGCGGAGAAGGCAGTGAACGAGGGGGAGCACCACGAGGTGCGCGCCGATGCACCGGCCGGGCCGGGCGACGGCACCGACGGCGTCTGGTCCGGCAGCTGGGTCGCCGAGCGGCTCGGCGTCGAGCTCGTCGGCGACGACCGGCTGACCGGCCTGCTGGGGCTGGCCCTGCGCCGCAACCCCAAGCGGGCCCATCTGCTGGTGTCGAACGTGCTGGGCAAGCACGTGCCGCAGTCGCCGTCCGTGGTGTACGGCTACGGCGTGGAGCTCGGCCGGCGCGTCCGTGAGCTGCTGGGCGACGACGAGGCCCGCAAGGCCGTCGTCCTCGGCTACGCGGAGACCGCGACCGGCCTCGGCCACTCCGTCGCCGACGGCCTGGGCCTCGCCCCCTACCTGCACTCCACCCGCCGCCCGGTCGCCGGGCTCACCCCGGCCGGCGGCTTCGAGGAGTCCCACTCCCACGCCACCTCGCACCTGCTGCTGCCGGAGGACCCGGCGCTGCTCACCGGCGACGGGCCGCTGGTCCTGGTCGACGACGAGTTCTCCACGGGGAACACCGTGCTGAACACGATCCGTGACCTTCATGAGCGGTATCCGCGGCGGAGGTACGTCGTGGTGGCCCTGGTCGATATGCGGTCGCCGGCCGACGCGAACCGCCTCGCGGATTTCGCCGAGGAGATCGGCGCCCGGGTCGACCTGGTCACGGCGGCCTCGGGGACCGTACGGCTGCCCGAGGGGGTGCTGGAGAAGGGGCAGGAACTGGTGGCACGGCACGAGGCGGACAGTGCGGCGGCCGGTGATCGGCCGTCCGCGGCGCCGTCGTGGCCGGTCGCGCGGTTCCCCGCGCCCCTGGGGCGCAGCCCTCAAGGGGCGCGGGGAACCGCGCGATCAGCCCCCACCGGCCCACAGCCGGACGACCACCGCATCGACCTGCACTGGCCCGCCGACCTGCCGGACGGCGGCCGGCACGGGTTCACGCCCGCCCACCGCGCCCGGCTGGAGGCCGCCCTGCCGGCCATGGCGGCCCGGATCGCCGAGGCTCTGCCTCGCAACGCCCGCCGCGTACACATCCTCGGCTTCGAGGAGCTGATGTACGCCCCCCTCAGGCTCGCCCGCGAGCTGGAGCGGACCACCGGCATCGAGGTCAGCTACTCCACCACCACCCGCTCGCCCGTCCTCGCCGTCGACGACCCCGGCTACGCGATACGCACCCGCCTCGCCTTCCCCGCCCACGACGACCCCGCCGACGGCCCCGGCGAGCGGTACGCCTACAACGTGGCGGGCGCCGGCTTCGACGCCGTCGTCGCGGTGGTCGACTCGGCCGGGGACACCCCCGCGCTGCACGCGCCCGACGGTCTGCTGGCTTGCCTCGCCGCGCACACGCCGCGGGTCCTCCTCGCCGTCATACCGTCGCACGCCCCCGAAAGGCCCTCCATGCTGCCCGAGCCCCTCCGCGGCCCCGCCTTCTCCTCGTACGCGCCCGAGGAGGTCGGCTGGCTGCTCCAGGACCTCTCGGACGTGACGCTGGAGGCGCCGACCGAGGAGCGCGAGGAGGCGATCCAGAGCGGTGGCGCGCACTACGCGGAGTCGCTGCCCGTGGAGTACCAGCCGAGCGAGCAGTACCAGGAGCTGTTCCACGCCGCCCTGGAGACCTCGGCGGCCCGCATCGCCCAGGCGGTCGGCGTGGTCACGGAGACGGTCCTCGCGGAATGCTCCCCCCGCCCCGTCCTGGTCTCCCTGGCCCGCGCCGGCACCCCCGTCGGCATCCTCATGCGCCGCTGGGCCCAGTACCGGCACGGCCTGGACCTGCCGCACTACGCCGTGTCGATCGTCCGCGGCCGCGGCATCGACGCCAACGCGCTGCGCTGGCTCGCCGAGCACCACGACCCCCGGGACGTCGTCTTCGTCGACGGCTGGACGGGCAAGGGCGCCATCACCCGCGAACTCGCCCAGGCCATCGATGAGTTCGAGAAGTCCGACGGCATCACCGGCTTCAGCCCCGAGATCGCCGTCCTGGCCGACCCCGGCTCCTGCGTCCGCACCTACGGCACGCGCGAGGACTTCCTCATCCCCTCGGCCTGCCTCAACTCGACCGTCTCCGGCCTGATCTCGCGGACCGTGCTCCGCGCGGACCTGGTGGGCCCGCACGACTTCCACGGCGCGAAGTTCTACCGCGAACTCGCCGGCACCGACGTCTCGGTGACCTTCCTCGACGCCGTGTCCGCCCGCTTCCCCGAGGTCGCGGACGCGGCCTGCGCCCAGGCCAAGGAACTGCTCGCCACCGACCGCTCGCCCACCTGGGAGGGCTGGGCCGCCGTCGAGCGCATCAGTGAGGAGTACGGCATCCACGACGTGAACCTCGTCAAGCCCGGCGTCGGCGAGACCACCCGGGTCATGCTGCGCCGCGTGCCCTGGAAGGTCCTGGCGCGCGCCGGGGCGGGCAGCGACCTCGACCACGTACGCCTGCTGGCCGAGCAACGCGGCGTGCCCGTCGAGGAGGTCGACGCACTGCCCTACACCTGCGTCGGCCTGATCCACCCCAAGTACACCCGGGGCGCGACCGGCGCCGACGGCAAGGCGGTGACCCTCTGATGCCCGCACTCGTCGCGAGCGACCTCGACCGCACCCTGATCTACTCCGCCGCCGCTCTGGCGCTGACCATGCCGGACGCGCGGGCGCCCCGGCTGCTGTGTGTGGAGGTGCACGAGAGCAAGCCGCTGTCGTACATGACGGAGACGGCGGCCCAGCTCCTCACCGACCTGGGCGACGCGGCCGTGTTCGTGCCCACGACGACCCGGACGCGCAAGCAGTACCAGCGCATCAACCTGCCGGGCCCGGAGCCCAGGTACGCGATCTGCGCGAACGGCGGCCACCTCCTGGTGGACGGCGTCTCCGACCCCGACTGGCACGCACAGGTCACCGCGCGGCTGGCCGACCAGTGCGCGCCCCTGGCCGAGGTGCAGGAACACCTGCTGAGGGCCGCCGACCCGGTGTGGGTGCGCAAGCACCGCGTCGCCGACGACCTCTTCGCCTACCTCGTCGTGGAGCGTGAACTGCTGCACGAGGACTGGGTGAAGGAACTCGCGGTGTGGGCGGAGAACCGCGGCTGGACCGTGTCCCTCCAGGGCCGCAAGATCTACGCCGTTCCCAAGCCGCTCACCAAGAGCGCGGCGATGCGCGAGGTCGCCCGGCGGACCGGGGCCGATCTCACCCTCGCCGCCGGTGACTCCCTGCTCGACGCCGACCTGCTCCTCGCGGCCGACCGGGGCTGGCGCCCCGGCCACGGCGAGCTGGCCGACACCGGCTGGACGGCCCCCGCCCTCAGGGCGCTTCCCGAACGGGGGGTGCTGGCCGGGGAGCGGATCCTGCGGGAGCTCCTCGCTGCCGCCGGGTCCGGCGCGGACACCCCCTAGGAGTTCGGGGGGCGCGGGGATCGTGCGGGTACCGGTTCGTTGTGGCTTGTCGCGCAGTTCCCCGCGGCCCTTTCGGGGCGTCGTCGCAGCCGTAGGGCTGTGAACGCCAGCACCGCCACGGCAGCCACCACCAAGACGATCCTCGAGTAGGCGGAGACGATGTCCGACACTTGGTGCCAGTTGGCGCCGAGGAAGTAGCCCGCGAGCACGAACACCGTGTTCCAGATCGCGCTGCCCAGGGTGGTCAGCCCCAGGAACACCGGCAGGCGCATGCGCTCGACTCCCGCCGGCACGGAGATCAGGCTGCGGAAGATCGGGATCATCCGGCCGAAGAACACCGCCTTGGTGCCGTGCCGCAGGAACCACGCCTCCGTCTTCTCGATGTCCGAGACCTTCACCAGCGGCAGCCGGGCCGCGATCGCCACCGTCCGGTCACGGCCGAGCAGCGCACCGACCCCGTACAGTGCGAGCGCGCCGATCACCGAGCCGGCCGTCGTCCACAGCAGGACGGCGAGCAGGCTCATCCGGCCGCTGCTCGCGGCGAACCCGGCGAGGGGCAGGATCACCTCGCTGGGCAGCGGTGGGAACAGGTTCTCCAGGGCGATGGCGAGCCCGGCGCCCGGCGCGCCCAGCGCGTCCATCAGGTCGTTGACCCACTGCGGTCCGGCGTCCGCTGCGATGGCTGTCATGCCACCACGCTAGGAAACCGAAGCTGAAGGACTCCTGAGGAAACCCGGGGAACCGGGGGAACGCGTCAGCCGCAGCAGCCGCCTCCGCAGCAGCCGCCCCCACCGCCGCCCGAGCGGGGGGCCGGGGCCGGCGCGGAGGCCGAGCCGCCGACCGCGACCGTGGAGAGGAGCTTCACCGTGTCGTCGTGGCCCGAGGGGCAGGCCGCGGGGTCGGAGGACTCCGCCATGGGACGGCTGAGTTCGAAGGTGTCGCCGCAGGTCCGGCAGCGGTACTCGTAGCGAGGCATGCGCACAGGTTAACCGGCACGGTCAGTGGCCGGCCCCGCGTTCCTCGCGGATCTCGGAGACCACGCGGGCCACTGCCCGGCGGACCGCTTCCGTCTCCGTGAGGAAGTGCCAGTAGTCGGGGTGGCGGCCCTCGAGGCCGGCGATGGCGCGGTCCAGGCGGGACACGGCGTCGTCCAGGGGCCGGGCGTGGCGCGGGTCGGGGGTGTTGCGCCCGGCCATGGCGAGGCGCTGGGCGTCGCGGATGGCGAAGCGGGTGCGGTCGATCTCCTGCTGGGGGTCCTTCTGCACGGCGTTCAGGCGGTGCAGCCGGTCGCCTGCGGCCGAGACGGCCTCGTCGGTGCTGTTCAGCAGGGCCCGTACGGTCGACAGCAGGGCCGTCGCGTCGGCCCAGCGCTGTTCGCCGCGGGCGGTGTGGGCCTCGGCCAGTCTGGTCTCGGCCTGGCGGACGTTCTCGGCGGCCACCTCGGGGACGTGCTGAAGGTCCTGCCAGCAGGCCGCGGTGAAGCGGCGGCGGAGTTCGCTCAGGGTCGGTTCGACCTGCTCGGAGCGGGTGGTGAGGGCCTGGGCGCGGGTGCGCAGGGAGACGAGCCGGTGGTCGATCTCGGCGGCGCGGTCCGGCAGCCGCTCGGCCTCCACACGGACCGCCTCGGCCTCGCGGGTGACCCGCTCGGCCCGCTCCAGGGTCTGCGGTACGCCGTGCTGTCCGGCGCCCTGGTTCAGCTTGGTGAGCTCCGGGGAGAGGGCGGCGAGCCGGGCGGCGAGGTCGTCCGCCTTCAGGCCCGACGCCCGGACGGCGTCGAGGGCGTTGGCGGCGGCGAGCAGGGCCTGGCGGGCGCGTTCGACCGCCGGGGCGAGGCGGGCCAGCTGGGTCTCGGCCTTGCCGAGGAGCGGGCCGAGGCCGTCGGTGAAACGGTCGAGTTCCTGCTTGACCCGGCCGAGTTCCTCCTGGGCGGCGGTCAGCTCGCCACGGGCCCGGGAGGCGGCGGAGGCCTCCAGGTCGTGGCGGTCGAGGTCGTGGGCGTCGACGGCGTTGATGTAGCGGTGGCTGGCCTCGTCGATGCGCCGGCCGAGGGCGTCGAAGTCGGCGACGGCGCGCCGGGCGGCGGGGGAGTCGTCGACGGCGGTGATCGTCTCGATCGAGATGCGCAGGTCACGCTGGGCGGTGTCGAGCTCGTAGAAGGCGGCCGCGGCGGCGTCCTTCGCGGCCTGCGCCTCGGCCCGCTGGTTCTCGGCCCGGCCGCCGAACCAGCGCCTGGTGCCCCCGCCCGCGAAGGCGGCGGGCAGGGCCAGTGCGGCCAGCAGCGGCAGCATCGTCAGGGCGAGGGTGTCGCGGAGCGGGCCGGGAGGGCGGGGGATGCGGCGGCGCGGACGCTGTGCGCGCGGCACCGACGGCGAGTACGGCTGCGCTGGTGTCGCCGTCACATCCCTCTCCCGTGCTGTGGTCCACCCTGCCCGGTGTCATTCTCCCACCGGTTGAGGACGAACACACGGGCCGGTCAGTTCGCTGTTCGCACCGTCACTTTGCCGTCGCCGGTGTGGGCGGACACCACATGGGAGCTGGTGTCGTCGCGGGGCACGGACACATCGACGCCGCCGTCGCCGGTCTCGGTGGTCACGCGGTAAGTGGCCCGGGGCAGTGCGATGGTCACGGAACCGTCGCCGCTGCGGGACTCCACGCGGTCCGGTACGACGCCGAGTTCGAGGCCGACCGAGCCGTCGCCGGTGTGGGTGCGGACGTCGCGGGAGGAGACGTCCGCCCGGATGGATCCGTCGCCGGTGCGCAGCTCCAGGGGGCCGGTGGTGTCGGTGACACGGATGGATCCGTCGCCGGTGCGGATGCTCAGGGGGTCCCGGAAACCCTGCGCGCGGACGCTGCCGTCGCCGTCCTGGACCTTCACGGTGATGCCGCGGGGCACCTCGATGCGGTGCCTGGCCGAGCAGTCGGCGACGATGCCGGAGCACTTCAGCCGCAGCACCAGGCGGTCGTCCCGCATGTCCCAGGTGACCCGGGGCTCTTTGCCGACGACGACCGAGCCCTGGAACCACCGGGTGACCTCGATCCTGCCCGCGGGGTTCTGGTCGGCGGCGACGATCTCCAGGGCCGAGTCGTCGGAGTCGACGGTGAGGGTGCGGCCCTGGAGGCCGAAGGACCGGTGGTCGGGGTCCGTGTCGTCCCCGGCGGACGCGCCGCAGGCGCTGAGACCGGCGACGAGCACCACGACCGCTCCGGTGAGGGCGGCGGCGCGGGCAGCGGCGGTGCGTGTGGTCATGACGATCTCCCCCTGGACGGACGACGGGCGCTCTGGGGCGCTCTACGACCGTATGGACCCAGGGCCCGCCGGGGGATCCGGGCCACTCCCGGATCAGGGGTGGGGTTAACCCCAGGTACGGGCCCGGTGCGCGCCGGCGATACGGGTTTGCGGGACCCTGCCCCGGGCAATGTAGGCTGTCGACTCGTCCTGGGCGCGTGGCCCGGGAGCCGGGTGCGTAGCTCAGGGGTAGAGCGCCTGCCTTACAAGCAGGATGTCGGCGGTTCGAAACCGTCCGCGCCCACAGCGCCGAGTTCGGGTCGGAGGCCCTCCAGGGATATCCCTGGAGGGCCTTTCCTGTGGGCCCCGGCGGCATGGGTCAGTGGGGGGTCAGTAATTCGCGTTGGCGAGGAGTTCGCCGTCCTTGTCGTACACCGTGACGAGGCCGTTCTCGGACTCGTAGCAGGAGGTGAACGCGGAGGCGATCAGTTTGCCCTCGCCCTGGTGGGGTCCCATCAGGCCACCGGTGAAGTCGGTGAAGACCTCGGCCGCGTCGAGGATGTCGTTGCGCTTGTCCGCGCCGGTCACCTTCGTGACGTGTTCGACCGCGGCCTTCTCCGTGTCCGTGCCGTTCTCGGCGACGCAGCTGCGGAACTGCTCGGCCTGGGGCTTCTCGTCGGCCGGCCCGGCCTTCTCGGGGCTGTCACCCCCTGGCTTGCCGTCGGCGGTGACGGCCTTGTCCTTGTTCGAGGTGTCGCCGCTGTCGTCGCCGCCGCCCGTGGCGACGGCGGCGATGACGAAGAGGGCGAGGATGCCCGCGCAGCCGAGGCCCGCGATCTTGCCCACGCCGCGCTTCTTGGGCGGCTGGGGCGCCGGAGCGCCGTAACCGGGCTGCTGCGGGTGAGGCTGGTTCGGCTGCTGCGGGTACTGCCGGCTCATGGTTCTCCCTCGGGATCATTCGTGTGGTGCGGGTGTAGGACCCGCCAGGGGAGCCGCGCGGTTGTAGAAGGTTGAATGAGTTCACCTGATGGAGGTACGGCCCGTCGCACATCCGGCGGCAACTCGCATGTGTGTCCACCCGGTTCGGTGCCGACGTGGGGCGTGTCTCTACGATGAGCACGTGATCAGCCCCGAGCAGCGCGCCCTGCGACCCGCCGTTCGGCGGTGGCATGTGCTGTGCGTGCTGGGGCTGTTGGCGGGGCTGCTGGGGATGCACGGGCTGGCGCCCGGTGGCGGTCTTTCCCGGCAGAGCCATGGGCAGCAGGCGCACGCCCTTCAGGCGGCCGTGCCCCGGACCCAGGCCGCGCCCTGCGGGCACTGCGGTGACGGGCATGTGCAGCACGCCGACGCGACCTGCGCGTCGGGGGCCGTGAGCGGTGGGCCGGTGTTGCCTCCGCTGGTCGCCGACCCGGTCCCCGCGGTCGTGGGGGAGAGCGCCGTACGGGCGTACGCGTTCGTGAACACGGAGGGTGCCCGCGCCCCGCCTTCCCTGGCCGAACTCCAGCTTCTGCGGATCTAGACACCACGCACCACGCCGGCCGGTACCGACCGGTCGGGTTGTGGTGCCTCGTCGTGTCCGGGATCCACCCTCCCTCGTAGCAGTGCAGAAGCAGGAGTTCACGCATGAGCAACAGCATTCGTACCCTGGCGCGTCGCGCCGCCCTGGCGGCGGCGACGGGTGCCGCGGCGCTCTTCCTCGCCGCCTGCGGCGGTGACGGCGCCGACCGTGCCGCCGGCGGGGCCGGCCACGCGGACGCCGGAAGCCCCACGCCCTCCGGCGCCCACAACCCCCAGGACGTCGCCTTCGCGCAGGGCATGATCCCGCACCACCGGCAGGCGCTGGAGATGGCGCGGCTGGCGGGCCACCGAGCCTCCTCCGGGGCGGTCAAGGACCTCGCCGGGCGGATCGAGAAGGCGCAGGATCCGGAGATCCGGACCATGACCGGCTGGCTGAAGACCTGGGGAGAGGACGTCGTCCCCACGGCCACGGACGGCGGCACGGGCCACTCCGGATCGGGCCACTCCGGATCGGGTCACTCCGGCATGCCCGGCATGATGGGCGAGCAGGACATGGCCGCGCTGGAGATGCTGACGGGCAAGGCCTTCGACTTCCAGTTCCTGACCTTGATGGTCGAGCACCACGAGGGGGCCGTGGAGATGGCCCGGACCGAGCGGAGCAAGGGCCGCTACGCGCCCGCCAAGGCCATGGCCGACGACATCGTCACGGCCCAGAACGCCGAGATCCGCGAGATGAACAAGCTCCTCGGCAAGGGCGAGAACGAGAGCAAGAGCTGACCTGACGGTCGGGCGTCGTCACGAGGCTCCGCCGGTCTCCTCCGGCGGAGCCTCGTGCGCGTGCTTCAGTTCCGAGCGGGCCGCCACCCGCTCGGGGCCGGCGAGTTCGGACCAGTAGCGGTGGGTGCTGACGAACACCGCGAGTTCGTGCTCCCGCTGCCGGAGCTTCTCCACCTCGGCCTGTTCGTCGGCGGTCCAGCCGGGGGAGGCGGGGCGTTCCACCTTGCGCCAGCCGTTGTCGTCACTGAAGCCGTCCAGCGGCTCCACCGACCAGGGAAGCCGCTTCAGCAGGGCCGACAGCTCGGCCCGGACCTGATGGAGTTCCTCCTGACCGGCCAGGAGGTCACTCGGAAAGTCATAGGTCGTAGCCACGACCCAATGATACGCCTGTTCGAATTTGGCAGGCGAGTTCCTTCCTGTGGTTCATGCGAACGTGTGTACCTCGCTCACCACGCGGGCCGCCACCGGAGCCGGTACGCCATGGCGCTCGGCCGCGCGGAGCAACGCGCCGCCGATGGCGTCCAGTTCGAGGGGCCGGCCGGCCTCGGCGTCACGCTGCATCGAGGACTTCGTCGACGGCGGGAAGGCGTCGTAGCGGGCGAGGGCCTGGGCGGGGTCCGCCGGGCCGCCGCACGCGCGGCTGATCGCGGCCGTCTCCTCCACCAGGGCCGTCAGCTCGTCGCGGTGGCGGGTGCGGACGTCTCCGAGGGGCAGGCCGTAGCGCGTGGTCAGCAGGGCGAAGGGCGCCAGGAACGACATCTTCGCCCACAGGGCCGCCGTCTCGTCCTCCAGGACACGGGTGGCGGGACCGGCCGTGGCGAAGGCCTCGGCGAGGGAGTCGAGGCGCTGCCGGGGCACGTCCGTGCCGGTCAGGTCGATCTCCGCGAAGGGGCTGCCGTGTTCGATGACGCCCGGGGCGACGCGGGTCGATTCGACGCGGATGACGGCGGGGGCGACGCGGTCGGGGCGGTAGCGGGCACGCAGGGCCGCCGGGTGTTCGACGCCGTTCAGGAACGGCACGAGAAGGCCGTCGGACAGCGCCGGAGCGGGGACCCGCGCCAAGGCGGCGTCGAGGGCGGTGTGCTTGACGGTGACCAGGCACGCGTCGACCGGTTCCCGCAGCTCGGTGCCGGCCTCGACGCGGGCCGTGAAGTCGCCGAAGCGGGCGCTGCGAACCCGGATGCCGTCGGTGCGCAGGGCCTCGGCGGTCTTCTCGCCGCCCAGGCAGATCACGCGATGGCCGGTGCGGGAGAGCAGGGCGGCGAGCAGGCCGCCCACGCCGCCGGGGCCGAGGACGGCCACGGTGAGTTCGTTCGCCACGAGGAGTTCCTCTCGTCGGTCGGCCCCGGGACGGTGGCCGCCTCGGAGCGATCATGGCAGGCAACGCTGTCGTGCGGGGGCCAGAAGGGTGAGACTGGGGGCATGTGCCGGAGTATCAAGACGCTGCGTCCGCCCGCGATGCCCGAAGAGGCCACCGAGGCGGACGTGCGCGCTGCCGCTTTGCAGTACGTGCGGAAGGTGTCGGGGTTCCGCGCCCCCGCCGCTCACAACCAGGAGGTGTTCGACCGCGCCGTGGACGCCGTCGCGCAGGCCACGGCCGAGTTGCTGGACGGGCTGGAGGTGCGCGGGGCCGCGGCCCGGAAGGCGAGCTAGCCGGCCCCAGGGCCTCAGATCGCCGGTTCGGGCTGCGGTTCCGGTCGCGGCGCGGGTGCGGCCTCCGCTTCCCACAGCCGGGTGGTCCGCTGGTAGCCGTGGACCACCGAGGCCATCGCCAGCAGGAGGAGGGGGCCGGAGAGCCACGGGTGGGCGGCCATCTCCAGCGGCAGGAAGCGGTAGGACGCCAGCAGCGCCGCGAAGACGATCGTCCCGTGGACGATCAGCTGCGTTCCCGCGCGGTCCCAGCCGCGGTCGTACGTGCGCAGCCCTGCCTCGATCGTGTACGCGAACACCACGCCGGCGACGAGGTCCACGCCGTAGTGCCAGCCGAATCCCAGCGTCGCCGCGAGGGTGGCGACCAGCCAGAACGTGCCGGCGAGACGCAGAGCGCGCGGTCCCTTGCGGGAGTGGATGAAGATCGTGATGGCCCACGCCGTGTGCAGGCTGGGCATGCAGTTGCGCGGGGTGATCCCGTCGAACGGCATCTCGTAGGGGGTGGTGATCGGCGGCAGGGTGTTCGGCCACAGGTCGGCCGCCGCCCAACTCCCGCCCTCGGGGCCGTAGGCGAAGATCGGCCCGACCACGGGGTAGATCATGTAGACGGCCGGTCCGAGCACGCCGATCAGCAGGAAGGTGCGCACCAGGTGGTGGCGCGGGAAGCGCCGTTCGGCCGCCACGTTGCGCAGCTGGTACAGCGCCACACAGACCGCGGCCACCGCGAGCTGGGCGTAGACGTAGTCGAGGGCGTGCTCACCGACCGGGCCGCTCGCCCTGAGGAGCCGCCCCGCCGGCCATGACGGGTTGCCCAGCGCGTGATCGGCCATGGCGACGTACGGGTCGAGGACGGCCGGGCGGGTCTTCGACGTGATCAGCAGCCAGGTGTCACCGGTCTTGCGGCCGGTCACCAGCAGCAGGCCGAGCCCCACGCCCTTCAGCATCAGGACGCGTTCCCGGCCGGTGCGGCGGGTGAGGGCGAAGACCGCGACGCCGAGGATCACCCACAGCGCGCCGTTGCCGAACGGATGGCCTTCGGCGGGATGGGCGCCGATCGCCCACCGCACCAGCAGGAAGACGAGGTCGATGCCGATCGCGGCGCCGAGGGCGATGAGCCGTTGCCGCCAGGTGAGCACCACCATCATCAGCGCCATGCTGGCGTACAGCAGGAAGCCTGACTTGGGGGCGTGGATCACCTCGCGGGCCTGCGTGGTGATCGGCCCCGGGATGCCGAGGTGGTGCGCGGCGATCTGGAGCGCGACGAGGAATCCGAGCGTGATCAAGCCTGCCGTGATCCACAGCATCGCCCGTGGATGCCGTCTCGCGGCGAGCGTGATCCGTCGTATTCGAGAGGCTTCCCGCGACGCCGTGGTGGTCAATGTCTCAGCCGCTTCCAGGTCTCGGAGTGGTCGGGGTGGTGAGTCGGAGCTCGGTCTACGACGTCCGCGGCTCTCGCCGCATCAGATACGCCGCCCCGGCCCCGGCGCCGAACAGCGCCCCCACCGACACCGCCGTCGCCAGCCAGCTCGCGCCCAGCCAGTGGGCGCCGAAGTAGCCGAGGGCGACGCTGTACGCGGCCCAGGTGCAACCGGCCAGGGCCGACCAGGGCAGGAAGTCGCGGACGCGGCGGTGGGCGGCACCCGCGCCGAAGGAGACCACCGAGCGGCCGGCCGGAGCGAAACGGGCGAGGACGACGAGGGCGCCACCGCCCCGGGCGAGGGCCGCGCCGAGACGTTCCTGGGCGGTGGTCAGGCGCCGGGAACGGGAGATCGCCCGGTCCAGACGGGCGCCGCCGCGCCAGGCGAGGCGGTAGGCCATCAGGTCGCCCAGGACGGAGGCGGTGGCCGCGCAGAGGGTCAGCGCGAGGATGTCGGGCACATCGGTCGCCGTGCCCGCTGCCGCCGCCGTGGCCGCCGTGATCACCAGGACGCCGCTGGGCAGCACCGGCAGGAACACGTCGAGCAGGACGGACAGGGCCACCGCCGCGTAGATCCATGGGCTGCCGACCAGCAGCCCCACTTGCTCCAGCACCGCAACTCCCCGTGACTCCCCCGTGGGCCAGACCGTGCCGCGATGTCGCGGGGGGAACGGCAGGAGTGGCCATGACAGCCTTAGAGCGTACGCCTGGGGTGTGACGGGCGGTTCACGGGGGGCTCATACGTTCGGTGCGGAGTGTTCACCTCGTCGTGGCTCGTCCCGAGTTGTCGGCATACGGGCGACCGGGCCGGTACAGACGGAACGGCGCCTCCCCCAGGGGAAGGCGCCGCTGTGTGTCCGGCCGGGCGGCTCAGGCGGCCACCGGGGTCTGGCCGGCGGAGCGCTGCTCCTGCGCCGCGGTGCGCTTGCTCAGCAGCCGGTCCAGGCCGAACGCGCCGGAGCCGGTGAAGATCAGCAGGAACATGGCCCAGCAGTACATGGCCGCGCCCTCACCGCTGTTCTCGATCGGCCACAGGCCCTGGGGCTGGTGGACCTTGAAGTACGCGTAGGCCATCGCGCCCGAGGAGATGAAGGCCGCTATGCGGGTGCCGAGGCCCAGCAGGACCAGGGTGCCGCCGACGAGTTCGATGACGGCCGCGTACCAGTTCGGCCAGGCGCCGGTCGCGGCGGTGCCGCCCTTGCCGTCCACGCCTCCCAGGACGCCGAAGAGGGCGACGGCGCCGTGGCAGGCGAAGAGCAGGCCGACGACGATCCGGAACAGTCCGAGCGCGTACGGCTGTGCGCCGTTGAGGCGAGCGGTCATGTGGGGGGTCTCTCCTTCGGTTGGCCGGCCCTGGGGAGGCCGGTCGGGGACGGATACCGCGGAGTAACCCACGTTAGGTGTGCCTAATTGATGCTTTCAAGTTCAACATTTGGCCACCGCTTTGCCTCCCATTGGGTCCCTGTCTCGGGCCCAGCCGCACGTAGAACGGCTCTCGCCACCGCATCCGCGTCCGAAAGGGTGACCGAATCCACCCCTGGGCGGGCTCCCGCGGCGGTCACCCAGTGCACGCCTTCTGTCGGCACTCCGACCGCGAACCGCCTTGTGTGTGCAACTCCTTGACGATCCATCAGCCGATAGGGGCGGGAGGTGACGTCCAAACCGCCTGTCTCATAACCGTCCACGGTGTGCGGGCGGCACTGCCCGCTCCGCAGCAGGCCGGCCAAGAGGTCGTCGTCGGTGCGCCGCAGGTCGGGTTCGGGCAGACGGGCCTCTATGAGGGTTCTCACACGGACCGCCGACCCCGGCACGTCGGGGGAGTACGCCGTCCAGGCCCCGTCCTCGTCCGACACGCGCAGCCGCGGCCCGAGCACCTGCACCACCCCCGCCTCCATCAAGGCCGCGAGTTCCTCGATGCGGCGCCGGGGCGGGCCGATGGACAGGAACGCGTTGAGCGGCGTGTACCAGCGGTCCAGGTGGTCCCGGCGGGAGGCGCCGGCCAGGCCGCCGTGGTCGACGATCAGCCGGAGTTCGTTGCGCAGGTCGCGCAGCACGTCGAGAGCCGCCTTCACCGGCCCGTGCACATTGCCCAGCGCGGCCTGCGCGGCATCCTCGCGCAGATACGACAGCAGCCAGTCGCGCCACTCGCCGGGATGCGCGAAGTCCCGTCCGGCGTACGGGCGGGAAATCCGCTCCCAGCACCAGCGGTCGGCCTCCGGCACCCCGAACTCGTCCAGCAGCGGCGCCTCCCGGGGGTCCCCGTGCGGGACGGCGACGAAGCGGTCGGCGAACTCCCGCTCCCGCCACGCGGAGGCCGGGGCCCGCCGGATCAGCGCGGCGTAGTAGACCGTCTCCACCTCCTTCGCCACCAAGGGCCATATGTGCCTGCGGAAATCGGGCGCCTCCCCGGAGTCGGCGCGCTTGCGGAACCCCGCGATCACCTCCGGGGTGAGGGCGAGCGGGACGTGCCGGCCGTACGGCCCCTTCGCGTTGTCGCCGCGCGCCTGGTACGGGACGCCGCGCCGCGAACCGGCGAAGAGCCGCGGTTCAAAGCCGGAGGGGAGGTAGCGCAGCCCCTCGGCGTCCCGGACGAAACGGCCGCCCCGGCCGGTCGTCAGCAGGGCCGTGTGGTCGAAGAAGTTGAGACCGAGGCCGCGCAGCAGGACGGGCTCGCCCGGGGGTATGGACGACAGGTCGACGTCGGCCGGGTTCGCGGGCGGGACGTGGCGCAGGCCGTGCCGGGCGGCGTGGGCCGCCAGGCGCAGCAGGTCCGGGTCGGCGGCCGTCGGCAGGTGCCCCTGGGCCAGGACCACCGCGGACAGGCCGGTCAGCGTGCGGCCGTCGTCGAGGGTGAGGGCCTGGCGGTCGCCGGGAGTGTCGTCGAGCCGCACCGCGCGGGCCCGGTGGGTCTCGATCCGTACGGCCGGCGGCGCTTGCCGTACGACCTCGGCGAACACCCACTCCAGGTAGCGGCCGTAGTCGGCCCTGGTCGGGTACTCGTCCGGGCCGAGTCTGCCGCCCGCCCACTCGTGCAGGCTCGGGCCGGGGCGGATCGGGCCCGAGCAGTCCACGCTGTCGTCGGTGAACAGGGTCACCTGGCAGGCCACGGTGTTCATCAACAGCTCGGGCGACTGGGTGGTGCGCCAGACGCGGCCGGGGCCGGGCGGGTCCGGGTCGATCACATGAACCGTCAGCCGGACACCGGGCGGGAGGAGTTCCGGGGCGGAGGCGCACAGGCGCTCCAGGACGCTGGTGCCGCGCGGTCCGGCGCCGACCAGGGCGACGGAGACACTCGCGGGTCTCGCGGCCGGTCCCTGACCCTCGGCCGGTACGGATTCCTCGGTTTCCTCGGGCGACGCAGACAAGGGTGGGACTCCCGGACGTATGGGGCGCGGGTCGGCGGTCCGCCGGGCAGGAAGCGGACGGTCCGCCTCATCATGCCGTCGCCGGGAGCGGGAACCGAGGCTCGTGGGAAAGGATTGACGGTCGCTGTGGGATGCCTCACTAGCATCCCGGGGCATCACGGAACACAGCGGTGGTAATCAGGGGAAACGGTGGGTTACGGGGCGAGTTCGGAGTCCAGGAGCGTCGTCAGGCGTGGACCCGTTCCCCGGCGGGCCTCGGCCTGCTCCAGTCGCAGCCGGGCCGAACGGCCGCGCATGGTCAGCGTCATGAGCTGGTTGCCGAACCAGGGGCCGCCGGTCTTGCGCCAGCTGACCGGTGGGTTCGGCAGGCGGCCGTGCCGGGCGAGGCCGCGGCCGAGGCCCCGCGCCATCGCGCTCCAGCCGATGCGGAACGCCAGACGCATCGACAGGGGGACCGAGTTGTGGACGGGCGAGCACACGAGCTGCACCACCCGGGCGTCCGGGCCCGGGCCGGGCCACGACGGCTCGGCGATGTAGGCGTGGTGCACATCCCCGGACAGCACGCACACCGTCGCCGGCGCGTCCCGCCCCGAGCCCGCCTCGGCGATCAGCTCCGCCAGCCCCGCGAAGGACTCCGGGAACGCGGACCAGTGCTCCAGGTCGGCGGCGCGCCGCACCTTCTCCCCGAAGCGCGCCCAGCGGGCACCCCGCTCGCCGCCGCACAGCGCCGCGTTCCATCCCTCGGCGTCGTGCACGAGATGCGGCAGCAGCCAGGGCAGCGAGGTGCCGATCAGCAGGTGGTCGTACGCCTCGGGCGTGTCCCGCACCTGCTCGCGCAGCCAGGCGTCCTCGCCCGGGTCGAGCATCGCGCGCTCGTCCTCGGCGAGGACCCGGGCGGCCCGGCTGTCCACCATCACCAGGCGTACGCGCCCGAAGTCGCGCCGGTAGCTCCAGCGGACCGAGGCCGCGTCGGCGTCGGCCCGGGCGGCGAAGGTGCGCAGCACATCGGTGCCGTCGGGGACCTCGCGGACCGCCTCGTACACCGGGTCGGCCGCCAGCTCCTCGAGGGAGAGGTTCCCGAGGTGCTGGTGGACCCAGTACGACATCAGGCCGCTCAGCAGCCGCTCCTGCCACCAGCCGGTGGAGCGCATGTCGGCGAGCCAGGCGGCGGAGGTGTTCCAGTCGTCGATGACGTCGTGGTCGTCGAAGATCATGAAGCTGGGCACGGTGGACAGCAGCCAGCGGATGCGCGGGTCGAGCCAGGACTCGTAGTAGAGGTGTGTGTATTCCTCGTAGTCCGCGACTCCGTTGCCCGGCCCTTCCTTCAGGTCGCGGCGGCCCGCCAGCCAGCGCTGCGTGGAGTCGGAGGTCTCGTCGGCGTACACCTGGTCGCCGAGCAGCAGCAGGACGTGCGGCCGCTCGCCCTCCGGGTCGGCCGCGAGGCGGGTGGCGAGGGCGTCCAGGGCGTCCGGGCCGACGGGGTCGTCGCCGCCCGCCGGCGGGGAGGCCCAGCGGCAGGAGCCGAAGGCGACGTTGAGGTCGCCCTCCGGCCCCGGTGCGTGGATCGCCGAGGGCGGGAAGGGGGATCCGGGCAGCGGCCACACCTGTGTGCCGTCGAGGAACACCTCGTACGTCGTGGTCGTGCCGGCCGTGAGACCGGTCACCGGGACCAGTGCGTAGTGGTGGCCGGCGATCTGGAAGCTGCGGGCGGTGCCGCCGGCGCCGTCGGCGCAGCGCACTTCGGCGGTGCACGGGCGGCTCGTCTCGACCCACACGGTCGCGGACGAGCCGTCGGTGTACCTCAGCAGCGGTCCGAGGCGCAGTGCGCTCATGTCGTTCCCCTCTCCGTCGCCCCGTACGGTACGGAACGACGGAGGTCAGCGGGGAGGTCCCGACACGAATCAGCGTGTCAGCAGCTCGCCAGGTAGTTCTGCAGCGCGGACTTCTCGGCCGAGTCGACCGAGAGGCCGTAGTAGTACTTCACCTGCACCCAGGCGCGGACGTAGGTGCAGCGGTACGTCGTCCGGGACGGCATCCAGGTGGCCGGGTCCTGGTCGCCCTTGGCCTGGTTGACGTTGTCGGTGACCGCGATGAGCTGCGGGCGGGTGAGGTCGTTGGCGAAGGACTGGCGGCGGGAGGTCGTCCAGGAGTCGGCGCCGGAGTCCCAGGCCTCGGCCAGCGGGACCAGGTGGTCGATGTCGACGTCGGAGGCGGCGGACCAGGTGGCGCCGTCGTACGGGGAGTACCAGCTGCCGCTGGTGGCGGCGCAGGAGGAGTCCTGCTGGACGTTCGAGCCGTCGCGCTCGAGGACGACCTCGCGGGTGTTGCAGGCGCCGGACTGGGTGATCCAGTGCGGGAAGAGGTCGCGGTTGTAGCCGGTGCGGTCCTCGGTCGCCACGGTGAGCGAGGCGAGGTAGGAGCGGGCGGTGGCGCCGCTCACGGGGGTGGGGAGGGCGGCGGAGGCCGTGGGGGCGTTGAAGAGGGTGGCGGCCGATATGAGCGCGGTGGCGGCCGCGGCCAGGCTGAGCCGTCGACGCGCGTAGAACCTGGGCATGCGAACTCCCTGGGGAGAGGGGGGTGTTGGCTTGCGAGCGAGGGGAATGCTCGCGGTGCCGTGTTGCGCACAGGTGTGCGCCCGGTGAGAAGTTAGTGACGCGTCCATGACATGACAAGGTTCGGGCGGAAAGTTTTCACGCCAGAGGCGTCGCGTACCATGGACGGCGCAGAAGGGGAGTAGCTCTTCGCCGGACCGTCGACATACTGCTCAGCCCGCCTGAGCCGGCGCCCGGAGGCCGGTCCTTCACGGACCTGCCGGCGAGACCTTCGGCAAAGCAGTGCACGCCTGTGCCTCCCGGCACGGGCGCCGAGTGTGCTGCCGTGCCGAGGTGTCGTGTGTGAAGATCCAGCACTCTCGGTGGGGCAGCCCCGACCGATTGAGGAACCCTTGATCAGCCTGACCGTGACGGCCGTCGTCTTCGGCGTCGTCTTCCTCGCCGAACTGCCGGACAAGACCGCCCTCGCCGGCCTCGTCCTCGGCACGCGCTACCGCGCCTCCTACGTCTTCGCCGGTGTCGCCGCCGCCTTCGCGCTGCACGTCGCGCTCGCCGTCGCGGCCGGCAGTGTGCTGACGCTGCTGCCGCAGCAGATCGTGCAGGCCCTCACGGGCGTGCTCTTCCTGGGCGGGGCCGCGGTGCTGCTGCTGAAGAAGGGCGAGGACGAGGAAGAGGTCCGCAAGCCGGAGAACCAGTCCTTCTGGAAGGTCTCGGGCGCCGGTTTCATGCTCATCCTGGTCGCCGAGTTCGGCGATCTCACCCAGATCATGACCGCGAACCTGGCCGCCCGCTACGACGACCCGCTCTCCGTCGGCCTGGGCGCGGTGCTCGCGCTGTGGGCCGTGGCCGGGCTCGGCATCGTCGGCGGCAAGGCGCTGATGAAGAAGGTGCCGCTGCGGCTGATCACGCAGATCGCGGCGCTGGTGATGCTGGGGCTCGGGGTCTGGAGCCTGTGGGAGGCCGTGACCGGCTGAGCCGGGCGAGCTGAACAGTGGGTGAACGTCCGCAGGGGGCCCCTGGCGCGAGGGCCGCCTTGTTTTGTACCGTGGGGGAACAAAGTGGCCTCCGCCCGTTTTCCCTGACCGGCGGGCGGGGCCGCCTTGTCCCTCCCGGGGGTGTGACGGTCGCGATCCGTCGTCCGCCCCTCTCCCGCGCTGGAACGCGCACCGAGCCTTGGAGCTGCCGATGACGGCCACCGCCGTGCTCACCGCCCGCGCCCTCCTGCTGGACATGGACGGCACCCTCGTCAACTCCGACGCCTCGGTCGAACGCGTCTGGCGGCGCTGGGCCGAACGGCACGGGCTCGACGGGGACGAGGTCATGAAGGTCGTCCACGGCCGGCAGGGCTACGCCTCCATGGCGCTGCTCCTGCCCGAACGGCCGATGGAGCAGAACCACGCCGACAACGCCCGGATGCTCGCCGAGGAGACGGCCGACACGGACGGTGTCGTCGCGATCCCCGGGGCGCGGGAGTTCCTGGCCTCACTGCGGGGGCTGCCGCACGCGCTGGTGACCTCCGCCGACGTGCCGCTCTCGACGGCGCGGATGGCGGCGGCCGGTCTCGAGCAGCCCGACGTGCGGGTGACCGCGGAGTCCGTCGGGGCGAGCAAGCCCGACCCGGAGGGCTTCCTGAAGGGCGCCGCGGAGCTGGGGATCAGCCCCGCGGACTGTGTGGTGTTCGAGGACTCCGGCGCCGGGATAGCGGCCGGACGCGCCGCCGGGATGACGGTGGTCGGGATCGGGCCCCGGGCCGCGTCCCACGCGCCGGACGTGGTGGTGGAGGACCTCACGAAGGTGCGCGTGGAGGCCGCGGCGGACGGGACGATCCGCCTCACCATCGGGTGATCCGGCCGCTCGGGGTCACCTGGGCGGCGACGGCGTCCCCCGGCGGCGCCGGTGCATGCGTCACCCGGGCGGCGCCGGAGCAGGCGTCACCTGGGCGGCGATGATGCGCGCGCACTCCAGGGACTCGGTGTGTGTCGTGTCCACCTCCACGTCGTAGCCCAGGCCCTCGTGCACCACCCGGGCCTGTGACGCGGCCATGCCGCGGATCCGGTCCCCCCGGGCGATCTCGCGCCCCGCGGCGACCTCGCCGTCACACCGGACGCCGACCCACAGCACGGTGAGTCCGGACAGGGCCTTCTCCCACCGCTGCCGGGACGCCGGGCCGCCGAGGAAGACGTCGTCGACGATGATCCCGGCGCCCGCGCGCGCCATGGCGGCGATGCCCTCGGTCCAGGCCGCGTCCAGGGCCCGGAACTCCGCGCCCACGCTCACGCCGCCGTCCGCCGCGAAGGTGATCCCGCTGTCCGAGTCCCGCAGCTTCGCGGGCAGCGCCTCGACGAACGAGTCGACACCGAAGGCCAGCCACGGACCGGGCAGGACCTCTTGCAGGCACCGGACGATCCCGGACTTGCCCGAGCTCGAACCGCCGTTGAGAACGATCACCTGAGTAGCCACGGTGTCACAGTAGGGCGGCCGGGCCGGTCATGGCTCCCGGGTTTCCGACTCCAGCTTCGCCCGGGTCTCCCGGTCGTAGACGCCGAGGTCGTCGGCCTGGATGCCGCGTGACCACTGATAGGTGCGGACCGCTTCCTCGAGCCGGTCGTCGAAGGTGCCGTCGGTGTCGTCGTCGTAGAGGTACAACTGGCGCAGGCGGCGTTGGAGTTCGGTGACCTCCGGGCCGCGGTCGCCGAGGCGCAGGACAGCGGGACCGTCACTCTGGCGGGAGTTGTCCACAGGCGCCTGCCCGGGGCCGGTCGCGGTGGCGGACGTCCGCGGTGCCGACGGGGAGGGCGACTGCGACGGGCTCGCCGAGGCGCTCGGTGCCGACGGCGACGGGGAGGCGGACGGGCTCCCGCCGCGGGACGGCGACGGGGCCGGTGCGGCCGGGGTCGGCACGACCGCCGACGCGCTGCCCTTCGCGGGTGCGGACACCGCGCTGCTCGACGGGGCGTCCGGCACACTCGCCCGGATGCCGTCCGGCAGGGCGGTGTCCCGGGACGGGCTTTCGTAGGAGAACAGCCCACTCGCGTACCCGGCCGCCGCGACGACGGCGACGCAGGCGGCGGCGGCGATCAGGAGGATCCGGCGCCGTCGCCCGGACCTCCGCGCACCGGGGTCGCCCCCTTCCGGCGCGCCGCGAGCCGCCCCCGCCGTCCCGTCGGACATCCGCAGGTCGGTGACGCTCGGCTCGGCCGCGGCAGGGGCCAGGGGCGTCGGAGTCACCGAGGTGGCGGGGGTGGCCGGCAGCACGGTGGTCGCGTCCGCGTCGACGGGGCGCAGCGGCATGGTGACGTCGGCGGGGGAGGACGGCCGAGCGGTGCTTCCGGGGTGTGAGGACCCGCCGTGCGGGAGGGCGACGCCGCCGCCGGCCGTCGCCGGCCGCCCCGGCGTGCTGTCGGCCGCGGGCCCGGGGCCCTGGGCGTGCGGTGCCTTCGCGAGGCCGGTGCCGGGCTGCCAGGGGGCGGGTGCGGGTGTCCGCGGGGTGTCCTGGCGCGGGGCCGTTGCGCTGATGTCGGCTGCGGCTGGGCCTGGTGTGCCTCGGGGCGTGGGTCCGGGTTTCTCGGCCTGCGGTGGCTCCGCGGCGTCGGCCCCGGGCCGCCCGGGGGTGCCGGGACGTGTCCGCGGGGGCGTGGCCGTGGCGTCCGTGGGGGAGGCGTACGGGGTCGCGGCCGACTCGGCCGGGGGTGTGGTGCGGGACGGCGCGGCCTGGGCCGCCTCGGATGCCCTCACGGCTTCCCCCGGGCGCGGGGGCGTCGTCGTCCCGGCCGGTGAGGAGGGCAGCCCCTCGCCGGTGTCCGGCCCGGAGCGCCCCGCGTCGATCTCCACGTACGGGCGGATCCGCAGCGGATCGAAGTCCTCCGCTGCCGCCGCCTGGGCCGTGCGGGCGTCGCGGAGGGCCTCTGCGGCGCGGTGGGTGCAGGCGCAGGCGGGGGTGTTGTCCCGGCGTCTGGGGGCGCCGCACTCCGGGCACGGGTGGCCGTTCGACGGTTCCACGCGTTCCTCCCTCCCCTCGCGAACTCCAGAGATTATCCAGATCTTCTCCACAGCGCGGGCGACGAGCCCCCGGAACCACGGCTTCCAAAAGGGCCCGGCGGGCCATAACAGGTCACAGCGGTCACGATGGAAAATGTCACAGGAGACACAGGAGGTCTCATGGCCGGGGACGGGAACGCCACCACACTGTCACCCCACGACGCTGCGGCTCAGGAGCGGGTGCCCGGGAACGTCCTGGTCTCCATCGGCGCCCTGCTCCTCGGCATGCTGCTCGCCGCCCTCGACCAGACCATCGTGTCGACCGCGCTGCCCACGATCGTCAGCGATCTCGGCGGCCTGGATCACCTGTCCTGGGTGGTCACCGCGTATCTGCTGGCCGCGACGGCCGCCACCCCGCTGTGGGGCAAGCTCGGCGACCAGTACGGGCGCAAGAGGCTGTTCCAGACGGCGATCGTGATCTTCCTGATCGGGTCCGCGCTGTGCGGCGCGGCGCAGGACATGGCTCAGCTGATCGCGTTCCGGGCCCTCCAGGGCCTCGGCGGCGGCGGACTGATCGTGCTGTCGATGGCGATCGTCGGTGATCTGGTGCCGCCCCGTGAACGCGGCCGCTACCAGGGGCTGTTCGGCGCCGTCTTCGGCGCGACCAGTGTGCTCGGACCGCTGCTCGGCGGGCTGTTCACCCAGCACCTGAGCTGGCGCTGGGTGTTCTACGTCAACCTGCCCGTCGGCGTCGTCGCGCTCGCCGTGATCGCGACCGTCCTGCACATCCCGCGAAAGGCGCAACGGCACGTCATCGACTACCTCGGCACCTTCCTCATCGCCGCCGTCGCCACCTGCCTGGTGCTGGTCGCCTCGCTCGGCGGGACGACCTGGCCCTGGGGGTCCTGGCGGATCGTCGGCCTCGCGGTCCTGGGCGTCGTCCTCGCCGTCGCCTTCGTGGCCGTCGAGCGGCGGGCCGCCGAACCGGTGCTGCCGCTCAAGCTCTTCCGGGTGCGCACCTTCACCCTCTCCGCCGTCATCAGTTTCGTCGTCGGATTCGCGATGTTCGGCGCCATGACCTACCTGCCGACCTTCCTCCAGGTCGTGCAGGGCGTCAGCCCGACCATGTCCGGTGTGCACATGCTGCCGATGGTGCTGGGCCTGCTGCTGGCCTCGACGGCCTCCGGGCAGATCGTCAGCCGCACCGGCCGCTGGAAGGTGTTCCCGATCGCCGGCACCGGCATCACCACGCTCGGGCTGCTCCTGCTCCACCAGCTCGACGAGCACAGCTCCACCGCCGAGTTGAGCGGCTTCTTCTTCGTCTTCGGGCTCGGCCTCGGCCTGGTGATGCAGGTCCTCGTGCTCATCGTGCAGAACGCGGTCCCGTACGAGGACCTGGGCGTGGCCACCTCCGGCGCGACCTTCTTCCGCTCCATCGGCGCCTCGTTCGGTGTCGCCGTCTTCGGCACGGTCTTCGCGGGCCGGCTCGGCGACCAGCTCACGGACGCCTTCCGGGGCGCCCGGCTCCCGCCCGGCGTCTCCGTGGACACCCTCGAGGCCGACCCGCGCGGCATCGCCGCCCTGCCGCCCGGCCTGCGCCCGCCGGCCCTGCACGCCTACGCCGTCTCCATCACGGACGTCTTCCTGTACGCCGCCCCCGTCGCACTCCTCGGATTCCTGCTGGCCTGGTTCCTGAAGGAGGACCGGCTGCGCGGCTCGGTCACCGCGCCCGACGTCACCGAGACCCTGGCCAGCAACCCCGTCGAGCGGTCCTCGTACGACGAGGTGTGCCGTGCGCTGTCGGTGCTCGGCACCCGCGCGGGGCGGCGCGATATCTACCGCGAGATCACCGCCCGGGCGGGTTACGACCTGCGGCCCGCGACGAGCTGGCTGCTGCTGCGGATCCGCCGGTACGGCTCGGTGGAACCGGGTGCGCTGGCCGATCACATGCCCGTGCCCCTGACCGTCGTCATGGAGGCCGCCCGACAGGCCGAGGAGCGCCGCCTCGCCGTGCGCCAAGGCCTCGACATGATGCTGACCGGCCGGGGACGCGAGGTCGCCGACCGGCTGGCCGAGGCCCGCGAGGAGTCCCTCGCCGAGCTGCTCGGCGACTGGTGGGGGCCGGACCGGCCGACCGATCTGGTCGACCTCGTGCGGGAGATGAACGGCGAGTTGTGCGGATCGCGGCGCGAGCGGCCGTACAGCGCGCTCCCCACGGACGAGCGGGTCTGAGTTCAGGCCAGGTCCTTGCTGAACCAGTGCTCTGCGTACGGGTCGTCGTTGTGCGGTGCGGTCTCCCGGTAGCCGAGGCGGGCGTACAGGCCGCGGGCCTCGACGAGATCGCCGCGGGTGTCGAGGATCATCCGGGTGGCGCCGAGCGCGCGTGCGGCGTCCTCGGCGGCCCCGACCAGGAGCGGGGCGCCGCCCCTGCCGCGCATCGACTCGTGCAGGAACACCCGCGTGAGCTCGGCGGTCGTGCCGTCCAGGAGCCGTACGCCCGCGCTGCCGGCCGGCTCACCGCCGTACCGGGCGACCAGCAACCGGCCCCGCGGCGGCGCCAGATCGGCACCCGGCCGGGCGGCGATCTCCCGCTCCAGCTCGGCCGGGTCGGTCCGGCGCCCCTCGTGCAGCAGGTACCAGCGGTCGCTGACCTCGGTGTAGTACGCCCGCCAAAGAGCGGCGGCTACGGGGGAGTCGTACGGTTCCGGGGTCACGGTCCACGTCATGAACCGCATTCTTCACAGGCACCCCAGCGGACGCGCAACCGAATAGTCCCGGCCAAGTGTTCGCGCCCCGGTTGCGCCCGGGCGCCGTTTGGATACGGGGTTTGGGGCAACCCGACGGGCGAACCGGCTCGCGAGGAGAGTCGGTTGGGCCGAGAACCCGGAAGGCATTCATGTCCACTGGCCTGATCATTGCTCTGATCGTGATCGCGGCGGTCGTCGTCATCATCGCGGCCGTCATGACCCTGCGCGCCCGCGGGCCTCGGCGCGGCCCGAGCCTGAAGCGCCGCTTCGGACCCGAGTACGACCGGGCCGTCGCCCGGCACGACGGTGACGCCAAAGCGGCCGAGCGCGAGCTGACCGAGCGCCTGCACCGCCACGGCGACCTGCGCGAGCGGTCGCTGGAGCCGGCGCAGCGCGAGCAGTACGAGGCGCGCTGGACGGCCGCCCAGGAGCGGTTCGTCGACTCGCCGCGCGATGCCGTCGCCGAGGCGGACCGGCTGCTCGCCGAGCTGGCCGGTGCCCGGGGCTTCCCGGACGGCGGGCAGTACGAGGAACAGCTGGCCGCGCTGTCCGTGCACCACGCCCACCACGTGGACGGCTACCGGCGCGTGCACCGCGCGGCACATCTGCGCGCGGAGGACGCCCGTGACGGCGGCCAGGGCACGGAAGACATGCGTGAGGCCATGGTGGCGGCCCGCGCCCTGTTCGAGGAGCTGGTGAAGCCGGCCCGCCACGACGGCGGCGGCCACACGGGCGGACGCCACGAGGAGGGACGGCACGACGGGCACCACCGTGCCGGACTGAACGGCGGCCGCAAGGCTCCGGCCCGCGGCGGGCACATGCCGTGGGCGATCAACCGACGTCAGGCGAAGGAGAGTTGAGGCAGATGACCGACATGACCCGACCGCCCGGCGGCCATACGCCGACCACCCCGGACGCCCGCGGCGAGAGCGCCCTGGGCACCGGCCACGGCACGACCGCACCCGGCACCGACCGCGGCGCGGCCCGTGACACGGAAGCGGCCCGCGGCGGCACGACGCACGGCATCGAAACGGACCGCGGCGCCACGCACGTCACCGATGCCGGCCGCGGCGTCACGCACGGCACCGACGCGGACCGTGCCGCGGCCCACGGAACCGACGTGCCCGGCACCGGTCGGCACGGCACCGAGGCCCCCCGCGGCGACTCCTACGGCACCGGCCCGGACAAGACCGGCTCCGCGAAGAACCGGTCCCACCTCCTCGCCCACGACGAGTCCGACAAGCTCGGTGCGCAGTTGCAGCACGCCGTCGCCGGGTTCGTCGACGGGCCCAGGGCCGCCGTCGAGGAGGCCGACCACGTGCTGGAGGAGATAGCGGCCCGCTTCACCGAGGCCGTGACGCAGCGCCGTCGCACGCTGCGCCACTCCTGGCAGTCCGTCGAGGGCGGCGAGGGCAAGTCCGTCTCGTCGGCCGACACCGAGCAGCTCCGGCTGGCCCTGAAGGACTACCGCGAGCTGGCCGAACGGCTGCTGCACGTGTGAGCCGGGGGAAAGCCCCCGGTCACCGGTCCGCCCGGCGCTCCCGCCACTGCCGTACGACGTCCTCGACGTCGTACGGCTTCTTTCCCAGCGGGGGGCCGGGCGGCGGCTTGAACATCATGTCGCGGATCTTGTCGTTGACCTCGTCGATGATCTTCCGGACGATCCGCTCCGAGGGGGCCGCGAGCGCGGCCTCCAGCGCGTCCTCCGCCTCCTTGCGCAGCGCCAGCGCCGGCGGGAGGACGGAGAAGCCCTCGCGGGCCATCTTCCGCTTGACCCACCACAGTTCGTCGTAGGTGGTCTCGATGTCGCGCGGGAGGGGTTCGCCCGCTCCCGGCAGCCGATCGAACTCCCCGCGCGCCTCCGCGTCACGGATCTGCTTGTCGACCCAGGACTCGAAGTCGACGCCTGGTGGCTTTCGCTCGGTCATGAGGCCATTGTGCCGGACACCGCGCGGCCGGGCGTTTTATCATGCGGCGGGCCGAGGGCCTGTCTGTCTGACCACCAGGACGTCTCAGAAGGAGCGCACGTGCTCGAACTCACCATGGCCACCGTCGCGGAGGCGGAGGCGGGCGCCACGGCCGGCATGCTCATGGCCGAAGCGCCCAGCGAGCCGGGCGCGGTGCTGCGGGTGGGCCGCGACAAGTCCGTGTGCCGGCTGAGCACGCCGGACGACTGGCTGTTCGTCTCCCGCGTCCACCTGGAGTTCCTGTGCGGACCGGAGGGGACCTGGCAGGTCACCTGGCTGCGCGGCTCCCAGCCCGACCCGTCCTCCGAGGTGCGGCTGACGACGGGGGAGTACGCCCAGCCCCTCGCCTACGGCGGCACCGTCCCGCTGCCCAGGGGCGGCAGCGGCGAGATCATCATCCAGGACCGCACCGCCCCGCGCAGCGTCAACGTGGGCTTCTACCACGAGGTGTGACGGCGAGGGCTCACGCCAGCACGCGCGCCAGCGCGAACCCGTCGTAGCCCTTCATGCCCACCGTCTGGATCGCGGTGCCGCTCAGTCTCGGATGGCCGGCGATCAGCTCGATCGCGGTGCGGGTGCCCGTCACGTCCGGGGCGGTGCTGTCCGCGTCGACGACCCGGCCGCCCCGGACGACGTTGTCGAGGACGATCAGGCTGCCCGTGCTGGTGAGCCTGATCGCCCACTCCACGTAGTGCGGGTTGTTGACCTTGTCGGCGTCGATGAAGACCAGGTCGAACGGGGGCGGGTTCTCGTCCGCCAGCTTGGGCAGCGACTCCAGGGCCGGACCCACCCGCACCTCGACCAGCTTGTCCAGACCGGCGCGGGCGATGTTGCGGACGGCGACCTCGGCGTGCCGGGGGTCGTACTCCAGGGAGACCAGCCGCCCGTCGGCGGGCAGGGCGCGGGCCAGCCAGATGGTGCTGTAGCCGCCGAGCGTGCCGATCTCCAGGATGTGGCGGGCGCCCTGGATCTGGGCGAGGAGCTGGAGGAGCTTGCCCTGGTTCCCCGCGACGTTGATGTGCGGAAGCCCGGCGGCGTCGCTGTCCCGCAGGGCGGCCGCCAGGGCTTCGTCGTCCGGTGCGAGGTGGGCGGTGAAGTAGGCGTCGACCTCGTCCCAGACGTGCGACTCGCTCATGCGCCCCTACCTTTCGTACGCATAGTTAGCATCCCTAACTACTGGCGTCACGACGATAGTTGGTGCGGGCGGCCCCTGTCAGCGGGAACTCACTCGGCGTGTCGGCCCGCCACCGAGGGTGCCGAACCCGGCAGCGGACGACCCGCCGACTCCGCCATGCGCCACACCGCGAAACCGCCGATCACGGCCGCGGCCATCATGTAGTACGCGGGCATCATCATGTTCCCGGTGGCGCCGATCAGGGCCGTCACCACCAGCGGGGTGGTGCCGCCGAACAGGGACACGGAGACGTTGAAGCCGATCGACAGCGAGCCGTAGCGGACCTTCGTCGGGAACAGCGCCGGCAGCGCCGAGGGCATCGCCGCCGTGAAGCAGACCAGCAGCAGGCCGAGGGCGCCCATGCCGAGCGCGACCGCGAGCAGACTGCCCTCGCGGATCAGCAGCAGGGCCGGGACGGACAGCAGCAGGAAACCCGCGCAGCCGGTGGCGATCACCGGGCGGCGGCCGACACGGTCGGTCAGCGCGCCCATGAACGGCTGGGCGATCATCATCACGGCCATCACGCCGAGGACGACCAGCAGGCCGTGCGTCTCGTCGTAGTGGAGCTGACCGGTCAGGTAGCTCGGCATGTACGACAGCAGCATGTAGTCGGTGACGTTGAAGACCAGCACCAGGCCGACGCAGAGCAGCAGCGCGCGCCACTGGCCGGTGACCATCTCGCGCAGCGGCGTCTTCGGGCGGTTGTTCTCGGCCTTCTCCGCCTCGGCCGCGAAGGCCGGGGTCTCCTCCAGGCGCAGCCGCAGGTAGAGACCGATGATGCCCATCGGGCCCGCGATCAGGAACGGGATGCGCCAGCCCCAGGAGGTCAGGTCGTCGGCGGAGAGCAGGGCGGTCATGATCGTGACCAGGCCCGCGCCGCCGATGTAGCCGGCGAGCGTGCCGAACTCCAGCCAGCTGCCGAGGAAGCCGCGCCGCTTGTCGGGGGCGTACTCGGCGATGAACGTGGAGGCGCCCGCGTACTCGCCGCCGGTGGAGAAGCCCTGCACGAGGCGGGCCGCCAGGAGCAGGATCGGCGCGCCGACGCCGATCGTCGCGTACGACGGGATCAGGCCGATCGCGAAGGTGCCCGCCGCCATCATGATCATGGTGAGGGCGAGGACCTTCTGGCGGCCGACGCGGTCGCCGAGCGGGCCGAAGACCATGCCGCCGAGGGGTCGGACCAGGAAGGCCGCGGCGAAGGCGCCGAACGTGGACAGCAGCTGGGCGGTGGGGTTGCCGGAGGGGAAGAAGACCTTGCCCAGCGTGACCGCGATGTAGCTGTAGACGCCGAAGTCGAACCATTCCATCGCGTTGCCGAGCGCGGCCGCCTTCACGGCGCGCTTGACGAGCGCGGGGTCGGTGACGGTGGGGTCGGGGGCCTTCGCTGTGCGGTTCTTCCCGAGGGACGCGGGGGCGACGACTGAGACAGTCGACAAGACTCGTTCGCCTACCTTTCGACGGGGACAGGGACGCGGTCCCGCGCGGCGGCGCTGTCGTACGGGCCGAAAAAGCGACGATAGGCGGATTTTCTCCGCTTACGGGCGGTGCGTCTTTCGTTGCACACTGCACGTAAATCGCGGCTGTGCTGGTGCTTCTGCCCGACGGAAAGCGGTTCACAACCGATCTTCATGTGATCCATATCGCGTCCGCGAGGAGTGATCGCACCCTCCGCGCACGGTCGCCGTCACCCGCGTCTTCTTCTCCGGAACCACGCGTTCCCCATAGGGTTCGCAGGAGGAATTCCCACATACGGGATATGTGGGATGAACTGGTGCGGGAGGCCGACGAGGCGTGGCGAATGCGGATCACGGCGGACGACCGGCGAAAGCCTTCGGAGCGACGGCCGCCGGCGGGACCCGCGCACGCCTGCGCGTCGCCCGCCTCGGGCTGTGGCTGATCGCCGCCCTCCTCGCCGCCCGGCAGGTGGCCGTCGTCCTCGCCACCCCGCGCGGTGAGCGGCTCACGGACCTGGAGACCTGGGTCGGGCCGAACGGCGTCCTGCATGTGAACGGCTCGCTCTACGACTCCACCCGCTTCACCGGCACCCCCTTCGGCGGCCTCGTCCTCAAGCCCCTCACCCGTTCGGCCGAACAGGCCCTCGGCTGGGGCTGGACCTTCGGCACCCTGCTGCTCGTCGTCGCCCTCGGCCTGATCGCCGCCCGCGCCCTGCCCCAGCCCGTCAGCCGCCGCACGGCACTGCTGGCCGCCCCCGTCGCCGTCAGCCTGCTGATGCTGTCCCTGCCCGTCCGCAACACCCTGTGGCTCGGCCAGACCAGCATCATCCCGGTCCTGCTCGTCCTGCTCGGCTGCTTCGCCGTCCACGGCCAGCGGACCAGCGGCCTGCTCATCGGCGTCGCGGCGGCGCTCCAGCCCACCCTGCTGCTCTTTACGCCCCTGCTGTGGTGCACCGGCCGCAGAAGCGCCGCGCTCGCCACCGGCGTCACCTTCGCCACCTGCACCGGGCTCGCCTGGGCGGCGATGCCGCACGACTCCTACCGCTACTGGGTCCACCACATGGCCGGCGTCGGCCTCGGCGGACCCGCCGACGACCTCGGCAACCAGTCCCTGCACGGCGCCCTGCTCCGGCTCGGCCTGAACGGCCCCCTGGAGGTCGCGCTCTTCCTGTCGCTCGGCGCGGCCGTCGCCGTCCTGGCCCTGCGCCGGGCCGTGCGCTGCTTCCGCGACGGCCGGCTGCTGCTCGCCGTCGCGATCACCGGATGCGCCGCGATCGTCGTCTCGCCCACGGCCTGGCAGCACCAGCTGCTGTGGGTGCTGCTCGCGGTCGTCGGCCGGGTCGGCAGACGCGCCTCCGACCGGTACGTGTGGCCGGTCACCGTCATCCTGGTCATGACCCTGCCGGCCAAGATGATCCTGCCGGACATGGCGTCCCTCCACCCGCTGCGTGACAACGTCGTCCTGCTCGCCGCCCTGGCCGCGGCCACCGCCGTGCCGTTCCTGCCCCGCACCTCGCCGTACTACCGGTCACCGCTGCCGATCGCGTACGCGCCCGCCGTCCCGGCCCGCTTCCGTCACGTGCCGCTGGTGCCGTTCCTGCGCCGGGTCCTCACCCGGCCCAACCTCCTCCTCGAGCTGCTCCTCCTCCGCGTCACCTACGCCGCCTACTCCAAGGTCCGCCTCGCCGCCACCGGCGGCAGCAACTCCGCCGGGCGGGCCGAGGCCGAGGAGCACGGCATGCAGATCCACGACCTCGAGCGCGCCCTGCGCCTCGACATCGAGCACTGGGTCAACCACACCGTCGTCGGGATCGACTGGCTGCGGGACTTCCTCGACCACTACTACACGTCGTTCCACTTCATCGTCCCGCTGGCCGTCCTCGCGGTTCTCTACTGGCGCCGCCCCGGCGACTACCGCTGGGCCCGCTCCGCCCTCGGCTTCGCCACGCTGCTCGCCCTGGCCGGCTTCTGGCTCTACCCGCTGGCCCCGCCGCGTCTGATGCCGGGGCTCGGCTACATCGACACCGTCCACGGAGTCCAGGACTTCTCCCAGCCCGACTACGGCACGCTCACGGCCCTCACCAACCAGTACGCGGCGATGCCGTCCCTGCACTTCGGCTGGTCCCTGTGGTGCGGCGTCGTGATCGCCGTCCTGGCGACGCGCTGGTGGATGAAGGCCCTCGGCCTGCTGCATCCGCTGTTCACGGCCTCCTCGATCGTCGCGACGGCGAACCACTGGGTGCTCGACGCGGTCGGGGGAGCGGTGGTGGTCGCTGCGGGCTTCGGCCTCACGTACCTCCTCCAGGGCCCGCGGGCCCGCACGGCGAGCGCTGTCCCTGAACAAGAGGAGCGGCGGGCAGAGGGGGCAAACACCAGGCCGTCCTGATGCGCTGGAGCACCGACATGTCCGGTCACTTCCGCTCCAGCACTCGAACCACACCGCCTTTCCACCACCCGGCACAGGATCCACGCCCCACTTGTCGGCCATCGCGTCCAGCAGGACAAGCCCTCGGCCGTTCTCGGCCTCTGCGTCCAACGCGTCCGGTGTGCACGGCAGTTCATCGCTGCCGTCCGTGACCTCCACCCGCACGCCGGTGCGCTGCCGCAGCAACAGCAGGGTGCAGCGGCGGTCCGGTACGTGCCGTACGACGTTCGCGAGCAGTTCCGTCATGCCCAGTTCCACGGCGTCCGACAGCTCGGACATGCCCCATTCGCCGAGGAACGAGCGGACGATACGGCGGATGTGCCGGGGGGCGTGCGAGCCGACGGTGAGGCGCATCGAGTACCGGGCGGGAATGTATTCGTTCACAGGACGAGCCTGACGTGCGGTGACTACCCTCGGCTACAGAACGGATACAACCCGTCTCTTGGTGGACGGGGTTGCGTGAGAGGGGCTCTGCGTGACCAACATCAACGCCCTTGATCCAGGTGCGTCCCCGCTCGACTACTACGGCTTTGAGCTACGGCGCCACAGGGAGGCGGCCGGGCTGACACAGCGGCAGTTGGGGGACATCCTCAACTACACCGGCTCGCTGGTGGGCCAGATCGAGACGGCCAGGAAGCTTCCGACGCCGGAGTTCAGCGAACGGGCGGATGCGGCGCTGGGAACGGACGGTATGTTCTCCCGCCTCGTCGAGCTGGTGCTGCGAAGCCGCCTTCCGGCCTGGTTCCAGCAGGTGGCGGAGCTGGAAGGCAGGGCGCTGGAGATCTGCACGTTCCAGACTCACGTGGTGCACGGGCTCCTCCAAGCGCAGTCGTACGCCCGTGCCGTCCTCGGTGTCCTGGATCAAACCGAGCTGGACGACCGCACTGCCGTACGGCTGGCCCGTCAGCGCATCTTCGAGAGGGGAATGCCCCCGGTCCTGTGGATGGTCATCAGCGAGGCAGCGCTGCACCAGGAAATCGGCGGTGCAGAGACCATGCGGGGTCAACTGGCTCACCTGTTGTCCTTCGAGCACAACTCCCGGATCAACATCCAGGTGCTCCCGTTTTCGGCCGGAGCGCACGTCGGACTCCAAGGCGCATTCAACCTCTACCGCTTCGAACGCGACCCGGACATCGTCTATACCGAGGGGTACGGCAGCGGGCATCCGACTGCAAACCCGAACACCGTCAAGGACTGCTCGCTCCGTTACGATCATCTTCGGGCCGCCGCGCTTTCCCTCAAGGACTCGGCGGAGTTGATCCGGCGCGTAATGGAGGAACGCTATGGCCAGCAAGGCGGGGATCCTGTGGCGTAAGTCCAGCTACAGCGGTGACCAGGGCGGTGATTGTGTAGAGGTCGCCGAATCCTCTGCCACCATCGCCATACGCGACAGCAAGAACCCGGCGGGACCGATGCTCACCCTCGATCCCGCCGCGTTCACCACCTTCGTCAACTGGACGTCTACAGCCGCTGAATGATCGTGCCGGTGGCCAAACCGCCCCCCGCACACATGGTGATCAGCGCGAACTCCTTGTCCGCGCGCTCCAGTTCATGAAGCGCCGTCGTGATGAGCCGGGCCCCGGTCGCTCCCACCGGGTGCCCGAGCGCGATGGCGCCGCCGTTGACGTTCACCTTCGTCAGGTCCTGGTCGAAGACCTGCGCCCAGCTCAGCACGACCGACGCGAACGCCTCGTTGATCTCCACGAGGTCGATGTCCCCGAGGGACATCCCCGCCTTGCCCAGCACCGCCTTCGTCGCGTCGATCGGGCCGTCGAGGTGGAAGTGGGGGTCGGAACCCACCAGGGCCTGGGCCACGATCCGGGCCCGGGGCCGCAGCTTCAAGGCGCGAGCCATCCGCTTCGACGCCCACATGATCGCCGACGCCCCGTCGGAGATCTGCGACGAGTTGCCGGCCGTATGCACCGCCGTGGGCATGATCGGCTTCAGGGAGGCCAGGGCCTCCGCTGTCGTGTCGCGCAGGCCCTCGTCCTTGTCGACCAAGCGCCACATGCCCTGCCCGGCGTGCTGTTCCTCCTCGGTCGTGGGGACCTGGACCGCGAAGGTCTCTCGTTTGAAACGCTCCTCCGCCCAGGCGTGTGCGGCCCGCTCCTGGGAGGCGAGGCCGAGCGCGTCGACGTCCTCGCGGGTCAGGCCCCGGTGCCGGGCGATCCGCTCCGCCGCCTCGAACTGATTCGGCAGGTCCACGTTCCACTCGTCGGGGAACGGCTTGCCCGGCCCGTGCTTCGAGCCCGACCCCAGCGGCACCCGTGACATCGACTCCACCCCGCACGAGATGCCGACGTCGATCACGCCCGCCGCGACCATGTTGGCCACCATGTGCGAGGCCTGCTGGGAGGACCCGCACTGCGCGTCGACCGTCGTCGCGGCCGTCTCGTACGGGAGCCCCATGGTCAGCCAGGCCGTGCGCGCGGGGTTCATGGACTGCTCGCCGGCGTGCGTGACCGTACCGCCGACGATCTGCTCGACGCAGTCGGCGGGGATGCCGGTGCGGCCGAGGAGTTCGCGGTAGGTCTCGCCCAGGAGGTAGGCGGGGTGCAGATGGGCGAGCGCGCCGCCGCGCTTGCCGATGGGGGTGCGTACGGCTTCGACGATCACGGGTTCGGCAGCCATGGGTGCGGGTCCTCTCCGGGAGGCTCAGCGGAACTAGTACGCGTTCTAGTTCTGTAAGCAGTGTGCTGAGGCCCGCTCCGTGACCGCAAGGGTCGTGCGGGCAATTGGAGGGCCCGTGCCCCTTGCTACTTGTAGAACCCGTTACTACCGTCACCGCAACTCCGCACAGCTGATGGGCCGTCAGACCTCAGAGTCGGTACGAGTGGTGGGAGCCGCCCATGCCCTGTCCCGCGCTGCCCGACGGGTTCGACTTCACCGACCCCGACCTGCTGCACCACCGCGTGCCGCTGCCGGAGTTCGCCGAGCTGCGCCGGGCCGAACCGGTCTGCTGGGTTCCGCAGCCCGCCGGTCTCGCCGGTTTCCAGGACGAGGGCTACTGGGCGGTCACCCGGCACGCCGACGTCAAGTACGTTTCCACGCACCCGGAGTTGTTCTCGTCGTCCCTCAACACGGCGATCATCCGCTTCAACGAGCACATCGAGCGCGACGCCATCGACGCACAGCGGCTGATCCTGCTGAACATGGACCCGCCGGAGCACACCCGGGTCCGGCAGATCGTGCAGCGCGGGTTCACGCCCCGGGCGATCCGGGCGCTGGAGGAGCGGCTGCGCAACCGCGCGCACGCCATCGTCGAGAACGCCCGTACGCACACCGGGCCCTTCGACTTCGTCACCCACGTCGCCTGCGAACTGCCCCTCCAGGCGATCGCCGAGCTGATGGGCGTCCCCCAGGAGGACCGGGACAAGATCTTCGACTGGTCCAACAAGATGATCGCGTACGACGATCCGGAGTACGCCATCACCGAGGAGGTCGGCGCCGAGTCGGCCACGGAGATCATCGCCTACGCGATGAACATGGCCGCCGACCGCAAGCAGTGCCCGGCCCACGACATCGTCACGCAGCTCGTCGCGGCGGAGGACGAGGGCAACCTCAGCTCCGACGAGTTCGGCTTCTTCGTGCTGATGCTGGCCGTCGCGGGAAACGAGACCACCCGCAACGCCATCACCCACGGCATGCACGCCTTCCTCACCCACCCAGGGCAGTGGGCGCTGTACAAGAGCGACCGCCCGGACACGGCGGCGGAGGAGATCGTGCGCTGGGCGACCCCGGTCGCCGCCTTCCAGCGCACGGCCACGCAGGACACCGAACTCGGCGGCAAGCGCATCCGCCAGGGCGACCGGCTGGGGTTGTTCTACGCCTCGGCCAACCACGACCCGGAGGTCTTCGACGACCCGGACACCTTCGACGTCACCCGCGATCCCAACCCGCACCTCGGTTTCGGCGGCGGCGGTCCGCACTACTGCCTGGGCAAGTCCCTCGCCGTGCTGGAGATCAACCTCATCTTCAACGCGATCGCCGACGCCATGCCCGGGCTGAAGCTGGTCGGGGACCCGCGCCGACTGCGGTCGGCGTGGATCAACGGGGTGAAGGAGCTCCCGGTGAGCACGGGCTGACGCACCGGGCCGGACATGGCGCAGGCGACGGCCCCGGGGATCAGGGGGCCGTCGCCTGGTCGTCCAGGGAAACAGGGCCCGCCCGTGCCGGCAAAGCCCCGTCGTACTAGGCCGGGCCGCATGTCCGGCGCGGCTCTGCTCGTCTGACCGCGGACTTGTTCCTACGACCCTGCTTCGTACGTGACGCAGGTCATGTGGGGGGCCTCACCTACCGGGGCGCCTCGAACGTGACCGGCGTCTCGAAGGCCGCCCGGCGCGTGGCCCTGCGCAGCGCCCTGAGGACCGCGGGGCCGAGGGCGAGCGTGAGGACGACCGTGACGACGGCCCGGCCCAGATCCCAGCCGAGCGACGTGGCGACGCAGTACGCGACGAAACGGGCCAGGTTCGTGGCGACCGGCGCGTGCGGGTCGAAGGCCACGTTCGAGGCGAGGGCGCTCATGAAGGGCCAGCCCGCCATGTTCATCACCGTGCCGTAGGCGAACGCGGCGAGGAAGCCGTACCCGGCGAGCACCGCGAGTTCGGCCCGGCCGCGCAGGCGGTCCGGGCCCGGCAGCAGGCCCGCACCCATCGCGAACCAGCCCATCGCCAGCATCTGGAACGGCAGCCACGGCCCGACCCCGCCCGTGAGCAGCGCCGACGCGAACATCGTCACCGAGCCGAGGACGAACCCGAAGCCCGGACCGAGCACCCGGCCGCTCAGCACCATCAGGAAGAACATCGGCTCGATACCCGCGGTACCGGCGCCGATCGGCCGCAGCGCCGCTCCCGCGGCGGCCAGCACGCCGAGCATGGCGACCGCCTTCGGGCCGAGCCCGGACTCCGATATCGCCGCGGCCACGACCGCCACGAGCAGCACCAGCAGGCCCGCGAAGAGCCAGGGCGCGTCCTGCGCGTGCGCGCTGAGCCGTGAGGTGGGCGGGGTGAGGAAGGGCCAGCCGAAGCCGGCGACGCCCACCGCGCTGACCAGGGCCAGGGCGGCGACGGAGCGGGGCCCGAGGCGGACGGCCCGGGCCTGCCGCTGCGTGCTCATGAGGTGGCCTCGGGAGGGAGGGCCGCGCGGACCTGGGAGACCGTGAGCCACTGCTGCGGGGCCAGGATCTTGGTCACCTGCGGGGCGAACGACGGTGAGGAGACCACGATGCCGGCCGTCGGTCCGTCCGCGATCACCTCGCCGTCGGCGAGCAGCACCACCCGGTGGGCGATCTCGGCCGCGAGTTCCACGTCGTGCGTGGCCAGCACGATGGCGTGCCCCTCGGCGGCCAGTGCGCGCAGCACCGCGACCAGGCGGGCCTTCGCCGCGTAGTCCAGGCCCCGGGTCGGCTCGTCCAGCAGGATCAGCGGCGGCCGGGCGGTCAGTACGACGGCCAGGGCGAGCGCGAGCCGCTGCCCCTCCGAGAGGTCCCGGGGGTGGGTGTCGTCGGTGACGCCCGGCAGCAGCTCGGCGACCAGGGCCCGGCAGGTGCCGGGGTCCGCGCCCGCGTCCTGGTCGGCCGCGGCGCACTCGGCGGCGACGGTGTCGGCGTAGAGCAGGTCGCGGGGCTCCTGCGGGACCAGGCCGACTTTGCGGACGAGGTCCCTGGGCGCCGTCCGGTGGGGGGTGCTGCCGCCGACCCGGACGGATCCCGAGCTGGGGGCGACCAGGCCGACCAGGGAGTTGAGCAGGGTGGACTTTCCGGCGCCGTTGCGGCCCATGAGGGCGATGGTCTCGCCGGGGGTGATGGTGAGGGTGATGTCGTGCAGGGCTTGGATGCGGGCGCGGGTGACGGAGAGGGCTTCTGCTTGGCCTACGGGGGTGGGGTGTGCGGATCGCTTGCGGGTGCGGGCTGTCTGTGGCTCGTCGCGCAGTTCCCCGCGCCCCTGAGGGACGTACTCCAGCTGTTGCTTGAGATCCGCCGCCCTGCGCCGGGCGTCGCGGACCGTCAGGGGCAGAGGGGTCCAGCCCGCCAGGCGGCCCAGAGCCACCACCGGCGGACACACCGGGGACACTGCCATCACCTCGGCCGGCGGACCCAGGACCGGGGGTGCGCCCGGGCTCGGCAGCAGGACGACCTGGTCGGCGTACTGGATGACGCGTTCCAGGCGGTGTTCGGCCAGGAGGACCGTCGTGCCGAGGTCGTGCACGAGCCGCTGGAGCACCGCCAGCACCTCCTCGGCGGCCGCCGGGTCGAGCGCGGAGGTCGGCTCGTCCAGGACGAGGACGCTCGGGTGCGGGGTGAGGACCGAGCCGATCGCGACGCGCTGCTGCTGGCCGCCGGAGAGTGTGGCGATCGGCCGGTCGCGCAGGTCCGCGAGGCCGAGCAGGTCGAGCGTCTCCTCGACGCGGCGGCGCATCACGTCCGGGGCGAGGCCCAGCGACTCCATGCCGTACGCGAGCTCGTCCTCGACGGTGTCGGTGACGAAATGGGAGAGCGGGTCCTGGCCGACCGTGCCCACGACGTCGGCCAGTTCGCGCGGCTTGTGGGTGCGGGTGTCGCGGCCGGCGACCGTGACCCGGCCGCGCAGGGTGCCGCCGGTGAAGTGCGGGACGAGTCCGCTGACCGCGCCCAGGACGGTGGACTTGCCCACGCCGGACGGGCCGGCCAGCAGGACGAGTTCGCCTTCCGGGACCTCGAAGTCGATGCCCTGGACGGTGGGTTCGGCGGCCCCGTCGTACGTCACGGAGACGTCCTCGAAGCGGATCACGACGGCTCCTTGGGATCGGGGGCGACGAACGCGGGCAGCAGGCCGAGGAGTACGGCAGCGGCCGGCCAGAGGGGAAGGGTGGGGGCGACCAGGGGGACCACGCCCGGGTGCAGGGCCGCGGGGTCGCGGGCGGCGGCGAGGGCGAGCAGGGCCGCTACCGCGACGCCGGAGGCGACGACCAGCCAGGCGCGCACGTCCCAGCGGTCCGGGCGATAGCGGGTGCGCGGGGAGCGGCGGCCGCCGAGTCTGAGGCCCGCGAGGGCGGCGGCGAGGCCGGCGAGGAGTACGGGGAAGCCGTAGCCGGCACCTTCGGCCGTGAGGAGGCCGTACGTTCCCGCGCAGACGCCGAGCAGACCACCGAGGGTGAGGGCGGCGGTGGTACGGCGTACGGCGGGCGGGACCTGGGCCGTACGGCCGTAGCCACGGGCGTCCATCGCGGCGGCGAGGGAGACCGAGCGCTCCAGCGCGCCCTCCAGGACCGGGAGGCCCACGTGCAGCAGGCCCCTGATGCCCTTGTCCGGGCGGCCGCGCAGGCGGCGGGCGGCGCGCAGGCGCTGGACGTCGGCGATGAGGTTCGGGGCGAAGGTGAGGGCGACGACGACCGCGACGCCCATCTCGTACAGGGCGCCCGGGAGGGACTTGAGGAGGCGGGAGGGGTTGGCGAGGGCGTTCGCGGCGCCGACGCAGATGAGGAGCGTGGCCAGCCTCAGACCGTCGTACAGGGCGAAGGTGAGGCCTTCCGCGGTCACCTCGCCGCCGAGGCGGATGCCCTGGGCCCAGGCCGGGAGGGGGAGTTCGGGGAGGGCGAGGAGGGTGTGCGTGCCCGGGATGGGGGAGCCGAGGACGGTCGCGAACAGCAGGCGGATGAGGATCACGGCGAGGGCGAGTTTGACGAAGGCGCCGTAGGAACGGGACCAGGGGGTGTCGGGGCGGCGGGTCGCCACGACGTAGGCGGAGACCGTGATGAGGAGGGCGAGGAGCAGGGGGTTGGTGGTGCGGGTGGCGGCGGTGCCGAGGGAAAGGGACCACAGCCACCAGGCGCCGGGGTGCAGTTGACCCCGGTGCCGGTGCCGGGTGCTGCTACCCACGCCGTCGTACCTGCCAGATCGCCGCGCCGCCCAGGACCACCACCACGGCGACACCCGCGACCAGGCCCAGGGACGGCCCGCCGTCCGAGGGGGAGCTCTCCTCCGCTGCCGGCTGCTCCTTCTCCTTCTGGCTCTGCCCGACCTGTTCGCCGCAGCCCTTCTCCGGGTAGCCCGAGATCGCGCACAGCAGGGCGTTCGTGTCGTAGCGCAGCGGCTCGGCCACCGCGGCCAGGGCCTGTGCCGTCGTCGCGTCGGGGGAGACCCGGGCGCAGGCCGTGCGGGCGGCCGGAGGGGTTTCGCCCTCCGGGGCGTCCGACGGTGTGCCGAAGTCGATGACCAGGGCCACCCGCTTCCTGCCGTCCCGCGCGGGCGTCTTCGCGCAGATCGCCTGGAAGTCGGCCTTGCCGCGCGGCCGGGTCGCGTCCGCCGAGTCCTCGCTCACCGCGAAGCGGAAGCCCTGGACGTCGCCGTCCGAGGGGCGGACCAGGGACGGGCCCTGGGTGGCGTACACCCAGCGGTCGGCGTCGCGCTCCCAGAACGACCAGTACCGGTAACCGGCGGCCTGGGCCTGGGCCTGGCCCGCGCCCGCGCACAGCAGGAGCGAGGCCAGGAGGAGGAGAACGGCCCGGCGGATCACAGCTGCTGCTGCTTCTTGCGGCCGGTGAACAGGAACCCGATGCCGATCCCGGCGACGAGGCAGACGCCGATGTACCACCAGACCCCGAAGAAGGAGTTCGAGTCGTCCTGGTCGTCGGAGGCCTTGGTCTGCGCGGCGGCCTGCGGGGCCGGGCCCGTCGCGTTGAGCCGCTTGACGAGGTCCGCGCCGCCGAAGTCGCGCGGGTTCGTGCCCGTCGCGTGGGCGGCGAAGATCAGCTGGGCGTAGGCGGCCGGACCGCTCTGCGCGGCCCAGGACGCGGAGTTCTTCTCCAGCCACCGAACGGACTTCTCCGCCTGCGCGATGTCGCCCCGCGCGGCGAGCGCGACGACCGCGTCGGCGGTGTTGCCGAAGTCGGGCTGCGGCTCGGCACCGGCCAGGGCGGACATCAGGTGCCCGTCGTCCTTGGCCAGGGCGGCGCTGAGGTAGCTCGCGCCGTTCGCCGCCGCCTGCTGTGGCGTCGCGGCCTTCGCGCAGGTCGCGTCGGACTTCTTGCCGGGCCGCACCACCATGCCCTTGCCCAGCGCGCCCAGCACACCCGCCGCCGTGGCGTCCGCGTTGGCGGCCATCTTGCCCTTCTTGTCCGGCTGGAACGCGAACGCGCCGTCGCCCTCCCCGCCGCAGGGCAGCGCGAGCTTCAGCAGGGCGTCGGACGGCGACTTGCCGTCCTTCGCGACCTGGTCCGGCTTCTCGCCCGCCGCGGTGAGCGCGCCGATGACGATCGACGTCGAGTTGGTGTCGCTGGCGCCGCCGGGCGAGTAGCCCCAGCCACCGTCCTTGTTCTGGACGGACTTCAGCCAGTCGACGGCCTTGCCGGTGACGTCGTCGTGCCCGCCGAGCGCGGCGAGGGCCTGGACGGCGGCGGACGCGGCGTTGGTGTCGCGCATGGTCTTGGCGTCACACGCGGTGGTGGGGTCCGGGCGGTACGAGGCGAAGGAGCCGTCCGCGCACTGCTGGCGCACCAGCCACTGCACGGACTTCGCGGCCGGCTTCACACCCACCGTGTCCTGGGCGAGCAGCGCGAGCGACTGGCGCCAGACGCCGTCGAACTTCGGGTCGGTGTCGCCGTACAGGGCGGAGGGGAGCGCCTGGGACGGCGACGGGGACGGGTCGGCGGCGGCCGGGGTGGCGGCGCCGATCACGGCGACGGCGGCCAGGACCGCGGCGCTGCGGCGGACGTTCATGATCGGCGGGTGCCTCTCCCTGCGGGGAGCCGGGCAGCACGGGGCACCCCCGCGCGGCTCGGCTCCGTATACCTCGACGGTGCCGTGCACCGGCGGGCTGCCGGGCACGTGAGCCGGTCACGAAACCGTACGAAGCGATCCGGCTCACCGCCTCGGTGCGGCGGTTCACGATAGGGGTGTCCCCTGTTCGAGCGAAGTCGAGAACCTGGGGAAGGGGCAGCGCCGGAATTGCACCGGCTTCCCCCCGTACGGTGTGATGACGACCCGCTTACTGTACCCGCCCGTAGAAAGCGGCCGGAGGGGAGCCGCCCCGGGCCGACGAGGGCGCCCAGAGGACACCGGGCGGGCAGGGTAGCTTCGCTCCATGCCGACCACACCACCCGGAAAGCTCCTCGGCTCCGGCCGTCGGGCCGACGTGTACGAGATCGACGAGGCGTGGGTCCTGCGGCGTGAGCGCGACGGTGGGGGTGACGCGGCGGCCGAGGGTGCGGTGATGGCGCATGTGCACGCCCACGGCTGTCCGGTGCCCCGGGTCCGCCCGTCCGGATCGCGCACCGACCTGGTGATGGAACGGCTCACCGGCCCGACCATGCTCCAGGCCTGCCTGGCGGGCACCCTGGACGCGGCGGAGGCGGGCTCGATCCTGGCCCGGCTGCTGCGCGACCTCCACGCCGGCCCGCCGCCCCCTCTCACGCGCCCGGCCCTGACCGAGGCCCTGCGCCGCCGCGGCGCCAACGCGACAATGACTCAGGCGGAAGTCGAACTCCTGCGTGCCGCAGAGGAGTTGATCCTCTCCCAGGCATGGACCGGCTAACGTGGGGCTCCCGACCACACACGCAGGAGCGTCCATGACCGACCTGGTGGAGAACTCCGCGCAGGAGCCGTTCCCCAAGATCGACACCTCGGTGCCGCACTCGGCCCGGATCTGGAACTACTGGCTGGGCGGCAAGGACAACTACGAAGTCGACCGGGTGGCCGGTGACGAGTTCCGCGAGATCTTCCCCGGCATCGAGACCGGGGCCCGCGCCGCCCGCTACTTCCTCGCCCGCGCCGTGCGCCACCTGGCCGCCGAAGAGGGCATCCGCCAGTTCCTGGACATCGGCACCGGCCTGCCCAACGTGGACAACACCCACCAGATCGCCCAGCGGGTGGCCCCGGAGAGCCGGATCGTCTACGTCGACAACGACCCGCTGGTGCTGGCCCACGCCCGCGCGCTGCTGACCAGCACGACGGAAGGCGTCACCAACTACGTCGATGCGGACCTGCGCGAGCCGGGCGCGATCGTCCGGGAAGCCGGGAAGACCCTCGACTTCGACCGGCCCGTCGCCCTCATGCTGATGGGCATCCTGGGCCACATCGAGGACCACGACGAGGCCCGCTCGATCGTGCGGCAGCTGGTGGACGCCCTGCCCCCGGGTAGCTACCTGGTGCAGTACGACTCCACCGACACCAGCGAGGACTACGTCCGGGCCATCCAGCAGTACAACGACGGCGGTTCGATCCCGTACATCCTGCGCAGTCCGGAGCAGATCGAGCGCTACTTCGACGGTCTGGAGCTGCTCGAACCGGGCGTGGCGTCCTGCTCGCGCTGGCGGCCCGACGCCGCGGCCCTGGGTCTGCCCGCGGAGGTGCACCAGTACGGCGGTGTCGCCCGCAAGCGCTGACCCTCAGGTCTCCTGGAGGATGCGGTGCAGGATGGTCAAAGTCTCGTCCGGCGACTCGGCTTCGACCACCAGCCGGTTCATGGCGTCCCAGTAGCACTCGATGTCGGCCGGCCGGTCGGGGTAGAGGGCGGTGGTGAGCTGTTCCAGGTAGACCACGTCGGGCAACTGCCCACCGGGCAACCGCAGAATGGTGACCGGGCCGCCCTCCGCCGCATGACCGCCGGCGAGGAACGGCAGGACCTGGACCGTGACCTGCGGGAGCCGGCAGAGCTCGATGAGATGCCTGAGCTGGTCCCGCATCACGCGGATGCCGCCCACCGGGCGGCGCAGCGCCGCCTCGTCGATCACGGCCCACAGCTGGGTCGCCGGCTGCCGGTGCAGGATCCGCTGGCGGGCCATCCGTAACGCGACCCGGCGGTCGATCTCCGCCGCACCGGCGTCCGGGTGGACGAGCCGGACAGCCGCCCGGGCGTAGTCGGCGGTCTGCAGCAGGCTGGGGACGCGCTGGACCTGGAAGCAGCGGATGAGGCTCGCCGCCTGCTCGGCCCCGAGGTAGGTCTGCATCCAGGAGGGCACCACATCGCTGTAGTACCGCCACCAGGCAGGGGTGTTGGCCTGCTCGGCCAGTGCCAGCAGGGTGGCGCGCTCGGCCTCGTCCGTGACGCCGTAGAGGGTGAGCAGATCGGCGACGTCCCGCAGTTTGAAGCCGTGGCGGCCGGCCTCCATCCGGCTGATTTTGGAGGCGGAGGCGCGGATGACATGACCCGCGTCCGCCCGGCCGATGCCCCGCCCCTCCCGCAGCCCGCGCAGCCGGGCGCCCAGGGCCAGTCGCGGCACCATGGGCCCGGCGCACCCGCCGTCCAGGGCCCCGCCGCCGGTCGATGTGCGTGCGGCCTCTTCGGTGCCCATGGGCGTCTCTCCCGGTGCGAGCGTTGCTTCCGACCATCCTAGGGGGCGCCCACGACGTCAAGGGCCTTATGACGCGGGCACGTTCAGGCGCGGGGTGGGGCCGCCGAAGGGAAGGTGGAGGGTCCGTGAGGTGAGCAGCCAGGTCCCGTCGGCCCGGTGGAAGCCGTCCTCGTAGTGCCCGATCTGGACCGGCGGCCCGGCCGGGATGACGCCGCCCTCGTAGCCGTCGACGCGGTACGTCGTGAAGGAGGAGATCGCCCCGGCCGTGTCCGGGGACGTCACCGTGACCAGGACGTTGGACATCATGCGGCGGGAGAGCCGGTCGGCGGGACGGGAGCCGAAGTACGTACGCAGGGCGTCGCGGCCCTTGACCAGACGCCCGTCCTCCGGCCACTGCCAGACGCCGTCCTCGGTGAACAGCTCGGCGACGGAGGAGGGTTCACCGAGGTCGAGCCGGTGCACGAAGTCGAGGATCAGGCGCTCGCAGGCGCGTTCCGCGAGGAGGCGTTCCATGGGGTCCATGGAGGTTTCGTACCACCCGGACGGGCCGCCCGGCGAGGCGATCGCACCGCGAAAGCGCGCTTCCCTCGCGCCGCCTTCACACCGCCACGTACGTCACCGGCTCGCTCCCCGGCACCGCCTCCGCCCGCCCCAGCTTCACCAGCCGGCGCAGATGGGCCTCCGCCTCCGATACGGCGATGGTGCGGGAGCCGTAGGGGATCTGGTCCCAGGGGCGGTTCCACTCCATGCGCTCGGCGAGCTGCCAGGGGGTGACGGGCTGGGCGAGGAGGGCCAGCAGGGCGCTCAGGCGGGACTCGTGGTGGGTGAGGAGTTCGCGCACACGGGCCGCCGCGTCGCAGAACGGGTGCTGGTGGGCCGGGAGGACCTCGGCGGGGGCAAGGCGGCCGACGCGCTCCAGGGAGTCGAGGTAGTCGCCCAGGGGATCGGTGACGGTGGCGTCGTCCGGGTCCTCGTAGAGGCCGATGTGCGGGGTGATCCCGGGGAGCAGATGGTCACCGGAGAACAGACGGCCCCGGCCGGGCAGCCGGGCGGGGTGGGTCTCCTCCAGATGGAGGCAGACGTGGCCCGGTGTGTGCCCCGGCGTCCAGATCGCGCGCAGGCGGCGGCCGGGCAGCTCCAGGAGTTCGCCGGGGACGATGTCGCGGTCGGGCAGCGCGGGGGAGAGGCCGGGCAGGGTGCGGGGCCGGGCCCGGCGCAGGGGCGCGATGTGCTCCTCGGGCGCACCGGCCGCGGTGAGCTTGGCCGCCATGTACGCGAACCAGCGCTCGGGAGGGGCCTCGCGGGTCCGCCGTACGACCGCGATGTCCGCCGCGTGCATCGCGATCCACGCGCCCGAGGCCTCCCGGACCCGGCCGGACAGGCCGTGGTGGTCCGGGTGGTGGTGGGTGATGACCACGCCGTGGAGGTCGGCGACCGAGGTGCCGCACGCCGTGAGGCCCTGCGCGAGGGTGTCCCAGGACTCCGGGTCGTCCCAGCCGGTGTCGATCAGCACCGGGCCGCGGTCGGTGTCGACGACGTACACCAGCGTGTGGCCGAGGGGGTTGTCCGGGATCGGGACCCGCAGGGACCGGACGCCTCCGCCGTGGTCGGTCACCACCGGTGTGGGCTCACGGCCCTGGCTGCCTGTCATCTGCCCTCCGTCCCACGGCCATTGCCCACTATAACGAGAACTGGTATCAGTTTCTGAAACACCGTCAGATGCAAAGGCAGTCGGCCATGACCGAGCTCGTGGAACACGGACAGCTGTTCATCGGCGGGGAGTTGACCGACCCCCTGGGCCAGGACGTCATCGAGGTGATCTCGCCGCACACCGAGGAGGTCATCGGACGCGTCCCGCACGCCTCGACGGCGGACGTGGACCGGGCCGTGGCGGCGGCGCGGCGGGCGTTCGACGAGGGGCCCTGGCCGCGCATGAGCCTCGACGAGCGGATCGAGGTCGTGAGCCGGATCAAGGACGCCATCGCCGTCCGGCACGACGAGATCGCCCGCGTGATCTCCGCGCAGAACGGCTCGCCCTACTCCTGGAGCGTCCTCGCCCAGGCGCTCGGCGCGGTGATGGTCTGGGACTCGGCGATCACCGTCGCCCGGAACTTCACCCACGAGGAGCGGCGCGACGGCGTACTGGGCAAGATCCTCGTGCGCCGCGAGCCCGTCGGGGTCGTGGCCGCCGTGGTCCCCTGGAACGTCCCGCAGTTCGTCGCCGCCGCCAAGCTCGCCCCCGCGCTGCTCACCGGCTGCACGGTCGTCCTCAAGCCCTCGCCCGAATCGCCGCTCGACGCCTATCTGCTCGGCGAGATCGCCCGCGAGGCCGGGCTGCCGGAGGGCGTGCTGTCGATCCTGCCCGCCGACCGGGAGGTGAGCGAGTACCTGGTCGGGCACCCCGGCGTCGACAAGGTGTCCTTCACCGGGTCGGTCGCGGCGGGCAAGCGCGTCATGGAGGTGGCCGCCCGCAACCTCACCCGGGTGACGCTCGAACTGGGCGGCAAGTCGGCGGCCGTCGTGCTGCCCGACGCGGACGTCGAGACGGCCGTGGCGGGCATCGCCCCCGCCGCCTGGATGAACAACGGGCAGGCCTGCGTCGCCCAGACCCGCATCCTCCTGCCGCGCTCGCGCTACGACGAGTTCGCCGACGCCCTCGCCGCCGCGGCGGGCGCCCTGACGGTCGGCGACCCGCTGGACCCGGCCACCCAGGTGGGGCCGCTGGTGGCCCGGCGGCAGCAGCAGCGCAACCTCGACTACATCCGCATCGGGCAGGAGGAGGGCGCCAAGATCCTCACCGGTGGCGGGCGTCCGGCCGGCCTGGACCGCGGCTGGTACGTCGAGCCGACCCTCTTCGGCGACGTCGACAACTCCATGCGCGTCGCCCGCGAGGAGATCTTCGGCCCGGTGATCTGCCTGCTGCCCTACGACGACGAGGCCGACGCCGTGAAGATCGCGAACGACTCCGACTACGGGCTGAGCGGCAGCGTCTGGACCGCTGACGTCGAGCACGGCATCGACATCGCGCGCCGGGTCCGTACGGGCACGTACTCCGTCAACACCTTCAGCCTGGACATGCTGGGCCCCTTCGGCGGCTACAAGAACTCGGGCCTGGGGCGGGAGTTCGGGCCCGAGGGGTACGGCGAGTACCTGGAGCACAAGATGATCCACCTCCCGGCGCAGGCGTGACGATGGGCGACCGCTGGCACGTCGAGGTCGACCGCTCCCTGTGCATCGGCTCGGCGCAGTGCCTCCACCACGCGCCGGACGGCTTCCGCCTGGACTCCGCCCGCCAGTCCCACCCGGCCGCCCCGGACATGGACGCGAACGAGCGGGTGCTGGAGGCGGCGGAGAGCTGTCCGACGGAGGCGATCGTGATCACGCTGGGGGAGGGCGGGGAAGCGGTGTTCCCGCCGGAGGAGTAGCGCCCGAAAAATCATGGTTACAGGGGTTTTATTCCCCGGCAGGCGTTCTATCCTGGAAATCGGCCTACGAGGCGAGTGAGGGAGTCCGACCGGAGTAGCCGACGTCGGCAGGAAGTTTCGGCTTCCGCTGGTGCCGACTGCGACGGTAGGGCTGAGAGGCCGGAAGGGCGCAGGGCCGAGAGGCCGGGCGACCGGAAGGCGACCCCCATCACCTGATCCGGACCATGCCGGCGAAGGGAACCCGTCTCGTAGGTCCTCGTCGTGCCGGGGGCTTACGGCGTGGTCGGCGCGGTCAGGTCGATCAGGCGGCACACCGTCTCGATGTCGATCTTCACCTGGGCGATCGAGGCGCGCCCCGACAGCCACGTGATCAGTGCCGAGTGCCAGGTGTGCTCGATGACCCGGACGGCCGAGAGCTGCTCCGGGGTGGGGTTCTCCTGGCCCATCGCGTCCAGGATGATCGCCGTCGTCTGACGGGAGACCTGGTCGACCTCCGGGCTCACACTGCGGTCGGCGAACGTCAGCGCGCGGACCATCGCGTCGGCCAGATGCGGCTCGCGTTGCAGCGCCCGGAAGGCCCGCATCAGCGTCTCCGCGACCCGATCGGCGGCCGTCTCGCCCTGCGGGGGCTTCTTCCGCAGCGTGCCGTGCATGTGCTCCAACTGGTCCTGCATCGTGGCGACCAGCAGGTGGATCTTGGAAGGGAAGTAGCGGTACAGCGTGCCGAGCGCCACCTGCGAGGACTCCGCGACCTCGCGCATCTGCACGGCGTCGAAGCCGCCCCGGCTGGCCAGTTGCGCACTCGCGTGCAGGATGCGGCGACGGCGGGCCTCCTGCCGCTCCGTGAGGGGCGGGGAGGCGGGGGCTGCCGCTCTGGCTTCCACCTTGGCCGGCTTGTTCACCTTGGCGCTCACCTTGGCTTCTGCGGGCATGAGTCGATCCCGTTCCGTGACCGTCCGTGAGGACGAGTGATCACACAGCATGGCACGGCACCGGCCGTGGCGTGAATCACCTGATCCACTGGTCACAGCGCCCTTACCTGCCGGTAGATTCAGAGCCTCCGAACGATCAAGTCTGGAACTTGTTCTAGATTAGCGTCCCGGCGTAATCTCGCGGGACAGTGCAGGGAGAAGGGGGCCCAGAGTGACCGCAGAGGCCAGGGAGGCCGGGGCTCCCCAGGGCCCCGCTGCCGACGGCTTGCGACCGCTCCACATCGCGCTCCTCACCTATAAAGGGAACCCGTTCTGCGGCGGGCAGGGCGTCTATGTCCGGCATCTCTCGCGCGAACTGGCCCGCCTCGGCCACCGGGTCGAGGTCATCGGCGCCCAGCCGTATCCCGTCCTGGACGAGGGCTACGACGGGCTGAGCCTCACCGAGCTGCCCAGCCTCGACCTGTACCGCCAGCCGGATCCTTTCCGCACGCCGGGACGCGGCGAGTACCGCGACTGGATCGACGCGCTGGAAGTCGCGACCATGTGGACGGGCGGCTTCCCGGAACCCCTGACGTTCTCGCTTCGCGCCCGCCGCCACCTGCGCGCCCGCCGCGGCGACTTCGACGTCGTGCACGACAACCAGACCCTCGGCTACGGCCTGCTGGGCGATGTCGGCGCGCCCCTGGTGACGACCATCCACCACCCCATCACCGTCGACCGGCAGCTGGAGCTGGACGCCGCGGAGGGCCGGCAGCGGCGCTGGTCGGTGCGGCGCTGGTACGCCTTCACGCGCATGCAGAAGCGTGTCGCGCGCCGGCTGCCGTCCGTGCTCACCGTCTCCGGCACCTCGCAGCAGGAGATCATCGACCACCTCGGTGTCCGGCAGGACCGCATCCACGTGGTCCACATCGGCGCCGACACCGACCTGTTCTCGCCGGATCCCTCGGTGCCGGTCGTGCCGGGCCGGATCGTGACGACGTCCAGCGCGGACGTACCGCTGAAGGGCCTGGTCCATCTCGTCGAGGCGCTGGCGAAGGTGCGCACGGAGCACCCCGCCGCCCATCTCGTCGTCGTCGGCAAGCGGCCCACCGAAGGGCCGGTCGCCCAGGCGATGGAGCGGTACGGCCTCGCCGGGGCGGTCGAGTTCGTCAAGGGCATCTCCGACGCGGAACTCGTCGACCTCGTCCGCTCGGCGCAGGTCGCGTGCGTGCCGTCGCTGTACGAGGGTTTCTCGCTGCCGGCCGCGGAGGCCATGGCCACCGGGACGCCGCTCCTCGCCACGACCGGTGGGGCCATCCCCGAGGTCGCCGGCCGGGACGGGGAGACGTGCCTTGCGGTACCGCCCGGCGACGCGGGCGCCCTGGCCGCGGGCCTGAGCCGCCTGCTGGGTGACGCGGAACTGCGCGCACGGCTCGGCGCGGCCGGACGTGAGCGGGTGCTGCGGCACTTCACCTGGGCCAGGGCCGCGCAGGGCACGGTGGCCCGGTACCGCGAGGAGATCGACAGGGCCGGGATGCGCGCCGTGCCGCGGGCTTCCGGCCGTCCGGCCCCCTCGACGGGTGCTGTCTCCGCAGCCCCCACAGGTGCTGTACCCACAGCCCCCGCAGGCACAGCAGGTGCTGTCTCCGCAGCCCCGGCAGATGTAGAAGGCGTCAACTCCGAAAGCAGGGCCACGTGCTGACCGTCGACTTCTCCCGGTTCCCGCTCGCCCCGGGCGACCGCGTCCTGGATCTCGGCTGCGGGGCCGGGCGGCACGCGTTCGAGTGCTACCGGCGCGGCGCGCAGGTCGTGGCGCTGGACCAGAACGCCGAGGAGATCCGCGAGGTCGCGAAGTGGTTCGCGGCGATGAAGGAAGCCGGTGAGGCCCCCGAGGGCGCCACCGCCACGGCCATGGAGGGCGACGCCCTCGCGCTGCCCTTCCCCGACGAGTCCTTCGACGTCGTGATCATCTCCGAGGTCATGGAGCACATCCCGGACGACAAGGGCGTCCTCGCGGAGATGGTGCGGGTACTGAAGCCCGGCGGGCGCATCGCCGTCACCGTCCCGCGCTACGGCCCCGAGAAGGTCTGCTGGAGCCTCTCCGACGCCTACCACGAGGTCGAGGGCGGTCACATCCGCATCTACAAGGCGGACGAACTGCTGGAGAAGATCCGCGAAGCCGGCCTCGAGCCCTACGGCACGCACCACGCCCACGCCCTGCACTCGCCCTACTGGTGGCTCAAGTGCGCGTTCGGCGTCGACAACGACAAGGCGCTGCCGGTGCGGGCGTACCACAAGCTGCTCGTCTGGGACATCATGAAGAAGCCGCTGGCCACCCGGGTCGCCGAGCAGGCGCTGAACCCGCTGATCGGCAAGAGCTTCGTGGCGTACGCGACCAAGCCGCACCTGCCGCGTCTGGCCGACACCGGGGCGGACGCCAAGTGACCACTCCCCGGACGGAACATCTGGTCCTGCCCGGGGTCCTCACCGCGGGGGAGGCCGCCGCGACCGTCGCCGGCATCCTCGCCGTGCAGCGCGAGGACGGGGCGATCCCCTGGTTCCGGGGGCACCACCTGGACCCGTGGGACCACGTCGAGGCGGCCATGGCCCTCGACACGGCCGACGAGCACGAGGCCGCCGAGCGGGCCTACCTGTGGCTGGCCCGGCACCAGAACGACGACGGCTCCTGGTACGCCGCCTACACCGACGGCGAGTTCGACGCGGTCACCGACCGGGGCCGGGAGACCAACTTCGTCGCCTACATAGCCGTGGGCGTCTGGCACCACTACCTCTCCACCGGCGACGACGCGTTCCTGGACCGGATGTGGCCGGCGGTGTACGCGGCGGTGGAGTTCGTCCTGCGCCTCCAGCAGCCGGGCGGCCAGATCGGCTGGCGGCGCGACGACGACGGTACGGAGACGACGGACGCCCTGCTGACGGGGAGCTCTTCGATCCACCACGCCCTGCGCTGCGCGCTGGCCATCGCCGAGCAGCGGGAAGAGCCGCAACCGGACTGGGAGTTGGCGGCGGGCGCGCTGCGGCACGCCATACGCCACCACCCCGAGCGGTTCCTCGACAAGAACCGGTACTCGATGGACTGGTACTACCCGGTGCTCGGCGGTGCGCTGACCGGTGCGGAGGCCAAGAACCGTATCGAGGAGGACTGGGACCGGTTCGTCGTCCCCGGGCTGGGGGTGCGCTGCGTGGTTCCCAACCCGTGGGTGACGGGGGGCGAGTCCGCGGAACTCGCGCTCGCGCTGTGGGCGATGGGGGAGTCCGACCGGGCGTTGGAGATCCTGCAGTCGATCCAGCACCTGCGCGATCCGGAGAGCGGGCTGTACTGGACCGGGTACGTCTTCGACGACGACGCGGTCTGGCCCCGTGAACTCACGACATGGACGGCCGGGTCGCTGTTGCTGGCCGTGGCCGCGCTCGGGGGTCACGAGGCGACGTGCCAGGTGTTCGGTGGTGCGGACTTGCCCGTCGGGCTCGAGTCGGACTGCTGCGCCTGAGAGCCGGGGGGGCTCGCCGAGCTCGGCGGGCGCGGGTTGTATGTGCTTGCTCGCGCAGTTCCCCGCGCCCCTGAGGGGCGAGCCCCATCGGGCATCTTCAGTGCCGGTGTGCTCGGTTGGCGATGGCGTGGCCGACGAACAGGTACACCACCGCTGCCAGGCCGTAGCCGCAGACCACTCGGGCCCACGCCTCGTCGAACGTGAACAGGTCGTGCGACCAGCCGGCGAGCCAGCGGGCCGCGTCGTGGATGAACTGGACGAACGAGTTGCCGGGGTTGGCGTCCAGCAGGTACATCAGGATCCACAGACCCAGGATCAGGGCCATGATGTCGGCCACGACCGCGACGATCGTGCCGGCTTGATTCGCACCGTTGCGATATCGAGGGGACATACCTTCCGGATTGCCCTTGAACTCTGGATGAAACCCGGCCCGTCGAGTCGCCTCCGACGGCCTTCGCCGTGCGCTTCCTGTCGCAACCCACGTTCCCCGCGGGTGGTTATCGTCTGGTGACACCGCCGCTCACCGGGAGCCGAGCTCGGCGAGCACCCGCAGGGTGTGCGGGTCGGGCGCGAGGGCCAGCAGGTCGGTCACCGGCCCCTTCCGCCACGACTCCAGCCGCTCGGCGATGCGTTCACGCGGCCCGACCAGGGAGATCTCGTCGGCGAAGGCGTCAGGGACGGCGATCACGGCCTCCTCCCGGCGGCCGTCGCGGAACAACCGCTGGATCCGGCGGGCTTCCTCCTCGTAGCCCATGCGTGCCATCAGGTCGGCGTGGAAGTTGCGGGACGCGTGACCCATGCCGCCGATGTAGAAGCCGAGCATCGCCTTGACGGGCAGCAGGCCCTCGGACACGTCGTCGCAGACCCGGACCTGCGCCATCGGCGCGACCAGGAAGCCCTCGGGCAGGTCGGCCAGGGCCGGGCCGTAGACCTCCGGGCGGGTCGGCGCCCAGTACAACGGCAGCCAGCCGTCGGCGATCCGGGTCGTCTGAGCGACGTTCTTCGGCCCCTCCGCACCGAGCAGGATCGGCAGGTCCGGGCGGAGCGGGTGCGTGATCGGCTTGAGAGGCTTGCCGAGGCCCGTGGCGTCCGGGCCCCGGTAGGGGTGGGAGTGGAAGCGGCCGGCCAGTTCGACGGGGGCCTCGCGGCGCAGCACCTGCCGCAGCACGTCGACGTACTCACGGGTGGCGGTGAGCGGCGAGGCGGGGAACGGACGGCCGTACCAGCCCTCGACGACCTGCGGGCCGGACAGGCCGAGGCCCAGCATCACACGGCCGCCGGAGAGGTGGTCCAGGGTGAGGGCGTGCATCGCGGTCGTGACCGGCGACCGGGCCGCCATCTGCGCGACCGCGGTGCCGAGGCGGATGCGGGACGTGTGGGCCGCGATCCAGGTGAGCGGGGTGAAGGCGTCCGAGCCCCATGACTCCGCCGTCCAGACGGAGTCGTAGCCGAGCCGCTCGGCCTCCTGCGCCAGGTGCACATGGCCGGGGGAGGGGCCGCGGCCCCAGTAGCCGAGCGCGAGACCGAGCCGCATGCCTGCCTCCTGACGGTGTGTCAGCTGACGGGACGCCGACTGTACGACAACGGCCCCCCGCCCGGAAGGGCGAGGGGCCGTGAGAGGCCGAGGGGGCTCAGCCGCGCTGGATGCCCGACGTGTCCTGCAGGACACCGCGGCGGCCGTCCTGCGTCTGGGCGACCAGGGCCGCTCCGCGCTGCTCGACGGCCAGGTACCAGGTGCCCGGCGCGAGTTCGGCGATCGGCGTCGGCGAGCCGTCCTCCGCGAACAGCGGCCGCGGCACCGGCACCGCGAACCAGAACGGGGAGAAGTCCCCGGCCGGCGGCTGCGGCGCCTGGGCCTGCTGGGGCTGGCCGCCGAACGGCTGCCCGGGCTGCTGCGGCTGGCCCGGCTGCGGGTGGCCGTAACCACCGGGCTGCTGCGCGCCCGGGTAGCCGTAACCGCCGGGAGGCTGGGCGCCGTAGGGCTGCGGGGCGGCCGGGCGGGGGGCCGGGAGGAGGGCGCCCTTGAGGGCCGGGACGAGGGGGGTGGCGAGGGCGGCGGCGGCGAGCAGCAGCGTGGCGACGAGGGCGAGGATCAGGCCGATGCCGGGGCTCGGGGCGCCGTCGCTCGCGTTGTCGCCGATGTTGTCGAAGCCGCCGGGCACGTCGAAGATGTTGCCGAGCGCGCTCCACGCGGCGAACACCGTGAAGGCGGCGCCGAACTGGCCGAGCTCGATCCCCGCGATCTTCGGGGCCTGCGGAAGGCCACGGGCCACGACGACGAGCGCGGCGCCGATGATCCCGGCCAGCACGACGCTGAACACGACCGGGCCGCTGCCCCACAGGCTGGGGAGGTCGACGCTGTCGGGGACATTGTCGAACGAGTAGAGGTCGAGGAACGACGCGATCAACAGCAATACCGCTGCTCCGATCACCACGCCGTCGCCCCGAGTGAGGGAGCGGATATTCACTTCAGGTCCTTCGTAGGTCGTCTCATCGTCGGTAGAGGCGTCGCTGTCACCATGCCGCCGTCCGGACTCGGTGTGAAGCGCGGGGGTGGCCCCTCATCGTAAGGAGGACCCTATCGTCCGCCCGATCAGGGTGTCCGCCGGGATCTGCCGGTCCGGGACTACCCGCGCAGGAAACTCACGATTCCCTCAGAGATCCCTTGCGCCGCCTTCTGTCGCCACGCGCCGCTGGTGAGCGACGCCGCGTCCTTGCTATCGCGCATGTTGCCGCACTCGATGAACACCTTGGGAACCGTTGACAGATTGAGACCGCCCAGGTCCTTACGCGTGACGAGTCCGCCGCCGTCACCGATGTAGTTGGAGGGCGCGCTGCCGGTGACGGCCACGAAGCGGCCCGCGACGCGCTCACCGAGATCGCGGGAGGGGCCGACGATCGCCCGGGTGTCCGCGGCGCCCGCGTGGACCGCGCCGGGCAGGATCACATGGAAGCCGCGGTTCCCCGCGCCCGAGCCGTCCGCGTGGATCGAGACCACGGCATCGGCCTTCGCCTGGTTGCCGATCCGGGCCCGCTCGTCCACGCACGGCCCGTACGGCCGGTCGCCGTCCTGCGTCAGCTTCACCGTGGCACCCTGCTTCTCCAGCAGCGTGCGCATCCGGTGCGCCACGTCCAGCGTGAACTTCGCCTCGGTGTAACCGTCGTTGGTGGATGTGCCCGTGGTGTCGCACTCCTTCCAGTTCGTGCCGATGTTCACCTTGCGGTTGATCTCGGACGCGTGCTGGAAGTTGCTCGGATTGTGCCCCGGGTCGATGACGACGACCTTGCCCTTGAGCGGGCCGGAGGCGGCGGGCGCGGAGGCCGAGGGCGAGTCCGGGGGCGGGTCCGAGGGCTTCGGGGAGGCGCTCGGCTCCTTGGCGTCGTCGGAGGGCGCGCTCGACGCGGCGGGCGAGGAGGACCGTACGCTCGCCTGCCCCGAGCCCCCGTCGTCCCCCGAACCGCCCACCGTCTCGTACACCAGCCAGCCGAGCAGCGCCCCCGGCACCAGCGCGGCGAGCGCGACGGTCAGGGGGCCGCGCCGGGGGCGGCGGGGCTGGGGAGGTTCGAAGTCCGGGCCTGCGTACGACACGCCTGCCACCCTAGCGGCCGTCCGCGGGGGCGGTGGGCCGCGGACGGTCCGGTCGGGCGGCGGCTACGTCCCGTTCCCGCCGCCGTCCCCGTGCCGTACCGCCTCCTTCACCCGCGCCTCGATCTCCTGGCGCGGTGTGCCCTCCTGCTGCGCGTACCCGGTCACCGCAGCCTGGACGTCCCGGGCGAGATCGCGCCAGGCGCGCCAGGCCGTCTCCCAGGTGGTGGTCTGCTGGTCGCTCCACTTGGTCTGGGTGGGCGGCCCGTACGCGTCCTGGAGTTGACGCACGAGGGCGTACGCCTCGTCCGCCGCGCGCTGCTTCTCCACGAGCTCTGCGAAGGTGTGTGCCACGCGCCCGGATCCTTGGGCAGCGGCTCTCGCCCGCCGACTCGCCACGCCGTCCGTGGGCCGACCGGGAAGGGGTGCGGGGGGCGCAGTTCACCCGCCCAGCCGTTCGTTCAGATGCCCGGGCCGGTGCGCCGCAGGACGCGCAGCGAGTCCGTCGCCGAGACCTCGGTGAACGCGCCGGAGGCGAGGGCCCGGAGGTAGACGCGGTACGGGGCCTGGCCGGTGAACTCGTCCTGCGGGTCGGGGAAGACGTCGTGGATGAGCAGCAGGCCGCCCTCGGCGACGTGCGGGGCCCAGCCCTCGTAGTCGGCGGTGGCGTGCTCGTCGGTGTGGCCGCCGTCGATGAAGACGAACCCCAGCGGCGTCCGCCAGAACGCGGCGATCCGCGGGGAACGCCCGACCAGCGCCACCACGTGCTCCTCCAGGCCCGCCCGGTGCAGCGTGCGGCGGAACGTGGGCAGCGTGTCCATCACGCCGATCTCGGGGTCGACCGTCTCCGGGTCGTGGTACTCCCAGCCGGGCTGCTGCTCCTCGCTGCCGCGGTGGTGGTCGACGGTGAGCGCGCTGACTCCGGCCTCGCGGGCCGCGTCGGCGAGCAGAATCGTGGACCGGCCGCAGTACGTGCCGACCTCCAGCAGCGGCAGTCCGAGCCGCCCGGCCTCCACGGCCGCCGCGTACAGCGCCAGGCCCTCACCGGCGGGCATGAACCCCTTCGCCGCCTCGAACGCGGCCAGGATCTCGGGCTTCGGGGCCGCGGGCATGGGGTTCCTCTCGGTCGTACGACGGTCAGGGCGCCCATCGTGCCGTACCCCCTGCCGAGAGCACGACAGGGGGTACCGGTGAGTAGCGGGGCCGGGCGGAAGGTCAGGCGGAGACCGTCTCGCCCGGCAGCGACAGGTCCAGGTCGACCGGGCGCTCGTCACCCGCGTGGGTCGCGGACGAGGCGAGCGGGCCGTGCCCCGTGGCGCGCGCGGCCACGACGTAGGACCCCTGGGCGGGGACGATGAGCGCGTAGCTGCCGTCCTCGGCGGAGAGGGTCGCGCCGGCCTGGCGGCCGCGGCGGTCGATCAGCGTGACCTTGGCGCGGGCGACCGGGGAGCCGTCGGCGGTCAGGACCCGGCCCCGGAAGCCGCGCAGGACCTGCTCGGCGCGCTCCAGCGCCGCGTCCTCCTCGCTGCTCGCGCGCAACTGCGGCCCGTTCGACGGCCGCCGGCCCGGCAGGAACAGCGCCAGGAGCAGGCCCACCGCCACCGCGCCCGTCGCGATCAGGAAGGAGACCCGGAAGCCGTGCATGGTCGGGATCTCGACGCCGCCCACGTTGTTCGCGGTGTTCGCCAGCACCATGCCGATCACGGCGCTCGACACCGACGTGCCGATGGAACGCATCAGGGTGTTGAGGCCGTTCGCCGCACCCGTCTCCGACGCCGGGACCGCGCCCACGATCAGCGCGGGCAGGGAGGAGTAGGCGAGGCCGATGCCCGCGCCCAGCAGGACCGAGATGACCAGGCTCTGCCAGGCGGCGCTCATCAGGCCGAGGCCGGCGCCGTAGCCGATCGCGATGATCAGCAGGCCGAGGATCAGGGTGACCTTGGGGCCGTACTTCGCGGACAGCCGGGCGTAGACGGGCGCGGTGAACATCATCGTCAGGCCGAGCGGCGCGACCAGCAGACCCGCGACGACCATCGACTGGCCGAGGCCGTAGCCGGTGGACTCGGGCAGCTGGAGCAGCTGGGGCAGGACCAGGGAGACGACGTAGAAGGAGACGCCGACCATGATCGAGGCGAGGTTGGTGAAGAGGACGGCCGGGCGGGCCGTGGTGCGCAGGTCGACCAGCGGGGCCTTCAGACGCAGCTCCATCACGCCCCACAGCACGAGCACGACCGCCGACGCGGCGAACAGGCCGAGGGTGGTGCCGGAGGTCCAGCCCCAGTCGCTGCCCTTGGTGATGGGCAGCAGGAACAGGACGAGCCCGGCGGACAGGCCGAGCGCGCCCGGCAGGTCGAAGGTGCCCTCGGCGCGCATCGGGGACTCCGGTACGACGAGCAGGGTGAGGGCGATGGCGGCCACGCCGAGGCCGGCGGCGCCGTAGTAGAGGGCGTGCCAGTCGCTGTGCTGGGCGACCAGGGCGGCGGCGGGCAGGGCGAGGCCGCCGCCGACGCCTATGGAGGAGCTCATCAGGGCCATCGCCGAGCCGAGCTTCTCGCGGGGCAGCATGTCGCGCATCAGGCCGATGCCGAGCGGGATCGCGCCCATCGCGAAGCCCTGGAGCGTACGGCCGGTGATCATGAGCAGCAGATCGCTGGTGAGCGCGCTGACCAGGGCGCCGACGACCATCACGGCCAGGCTCAGGATCAGCATGCGGCGCTTGCCGTAGAGGTCGCCGAGGCGGCCCATGATGGGAGTGGCCACCGCGCCCGAGAGGAGGGTCGAGGTGAGGACCCAGGTGGCGTTGCTGGGGGTGGTGTCCAGCAGTTGCGGCAGATCCTTGATCACCGGAACGAGCAGGGTCTGCATCACCGCGACAACGATGCCCGCGAACGCGAGCACCGGGACCACGGCCCCGCTCGCTCTGCCGGCCGGGCGGTCTGTCGTCGTCTGCGTCATGGAAGGGGGCCTCCAGGCCGGGGAGCGTCAGGGTTACGTGGGCTCTGAACCTTGTATCTCCAGGCAACTATTCCGTTGCTTTGGCACCCTAACGAAAACTTGACCTTCCCTTGGGATTGCCGAAGTCCTAGGGCCAGGGGCGGAGGCCCTGGCCCGGCGAAATCCCGATGCAAGGGGTGCAAGGCGGTTGAGAGCATGACACCCATGCTCGAGTCCGCCGACACCGCCACGGCCCGTTCTTCCCGGCTCTCCCGCCTGCGTGCGCGCGGAGCGCCGCCGATGTGGCTCGTGGTGGCGCTCACCTGCGCCGGGCAGTTCCTCGTCGTGCTGGACGTGTCCGTCGTCAACGTGGCGCTGCCGTCGATGCGGACCGGGCTGGGGCTCAGCGAGCAGGGCCTGCAGTGGGTGGTGAACGCCTACGCCATCGCCTTCGCCGGGTTCATGCTGCTCGGCGGGCGCGCCGGGGACCTCTACGGCCGCAAGCGGATGTTCCTCGTCGGGCTGGGCCTGTTCACCCTCGCCTCGGCCGCCGGTGGGCTGGCGCAGGACGACTGGCAACTGTTGGTGGCGCGGGCCGTGCAGGGACTGGGCGCGGCGGTGCTGGCGCCCTCGACGCTGACGATCCTCACGGCATCGGTGCCGGAAGGGGCCCCGAGGGCCCGGGCGATAGGGACCTGGACGGCGGTCGGCGCCGGAGGCGGCGCGGCGGGCGGCCTGGTCGGCGGGCTGCTGGTGGAGACCCTCTCCTGGCGCTGGGTGCTGCTGATCAACGTGCCCGTCGGGGCCGTGGTGCTGTGCGCCGCCGCCTGGTTCCTCACCGAGGGCCGGGCCGGGGACGGGCGGCGCCTCGACCTGCCGGGCGCGCTGCTCGTCACGGCCGGTCTCGGCACGCTGGCCTACGGCATCTCCCAGACGGAGGCGGAGGGCTGGACGGCACCGGCCACCCTGCTGCCGCTGCTCGCCGGGCTGGTCCTGCTCGGGGCGTTCCTCGCGGTCGAGGCCCGCACGGCGAGTCCGCTGATGCCGCTCGGCCTCCTGCGCGTCCGCTCGGTCTCCGCGGCGAACGTCTCGATGTTCCTGTGCGGCTCCGCGATGTTCTGCATGTGGTTCTTCATGACCCTCTACGCCCAGAACGTCCTCGGCTACACCCCGCTGGAGGCCGGCCTCGCCCTGGTCCCGAGTTCCCTCGCCGTCATCCTCGGCTCCAAGCTCGCACCCCGCCTGATGCGGCCGATCGGCCCGCGCAACGTCGCCGCGTTCGGCACCCTGGTCGCCGTGGCGGGCTTCGCCTGGCAGTCCACGATGACCCCCGACGGCTCCTACGCCACGGCGATCCTCGTCCCCGGCGTCCTCATGATGCTCGGCGCGGGCCTGGCCGCGACCCCCCTCGCCTCCCTGGCCACGTCCGGCACGGCCCCCGAAGAGGCAGGCCTGGTCTCGGGCCTCGTCAACACGTCTCGCACGATGGGCGGTTCCCTGGGCCTGGCCGTCCTGTCCACCCTGGCGGCGGCCGAGTCGGCCGGCAGCACGACTCCGCGGGCCCTGACCGAGGGCTACGCACTCGCGTTCCGGGTGGGCGCCGGGGTGCTGACGGCCGGGGTGGTGCTGATGTGGGTGTGGCTGCCGCGGAAGGCCGGGGAGCGGCAGGGCGCCTGAAAAAAACCGCGGCCGGCGTGGCCGGGAACGGGGGCGTGACGGCCCGCCACGGGTGCGCCGCCGCTTCGTCGGTCAGGGGGCGGTGTGGCCCGTCCCCGGGGTGCCTCCCCGCCGCGCGGCGGCCCGTGCACGGCCTCTCGCTGATGCCGGGCTACCCGCCCTGACCTGGTCTTTCAGCCCCTCGCGACCTACCGTGGGCGGACGCGGAAGGGGGACCGGATGGACCGGAACATACGCACCGTCGACGACGTACTCGCCCTGCTCGACGGGCTGTTCGCACCCGAGGCCGATCGGTGGACGGGGCGCGGTGCCGACTGGTGGGACGGCTTCTACACCGACCGTTCCCGGCCGGTGCCGTTCTTCGTGGCGAAGCCGGACGAAAGCCTGGTCGCCGCCGTGGAGCGGGGGCCGGTCCGCGGAGGTCGGGCGCTCGATCTGGGATGCGGGCCGGGGCGCAACGCGCTGTATCTGGCCGCGCGGGGCTACGAGGTCGACGCGGTCGACCTGTCCTCGGCAGCGGTCGACTGGGCCCGGGAGCGCGCCCGTGAGGCGGGAGCCGAGGGCGTACGGTTCCACTGCGGGGACGCCTTCGCGCTCGCCGGTACGGAACTCGCCGGACCCTACGACCTCGTCCACGACTCCGGCTGCTTCCACCACCTGCCTCCCCACCGCCGGGTCAGCTATCTCGCCCTGCTGGAGCAACTCCTGGCGCCCGGTGGCCTGTTCGGCCTCACGTGTTTCGCCGCCGGCGCCGGCGGGATGGGCTCGGAGCTGTCCGACGCGGACTTCTACCGTGAGGCGGCCGGACTGCGGGGCGGGCTCGCGTACACGCCCGAGGCGTTGCGCGGGATCTTCTCCGGTCTGACCGAGCTCGAACTGCGGCGGATGCGCGACGAGCCGGAGGAGTCGGAGTGCTTCGGCGAGTCCTTCCTGTGGACCGCGCTCTTCCAGCGGGCGTAGGACTACAGCCGGCCCTGGCGGCGGGCCTCGCGCAGGGCTTCCATGCGCTTCCGGGTGCGGCGCACGTAGCCGGGGCGGCCGAAGGCCGTGAGCATCGGCACGCGGCAGTCGGGGACCCGGTCGCGCAGGTCGGCGGCGGCGTCCAGGCCGCTCCTGCCGGGGAGTTCGATGTCGAGGAGGGCGACGTCGGGGCGGTGGGCGAGGGCCGCGTCCAGGATCGCGTCGCCCGCCGCCACCTGGTCCTCGGCGAGCAGTACGCGGATCGGCCGGTCGGTCACGGGCCCAGAGTGGGGCGGGGCGTGTCCAGCAGCGAGGTCAGCGTCCGGACGAAGGACGTCGCCGAGTGGTCGGCGTGATCGCGGATGCGCGCCGCGACGGCCTCCGCTCCGCCGCCCTCCAGGAGGCCGGCGATCCGGTCGAGGTCCCGCCCGTGCCCCTCCTGGGTCGTCAGATAGAAGTCCGTGGCGTCGTACGCCATGTGGAAGACGTGCTTCTTCACATCGCTCAGCGTCAGGTAGTCGTCGTGCGTCTTGGGGGTCGGCTCGGGCGCGCCGACGCACACCGCAGGGGTACCGGCGCCCCACGCATTGACGGCCAGGTGGTACGTGTCGGTGATGACCAGCCGGTAGCGGGGCAGGACCCCGACCAGGTCGCCGACGGTGGGATCGCCCGGGCGGGCCGCGATGTGGCCGACCGGAGCGGGGACGTCCCGGTCGAACCAGGGCAGCCACTCCAGCGGGGCGCCCAGCCGGTCGGACAGGCTCTGGCAGAAGGCGGGCAGCCAGTCGGGCACCGGCGTACGCGCGCCGAGGAAGACACCGATCGCGCCGCCGTCGGGGAGCGACCGGGACCACGGCGTGGTCGGGAGGTGGTCCAGGTCGCCGGGGCGGGACAGCAGCGCCGCGTCCGAACCGAAGTGGTCGGTCGCACGGTCCCCGCGCAGATGCGCGACCTTCGCCGCCGAGAGCGGATCGCGCACCCACATCCGGTGACTGCGCCTCACCAGACGGGAGAACAGCGGGCCGTACTCCTTGTCCTCGTAGTCGGACTGCGTGTTGTGCAGGATCGTCCCGCCGTAGCTGAGGGTCCGCGCGAGGAGCTCGTCCGGCTGGTCCGCGAACAGCAGGGCCCGGTTCAGCTGCCCCCGGGCGTCGTCCCGGTCCGCGGCGAAGCCGAAGTCGAGCAGGCGGTTCGTGGCGTCCTGCGCCAGGTAGTGCCGGGTGTGCAGGAAGTCGCCCCAGAAGACGACCGCGTCATGGTCGCGGAGCGAGTCGAGATGCTCGGCCAGCGGACGGAAGCGGAACGGGAACTCGGTGCCGCGCGCAGCGTCGCGCAGCGGCACGGTCTCCGGCGTGTGCAGCGTGTACCAGGTGGCGTCGAACGCGGTCTCCATCCGCCGCCGCAGGGACTCGAACGCCAAGTCCACGGTCAGCATGCCCGTGTTGCGGTACCCGATGTTCGGTGCGGTGATGACGGCGACGCGTCCCATGTGCTCCCGTTCCCCCAGCCGTTGCCGGCGCTCTCGACGTGTGGTGGCGCGGACCACCGGCCAACGTACACGTCCGCGTCGCTGCGGAAGCGTCCTGCCCCCGTGGGCTGTGCGTCCCCCGCGTCGAGCGGAGGCTCCGCCGTCACCGCGGACCCGCCCCTGGCCCGAGGCCCCCGCCGTCAGCGAACCGCCCGCCACCGCGAGGCGTTCCGTCAGCCCGGTCAGACCCGTGCCGTCGGAGCCGGCCGGACCAGGTGATGTCATCGCCACTGGAATCTGACACAGTGTCAGGAGACTTCACAACTGCCGGGGGCTCGGCTATACAGAGGGCGCAGGACTGGAACGCGTTCCAGTTCGTGTTCCAGTTCGGTCCCAGACGGCCTCGGTGCGGCCGACGGTGCGGACGGCCGTACCGAGGTCCTTCTCCCGGCGATCAGGAGCCCCATGCCCATCGACGCAGCCAAGGCGCTCGCGGCCGGACCCCGGACCGGCGAGCTCTCCTGGGACCACAAGGACGTGCAGCTCTACCACCTCGGCATCGGCGCGGGCAGCCCCGCCACCGACCCCGACGAACTGCGCTACACCCTGGAGTCCCGGCTGCACGTCCTGCCGAGCTTCGCCACCGTCGCGGGTGGCGGAAAGCCCGGTGTGACCAGCGGACTGTCCATGCCCGGCGTCGAGGTCGACCTGGCCCGCGTCCTGCACGGCGGCCAGAGCCTCGTGATCCACCGGCCCCTCCCGGCGGCGGGCACCGCCACCGCGACCAGCCGGATCGCCGCCGTGTACGACAAGGGCACGGCGGCCGTCCTCGTGCTGCGCACCGACGTCGCCGACGCCGACGGCCCGTTGTGGACCAACGACGCCCAGATCTTCATCCGCGGCGAGGGCGGCTGGGGCGGCGACCGCGGCCCGTCCGCCCGACTCGAACCCCCCGCCGGGGAACCCGACCAGGCCGTCGAGCGGCCGGTCCGCGAGGACCAGGCCCTCCTCTACCGCCTCTCCGGCGACTGGAACCCCCTGCACGCCGACCCGGAGTTCGCCAAGGTCGCCGGATTCGAACGGCCCATCCTGCACGGCCTGTGCACCTACGGCATCACGCTCAAGGCCGTCGTCGACACGCTGCTCGGCGGCGACGTGACCCGGGTGCGGTCCTACGCCACCCGGTTCGCCGGGGTCGTGTACCCGGGGGAGACCCTGCGGATCCGCATGTGGCACACGCCCGAGTCCACCCGGGTCGCCGTCAGCGCCGTCGAGAGGGACGACGCGCCCGTCCTCGCCGACACCGTCGTCGAACACACCTGAGTCCAGAACGCCGTACGAGGGGAGCCCGCACCATGCGCGCAGCCGTACTGCACGAGATCGGCCAGGACAAGCTGGAGGTCCTCGACGACGTCGAGGCGGTGGGGTTCGGGCCCGGCAAGGTGAGGATCCGGGTGCGCGCCACGGGGCTGTGCCACTCGGACCTGTCCGCGATGAGCGGGGTGCTGCCGCAGCCCGCGCCGTTCGTGCCCGGGCACGAGGGAGCGGGGGAGATCCTCGAAGTCGGGGAGGGCGTCGGCCACTTGAAGGCCGGTGACCGGGTCGTGGTGTGCTGGCTGCCGGCCTGCGGTGCCTGCCCCGCCTGCAAGCGCGGGCAGACCGAGCTGTGCCTGGCCGGGTTCATGAACGCGGGCACCCCCAACTTCAAGCGGCCCGGCGGGGACGTCTTCGGCTTCGCCGGTACCGGCACCTTCACCGAGGAGGTCGTCGTCGACGCCGGCTGCGCGGTGCCGATACCCGACGACGTGCCCTTCGACATCGCCGCCCTCATCGGCTGCGGAGTGACCACCGGCCTCGGTGCCGCGCTCAACACGGCCGACCTGGAGGCCGGTTCCTCGGTGGCGGTCATCGGCTGCGGGGGCGTCGGCATCTCCGTGATCCAGGGCGCCCGGCTCAAGGGCGCCGCCGAGATCGTCGCCGTCGACCCGATCGCCGCGCGCCGCGCGTCCGCGCTGAAGTTCGGCGCCACCCGGGCCATAGCCCCCGACGAACTGCCCGACGCGACACAGCAGATCACCGCCGGCGAGGGCTTCGACCACGTCTTCGAGGTCGTCGGCAAGTCCGCCACGGCACGCACCGCGTACGACAGCACCCGGCGCGGCGGCACGCTCGTGGTGGTCGGCGCCGGGGCCATGGACGACTTCCTCCAGCTCAACATGTTCGAGCTGTTCTTCGACGAGAAGCGGATCCTGCCGTCCATGTACGGCGGCGGAGACGTGCTGCGCTCCTACGAACGCACCATCGCACTGTGGCGCGCGGGCCGGGTCGATCTGGCGGGCCTGATCACCCACCGGGTCCCGTTCGCCGACATCAACGAGGCCCTGGACCAGATGCGGACCGGGACGGCCCTGCGCACCTGCATCGAGATGTGAGGGCCCACCCCATGGCGCTGCCCCTGAAGGGACTGTCCGCGATCGTCACCGGCGCGGGCCGCGGGCTCGGCCGGGCCGAGGCGCTGGAACTCGCCCGGCTCGGCGCCGCCGTCGTCGTCAACGACTACGGACAGCCCGGCCGCGACGGCACCGGCGAGGCCTCGGCCGGGCCCGCCGAGGAGGTCGCCGCCGAGATCCGCGCGGCGGGCGGGACCGCCCTCGCGCACACCGGCGACGTCTCCGACTTCGCACAGGCGCGCACGCTCGTCGAGTCGGCCGTCGCCGCGTTCGGCAAGCTCGACATCCTCGTCAACAACGCGGGCATCCTGCGCGACCGCATGGTGTTCTCGATGTCCGAGGAGGAGTGGGACGCCGTTCTCCGCGTGCACCTCAAGGGTCACTTCAACACCACCCGGTTCGCCGCCGCGCACTGGCGGGAGCGGTCCAAGCGGGCCGGGGAGCCGGTGTTCGGGCGGATCGTGAACACCTCCTCGGAGGCGTTCCTCGCCGGTTCCGCCGGGCAGCCCAACTACGCGGCCGCCAAGGGCGGGATCGTCGGCCTCACCACCTCCACCGCCCTCGCCCTCGGCAGGTACGGCGTCACGGCCAACGCCATCTGCCCCCGCGCCCGCACCCGGATGACCGAGGACGTCTTCGCGGGTGTCGAGCAGCCTTCCGGCACCGGCCTCGACCCGCTCGCCCCCGCACATGTCGCGCCGCTCGTCGGCTATCTGGCCTCACCGGCCGCCGCCCACGTCAACGGGCAGCTCCTCGTGGTGCACGGCGGGACGGTCGCCGTCGTCGAACGGCCGCGGGTCGCCGCCAAGTTCGACAGCAAGCAGGACACCTTCACGTACGACGAGCTGGAGTCCGTCCTCGGGCCGTACTACGCGGACCGGCCGGCGGGGGAGACGTTCGCGGCGACGGAGGTGCTCGGACTGAAACGCGGATGAGTGACACGGAACGGCCCTCCCCGCTTGTGGCGGGAAGGGCCGTTCGCCGTCTGGTGACCGGCGTGCCGTCAGGCCGCGGTCACGGCCTGCTCGGTCTCCGCCACCGGCTTGCGGTGGCGTCCGCGCGGAGCCGTCTCGCCGTCCTGCGTGGAAACCTCACCACGGTGCCGGCCGGGGCCGGAGGAGGTCTGCTGGACGGTGGGGGTCCCCCCTGGACGGAGCTCGTCGGAGCCCTTGGGGGCGTTACGCGGCTGGTGCGTGCTGGCGTCGCTCATCGGATGGAATTCACCCCGTCAACATGATCTTTTTTACAGCCGGGTGAGTCTAACCGGCACCCCTGACCTCGGATCCAGGCAGCCGCGCCAACCGGCACTGGTTCGTTACAAGGCGTCCCAACGGCGCTTCCTGAAGGGGCACAGGACGTGGGGCCGAGGGCGCCGGAGGCGGGGCGGGCTGTCCGGAGTGTTCCGGGGCCGGGTCCGGGTCCGGGGCCGGCGGCTCCGGCGGCTGCGGCTCCGGATGCGGCGCCGAAGCGGTCCCGGGCTCCTGCTCGGCGGCGGGCGGCGGGCTCACCCGCGCCACCCCGCACGGCACGGCCTCCGTCGCGTACGGCAGCCGCAGCACCCCCTCCGGCGTCCACAGGCCCGTGCCCGCCAACCACCCCTCCGGCGCCCGGAGATGATGCATCCGCCGCTCGGCGGGCCGCCAGACACCGACCCAGCTGCCCGCCGGCCCGTCCACCCGCAGCGCCACCGCGCAGCTCTCCGGCGTCAGCACCTGCCCCGGCTGGATCGCGAACGGCGTGACGGAGCAGTCCCGCAGCCGCAGGCACTCCGGGAAACGCACCGGCAGCGTGCTGCCGAGGACACCCCAGCCCAGCCGGTCCTGCCCCGGCGAGGGCGCGTCCGAGCGGACGATCAGCAGCCCGCTGTCGTGGTCGGCGAGCAGCAGCCGGTCGTCGCTCTCGGCGGCGATCTGCAGCAGGGGCGAGACCTCGCCACCGCGGTCCAGGTCCACCACGACGGACTTGGTGCGGCCGCCGGTCTCCCGGTCCAGCGCCAGCAGCCGCCCCGTCCGGTCCAGCCAGACCCCGCCCGAGCAGCGGCCGGGCAGTTCGGCCAGCCGCTCGGGCCCGAAGGCGCCGCCCGCCACCAGCCACACCGACGTCGACCGCGGCCCGACAGCGAGGGCGTAGGCCCGTTCACCGCCCGGGGCGGGCGGCAGCAGCCACAGCCGGGCGGTCTCGTCCGGGGACTCGACCGCGCCCAGGGGCAGCTCGCCGGTACCGGGCCCGGTCGGGTACAGCAGCGAGAAGGTGTGCCGCCCGGCCACCACCCGGTGGATGAGGACCCGCCCGTCGCCCATCGGCTGCACCTCGGTGCCGGGCTCCTCCGGCTGGTTGCGGGGCAGGGGCACCGCGTAGGGCTCGGGGCCGTCCAGCGTCCAGCGCTCCGGGAACCAGGAGTCGCCCGCCGACGCCAGGCGAGCGGCGTAGGAGCCGTCCGCGGAGAGCGTGCAGCGTGCCGGCGCGGCACCGTCCCCGTCCTCGTGCCCCGCCGAAGGCTCGATCGCACAGGCAGTCATCGTTCGGTCACCTCCAGTGACGAACGTAGTTTTCGCACGTGCGGGCGGGGAATTCCCTGGCCCCCGACTTCACACATAAGGGTGTTCCAGGAACGATTCGCCTGAGGAGAAGGGGGCGATTGTGCTGAGCGGGGCGATGTGTGCCGGGAGCGGGCGGTGGCGGTGCAACGCCACAGATCAGGCGGGTAGCCTTGCTCCCGTGCCCCGTCTGTCTGAAGTCATCGCCGCCCTGGAGACCCTGTGGCCCGCCGAGCGGGCCGAGTCCTGGGACGCGGTCGGCACCGTCGTGGGCGACCCGGACCAGGAGGTCACGCGGGTCCTGTTCGCCGTGGACCCCGTCCAGGAGATCGTCGACGAAGCGGTGAAACTGGGCGCCGACCTGCTCGTCACCCACCACCCGCTCTACCTGCGCGGCACGACGACGGTCGCGGCGACGCACTTCAAGGGCCGTGTCGTCCACACCCTCATCAAGAACGACATCGCCCTGCACGTCGCCCACACCAACGCCGACACCGCCGACCCGGGTGTCTCCGACGCCCTCGCGGGCGCGCTGGACCTGCGGGTCACCGGGCCGCTCGTGCCCGACCCCACCGACTCCGAGGGCCGCCGCGGCCTCGGCCGGCTCTGCGCGCTGGACCACCCGCTGACTGTCCGCGATCTCGCCGCCCGCGCCGCCGAGCGGCTGCCCGCCACCGCGCAGGGCATCCGCGTCGCCGGCGACCCCGAGGCGCTCGTGCGCACCGTCGCCGTCAGCGGCGGCTCCGGCGACGGCCTCTTCGACCACGTGCGCGCGGCGGGCGTCGACGCCTTCCTCACCGCGGACCTGCGCCACCACCCCGTGTCGGAGGCCCGCGCCCACAGCCCCCTCGCGCTGCTCGACGCGGCGCACTGGGCCACCGAGTGGCCCTGGTGCGAGCTGGCCGCGAGCCAGCTCGACGAGATCTCCGACCGGCACGGATGGGACCTGCGGGTCCACGTCTCGAAGACGGTCACCGACCCCTGGACCGCGCACGCGGCCTCTGCCACTTCCGACCCCCTTGGAGCCCCGAACTGAACGCCGCGCCCGCCGACCAGATCCGACTCCTCGACGTCCAGGACCTCGACGTCCGCCTCCAGCAGCTCGCGCACAAGCGCAGGTCGCTGCCCGAGCACGCCGAGATCGAGTCGCTGACCAAGGACCACACCCAGCTGCGCGACCTGCTCGTGGCCGCGCAGACCGAGGAGAGCGACACCGCCCGCGAGCAGACCAAGGCCGAGCAGGACGTGGACCAGGTGCGCCAGCGCGCCACCCGCGACCAGCAGCGCCTCGACTCGGGTGCCGTCACCTCCCCCAAGGACCTGGAGAACCTCCAGCGCGAGATCGCCTCCCTCGCCAAGCGGCAGGGCGATCTGGAGGACGTGGTGCTGGAGGTCATGGAGCGCCGGGAGTCCGCGCAGGAGCGTGTCGCCGAGCTGACCGAGCGCGTCACCTCCGTCCAGTCGAAGATCGACGACGCGACCGCGCGTCGCGACGCGGCCTTCGAGCAGATCGACGGCGAGGTCGCCACGGTCACCAAGGAGCGCGAGGTCATCGCCGGTTCGATCCCCGCCGACCTGCTGAAGCTCTACGACAAGCTGCGCGGGCAGCAGGGCGGCGTCGGCGCGGCGAAGCTGTACGCGCGCAGCTGCCAGGGCTGCCGGCAGGAGCTCGCCATCACCGAGCTGGCCGAGATCCGCAAGGCGGCGCCCGACACGGTGGTCCGCTGCGAGAACTGCCGCCGCATCCTGGTGCGCACGTCCGAGTCCGGCCTCTAGGCCTTCAGGGAGCCGCTGCGGTGCGGGAGTTCATCGTCGAGGCCGACGGCGGGTCGCGGGGCAACCCGGGGCCCGCGGGCTACGGGGCCGTGGTCAGCGACGCGGCGACGGGGCAGACCCTGCGGGAGACCGCCGAGTACATCGGCGTCGCCACGAACAACGTCGCCGAGTACCGCGGCCTCCTCGCCGGCCTGCACGCCGCCCACGAACTGGATCCGGCAGCGACGGTCCACGTCCGGATGGACTCCAAGCTCGTCATCGAGCAGATGTCGGGCCGCTGGAAGATCAAGCACCCCGACATGAAGCCACTGGCCGCGCAGGCGGCCCGGGTCTTCCCGCCCGGCCGGGTCACGTACGAGTGGATGCCGAGGGAACAGAACAAACACGCGGACCGGCTGGCCAACGAGGCGATGGACGCCGGGGCCAGGGGTGAGCGGTGGGCGGAGGCGGACTCCACGGCCGAGCTGGACGCGGCGGCCGTGGGCGCCGGAGTCTCCGCGGTTCCTGAGACTGCTGGACCCGGGGTCGCTGCTGATACCGACGCCCGTGCTGCCTCCGACGCGCACACGGCGAAGGCCGGCGCCGACACCCGCGCCGCCCAAGCCGTTGCCGCCCCCGGCTGGGCCCCCGCCGACATGGGCGCCCCCGCCACCTTCGTCCTGCTGCGCCACGGCGAGACGCCGTTGACGCCCCAGAAGCGTTTCTCCGGGAGCGGCGGTACCGACCCCTCCCTCTCCGACACCGGCCGGGAGCAGGCCGAGCGGGCCGCCGCGCTGCTGGCCCGGCGGGGCACCATCCAGGCCGTCGTGTCGTCGCCGCTCGCCCGGACGCGGGAGACCGCCGGGATCGTCGCCGCCCGGCTCGGGCTCGACGTGAGCATCGACGACGGGCTGCGCGAGACCGACTTCGGTGCCTGGGAGGGACTCACCTTCGCCGAGGTGCGCGAGCGCCACCCCGACGACCTGAACGCCTGGCTGGCCTCCCCGGACGCCGAACCCACCGGCGGCGGCGAGAGCTTCGCGGCGACGGCCACCCGGCTCGCCGCCACCCGCGACAAGCTGGTCGCGGCCCACGCGGGCCGTACGGTCCTGCTCGTCACGCACGTGACCCCGATCAAGACGCTCGTCCGGCTCGCCCTGGGCGCCCCGCCGGAGTCCCTGTTCCGCATGGAACTGTCGGCCGCGTCCCTGTCGGTGGTCGCGTACTACGCGGACGGCAATGCCAGCGTCCGCCTCCTCAACGACACGTCCCACCTGCGCTGAGCGCCGCCGCCTCCCGGGCCAGCGCCTCGACGCGGCCCCAGTCGCGAGCCGCGACGGCGTCCCGCGGCAGCATCCAGCTCCCGCCCACACAGCCCACGTTGGACAGGGCCAGGTAGTCCGGCGCGGAGGCCGGGCCGATCCCGCCCGTCGGGCAGAAACGGGCCTGCGGCAGCGGCCCCGACAGCGACTTCAGATACGCCGTACCGCCCGCGGCCTGCGCCGGGAAGAACTTCATCTCCCGCACCCCGCGCTCCAGCAGCGCCACGACCTCGGACGCGGTCGACACCCCCGGCAGGAACGGCACTCCGGACGCCCGCATCGCCTCCAGCAGCACGTCCGTCCAGCCCGGACTGACCAGGAAGCGGGAGCCCGCGGCCACCGCCTCCCCGACCTGCCCGGGACGGATCACCGTCCCGGCCCCGACCACGGCCCCGGGCACCTCCCGGGCGATCTCCCGGATCGCCTCCAGGGCAGCGGACGTCCGCAAGGTCACCTCGATCGCGGGCAGCCCGCCCGCGACCAGGGCCCGCGCGAGCGGTACGGCGTCGCCGGCATCCTCGATGACGACGACCGGGACGACGGGCGCGAGGTCCAGCACGGAGGCGGGCAGGGCAGGGGAGGCCATGGCCTCATCCTGCCGTCGGCGTGCAGGCTGCGCAAAAGTCATTGCGCAGTGTGCAACGCCCTCTAGTGCACCTCGTCCACCAGCACATCCAGCGACCACGGCTGCCCCGCCTTCGCAGGCGCCTGCGCCTCCACGACGAACCCGAGATCCCGGAGTGCCTCCACCAGCTCGGCCGGCCCCTTCGGTTCGGCCCCGGCGGTCAGGAGGCTGCGCACGATCCGCCCCTTGGTCGCCTTGTTGAAGTGGCTGACCACCTTCCGCGTCGGCGCGTGCAACACCCGCACGGACGCCGTCCGCCCGGCGACCTCACCCTTCGGCTTCCAGGCGGCGGCGTACGCGGCGGACCGCAGATCCAGCACCAGCCCGCTCCCGGCCACCTCGGGCAGCACCGACGCCATCGGCGCACGCCAGTGCGCGCCCAGCGCCCCGAGCCCCGGCAGCTTCACGCCCATCGAGCACCGGTAGGACGGAATCCGGTCCGTCACCCGCACGGCACCCCACAACCCCGAGAACACGAGCAGCGACCGCCCGGCACGCCGCTTGGCAGCCGTGTCGAGGGACGCCAGGCCGAGGGAGTCGTAGAGCACGCCGGTGTAGATCTCCCCGGCCGGCCGCGCCCCCGCGGTCCGCAGCTCCGCGTTCTTCGCGACCTCGCCCCGCAGCCCCTCGCTCAGCCCCAGCACCTCACGTGCCTTGTCCTCGTCGCCGGTGCACAGCTCGACCAGCTCGGTGAGGACGGCCTCCCGGGCGGCGGTCAGCCCCGGCAGCGACAGCGACTCCGGCTTCAGCGGGGCACCGCGGCCGGAAGAGGCCTTGCCTTCGGACGGCGGCAGCAGGACAAGCACGCGTACTCCTTCGATCGAACTCCGCCGACAGCGTACGGGGAGCTCAGAGGCGGGCCTGGCCGAGGGCGCGCACGAGCCCGTCGGCGTCGTCGGCGTGGAAGCGGACGACCCGCACCTCGCGGCGCCGGCCGAGGAAGGTGCTGTGGATGACCGGTTCCGTCAGTTCGATCGTGACGGTGGTCTGGGACCCCACCTCGACGTCCAGCTCACCGTCGGCCCGCTCGTGCGTCATCCGCAGCTCACGCCGCACGGAGGCGATCCGCTCCAGCGGCACGCACAGGTCGACATGGACGTACCGCCGTATCCGCAGCGAGCCGCGCCCCACATCCAGCACATGCGGGCGTACGACCGACGAGGCGTGCAGCGCCACGACGAACACAATCGTGTACACGTCCAGGAAGAGGACCACCGCGTGCACGGCCGGCCAGTCCCGCAGCAGCACGGACAGCGCGACCGTCTCGACCAGGCACACGAACGCGAACCCGGCCATCATCACGCCCTGCCCGCCCGCATACCCAAAGGCCCGGCCGTCGCCCGTCCCGTGCGTACGCCGCGCCACCCACAGGGCAAGACTCGCCAGCAATCGCACCTCGTGCCGGACCAGCAGCCACCCGACCCTCATCGCCGCTCCACGACGAGGATCCGCAGCGTACGGCGGACCGCCTCCGCCTGCGCCGGGGCGAGGTCGTCGTAGAACGCGCGCAGGAAGCTGTCGTCCTGGTCGAGCTCCCCGGCCTCCGGGAACAGCCCCGGCGGGACGCAGTCGGCGAGCGCCACGGCAGCCTCCTCGACGCGCGGGTCATCGGGCTCGGCGTCGGCGAGCGCGTCGAGCAGTGCGTACGCCTCACCGGCCCGGGCCATGGCCCCAGGACTCCCCAGCGCCTCACCCACCGACGACACCAGCCGCTCCCGGTCCTCGGCGGGCATGGCGGTCTCCAGGAACGCGATGATCTCGCGGTCTTTCACGGCCATGGGCGAGTCGGACAGATGAGCGGTCCCGGCGAACAGCGCGGCCAGCTCGGGCGACACCGGCCCCTCGGCCGGCACCCCGCCCTCCGCGTCCAGCAGGGTCCGCAACCGCGCCCGCCGCTCCCGCACGGCCTCCTCCTGCCGCGCCAGATCCTCGTCCAGCTCGGTCAGCACCTCGACGAGGTCCTTCCCGGCATCGTCCGCGAGCACGTCCCGCACCTCCGCGAGCCCCAGCCCCAGCTCGGTCAGCCGCCGGATGCGCGCCAGCACGACGGCATGCCGCAACCCGTACTCCCGATACCCGTTGGCCCGCCGCTCGGGCTCGGGCAACAGCCCCAGATGGTGGTAGTGCCGCACGGCCCGCGTGGTGACGCCGACGACCGCGGCGAGTTCTCCGATCCGCATGCCACCAGTGAAGACGTTGACGTTGCGGCAGGGTCAAGCGGGCACGATCGGGGGAACGGATCGTGATCCCGCGTACATGATCCGCGCCATGTCCCAGTCTGGTCGGTGACCGCGGGAAGGAGCATCCTCGCCATGGGGCTGGACCCGCACACGCAGAAACTGCTACTGGACTGGTTCGTCGAACTGGACACTCCGGAGGGCTTCCGGGCGGAGCTGATCGAGGGCGAGTTCGTCCTCACATCGCTGCCGGACGGGCATCATGAGCACTGCATCAGCAGGATCGTGCGTCAGCTCTACCGGCGCTCCCACTTCGACGTCCAGTTCTCCGCGAACAAGGGGCTGAGGCTGAGGAACGCGGACGGGCGCCCCCAGGACCATGTGGTCCCCGACGGCACGATCGTTGCTTGCGCCCCACGGCTCTTCCAGGGCGCGCCACCCTGGATACCTTGCGAGGGCATCACCATGGTGCTGGAGGTGACCTCCACCAGGCCGGAGATCGACCGAGTGGCCAAACGCCGTTGCTACGCCCGCGGCGGCATTCCGTTCTACCTGCTCGTCGACCGCGACGTCTCCTCGACAACGCTCTTCACCGAGCCCGAGACGGGCGACTACCTCCGCTCCTTCACCGCGGCCTTCGGCAGACCGCTCACTCTCCCGGAACCCTTCGCCTTCGACCTGGACACCACCGACTTCCTCTGATCCCCTGTGGGCGGGGGGTACGAGGTGAGCTCACGGCATCGGATACAAGAACAGACGCGCTGGACCAGGGCACGCCTGGGCCGGGCCGGCCCGCCCCTCGACCTCCTCACCGCCCGATTCGACCAGCACGTCTACGCACCCCACGCCCACGACGAATTCACCATCGGCGTCACGGTCGGCGGCTCGGAGGTCATCGCCTACCGGGGCGGGCACATCCGCTCCTACCCCGGTTCGATCGTCGTCCTGGAGCCCGGCGAGATGCACACCGGCGGCCCGGCCGCCTGCGACGGCTACGCCTACCAGGCCCTCTACGCCGAACCGGCCCTCCTCACCGACGGCACCCTCGGCGGCCTCCCGCACTTCAGGAACCCCGTCCTCCACGACCCGGAGCTGGCGGCAGCCCTCCGCGCCGCCCACACCGACATCAGCGCCTGCCCCGACCCGCTGGAGGCCGAGTCCCGGCTGCCCTGGCTGCTCACGGCCCTGGCCCGCCGCCACTCCACGGCCCGGGCCACCGACGACACCGTGCCCGGCGCCGGCCACATCGCCAGGGCCATACGCGACCGCCTCGCGGACGAACTGCTGGACCCCCCGTCCCTGGCCGCCCTCGCCACCGACCTGGGCCTCTCCCGCTACCAGCTCCTGCGCGCCTTCCGCGCGACGATGGGCGTACCGCCGTACGCCTGGCTCGCCCAGCACCGGGTGGCCAGGGCCCGCGGCCTCCTGGAAGCCGGACTGCGCCCCGCCGAGGTCGCCGGCCTCGTCGGCTTCGCCGACCAGGCCCACCTCACCCGCTGGTTCCGCCGGGTGCTGGGCGTGACCCCGGCGGCGTACCGCAACAGCGTTCAAGACACGGCAGGCTGAGACGCCCGAAACTCGGCACATGACTGCACGCGGCTGGTTCCTGTTCTCCCTGATGGGAGTCATCTGGGGCGTCCCCTACTTGATGATCAAGGTGGCGGTGGACGACCTGTCCCCGTCCATGGTGGTGTTCGCGCGCTGCGCCCTCGGCGCCGCACTCCTGCTCCCCTTCGCCCTGCGCCAAGGCGGCCTCGGCCGTACCGTCCGGACCCACTGGAAGCCGATGCTGGCCTTCGCCGTCATCGAGATCGTCGGCCCCTGGTGGACCCTGACCGACGCCGAACGCCATCTGTCCAGCTCCACCGCCGGGCTCCTCATCGCGGGCGTGCCGATCGTCGCCGTCCTCCTGGCCCGCTTCTTCGGCGCCGAGGAACACGTGGGAGCCCGCCGGATCGCTGGTCTCGCCCTCGGCCTCGCGGGCGTCACCGTCCTCACCCTGCCGCACCTCACCGGCGGCGACGCCCGCTCCCTGGCCGAGGTGCTGGTGACGGTCGTCGGCTACGCCACCGCCCCGCTGATAGCCGCCCGGCACCTCAAAGACGTCCCGACCCTCCAGCTGATCACCCCCTGCCTCACGCTGGCCGCCGTCGTCTACGCCCCCGCCGCCTTCCTGACCCGGCCCGCCACCATGCCCCCGGGTGAGGTCCTGGCCGCCCTCGCCGGGCTCGGCGTCGTCTGCACCGCCATCGCGTTCGTGGCCTTCCTGGAGCTGATCAAGGAGGTCGGCCCGACCCGGGCCGGCGTGATCACCTACGTCAACCCGGCGGTCGCCGTCGCCGCGGGCGCCCTCTTCCTGGACGAGGAGCTGACCCTCGGAATCGGCGTCGCGTTCACCCTCATCCTGGCGGGCTCGGTGCTGGCCACGGCCGCGGCGCCGAAGCGGGACGTCCGCCGGGTACCATGGTCGACACGGCAGACGAGCCGGGCGGACGGCCGCGTGGAGTCCCCCTGACGGGGAGCTTCCCGAGGAACGTCCGGGCTCCACAGGGCAGGGTGGTGGCTAACGGCCACCCGGGGTGACCCGCGGGACAGTGCCACAGAAAGCAAACCGCCGGGGACCTCGGTCCTCGGTAAGGGTGAAACGGTGGTGTAAGAGACCACCAGTGCCCAGGGTGACCTGGGCAGCTAGGTAAACCCCACCCGGAGCAAGGTCAAGAGGGAGCACCTCGGTGCTCCTGCGCGGACGATCGAGGGCTGCCCGCCCGAGTCCGCGGGTAGACCGCACGAGGCCGGTGGCAACGCCGGCCCTAGATGGATGGCCGTCGCCCGGAGCTCCGCGAGGAACTCCGGGAACAGAACCCGGCGTACAGCCCGGCTCGTCTGCCGCTTCGGCACACTTGCTTCTTGGCACACCCTCTGAGACACCCGGACCCCGCGCAGCACCGGCGTGCGGGGTCTCGTCGTGTGCTTGCAGTCGTCTCACCGTGCGTCCCGTCTCGTGTAGAACCAGCAGCTCAGGCCGCGTGGGACATCCCTGTCTCCTGTGCCGCTCGAATCCGGTTGACGCCCCCTGGCGGCCCATGACGACGATCCACCCCGTCGGCTTACCGCCTCGAAAGAGCGCTGAGCCCGCAGCACACGCACACCCACCGACCCATGGGGGAGAACCACATGAAGAAGACCCGCGCACTGCGCTCCAAGGCGGGGATCTCCGCCGCCACCGTTCTGCTGTCCTGCGCCGGGATCGGTCTGGCCACCGCGACACCGGCCGCCGCCTATGCGGGTTACTGCAATGCCGAGGTGACGAAGAAGAGGCCTGCCGCTTCCGGCGGCTCCTACAAGGCGTACCTCCCGGCCCACGGCAGTGATGTCGACTGCTACATGAACCAGGGGGCGGACAGCGACGCCGTCGAGGCACTGCAGAAGAACCTGAACTGGTGCTACGAGCGCGACCTCGACGTCGACGGGATCTTCGGCGACGACACCAGGAAAGCGCTCGAGTACGCGCAGGGCCGGGAGAGGATCGGCAAGGACGGCAAGTACGGCGAGCAGTCGCGCACGCATCTCAGGTGGCGCTGGTACGAGAACCGCAACCTCTGGTACTGCGGCAGGCTCTGAGCAGCGCCTCAGGCGGTGAGGCGCAACTGAACCTCCGTCTCCCGTCCAGGGCCGATACCATCACTCCGTCAGCATGCGGACCGGGTCATCGGGGGAGGACCGGGATGGGGCACGGCGGTGGGACCGACTTAGCAGCGGCACTGCGTGAGTTGAAGGAACGCACACCGCACAGTTTCGAGACGTTGGCAGCGCGGACCGGAACCAGCCGGTCCGCGCTGCATCGCTACTGCTCGGGCAAGTCGGTTCCGGCCGACTTCGCGACAGTGGAGCGGTTCGCCAAGCAGTGCGGGGCAGACCGGGGGGAACTGGTCGGACTGCACCGGCTGTGGGTACAGGCGACCGAACCGGAACCGCCGGGGAGTGAACCGCGGTCGGCCGAGGCGGAGAAGCCCGGACGTGCCGCCCGGCGGACCGTGGCCGCGTGGCCTCGGTGGAGGGCCCGGAACCTGGCCGGCGCGGTGATCGCCGTCGTCGTCGGTGCCGGGCTGCTGGGGGTCGTACGGGGGACCGCGGGCGCGTCGGGTGAGGAGAGACTGCTGCTCTCGGAGGCCTGCAAGGGGCCGATCGGTATGGGGGAGAGGGGCGAATGCGTCCGGGAGGTGCAGCGCATGCTGGTCGAAGCCGGCGGGAACCTCGACGTCACCGGGCGTTTCATCGGGGACACCCGCAGCCTGGTGGTGGCCTTCCAGACGCTGGCCGGACTGCACGACAACGGTGTCGTCGACCATGCGACGAAGCAGGCGCTGTACGACGAGGACGTGGACGTGTCGTTGAAGACGTGGAGCCAGAAGCGCGTGGCCGACCGTATCCGCGAGGTCTTCGACAGGGATGCCGAGCAGGCCGTGCGCACGGCTGAGTGCCAGTCGCTGCTGGAGCCGCTCGCCACGACGTCCCAGGCCGATTCCACCCGTACGTGGGGCGTTTTCCAGCTCTCGGAGTCCCAACTGCGGGAACTGGACGCAACCCCCGTGGACTCGCTGGATCCGGAGTGGAACATCCAGGCCGCCCACCGGCTGTGGTCACGGCACGAGGACTTCCGTGCTTGGCCGCGCTGCAACGTCACCGTGGAGCCCGTGGATCAGTTCTGAACGTGCCTGGTTCCGGCTGGCTGTTCGCTGCCCGAATACCCGGTTCTCCGTAGCATGCGCACCGCGTGCGTCGGGGGATCCTGCTGCGGAGGTCCGAAAGATGCAGGACGATCGGGCTGAGGCCCGGGTCAGGGAGTTCGCCGGGGCGCTCCTCGCTCTCAAGGAGCGTACCCCGCACAGTTACGAGACGCTGGCCGCCCGGCTGGACATCAGCCGGTCCGCATTGCATCGGTACTGCTCGGGCAGGGCCGTGCCCGCCGACTTCGAAGTGGTCAGACGGCTGGCTCGGCAGGCCCACGCCGACCGGGCGGAGCTGACGGAGCTGCACCGGCTGTGGGTGCTGGCGAGCGAGCCGCGCACACCGGCGCAGGAATCCGTTGCCGCCCAAGCCTCCGGGCCGGCGGCGCCCGAAGGCGAACCCGCAGGCGACGAAGAGCCGAGCTCGACAACGTCCGGTGCTGAGAAGGAAGAGGAAACCGTGGCGGCGGAGGGCCACGCCTCGCGCCGGTGGCCGTGGGCCGTCGCCGCCCTGCTCGGTGCCGCCGCACTCGCTGCCGTCCTGCTGTCGCAGGTCGGCGGTGACGAACCGTCCGGGACTGTGGCCGACAACCGTCCTTTGTTCACCGGTGAGTGCCAGGAACCGGTACGCGACGGCCAGAGCGACGAGTGCGTCCGGGAGGTCCAGCGACTGCTGGCCAGAACCGGGGTGACCATAGGGATCGACGGCATCTTCGGACCCGAGACCCTGCGCCGGGTCGAGGCGTTCCAGCTGCGGGTCGGCCTGAACGTGGACGGCATCGTCGACGACGACACCAAGCGGGCGCTGTACGACGAGGACGTGTCGTTGAAGACCTGGAGCAAGAAGCGCGTGGCGGACCGTATCCACGAGGTCTTCGGGGACAAGGCGGACACGGCCGTCCGGATCGCTCGGTGCCAGTCGTTCCTTGACCCGCTCTACATCACCCCCAACACCAACGGCACCCGGAACTGGGGCGTCTTCCAGATCTCCGACGCTCGGCTGCGCGATCTGCGGGGCACTCCGGAGAAGGCCATGGACCCGGACTGGAACATCCGGGCGGCGCACCGCCTGTGGGCTCAGGACGAGGACTTCTCCGACTGGCCGCACTGCGCCGCGGCCGCCGAGGACCCTCCACCGGACGAGGGCGGCGTCGCTCCCTGATCGGCTCAGGCCGTCGCGACGCCGCCGGTCGGTGGGCCGGTTCCAGTAGCGGATCGTGTGCCGCTCAGCGGCAGTTGACCCACTTGTTGGAGAGAGCCTTCAGCGTCTGCTCGTCGGAGCTGCCCTTCTGGCCACGTTCGAGTTTGCCGAGGTACGTGGTGTAGTTCTTGCCGCCGTACAGCTGCACGTCGCAGCTGTTGCCGTTGTTGAAGACCGACCGGAAGCCGTTGGCGAAGACCGTGTGCATGGACAGGTCCGCGTTGTCGTACTCGACCTTCTGCATCCGGCCGGTGTAGTTCTCGCCGGCCCAGACGCAGAGCCAGCCCTTGGGGCAGTCCCCCGATGCGGCCGCCGCGGTACCACTTGTCGCGCCGAGTCCCAGACCCGCCAGCAGTACGGTGCCCGAGACGACCCCCGCCTTTGCACGCACGCCCTTGAACCCGTTCATCCGTTCCCCCTTCGTCGGTTCGGAACTCAGCGCTCACGTCCTTGCGCGCCGAGCCACGAAGAGGTCTCTCACGCCGGCACACGGAGGATCAATCGCTGGTGACTGCTGTGGGAGACGGGGATGTCCCACCCTTGCCGGCCTGCTCTTCCTCGGCGAGGCGGGATGCCGCGGGGGAGGGAGAAGGCCGCCGCAGCGACCGTTCCCGCACCCGCTCCACATGCCCCCCGAACACCTCCCGAGCCTCCGGCGTCAGCGTCCGCAACGCCACCAGCGCCGTGATGACGACATCGCACAGCTCCGCCTGCACGTCGTCCCACGTGTGCGTGACCCCCTTGCGCGGGTTCTGCCCCGTCGCCCCGATCACCGCCTCGGAGACCTCGCCGACCTCCTCGGACAGTTTCAGGATGCGCAGGAGGACGCCCTCGCGGCCCTCGACGGGGCGGTTGGTGGCGAGCCACTGCGTCAACGCGTCGACGGTGGCCCACAGGTCGGGTCCGGGCGGTGTCTGGTCGCTCATGGACGCAGCCTGGCACGAGGGTCTGACAACGCCCCGGCCCGGACCCCGGCCCGCCCCTACTCCATGTACTCCTCCTCGAACAGCGCCTCCTGCTCCCCCTCCTTCACCTTCCGCAGCCGCCTCGCCCGGCCCCCCACCACCACCGCCGTGCCCGCCGCCGTCGCCGCGAAGGCCGCCGGGATCATCCAGCCGCGGTTCACCGCGTGGCCGAGCAGGTGGTCCAGGGAGAGGCGGCCCGGGCCCGTGACGGCCAGGCCGGCGGCGGTCAGGCCCAGCGTCGCCGCGTACTCGTAGCCGCCGCTCTGGTTGAAGAAGCCGTTCGGGGCGTGCACCGCCGCCGCGCCGGCCATCGCGCCGGCCGCCGCCGCGCCCGCGGCCGGGGTGGCCAGGCCCAGGGCCAGCAGCGTGCCGCCGCCGGTCTCCGCGAGGCCCGCCGCCGTCGCGCTCGCCTTGCCGGGGGCGTAGCCGACGGATTCCATGAACTGGCCTGTGCCCTCGATGCCGTGGCCGCCGAACCAGCCGAACAGCTTCTGCGTGCCGTGGGCGGCCAGCACACCGCCCGCCCCCAGCCGGAGCAGCAGCAGGCCCAGATCACGTCGGTCGTTACGCCTCACGTCTTCTCCCGGAGCAGGCAGCAGAAAAAGGGGGGACTCCTCGTCGCGTTTCCACCGTCGCATCGCCGACGCCCCGCGACACCCGGCGGACCTCCGGGGGACGCCGTTCGGGTGGCACGGGTGGCGTCGGGCGGCGGCGGGTACGAGGCTGGCTCGTATGACGATTCAGATCACGCGCCTCAGCGATCCGGCCGTCCGGGCCTTCGTGGCCGCCGTGAACAACCACGACCGCGAGAGCTTCATGGCGCTCCTCGCGCCGGGCGCGACCATGGCGGACGACGGCTCCGACCGGGACCTCGCCGACTGGGTGGACCGGGAGATCTTCTCCTCCCACGGCCACATGGAGGTCGACAACGAGTCCAACGGCGGCCGTTCCCTCATCGCCCGCTACAGCAACGACACCTGGGGCGAGATGCGTACCCGGTGGAGCTTCATCGTGGACGAGGACGGCAGGATCACGCGCTTCGAGACCGGGCAAGCCTGAAATCCGTCCCCCTGGGTGCTTGTCCTCGTGTGCGCTCCAACTTCTAGCCTCTCCCGGTATGGAGACGACACGGCCGCTGGGACGCAGCGGCATCGAGGTGAGCGCACTCGGCTTCGGCTGCTGGGCGATCGGCGGAGAGTGGCAGGCCGCCGACGGGCAGCCGCTGGGATGGGGCACAGTCGACGACGAGGAGTCCGTGCGGGCGGTGCGGCGCGCCCTCGACCTGGGCGTCACCTTCTTCGACACCGCCGACACCTACGGCGCCGGGCACAGCGAACGCGTGCTGGGCCGGGCCCTCGGCAAGCGGCGGGCCGATGCCGTCGTCGCCACCAAGTGGGGCAACGTGTTCGACGAGGGCACCAGGACCCTCATCGGCAGCGACGACTCTCCGGCCCATCTGCGCCGCGCCCTGACCGCGTCCCTGCGCCGGCTCGGCACCGACTACGTCGACCTCTACCAGTTCCATCTCTCCGACGCCGATCCCGAGCGGGCCGCCCTGCTGCGGGAGACGTGCGAGGAACTGGTCCGCGAGGGGCTGATACGGGCCTACGCGTGGAGCACCGACGACCCCGCACGCGCCGCCGTGTTCGCCGAGGGGCCGCACTGCGCCGCCGTCCAGCACGCTCTCAACGTCCTCCAGGACGCGCCCGCGATGCTCCGGTTGTGTGAGGAGGCGGGTCTCGCGAGCATCAACCGCAGTCCGCTCGCCATGGGGCTGCTCACCGGGAAGCGCCGGGACCGGCAGCCGTTGGAGGCCGGGGACATCCGCAGCAGGCCCCCGGCCTGGTTGCAGGGCTTCGGTGACGGGTCCGGCGCCGATCCGGAGTGGCTGGCCCGCGTCGACGCCCTCAGGGAAGTCCTCACCAGTGAGGGCCGTACGCTCGCCCAGGGCGCCCTGGCCTGGCTGTGGGCGCGCAGTCCGCGCACGGTTCCCATTCCCGGCTTCCGGTCGGTCGCCCAGGCGGAGGAGAACGCGGGGGCGCTGGAGAAGGGGGCCCTGACCGGCGCGCAGCTGGCAGAGGTCGACCGGCTGCTCGGGCGGTGATCCTTGCGGGACCTTGGGCCAGTCTTTGTACGTCCCGGGCACGGCGACGGCCGCCCGCTTCGTAACGTCGCAGGATGCGTGACTCAGCCCGGCTGTCCAGACGTGCCCTGCTCGCCCTCGCCGCGACCGCCCCGGTTGCCGCCGCCGCACCGGCCCCCGCCACGGGCCCGGTGCTCGGCGGTGACCGCCTCGCCCGCGACACCGTGCAGGTGGGCCGTACCACCGGACTGCCCCGGCGGCTCACCGCCCGTTCCTGGCTCGTCGCCGATCAGGACAGTGGCGAGGTGCTGGCCGCCTACCGTGCGCACCGGCGGCTGCCGCCCGCGTCCACGCTGAAGATGCTGTTCGCCGACACGGTGCTCGACCGGTTCCCGCGCAGCGGCCGGCACACCGTCACCGCCGCCGACCTCGCCGGCATCCCGGCGGGCTCCAGCCTCGTCGGCATCCGGGCCGGGACCACGTACACCGTCGACCAGCTCTGGCAGGGCGTTTTCCTGCGCTCGGGGAACGACGCCGTGCATGTCCTCGCCCACATGAACGGCGGTGTGGCCAAGACGGTCGCCGAGATGCAGGCCAAGGCGCGGGAACTGCGGGCTCTGGACACGCACGTGGTCAGCCCGGACGGTTTCGACCACCCGGGGCAGCTGTCCTCGGCGTACGACCTGACCCTGTTCGCCCGGCACGGGCTGCGTGACCCCGGCTTCCGTGCCTACTGCCGGACGAGGACGGCGGACTTCCCGGCCGGGGGCGGGAAGACGTTCCAGATCCAGAACACCGACCGGCTGCTGAGCGGGGCGTGGGGGCTGCGGGCGTATCCGGGGCTGGTCGGTGTGAAGAACGGCTACACCAGCGACGCCGGCAACACCTTCACCGGTGCCGCCACGCGCGCCGGGCGCACCCTGCTCGTCACCGTCATGCACCCCGGCAACCGTGCCGACGCCGTGTACGAGGAGGCGGCCGCCCTGCTCGACTGGGGCTTCGGGCACGGGGCGTCGGCCCGGGCGGTGGGCACGCTGGTCGAGCCGGTGGGCCTGCGGCACGGAGCGAAGCCGTCACCCACGAGCGGATCCGCCGCCACCGGTACGGTCGCGGGCGGGCCTTCGGCGGGGCGGCTGGTGGAAGGCGCCGGCACGGCGGTCGCGCTGCTGGCGGGCGGGGCCTGGGTGCTGCGCCGGCGCGGGGCGCCCAAGCGGGCGAGGGGACGGCACCGTGAGTGACGTCCACCGGCCGCACGCCGTCCGGCCCTTGACGTGTGCGGCAGTCGTTCCACGCGCACCGGTGCGTACTCCGCGGTCCCTCGCGAAGTCCACCCCCACCCGGTGCGGTGGAACGACTGCCGCCTCCCCCCTGGATGTGGCCGACGGAAGCGCTCTGCTCCAACTGTGAAGCTTTCGTGTAGGAGATTTGAGCATAGGCTGCCTAGCGGCCGCAATGGTGCGGACGTTCCTATTCCGGTTGTGCAAGTTGACGAGTTGACGAACTGCGCGGCGTGCTCAGCCGCGTCCGACGTACGGCATCGCCGTCGCCAGTACGGTCGCGAACTGCACGTTCGCCTCCAGCGGCAGCTCCGCCATGTGCCGCACCGTGCGGGCCACGTCCGCGACGTCCATCACCGGTTCCGGGGCGACTTCCCCGTTTGCCTGGAGCGCTCCCGTCTGCATGCGGGAGGTCATGTCCGTGGCCGCGTTGCCGATGTCGATCTGCCCCACCGCGATCCGGTACGGACGCCCGTCCAGCGACAGCGACTTCGTCAGGCCGGTCAGCGCGTGCTTGGTCGCCGTGTAGGCCACCGAGCGCGGGCGGGGCGTGTGCGCCGAGATCGAGCCGTTGTTGATGATCCTGCCGCCCTGCGGGTCCTGGTCCTTCATCTGCCGGAACGCCGCCTGCGCGCACAGGAACGCCCCGTTGAGGTTGGTGTCCACCACGTGCCGCCAGGCCTCGTAGGGCAGCTCCTCGACCGGCACGCCACCGGGGCCGAACGTGCCCGCGTTGTTGAACAGCAGGTCGACCCTCCCGAAGCGCTCCACGGTGGCGGCGAAGAGGGCGCTCACGTCCTCGGGGCGTGAGACGTCCGTCCGTACCGCGTAAGACGCGGCCCCGGGTGCCAGGGCCGCCGTCTCCTCCAGCGTCTCGACGCGCCGGCCCGCCAGCGCCACCGACCAGCCCGTACGCAGCAGTTCCACGGCGACCGCCCGGCCGATGCCGGAACCCGCCCCGGTCACCACCGCGATCGCATTGTCCTTGGCATTCATGGGCCCGCAGCGTACGGGAGCCACTCCCATGCCCCTGCGGATCAGGGCTCAGGCCGGCGCGAGCTCCGCCGTCAGGTCCTCGTCAGGAGTCTCGCCCGGGTAGCGGACGCCGACGCGGTCCCGGATCGCGTCGAGCGTCCGCATCACGGCGAGCGTGCCGTCCAGCGGCACCAGCGGGGACTCGGTCTCACCGGCACGCAGCGCCCGCATGACCTCAAGCGCCTCGTGACGCATGCTGTTGCGCGGCCCGTCCGCCGGGTCGGCCGTGAACTCCTCGGCGTCACGGCCGTCCCGGTGCAGGACGAAACGGTCCGGGAAGAAGAAGCCGTGCGGGATGTCGATCCGGCCCTTGGAGCCGGTGACCGAGGCGGAGGTCGCCGTACCGCCCACGATGGAGCAGTGCACCGAGCCGAGCGCGCCGCTGTCGAAGGAGAGCACCGCCGCCGTCTGGAGATCGACGCCCTCTTCGGAGAGCACCGCCCGCGCCGCGATGTCCGACGGCTCCCCGAGCAGCAACTGCGCGAACGACACCGGATACACCCCGAGATCGAGCAACGCGCCGCCGCCCAGCTCCGGGTTGCGCAGCCGGTGCGAGGGCGGGAAGGGGCCGGCCAGCCCGAAGTCGGCCTGCACGCTGCGCACCTCGCCGATCGCGCCGTCGTCGACCAGCGCCTTCAGCCGCCGCACCAGCGGGTTGCAGTACATCCACATCGCCTCCATCAGGAAGCGTCCGTGCTCCCGCGCCAGCGCGACGAGTTCCTCCGCCTCGCGCACGTTCAGCGTGAAGGGCTTCTCGCACAGCACGTGCCGCCCGGCCGCGAGACACAGCCCGGCGGCGGTCCGGTGCGCCGTGTGCGGGGTGGCGACGTAGACGACATCGATGTCCTCGTCCTGCGCGAGCGCGTTCCAGTCGCCGTAGGCCCGGGGGATCCCGAACCGCTCCGCGAACGTCTTCGCCGACGCCTCGGACCGTGACGCCACCGCCACGACCTCCGCGTCCGGCAGGTCGATCAGACCCGCGGTGAACGAGCCCGCTATCCCGCCGGTCGCCAGGATCCCCCACCGCACCGTGTCCGCCGTCATTGCGCCCCGCCTCCACCTCGTGACCCCGAGCAGTTCGTACGAGCAGTCGTACGAGCAGTCCTCACGAGCTGAGAGCATAGGTGGCGATCGACTCGCAGAGGGAGGGGCTCATGCCCGAGGGTGGGGCGTCCATATCGAACACCGCGCAGGAGGCCGCAGCCGGGACGGAGCGGCCCGACCGCACACCGCACCGCCGCACCGGGCTTCTGGTCACCTTCCTCCTCGGAAGCCTGACCGCCGTGCCCCCGCTGGCGATGGACATGTACCTCCCGTCCCTGCCGGAGGTCACCCGTTCCCTCCACGCGCCCGCCGCGACCGTGCAGCTCACGCTCACCGCCTGCCTGGCCGGCATGGCGCTCGGGCAGCTGGTGGTCGGGCCGATGAGCGACCGGTGGGGGCGCCGCCGCCCGCTGCTCGCCGGGCTCGCCGTCTTCGTCGTCGCCACCGTCGCGTGCGCCCTCGCCCCCACCGTCGAGTTGCTGGTGGCCTTCCGCCTGGCCCAGGGCCTCGCGGGCGCCGCCGCCATCGTCATCGCCCGGGCCGTCGTCCGCGACCTCTACGACGGCATGGCCATGGCCCGCTTCTTCTCCACCCTCATGCTGATCTCCGGGGTCGCCCCGATCGTGGCGCCGCTCATCGGCGGGCAGGTCCTGCGCGTCACGGACTGGCGGGGCGTGTTCGCCGTCCTCACGGTCATCGGCGTTCTCATCGGCGCCCTGGTCTGGGCGAAACTGCCCGAGACCCTCGAACCCGCGCGGCGCCACAGCGGCGGCGTCGGCGAGGCCCTGCGCTCGATGCGCACCCTGCTCGCCGACCGTTCCTTCACCGGCTACATGCTCACCGGCGGCTTCGCCTTCGCCGCCCTCTTCGCCTACATCTCGGCCTCCCCGTTCGTCATCCAGGAGATCTACGGCGCCTCCCCGCAGACGTTCAGCCTGCTGTTCGGCGTCAACTCCGTCGGACTGGTCGTCGTCGGCCAGATCAACGGCAAGATCCTCGTCGGCAGGGTCAGCCTCGACCGGGTCCTGGGCATCGGCCTCGCGATCGTCATCACCGCCGCGACCGCGCTGCTGCTGATGTCGCTGGGCGTGTTCGGCGAGGTCGGCCTCGTGCCCGTCGCCGCCGCGCTGTTCGTGCTGATGTCCGCGATGGGCATCACCCTGCCCAACACCCAGGCCCTCGCGCTGATGCGCACCAAGCACGCCGCCGGGTCCGCATCGGCCCTGCTCGGCACGTCCTCCTTCCTCATCGGCGCGATCGCCTCCCCGCTCGTCGGGGTCGCCGGGGAGGACACCGCCCTCCCGATGGCCGTCGTCCAACTGGCCGCCGCACTGGTGGCACTTGCCTGCTTCATGGGAATGTGCCGACCCTGGAAGAAGGAGAGCAGCCGTCCGAGCACGGAGGGGGCAGTCAGCTGAGCGCACCCAGACTGCGCGACGGCACGCCGGAGCGGGCCGGACTCGACCCCGCGGAGCTGCGTCACCTCGTGCGGGAGGTACACGTCCTCACCACCGGGCAGCGCCCCTGGGCGCCCGGAGCCGTCCTGGTCGTCGGGCGCGGCCCGGTGGTCGCGGTCGAGGAGGCGGCGGGCTGGGCCGTGCGCTACGCGGCCTACGACCCCGACGCCGACGCCGGGGTGGAACTGCCGCCCGAGGACCGGGTTCCGATGACCGTCGGCACGCCCTTCGACCTGGCGTCCCTCACGAAACTGTTCACGTCCGTGGCCGCCGTGCAGCAGATCGAGCGCGGCACGCTCGGCATCGACGCGAAGGTCGGGGCGTACCTGCCCGACTTCACGGCGGCCGCCCGGCACGGCATCACCGTACGGCAGCTGCTCACCCACACCTCCGGGCTGCGGCCCGAACTCCCGCTGTACGACTGCGCCGACGACGCGCAGCGGCTGGCGGCGCTCCGGGCGGAGCAGCCGGTCGGGGTGCCGGGCACGTACGGCTACTCCGACCTGAACATGCTCCTCCTCCAATACGTCCTGGAGCGCGTCACCGGCCGCACCCTCGACGTCCTCGTCCACGACGGCATCACGCGGCCGCTGGGCATGACGGCGACGGACTTCGGGCCGTGCCCGGGCGCCGCGGCGACGGAGGACCAGCGGCGGCCGTGGGCCAAGGCGGACCGGGGGATGCTGCGCGGCGAGGTCCACGACGAGAACGCCTGGGCGCTCGGGGGAGTGGCCGGCCACGCCGGTCTGTTCTCCACCGGCCGGGACCTCGCGGTGTTCTGCCGCACCCTCCTCGCCGGCGGCTCCTACGGCCCCGCCCGCATCCTCGGCCCCGACTTCGTCGAGCTGCTCTTCACCCCGCCGGGCCTCGGCTTCTCCCTCGACCAGCCGTGGTTCATGGGCGACCTGGCGGGCAGCGGCGCGGCGGGCCACACGGGCTTCACGGGCACGTCCCTCGTCCTCGACCCGGCCACGGACACGTTCCTTATCCTCCTCACCAACGCGGTCCACCCGCGCCGCCGCCGCCCGGACAGCGCGCCGAGAGCGGCAGCGGCGTCACGGGTGGCCCGGGCGGTGCGGTGACCCTTCCGGTGAGGGGTGAGCCGGGGGCGCCCGGTCGGGCAGTGGTGTCGTCACCTCACGGCCTCGGCGGCGGACGCGGACTCCGTGGGGGCCGCCGCGTCGTCCCGCGGTGACCGGCACGGGCGGCCCGCGGGAGCCCGGCCGGTTCCCGGCCCGTCGCGCCGTGGTCCGAGTGGTCAGGGCAGTCACGGCGGTCATGGTCTGGCCGCCGAGCCGAGCCGGGCCGAGCCCGGGCCCGGAGCCGGGGTGGAGGCGGACGGCGGCGGCGCCGTCGGACGGTGGTCGGAAGCCCGGGCGGGGACCGCCTTGGGTGAGCGCCGCGCCCGACCCGGCCCGCCTCGTAGAATCGCCGGGTGAACGCCCCCGCACCCCCGGCCGAAAACCTCCGTGCCGCTCTCGCCGGTCTGCTCGACGGGCTGCCGCCCCGGCAGGCCTCGCAGGCCGTCGAGAGGCTGATCGCCAGCTACCGGGGGACCACCCCGACCGACGCCCCCATCCTCCGGGACCGGGCCGACGTCGCCGCCTACGCCGCCTACCGGATGCCCGCGACCTTCGAGGCGGTGCGCTCCGCGCTGGAGGCGTTCGCGGACGCCGCGCCGGAGTGGGTGCCCGGCGGGCACACCGACCTCGGCGGGGGCACGGGCGCCGCGGCCTGGGCCGTCAGTGCGGTCTGGGGCGGGGGGCGGCCCGTCACGGTGCTCGACTGGGCCGAGCCCGCGCTCGCCCTTGGGCGCGAGATCGCCGCGGCCAACCCGGAGCTGCGGGACGTACGCTGGCAGCGCTCCCGGATCGGAGCGGCGCTCACCCTCGAGAGCACGGATCTCGTCACCGTCTCCTACGTCCTCAACGAGCTGACCGCCCCCGACCGCGCCGCCCTCGTCGACGCCGCCGCGGCCGCCGCCCGGGCCGTCGTGATCGTCGAGCCCGGCACCCCCGACGGCTACGCCCGCCTCATCGAGGCCCGCGACCGGCTGATCACCGCCGGCTTCCGCATCGCCGCTCCCTGCCCGCACAGCGCCGCCTGCCCCATCGTCCCCGGCACGGACTGGTGCCACTTCTCCGCCCGGGTCAGCCGCTCCTCCCTGCACCGCCAGGTCAAGGGCGGCTCCCTCGCCTACGAGGACGAGAAGTTCGCCTACGTCGCCGCCGCCCGCTTCCCCGTCGAGCCGGCCCCCTCCCGGGTCGTCCGGCGCCCCCAGATCCGCAAGGGCCAGGTCCTCCTCGACCTGTGCGAGAGCGAACCGTCCCTGCGCCGCGGCACCGTCACCAAGCGCCACGGCGACCTGTACAAGGCGGCACGGGACGCCGACTGGGGAGACGCCTGGCCGCCCTCCTAGCCGGCAGAACCCGCCCAGCGGACCAGGGCGTCCTCCGCCCACTTCCGGTCGGCCGGGGACAGGTCCGCGAGGTCGGCGCCGTGATTCCCGCCCGGCACCCACAGCATCCGTGAGTCCGGACCGCCGGGATGGAAGTGCTCGGCCACGGCCGGGTCCTGGGTGCCGTTGACGAACAGCAGCCGGCTGCCGCGCCGCCGGACCCAGCGGTCGATGTCCGGCATGGCGTCCTGGTCGAAGCGCAGGGGGATGTCCCGGGGGACGAAACTGCGCGGCTCTGCGGCGCCGGGGTGGCGCAGCAGGTCCGCCAAGTGGGCGGTGGGGAACCTGCCGTACCCCAGTTGGGTGCCGATCTGGTACCAGTACGGGATGTAGTTCCGGGCGGTCGTGTCGGCGTACAGGGCCAGACCTGCCGTGCCGTCCAGCCAGGTGTACAGCTCGTCGGCTGTCGCCCCGGGACCGGGGACGGCGGCGACATCGGCCGGTGTGCCGCGCTGCCAGAACATGAACGGCGCGCGCAGGACGGCGATTTCGAGGGCCTTGTCGGCGCTGCCGACGAGCCGGAAGGTGTCGCCGGTGGCGGCCGCCCAGGCCTCGTAGCGGGCGACCAGGTCGGCCCGGCGCAGCAGGATCGCCCGCTGTGCCGCCTTGAGGGCCTCCCGGCCGGCGGCGGTGCCGACCGTTTCCAGAAAGCGGAGATACGCGGAGTCGTCGCGGTCGTCGACGTTGTTCGGGGCCGAGTGGACGACCGTGCCCACCACGTCGTGGGGATGGAAACGGCGGTGGTAGACGCTCGTCATCCCGCCCTTGCTGCCGCCGGTGGAGATCCACGCGCCGGGGTAGAGCCGGCGGAAGAGCCGGACGACGCGGTGGTGGTCGTCGGCCGCCTGCCGGATGGTCAGGTGGGTGTAGCCGGGGGCCGCGGGGCGTGAGACGCCGAAGTAGCGGTGTTCGACCTGGAGTTGATTGGCTCCGAGCAGGACCGCCGGTTCGGTACGCCGTGGGATGAGGACAGCCTGGTAGCCCGTGCTGAACAGCACGGTGGGGCGGTCTGCGGCGGTGTGGAGCAGGGTGAGGCGCTGTTCGAAGGCGCCGGCGGCGGGGTCGTTGTGGTCGACCGGCTGGCGCAGGCCCAGGACGAAGTGCCGGTAACCCGGCTCGGCGTCCTGCCGCTCCTCGATCAGGCGCAGGCCCGGCAGGGCCCGTAAGGCGTCGGCCACGTCGGCGTCCCCGGGGCGGGCCGTCGCGCCCGCCGCCCGCGCGGGTGGGGCCGCCGCCGTGGCGAGGCCCGCCGCCGAGACGGCCGTGGCCGCCGAGGTGAGCAGCCGTCGTCTGGTCCATACGGTCATGAGCCGAGTCCTCCCGGGTGTCCGTGGGGCGGGTGTCCGCCGGTCGCGGGGCGCGACCGCCTCAGTACATCCGCCGGACGGCCCGGGAGGATCCCGCGCGCGGGGGGCCGCTCTCCCTCGCGCGGGGGAGGCTCATGACGCCTCGCCGGCCGCGCCCCCCGGTCGCCCTTCCTGCTGCTGTCGCTTCTCCTGGAGCTTGCGCAGCAGTTCGCGCTTCTGGGCCTGCGGGTCGAGACCGCCGCCGATCCGGTCGTCCCGGCCGCCGCCGCGCAGCGCCTTGCGGCCGAGGTTCCTGCGCGATCCGCCGACACCCAGCAAGTTTCCGGCTCCGCCTCGGGCCATCTCGGGTTCCTTCCCTGACTCTTTCCGTGACGAGACGGTTCGTCTCGTGCATACCGCTCCACTGTCCGCGAGACGCTCCGTCTTGTCAACCTGATAAGTTCGACCCATGGCCGTCCAGAAGTCCGCCCAGCCCGCCCCCGGCAAGCCCGCCCCCGACTCCACCCGGCGCAGCGAGAAGTCCCGCCGCGCCATCTACGACGCCGCCCTCGCGCTGGTCGTCGAGGTCGGCTATCCGAAGACCACCATCGAGGGCATCGCCGCCCGAGCCGGTGTCGGCAAGCAGACGATCTACCGATGGTGGTCGTCCAAGGCGGACGTCCTGATGGAGGCGTTCCTCGACCTGGCCGAGCAGTCCGCGCCGGAGGCCGGGCCGGCGCCGTACACCTTCCCGGACACCGGCGACCTCGCCGCCGACCTGAAGGCCGTCCTGCGCGCCACCGTCGACGAACTGCGCGACCCGAGGTTCGAGGCGCCCTCGCGCGCGCTGGCCGCCGAGGGCGTCGTCAACGAGCAGCTCGGGCGCGAGCTCGTGGCCAAGCTGATGCAGCCCTCACTGGACCTCTACATCGGCCGGCTGCGCGCCGCGCAGGACGCCGGCCAGGTACGGCCCGAGATCGACCCGCGCATCGCCCTGGAGTTCTTCATCTCCCCGCTCGCCCAGCGCTGGCTCCAGCACACGGGCCCGATCTCCTACGAGTACACCGACACCCTCGTCGACTACGCCCTTCACGGCCTGGCCCCGCGCTGAGCGGCCCGGGCCAGCCGCCCCGGCGCGTCCGTGATCACGCCGCCGCAGCCCAGCGCCAGCACCCGGTCCCGCTGCGCGTCCGTCACCACGGTGTGCGCCCACACCCGCGCGATCCCCGAGTTCACCGCCCGCACCAGATCCGCGTCGCGCGCCCGGTGGTCCACGTCCAGCAGGTCCACGTACGACCGCCAGCGCTCCGGGCGGTCCGTGCGCAGTTGCCGCGCCGAGCGCCACAACTGCGAGAGCAGTCCGAGGCGGTGGACGCGCCGGGCCACCTCGGGGTCGTTGGAGTTCACGAAGACCGAGCGGGTCAGGCCCCGGGCCCGGATCAGCTCGGCCAGCCGGCCCAGACCGCGCGGGTCCTTCGCCTCCAGCATCAGCACGATCCGCCCGCCGAAACGATCCAGCACCTCGGCGACCGTCGGCGGCCGCTCCGACCGCCAGCTCCCCGGCAGCCTGTCCTTCGGGCGCAGCCGTACGCCCCGCCACTCCCGGGCGTCCAGGCCGCGCACCGCGCCGCCCAGGTAGGTGGTGCGGTTCAGGGTCTCGTCGTGGAACACCACCGGCGTGCCGTCACGCAGCAGCCGCGTGTCGAAGTCCAGCACCTGCGCCGTCCCGCGCTCGTAGGCGGCGGCCAGTCCCGCCATGCTGTTCTCGGGGACCTCGCGGGCGCCGCCGCGGTGCGCGACGTACGTGATCCGGGGCAGCGCCGCCACGGTCAGCGGACCCGGGCCCCACTCCAGCGGAGCCGGGGCACGGCCGCCGGGCCCTGCCAGGGTCAGCGAGACCACGGAAGCCACGGAGGCCAGACCCGTCAGCGCGATCCTTGTGACCATGGCGACCACGGTAAGACGCCATGTCACGGCAAAGCGGGCAATGACACCCGATCATGCGGGAGAGCGCGGCTCGCCGGTTCTCCTCCCATGGGATGCACGGTGTACGTTGCGCCCCTCCTGTCCCGGATGTGGGCACTGGCCCCCCGGTGCGCGGGAAGATGGGACCATGAGGCATGCTGTTCCGCACGACGGCGAGGCGAGGGGATAGATGAGCGCGGAGTTCGGCGGCCGGACCGGCCTGCAGGGCAAACTCACCCAGTGGCTGCGCGCCGGGCGCCGGCCGAAGGAGACCGCCGGGGACGGCGGCCGTGAAGCCCTGCTGCTCGCCGCCGCCGACGCGGGACTGCCCCTCGCGCCCGCCGCCCACCCGTCCGGGTACCGCTGCTCCTGCGACCGGGTCGGCTGTCCCACCCCCGCCCGGCACCCGGTGTCCTTCGCCTGGCAGACGCAGTCCACCACCGACCGCGCCCAGATCGAGCGCTGGGCCCGCCATCAGCCGCAGGCCAACTTCATCACCGCGACCGGCATGGTGCACGACGTCCTCGACGTGCCCCTCGACGCCGGTCGCGACGCGTTGGAGCGGCTGCTCGCCGCCGGTGTCGAGGTCGGGCCGGTCGCCGAGAGCGACGACGGCCGCCTCCTCTTCTTCACGCTCACGCGCGGCACGCCCGAGGACGAGGACGAGTGGTGGCCGTGCGAACTCGACTGTCACCCCGAGACCGCGGACGAACACCCCGGACTGCGCTGGCACTGCCGGGGCTCCTACGTCCTCGTGCCGCCGGCGCGGCTGCCCGGTGAGGGCCAGGCGGTGCGGTGGGTGCGCGGGCCCGAGCACGCGCTGCCGGATCCGCTGAGCCTGCTGGAGGTGCTCACGGAGGCCGGCGGACGGTACGCCGGTGAGGGCACCGACCACGCCGCCGGGGCGGCCTGGCCCACGCGGCGGCACTGAAGCCTGTCGCCGACCCTGCCGGGAGGGCCCGGGCTACGAGCCCTCCGCCGACGTCAGGCCCTGGATCCGGCCCAGGATCGTCACCTTGCCCTGGCCCTCGGGATCCAGCGCCACCTCGTTGGAGACGAACTCCATCGTGAGGGACTGCTTGATCTCGCCCTTCGTCAACGCGAGGACGTCCTTGCCGGGGGCGGGGACGGACGTGCCCGCGTAGGCCGTCTGCTTCTCGTAGTGGCGCGTGGTGAAGAACACCAGCGCCCCGCCGTCCGTGGTACGCAGGGCCAGCGGTGCGTAGTCGCCGTTCGTCAGCGGCTCGTCGATGTACTGGGTGACCATGCCCGGCTTCTTGGCGTTCTTCTGGCGCAGGGCACGCCACTGGCTGGTGTGGGCGCCGTCCGCGAAGGTCTCTCCGCCGCTCTTCAGGTACGTCGCGTACGTCCGGCTCAGGTCGCCGGGACCGGCGGCCAGGCCGGCCGAGTCGGCGGGGACGGACTCGGCCCAGCCGTCGGCGTCCTTCTTGAACTGCGGGACCTTGCCCGGGGCGACGAGCGTCAGGTACGCCACCTGGAACGGGTCGTCCAGACTGCTGCGGGTGAACACCAGCAGCCAGCGGGCGGTGCCGCCCTTGTTGCCGGCCGCGTCGACGACGAACCAGCGGGGCCAGCCGGCCTTCTTGGGGATGGTGAACTTCGCGTCCGTCAGCTTCAGCGGGGTGTGGTTCGGGTTGCCGTCCGGGTTGTTCGCCCTCCCGGCCTTCAGACGGGCCGAGTCGATGTCGGCGAGGGCGCCGGTGGTGTGGTCGGCGTCCAGGGTGCCGTCGTAGGCCTTGTCGGCCTCGTTGTACGCGGTCGTGAACTCCTGGAGGGCCTTGGCGGCTTCGGCGCGGGTCGTGGCCGGGAGGATCTCCCGTTCGCCGTGCACGACGACACATCCACTGGCCGTCAGCGACAAAGCGGTCACCGAGGTTGCTATGAGGGCGCTCCGGGCGGGCCTGCGGAGCGTTCGAGGGTCGCGATCCCTGCTCATCGGGTACCTTCACCTTCCCCTTTCCGGAGGCGAACCCTACCGGGTGCCTCCGGCGGTTGGGCCGGGGGTGGGGTGGGGCGGGGGTGCGCGTGCTGCGCCTTGTGCCGGGTGGGGGCGCGCGTCCGCTTCGCCTGACCGCCGGGTGTGGGTCGGGGCCGCGCCGGGGGTGTCCGTCCTCGGAACGGCGCGATGGACCCACTCACCGACTGACTGGGTTGACGCGCCAACCGCTGCGGGCGGACGGACACCCCCGACACGGCCCCTTCTCGCCGTGCGCGGGTGCGGGTGCGCTCACGCCTTGTCGCGCACCGGAGTTGGTGTCGTGGTCCGGGTCGGGGCGAGGAACAGGGCCAAGGTCGGGATCAAGTACAGGAGCCAGACGGTGACTTGGAGCGTGGTGGGGTCGGGCTGGAAGTTGAAGACGCCCTTGAGGAGGGTGCCGTACCAGCTGTCCGGGGGGATCGTGCCGGAGACGTCGAAGGCCTTGTCGGTGAGGCCGGGCAGGAAGTCGGCCTCCTGGAGGTCGTGGAAGCCGTAGGCCAGGACCCCGGCCGCGACGACCACGAGCATGCCTCCGGTGTACGTGAAGAACTTGGCCAGGTTGATGCGCAGCGCGCCCCGGTAGAACAGCCAGCCCAGGAGGATCGCCGTCAGGAGGCCCAGGGCGACGCCGAGCAGGGGGCGCGGCGTGCCGTCGCTCGCCGCGTGGACCGACGCCCAGACGAACAGGGCCGTTTCCAGGCCCTCCCGGCCCACCGCGAGGAAGGCCGTGGCGACCAGCGCGCCCGTACCCATCGCGAGGGCGGCGTCGAGTCTGCCGTGCAACTCCGACTTGAGGTGCCGGGCCGTGCGGCGCATCCAGAACACCATCCACGTCACCAGGCCGACCGCCAGGATCGACAGCGAGCCGCCGAGCGCCTCCTGCGCCTGGAACGTCAGCTCCTGGGAGCCGAATTCGAGGGCGCAGCCGAAGCCGAACGCGAGGGCGATCGCGACGGCTATGCCGGCCCAGATCGGCTTCAGGGCGTCCCTGCGGTCCGTCTTGACCAGGTAGGCGATGAGGATGCAGACGACGAGGCTCGCCTCCAGGCCCTCGCGCAGACCGATCAGGTAGTTGGAGAACACGGGCTCAGGCCTCCTTGGAGAACAGCGTCCGGCCCCACCAGTCGTCCTTGTCGCGGACGCCCGGCGGGATGGCGAAGAGCGCCGAACCCACGTGCTGGATGTACTCGTTGAGCGAATCCGCGGCCAGGCTGCGCTGGATGGGGATGAAGCCCTTGCGGACGTCCCGCTGGTAGGCCAGGAAGAACAGGCCCGCGTCCAGACGGCCGAGGCCGTCCGTGCCGTCGGTGAAGGAGTAGCCGCGGCGCAGGATCGTCGCCCCGTGATTGGTGTCGGGGTGCGCGAGCCGGACGTGCGCGTCGGGCTTCATCGCCTTCAGGAACGGCTCGTCGCGCTCCTTGGCCTTGCCGACCGGGGCACCCTCGCCCTTGTCGCGGCCGAAGATGTCCTCCTGCTCCTGGAGCGAGGTGCGGTCCCAGGTCTCGATGTGCATGCGGATGCGGCGGGCGACGAGGTAGGAGCCGCCCCGCATCCAGGCCGGGCCGTCCTTCTCGTCCACCCAGACGAACTTCTTCAGGCGGTCCGTCTCCGTGCCCGCGATGTTGCGGGTGCCGTCCTTGAAGCCCATCAGGTTGCGCGGCGTCTGCGCCTCGGGCGTCGTCGAGGAGGTCTTGCCGAAGCCGAGCTGCGACCATTTGATGACGACCTTGCCGAAGCCGATGCGGGCCAGGTTGCGGACGGCGTGGACCGCGACCTGGGGGTCGTCGGCGCAGGCCTGGATGCACAGGTCGCCGCCGCTGCGGTTCTTGTCCAGGTTGTCGCCCGCAAATTTCGGCAGGTCGACCAGGGCCTCCGGTCGGCGGTCCGTGAGGTCGAACTTCCCGAACAGGGACGGGCCGAAGCCGATCGTGAGGGTCAGGCGGGAGGGCTTCAGGCCCAGTGCCTCGCCGGTGTCGTCCGGGGGCGCCTCGGCCAGTCCCCCGTAGGCGCCCTCGCCGACGGCGCGCCCGGCCGTCATGCGCCGGGCGGCCGCCGTCCAGTCCTTCAGCAACTGGACGAAGGCCTCCCGGTCCTCGGTCGTCACGTCGAACGCGGCGAAGTGCAGGCGGTCCTGCACCGGGGTGGCGATACCCGCCTGGTGCGGGCCGTGGAAGGCGATGGCCGAGCCGGCCGGTTCGGTGTCGTCCTCGGTGCGGGCCATCGCCACCGCGCCGCCTGCCGCGGCCGCGCCGAGCGCCAGGCCGGCGCCGCCCCAGCCGAGCAGGGAACGGCGGCTGGGGGAGGGGGAGTCGGTGTCCGTCATCGTGGCCCCCGCTACTTCACCACGGCCGCGGCGAGCTTCGACAGCGGCTCCGCCAGGGCGTTGACCGCGTCCGAGAGCTCCTTGCGGTCGGCCTTGCCGACCTTGTCGTAGGAGGTGAAGTCGTACGACGTCGTGTTCGGGCGGTACTGGTCGAGCAGCTTGTTCAGCGCCGCGAACTGCTGGTCGAGTTCGGTGACGAGGGCCGCGTCGTTCTCCTTCGCGACCGGCTTCAGCAGGTCGTACGACTTCTGCGCGCCCTCGACGTTGGCCTTGAAGTCGACCAGGTCGGTGTGGGAGTAGCGCTCCTCCTCACCGGTGACCTTGCCGGTGGCGACCTCGTCGAGGAGTTCCTTGGCGCCGTTGGCCATGGAGGTGGGGGTGATCTCGGCCTTGCCGACCCGGTTCTGCCAGTCCTTCAGGTCGGTGATCAGCTGGTCGGCGAGTTCCTTCTCACGGTCGCCGATCTTCTTGTCCTGCCAGAGGGCATTCTCCAGGCGGTGCCAGCCCGTCCAGTCGGTGGCCGGGTCCTGGCCGTCCTCCAGGCCGTCCTCGCGGACGTCGACCTTGGGGTCGATGTCGCCGAACGACTCGGCGACCGGCTCGGTGCGCTCCCAGCCGACGCGGGAGGGGGCGTACGCCTTCTTCGCCGCTTCGAGGTCGCCGTCCTTGACGGCCTTGGCGAAGACCTCGGCCTTCGGCAGCGTCTCGTCGGCCTGCTGCTGTGCGTAGGCGCGGTAGGCCGCCACGGCCTTGTCCAGGCGCGGGTCGCGCTTGACGGCCTTGCCGCCGGTGGCCTTGACGGCCTGGCGGATGCCGTCGCCCTTCATGCCGGGCTTGCAGGCGATCTGGTAGTCACCGGCCTTCACCTCGGCGGTGACCCGCTGCTTGGTGCCGGGGCCTATGTTCTCCCGCTCGGTGACCACGCGGTCGTCGGGGAAGAGGACGTAGACCTCGGTGACCTTGGAGCCCTTGTTCTCGACGGCCAGCTCGACGTGCCCGGCCGGGAACTCCTTCTTCGACACCTGGCACTTGTCGTCCGTCGCCGTCACGTTGATGACGTGGTCACCGTCCTTCGCGCCGCTCTTCTCGGTGCAGCCGGTGACGGCGGCCAGGGCCGCCGCGGCGGCGATGACGACGGAAGCGGGACGGGCGGGTCGCATGGGGACTCCAGGAGAGAGGAAGGTGAGGCTCACCTAAGACAGCACATAAGGATGACCTAAGTGGCTCAAAGTCGCTGCCATGATTGAGTCAAGGGACGGTCAAAGGTCGCATCGCGACCCCCGCCTCGCCGACCTGCGCCTCTGACCGGCGAGAATGCTCCTCGTGACTGACTACGACGTGCTTCGCGTCTTCTGCGGGCCGAGCGGTGGGTACGGCAACGAGCTCGGGGTCGTGCGTGAGGGGTCCGTGATGCCCGAGCGGGGTGAGCGGCAGGCGTTCGCCGCGAAGGTCGGGTTCAGCGAGACCGTGTTCGTCGACGACCCCGAGCGCGGAGTGATCGACATCTACACGCCGACGCTGCGGCTGCCTTTCGCCGGGCATCCCTGTGTGGGGACGGCATGGCTGCTCGACGTGCCCGAACTGGTCACGCCCGCGGGGGTGGTCGGTGCCCGGCAGGACGGGGAGTTCTGCTGGATCGAGGCCCGGGCGGAGTGGGTGCCGGCGCGGACGCTGCGGCAGTACGGCAGCGCCGCCGAGGTCGACGACCTGGCCGTGCCGCCGCCGGGGGAGTGGGTGTACGCCTGGGCGTGGGAGGACGAGCCTGCCGGGCGGATCCGGGCCCGGGCCTTCCCCGGCCGGGGTGACGGCATCGACGAGGACGAGGCGACCGGGGCCGCGGCCCTGCTGCTCACCGACCGGCTGGGCCGGGCCCTCAACATCACCCAGGGCGCGGGCTCCCAGATCCTGACAGCGCCCCAGCCGGGCGGATGGACCGAGGTCGGCGGCAGGGTCCACCTCGAACGCTGACCCGGGCGGGGCGACCGCGCGTGACGCCGTTCACGCCGTCAGGGGGAACTCCTCGCCCAGCGCCTCGAACAGCCCGTTGTTCAGGTCGTACGCCCGCCTGCACTCGGCCACGATCCGCTGCCGCTCCAGCTCGTCACCGGGCACCGCGTCCAGCAGCTCGCAGTAAGTCCGCTTGAAGGCGGCCGGGTTGGGGATCTCCTCGAAGACGTAGAAGCGGACCCCGTCGCCCTTCTTCGAAAAGCCCCACGCCTTCTCGGCCGTGTCGCGGATGATCTGCCCGCCGGAGAGGTCGCCGAGGTAGCGGGTGTAGTGGTGGGCGACGTAGCCGGCCGGCCAGCCGCGGGCGCATGCGGTGATCCGCTCCGCGTACTCCAGGGTGGCCGGCAGCGCGCTGAGCGTCGTCCGCCAGCCGGGGCCGCGCAGATGCTCCAGGTCCCGCTCCAGCGCCGCCATGCGGAACAGCTCCGGGCGGACGAAGGGGCCGGCCACCGGGTCCTCGGCCAGGTGCCGGGCGCCGGACTCCAGCGCGCCGTACACGAACCACAGCTGCTCCGTGTAGCGCGCGAACGCGTCGACCCCCAGTTTGTGCCCCAGCAGGTCACTGATGAAGGTCGAGCCCCTGACCTCCTCGTGCTGCTCGCGCGAGGCGGTCCGAAGGAGCGTCGAGAAGGAATCCATGGGCACACTCTTCCCGACAAGGTGTCGGTAAAAACCTCGCTTCGAGGTGCCGGGGATCCGAGCCCGAAGGGAACGGCCCGCCCTCCGGGGAGAGCGGGCCGTGCGGTGGGGTGCGGATGGGCGTGCTACGGCAGCGTGAGGACCTCCGCGCCCGAGTCCGTCACCACCAGCGTGTGCTCGAACTGGGCCGTCCGCTTGCGGTCCTTGGTGACGACCGTCCAGCCGTCGTCCCACATGTCGTACTCGTGCGTCCCCAGCGTCAGCATCGGCTCGATCGTGAACGTCATGCCGGGCTGGATGACCGTCGTCGCGTGCGGGCTGTCGTAGTGCGGGATGATCAGGCCCGAGTGGAACGACGAGTTGATGCCGTGCCCGGTGAAGTCCCGGACCACTCCGTAGCCGAAGCGCTTGGCGTACGACTCGATGACCCGGCCGATGATGTTGATCTGCCGGCCCGGCTTGACCGCCTTGATGGCCCGCTCGAGCGACTCCCGGGTCCGCTCCACCAGCAGCCGCGACTCCTCGTCGACGTCACCCACCAGGTACGTGGCGTTGTTGTCGCCGTGCACCCCGCCGATGTACGCCGTCACGTCCAGGTTGACGATGTCGCCGTCGCGCAGCACCGTCGAGTCCGGGATGCCGTGGCAGATCACCTCGTTGACGCTCGTGCACAGCGACTTCGGGAAACCGCGGTAGCCCAGCGTCGAGGGGTAGGCGCCGTGGTCGCACATGTACTCGTGCGCGACCTTGTCCAGCTCGTCGGTGGTCACCCCGGGGGCGATCAGCTTCGCGGCCTCCGCCATCGCCCGGGCCGCGATCCGGCCGGCCACGCGCATCGCCTCGACCGTCTCGGGCGTCTGCACCTCCGGTCCGGTGTACGGCGTCGGCGCGGGCTTGCCGACGTACTCGGGACGGCGGATGTTTCCGGGCACGGGACGGGTGGGGGACAGTTCCCCTGGTACGAGCAGCGACTGGCCAGACATGCCAGCGAGTCTAACCAGCGGCCATGGGGGAACATGTCGATGGCGAGAGGAGCTGGTCATGGCCCTGTTCAAGAAGCGCACGGTCGGCAAGCCGGGTGAGTGGTACTACTGCCTGGAGCACAAGAAGGTCGAGGAGGGGCCGGAGTGCCCCAACAAGGACCGTTTCGGGCCGTACGCCTCCCGTACGGAGGCCGAACACGCGATGGCGACCGCCCGCGAGCGCAACCTCCAGTGGGAGAACGACCCCAAGTGGCACGACGCCCCGGCGGGCAGCCGGGACGACGAGAACTGATCCCACCGGCGCCCGGGGCCGCGGCAGCCGCGGCCCCGGGCCTCGTCACCAGCGGGCCGGCGGCGGTGCCGTCAGGTGTTCCGCCAGCCGCGCCATCCGGTCCCGGAGCCGACGCCGCCCCCGCGGGGTCGGCAGGGCGTTCTCCCCGGCCGCGGCGCTGACCAGGTGCTGCACCGTGTCGAGGTCCAGCTCCGAGCCGTCGGGGACGGCCAGGGCCTCGTGCGCCACGGACGGGAGCTCACCCCGGGCCGGGCCGAGGGCCATGACCGTCGCACCCGCGCGGCGGGCGTCGGACACCCGTTCCAGCAGTGGTGCGGCGGGATCCTCGGGGGCCACCACCAGCAGGGTCTCGCCCCGCCGGGCCGCCTGCAGCCGGCCAGGACCGACCGCCAGGTGCGCCGGATCCGAGGGGCGCGCATGGTGCCGTACCAGCGTCGGGGCCAGCTCCGGCGTGCCCGACCAGGCGGCCTCGTCCACCAGGTGCGCGGCGAGGTGCCACGGCTCGTACTCCGGCGTGCCGACGAGCAGCAGCCCGCCCCCGTGCGACACCACCGAGCCGCGCAGCGCCCCGGCGAACCGCCGTGTGGCACCCAGCCACTCCGTCCCGGCGAGCACTTCCCGCAGCAGCGCGACCCGTACCGCATCCATGGGACCGCATCCTGCCCCGATCGGTCACTCGTGACGTGGAGTTCACCGCGCATTCGCCCGGCCTGGGTAGGCCGACCGGTCACCCGTACCGCCGTCGAACGACCGGAGGAACCCGCCGATGACCGAGACCAGCGTCCCCTTCCGTGCCGGGCAGGAGGGCTACGCCAGTTTCCGTATCCCCGCCGTCGTCGCCACCCGCACCGGTGACCTGCTCGCCTTCTGCGAGGGCCGCGTCGGCTCCCGGGACGACTTCGGGAACATCGACGTCGTGCTGAAACGCTCCTCGGACGGCGGCCGCACCTGGGGGCCGCTCCAGGTCGCCGCACGCAACGGCGACGCCCTCGCCGGCAACCCGGCCCCCGTCGTCCTCGACACCGGCCGCGTCCTCCTCGTGCACGTGCGCAACGCGGCCCTCGCCACCGAGGACGCCATCCGGCGCGGCAAGGTCAGCGCGGCGGACGGGCGCCGGGTCTGGGTGCAGCACAGCGACGACGAGGGCCGCACCTGGTCCGCGCCGAAGGAGATCACCCAGGAGACCAAGCGGCCCGAGTGGCGCTGGTACGCCACCACCCCCGGCCACGCGATCCAGCTGAGCACCGGCCGGGTCGTCGTCCCCGCCAACCACTCCCTGCCGCCCACCGGCGCGGACAACGGCACCGAGGGGAAGTACAACGGCGGCCACTGCCTGCTCAGCGACGACGGGGGCGCCACCTGGCGGATCGGCTACGTCGACGACGACACCGACGGCTACATCAACGCCAACGAGACCACCGCCGCCGAACTCCCCGACGGGCGCGTCTACTTCAACACCCGCAACGACTCGCCGTCCCCCGGCACCCGCGCCGACGCCCACTCGGCCGACGGCGGACAGACCCTGGTGAAGCCCTTCCGCCCGCAAGCAGCTCTCGCCGCCCCCGTCTGCGAGGCCGCCGTCCTCCAGCTCCGCGACCCCGACCTGCTGCTCTACTCCGGTCCCGCCGACCCGGGCTTCCGCGCCCTGATGACGATCCGCGCCTCCACCGACGGCGGCACCACCTGGCGCCCGGCGTACACGGTGGACGGCCTGCCCGCCGCCTACTCGGATCTCGTACGGATCGACGCCGGGACCGTGGGCCTGCTGTACGAGACCGGCGACTTCGGCGCCTACGAGACGATCACCTTCCGGCGGGTGCCCGTGACGGAGCTGACCTGAGCCTCCCCGGGCGGTGGCGCGGTCGTAGAGTCGGGGCCATGACCTCTACCGACAGTGCTGCCACCGACAACGCCCAGAAGGCGCCCGCCAAGGACCCCTGGGACCTGCCCGACGTCTCCGGACTCGTGGTCGGGGTGCTCGGCGGGACCGGGCCGCAGGGCAAGGGCCTGGCCTACCGGCTCGCCAAGGCCGGCCAGAAGGTGATCATCGGCTCGCGGGCGGCCGAGCGCGCCCGGGCCGCCGCCGGTGAACTCGGTCACGGGGTCGAGGGCGCCGACAACGCCGAGACCGCGCGCCGCAGCGACATCGTGATCGTCGCCGTGCCGTGGGACGGTCACGGCAAGACCCTCGAATCCCTGCGCGAGGAACTGGCCGGCAAGCTCGTCGTCGACTGCGTCAACCCGCTCGGCTTCGACAAGAAGGGCGCCTACGCGCTCAAGCCCGAGGAGGGCAGCGCCGCCGAGCAGGCCGCCGCCCTGCTGCCGGACTCCCGGGTCACGGCCGCCTTCCACCACCTGTCGGCCGTCCTGCTCCAGGACCCGGAGATCGACGAGATCGACACCGACGTGATGGTGCTCGGGGAGGTGCGGGCGGACGTCGAGATCGTCCAGGCCCTGGCCGGGCGCATCCCCGGGATGCGCGGGATCTTCGCCGGACGGCTGCGCAACGCCCACCAGGTGGAGTCGCTCGTGGCGAACCTGATCTCCGTCAACCGCCGCTACAAGGCGCACGCGGGGCTCCGCGTCACCGACGTGTGAGCCGGTGAGGCGCATGGGGGACACTGGACGGCACAAGCGGTACCAGCTGTGCCAGAAGTGTCCCCCCGACAGGAGCCGACCGACATGCCCCGCCTTGCCCTCTACGCCCTGATCGTCTGCGTCCTCTCCGTGGCCGCCGCCGTCGTCTCCTTCACACGGGGCAGCTTCCTGGGGATCGTGTGGGTGCTGCTGGCGGGCCTGTCGTCCAACATGTGCTGGTACTACGCCAAGCGCGCCAAGCAGCGGAAGTCCGTCACCGGCTGACCCGCGCCCGTCAGGGAGCCGCCGAGCAGAACTCGTTCGAGCCCTGCCAGAAGCGGTACAGCTCCTGACCGCAGTACGTCTCGAAGTCGCTGATCCCGAGGGACTTCAGGATCGTGTCGATCACGTCGAAGAAGACGCCGTTGACCGCGGGCAGCCACAGCAGCGCGAACACGAACAGCAGGCCGAACGGCGCGAACGGCTCCACCTGGCGCCGGATGCCGTACGACAGCCAGGGCTCGATCACGCCGTAGCCGTCCAGGCCCGGCACCGGCAGGAAGTTCAGCAGCGCGGCCGTCACCTGGAGCAGCGCGAGGAAGGCCAGCGCGAACCGGAAGTCGTTCGGCACGCCGTCCAGCGCGTCCAGCCAGAACGGGGCGGTGCACACGACGGCGAACAGCACGTTCGTCAGCGGGCCCGCCGCCGAGATCAGGCTGTGCTTCCAGCGCCCCCGGATCCGCCCCCGCTCGATGAACACGGCGCCGCCGGGCAGTCCGATGCCGCCCATGATCACGAAGATCACCGGGAGCACGATGCTGAGCAGCGCGTGCGTGTACTTCAGCGGGTTCAGGGTCAGATAGCCCTTCGCGCCGACCGAGATGTCGCCGCTGTGCAGGGCGGTGCGCGCGTGCGCGTACTCGTGCAGACACAGCGAGACGATCCAGGCCGCCGTCACGAACAGGAACACGGCGACACCGGGCTGCTCGGCGAACCCGGTCCAGGTCGCCCATCCCGTGACCGCCGTCACGGCGAGGATCCCGACGAACACGGGACTGATCCGCCGCTCGCTGTGGCGGGTGGTGGCGGTGGTCATGGGGCTCCCTGCACTCTCGAACACGGGGTGGGACGGCCCGACAGTACTGGGCGCAGGTGAAAAACGTCTCGCGCGGGGCGGTCGGTTCCGGGGAGGGTGGGGGGACGGTGCTCCGGCACGTGCCTTCCATCCCGCTCCGGGCCCGGCGTTCCGTTCCGGGCCCCTCGCCCCGCCCGGCCCGTTCGCGCCCGCCCCGGCCGGGCGGGGGCGGGGCCGTCGATGAGACTGACGTTCCGCCACCGGCCACTGAACGCCCCGCCGCGCCGCCGTCAACCGCCGTGACCCGCCGCCGTATCACCGGAGACAATGAGTCCGTGCACTACCGCATCCTCGGCACCACGCAGGCGCTCCGCACCGACGGGACGGTCGTTTCGGTCGGTGGGGCGCGGTTGCGTGCGCTGCTGACCGTGCTCGCGCTGCGGGCGGGGCGTACCGTGCCCGCGAGCATGCTCGTCGACGAGGTGTGGGGCGGGGACCCGCCCGCCGACGCGCCGGGGGCGCTGCAGGCGCTGGTCGGGCGGTTGCGGCGGGCGCTCGGGGCGGACGCGGTGGCCTCCGCCGAGGGCGGGTACCGCCTCACGGCCGCGCCCGACGACGTCGACCTGCACCGGTTCGAGCGGCTGGCCGGCGAGGGGATGCGGGCGCTGGCCGACGGCGACCCCGCCAAGGCCGCCGTGGTCCTCGACGACGCCCTCGCCCTGTGGCACGGCCCGGCCCTCGCCGACCTGCCCGACCGCACCGCCGAGGCGGCCCGCTGGGACACCCGCCGCCTGGACGTGCTGCGCGCCCGCCACACCGCCGCCCTCACCCTCGGCCGGGCCGAGCAGTCCCTGCCGGAACTGACCGCGCTGTGCGACGGCCACCCCTTGGACGAGCCCCTCCAGACGCTGCGCCTGCGCGCCCTGCGCGACGTCGGCCGCACGGCGGAGGCGCTGGACGCGTACGAGGACGTGCGGCGCCTGCTCGCCGACCGTCTCGGCGCCGACCCGGGGTCGGAACTGCGCTCCCTGTACGCGGAGTTGCTCCGCCTGGGGGACACACCCCCACCCACCCCCGCCACCGAGGGGCCGGGCAGATCCGTCGGCAACCTCCGGGCCCGCCTCACCTCCTTCATCGGCCGGGAAACGGACATCGAGACCATCCGCGGGGATCTCGGGGCGGCCCGGCTGGTCACCCTGCTCGGGCCCGGCGGCGCCGGGAAGACCCGGCTGTCCCAGGAGGCCGCCGAGACCGTACGGCAGGCCATGCCCGGCGGCGTGTGGCTCGCCGAACTCGCCCCGGTCGACGACCCCGCCGCCGTCCCCGAGGCCGTGCTCACCGCCGTCGGCGCCCGCGAGACCGTGCTGTACGGCGCCGGCGCCGAGGGTATCCGGGCCGCCGTCGCCGAACGGCTCGACGACCCCGTCGGGCGGCTCGCCGAGCACTGCTCCCGCCCGCGCATGCTGCTGATCCTGGACAACTGCGAGCACGTCGCCGACGCCGCCGCCCGGCTCACCGAGGAACTGCTGGCGCGCTGCCCGGACCTCACCGTCCTGGCCACCAGCCGTGAACCCCTCGGCGTGCCGGGGGAGTTGCTGCGCCCGGTGGAGCCGCTGCCCGAGCCGGTCGCGCTGCGCCTGCTCGCCGACCGGGGCGCGGCGGCCAGGCCCGGCTTCCGGATCGAGGACGACCCCGAGGCGTGCGCCGAGATCTGCCGGCGCCTCGACGGCCTGCCGCTGGCCATCGAACTCGCCGCCGCCCGGCTGCGGATGCTCACGCCCCGCCAGATCGCCGACCGGCTCGACGACCGCTTCCGCCTCCTCACCTCCGGCAGCCGTACCGTCCTGCCCCGCCAGCAGACCCTCAGAGCCGTCGTCGACTGGTCCTGGGACCTGCTCGACGAGGACGAACGGGACGTCCTGCGGCGGCTGTCGGTGTTCGCCGGTGGCTGCGACCTGCCCGCCGCCGAGGCGGTGTGCGGCCCGGCCGCCCTGGAGGTGCTCGGCTCCCTCGTCGACCGCTCCCTGGTCGTGGCCGCCCCGCCCGGCGAGTCCGCCGCCGGGGAGATGCGCTACCGGCTGCTGGAGACCGTCGCCGAGTACGCCGCCGAACGGCTGGACGAGTCCGGGCAGCGTGCCGACGCCGAGCGCGCCCACCTGAGGTACTTCCGCGAACTCGCCCGCACCACCGACCCGTTCCTGCGCGGTCCCGGCCAGCTCGCCGCCATCCACCGGCTGGAGCGGGAGTACGAGAACCTGCGCACCGCCCTGCGCCACGCCGTCGCCCTGCGCGACGAGCAGGAGGCGCTGTGCCTGGCGCTGTCCCTCGTCTGGTACTGGCAGATGCGCGACCTGCGCATCGAGGCGCGCAACTGGTGCCGCGAGGTCATGGCGCTGGGCCCCGACCCCTTCACCGAGCCCGTCCGCCCCGCCACCGCGGTCTGGCAGCGCTGCACCGACGCCCCGCCCCCGATGACGGGCGAGGTCCTCGCCGAGGCCCGGCGCGGCATCCATCTCGCCCATCTCGCCTGCATGGACACCGAGCTGGACGCCTGGCAGAACCCCCGGTCCCAGCAGAAGCTGCGGACCATCGCCCGGACCTACGAACCCGGCCTGCCGCAGAACTGCCGGCTGCCCGGCCTGCTCTGGTTCTTCGCCGTGATGCTGACCGGCGACATGGACCGGCTGCGCGTCATCATCGACGCGTCCATCCGCACCTGCCGGCAGACCCCGGGCTTCGACTGGGAGCTCGCTTCCGGCCTCCAGATGCGGGCCAACTTCCTCGCCAACCGCACCGACTGGGCCGGCGACGCCGCCCGCGACGCCGACGAGGCGCTGGACATCTACCGGCGCCTCGGCGACTCCTGGGGCACCGCCGAGGCCCTCTCCGCCCGCGCCGAGGCCCACGAACGCAAGGGCGACCACGCCCGGGCAGCCGCCGACTACGAGGCCGCCATCGAACACGCCGAACACCTCGGCGCCCGCGCCCAGACCGCCGTCCTCAGCGCCCGGCTGGGCAGCGCCCTGCTGGAGGCGGGCGAGGACGAACGCGGCGAGCGGCTGCTGCGCGAGGTGATCGCCCAGCACGAGGACTCGCACAGCGAGGCCATGCCCGCCGCCCGCCTCTTCCTGGCCGGCTGGCTCGGCATGACGGGCCGCGTCCCCGAGGCGCGCGAGAACCTGCGGCGGCTGCGCCAGGACTTCCGTATCGCCCACTTCATCGTCTTCGACGCGTTCATCCTCGGCGCCGAGGCGTGGCTGGACGCCACGGAGGGACGGTACGAGGAGTGCCTCGGCCGGGTACGCAAGGGGCTGGAGCGGGCCGCCGACCCGCTGTCCGAGGCCATCACGCCCCATATGCGCTCCGGGTATCTGATCATCGGCGCCCGGGCCCTGGCCGCCCTCGACGGCGGCCGGCGCGCCCTGGACGCGGCCCGCTGTCTGGGCGCCTTCGACGCCCTGCTGCCGTCCGGCCACGTCGCCCAGCGGCAGGAGCGTGAGACCCGCGAGCGGACGGAGCGGCAGGCCCGGGCGCTGCTCGGCGACCAGGCCTACGAGGCCGCGTACGCGGAGGGCGGCGGCCTCTCCCTGGAGGAGGCCGCCGCCCTGCTCTGACGCGGCTGCGACCCGTCCGGTCAGCTCTTCGTGCGGAACTTGTGGATCGCCACGGGCGCCATCACGGCCGTGATCGCCACCGACCAGCCGAGTGTCACCCACAGGTCGTGCGCGACCGGCCCGCCCACCATCAGACCGCGCGCGGCGTCCGCGAGCGTGGACAGCGGGTTGTAGTCGGTGAAGGCCTGAAGCCAGCCCGGCATCGACGTCGTCGGCGCGAAGATCGACGAGCCGAACTGGAGCGGGAACAGCACCAGGAAGCCCATGGCCTGCACGGACTGCGCGCTCTTCATGATCACGCCGAGGGTGAGGAACACCCACATGATCGACGAGGCGAACGCCGTGGACAGCGCCACGGTCGCGAGCAGCCCGGGCCAGCTGGTGATCTCGAACCCGACCGCGACGGCGACGATCATCAGCACGGCGGTCGCGAACATCATCCGCAGCAGCTCCACCGAGATCTTCGCGAACAGCACCGAGCCGCGCCCGATGGGCAGGGACCGGAAGCGGTCCATGACACCGGAGTTGAAGTCCTGGCTGAAGCCGGTGCCGACGCCCTGGGACAGCGTCATGCTCATCATCGCGATCATGCCGGGAATCACGTACTGCACGTACTGGTCCTGCCCGCCGCCCAGCGCCTGCCCGATCGAGCCGCCGAACACGAACACGAACAGCAGGGTGAAGATGACCGGCATCAGCAGCGCGTCGGCCATCGACTCCGGGTCCTGGCGGATCCACAGCAGGTTGCGGCGGACGAGGGCACCGGTGTGCCGCAGATGCCCGCGCAGCGTGATGCGGGCGTCTCCGGTCGTCGCGGGGGTGGAAACAGTGGCGGCGCTCATACGGCGACCTCCTCGCGGTCCTCGGCGGGCACGGTGTCCTGCGGGGCACTGGCACGGTGGCCGGTGAGGGACAGGAACACCTCGTCCAGGCTGGGCAGTTCGGTGGTGACGGCGGCGAGAGTGACGCCGTGGGCCGTGACGGCGCCGACGACGGCGGTCAGCTGCTCGTCGCTGAGGATCGGTACGAGGAGCGTGCCGGAGTCGGTGTCCACGGTGGTGGTCGCGAGCCCGGTGATGCCGAGGTCGTCCAGGTGCCCGGCGAGCGGTCGCAGGTGCAGGGCGTCGGCCGGCCGGATCCGCAGGGTCCGCCCGCCGACCTTGGCCTTGAGCTCCTCGATGCCCCCGCCCGCGACGACCTTGCCCTTGTCCACGACGGTCAGCTCGGAGGCGAGCTGCTCGGCCTCCTCCATGTACTGCGTCGTCAGCAGCACGGTCACACCGTCGCCGACCATGGCCTTCACCTCGTCCCACACCTCGTTGCGGGTGCGCGGGTCGAGCCCGGTGGTCGGTTCGTCGAGGAAGAGGACGGCGGGGCGCCCGATCATCGAGGCGGCCAGGTCGAGCCGCCGCCGCATACCGCCGGAGTAGGTGGCGGCGGGCCGCTTGGCCGCGTCGGTCAGCGAGAACCGCTCCAGCAGTGCGTCGGCCCGCGCGCGTGCCTCCTTGCGGGGCAGGTCGAGCAGCCGCCCGATCATGTACAGGTTCTCCCAGCCGGGGAGCTTCTCGTCGACGGAGGCGTACTGCCCGGTGAGCCCTATCACCCGCCGCAGCTGCCGCGGCTGCCGTACGACGTCGTACCCGGCCACGGTGGCCTGCCCCGAGTCGGGCGCGAGGAGCGTGGACAGGATGCGCACGAGGGTGGTCTTCCCGGCCCCGTTCGGCCCGAGCACCCCCATCACGGTGCCCTCCGGCACCTCCAGGTCGACCCCGTCCAGAGCCTTGGTCTCCCCGTAGTGCTTCACCAGCCCCCGCACGCTGACAGCGGCGCCGCCGGTTCGTGTGTCGATTCGCGTCATGGGACAGACGGTCTCAGCGCCCACCGACAAATCACCGACAGACCGCCGACACCCCCTGTCGGTGGCCCCGGCAGAGCCGGTGGTCCGGCACAAGGGGACAGCCCGTCGACTGGGGGAAGATCGACGGGCTGTCCGTGGTACCGCTGTGGCTCTAGTGGACGGAGTGCTCCTCCTGCGGGAACGTTCCGCCCACGACCTCGTCCGCGAACGCCTTCACCGCGTCACCCATGACCGCACGCAGGTCGGCGTACTGCTTCACGAACTTCGGCATCCGCCCGCCGGTCAGACCCAGCATGTCCGTCCACACCAGCACCTGCGCGTCGGTCTCGGGGCCCGCCCCGATCCCGACGGTCGGGATGTGCAGCACCCGCGTCACCTCGGCGGCCAGCTCCGCGGGGACCAGCTCCAGCACCACCGCGAACGCGCCCGCGTCCTGTACGGCCTTGGCGTCCCGCAGCAGCTGCTGGGCCGCTTCCTCGCCCCGCCCCTGCACGCGGTAGCCCATCGCGTTGACCGACTGCGGGGTCAGCCCGATGTGCGCCATGACCGGGATGCCGGACTCGACGAGCAGCCGGATCTGCTCGTGCGACCGCTCGCCCCCCTCCAGCTTCACGGCCTGCACGCCCGCCTCCTTCACCAGCCGGGTCGCCGAGCGCAGTGCCTGCACCGGACCCTCCTGGTAGGAGCCGAAGGGCAGGTCGCCGACGATCAGGGCGCGCGAGGTGCCGCGTACGACCGCCGCCGACAGCATCGTCATCTCGTCGAGGGTGACGGGCACGGTCGTCTCGTACCCGAGGTGGCAGTTGCCCGCCGAGTCGCCGACGAGCATCACCGGAATGCCGGCCTCGTCGAAGACGGACGCGGTCATCGCGTCGTACGCCGTGAGCATCGGCCACTTCTCGCCGCGCTCCTTGGCGGCGGCGATGTCCCGCACGGTGATACGGCGGGTTCCCTTGCCCCCGTACAGCGCCCTGCCGCTGTCGGAGGGCTTCGTCTGAGCAGTCTGGGCAGCCGGAAGCTGCGTCATTGCACGGCTCCTAACACGTCATCTCGAGGCGCCCTGACGGCGTCCCCGGACCACGTCCATGGTGGCACCTCGTGCCATCGACGGCTAGGGGAGCCCCTGTGAGTTCCGCCCGGCGGCCCCGTGAGCGAGTGCCGCGTAAGATCCGGGTAAGAGTATTCCAATACGAGACGGTCTCGTATCGAAATAGCCCTAGGCTCGCACACATGACTACTTCTGCCGACCAGGCCGCCCCCGCCGGCCCGCGCGTACCGGAAGCGGTGCACCGGCGCCGCTGGGCGATCCTCGGCGTGCTGATGCTGAGCCTGCTGATCGTCGTGCTCGACAACTCGATCCTGAACGTCGCGATCAAGACGATCTCCACCCCGGCCCCGACCGGCCTGGGCGCCACACAGAGCCAGCTGGAATGGGCGATCAACGCCTACACCCTCGTCTTCGCCGGCCTGCTGTTCACCGCCGGGCTGCTCGGCGACCGGCTGGGACGCAAGAAGGTGCTGCTCGGCGGTCTCGCCGTGTTCGGCATCGGCTCCGCGCTCGCCGCGTTCTCCGGCTCGCCGGGCGAGCTGATCGCCTTCCGCGCCGTGATGGGTCTGGGTGCCGCGTTCGTCATGCCCGCCACCCTCGCCGTCCTCATGAACGTCTTCGAGCGCGCGGAGCAGCCGAAGGCCATCGGCATCTGGGCGGGCGGCGTCGGCCTCGCCATCGCCATCGGCCCGATCACCGGCGGCGTGCTGCTCGACCACTTCTGGTGGGGCTCGGTCTTCCTCGTCAACGTGCCGATCGTGCTGCTCGCGCTCGCGCTGATGCTCTGGCTGGTGCCCGACTCGCGCGACCCGCACCCCGGCCGGATCGACCCCGTCGGCGTGGTGCTGTCCGTCGTCGGCCTGGTCCTGCTCGTCTACGGCATCATCGAGGGCGGCCAGCTCGCCGACTTCACCGACGCCACCGTGCTGTCCACCATCGGCGCCGGTCTCGCCGTGCTCGTCGCGTTCGTCGTGTTCGAGAAGCGCAGCGACCACCCGTCCATCGACGTCACGTACTTCGAGAACAAGGTCTTCTCGGCCGCCGTCGCCGCCATCGCGCTGGTCTTCTTCGCGCTGATGGGCGTGACCTTCTTCTCCGTCTTCTACACGCAGAGCGTGCGCGGCTACTCGCCGCTGCAGACCGGTCTGCTGATGCTGCCGCTGGCCGCCTCCCAGATGATCTTCGCGCCGCGCGCCCGGCTGGTGGTCGACCGCATCGGCATCAAGGCCACGACCACGGCCGGCCTGCTCCTCATCGCCGCCACGCTGGCCGCCTTCGCCACCCTGGACGCCGACACGCCCATCTGGATCCTGGAAGTGATCTTCTTCCTGATGGGCACCGGCATGGCGCACATCATGACGCCGGTCAGCGTCGTCATCATGCAGGCCCTGCCCCGCGAGAAGGCCGGCTCCGCCTCCGCGCTCAGCAACGTCTTCCGGCAGGTCGGCGGCGCCCTCGGCGTCGCCGTCCTGGGCTCGGTGCTGTCCACGGCGTACCGCACGGGCATCGAGGACAAGCTCGGCGCGCTGCCCCCGGCCCTGCGCCACGCCGCGGGGGAGTCCATCGAGGCCACCCTCGGCATCGCGGACAGGCTGGGCCCGCGGGGCGAGTCCCTGGTCACCCCGGCCTACGACGCCTTCCTGCACGCGATGCACATCACCGCCCTGTGGGGGGCGGGCGTCGCCCTGGTCGGCGCGGTCGTCGTGGCGCTGTTCCTGCCGGGCAGGCCGTCGGCGCCCCAGCACGCCGAGGGGGACGAGGAGTTGTCGCCCACGGGGTCGTAGAACTGCGGGAGAATTCACTTCTCGCGCAGCCGGGAACGGTTTCCGCCCCGTATTCCAGGAAAGGACGCAGCGACGTGAGCCCCGCCGAACGGCGCACCCCGCACGACGGTCCCGCGAGGGGCCGCCCCAGAAGCGAGGCCGTCGAGCGCGCCATCATCGAGGGCGTCATGAGGCTCCTGGAGGAGGGCGTGCCCCTCGCGGAGCTGTCCATAGAGCGCGTCGCCCGCACCGCCGGCGTCGGCAAGGCCACGATCTACCGCCGCTGGAGCGGCAAGGAGGAACTCTTCGTCGACGTCGTACGCGCCGCCGAACCCGCCGATCCCCCGCTCCCCGGCACCTCCATGCGCGACGACATCGTGGCCCTGCTGGAACAGGCGCGACAGCGCGGTCTGGCCAACCGCTCGTCGGCGATCCTGCACAGCGTGCACGCCCAGATGAAGAGCAGCCCGAAGATCTGGGCGGCGTACCACGCCACGGTCGTGGCCCCGCGCCGCCGGCTCGGCATGGAAGTCCTGCGCCGCGGCCGGGAGAACGGTGAACTGCGCACGGACGTCGCCGTCGAACTGCTCTACGACCTGTTCGTCGGCCCGATGCTGCTGCGTTCCGTACTGCACCCGGACGACGACCTCCCCGAAGGCCTCGCCGCACAGATCGTCGACACCCTCCTCCAAGGCCTACGTCCCGTCAGTTCCGAGCCGCACCGGACAGGGTGAGTGTGCGCGTTTCGTCACAGACGGCGCTTTCGGCGGGCGTGGTCGGAACTCATCGCGGGGACTCGAACGTCATCGCCCCCGTACGGCCGTCGAGGGACGGCGGGAACGGAACGGATCATCCCCTAGGGTCGTAAAGACACGGGGGCGATGGTGTGCACGGCAGGCAGTGAGGCGACGGTATGGCGCAGCAGGCGTACATGACGGAGACGGACAACGGCGGCTCGGGGCCCGAGCACCGGGGAACCCGGCTTCGGCGCCTGTTCGACCGGCTGGCGGGCCCCTGGCGGGGCGACCCGCGGATCTGGCGGCGCGGGCTGTTCGTCGCCGCGTGCGCGGTGCTGCTGGCCCTGGTCATGGTGCTGCACTCGCGCATCCCGAACAGGATCGGCAACCTGGGCAGCCTCGTCGAGACGTTCCTGCCCTGGCTGGGGATCCCCGTCGCCCTGCTGTTCGTCCTCGCCCTCGTGCGCAGGTCCGCGACCGCGCTGATCGCGGTGGTGCTGCCGTCCGTGGTCTGGCTGAACCTCTTCGGCGGCCAGCTCAGCGACAAGACCGCGACCGGCGGCGACCTCACCGTGGTCACCCACAACGTCAACGCCGACAACCCGGACCCGTCCGGCACCGCCCGTGACGTGGCCGCCTCCGGCGCGGACGTGCTGGCCCTGGAGGAGCTGACGCCGACCGCGGTCCCGACGTACGAGAAGGCGCTGGCGTCGACGTACCGCTACCACTCGGTGCAGGGCACGGTCGGCGTGTGGAGCAAGTACCCGCTGACCGGCGTGCGGGACGTCGACCTCGACATGGGCTGGACGCGCGCGATGCGCGCCACCGTGACCGCCCCGGCCGGTCAGGTCGCGGTCTACGTCGCCCATCTGCCGTCGGTCCGCGTGAAGATGGAGGCCGGCTTCACGGCCCGGCAGCGCGACCGGAGCGCCGACTACCTCGGCGAGGCCATCGCCCACGAACCGCTGAAGAACGTCGTCCTGCTCGGCGACCTGAACGGCACCATGAACGACCGCGCGCTGAACGCCGTCACGTCCCAGATGCGCTCCACCCAGGGCGCGGCCGGCAACGGCTTCGGCTTCAGCTGGCCCGCGTCGTTCCCGATGGCGCGCATCGACCAGATCATGGTCCGGGGCCTGAAGCCGGAGAGCTCATGGACCCTGCCGCAGACCGGCAGCGACCATCTGCCGGTCGCGGCCCGTGTGAGGGTCGCCACAAGCGGCTCCTGAAAACCGCTGGTCAGGGCACTTCCGACAGATATCCGCAACCGCGGCGTCACCTCGTGGAATAGTGCGCCTGCGAGACTTTGTTCCGTACTTGAACATACGCGTACGGATTTCCAAGCAAGTCTCGAAAGGTTCCTTCATGCCCCTGGCCCTGCTCGCCCTCGCCGTGGGCGCCTTCGGCATCGGTACGACCGAGTTCGTGATGATGGGGCTGTTGCCCGATGTCGCGGACGACCTGAACATCTCGATACCCAGCGCCGGCCATCTGGTGTCGGCGTACGCGCTGGGCGTCGTCATCGGCGCCCCGCTGCTGGCCGCGGTCACCGCCAAGATGTCCCGCCGCACGGTCCTGATCGGCCTGATGGGACTGTTCGTGGTGGGCAACGCCCTGTCGGCCCTGGCGCCCGACAACGGCTGGCTGCTGGCCGCCCGCTTCCTGAGCGGTCTGCCGCACGGCGCCTTCTTCGGCGTGGGCGCCGTCGTCGCGACGAACATGGTCGCCCCCGAGCGCAAGGCGCGCTCGGTCTCACTGATGTTCCTCGGCCTGACGGTCGCGAACGTCGCGGGCGTGCCGGTCGCGACCCTGATGGGCCAGCACCTCGGCTGGAGGGCGACCTTCCTCGGCGTCAGCGCCATCGGCCTGGCGGCGATCGCCGCGCTCGCGTTCCTCATCCCGCAGGATCACGAGCACACCACCGCGCAGGGCCTGCGCGGTGAACTCGCCGCCCTGCGCTCCCTGCCGGTCTGGCTGTCGCTCGGCACGACCGTCGCGGGCTTCGGTGCCCTCTTCGCGGCCTACAGCTACATCACGCCGATGCTCACGGACGCCGCCGGCTACGCCGACGCCAGCGTCACCCTGCTGCTGGCGCTGTTCGGCGTCGGCGCGACCGCCGGCAACCTGCTGGGCGGCCGCCTGGCCGACCACTCCCTGCGGGGCACGCTGTTCGGCGGCCTGACCTCGCTGGTGGCGGTGCTGGCGCTGTTCCCGCTGCTGATGCGCACGGAGCTGACGGCCGCCGTGGCCGTGATCCTGCTCGGCATGGCGGCCTTCGCCACCGGCTCCCCGCTCCAGCTGATGGTCATGGAGAAGGCCTCCTCGGCTCCGTCCCTGGCCTCCTCGGCCAACCAGGCCGCCTTCAATCTGGCCAACGCCGGCGGCGCCTGGATCGGCGGCCTCGCCCTGGCCGCGGGCTTCGGCGTCACCTCCCCGGCCCTGACCGGTGTGGCCCTGGCCGTCCTCGGTCTGGCCGTGGCGTCGCTGGCCTTCGCGGTGGACCGGCGCCGGGCTCCGGTGGCCGGGCGCGAGCGGATCGTGGCGAGCCATGTCCCGCAGGAGGCCGAAGCGGTGCGCCGCTGATGGCTTCCGGCACGCCGCAGCCCGTGGGACCCGGTCCCGCGGACTGCCGTTCCGTCTGCCCGGGCGCAAGGCGCCGCGCCGCGACGACCCCCGGACCGGCGGGCGTGGCGCGGGCATCGGCCGCGTCCAGGTCCGGATGCGGCAGGCAGCACAGGGCCAGCTCGGCCACCTCGCCCTCGAACCGGGGCGGCCACTCGACTGACGGAGTGACGTCGTCCAGGACGAGGATGCCACCGTGAGCGAGCAGTTCGACGACCCTGCGGGGACCGTCCCGCTTGCCACCGCCGTGGAAGAAGACGCCCTCGTCCCGCTTCACTGTTACCGCGACTGGGCCGCGATCTGGATCAGGTTGCCGCAGGTGTCGTCGAAGACGGCCGTGGTGACGGGGCCCATCTCCAGGGGCTCCTGGGTGAAGCGGACGCCGAGGCCGCTCAGGCGCTCGTGCTCGGCCCGGACGTCGTCCACGGCGAACTGGGCGAGTGGGATGCCGTCGACGGCGAGCGCGTCACGGTAGGCCTTGACGGCCGGGTGGCCGGCGGGCTCCAGGAGCAGCTCCGTGCCGCCGGGCTCCTCGGGGGAGACGACGGTCAGCCACCGGTCCTCCCCGCCCACCGGGACGTCGTGCTTCTTCACGAAGCCGAGGACCTCGGTGTAGAAGCGGAGGGCCTTGGCCTGGTCGTCGACGAAGACGCTGGTGAGGCGGATCTTCATGGAGTGCTCTCCTCGGGTCCGGGTGCCTCGCCTGCGAGCCATCTCTCGGTGATGTGGCGCAGCGGGGCCGTGTTCAGGTCGTGGAACTTGTAGCGACCCTCCCGCCTGGTCTCGACGAGCCCGGCGGCCTCCAGCACGGCGAGGTGCTGGGAGACCGCCTGGCGCGAGATGCCGAGCTGATGCCTCATGCTCAGCCGCGAGCAGATCTCGAACAGTGTCTGCCCGGACTGCTCCGCGAGCTCGTCGAGGATGGTGCGGCGGGTGGGGTCGGCCAGGGCTTTGAAGAGGTCGTCGGCCACGACCTCAGGATAGGCAAGTGTGCACTTGCCTATCAAGCCCTCTTTCCGACCCGACCGGTCAGAGCGACTCCCGCCACCCGTTCGTGATCGGCAGCCGCCGGTCCTTCCCGAACCCCTTGGCCGAGATCTTCGTGCCCGGCGGGTACTGCCGCCGCTTGTACTCCGCCGTGTCGACCATGCGCAGCGTCTTCGCGACCAGCTCCGGGTCGTACCCGGCCGCCACGATCTCGTCCGCGCCCCGGTCCCGGTCGACGTACAGCTCGAGGATCGCGTCCAGCACCGGGTAGTCGGGCAGCGAGTCCGTGTCGACCTGGCCCGGGCGCAGCTCCGCGCTCGGGGGCTTGGTGATGGAGTTCTCCGGGATCGGCGGGGTCTGGCCGCGTTCCCGGGCGGCACGGTTGCGCCACTCGCAGAGACGGAAGACCGACGTCTTGTAGACGTCCTTGATGGGCCCGTACGCCCCGACCGAGTCGCCGTAGAGCGTCGAGTATCCGACCGCCAGTTCCGACTTGTTGCCGGGGGCCAGGACGATGTGGCCCTCCTGGTTGGAGAGCGCCATGAGCAGCGTGCCGCGCAGGCGCGACTGGAGGTTCTCCTCCGCCAGGCCCGTCAGGCCCAGCGAGCCCATGTACGCGTCGAACATCGGCTCGATCGCGACCGTGCGGTAGTTCAGGCCCGTACGGCGGGCCAGTTCCGCCGCGTCGTCCTTGGAGTGGTCCGAGGAGTACTTCGACGGCATCGAGACGCCGTACACGTTCTGCGGGCCCACCGCGTCGCACGCGATCGCCGCGACCAGCGACGAGTCGATGCCGCCCGACAGGCCGATCAGGACCGACGTGAAGCCGTTCTTCGCGACGTACGCCCGCAGGCCCACGACGAGCGCCGAGTAGACCTCCTCGTCGTCCTCCAGCCGGTCCGCGTAGCCGCCCGTGAACTCGGGCTCGTACGGGGCCAGCGGTTCCTCCGAGAGGACCACGCGGTCGATGCGCAGACCGTCGTCGACCACGCCCGTCGGGGCGTCGGCCGACGCCGCCGGCAGGTCCAGGTCCAGGACCACACAGCCCTCGGCGAACTGCGGCGCCCGCGCCACGACCTCGCCGTCCTTGTCGACCACGATCGAGTCGCCGTCGAACACCAGCTCGTCCTGGCCGCCGATCATGGCCAGGTACGCCGTGGTGCAGCCGGCCTCCTGGGCCCGCTTGCGGACCAGCTCCAGGCGCGTGTCGTCCTTGTCGCGCTCATAGGGGGAGGCGTTGATCGAGACCAGCAGGCCCGCCTGCGCCGAACGGGCGGCGGGGACGCGGCCGCCGTCCTGCCACAGGTCCTCGCAGATGGCCAGGGCGACATCCACGCCGTGCACCCGCAGGACCGGCATGCTGTCGCCGGGCACGAAGTAGCGGAACTCGTCGAACACGCCGTAGTTCGGCAGATGGTGCTTGGCGAAGTTCAGGACCACCTCGCCGCCGTACAGCACCGCACCCGCGTTCTGCGGCGCGCCGGCCGGCTGGCCGTACTTCGGCTGGGCGGTCGCACTGCGGTCGAGGTAGCCGACGATCACCGGCAGCTCTCCGAAGCCCTCCTCGGCCAGGCGCGCGGCGAGAGAGCGCAGCGCCGCGCGAGAGGCCTCGACGAAGGACGACCTGAGCGCCAGGTCCTCGACGGGATACCCGGTCAGCACCATCTCCGGGAACGCAACGAGATGCGCTCCCTGCTCGGCGGAGTGCCGGGTCCAGCGGACGATCGACTCGGTGTTACCGGCGAGGTCGCCCACGCCGGCGTCGATCTGGTTCAGGGCGAGACGTAGTTGAGGCACGCCGCCCAGTGTAATCGTCAGTGCGACACAATGGGGTGGTGTGGGTCACCCCACACCACCCCGGTCCCGTTGTGGAGCTCAGCGGCGTCCGTACGACTCGACGTAGCCGTTCGCGGGCGAGCCCACGCCGGTGACGTCGTCGTAGCCCTTCACGGCCGCGAGCGAGCTGTCCTTGCCGAGACTGCGCACGGACGTCGACAGACCGCCGGTGGCGTCGTAGCCGTTCACGAAGTCGACCCGGGCCACGGCGAGGCCGGAGCCCGTCGGGTCGTCGGTGACGTCGTGGTAGACCTTCGAGCCGGCCTTGGCGTAGATCGCCGGGTTGGCGAAGCCGATCGCCTTGCCGCCGCGGGCCTCCTGGGCCAGGGCCTGGATGGCCGCGATCGTCGGCGCGGCGAGCGAGGTGCCGCCGATGCGGTACTCGCTGTACGCCTGCTTCCTGCCGTCGGGCGAGGTCTGCGTCTGCCCCACCAGGAAGCCGGTGTTCGGGTCGGCGATGGCCGCGATGTCCGGGACGACCCGGTTGCCGGCCGCGCTGTTGGCCTTCGCCAGCGCGTCCGGCACGACACCCTGCTGGTAGAAGGGCTCGGCGACGGTCTTGCTGGTGCCGCCGCCCGCGCCGGAGGTGAAGGCGCCGGGGAAGTCCGTCCAGCTCTTGCCGTCGGCCGACAGGGTCGCCTTGTCGGTGCCCCAGCCGGTCTCCCAGAGGTACGTGTCGTTCTTGCCGACGGCCAGCGAGGTGCCGCCGACGGCCGTGACCCACGCCGAGTTGGCCGGGGAGTCGACCTGCTTCGTCCCGGAGCTCGCCACCTCGTCGCCGTCGTCGCCGGAGGAGAAGTAGAAGCCGATGCCCTCGACCGCGCCCAGCTGGAACACCTGGTCGTAGGCGGCCGCGAGGTCGGGCGTCTGCGCGGCCTCCACCTCGCCCCAGGAGTTGGAGACGATGTCGGCCAGGTGATGGTCGACGACCTTGCCGAGCGCGTCGAGCAGATCGCCGTCCGTGCAGGAGGCGGCGCCCACGTACGTCACGTCCGCGGCCGGCGCGACCGCGTGTACGGCCTCGACGTCCAGGGTCTCCTCGCCGTACCAGCCGGACGCCGAGCAGTCCTCGGTGTTCGTGTACTTGCCGGGCAGGACCTGGTGCAGCTGGCCCGTCTTCCACGCCGCGTCGCCGTTGCGCTTGGCGTAGGTGCCGGCGTCGTAGGCGATCGTCGGGGAGGCGTACGCGTCCGTGATGGCGACCCGGACACCCTTGCCGGTGCGCTTGCCCGCGCCGTAGGCGGCCCGCAACTGCTTGCCCGTGTAGCCCTTCACGGCATACGGGATCTTCTTGCCGTAGGCGTCCGGGAGCGTGCTCGCGGTGTTCGAGCCGTAGTACGAGGAGAACGGCCCGGCGTTGCGGAACACGGTGTCCGGCGGCGGCAGTCGATCGTCGTGCGTGGCCATGTGCGGCGCGTTGTCCAGCCCGGTCACGGTCAGGACGGCGTCGGCCAGGCCCTGCGGCACGGAGGCGGTGCTCGCGGGAGCGCGGTAGGTCTTCGAGCCCTTGGCGAAGTTGTGCAGCTGCGTGCCGAACGCCTTCTCGGCGGCGGCCACGTCACCGGTGACGGAGACGTAGTGCGGCGTGACGCCGGTGACCTTCAGGCCGGCCGCCGTCAGCCAGGACTTCACGGCCGCCACCTGCGCCTTGGTCGCGCCGAAGCGGGCCTGCGCCTGCTTGGCCGTCAGGTACTTGCCGTACGAGGCCGAGTCCGGGTCGGAGACCGCCTTCGCGTAGGCGGCGAGGCCGGCGGCGTCCTTGCCGGCGAGGTAGACCCGGGCTGTGACCTGGGCGCCGTCGGAGGTGGCGCCCTTGTCCGCCTTGGCCGTGGCCCATGCGGGCCGGGTCCCGGCCAGCAGGTCGCGGAGCGGGTGGTCGGCGGCGTGCGCCGCGGGTATGCCGAGCGCCAGCGCACCGGCGAGCATCGGCAGTGTCGCTGCCATGCTCACGGCGCGCACCTTGGCGCGGTTGGATCTCATGGAACCCCCTGTGCGGTTCGTCGCGAGTGGATCACTCGACGTCTCGCCACTCTCGCGATGAACCGTTCATGCCAGGGAATTGCGCAGCCCAAGAAGCGCCCTACGGAGGCCAAGAAGAGCCCAAGAGACCGCAACGCAGGGCGATTTGAGGCTTACGTGCCCACGGCTCCTACGACCGCGGCGCCGCGCCCCGCTCCTTGAGCATGTCCGCCATCAAGGAGATCTCCGACTGCTGCGCGTCCACCATGCCCTGCGCGAGCCGCTTCTCCACCCCCACCGTGCACCTGTCCACGCAGCCCTCGGCCATGTGGACGCCGCCCTGGTGATGGTCCGTCATCAGCTGGAGGTAGAAGACCTCCGCCTGCTTCCCGCTGAGCTCGCCGAGCTTCTTCATCTCGGAGTTGGTCGCCATGCCCGGCATCAGCGCGCCGTCCTTGCCGGAGGCCATGCCGCCCATGTCCATCCAGGTCATGGGCGGCTCGGAGGACACCTTGGGCAGGCCCCACAGGTCGAGCCAGCCGAGCATCATGCCGCGCTGGTTGGCCTGCGTCTGGGCGATGTCGTACGCCAGGCGCCGGACCTCCTCGTCCTCGGTGCGGTCGCGCACGATGTACGACATCTCCACGGCCTGCTGGTGGTGCACCGCCATGTCCCGCGCGAACCCGGCGTCCGCGGACTCCGCGGACGGCGTCCTGCCGCTGCCGTCGTCCCCGGCGACCGCGTAGGTGATCGCGCCGGCCGCGACGAGCGCCGCCGCCGCGGCCCCGGCGATCAGACCGGCGTGCCTCACTTCGACAGCCCGTTCGTGCACGCGGCACCCGGCTCGGGGGTCTGCTCGCCCTGCACGAACTTCTCGAAGAACTTGTCCACGTTCGGGTCGCTCGCGCCCGTCACCGTGCGCTGGTGGCCCCACGCCGAGAGCATGATCGGATCCTTCTGGTCGTCCATCGGGCTCATCAGCGTGTACGGCGTCTTCTTCACCTTCGCCGCGAGCGCGTCGATGTCGGCCTTCTTCGCGTCGGCGTTGTACGTCACCCACACCGCGCCGTGCTCCAGCGAGTGCACGGCGTTGGTGTTGTTCAGCCGCTCGGTGTAGACGTCGCCGTTGCAGTTCATCCAGACCGGGTTGTGGTCACCGCCGACCGGCGGCTCGGAGGCGTACTTCACGGCCTTGGTGACGTGGTTGCGGGCCAGCTTCCCCTCCCAGGTCTTCACGCCGTCCTTGCCCGTCACGAACTTGCCCTTGCCCGAGGAGTCGCTCGCCGCCGCGGTGTCACTGCCCTTGTCGTCCTGGGACCGCACGAGCACGACGCCGCCGACGACGAGACCGGCGACGATCACCACGCTGGCCGCGATGGTGAGGATCCGGTTGCGGCGCTCACGGGCCTGCTCGGCGCGCCGCATCTCCTCTATTCGCGCCTTGCGGTCCGTGCTGCTCTTCTTGGCGGAGCCCATGAGGTGTCCTTCGTGGGAAAAGTGACGGTCGGGTGCGCTGATCGTAATGGGGGAGACGGGGCGTCCCGAAGAGCGGCCGCCGGAATGGGCCGAATCGATACGGCACCGACAGCGGGACGACAGCTTCACCGGCCCCGGCGACCGATCTCGGCGCCGATCTCACGCCGGATCGTTTGAACCGCGGATTCCCATTACCTACGCTGCCCGCATGCGGCTGCTGCGCTCCACCGACCTCGCCCTGCGGGTCCTGATGCGGCTCGCCGTCGCGGGCGGGTCGATACCGACGCCCCGGGAGGTCGCGGGCGGCATGGACGTGCGGTACACCCACCTGGCGAAGGTCGTCGCCGAGCTCCAGCACCTGGGCCTGCTCGCGGCCCGCCGCGGCCGCGGCGGCGGCCTGCACATCAAGCGTGTGGCGCAGCGAGAGGAACCGGCCGTTACGGATGTCGGGGAGAGCAGGCACTATGGGCGGAAGAGCAGTTCACCTGCCGTGCGTGAGGCGTTCGACCCCGGGTCGGCCGGGCGATCATGGTCCGCAACGCGTTCGAAACGGTGGTGTGGTGGGATGCTCAGGTGCCCGACCGCCTCCCGTGGTACGGAAGAGAAGGCGGCCTGACCAGCAAGGATGGGGAAGCGGAAGATGGACAAGCAGCAGGAGTTCGTGCTCCGGACGTTGGAGGAGCGCGACATCCGGTTCGTACGCCTGTGGTTCACGGACGTGCTGGGCTTCCTCAAGTCCGTCGCCGTGGCCCCGGCCGAACTGGAACAGGCCTTCGACGAGGGCATCGGCTTCGACGGCTCCGCGATCGAGGGCTTCGCCCGGGTCTACGAGTCCGACATGATCGCCAAGCCGGACCCGTCGACCTTCCAGATCCTGCCCTGGCGTGCGGAGGCCCCGGGCACGGCACGCATGTTCTGCGACATCCTCATGCCGGACGGCTCCCCGTCCTTCGCCGACCCGCGCTACGTGCTCAAGCGCGCCCTGGCCCGCACCTCCGACCTGGGCTTCACCTTCTACACCCACCCGGAGATCGAGTTCTTCCTGCTGAAGGACCGGCCGCTGGACGGCAGCCGTCCCACGCCCGCCGACAACTCCGGCTACTTCGACCACACCCCGACCAACGTCGGCATGGACTTCCGCCGCCAGGCGATCACCATGCTGGAGTCGATGGGCATCTCGGTGGAGTTCTCCCACCACGAGGGCGCGCCGGGCCAGCAGGAGATCGACCTCCGCTACGCCGACGCGCTGTCCACCGCCGACAACGTCATGACGTTCCGCCTCGTCATGAAGCAGGTGGCGCTGGAGCAGGGCGTGCACGCGACCTTCATGCCCAAGCCCTTCTCCGAGCACCCCGGCAGCGGCATGCACACGCACCTGTCGCTCTTCGAGGGCGACCGCAACGCCTTCTACGAGTCGGGCTCGGAGTACCAGCTCTCCAAGGTGGGCCGCTCCTTCATCGCGGGCCTGCTGCGGCACGCGGCGGAGATCTCCGCGGTGACCAACCAGTGGGTCAACTCCTACAAGCGCATCTGGGGCGGCGCTGAGCGCACGGCGGGTGCGGGCGGTGAGGCCCCCTCGTACATCTGCTGGGGCCACAACAACCGCTCGGCGCTCGTCCGCGTCCCGATGTACAAGCCCGGCAAGACGGGCTCGGCGCGGGTCGAGGTCCGCTCCCTCGACTCCGGCGCGAACCCGTACCTGGCGTACGCGCTGCTGCTGGCCGCGGGCCTCAAGGGCATCGAGGAGGGCTACGAGCTCCCGCCGGGCGCCGAGGACGACGTCTGGGCCCTCTCCGACGCGGAGCGCCGCGCCATGGGCATCGAGCCGCTCCCCCAGAACCTCGGCGAGGCCCTGACCCTCATGGAACGCAGCGACCTCGTCGCCGAGACCCTCGGCGAACACGTCTTCGACTTCTTCCTGCGCAACAAGCGGCAGGAGTGGGAGGAGTACCGCAGCGAGGTCACCGCGTTCGAGCTGCGGAAGAACCTTCCGGCGCTGTAGGCGCAGCTCAGGGCGGGTTCCCGCCGAAATGATCCCTTGGGGTCGACGGTCGCGGACCGTCGGCCCCACTGCGTCTCGCGGGCGCCGGGCCGTCTCGTCGCGGTGCGGCCCCCTCGTCGGACGGCACCCGGAGGGCACCACGGCCACCGTCGGGCCGCCAGTGCTCACGCTGCGTGACAGGTGTGTATGGGAGACGTTCTGTCGGTGAGGGCTGGGGCGAGCAGTCACGCTGCGGTCGTTTGAGGTGACACCGCTCGCAGCGAGTAGAGGATCGGGAGACAGGTGTCGCTGAACGGGAACCGGTAGGTGCCGTCGGGTCCCTTGGGCAGGATGCGGCGTCCGTTGAAGTCGGCCTCGGTGTGCTCGCCGAGCCGGTCCACGATCAGCCCTGCCGCGGCGGCCGCCGTCACGATCTCGCCCACCGAATGCGGGTACTGGACCACCTCCCGCGATGCCATCGGCAGGTCCGGATCGGCATACGTGCCCGTCACGGCTTCACGCTGGGGTTGACCGCCGCCGTAGGGCCAGTCGGCCACGAGCGGCTCGTAGGTGGCCAGTGTCTGGAACGCCGGGTGCAGGTCGACCAGTACCAGCCTGCCGCCGGGCCGCAGCGCCATTGCCGCACCATGCATCCACGCATCGAGGTCTCCGATCCACTCCAGCACCCCGTAGGTGGCGATCACCAGGTCGAACCTGTCCGCCAGGTCGGACGGCAGGTTCTGTGTGTCCGCCTCGACGAACTCGGCGGTCAGCCCGGCGCGCTCGGCAAGCTCGCGTGCCCGGACGATCGCCGTCGACGAGAAATCGACACCGGTGACTCTGGCGCCCAGACGTGCCCAGTTGAGTGTGTCCATGCCGAAGTGGCACTGCAGATGCAGCACGTCCTGGCCGGTCACATCACCCGCCAGCTCCAGCTCGATTCCGTAGAGCGTCTGCCGGCCGGCCAGGAACGAATCGACGTCGTAGAACGTGTCATTGGGAGTCGTGCCGTGTGCCCGGGCGAGGACATCCCAGAGGGCACGGTTCGCGGCGAGCTCATCATCGAGCGGCTTTCCATTCATGCCTGCAGTGTGGCAATAGCCCCACTGCAGGCACGGCGCTCACACCGACGCGTTCTCCGAAGCCGTCGTCCAGGCGAAGCCGTCCGGGTCGGTGAACGGTCCGGCGTCACCGCCGATGGTGAGGCGGTGCGAACCCGTGCCGTCGGGGGAGACGCCGGCGACCTTGGCGAGGCCGCGGCGCTTGTACAGGGCCAGCTTGACGGGGCCCTCGGTGGCGAACTCGACGTACTTGCCGCCGAAGCTCTTCCCCACGGCCAGACCGTGCTCGACGTAGAACTGCTTGCTGGCCTTCACGTCCTCGACGCCGAGCAGCAGGACGAACTCGTCGACCTGCCGGGTCGCCGGGCCGGTGTTCTTCTTCGACGACGAGGCGATCTGCCAGATCGTCCCGTCGGGGGCCTGCACGACGCCCCCATAGCCCCACAGGGACTTCGCGGCGGGCTTCAGCGTCGTCGCGCCGGTCTGCACCGCCGCCTCGACGAGGGCGTCCACATCGGCCGGCTGGGAGACCACGAGCGACAGCGTGAACCCGCGGAAGCCGGTGGTCGGCGCCTCCGAGGCGGCCAGGCGCAGCCGGTCGCCCAGGCCGAAGGCGGTCGAGTAGAAGCGATCGGCGGCGGCGGGGTCGGCCACCTCGAGAGTGACGGATGCGATGGAAGTCATGACTACGACGCTAATCGCGCCCGAGCACCCCTGCTTCTCGATTCCTGACCGGGTTCTCCGGGTGCTCAGGCCTGCTGCCGCTTCAGGTCCGCCAGCAGCTGATGCAGCGGCTCCGTGGCCCTGCGCCGGTACTCCTGCACCGCCCACCCGTTGCCGTCCGGGTCCTGGAAGTGCATGAACGTGGCGCCGTCGTCCGGCGAGTACTGGACCGGTTCGGAGACGTCGAGGCCGCGGGCGACCAGCTCCGCGTGGGCCGCCTTGATGTCGGCGACGCACAGTTGCAGGCCCTGGTAGGAGCCCGGGGCCGGGGTGGGGCCGGGGGCCATCTGCCAGATCGACTCGCCCAGGGCGATCGAACAGCCCGAACCCGGAGGGGTCAGCTGGACGATCCGCATCCCGGGCATGACCTCCTGGTCGATGTCCACGTGGAAGCCGACCTTGTCCCGGTAGAAGTCCCGGGCGCGGTCGATGTCGGTCACGGGCAGCGGGATGACTTCGAGAGTGATGTCCATGGCGTGACTCCTTCGTCCGGCCTCATGAGAACCGCGACCTCGTCCGGCTGAAGCCGGCTGAACGGCTCCCCCTCACCGAAGCCGAAAACGGTGTGCGGCGCCACCGAGTAGACGGCCGCGGGAACCGTGCCGTGGTGGAAATGGCCCTGTCGTCTCCCGTGCTGCCGGAAAACGCCGTACCTCGCCTCCCACGCCGCGGCCAGTCCCCGTAGCCACGCGCGCCCCGTCCGCCTGCCGAACTCACCAGCGCTTCCACCGGCCCGTGCCGTTAGGCTCAAAGCCGTACGACCTTGATCCGATGGACGTCCGAGGAACAGTGCGAGGGAGGCCCGGATGACGGCGGCGCCGGGGCGCAGGAGCAGTACCTTCACACGGCTGCTGCGGCACGGATTCACCGACGCGTCCGCCGCCGAGCGGCTTCTGGACAGCCTCGAGCTCGCGCCCCTGCGCGACGACCCGGTGCTGCTGGAGGCGCTGGGCGGCACCGCCGACCCCGATCTCGCGCTGCTCGGACTCGTCCGGCTGCTGGAGGCCCAGCAGGGCCCAGGCGCCCGCCGGGAACTGCTCGACACCCTGATCGCGGCCAAGCCGCTGCGCGACCGGCTGCTCGGCGTGCTCGGCGCCTCCACCGCCCTCGCCGACCACCTCACCCGGCACCCGGACGACTGGCAGGCGCTCGTCACCTACGAGGCGCGGGACCTGCACCCGGGCGTGGAGGAGTTCGAAGCCGGTCTCGCCCAGGCCACCGACCCGGTCTCCCTGCGCGTCGCCTACCGGCGCTGCCTGCTGTCCATCGCCGCCCGGGACGTGTGCGGCACCACCGGCGTCGCCGAGTCAGCCGCCGAGCTCGCCGACCTCGCCACCGCCACCCTGCGCGCCGCCCTCGGTATCGCCGAGGCGGCCGCGCCCGAGGACGCCGCCCTGTGCCGGCTCGCGGTCATCGCGATGGGCAAGTGCGGCGGCCACGAGCTGAACTACGTCTCCGACGTGGACGTCATCTTCGTCGGGGAGGCCACCGAGGGGACCGACGAGACCAAGGCCGTGCGCGCCGCCACCCGGCTCGCCTCGCACATGATGCGGATCTGCTCCGAGACGACGGTCGAGGGTTCCATCTGGCCCGTCGACGCCAACCTCCGGCCCGAGGGCCGCAACGGTCCCCTCGTGCGGACGCTCTCCAGCCATCTCGCCTACTACCAGCGCTGGGCCAAGACCTGGGAGTTCCAGGCGCTGCTCAAGGCCCGCCCGGTGGCCGGCGACCCCGACCTCGGCGAGGAGTACGTCGCCGCAGTCCAGCCCCTGGTGTGGAAGGCCGCCGAGCGCGAGAACTTCGTGCCCGACGTGCAGAAGATGCGCCGCCGGGTCGTGGAGAACATCCCCGTCGCCGAGGTCGACCGCCAGCTGAAGCTGGGCCCGGGCGGTCTCAGGGACGTCGAGTTCGCCGTACAGCTGCTCCAGCTGGTGCACGGTCGGGCCGACACCTCCCTGCGCAGCGGTACGACCCTGGACGCGCTGAGGGCCCTCGCCGCCGGCGGCTACGTCGGCCGGTCCGACGCGGCCCAGCTCGACGAGGCCTACCGATTCCTGCGCTCCATGGAGCACCGCATCCAGCTGTTCCGGCTGCGACGCACCCATCTCGTCCCCGAGGACGAAGCCGAGCTGCGCCGCATCGGCCGCTCCCTCGGGCTGCGTGCCGACCCGGTCGCCGACCTGCACCGCGAGTGGCGGCGGCACGCAGGTGTCGTACGCCGCCTGCACGAGAAGCTCTTCTACCGGCCGCTGCTCGACGCGGTCGCCCAGCTCGCCACCGGCGAGGCCCGGCTGAGCACCGAGGCGGCACGGGAACGCATGGTCGCCCTCGGCTACGCCGACCCGGCCTCCGCCCTGCGGCACCTGGAGGCGCTGGCCTCCGGCGTCACCCGCAAGGCCGCCATCCAGCGCACCCTGCTGCCCGTGCTGCTCGGCTGGTTCGCGGACTCGGCCGACCCGGACGCCGGCCTGCTGGGCTTCCGCAAGGTCTCCGACGCGCTCGGCAAGACCCCCTGGTACCTGCGGCTGCTCCGCGACGAGGGCGCCGCCGCGCAGAACCTCGCCCGCGTGCTGTCCGCGGGCCGTCTCGCGCCCGACCTGCTGATGCGCGCCCCGGAGGCGGTCGCACTGCTCGGCGACGGCGACGGCAGCGGCCTGGAACCCCGGCCGCGCGCCCACCTGGAGCAGGAGATACTCGCCGCCGTGCGCCGGGCCGACGGTGCCGCCCAGGCCGTCACGGCAGCCCGCGGGGTGCGCCGCCGCGAGCTGTTCCGCACGGCCGCCGCCGACATCGTCGGCTCCTACGGCACCGAGGAGCAGCCCGCCGAGGCCGACCAGGGCGCCCTGGTGGACCGGGTCGGGGCGGCGGTGTCGGACCTGACCGCCGCGACCCTGGCCGGCACGCTCCGCGCGGTCGTGCGCGACGGCTGGGGGGACGATCTGCCCACCCGGTTCGCGATCATCGGCATGGGCCGGTTCGGCGGCCACGAGCTGGGCTACGGCTCCGACGCGGACGTGCTGTTCGTGCACGAGCCGTGCGACGGCGTCGACGAGCGGGAGGCCTCCCAGGCGGCCGGCAAGGTCGTCTCCGAGATGCGCCGCCTGCTGCAGATCCCCAGCGCGGACCCGCCCCTGCTCATCGACGCCGACCTGCGCCCGGAGGGCAAGTCCGGGCCGCTGGTGCGCACCCTCAAGTCGTACGAGGCGTACTACCGCCGGTGGGCCCTCACGTGGGAGTCGCACGCGCTGCTGCGGGCCGAGCCCGTCGCCGGCGACGAGGACCTGGGCCGCCGCTTCGTCGAGCTGATCGACCCGCTGCGCTACCCGGCGGACGGACTCGCCGACGACGCCGTCCGCGAGATCCGGCGGCTGAAGGCCCGCATGGAGTCCGAGCGGCTGCCGCGCGGCGCCGACCCCAAGCTGCACTCCAAGCTCGGACCGGGCGGCCTGTCCGACGTGGAGTGGACCGTGCAGCTCATGCAGCTGCGGCACGGCGCGGCGGAGCCCGGCCTGCGCACCACCCGCACCCGGGAGGCCCTGGCCGCCGCCCGCACGGCCGGGCTCATCACGGACGAGGACGCGGCGACCCTCGACGAGGCCTGGGTCCTCGCGACCCGCGTCCGCAACGCGGTGATGCTGGTCCGCGGCCGGGCCGGCGACACCTTCCCCACCGAGCCCCGGGAACTGGCTGCCGTGGGCAGGTATCTGGGTTACGGCCCGGGCCACGCGGGCGACATGCTCGACGCGTACCGGAGGACGGCACGCCGGGCGCGCGGTGTGGTGGAGGAACTCTTCTACGGCATCTCCGAGCGCTGACACCCCCCACGGGTGCGCTCCACCCGGGCCGGAGGCCGGGACTCGTCCGGCCTGCGCGTCGGCACCACCTTCGGCAGCGCGTAGGGCTGCCTCCCGTACCAGAGCCGCGCCACCGTGAACCCGAAGGCCAGGCAGAGCACGCCGCCGACGGCATCCAGCCAGAAGTGGTTGGCCGTGGCGACGATGACCACCAGCGTCAGCGCCGGGTACAGCAGGCCCAGCACCCGCGCCCAGGGAACCGTCGCCAGCGCGAAGATCGTCAGCCCGCACCACACGGACCAGCCGATGTGCATCGACGGCATCGCGGCGTACTGGTTGGACATGTGCTTCAGGTCGCCGGACGCCATCGAACCCCAGGTCTGGTGGACCATGACCGTGTCGATGAAGGCGCCGCCGTTCATCAGCCGCGGGGGCGCCAGCGGATACAGGTAGTAACCGACCAGGGCCACGGCCGTGGTCGCGAACAGCGTCAGGCGGGTCGCCGCGTAGCGGCCGGGATGGCGACGGTACAGCCACACCAGAACACCCAGTGTGACGATGAAGTGGAGTGTGGCGTAGTAGTAGTTCATCCCGACGATAAGCCAATGCACCGAGTTCACGGCGTGGTTGACCGACTCCTCGACGGCGATGCCCAGATGGTGCTCGACCCGCCAGATCCAGTCGGCGTTGCGCAGCGCCTCGGCCCTCTGCTCCGGCACGGCGTTGCGGACGAGCGAGTACGTCCAGTAACTCACCGCGATCAGCAGGATCTCGAACCAGAACCGGGGCCGGCGCGGGGTGCGCAGCCGGCGCAGCTGACCACGCTCCGTTTCGGCCGCAACGCGATCCGGGAGGGCCGCTGCCAGGCCCTCCGGCTTCGTCACGGTCGTTTCACCCATAGGCGCAAAGTCTGCCAGAAGAGGACTTCTCCACCGATCATCCCGCGGCCCGGCCCGAGCCGCATGTCCTACGGCGACATCAGGCCACCGGGATCAGGAGCGACCGCGATCCCCAGGGGCCGAAGCGGTCGAACCGCGCACCACCAGTTCCGGCATGAACACGAACTCGCTGTGCGGCGCGGGCGTCCCGCCGATCTCCTCCAGCAGCGTGCGCACGGCCGCCTGGCCCATCGCCGGGACCGGCTTGCGGATCGTGGTCAGGGGCGGGTCGGTGAAGGCGATCAGCGGGGAGTCGTCGAAGCCGACCACGGAGACGTCCTTCGGCACGTCCAGACCGAGCTGCCGGGCCGCCCGGATCGCGCCCAGCGCCATCATGTCGCTGGCGCACACCACAGCCGTGCAGTCCCGTCCGATCAACGCCGTGGCCGCCGCCTGACCACCCTCCAGCGTGTACAGCGAGTGCTGCACGAGCTCCGTCTCCACGGTCCCGGCACCCAGGCCCAACTGGTCCTGCATACAGCGCACGAACCCCTCGATCTTGCGCTGCACCGGCACGAACCGCTTGGGCCCGAGGGCCAGACCGATCCGCGTGTGCCCCAGGGACACCAGGTGCGTGACCGCGAGGCTCATCGCCGCACGGTCGTCCGGGGAGATGAACGGCGCCTGCACCTTCGGCGAGAAACCGTCGACCAGCACGTAGGGCACGCCCTGGGCGCGCAGCCGGTCATAGCGCTGCATGTCGGCGGTGGTGTCGGCGTGCAGTCCGGAGACGTAGATGATGCCGGCGACCCCGCGGTCCACGAGCATCTCCGTGAGCTCGTCCTCGGTCGAACCGCCCGGGGTCTGGGTGGCCAGCACCGGCGTGTAGCCCTGCCGCGTCAGCGCCTGGCCGATGACCTGCGCCAGGGCCGGGAAGATCGGGTTCTCCAGCTCCGGGGTGATCAGCCCGACCAGCCCCTCGCTGCGCTGGCGCAGGCGCACCGGGCGTTCGTAGCCCAGCACGTCGAGAGCGGCCAGCACGGACTGGCGGGTGGTGGCGGCGACGCCCGGCTTCCCGTTGAGGACGCGGCTGACGGTCGCTTCGCTCACCCCCGCCTGCACAGCGATGTCGGCAAGCCGTGTGGTCACAGCACTGGACTGTAGCGGCCGGGGTTCTCCTTGCACACCGACGGGACGCCGGGTGCGCGCCGTCGCACGGCCCGCTGCGCGTTGCTGGGTCATCGCGATCCCTCGAAGTCGTGGTCGGCGTCCGATCCGCAACGGATGATTCCCCCGACGGAAACGGATGGCAAGTGCTTGCAGAGTCTTGCACAACCGTCCGACTGCCTGCCGAACCGGCGGAAATCAAGGCTTCAGGGCGATCGAGGAGAAGTCACGGCGGGATAACCATCCGCACCTCTTGCAACTTTTTGCTGCAAGGTCTTTCGCAACTCGTTGCAGCGCGGCTAATCTCACCGACGCCCGGCCGCCAACGGCGCAGTCGGCAGCACGAACGGGCTTCACCCTCAAGGAGAACTCATGCGGCGTGGCATAGCGGCCACCGCGCTGGTGGCGTCCCTCGCCCTGGCGGCGACGGCCTGCGGCGGAAGCGACAGCGGCGACGAGGCCGGCGGCCCGGTCACCATCACCTGGTGGGACACCTCCAACGCGACCAACGAGGCGCCGACGTACCAGGCCCTGGTCAAGGAGTTCGAGGCCGCCAACAAGGACATCAAGGTCAAGTACGTCAACGTCCCCTTCGACCAGGCGCAGGTCAAGTTCGACACCGCCGCCGGTTCCAAGGGCGCCCCGGACGTGCTGCGCTCCGAGGTCGGCTGGACCCCCGCCTTCGCCAAGAAGGGCTTCTTCGCGCCGCTGGACGGCACCGAGGCCCTCGCCGAGCAGGACAAGTTCCAGCCCAGCCTGATCGAGCAGGCCAAGTACGAGGGCAAGACCTACGGCGTCCCCTTCACCACGGACACCCTCGCCCTCGTCTACAACAAGGCCCTGTACAAGAAGGCCGGCATCGAGGCCCCCAAGACCTGGGACGACCTGAAGAAGGCCGCCGCCACCATCAAGGACAAGACCGGCGTCGACGGCTACTGGGGCTCCACCCAGGCCTACTACGCCCAGTCCTTCCTCTACGGCGAGGGCACCGACACGGTCGACGCCGACGCCAAGAAGATCACCGTCACCTCGCCCGAGGCCAAGAAGGCCTACGGCACCTGGCAGGGCCTGTTCAAGGGCAAGGGCCTGCACAAGGCCGACACCACCGCCGACGCCTACGCCCACATCCAGGACGCGTTCGTCAACGGCAAGGTCGCCTCGATCGTCCAGGGCCCGTGGGAGATCACGAACTTCTACAAGGGTTCGGCCTTCAAGGACAAGAACAACCTCGGCATCGCCACCGTCCCGGCCGGCTCCACCGGCAAGGCCGGCGCCCCGACCGGCGGCCACAACCTCTCCGTGTACGCGGGCTCGGACAAGGCCCACCAGGAGGCCTCGCTGAAGTTCGTGAAGTTCATGACCTCGGCGAAGGCCCAGGAGACCATCGCGCTGAAGAACTCCACGCTCCCCACGCGCGAGGACGCCTACACCGCGAAGGTCAAGGCCGACCCCGGCATCGCCGGCTACCAGGGCGTGCTGTCCTCCGCCCAGCCGCGCCCGGCGCTGCCCGAGTACAGCTCCCTCTGGGGCCCGCTCGACGACGAGCTCATCAAGATCGCCGGTGGCAAGGAGTCCCTGGACAAGGGCCTCGGCAACGCCGAGACCGCCATCGCCAAGCTGGTGCCGGACTTCACCAAGTGACCGCCGCGTGGCCACCGGGTCCCCCTGTCATGGGGGAGGGGACCCGGCGGCCACCGGCCCGCGCCTGCGCCCGGGCAGCCTCCCTTGACCTCCTTGAACCTCCAGAAGGTGTCGAACCATGACAGTCGCCATCGACCGAGCGACCGGCAAGCGGCACGGTGAGCGGGAACCGCGACCCGGGCCGGCCCAGCGGCTGAAGAACGGCTTCCACAAGCACTGGTACGCCTACGCGATGATCGCCCCGGTGGCCGTCGTCCTCGGCGTCCTCGTGGTGTATCCGCTGGTGTACGGCCTGTACCTCACCCTCACCGACGCCACCAGCCTCAACACCGCCCGCACCATCGGCGTCAACCACATCGACGCCACCTACAAGTTCATCGGCCTGGACAACTACGCCGACATCCTGTGGGGCCCGACGGCGTACGACCGCTTCTGGGCGCACTTCCTGTGGACGGTCTTCTGGACGGCGGCCTGTGTCGCCCTGCACTACGGCATCGGCCTCGGCCTCGCTCTGCTGCTCAACCAGAAGCTGCGCGGCCGCACCCTCTACCGGATGCTGCTGGTGCTTCCCTGGGCGGTGCCGACCTTCGTCACCGTCTTCGGCTGGCGGTTCATGCTCGCGGACGGCGGCGTCATCAACACCGCCCTGGAAGGCCTGGGCCTGCCGACGCCGCTGTGGCTGGAGGACACCTTCTGGCAGCGGTTCGCCGCGATCATGGTCAACACCTGGTGCGGTGTGCCGTTCATGATGGTCTCGCTGCTCGGCGGCCTGCAGTCGATCGACGCGAGCCTGTACGAGGCCTCCGAGATGGACGGCGCCAACGCCTGGCAGCGGTTCCGCTACGTCACCCTGCCCGGCCTGAGGTCCGTCAGCACGACGGTCGTACTCCTCGGTGTGATCTGGACCTTCAACCAGTTCGCCATCATCTTCCTGCTGTTCGGCAACACCGCCCCGGACGCCCAGATCCTCGTCACCTGGGCCTACCAGCTGGGCTTCGGGCAGCAGCCGCGCGACTACGCCCAGTCCGCCGCCTACGGAATCCTGCTGCTGTCCATCCTGATCGTCTTCACCTCCTTCTACCGCCGCTGGCTGAACCGCAACGAGCAGCAGCTCGCGATCTGAGGCAGGAGTCTCCCCATGAGTACGACCACCGTCGAGAGCTCCGCCCCGGCGACCGAGCGGCGCCCCGCGAACACCCCCGGCAAGGTCCGCGGCCGCGGTGAACGCAGCCGCGGGGCCTCCCTCGCCTCGCACGCCGTGCTGATCGGCGCGAGCCTGACCGCGCTCTTCCCGGTCGCCTGGCTGGTCTTCCTGTCCCTCGGCCCGGACAAGGACGACTACCTCCACCCCGGGCGCATCTGGGGCAAGATGACGCTCGACAACTACGCGTTCGTCCTTCAGGACACCAGCTTCTTCGACTGGCTGAAGAGCACGCTGGTCGTGGTGCTGGGCACCACGCTCATCGGCGTCGTCGTCGCCGCGTCCACCGGCTACGCGGTCTCCCGCATGCGGTTCCCCGGCTACCGCAAGCTGATGTGGGTGCTGCTGGTCACCCAGATGTTCCCGATCGCAGTACTGATCGTGCCGATGTACCAGATCCTCTCGGATCTCCAGCTCATCGACAGCTACCTTGGTCTCATCCTTGTCAACTGCACCACGATCGTGCCGTACTGCGCCTGGCTGATGAAGGGCTACTTCGACACCATTCCGTTCGAGATCGACGAGGCCGGCCGCGTCGACGGGCTGACCCCCTTCGGCACGTTCGCGCGGCTCATCCTGCCGCTCGCCAAGCCGGGCCTCGCGGTCGCGGCGTTCTACAGCTTCCTCACGGCCTTCGGTGAGGTCGCGTTCGCTTCGACGTTCATGCTGAGCGACGACAACTACACGTTCGCCGTCGGCCTGCAGACGTTCGTGAGCGAGCACGACGCGCAGCGCAACCTGATGGCCGCGACGGCTGTGCTGATCGCGATACCGGCCGCCCTGTTCTTCTACCTCGTGCAGAAGAACCTGGTGACCGGGCTCACCGCAGGTGGCACGAAGGGGTGACCGCGTGCCCCTCGGGGCACGGCCGAACCGCACTTCTCAAGCCCGAGGTGGCCGCGGTGCCCATCCGACCCCGCTGTGCCGCGGCCGCCTCGTCACCCCATCCACGCCTTCCATGACCGACCTCCTGTTACGCATCAAGGACGACATGAGCCAGCACTCAGCTGCACCTGCCCCCACCCCCACGTCCGCCGTGGCCGTCGCCAAGCGCCGCGACTGGTGGCGGGACGCGGTGATCTACCAGGTGTACCCGCGCAGCTTCGCCGACAGCAACGGTGACGGCATGGGCGACCTGGAGGGTGTCCGCACCCGTCTGCCGTACCTGCGCGACCTCGGCGTGGACGCCGTGTGGCTCAGCCCCTTCTACGCCTCGCCGCAGGCCGACGCCGGCTACGACGTCGCCGACTACCGTGCCGTCGATCCCATGTTCGGCAACCTCCTGGACGCCGACGCGCTGATCCGCGACGCCCACCGGCTGAACCTGAGGATCATCGTCGACCTGGTCCCGAACCACTCCTCCGACCAGCACGAGTGGTTCAAGCGGGCCGTCGCAGAGGGCCCCGGTTCCCCGCTGCGGGAGCGCTACCACTTCCGCCCCGGCAAGGGGGAGAACGGTGAACTGCCGCCCAACGACTGGGAGTCGATCTTCGGCGGCCCGGCCTGGACCCGCGTCACCGAGCCCGACGGCACGCCCGGCGAGTGGTACCTGCACCTCTTCGCCCCCGAGCAGCCCGACTTCAACTGGGAGCACCCGGCGGTCGGCGACGAGTTCCGCTCCATCCTGCGCTTCTGGCTGGACATGGGCGTCGACGGCTTCCGCATCGACGTCGCCCACGGACTGGTGAAGGCTGAGGGGCTGCCCGACCTTGGATCCCACGACCAGGTGAAGCTGCTGGGCAACGATGTCATGCCGTTCTTCGACCAGGAGGGCGTGCACGAGATCTACCGGCAGTGGCGGCTCATCCTCGACGAGTACGCGGGGGAGAGAATCTTCGTCGCCGAGGCTTGGACGCCGACCATCGAGCGCACGGCCCACTACGTCCGCCCGGACGAGCTGCACCAGGCCTTCAACTTCCAGTACCTCAGCACCCACTGGGACGCCGCGGAGATGCGCGAGGTCATCGACCGCACCCTGGAGGCGATGCGCCCGGTCGGCGCCCCCGCCACCTGGGTGCTGTCGAACCACGACGTCACCCGGCACGCCACCCGGTTCGCCAACCCGCCCGGCCTCGGCACCCAGATCCGCCTGGCCGGCGACCGGGAACTGGGGCTGCGCAGGGCCCGGGCCGCGAGCCTGCTGATGCTGGCGCTGCCCGGCTCGGCCTACATCTACCAGGGCGAGGAGCTCGGCCTGCCCGACGTCGTCGACCTGCCCGACGAGGTGCGCCAGGACCCGGCGTACTTCCGGGGCGCGGGCCAGGACGGCTTCCGCGACGGCTGCCGGGTGCCGATCCCGTGGACCCGGACGGGATCGTCGTACGGCTTCGGAAACGGCGGCAGCTGGCTGCCGCAGCCGGAGGGCTGGGGCGAGCTGAGCGTCGAGGCGCAGACCGGCGAGCCCGGCTCGACCCTGGAGCTGTACCGGGCCGCTCTCGCGGTGCGCCGCGAGCAGGCCGACCTCGGTGCCGGCACGTCGGTGGAGTGGCTGCGGGCGCCCGAGGGCGTGCTGGCCTTCCGGCGCGGGGAGTTCGTGTGCGTCGCGAACACCACCGGCGAGTCGGTGGCGATGCCGGCGTACGGCCGGGTCCTGGTGGCGAGCGGGGAGATCGTCGAGGTCGACGACGAGGCGAAGGTGCCGGCCGACACCACGGTGTGGTGGACCACCGCGACCGAGGGGTCCCGCGCCTGATTTTCCTTTGAATTTCGTACGGCCCGCTGCCCTTTCGGGTGGCGGGCCCTTACCATCTGCGTCACCGCAAGGTTTCTGAACCTTGCAGCAAGAACCTTCAACGAAGAAGGAAACCCCACATGGCACGCAGATTCCTCGCCACCGCCGTCGCGCTCGCCGCGGCTTCGGTTGTCATGACCCCGACTGGTGCGCAGGCCTCCCCACCTGGCACCAAGGACGTCACCGCCGTCCTCTTCGAGTGGACATTCGCCTCGGTCGCCCGCGAATGCACCACCACCCTCGGGCCCGCCGGCTACGGCTACGTCCAGGTCTCCCCGCCCGCCGAGCACATACAGGGCTCGCAGTGGTGGACCTCGTACCAGCCGGTCAGCTACAAGATCGCCGGCCGGCTGGGCGACCGCACGACCTTCCGGAACATGGTGGACACGTGTCACGCAGCCGGTGTGAAGGTCGTTGCGGACACCGTCATCAACCACATGGCAGCCGGCAGCGGCACGGGTACCGGCGGCTCGTCGTACAGCAAGTACACCTACCCCGGCCTCTACTCCGCGCCCGACTTCGACGACTGCACCGGTCAGATCGGCAACTACCAGGACCGCTGGAACGTCCAGCACTGCGAACTGGTCGGCCTCTCCGACCTCGACACGGGCGAGAACCACGTCCGCGGCGCGATCGCCGGCTACATGAACGACCTGCTCTCCCTCGGCGTCGACGGCTTCCGTATCGACGCGGCCAAGCACATGGACGCCGCCGACCTGGCGAACATCAAGTCCCGGCTGAGCAATCCGTCGGTGTACTGGAAGCAGGAGGTCATCTACGGCGCCGGCGAGGCCGTCCAGCCCACCGAGTACACCGGCAACGGCGACGTGCAGGAGTTCCGGTACGCCTACGACCTCAAGCGGGTCTTCAACAACGAGAACCTCGCCTACCTGAAGAACTACGGCGAGGGCTGGGGCTACATGAGCAGCGGTGCCTCCGGTGTCTTCGTCGACAACCACGACACCGAGCGCAACGGCTCCACCCTCAGCTACAAGGACAACGCCGATTACACCCTGGCCAACGTCTTCATGCTGGCCTGGCCCTACGGCGCCCCCGACGTCAACTCCGGCTACGAGTTCACCGACCACGACGCCGGCCCGCCCAACGGCGGCCAGGTGAACGCCTGCTGGCAGGACGGCTGGAAGTGCCAGCACAACTGGCCGGAGATCAAGTCCATGGTCGGCTTCCGCAACGCCACCCGGGGCCAGGCCGTCACCAACTGGTGGGACAACGGCGGCGACGCCATCGCCTTCGGCCGGGGCGGCAAGGGCTTCGTGGCCATCAACCACGAGTCGGGCTCCCTGACCCGGACGTACCAGACCTCGCTGCCGGCAGGGACGTACTGCAACGTGCAGAACAGCACGCGGGTGACCGTGAACAGCAGCGGTCAGATCACGGCCACCCTCGGCTCGAACACGGCCCTGGCGATCTATGCGGGGAAGTCCAACTGCTAGCCGCCGATACCCGGTTGCGGTGCGGGCGGGATTGACGCTTGCGGAACGCTGCCCTACGTTCCCTCCGCAGTGGCAACTCCCTGAACCCTGTTCGCGCCTCGAACACTCGCCCCTCGGAAACCCCGAGGGGCGAGCGACCGCATACCACTGGGAGCGCTCCCGTGACGGGACGGATCACGCTGCGCAGGATCAGAACGTGGACGGTCACCTCCCTCGCGGTGCTGCTGACGACCGCCGGAGCCACCGCCGAGGCGTCGCCGGGGGACCTCGGGCGGACACGTCCGCGACCATCAACGGCTCCACCCGGCACCAGCCCATCGACGGCTTCGGCATCTCCGAGCACTTCGGCCGGGCCGAGATCATGCGGGGCTCGCAGGGCCTGCCCGCCCAGCGTCAACGCGAGATCCTCGACCTGCTGTTCAGCAGGACCACCGGCGTCGGGCTGAGCATCCTGCGCCTCGGCATCGACTCGGGCATCCAGCCGGCCGACCCCGGCGGCCCCGGCGCGACCCCGACGTACGTGTGGGACCGCGACGACAAGGGCCAGGTGTGGCTCGCCCAGCAGGCCGAGGCGTACGGGGTGAACCGCTTCTACGCCGACGCCTGGACCGCGCCCGGCTACATGAAGACCAACGGCACCGACGCGAACGGCGGCACCCTGTGCGGGCTCACCGGCGCCACCTGCGCGAGCGGCGACTGGCGCAGGGCTTACGCGAACTACCTCGTCCAGTACGCGAAGTTCTACGCCCAGGAGGGCATCCGGATCACCGACCTCGGGTTCGTCAACGAGCCGGACTACACGGCCACGTACGACTCCATGCGGCTCACTCCCGCCCGGGCGGCCGAGTTCACCAAGGTCTTCGGGCCCGTGACGAGGGCGGGCGGATACAAGGTCGTCTGCTGTGACTCCTTCGGCTGGAACCAGCAGAAGAACTGCACCGGCGCGATCGAGGCCGACGCCACGGCCCGAGGCCACGTCGACACCCACGCCGGCCACACCTGCGCCAGCCCCGTCGACGGCCCGCTGCCGACGCGGAAGCGCACCTGGATGTCGGAGTGGTCACCCAACGGCACCACCTGGAACGAGGCCTGGGACGACGGCAGCTGCTACGACGGGTTCACCGTCGCCTCCGCCGTGCACGACGCACTCACCAAGGGCAACACCAGTGGCTACGTGTACTGGTACGGGGCCTCGGTCGGTGCCACCCGGGGCCTGATCCGGATGGACGGGGAGAACTACCACGTCTCCAAACGCCTGTGGGCGCCGGCGAACTACAGCCGCTTCATCCGGCCCGGGGCGACCCGCGTCGGCGCCACCACGTCGGGCACCGACCTGAAGCTGTCGGCGTTCCGCAACACCGACGGAACCGTGACGGTCGTGGCCCTCAACGCGGCCACCAGCGCCACCCCGGTGTCGTTCAGCCTGCGGAACATCGGCTTCACCACCAAAACGGCGACCCCGTACCTGACCAACGGCTCGCAGAGCACCACCCGGCAGTCCGCCCTGCCGGTCACCGGTGGGTCGTTGGAGGCCACGGTCCCGGCCCGCTCGCTCGTCACCTACACCCTCACGCGTGAGGGGAGCGACCTGCTGACGGACTGTTGAAAGTTCTTACCAACAGTTTCAGGACTCTTGCTGTAAGTGTTTCGGCGGCGATACGGTCGCGCGGGGTCGGACCCGAGAGAGTCGCAATGCAAGGAGTCCACGTCAGTGATACCGAGATGGCGTGCGCCCGCAAGGCGCCGAACCGCCCGTGCCGGACGGGTCGCTGCGGTCATGGCGACCGCGCTGACCGCAGCACTCGTCCAGCCGCTCGCCGCCGGGGCGGCCACCCCGCCGGCGCCTCCGTCCGACGCCAGGCTGGCAGCCGAGCCAGCCCGGCACGACGCCACCCGTGAGCAGTTCTACTTCGTCCTGCCGGACCGTTTCGCCAATGGCGATCCGCGCAACGACAAGGGCGGCCTGACCGGCTCCCGCCTCACCACCGGCTACGACCCCACCGACAAGGGCTTCTACCAGGGCGGCGACCTCAAGGGCCTGACCAAGAGGCTCGACTACATCAAGGGCCTGGGCACCACCGCCCTGTGGATGGCCCCGATCTTCAAGAACCAGCCCGTGCAGGGCACCGGGGCGAACGCGTCGGCCGGCTACCACGGGTACTGGATCACCGACTTCACCCGGGTCGACCCGCACTTCGGCACCAACAAGGACCTCGAGACCCTCATCGACAAGGCCCACGACAAGGGCATGAAGGTCTTCTTCGACGTCATCACCAACCACACGGCGGACGTCGTCGACTACGAGGAGAAGTCGTACGACTACCTCTCCAAGGGGGCGTTCCCGTACCTGACGAAGGACGGCGTGCCCTTCGACGACGCCGACCACGCGGACGGCACGAAGCGGTTCCCGCCGGTCGACGAAGGCTCCTTCCCGCGTACGCCGACCGTCCCCGCGGCGAAGAGGAACGTCAAGGTCCCGTCCTGGCTCAACGACCCGGCGATGTACCACAACCGCGGCGACTCCACCTTCGCCGGTGAGAGCTCCACCCACGGCGACTTCTCCGGGCTCGACGACCTGTGGACCGAGCGGCCCGAGGTCGTCAGCGGCATGGAGAAGATCTACCAGCGCTGGGTGCGGGACTTCGACATCGACGGCTTCCGGATCGACACCGTGAAGCACGTCGACATGGAGTTCTGGACGCAGTGGGCCACCGCCCTCGACGCGTACGCCGCCCAGCGGGGCCGGGACGACTTCTTCATGTTCGGAGAGGTCTACTCGGCCGACACGTCCGTCACCGCCCCCTACGTCACCCAGGGCCGGCTCGACGCCACCCTCGACTTCCCCTTCCAGGAGGCGGCCCGCCAGTACGCCTCGCAGGGCGGCAGCGCCCGGAAGCTCGCGGGTGTCTTCGGCGACGACCACAAGTACACGACCGGCAAGGCGAACGCGTACGAGCAGGTCACCTTCCTCGGCAACCACGACATGGGCCGGATCGGGGCGTTCCTGAAGCAGGACAACCCCAAGGCCACCGACGCCGAGATCCTCGCCAAGGACAAGCTCGCCAACGAGCTGATGTTCCTCAGCCGGGGCAACCCCGTCGTCTACTATGGCGACGAGCAGGGCTTCGCCGGCCCGGGCGGTGACAAGGACGCCCGGCAGACCATGTTCGCCTCGCGCACCGCCGACTATCTCGACGACGACCGGATCGGCACCGACCGCACCCACGCCGAGGACGCCTACGACACGCAGGCGCCGCTCTACCGCCGGATCAGCGCTCTCGCCAAGCTGCGGAAGGCCAACCCGGCCCTCGCCGACGGCGTCCAGCAGGAGCGGTACGCGGCCGACGGCCCGGGCGTCTACGCCTTCTCCCGCACGGACGCCAAGACCGGCACCGAGTACGTCGTCGCCTTCAACAACGCCGGCGAGAAGAAGACCGCGACCTTCCCCACCGGCTCGGCCGGCATGACCTTCAAGGGCGTCCACGGCACCGACGCCACCCTGAAGAGCGACGGCGACAAGAAGCTCACCGTCACCGTCCCGGCCCGCTCGGCGATCGTCCTCAAGGCGTCCGGAAAGCTCGCCGAGCCCGCCACCGCGCCGAAGCTCACCCTGAAGGCCCCGGCCGCCGGCGCCACCGGCACGGCGGAGGTCTCCGCGGACGTCGACGGCGGACAGCTCAACCGGGTCGTCTTCGCCGCCCAGACCGGCAACGGAAAGTGGCAGGTCCTCGGCTCAGCCGACCACGCCCCGTACAAGGTCACCCACACCATCGGCAAGAACGTGGCGCCCGGCACGGCCCTGCGCTACAAGGCCGTCGTCATCGACTCGGCCGGCCGCACCACGAGCGCCCTGGCCACCTCCACCACCGGCACCCCGCCCGCCCCTCAGCCGCCCACCGCGTCCTCCCGCGACTACGCCATCGTCCACTACAAGCGCACCGACGGGGACTACGCCGACTGGGGCCTGTACGCCTGGGGCGACCTCGCCGAGGGCGAGGCCACCGAGTGGCCCGAGAGCCACCCCTTCACCGGCCGTGACGCCTACGGCGCCTTCGCCTGGGTCAAGCTCAAGCCCGGCGCCTCGAACGTCGGCTTCCTCGTCATCGACAAGGACGGCAACAAGGACGTCGCCGCCGACCGCACGATCGACGTCACCAGGACCGGCGAGATCTGGATAGAGCAGGGCAAGGAGACGGTCACCACCGAGCGCCCCGACCACCCGGCACCCGACAAGGGCAAGGCCGTCCTGCACTACCACCGGGCCGACGGGAACTACGACGGCTGGGGCCTGCACGTCTGGACCGGCGCCGCCGACCCCACCGACTGGTCGAACCCCCTGAAGCCGGTCAAGACTGATTCCTATGGCGCAGTCTTCGAGGTACCGCTCACCGACGGAGCCACCAGCCTCAGCTACATCCTGCACAAGGGCGACGAGAAGGACCTGCCCACCGACCAGTCGCTCGACCTCGAGGCGAACGGCCACGAGGTGTGGCTGGTGAGCGGCCAGGAGAAGTACCTGCTCCCGCAGCCCGCCGGCTCCGCGGCCGCACTCGACCTGACCACCTCCAAGGCGGTCTGGATCGACCGGAACACCCTCGCCTGGAACGGCTCCGACGCCGCCGCCTCCACCCAGCTGCTCTACGCCCGCGACGGCTCCATCGCGGTGCGGGACGGCGCCCTGACCGGTGACGCGAAGTGGCTGCGCCTGTCGAAGAGCGAGCTGACCGACGCCCAGAAGGCGAAGTTCCCGCATCTGAAGGAGTACACCGCCTGGACCGTCGACCCCCGCGACCGCGACCGGGTCCGCGAGGCCCTGCGCGGCCAGGTCGTCGCCACCCAGCACGCCGCGAACGGGGCTGTGCTCGCGGCGACCGGCGTCCAGATCGCCGGTGTCCTCGACGACCTGTACGACGCCACCAAGGCCGACCTGGGGCCGACGTTCCCCAAGGGCCGCCCCACACTGTCCGTGTGGGCGCCGACCGCGCAGCAGGTGTCCCTGGAGATCGGTGGCTCCACCGCCCCGATGAAGCGCGACGCCGGCACCGGCGTCTGGTCCGTCACCGGCCCGAAGTCCTGGAAGGGCAAGCCCTACCGGTACGTCGTGAAGGTCTGGGCCCCCAGCGTCCGCAAGATCGTCACCAACAAGGTCACCGACCCCTACGCCCTCGCCCTCACCGCCGACTCCGAGCGCAGCCTCGTCGCCGACCTGGACGACAAGGCGCTGAAGCCGCCCGGCTGGTCGTCGTACACCAAGCCGAAGGCCGTGCCGCTGCGGGACGCGCAGATCCAGGAGCTGCACATCCGGGACTTCTCCGTGGAGGACCGGACGGCGAAGCACCCCGGCACCTACCTCGCCTTCACCGACAAGGCCAGTGACGGCTCCAAGCACCTGCGCGAGCTGGCGAAGGCGGGCACCTCGTACGTCCATCTGCTGCCCGCCTTCGACATCGCCACCATCCCGGAGAAGAAGGGCGACCAGGCGAAGACCGAGTGCGACCTGGCCTCCTACCCGGCCGACTCCGACAAGCAGCAGGAGTGCGTAGGGAAGATCGCCGCGAAGGACGCCTACAACTGGGGCTACGACCCGTACCACTACACGGTCCCCGAGGGCTCCTACGCCACCGACCCGGACGGCACGACCCGCACGGTCGAGTTCCGCAGGATGGTGAAGGCGCTGAACGACGACGGCCTGCGGGTCGTCATGGACGTCGTCTACAACCACACCGCCGCGAGCGGCCAGGCGGACACCTCCGTCCTGGACCGGATCGTGCCCGGCTACTACCAGCGGCTCCTCGCCGACGGCTCGGTCGCGAACAGCACCTGCTGCGCCAACACCGCCACCGAGAACGCCATGATGGGCAAGCTGGTCGTCGACTCGATCGTCACCTGGGCCAAGGAGTACAAGGTCGACGGCTTCCGCTTCGACCTCATGGGCCACCACCCGAAGGCCAACATCCTCGCGGTCCGCGAGGCCCTCGACGCGCTGACCCCGGCGAAGGACGGCGTCGACGGCAAGAAGATCATCCTGTACGGCGAGGGCTGGAACTTCGGCGAGGTCGCCGACGACGCCCGGTTCGTCCAGGCCACGCAGAAGAACATGGCCGGCACCGGCATCGCCACCTTCTCCGACCGGGCCCGCGACGCCGTGCGCGGCGGCGGCCCCTTCGACGAGGACCCCGGCGTCCAGGGCTTCGCCTCGGGTCTGTACACCGAACCCAACTCCTCGAAGAGCAACGGCACCCCGGCCGAGCAGAAGGCCCGCCTGCTGCACTACCAGGACCTCGTCAAGGTGGGCCTGGCCGGCAACCTGGGCGCCTTCACGTTCACGGACACCAGCGGAAAGGAGGTCAAGGGCTCCGAGGTCGACTACAACGGCGCCCCCGCGGGATACGCCGACGCCCCGGGCGACGCCCTCGCCTACGCCGACGCGCACGACAACGAGTCCCTGTTCGACGCGCTCGCCTTCAAGCTGCCGGCGGACACGACGGCGTCCGACCGGGCCCGGATGCAGGTCCTGGCCATGGCGACGGCCACCCTCTCGCAGGGCCCGGCCCTCTCCCAGGCGGGCACCGACCTGCTGCGCTCCAAGTCCCTGGACCGCAACTCCTACGACAGCGGCGACTGGTTCAACGCCGTCCACTGGAGGTGCGAGGACGGCAACGGCTTCGGCCGCGGACTGCCCATGGCGGCCGACAACGCGTCCAAGTGGCCGTACGCCAAGCCCCTGCTGAGCAAGGTCACGGTGGGCTGCGAGCAGATCGAGGGCACCTCGGCGGCCTACCGCGACCTGCTGCGGATCCGGAGCACCGAGAAGGACTTCTCCCTCGGCACGGCCGAGCAGGTGCAGTCCCGGCTCTCCTTCCCGCTGTCCGGCAAGGACGAGACACCCGGCGTGATCACCATGCGGCTCGGTGACCTCGTCGTCGTCTTCAACGCCACGCCGCAGCGGCAGGAACAGCGCGTCCCCGCAGTCGCCGGGACCGCCTACCGGCTGCACCCGGTGCAGGCGGCGGGCGCGGACTCTACCGTCAAGTCCTCCTCCTACGCGGCTGAATCGGGCACGTTCGCCGTTCCGGGGCGTACCGTCGCCGTCTTCACCCGGACCGCCGGATAGCGCACTACGTTGAGTGGGGCGGGCCGTGACCCACGGCCCGTCCCACCCCGTACGTCCCCGAGGGGCCGCCGACATGGACGCCAGCGGCACACAGCACAGCCCCGGCACCACCGTGCTGGTCGTGGACGACGTCGCGGCCAGCCGGTACGCCATGGGCGCGGTGCTGCAACGGGCCGGCCACCGGATCGTGCCCGTCGCCAGCGGGGGCGAGGCGCTCATCGAGCTCGACGTGCGGGTGCGCGACGGCACCCTGCCCGACGTGGCCCTCGTCGACGTGGGCCTGCCCGACATGAGCGGCTTCGAACTGTGCCGCCGGGTCCGGGCCCGACCGCCCATGGCCGCGCTGCCCGTGGTCCACTTCTCCGCCGCCGCCACCGCACCCGGCGACCGGTGCCGGGGACTGGACGCCGGCGGGGACGCGTATCTGACCGTGCCCGCCGAACCGCTGGAGATCCAGGCCGTCGTCCGGGCCGCCGTGCGCGGAGCGCGCCGCACCACGGGCGCCGAGACCGTCGTCCACCGGCTGACGCTGCTGGCCGAGGCCGTCATCACCGTGCAGGCGGCCCGCTGCCCGCAGGAACTCGCCACCGCGGCCGCCGACGGCACCGCGGCCCTCACCGCCTCGCCCGCCGTGGTGTTCGTCATCGGCCCGGACGGCGAGTGGCACCGCGGCACCGCCCGGGGCCGCCCCGGGGCGGCGGACGACGGCGCCCACCAGGCGGCGGTACGGCTGGTCACCCGGCTCGCGGAGGGCCGCACCGGCGTGCACACCACCGTCGTCCCCGCGCCGCTGTGGCCGGCCGGGATCTTCCGGCCGGGCGTCGAGGAGGACGCCCGCCTGACCGTGGCGACGGCCCAGGACGGCCGGACCACCGTGTGCCTCGCCACGCCCGTACGGCGTACGGCGATCGGCGACCCCGCGGACGACGGGCTGCCGGCCCGCCTCGCCCAGGCCACCGTGCTCGCCGCCGAACCGCTGCTGATGTACCAGGTGGAGCGGCATGTCGCGCTCACCCTCCAGCACAGCTTCCTGCCCCGGCCGCACAAGCTGCCGCACCTGCCCGGCGTCGACATCGTCGTCCGCTACGTGCCCGCCTGTGAGCAGACCGAGATCGGCGGGGACTTCTACGCCGCCCTGCGCACCCGTGACGGGGTGCTCACCGCGGTCGGGGACGTCGTCGGGCACTCGCTGGACGCGGCCACCGTCATGGTCGAGATCCGCCACGCCCTGCGCGCCTACTGCGTCGACGAGAGCGACCCGGTCGTGCTGGCCACGCGGCTCGACCGGATGCTCCAGCAGTACCACCCCGACGTCACGGCCACCGTGTGCCTGGCGCTGGTCGACCCCGGCAGCGGGCGGGTACGGATCGCCAACGCCGGGCACATCCCGCCGCTGATCCTGCGCGACGGCGGCGACGCCGAGTACGCCGACGCCTGCGGCCCGCTGCTCGGGCTGGGACTGCGGCGGCCCCCGGCGACCGAGTGCCGTCTGCACCGCACCGACCGCCTGCTCATGGTCACCGACGGTCTCATCGAGACCCGCGGCATCCCGATCACGACCTCCATGGACCAGCTCCGCACGGCCGCCGCCGACGCCCCGGCCGGCCTCGACACCCTCTGTGACGTGCTGCTGGGCTGCTTCGGCCACGACCGCGAGGACGACATCGCGATGCTGGCCCTGCGGTTGGGGCCTGTCTAAGGTGAGCCCACAGGCCTAGAACAGGAGTACTGATGCCGCAGATCACCGTCGACTATTCCGCCGACCTCGCGGACGACTTCGACCGGCCCGGATTCGCCAAGGCGCTGCACGAGGCGACGGTCGAGATCGCGGCCGCGAAGCCGCCGGCCTGCAAGAGCCGGTTCCGCCCGACCGAGTCCGTCGTGGTCGGCCCCGAGGCCGAGGGGCACGCCCATGTGCACATCCACATCGCGCTGCTCGCCGGCCGCTCCGACGAGACCAAGGCCCGGCTCACCGAGGCCGCGCTGGAGTTGCTGCGGACGTACCTGAAGCAGCCCGAGGGGCTGGCGCTGCACGCCTCCGCCGAGGTCCGTGACCTGGACCCGTCGTACGCGAAGTTCGAGAGCTGAGCCCGCTCAGCTCGCCAGAGCGATGAGCCGGCCTGCCAGGTGCGCGAACGGGCCGTCGGCCGGCTCGTCCTTGACGATGTCGCGCAGCAACGCGGCCATCTCCTCGTCGTAGGCGGCGCTCACCGCGGTGAGGGCGGCGAAGTCGTTGACGAGCTGGGGCTCCAGTTCCTCGCGCGGGATACGCCGGCCGTCCAGCCAGATCAGCGCCGTCGACTCGGCGAGCGAGATCCAGGACCGCACGACCAGTTCGAGGCGCGGGGGTGGATCGGTCACACCCAGGTGCGAAAGGATCTGGACATACGCGGCCTGCCGTACGGAGTCGACGAGCGCGTTGGTCGTCGACGAACCGACCGCCGGGCCGCCGCGCATGAGGGCGGAGAAGCCGGGCCCGTGCTCGTCCACGAAGTCGAAGTAGCGGCGCATCACCCGCAGCAGCCGCGCCCCCAGCGGACCCTCGTGCGGCTCCACGAAACGGGCCGCCAGATCGTCCGAGGCCCGCTGCAACGCGGCCTCGTACAGGCTGAGTTTGCCGGGAAAGTAGTGGTAGACCAATGGGCGTGAAATGCCCGCGGCCGACGCTATCTCGTCGATGGAGACCTCGTCGGGAGAGCGGCGGCTGAACAGTTCGAGGGCGACGCCGATCAACTGCTGCCGCCGCTCCTCGACTCCCATCCTGCGGCGAACCCCGGTAGTCATACGAACACCTTACCGATCGATTCCGGCCTCGAACGGGCCGGATCGATCGCGAGGGTCCACCCGAGGCCGCCGGGCGGGCACGTCAACCGCCCGTCAGCGCAGCCCGCCGAGCGAGCGCCCGTCCTTCAGGGTGCCCTTGAGCTGAGCCTGCGCTCCCTGCTCGGCCGGCACGGTCAGCAGACTGCTCTGCGAGGCCCCGTCCACTGCGCCCGTCGCCCGGATCGACGCGGTCCCGCGGCTGCCGGCGGCCAGCAGGTACCAGTCGCCGCCCTTCGACTTCCACAGCACCCCGGCCAGCACATGCGGGTCGCGCGCCCCGCACGCCGGGACGTTCTGGGCCTTGGCCGCCACCGCCCCGTACGCCCCGCCCGGCGTGTGGAACTGCGCCAGCACCCGCGCCCCGCCGCCCCGCCAGGTCTCGGCCCGGGTGCACACCCACGCGGCCGAGCCGCTCGCGTCGGGCAGCGGCTGCCTGTTGAACGCCCAGGCGTTGACGCTCCGCACCCCCGCCGAGCGCAGCGTGCCCAGCGAGCAGGCGAACGGCCGCCAGGTGCGCAGCGCCGCGGCACCGGACACCTCGCCGGGGGAGCCGGGCCGTCCGGTGGTGAGCCGGGCCGGGACCAGTTCGCCGAGGTCGGTCAGCAGCCGTGTCCCGGTGCCGTCGGTCAGGTGCAGCACGTTCCACGAGGTGCAGGGGCCGGACCGCAGGGCCGGACTGGCCAGCGGTGCGGTCACACCGTCGGTGAGCGTGAGGTCCATCGCGCCGGAGCCCGGCTTCATCAGGTCCCGCTCGCCCGCCTTCTCCACCCAAGGCGCCGTCAGGTACCGGACGTTGCCGTCGGACCGGCTCAGGACCACCGCGCCCGCCTCGGCCCGGTCGGCGCCGTCGACCCGGGCGAAGTCCAGGGCGGCGCCCTGCGTGCCGTCCTTGGGCTCGGCGTACCGGGCGATGCGCAGACCGTCGTGGAGGATCACCACGCGCGCCGCGTCGACCGTCCCCGCGTACAGCAGCTGGGGCGGTCCGGCCGGGCCGCCGGAGGGCGTGCCGGGCGTCGCCGACACCTGCACCGTCTCGCCGGGGCGGGCCCACACGGCCAGCGCGCGGCGCAGCAGTTCCTTGTCGCCGGTGCGGTCGCCGCGGGCCGGCCACACGGAGAAGTCGGTGCGCGCCGAGCCGCGCCACGCGGCGGGGGGGACCCGGGTCAGCTTCCCCGGGTCCAGGGCGGCCTGCGCCGCCGGGTTCTGCGCATACGGGGGTGCCGCGGCGCCGTCGGGGCCCCAGCCCTCACCGGGCAGGCCGAGCAGCGCCCCGCACACCAGCAGGGCGGCACCGGCGGCCAGTGCGGCCTTCAGGTGCTGGCGGCGGCGCATCAGGTCGGTGGGCCGGGCCTGGAGCGAGCAGGGGTCGAACTCGGGGGAGTCGAGCAGCCCGTACCGGGCGGGGACCCCGTCGGCCTCCAGCACCGCACCTTCCGGGTCGGCGACGCCCGCGGCCGCGAGTACCTTGCACACCCCGTCGTCCGTGAGCCGCTCCAGCCCGCGCAGCGCGTACGCGGCGCGGGCCGGGCCCGACAGGGTGGACAGCCGCTGGTCCAGGGCGAGTTCGTCGGCGCCGCCGGAGCGCGGGAACAGCTTCAGGCCCCACACCTGCGGCAGCAGCGGCGGCAGCTGGGACCTCTTGGGCCATGCCTTCGCCTTCAGCGGCAGACCGGCCTCCAGTGCCGTGCGCAGCACCTGGAGACGGACCAGGGCGTAGCCCGGATCGCCGTCCCGGCCGGTGGACTGGGCCGGGATCACCGGGGCCGGCGTGCGGTTGCGGGGGAGTGCCCGCTGGGTGAGGGCGTGCGCGGTCAGGACGCGGCGGCTGCGGCCCAGTCCGGGTGGCAGCACCAGGTAGGCCAGCCGGACGAGCCGCGGGTAGTGCTCGACGAGCGCGGCCTCGGCCTGCTCGACGTCGACGACCGGGCCGGCGGGGGAGGGGGGTGCGGGGCGCTGGGCGACATCCTGTGACTGCACGTTCAGCAGAACGAGCGAATCGGTGGATGGTCACCTGGAAGCGGAGCGTCACGCCCCCGGGTGCTCCCCGGGCTCCACGAGCAGACGGGCGTAGTTCGCCATGGACCGCTGGTAGCGCGGCAGATGCGGGGCCAGGGCCCCCAGGGCCAGCGCCAGGGCCTCCCGGTCGCGGCCGAGACTCGACAGACACAGGGCGAGGCAGGCGCGTACGGGGTCGTCCAGCTCGTCGGACGGCGCGACCAGTTCGGGTGTCAGCAGGGCGACGCCCTCCTCGGCCCGCCCGATGTTCCGCAGCGAGCTGGCCAGCTGGATCTTCGTCCGGCGGGCCTTGTAGGGGCTGACGTCGGCCAGGCCGAGTCTGAGCGCCTCCTGGTAGAGGGGGACCGCCTTGTCGGAGCGGCCCGTGGAATCCCAGGCGCAGGCCTGCTCGAAGGGGCCGTGCGGACTGCCCTCCGGCAGCTCGGCGACGAGGGCGTCGACGTCGGCGCGGAAGCGGGCCTCGTCCTCTTCCGTCTCGGCGTAGTCGTCGAAGCGGTCCCACAGGGCGGCCACACGGTCTTCCCAGTCCTGATCCACCAACCCACCTTCGCACAGGAGTGCACACCGCGGCAGCGGAATTTGAGCACGCAGGGCCCCGCAGCCGTATCGAAGGCGAGAGCTCTTGCCGGGGCTCCGTGCGGCATGCGTCCGGACCGTGCCGTGACAAGGACCGTGCCGTGACAAGGACCGGAGGAACAGATGAGGGTGACCCGACCGATGCTCGCGCTGAGCGGCGCGGTGGCGATACTGGCGCTGACCGGCTGCGGCGGAGCCGGCGACAAGGACGAGGCGGCCGTTCCCGAGGCGGTGACGGGCAGCCTGGAGCACATCGCGGCCGAGGCCGACTGCAAGCCGAACATGCAGACCGACGCGGACACCATCCGCCAGGCCCTCTGCAAGAAGGGCAAGGAGAAGTACGTCCTCGCCACCTTCGCCACCGACCGCGGCCAGCGCGAGTGGCTGAACAGCGCCAAGGACTACGGCGGCTACTACCTCGTCGGCCGCAAGTGGGTCGCGGTCGGACAGCAGAAGACGGTCACGGCGCTGCAGGGCACCCTCGGCGGGACCATGGAGGAGGGCTCCGAGCACATGAACCCCGGTGGCAGCCACAACAAGGGCCCTCACGACGGCGGCGGCAGCCACCACGGCTGAGCGCGCGGCCCGGAGCAGCGGAAAGCCGGCGGTGGAATTCCCACCGCCGGCTTTCCGCCGCTCTACCGGACCGGGACTACTGGCAGTCCTCGCCGTTGTTGATGCACTGGACCATCTCGTTCATCAGGTTCTCGTCGAAGAAGTTGATGAAGTCGTTGTGGTCGGTGATCGCCTTGTGCAGCTGCTCCGGGAAGGAGTCCACCGCGAAGGCGTTCTGCACCTGCCCGTTGTTGATCTGCGGCGCCTGGACGTCGTAGACCAGGCGGACCTGGAGCTGGGGGATGGCCTTGAAGCCGTTCGAGCAGCTGCCGTCCGCCTCCACGAAGTCCACGTGGGTGCGGTGGTTGGCGCTGTCGATGTTCTGGCCGTCCCAGCAGCTCTGGAAGTTGGACGTCCGGACCACGGAGCTGCCCTCGGGGCAGAGCGGGTACTTGTCCGTCACCTGCCGGTCCTCGAAGCCGGTGCAGCTCCACGAGGTGTTGGCGTTGTTCAGGCCGTTGGTGAGGGACTTGGCGTCACCGGTGATGATGCGCAGGGCCTTCGGCATCGCGACGACGTCGCTGGTGCGGTTGCCGACGAACTTCAGCTGCGCCTCGGCCGGCTCGACGATCTTGCCGACGTTGCCGTCCTGGCCACCGCCGGGCTGACCCGCGTCGATGTCGTTCGAACCGTCCTGGATACGGAGCACCGGCCAGAAGTACGAGGACTTGTCGCCCTGGTTCTGGCAGGTCGTGTCGGCGTTCGCCAGGTCCTCGTCGCTCGCGAAGGCGTTGTTGCTCTGGTTGCCGACGTAGTCGTGCTGGTGCTGAGCACCGTTGGAGACACCGGGCGCCACGATCACGTTGTCCGAGTTGCGGTTCTCGTTCTCGTTGGTGCCGCAGTTCGTGGTGAACGTACCCGTGGAACCGCCGTCGCCGTTCGCGGCGAGGCCGTTCGGCAGGTTGCGGGAGTTGGGCTGGACGTCCTCGATGTTGATGAAGTCGTCCGCCACCGGGCCGTTGCCGGCCTGCCCGCCGTTGCCGCCGCCCTGGCCCTGCCCGTTGTCCTGGCCGCCGTTGTCCTGACCCTGGTCCTGGCCGCCGTTGTCCTGACCCTGGTCCTGACCGCCGTCGTTCTGGCCGTCGTTGTTCTGTCCGCCCCCGGCCTGGCCGTCGTTGGTGTCGACGTCGGCTGCCATGCCCTGGCACTCGGCGAGCTGCTCGAGATTGCCCGGGGCCTGTCCGCCCACCCGCCGGATGTTGATGCCGATCCGGTCGATGACCGCGGTCCGCTTCGACTTCAGCGGGCCGAGGATGGCGTTGTTGACGAAGCCCGGGTCACCGGCCTGGGCCTGGCGCGTGGAGGCCAGACGGGTGTAGGCCTCGCTGATCTGCTTGTCGAGGTTGGCCAGCTCCTTGTCCACCCCCTGGCGAGCACCGTCCGGCACGTCGGTCAGCTTCTGTCCCACGTCCGGGCACTGGATCGTGGCGATCTGCGCGCCCGCGGACTTCGTCTGGTTCGCCGAGTTCTCCTCGTGCGCCGAGGCGTAGAAGTTTGCCCAGATCAGCCCGCCCCCACCGAGCGCTAGGGCCGCCGATGCGGCAATGGCCTTGGTGGCCAGCGGCGTACGGCGTTTTCTTGTGTTGCGTCCCATGGAACTCCTCTGACTTCCTTTTTCGGGGGCATCGAGGCGCCCGACAGGAGTGAAGCGGCTCCCTTCCATACGGAGGCCGTCCCACGGGTGTTCAGAGGTCCTGGAAATTGATGCGAGATTCGTGAGGACTCCGTGTCCTCAACAGCCCCTGTGGCACCGGGAGTTCTGGATCACCCACGGTGGGTGAAGGGGCGGGTCCGGTTTCACCGGCCGTGGTCGAGATAGGCGAGAACCGCCAGCACGCGGCGGTTGTCGTCGTCCGAGACCTCCAGTCCCAGTTTGGCGAAGATGTTCGCGGTGTGCTTGGCGATCGCCCGTTCCGTGACGACCAGCTTCCCGGCGATCGCCGCGTTGGACCGGCCCTGCGCCATCAGTTCCAGCACCTCCCGCTCCCGGGGCGTCAGCCGCGCCAGCGGCCGGTCGTCGCCCGACTGCCGCGCCAGCAACTGCTGGATGACCTGCGGATCCATCGCCGTACCACCGGCGGCGACCCGCCGTACGGCGTCCACGAACTGCTCGGCCTCGAACACCCGGTCCTTCAGCAGGTAGCCGACCCCACCGCTGCCGTCGGCGAGCAGCTCACGCGCGTACAGCTGCTCCACGTGCTGGGAGAGCACCAGCACCGGCAGCCCGGGCCGCTTCCGGCGGGCGTCGAGCGCGCACTGCAGGCCCTCGTCGGTGTGCGTGGGCGGCAGGCGGACGTCGACCACGGCGACGTCCGGGTCCAGCTCGGCCAGCGCGGCGGCCAGTTCGGGTCCGGACTCGACGGCCGCCGCGATCTCGAAGCCGTGCGCCTGGAGCAGCCGGACGAGTCCGTCGCGCAGCAGGAAGAGATCTTCGGCCAGGACTACGCGCAAGGGATCTCCATGGTGACCATGGTGGGGCCGCCCGCGGGACTGCTGACGGCCAGGACGCCGTCGAATGTACCCAGTCGCCGCTCGACCCCGGCCAGCCCCGAGCCGGCCCCGATCTCCGCACCGCCCTTTCCGTTGTCCGTGACGGTCGCCCGCAGCATGCCGTCGGTGTGGTGCAGGTCGATCCAGATCCGGTCGGCGCCCGAGTGCTTCACGGCGTTGGTGAGCACCTCGCTCACGGCGAAGTACACGGCCGCTTCCACGGGCGCCCCGGCCCGCCCGGGCAGGTCCACGCTCACCTCGGTGGCCACCGGCAGCCGCAGCGCCAGCGCCCGTACGGCGTCTGCCAGGCCGCGTTCGGCGAGGACCGGCGGGTGGATGCCCCGCACCAGCTCGCGCAGTTCGGACAGCGCCTCCACCGAGGACTTCCGGGCCTGCGCGATCAGCTCCCTGGCCCGGGCCGGGTCCTTGTCGAGGAGCGCCTCGATGGTGCCGAGGTCCATGCCGACCGCCACCAGGCGGGCCTGGGCACCGTCGTGCAGGTCCCGTTCGATGCGCCGCAGTTCGGCGGCGGAGGTGTCGACCGCGTCCCGCCGCGTCTCGGTCAGCACCCGTACCCGCTCGGCCAGTTCGCCCTGGTTCGAGCCGAGGACGGCCCGGGTGAGCCGGAAGTGGACGTCCAGCAGGCGCGGGGTGAGGAAGTGCGCGAAGAAGAGCAGGACCAGGCCCAGGGCCGCCGCGCCGAACGCGGACGTCTGGTCGTGGACCCGCACGAAGCCGTACCAGTACCCGTCTGCACCGTCCAACACCCGCCACAGCCCGGCCGCGATCGCGAACCCCTCCAGCGGATAGAGGAGCAGCACCGCCGGGAGCAGCGCCGTGACGAACCCGGCGGTCATGTCGACCGGCAGCCACCGCAGGTCCCGCCACGTCGCCGGGTCGCTCAGCATCCCGAAGGTACGTGTCCAGGGGTTGGCGCCCTTCGGCAGCGGCCGGTACGCCGGGGGGATCCGCACCCCGCCCCACTCCGCGGCGAGTACCCGCCGCCAGTTCGCGAACGCCCGCACCCCCGTCAGCACGTACGGGGTGGTGACGAGCCCGACCCCGATCGGGATGAGCGCGATCGAGACCAGGGACAGGCAGAAGCACAGCACCGCCCCCGGCAGCGAGACGAGGGCCAGCGCCAGCCCCCGCACCGCGGCGAGCCCGATGCCCCGCCCTGTCGTCCGCCCGTTGCCGCTCTTGGTGTCGATGGTCATGGCGTCAGTCTCGCCGAGCGCAGTGCGCGGGTCACTGGGCCGGCCACCCCGGTCAGGGGGTGGTGCTGGCTACACCGTTCCCACCCCGGCCGGCCGCGAGCACCCTCGCCTCCACCTCCGGGGCGAGCCCCTTCCGCGTCCGGTCCGGGCGCTGGGGTGCCGTGCCGCCGATGTCCTGGAGCCACCGCCAGGTGTCCGCGACGGTCTCCTCGACGGGCCGGCAGACCAGTCCGGCCCCGACCGCCCGGGAGACGTCCGCGCTGTGCAGGGCGTCGTGCAGGTCGCTGCCCGGCGGCACCCACACGGGCAGCTCGGTCCACGGCTCGATGCCCGCCTGGAGGATCACGTCGGGTTCGGTCCACCGGAGCTCGGCCGCACCGCCGGTGACCCGTACGCAGGCGTCCAGCAACTCGCCCATGGTGGCGTGCCCCTGCGGACTCATCAGGTTGAACGGCCCGCTCAGCTCCCGCTCGGCCGCGTGCAGGATCCACTCGGCCAGGTCACGGACGTCCACGTACTGGAGGGGCAGCTCACGCGGGCCCGGCGCCAGCACCGGCCCCCCGCGCGCCGTCCGGCCCAGCCACCAGGGCAGCCGGCCGACGTTCTCGTACGGGCCGAGGATCAGCCCGGACCGTACGAGCGCCGACCGGTCCGCGCCGAAGGCGTCCAGCACGGCCAGCTCACCGCCCCGCTTGTCCTGCGCGTACGCGGTCTGCTCCGCGTCCGCCGACGCCCCCTCCACCAGGGGCGCGTCCTCGTCGTACCCGGCGGCCGGGGCCCACGCGTACACCGAGCAGCTCGACACGTACACGTACCGGTCGGCGCGGCCCCGCAACAGCCGCGCCGTGTCCCGCACCGCGCGGGGCGCCGCCGACCAGGTGTCGACGACGACGTCCCACTCGCCCGGGTCGTCGGCGAGGGCGGCCAGGCCGCCGGGTGCGGTGCGGTCGCCGAGCAGCGACCGCACGCCCGGCGGCGCGTCGTGCCGCCCCCGGTGGAAGACGGTCACCTCCCAGCCCCGACCCAGCGCCGCCTCCACGACGGCCCGCCCCGCGAACTCCGTCCCACCCAGCATCAGAAGCCTCATGCCGGTGACTGTGCCCGATGGGGCCAGGGGACGGAACGTGGATCTGCTGTCAGCAGACGCGACGCGAGGGGGCGGGGCGGGGCGGGGGCGGGCCTCAGTGCGCCTTCGGCGGCACGTACTTGTAGCCGACGCGGCGCACGGTGCGGATCGTGTCGCGGTGCTCCACGCCCAGCTTGCGGCGCAGGCGGGCGACGTGGACGTCGACCGTGCGGCCGTCGCCCACGTGCCCGTAGCCCCACACCGTGCCGACCAGCTGGTCGCGGGTGTGCACCCGGCCCGGGTGCGCCACCAGGTGGGCCAGCAGCTCGAACTCCAGGTAGGTGAGGTCGAGCGGCCGCCCGGCCACCTGGGCGGTGCGCTGCACGGTGTCGACGCGGATCAGCGGCTCGCCGCCCGGCTCGGCCCGGGGCTCCGGGCCGACGGCCTGTGGCCGGTCCGGCGCCGACACCGGGAACGGCGGCTGCTGGTCGGCCGGTACGAGGACCAGGTAGCCGATCATCGGCGGCTGCCCCGGCAGGACGGGCAGGGTGTGCTGCGGCGCCGGCAGCCAGGTGGCACCCGGCGGCAGCAGGTCCGCGACCGTCACCACCTCGTCCCGGTCGACGGCACGCAGCCGATGCCGAGGGCTCTGCGGCACGGGGGAGTCGAGGGGAGTGGCGGTGGACAGGGAACGAGTGGTCGCCATGAGAGGTCAGCTCTTTCGCGCGAGGAGTTCGTCGGGGAGGTCGACGGCCGCGATTCGTGGTCGGGCTCGCCGAGGGACGTACGCGGTTCGCGCTGGCCGAAGGCCGGGTGTACGGCTTTAGAGGGCCGGCGCGTTCATCGCGCGGCAACACACCCGGTCGAAGTCGTGGTCCTGGCGGGACGGCCAGAAGGGCTCGAGGTCATGGCGACCCGTCGCGGTGCACTTCCGGTAGCTGGCCATGGCTCCATTGAAGCAGAGCTGATCCCGCACGGGGACCCTCCTCTCACTGCTTGGACAACCGCCCCCGTCAGGGGCGCGGGGAACTGCGCGACAAGCCACGACGTCGCGGCAGACGAAGCGAGGCGCCCACCGCGAACGGTGAGCGCCTCGTCGGGAACGTGCGGGAGTCAGACCTGGCCGGCCTTCTCCAGCGCCGAGCAGCAGGTGTCGACGAGCAGACGGGTCACCACGTACGGGTCGACGTTGGCGTTCGGACGGCGGTCCTCGATGTAGCCCTTGCCGTCCTTCTCGACCTGCCACGGGATACGGACCGAGGCGCCGCGGTCGGAGACGCCGTAGGAGTACTTGTCCCACGGGGCGGTCTCGTGCAGACCGGTCAGGCGGTCGTCGATGCCGGCGCCGTAGTTCTTGACGTGGTCGAGCGGCTTGGAGCCCTCGCCGAGCGACTCGGCCGCGGTGATGATCGCGTCGTAGCTCTCGCGCATCGCCTTGGTGGAGAAGTTGGTGTGCGCACCGGCGCCGTTCCAGTCGCCCTTGACCGGCTTGGGGTCGAGGGTGGCGGCGATGTCGAAGTCCTCGGCGGTGCGGTAGAGCAGCCAGCGGGCCACCCACAGGTGGTCGGAGACCTCCAGCGGGGAGACCGGACCGACCTGGAACTCCCACTGGCCGGGCATGACCTCGGCGTTGATTCCGGAGATGGCGAGCCCGGCCTTCAGGCAGTTGTCGAGGTGGGCCTCGACGACGTCACGGCCGAAGATCTCGTCCGCGCCGACACCGCAGTAGTAGCCGCCCTGCGGGGCCGGGAAGCCGCCCTTGGGGAAGCCGAGCGGGTAGCCGTCCTTGAAGAACGTGTACTCCTGCTCGATGCCGAAGATCGGCTCCTGCGCCGCGAACTTCTCCGCGACCTCGGCCAGCGCCGCACGGGTGTTGCTGGGGTGCGGGGTGAGGTCGATGTTCAGGACCTCGCAGAGCACCAGGATGTCGTCGCCACCGCGGATCGGGTCCGGGCAGGTGAAGACCGGCTTGAGGACGCAGTCCGAGGAGTGGCCCTCGGCCTGGTTGGTGGACGACCCGTCGAAGCCCCAGATCGGCAGCGCGTCGAGACCGGCGGGGGAGCCCGCGATGATCTTGGTCTTGGAACGCAGTTTGGCCGTCGGCTCGGTGCCGTCGATCCAGATGTACTCAGCCTTGAAGGTCACGGGCCACATCCTTCGGGGTGTGTCTGGGCGCGTATCGCGGGTGCTGCGGCGCTGCGGCACCGATGCGCCGCGTCTGCTGCCCGGCAGCCTGGCAACAGGCGATTTCCCGGCCATTGCTCGAATGTGAACCCCGTGTTACCTGGTGACGCTGTGCCGCACTTCACGCCGTGAGGAGGTGCTGCCGGTGCGGCGCCGGTCACCGGCTCCCCTCCGTCGAGCCGGTGACCGGCGCCGCACGGCCCGGACGCGCCGGTCCTGCCGCCCCTGGCCGGGGGCGGCAGGACCGGTGACACGTACGAGGGGCGGCCGAGGGGGTGGCCGCCGCCTCCTCTAGCTGTTCACTCGGTCGTACGCCTCACCCCACCTTCTCGATCAGGGCCCGGCGGATCAGGAACTTGCCGGGCTCACGGACCTGTTCGAAGGCCGCGTTGTTGAGCAGCGCGCAGCTGCCGGAGACCGAAGTGACCTCCACCGTCGTGGACTTGTTGTTGTCCAGGTTGGTGACCTTCAGTTTCGTGCCGGCCGGGAACTGGTTGCTGGACGCGGCAGGCGCACCGCCCTCGCCGGAGAGCGTGACCGTGGAGCCGTTGCACACCTGCTGGCCCGAGGCCGCACCGCCGCCCTGGTTCCCCGCGGGGGCGGACTCGGGGGGCTGTGAGGGCTGCGCCGGCTGTGCGGGATCCGAAGGCTGAGCCGGCTGGGCGGGCTGCGACGGCTGCGCGGTCTGGGAGTCCTGAGCCGACTCCCCGACAGCGCACCCCGACGCCTCCTGCTTCCGCTTGATCTCCGCGACGACCGCCTCGCGGTTGGCGATCCGCGCCCCGGACTGCGCGTCCGGGTTGGCCCGCTGGTCCGCGATGAATTTCTGGTTGTTGCCGAGGGCGGTGGCCAGGCCCAGGCAGACCGTCGACTCCGACGCCGATTTGGGGGTCGGCGCGGCGTTCGACGTGCTCGCCATGACGAAGGCCCCGCCTCCCGCCACCGTCGCCGCGCTCACCAGCAGCGCGATCTTCTTCTTCGTGCCGAGAGTTCTCCTGCGCGACATGCGCGCCTCCTGAAGAGGTAGGGGAGCGTACGCCGCTATGTACGAGATACCGAACGAGGTTACTCAGCGGTTACAGGAGTCACTGAAGTGACCTGCGCCACAGGGGGGATGTCCCACCGTCAGCGCGACAGGGCGTCCCGCACGGCCTCGTCGGTGCGGCCGACCACCGCGGTGCCGTCGTCCGCGGTGATGATCGGGCGCTGGATCAGCTTCGGGTGCTCGGCGAGCGCCGTGATCCAGCGATCGCGCGAACCGGCGTCCCGCGGCCACTCCTTGAGCCCGAGCTCCTTGGCGTCGGCCTCCTGGGTGCGGGTGATGTCCCAGGGTTCGAGACCGAGGCGCTCGAGCACGCCGCGGATCTCGTCCTCGCTCGGCACGTCCTCCAGGTAGCGACGGACGGTGTAGTCGGCGCCCTCGGCGTCGAGCAGGGTCAGGGCGCTGCGGCACTTCGAACACGCGGGATTGATCCAGATCTCCATGTGCACACGGTACGCACCGACCGTCTTGTTCGATTTCCTGGTGTCCCTCCCGCCCCTGGCGGACCTGCCGTGACGCAATGTCAATTCCCAGATCTACCTGCGCGTTTGTCGGCCTCTTCGCACTCCCCGTTGTCAGTGCCGGGCGGTAAACTGTAAGCAGTGTTCGAGGGTGGCGCCGAAGATGCCGACGTCTTCGGTGAGCCGCCCGACCGCGACAGGAGGATGCCTGTGCCCGCTGCCGCCCTGAAGTCGAAGCCGTTGCCCACCCAGTCCACCGCGAAGCGTCCCGTCCTGCTCGACCTGCCCTACGTGCCCGTGGAGAAGCGGCCGTTGCCGCCGGGCCGGCCCCGCGAGTGGTACGTGACGCACAACCGCCGCCTCAAGGCGATGCGCCTCGCCATCGCCCTGCTCGACTCGGGCGTCTACATGCCGAACCAGGCCCGCAACGAGACGATCCGCGACGCGGCGGAACTGATCGGCGTCCACCCGCCGTCGGACACGACGTGCCACATGGTGCGGGCGTTCATGCGCTACGCCCGCTGAGCCCCTCCGAGCCGAGCGCCGGGTGCCCCGAACCGCGGGGTGCCCGGCGCTCGCTCATGCCGCCCGGCCGGGAGCCGCGAGCACCGAGGGGTTCAGGCGGGCGAAGCCCTCCTGCCGCTCGTAGGGGAAGTAGGGGTACGGCGCCGGGCGGTGGCTCGCCGCGTCGAGCTTCGCCACCTGCTCGGGAGTGAGGCTCCAGCCGACGGCGCCGAGGTTCTGGCGCAACTGCCGCTCGTCGCGGGCGCCGATGAGGACGGAGGACACACTCGGCCGCTGAAGCAGCCAGTTGAGGGCGATCTGCGGCACCGCCCTGCCCGTCTCCTCCGCGATCTCGTCCAGTGCGTCGACGACGCCGTAGAGGTGCTCGTCGGAGACGGGCGGGCCGTAGTCGGCGGTGCGGTGCAGGCGGCTGTCGGGCGGGAGCGGTGTGCCGCGGCGGACCTTGCCGGTGAGGCGCCCCCAGCCGAGCGGGCTCCAGACGATCGCGCCGAGGCCCTGGTCGAGGGCGAGCGGCATCAGCTCCCACTCGTAGTCGCGGCCGATGAGGGAGTAGTACACCTGGTGGGCCACATAGCGCGGGTGACCGTGCCGCTCCGCGGCCGCGAGGGACTTCATCACCTGCCAGCCGGAGAAGTTGGAGACGCCGGTGTAGCGCACCTTGCCCGCCCGCACCAGCGAGTCGAGCGTGGCCAGCACCTCCTCGACCGGTGTCCCGGCGTCGAAGGCGTGGAGCTGGAACAGGTCGAGGTAGTCGGTGCCCAGCCGGCGCAGCGCGGCCTCGCAGGCGCGGATCAGGCGGGAGCGGGAGGAGCCCGCGTCACCCGGTCCGTCGCCCATCGGCAGGCTCGTCTTGGTGGAGACGATCACCTGGTCACGACGGCCCCTGATCGCCTCCCCGAGCACCTCCTCGGACGCGCCGGCGGAGTAGACGTCGGCGGTGTCGAACATCGTGATCCCCGCATCCAGACAGATGTCCACCAGCCGGCGCGCCTCCTGCGCGTCGGTCGTGCCCCAGGCGCCGAAGAGCGGGCCCCGCCCGCCGAAGGTGCCGGCTCCGAAGCTCAGCGCGGGGACCATGAGTCCGGACGCGCCCAACCGCCTGTATTCCATCTCGGGCCCCTTTCGGGAGTGATCCCGCCTTAACGGGTCTATGGTTCTGTTAGCTGTCACTAAGGTAGCAGGGCGGAGCCGCTAATGGAACAGGAGTGCCGTTATGGCTGATGGAGGGGAGCCGGGGACCGTCCGGCCCGGTGGGCGCACGGCGCGGGTGCGGGAGGCGGTGCTGCGGGCCGCCGAGGACGCCCTGACCGAGCAGGGCTTCACCGGGCTCGACCTGGCCGACATCGCGCGCCGCGCCGGGGTGGGGAAGACGACCGTCTACCGGCGCTGGGGAACCGTGACCGGTCTGGTGGCGGACCTCCTGGAGGACATGGCCGAGCAGTCCGCGCCGCGCACCGAGACCGGCTCACTGCTCGGCGACCTGACGGCCAACGCCCGGCTCGTGCAGCGGACCTTGACGGACCCCCGGCAGGGGCCGCTGTTCAAGGCGCTGATCGCCGCCGCCACCGGTGACGGGAAGACGGCCGCAGCGCTGCACCGCTTCTACGACATCCGCGTCCGGGAGTGGGCCCCCTGTGTCCGGCAGGCCGTCGACCGGGGCGAGGTGCCCGAGGGCACCGACGCGCACGAGGTGGTCCGCGCTGTCTCCGCCCCTCTCTATTACCACCTGCTGATCAGCGGCGGCCGGCTCGACGAGGCCACGGCCGACCGGGCCGCCGAGGCGGCGGCGACGGCCGCGAGCGCGGGGGTGTACGTGCGGAACGCGGGCGAGCCCCGGCTGAGGAACGGAGGCCCACGGCGGGCGTGACCGGCGTCGCCCGTCCCGGACGCCGGCCGGCCGAGCGGCGGCCGGGCGATGCCGACGAGGGCGGCCTTCAGCGTCCTCGGCGCCTGCCGCCGCTCCTCAGCCCGCCGCCAGCTCCTTCTCCAGTGGCGTGCGGAAACGCGGCGTGATCCTGGTCGTCCCCAGCCACCCGGCCAGCCGCTCCGCCTCCGCCTCGATCGCGGCGAGGGCCTCCCGGCCGATGCCCTCCTCGTCGAGGATCCGCCAGGTGATCTCCCCGTCCGGCCGCTGGGCCCAGCCGCCGACCACCCGTCCGTTCCACCACACCGTCGGCCCGACGTTGCCGCTGCCGTCGAACAACCGGGGCCGCAGCTCCGGGGCGAGATACCAGTCGCGCTGCCGCCACCCCATCGCCGTAGGGTCGAGTCCGGGCAGCAGCGCGGCCCAGGGCTCGTCGGGCGCGGGAACCGGGTTGGTGTCGCCCTCGGCCACGTACCCCGGGCCCCCGTCGAGCGACACCGGCTCCGCCCCGATCGCGGCCAGGGCCCTGCGGACATCCGTCACGCGCCACCCCGTCCACCACGTCAGATCGGCCTCGGTCGCCGGACCGCACGCGGCGAGCCACCGTCTCAGCAGCTCCGCCTGCGCCCCGGCCGTGTCCAGCTCGGCATGGTGGGGTGCCACGGCCCAGCGGAACCGGCTGGACGTCCAGGAGCCGAGCGGCCGGCCGCGCACGACCTTCCCCTCGACGCCCAGCACCTTCAGCAGCCGGGTCGAGACCGTGTGCGTCCCCTCGTAGCTCTTCCCGGCCGCGTACACGAACTGCTCGCGCAAGCGCGGCTCGTCCTGGGCGAGTTCGGCCGCCGTCGCCTGCCCGCGCCGGGCGAGCGCCGCCAGCGTCGACTCCTCGACCTCTTTCAGCCAGGCCGCGTCCGGCGCCCCGGCCGTCGCCATGTGCTTGAGCAGCGCGGCCCTCTCCCGGGCGGCGACCGCCAGACCCGTCGAGGCGTGCACGACGGCGGTCAGCTCGGTGGGGAACACGAACACCGTGTGCCGCATGCCGTGCATCCGCACCAGGGAACGGTCCTCGTACAGGGCCCGCCCGGTCTCCTCCACGGTCTCGGCAGGGTCCGCGAGCCGCGCGCCCACGGCCAGATACACCGTCGCCGGGTCCGTGCCGTGCAGCGCGACCAGTGCACCGGCGACCTCCTCGGGCGCCTCCGCCCGGGCCTGCCCGGCCAGCCGCTGCCGCAGCGCGAGCCGGGCCCGCCGCTCCGCCACGCCGATGAACCGCTGTGCACCCATGACGGCCTCCACTCGTCACGTCCCCCGACCCGACTGCATCATCGCGGACGCCACTGACAATCAGGTCGTCAACCCTCAGGAGTACCGCCTCAGCAGCTCCGCCACGTACACCTCCAGCCGCTCGCCCAGCACCTCGGGCGTCAGATCGGTCCGGCCCAGCTCCCGCCACGGCCCCGCCAGCTTCGCCGCGTCGGGGACGTAGGCCAGGGCGTCGAGCAGCCGCCAGTACAGGTGCTCCGGGCCGTCGGCCGGGCGCCGCCCGCCCAGGGCCTCGTAGCGCTCCCGGAAACCGAGGCCGTACTCCGGCCCGTGCAGCAGCGCGAGCGCCGTCGAGCAGTGGGCGACATCGAGGTCGGCAGGCCCCCACGAGGTCTCCACCCAGTCGACGACACCGCTGACCCGCAGGCCGGCCCCCGAACCCGTGAACAGGACGTTGCCGGGATGGAAGTCCCGGTGCAGGAAGCAGCCGTCGTAGGGCGGGGGTTGGCGGCGGATGACGTCCACGGCCCGCTCCCACCCCGGGGGGACCGCCGCCGGCGACGTCCACGGCTGGTACGCGCGCGGACGCTCCCGGGGGACGACCCGGTGGATCCGGGCCAGCTGGGCCGCCAGCAGATCCACCCGCGCGTCGAGTTCCTCCTCGTCGACGCGGACCCGGCCCGGCAGTACGGACATCAACAGGGACGGATGGTCGCAGTGCTCGCCGGTCGCGTCCACGCCGATCAACTCGGGGGCCGGCACACCCTCCTGCTCCGCGAGCAGCGTGAGAATCTCCGCCTCGCGGGCCAGCAGCCCGGGCGCGTGCCGCCGGAAGAAGGGCTTCACGAACGTCCGCAGCGCCAGCTCGGTGCCGTCGTCGAGAGTGAGCCGCCGCATCTGGGCGCTCCAGCCACCGCTCAGAAATGTCGACGTGGCCACCGTACGGTCCTCCGGGAGCTGCTTGGCCACCCATGCGCGGGTCGCCGTCCAGCCCTGCTCGCCGAGCCCGGTCAGAACGGCGGTGACGAACTCCCGCCGGTCCTCGGGGTGGTCGCGAAACCACAGGCCCAACCGGTGCTCCGCCTCCGGCAGTTCCCGGTGGGTGAACTGCGCGCGCCGGGCCAGCGCCTGTGAGCAGGCCTCCGTCACGGCGGGCGGGATGACCTCGTCCGTGCCGGGCACCGCGAGCACCGCCCGTCCCTCGAACGCCCGCAGGACATCGAGCGCGGGCGCCTCGCGCCAGCTCCCGGGCCTGCGGATGATCTCGCTGAACCGCCCGTCACCCTCGCCGAACGGCACGTCCCACGCCTCGGCCGCGTACACCGCCGGCGCGCACAGCCCCAGGGCCGCCACCCGGTCCCCGTAGTGCCCGACGAGATCGGCCACCGTCTGGCCGCTCATGCTGAACCCGACCAGGACCAGCGGCCCGTCCGGGCGCGCATGCGCGTCGATGACGGAGACGGCCTGCTCGAAGCGGCGGCGCAGGCTCAGCTCCCGCAGCCGGCCGGTGCTCTCCCCGTGCCCCGAGAAGTCGAAGGCGAGGGCGTGGCAGCCGTGTGCGGCGAACTCCGCCAGCAGCGGCACCAGCCGCTCCTTGCTGCCGTTGCCCGCGCCGTGCAGCAGGACGGCGGTCGCCCGGGCCGGCTCACCGGCGCCGGTGGACAGTCCGCTGAGGCGTTCGCCGCCGATGACGTGAGTGAAAGGGATCAGCTCATTCATACGGCCATTCACTCATGCGGCCCGCGCCCCTGCGGGGCGGTCACAGTCCCGGCGCTCCCCAGACCGGGAACCAGCGGCTCAGGTCCTGCTCGATGCGCAGCTCGCCGGAGAGCGCCGCCCGCACCTGGAGTTCGAGTGCGTTGTCGCGCCGCTGCGTTCCGTCCGGCAGGGGCGCGAACGGGTAGAACGTGCCGCGTTTGTAGAGGTAGACCAGCGCGAGCCGCCGACCGGAGAGGTCCTCGAACCCGGCCAGGGAGCACAGCAGTTGGGGGCCGAACCCGTTGACCTCCATCTGGCTGTTCACGGCGTGCAGATCGTTCACGAGCGCGGAGAGCTGGTCGGGGGCGCGGCGCGAGACCAGCCAGGAGTAGCCGTAGTCGTCCTGCCGCAGTTGCACCGGCGGGCCGTCGCGGTCGGTGTCGGCGTCCAGCAGGGCCTGCACCTCGCGGTGGGACTGCTCGAAGGCCGCGCCCTCGACGGTGGCGAAGCACACCGCGCCCTGCCCGGTCGGCGTGAAGCCCGCGGCCGCCTCCAGCGTCACGGCCGCCGAGGGCAGCGCGAAGAGCCGGTCGAGATCCGCCACGACCGGTCTCGTCCGGCCGAGCAGGATGTCCAGCAGCCCCATGTCCCGCTCACACCCCTCCGGGTGCCGCCGCCTCGCCCAGCTCGGCGGAGATCCGGCCCAGCTGGTCGAGCCGCTGCTCCATGCTCGGGTGGGTCGAGAAGAGCCGTGCGACGCCGGGTTCGCGGCCCAGCGCCGGCGTGAAGTAGAAGGCGTTGAAGGCCTGGGCCGTGCGCAGGTCCTTGGTCGGGATGCGGGCGATGTCGCCGGAGACCTTGGTGAGTGCGGAGGCCAGCGCCGAGGGCCGGCCGGTGAGCAGCGCGGCCGCCCGGTCCGCGGCCAGTTCCCGGTACCGGGACAGGGCCCGGATCAGCAGGAAGCTGATCGCGTAGACGGCGGCCGACACGCCCATCACCGCGGCGAAGACGGCAGCGGTGTTCTGGTCCCTCCTGCCCCCGCCGAACAGCTGCGAGTAGAAGGCGAACCGCACGATCAGCCCTGCGATCACGCCGAGGAACGACGCGACGGTGATCACGGCGACGTCCTTGTGCGCCACATGCGACAGCTCGTGCGCGAGCACGCCCTCCAGCTCGGCCGGCTCCAGCCGCCGCAGCAGTCCGGTCGTCACACAGACCACCGCGTGATCGGGGTTCCGCCCCGTCGCGAACGCGTTCGGCATGTCCATACCGGACACCGCCACCACCGGCTTCGGCATGTCGGCCAGGGCGCACAGCCGGTCGATCACCGCGTGCAGCTCGGGATACTCCTCCCGCTCCACGACCCGCCCGCGCATGGCGTACAGCGCGATCCGGTCGGAGAACCAGTACTGCGCGCCGAGCAGCGCCGCCGCGATCACCACGACCAGCACCCACGACTTGAGCAGCACGATCAACGCGGCGACGAACCCCACGTACAACAACCCGAGCAGGAACAGCGTGACCCCCATACGGGTGGTCAACCGCCGATCGCTCCGGAAGCGGCTGTGCATCTGCATCACCTCGCAGTCACGCACTCGTCCCACAGCCAGTGTGCACCCGGCCCTCCCCATGAACGGGTCGCGATCGGCCCCAGGAGCGGCAAAAGCCGTCAGCCGCCCCGGGCCACCGCGTACCCCGGCACGGACGGCCACCGCACGGTCAGCACGACCGACTCCTCCTCCGCACGCCACGAGTGATCGACGCCGCGCCCCCACACGACGTAGTCCCCCTGCCGCTCCAGCAGCACACTGCGCCCGGGCAGTTCGACCCGGAAACGCCCACTGACGAGCACGAGCAGCGCGGTACGTTCCTCGCCCCGCACCCACTCGGCCCGCTCATCCCCGCGAGGATGCACACCCCACTTGATCTCCACGTCCTCGCTGCGCCGCGGATCCCCGACGTCCTTGAAATGCCCGAGGATCCACCCCTGGTCCAGGGCGGCGTCGTCCCCGGCGTTACCCACGTAGACACTGTCGCTCACGGGGCCGGACGCTAGCAGCGGCGCCCCGGACCGACGGGGACCCCCGCGACCCAGCCTCGCGCCGCAACCAACCGGTGCGCGGCGATCCGGACGTGCCGGGGCCGCTCCGCCGCGAGTCGCTCCGCCAGCCACGCCTGCGGCAGCAGCGCCGCGGACGGCAACAAGGCGACCGTTGCCTCTCGCACGACGCCGGGGGCGGGGTCGTCGAGCAGGGGCCGCAGTTCTTCCACGACCGTCACGTCCAGCGTGCGCAGGCCTGCAACCGCCCGGGCCCGCACTGTCGGCACGCGGTGGGTGAGCAGTGGCCGCAGCAACTCGGCGTCTGATCGCTCCCCGCACTCCGCCAGTCCGATGACCGCACCGGCCGGCAGTGCCGGATCGTCCGCCTCCGCGCATCGCTGCCGGTACCAGGGCAGGGGGTCGGTCCCGTGCTGCCGTACGACGTACCGCGCACAGGCCCGCACCAGTGCCGACCGGTCGGCCAGGAACTCCAGTGCCCGCTCGGGCTGCCCGGCCCGCCGCAGTGCCGTGACGCCGGCGGACCGGGCACGCGGGTAGCGGGCGGCGAGCAGCGGTTCGAGCACGTCGTCGAAGTCGCCGTCCTCGCGCAGGGCGGCCAGGGCCGCCCCGGCGCACAGGTCCTGCACGACGACGTCGTCGTCCCGGGCGGCGGTACGGGCGAGCCGGGCGGGGGAGAGCAGCGACTCCTCGGCGGCCAGCCGGTACGCGAACCGTCGCACGGTGCGGTCGGGGTGGATGAAGAGGGTGGAGAGCGGTCCGTGCGGCGCACGGCGCAGCAGCGCGCCGAGCAGTTCCACGCCGTACGCTCCCCGCTCGCGTCGGCCGATGCGCAGGATCAAAGGTGCGAGCGCGATGCCGTTGAGCGCGTCGAGGCCCGCCCGCAGCAGTTCCCGGGCCCTGTCGCGCACCGGTGCTGCCCAGTCCGCGGCGCGTATGACGACCAGGGGCAGCAGGGCGGGGCGGTCCGCGACCCGGGCGAGGGCCGCTTCACGGGTGTGGCCGTCCGGGTGGCAGAGCGCCACGGCGAGCCGGGGCTCGACCGAGGGCCCGTGAGCGGCCTCCGCACGCCACCGGGACGACCGGAACACCCAACGCCCGATTCCGAGCGCCTTCGACCGGGCCGCCCCGTCCAGCCCGTCCACCCACGCCTTGTCCGGCAGGTCCCTGATCCCGTACCAGCCCCACGCCCGGACACCCGCGTCCAGCCCGGTCCAAGCGGCCGGATCAGCGACGTCCAGCACCTCGTCGAGAGGCGTCCCCTCGGCCAGCCGCGCCGCGGCCGCCTCTCCGCCCCGGATGTCCTCGTTCACGCCCGCCCCCGTTCGACCTGCCATTTCGGGGGATCGTAAGGCGCACGGACAGCGACCGGCACGCGGATTGTCGCGAGCTGGCTAGTACGGCGCCCTGAAGTTGACGTACCCCAGCAGCACGATCACCGCGGCCACGCAGCCGAGCACCACGGCGGTCGAGATCCACGAGGAGCGGCGGTGGGACGAGACGTGCTCCGGGGCGGCGCGGAACGGCACGGGGCCGGGTGGGTTGTGCTTCCAGCGCGCGGCGAGCATACGGGCCCGGGCCGAGGGCTCCTTGTGCTCGGCTCCGTCCGCCCATCTGAGGTCGAACTCGCGCTCCTGGCCGTCCTGTTCGTGCTCGGGCATTCCCGCTCCACCCCCGTGTGGTCCTGCCCCAAGAATAGAACATACGCCCGCGCCCCCGCTGTCGGAACAACAGCGGGGGCGCGGGCGTCATGCCTCGATCAGGCGTCGATCACACGTCGAAGTACAGCTCGAACTCGTGCGGGTGCGGACGCAGCTGCAGCGGCGCGATCTCGTTCGCGCGCTTGAAGTCGATCCACGTCTCGATCAGGTCCGGGGTGAACACGTCGCCCTGGAGCAGGAACTCGTGGTCGGCCTCCAGGCGGTCCAGGACCGCGCCGAGGGAGGTCGGGACCTGCGCGACGTTCGCGTGCTCCTCGGGAGCCAGCTCGTACAGGTCCTTGTCGATCGGCTCGGCCGGCTCGATCTTGTTCTTGATGCCGTCCAGGCCGGCGAGCAGCAGCGCCGAGAAGGCCAGGTACGGGTTGCCGGAGGCGTCGGGCGCGCGGAACTCGACGCGCTTGGCCTTCGGGTTCGAGCCCGTGATCGGGATACGCATCGCGGCGGAGCGGTTGCGCTGCGAGTACACCAGGTTCACCGGCGCCTCGAAGCCCGGCACCAGACGGTGGTACGAGTTCACCGTCGGGTTGGTGAAGGCCAGCAGCGACGGGGCGTGCTTGAGGATGCCGCCGATGTAGTAGCGGGCGGTGTCCGACAGGCCCGCGTAGCCGGCCTCGTCGTAGAAGAGCGGGGAGCCGCCCTGCCACAGCGACTGGTGGACGTGCATGCCCGAGCCGTTGTCGCCGAAGATCGGCTTCGGCATGAAGGTCGCGGTCTTGCCGTTCTGCCACGCCACGTTCTTCACGATGTACTTGAAGAGCTGGAGGTCGTCCGCGGCGGCGAGCAGCGTGTTGAACTTGTAGTTGATCTCGGCCTGGCCGGCGGTGCCCACCTCGTGGTGCTGGCGCTCCACCTGCAGGCCGGCGCGGTTCAGCTCCAGGGAGATCTGGGCACGCAGGTCGGCGAAGTGGTCGACCGGCGGGACCGGGAAGTAGCCGCCCTTGTAGCGGACCTTGTAACCACGGTTGTCCTCGAGGGCACCGGTGTTCCAGGCGCCGGCCTCGGAGTCGATGTGGTAGAAGGACTCGTTCGCGCTGGTCGCGAAGCGGACGGAGTCGAAGACGTAGAACTCGGCCTCGGGACCGAAGTACGCGGTGTCCGCGATGCCGGTCGACGCGAGGTAGGCCTCGGCCTTCTTCGCCACGTTGCGCGGGTCACGGGAGTACTGCTCGCCCGTGATCGGGTCGTGGATGAAGAAGTTGATGTTCAGCGTCTTGTCACGGCGGAACGGGTCGACCCGGGCGGTCGAGAGGTCCGCGCGCAGCGCCATGTCGGACTCGTGAATGGCCTGGAAGCCCCGGATCGAGGAGCCGTCGAAGGCGAGCTCCTCGTCGGCGTCGAACGCCTCCGCAGGCACCGTGAAGTGCTGCATCACGCCCGGGAGGTCGCAGAACCGGACGTCTACGAACTTGACGTCCTCGTCCGCGATGAACTTCTTGGCCTCGTCGGCGTTCTGGAACATCCAGCTCCTCCTACTCCCGACCGTCCCGCCGGGGTGGTAGTTCGTTCGTGCGGCCAGTGCGGGTGGCACACGCTGACCTCGACCCTAGGGACGGGTGATTTCTCTGGCGTGACCCATTTGTTTCGCACAAGTTAACCGGCTCCCTCTCCACCGTAGCCCGGACACACCCCGCCGTGCCCTGGTCATTTACGGGCGCAGTACCGTGGACGGGTGGACAACAGGCAAGCACTCGGATCCTGGCTCTCCGGGCCCCGCGCGGCCGCGGAAGAGGCCGGTGTCGACTTCGGATACCGGGGCGAGCAGCTCGGTCTGCCCGAGGAGGGGCCCGGCTCCATCGCCCGTCCGGGCCGCCGGCTGGGCGCCCTCGCCGTCGACTGGGGCCTGTGCCTCCTGATCGCATACGGTCTCATCACGCAGAGCTACAACGAGGCGGCCCAGCTCTGGGCGCCGCTGATCATGTTCGCGCTGATGGTCCTCACGCTCGGTACGGTCGGCTTCACCCCGGGCAAGCGCCTGCTCGGCCTGCGGGTGCTCGCCCTGGACACCGGCCGGGTCAGCCCCTGGCGCGCCGCCCTGCGCACGGTCCTGCTCTTCCTCGCGATCCCGGCCCTGATCTGGGACCGCGACGGCCGGGGCCTGCACGACCGGCTGGCCGGCACGGTCGAGGTCCGCATCTGACACGCAGCGACATGCACGAGGGGCGCCCGGATCAACCGGGCGCCCCTCGTGCATGTCGTGTGCGGAGTGTCAGCGAGCCTTGGGCCCGCCCTTCGGCAGCCGCATGCCCTTCGGCATCGGGCCCTTCGGCAGTGGCATGTTGCTCATCAGGTCACCGAGGGCGCGCAGCCGGTCGTTGGTGGCCGTGACCTGCGGGCCGGTCAGCACGCGCGGGAGCTTCAGCATGGTCGTCCGCAGCTTCTTCAGCTCGACCTGGCCCTCGCCCGTGCCCACGAGCAGGTCGTGCACCGGGACGTCCGCGACGATGCGGTTCATCTTCCGCTTCTCGGCGGCCAGCAGGGTCTTCACCCGGTTCGGGTTGCCCTCGGCGACCAGCACGATGCCGGCCTTGCCGACCGCTCGGTGCACCACGTCCTGGTTGCGGTTCATCGCCACCGCGGGGGTCGTCGTCCAGCCCCGGCCGATGTTGTCGAGCACCGCCGCCGCGGCACCGGGCTGCCCCTCCATCTGCCCGAAGGCGGCCCGCTCGGCCCGGCGCCCGAACACGATCGCCGACGCGAGGAAGGCGAGCAGGAGGCCCAGGATGCCGAGATAGATGGGGTGACCGATCAAGAAACCGATCGCGAGGAAGACACCGAAGGTGACGATTCCGACTGCCGCGAGTACAAGACCGATCTTCTTGTCGGCCCTGCGGGTCATCTTGTAGGTCAGAGCGATCTGCTTCAGTCGCCCGGGGTTCGCAGCGTCCGCTGCGGGTTCCTTCCTCGCCATGCCCCGAAGTCTACGTGGCCCCACGAGCGCCGACGACGGCAGTGCCCGCGGAGGCCCCTGGGGGAGGGCCGGGGGTCAGGAGCGGACGGACAGGGACTGCTCGATGACGCGCTGCGCCTCGACCCGGTCCTTGGCGCGACGGCGGTCCTCCAGTACGGAGGTCCAGGCGTTGCGGCGGGCGGTGCGCTGACCGCTGCTCATCAGCAGCGACTCGACGGCACGCAGTGCGGTCGTGAAGGACGGGATCGCGGTGGCGCGGACGGGCGGCGCGGCCTGCATGGGTGAGGTCCCCCCTCGGGTACGGGTGTACGTGCTGTGAGTTCAGCGTCACTGATTGGTGTTACCAGGGCGTGACCGACCGGTCAAACACCCATGAAGCCCTGGCGGGAAGTGGTGGAACGCCGACGCGGTCCTGACATGTGCCCTCATCTGCGAGGACGGTCAGGACCGCGTCAAATCGGTCACTACCGGTGGGTAGTCTCTTGTGCGCGAATTCACACGCTTGTCTCGCCCTGGGGTGGGAAGGGCGGTGACGGTCCGTCAGACGGCCTGCGCCGCGATGTGCCCGTCTCGCTTCTCCATGGCCATCCCGTAGAGCCGCCCGGCGCGGTACGAGGAGCGCACCAGCGGCCCGGACATCACGCCGGAGAAGCCGATCTGCTCGGCCTCGTCCTTCAGCTCCACGAACTCGTGCGGCTTGACCCAGCGCTCCACCGGGTGGTGGCGTACGGAGGGCCGCAGGTACTGCGTGATGGTGACCAGCTCGCAGCCCGCCTCGTGCAGCTGCTTCAGCGCCTCGCTGACCTCCTCGCGGGTCTCGCCCATGCCGAGGATCAGGTTCGACTTGGTGACCAGCCCGTAGTCGCGGGCCTCGGTGATCACCTTCAGGGAGCGCTCGTAGCGGAAGCCGGGGCGGATGCGCTTGAAGATCCGCGGGACCGTCTCGACGTTGTGCGCGAAGACCTCGGGCCGGGAGGAGAAGACCTCCTCCAGCTGCTCGGGGACGGCGTTGAAGTCCGGGGCCAGCAGTTCGACCTTCGTACGGCCGGCCTCGCGCCCGGCGGTCTGCTGGTGGATCTGACGCACGGTCTCGGCGTACAGCCAGGCGCCGCCGTCCTCCAGGTCGTCGCGGGCGACGCCGGTGATCGTGGCGTAGTTCAGGTCCATCGTGACCACGGACTCGCCGACCCGGCGGGGCTCGTCGCGGTCGAGCGCCTCGGGCTTGCCGGTGTCGATCTGGCAGAAGTCGCAGCGCCGGGTGCACTGGTCGCCGCCGATGAGGAAGGTCGCCTCGCGGTCCTCCCAGCATTCGTAGATGTTGGGGCAGCCGGCTTCCTGGCAGACCGTGTGCAGGCCCTCGCTCTTCACGAGCTTCTGCATCGCGGTGTACTCGGGGCCCATTTTCGCCCGGGTCTTGATCCACTCGGGCTTGCGCTCGATGGGGGTCTGGCTGTTGCGGACCTCCAGGCGCAGCATCTTGCGTCCGTCGGGTGCGACTGCGGACACGACCGGCTCCCTAGCGATTGATTCTTCGGCGTCCTCAAGGGTACGCCCGTTGATTTGAATGCCTGTGTGGCGCTACCCCTCCAGCTCCTCCACGGGCCGATTTATGCCGCCGGCGTCTTCTCGATCTCGCGCGGCTTCAGCTCCGCGTGCTCCAGGACCTCCCGCAGATGCCGCTCGACCACCGGCAGGACCTCCTCGATCGTCACGTCCCGGCCGAGCTCTCCGGCGAGCGACGCGACCCCCGCGTCGCGGATGCCGCACGGGATGATCCGGTCGAACCACTTGTTGTCGGGGTTCACGTTGAGCGCGAAGCCGTGCATGGTGACGCCCTTGGCCACGCGGATGCCGATCGCGGCGATCTTGCGGTCCTCCCGGCGCTGTCCCGCGTTGGACGGCGCGTACTCCGGGCCGTTCATGCGCGGGTCGAACTCCTCGTCGTGCAGCCGGGGATCGAAGTCCAGCGAGAGCCCGCCGAGCGCGGGGCGCTCGTCGACCGGGTCGCCCAGGACCCACACGCCGCTGCGGCCCTCGACCCGGCTCGTCTCCAGGCCGAACTCGGCGCAGGCGCGGATCAGGGCCTCTTCGAGGCGGCGTACGTGCGCCACGACGTCCACCGGACGCGGGAGCTTCTGGATCGGGTAGCCCACCAGCTGCCCGGGGCCGTGCCAGGTGATCTTGCCGCCGCGGTCCACGTCGATGACCGGCGTGCCGTCGAGGGGCCGCTCGTTGTCCGCCGTACGCCGCCCGGCCGTGTAGACCGGAGGGTGCTCCAGGAGCAGGACGGTGTCGGGGATCTCGTCCGCGAAACGCGCCGCGTGCACCCGGCGCTGCTCGTCCCACGCCTCCTGGTACTCGACGGCCTCGTCACCGAACCCCATGCGGACGAACCGCAACTCACTCACGGCAAGCGCCTCCCTCGGACGGGTGTATCAGGCACGTAGCGCGCCCAAGCCACTGTACGTCCGGCCCGCACACGTCAGTCCCGGGGCCAATCCTCACACGATCGGATGAATGTCCGCGAAAATGTGTGATGGGGTGTTTACTCTCCGCTACATTCGCGCCGTTCAGTAAGGCATAAGGCCTGCTCACAGGCAATCCGCGCACATCACGAAGGCCGGAAGGCAGGAGACCGCACCACAGATGACGGAACGACCCGCGCAGCGCACCCCCAACCGACAGCTCGCCGCGCTCATCGCAGAAGCGGGGTTCTCCAACGCGGGACTCGCCCGTCGCGTGGACCAGCTCGGTCTCGAACACGGGCTGGATCTGAGATACGACAAGACATCCGTCACCCGGTGGCTGCGCGGTCAGCAGCCCAGGGGCACCACACCCGCCCTGATCGCCGAGGTCTTCACCCGGCGCCTGGGCCGCCGCCTCACCGCCCAGGACCTCGGCCTGGACGCCTGCGCCCCCGTCTACGCGGGGCTGGAGTTCGCCGCCACCCCCGAGGAGGCCGTCGACATCGTCAGCGGGCTGTGGCGCAAGGACTCCGGCAGCCACGCCGAGCTCCGCAAGATCGCCTTCACTCCGGCCGGGCTCGTGGTGCCCAGCCGCGACTGGCTGATCGGCCGGGCCGACGAGAAGGTCGCCCGGGGCGAGCAGCCCGCCGCGCGGATCCCGGCGCAGGGCCGCCCCGCCCTGCGCCCCACGGCCCCGGCCGGACAGGGCGTGCCGTCCCTGCCCCGCGGGCGCGGCCAGGCCGAACGCGGCCCCGGCCAGAAGGTCACCGCCGGCGACATCGCCGCCCTGCGCTCGGTCGGCGAGCTGTTCCGCACCCTCGACGACGCCTACGGCGGCGGCCATGCCCGCCAGGCCCTGGTGCGCTACCTGGAGCACGAGTGCGAGCCGATGCTGCGCGGCACCTACGGCGAGCAGACCGGCCGCCGGCTGTTCGCGGCGGCGGCCGACCTGACCCGGCTCGCGGGCTGGACGTCGTACGACATCGCCGCGCACGGACTCGCCCAGCGCTACTTCGTGCAGGCGCTGCGGCTCGCCCAGGCGGCCGGGGACCGGACGTACGGGGCCTATGTGCTGGTCACCATGAGCCGCCAGGCCGTCTACCTCGGGCACGGGCGGGAGGCCGTCCAGCTCGCCCGGGTGGCCCAGCAGGGCGTCGGCACCTCAGGCCCGCCCGTCGTCCAGGCCCTGCTGCACGCCTCCGAGGCGCGCGGGCACGGGGTGCTCGGCGAGGTCCGGGCCTGCACCGCGGCCCTGGTCCGCGCCGAACGCGCCCTGGAGACGGCCCGGCCCGGCGACGACGTCCCGCACTGGGCGAAGTTCTTCGACGAGGCACAGCTGGCCGACGAGTTCGGCCACTGCCACCGCGACCTGCAGCAGTTCCGCGCCGCCGCCCAGCACGCGGAACGCTCACTCCAGCTCCGGGCCCCCTCCTACGCCCGCAGCCGCCTCTTCTGCCGGATCGTCCTGGCCACCGCCCGCCTGGGCCTCGGCGAACTCGACCAGGCCTGCCAGCTCGCAGCGGAAGCGGCAGGCCAGGCGGCCGAGATGCGCTCGGTACGGGCGGTGGAGTACGTGAGGGACTTCGAGCGACGACTGGAGCCGTACAAGGACGCGGCCCCGGTGCGGACGTACCGCGACAAGGTGGCGGCCCTTGGCTGAGGAGCCCGGGGGCGCGGAGCTGTGTCGATGTGCGGCTCCGCCGCGCGGGCGCGACAAGCCACAGCGCACCCGCGCCCGAATCACCTACGCGGCCCTGGGCACGGTCGGCACAGGCTCGGCGACATGCAGAGACCGCCCCGCCCCCAAGTCCGCCAAGATCGCCGCCGACGCCCGATGCCCGGAGTGCAGAGCACCCTGGACCGTACTGGTGTCCCGGTGATCCCCACACACGTACAGGCCCGCGAGCAACCGCACCGGCCGCCGCAGATCATGCGGCGGCCGCATCGCCGGCACCGCCTCGGCCGTGTGATGCACGGCCAGCGTCTCCCACCGGGCCGTCGGCACCCCGTACAGCCGCGCCAGATGCATCCGTACCGCCGTGTCCACGTCCCCGGGAGGCCGCCCGAGCACCGTCGACGACACCAGCGCCCGTCCCGCCGGAGCCCGGGACGGGTCGACGTCACTGACCACCGCCGTGTGCGCGACCGGCCCGCCGAGATCCGCGTCGAGCAGCAAGGACGCCCCCGTCGCCGGAGGCTCGTCCGTCGTGTGGTGCACCACCGTCACCGGATGGAACTCCGGCACCCTCAGCCCGGGCAGCAACTCCGCCGCGGCCCGGGCATCCGTCGCCACCAGCACCGCCCGGCAACGGATCTCACCGTGCTCGGCGGTGGTCACCGACGTCGTCGAGACGGAGGTGACCCGTACGCCGGTGTGCACCGTGCCCGGCGGCAGTGTGCGTGCCAGCAGCTCCGGCAGGGCCTCGGCACCGCCCTCCGGCAGGCACAGCCGGCCCCGCGCGAAGGAGCGCAGCGCGAGGTCCGCACACCGGCTGGACGTCGTGAGGCCCGGGTCGCAGAGCAGAGCGGCGAGCAGCGGGCGCAGGAAGCCGTCGATCGTACGGGCGGGCAGTCCGCGCGCAGCCAGGGCCTCACCGGCGGGCAACTCGGGGCGGGCCAGCAGCCGTTCGGCCGGTGTGCCCGCCAGCCGGGTCAGGGCGGCACCCAGCCGGGCCTGGTCGACGGCCGTGCCGAGCGGGGCGCCGGACCGGCTCCGGGGGACGGAGACCTGCCGGCCGGGCACGGCCACCGGCCGCCTGGGCGGCCTGGGTGCGGACGACGGCCGGGGAGCACTCGCAAGGGCGCGTACCGCGTGCAGTGCGCCCCGTGCGCCCCCTGCACCCGGCTGCACGCCGGCGCGGTGGTGACGTCCGTCGCCGTGCAGCAGGACGCCGGGTGCGAAGGGCCGCAGCACCAGTCCGTCGAGACCCGGCGTCAGTCGTAGTTCCGGATACGCCGTGGACAGCAACTGGCCGACCCGGTCGAGCCGGAAGCCGTCGACCTTCTCCGTCGCCATCCGGCCGCCGACCCCATGGGCGGCCTCCAGGACCATGGTCGTCACTCCTGCGCTGGTCAGCCGGTGCGCGGCCGAGAGTCCGGCGACCCCGGCCCCCACGACGACCACGTCCGCCTGGTACGCGGGCTCAAACACGTGCCCCTCCTCGAGGTTGCGCGGGCGCTGGAGACGTCATGCCCTCAACAGGCCGCAGGGATACGCGAGTTCTGGTCGAGGGTAGGACCGTGATCGGTCAGCGGGAGTCGCGCATGAACAGGGCACGGTCGCACAGTGGTCGCATATGGATGCCTCGTGGGCATGAAGTGGTCGCAGGAGGCTGGTGCGCGGGTCGATGAGCTGGCTCGGACACGCCGGTCGGATCTCGGACAGGCGGCCGGTCTGCGCCGCGAAGACACGTTCCGTCGGGGGCGGGAGCCGTCACAGCGCCGCCCGGATCGCTCCCTCGATCTCCGGGAACGCGAACCGGAAGCCCGACTCCAGCAGGCGCGTCGGCAGCACCCGGGCGCTGCCGAGGACGTCCCCCGCCATCTCGCCCAGCACGCTCCGCAGGACGGGCGCGGGCACCGGGAACAGCGTCGGGCGGTGCAGCACGCGTCCCATCGCGGCCGTGATCTCACGGTTCGTCAGGGGGTTCGGGGCGGTGATGTTGAACGGTCCGGACAGGCCGTCGGTGTCGATCAGATGCCGGATCGCGGCGACCTCGTCGTGCAGCGCGACGAACGACCAGTACTGCCGCCCGTCGCCCAACCGCCCCCCGGCCCCCGCCCGGAACAGCGGGAACAGCCGCCCCCAGGCGCCGCCCTCGCGGGAGACGACCAGCCCGGTCCGCGTGAACACCGTGCGGACGCCGGCCTCCTGGGCGGGTGCCGTCGCCCCCTCCCACTCCACGCACAGCGCGGGCAGGAAACCCTCTCCCGCGGGCGCGCTCTCGTCGACCGCCCGCTCCCCGGTCTCGCCGTAGTAGCCGATGGCGCTGCCGTTCACGAAGACCCGCGGCCGGTCCGTGCCGCCCAGCGAGGCGACCGCCTCGGCGAGGGCCGCCGTGCCCTTCACCCGGCTGTCGCGGATCCGCTGCTTGTAGGCCTCCGTCCAGCGCCGGTTGCCGACACCCGCCCCCGCCAGGTTCACCACCGCGTGGCACCCCGCGAGCCCGGCCGCGTCCACCCGCCCGCCCTCGGGGTCCCAGCGGATCTCCCCGGCCGCCCGGGGCGTGCCGCGCACCAGGCGGCGCACCTCGTGCCCGTCGGCGGTCAGGGACCGCACCAGGGCGCCGCCGATGAGACCGGACGCACCCGCCACCGCGATTCTTGAATGTTCCATAAACCCATCCTGCCGGGTGGCTCCGTAAATCCCTTGCAAGGCCTTGATCCGCTCGCCGTAGGGTGACGCCCATGCCCGAGCTCCCCGAACCGCGCATCCGCGCCGCCCGGCCCGATGACGACGGCGAGCTGGCCCTGCTCGACCGGCTCACCTGGTCGCACCGGCACGCGGTGATGCCCGAGCCGCAGCCGCCGTACGCTCCCTTCTTCAGCGAGCGGCACACCCCGGAGGACTGCCTGGTCGCCGAGCTCGGCGACCGCCTCGCGGGCTATGTCCACCTCGGTTTCCCCACTCCGCTCGACTCGAACCGGCACGTCCGCCAGATCCAGGGCCTCGCCGTCGCCGAGGAGGCGCGTGGCCTGGGGGTCGGGCGGGCGCTGGTCCGGGCCGCCGTCGACGAGGCCCGCCGGCGCGGCGCCCGCCGCGTCACCCTGCGGGTCCTCGGGCACAACACCCCGGCCCGGGCGCTCTACGAGGCCGAGGGGTTCGTGGTCGAAGGGATCCTGCCCCAGGAGTTCCTGCTCGACGGGGCGTACGTCGACGACGTGTTCATGGGGCGCTTCCTGTGACCCGGGGCTACGACGCGGCCAGCTCGCCCGTGTCCACCGGTGCCGTCGCGCCCGCGGCGCTGCGCGCGTCGGAGGCGACCTCGTCCGCCGTCAGGACGTAGCCCGTCTCGGCGTCCGTCGTGGAGCGGGCGAAGACCACGCCGAACACCCGGCCGTCCGTGGTGAGCAGGGGGCCACCGGAGTTGCCGGGGCGGACCGTGGAGCGGATCGAGTAGATCTCGCGGGTGGCCGTCCCGTCGTTGTAGATGTTCTGGCCCGTCGCCCGCACCCGGTTCGCGACCGTCGCCGCCTGGAGGTCCAGGTCGCCGTCCTGCGGATAGCCCGCGACGACCGCCGAGTCACCGCGCTCGGCGTTGTCGTCGAACCGCAGCACGGGCGCCTCGAGCCCCGGCACGTACAGCACGGCCACGTCCTTCTGCGGGTCGAAGAGCACCACCCGCGCCTCGTACGTCCGCCCGACCCCGCCGATCTGCACGGTCGGCTCGTCGATGCCGGCCACGACATGGGCGTTGGTCATCACGTGCTCGCGCGCGTACACGAACCCGCTGCCCTCGCGGCCCTGCGTGCCCGCGACGCCCTCGACCTTCACGGTGCTCCGCTTGGCGGCCTCGGTGGCGGCGGCCGTGACACTGTCGCCGGTGGGCCTCGCGACCTCGGCCGTCGACTCGTTCTCGAAGGGGTTGAAGACCTGCGGGAAGCCCGCCTGCGTCAGCGCGGACGTGGCCCCCGAGAACCAGGCCGGTGTGGTGTCCGGCATCGTCCGCTGCACCGCGCCGAGCAGCCGCGAGTCCCGGATCGCCGAGGTGACCAGGGGCGACGAGGACGCGCCCAGGACGCTGGCCGCCACCCACGCCACGATCAGCACGGCCACCGAGTTGGCCACGGCCCCGCCGATCCCGTCCGCCACTCTCAGCGGCCCCCGGTCCAGCTCCCGCCGCAGCAGCAGCGCGAGACGCCCCGCCAGCTCGTGGCCCAGCACCGCCGGGAGCAGCACCGTGAACACCGCCGTCACCGTCGCCCGCGTCGTCCCCGGCTCCACCCAATCCATGACCCACGGCAGGATCCACACGCCGACGACCGCGCCGCCCACGAAGCCCGCCAGCGACACACAGCCGGCCACCAGGCCGCGCCGGTACCCGGACGCCGCGTAGGCCAGGACGACCAGCAACAGCAGGATGTCGAGCAGGTCCACGCACGCCGCCTTTCTCTCGGAACCCCTTAATACGCGGGGGGAGGGCCCGGTGATCAGTCACACGCGCGCGGGATGATCGGAATCGGCCACGCGGGCGTGCACACGGATAAACGTCGCGGACCGTGACGATGGTTCCACCAGGTGGCACATCACACATCGCGGACTGACCGGATCAGGCCGAGAGTGGGGCCATGCGTGTCTTCCGAAGACGGCGGGGCGCACGCAGGCACTCCGCCGCCGGGACACCCGGCACAGCCGGCCTGCCGCGCGGGGCACGGGTGCTGCTCGGCTGCCTGCCGGGTGTCGCCGCCGTCGTGGCGCTGGTCCTGTGCGCCCACGGCGTCGAGAACGCAGCCGAGACCGGCTCCAGCGCCGCCCCGGCCCGTTCCACCGCCACGCCTTACGCCGCTCCCCGCCCGCACATCGTGCCGAGAGCGCACTGGCTGGGCGACGCCGCCCGCGTGCAGCCCCGCCCCCGTTACGACGACCGGGTCGCCGCCGTCTTCGTCCACCACACCGACTCGCCCAACGGCTACGACTGCGCCGACGCGCCCCGCATCATCCGGGACCTGTACACCGGCCAGACCGGCACCCGCGACTGGGACGACATCGGCTACAACTTCGTCGTCGACCGCTGCGGCACCATCTACGAGGGCCGGGCCGGCGGCGTGGAGCGCGCCGTCACCGGCGCCCACACCCAGGGCTTCAACCACCGCACCACGGGCATCGCCGCCCTCGGCACCTTCACCGAGGGCATGCCCGTCCCACGGCCCATGATCCGCGCGATCGCCGCGCTGTCCGCGTGGAAGCTGGGCCTGACCGGCACCGACCCGCGCTCGGACGTCCGCCTGGTCTCCAGCAACGGCCTGAGCCGGTACGCGGCCGGCTCCACCGCCCGCCTGCCCGCCCTCGCAGGCCACAACGACGGCTACATGACCAGCTGCCCGGGCGCCGCCCTGCACGCCCGCCTGCCCGAGATCAGGCAGCTCGCAGCCCGTCTCCAGGGCCGGCCGGACGGTCCACAGGAAGGCCACAGCGAACGCGCGGCGTCCTGAGATCCAGGCCCCCTACGGTCACCCCCACAGGCAGCCGACCGGAGGTGGGGACCATGAACAACCGTCGTACGAAGGCCCCGGGGAACGGGGCAGACGCGGGGGTGCGGACGGGGGGCACACGCGGCCCCTGGGCGGTGCTGTGCGCGGCCGTGACCGTCGTCCTGGGCCCGGCCGCGGTCACCGCGTCCGCCCTCGACCAGGCCAACGCCGCCCCGATGCGCCACGCCGTCCAGGCCGATCCGACGCACGCCTACATTCCCTCCGACACGAGCCGCCGCCGGATCACCTGATCAGCCCCTGAAGCGCTCCCACAGCCGGGGGTAGCGCTCGGCGAGCAGCCCCTCGTTCTCGAAGTCCAGCGGCGTGCCCTCGGGTTCCGGGGGCGCCGGCGCGATCTCCAGGTCGGGGGCGACCACGCCGGTGAGCTGCTCGTAGGCCTCGTCCGCCGCGTAGCCGAGTTCCTCGCCGTCGCCGTCGACCTCCTCGTCGAAGTCGTCCAGCAGATCGGCGAGGGCGTCCGGGTCGTGCACGGCACCCTCGAAGACCTCGCGGCCCTGGCCGATCAGCCAGCACCGGAAGAAGTCGAAGGCGTCGTCGCTCGCCCCGTCGAGCAGCACCCAGGCGGCGCCCCACAGGTCCCAGCGGTAGGCACGGTTGTAGCGGGACTCGAAGTGCCGGGCGAAGTCCAGGACCGAGTCCGGGTCCAGCTGGGCGAGCCGGTCCACCAGCAGGTCGGCCTGCTCCTCCGGGTCGCCCTCGGCGGCCTCCCGGGCGTCGTCCACCAGCTCCCAGAACTCCGTCTCGTCCATCACGGGTCAAGCATCGGCCCTGGGGCACAGGGGCGCACCCGGAGTGCGCGGGATCGTTATGCGCCGTCCCGGGGCCGGTAGAGCCGGGCCAGCCGCGCCGCGTCCGCGGCGAACCGCTCCCGCAGGCTCTCCGGCGCCAGCACCTCCACCTCCGGGCCCAGGGCCGCCAGCTGGGTGTGGGCGACCTCCTCGGACTCCACCGGCAGGGCCACGGTCACCCAGCCGTCGCCGTCCGGGGCCTCCGCGTCCGCCAGTGCCTCCCGGGCGGTCGGCGAGTCGAGGGCGTACGGCAGCGCGCGCACACCGTCGGGGGACAGCCGCACGACGACCCGCGCGCGCAGGATGGACCGCGCGAACTGCTCCGCCCGCTCCTCCCAGAACGCGGGCAGGTCGAAGTCCGGCTCCCGCTCGAAGCGCTCACCGTCCGCGTCCACCGCCGTGAACCGGTCGATCCGGTAGACCCGGAAGGACGCGCCCCGGGCCACCCGGGCGCACAGGTACCAGACGCCCGCCTTCAGCACCAGCCCGTACGGCTCCAGCTCCCGGACGACCTCGTCCTCCCCGCGCCGGTAGCGCGCGCTGATCCGCCGGTCGTCCCACACCGCGTCGGCGACGGCGGGCAGCAGGGCCGGCGTCTTCGGCTCCTTGAACCAGTTCGGGGCGTCCAGATGGAACCGCTGGGCGGCCGTCCTCGAGGCGTCCCTGAGGGACGGCAGCAGTGCCGCCGACACCTTCAGCCGGGCCGCCGAGGCCGCGTCCTCCAGGCCCATCTCGCGCAGCGCGCCGGGCACCCCGGACAGGAACAGTGCCTCGGCCTCGCCGCGGTGCAGCCCGGTCAGCCGCGTCCGGTACCCGCCGACCAGCCGGTAGCCACCGGCCCGGCCACGGTCCGCGTACACCGGCACGCCCGCCTCCGACAGTGCCTGCGCGTCCCGGGTGACCGTCCGCTCCGACACCTCCAGCTCACGGGCGAGCTCGGCGGCCGTCATGGAGGGCCGGGACTGGAGCAGCAGCACCATCTTGATCAGCCGGGCAGCGCGCATGGCCACATCATGCAGCAGGCCCCCGCCGGGGCGGGGGCCTGCCGATCAACGGGCCGTTCTCACAGCCCGTACTTCTCGCGCGCTTCCTTCACGGACGCCGCCTTGACCTCGCCGCGCCCCGCGAGCTGGGCCAGGGCCGCGACGACGATCGACTCGGCGTCGACACCGAAGTGGCGGCGGGCCGCCTCACGGGTGTCCGAGAGGCCGAAGCCGTCGGCGCCCAGCGAGGACCAGTCCTGCTCGACCCACTGCGCGATCTGGTCCGGGACCTGGCGCATGTAGTCGGAGACCGCCAGCACCGGGCCCTCGGCCCCCTGCAGCGCCCGCCGCACGAACGGCACCCGCTCCTCGCCGCGCAGCAGCGCCTCGTCCGCCTCCAGAGCGTCCCGGCGCAGCTCGCTCCAGGACGTCGCCGACCACACGTCGGCCGCCACGCCCCACTCCTCGGCGAGCAACCGCTGCGCTTTGAGCGCCCAGTGGATCGCCGTACCGGAGCCGAGCAGCTGGATGCGCGGGGCGTTCGCCGGGGGCGTGATGCCCGCCGACTCCGCCGTGTTGAAGCGGTACAGGCCCTTGACGATGCCCTCGTCGATGCCGTCGACGGACGGCTTCGCGGGCTGCGGCAGCGGCTCGTTGTAGACGGTGAGGTAGTAGAAGACGTTCTGGTCCTCACCCGGGGCCGCCTCGCCGTACATCCGGCGCAGACCGTCCTTGACGATGGCCGCGACCTCGTAGGCGAACGCCGGGTCGTAGGACAGCGCCGCCGGGTTGGTCGCCGCGATGACGGGGGAGTGGCCGTCGGCGTGCTGGAGGCCCTCACCGGTCAGGGTGGTACGGCCGGCCGTGGCGCCGACGAGGAAGCCGCGGCCGAGCTGGTCGCCGAGCTGCCACATCTGGTCGGCCGTGCGCTGCCAGCCGAACATCGAGTAGAAGATGTAGAACGGGATCATCGCCTCGCCGTGCGTCGCGTACGACGTCGAAGCGGCGATGAAGTCGGCCATCGAACCGGCCTCGGTGATCCCCTCGTTGAGGATCTGGCCGTTCTGGGCCTCCTTGTAGTACATCAGCTGGTCGCGGTCGACCGGCTCGTACGTCTGGCCCTTCGGCGAGTAGATGCCGAGCGACGGGAACAGCGACTCCATACCGAAGGTGCGCGCCTCGTCCGGGACGATCGGCACCCAGCGCTTGCCCGTCTCCTTGTCGCGGACCAGGTCCTTGACCAGGCGGACGAACGCCATGGTGGTGGCCACGTTCTGCGAGCCGGAGCCCTTGTCGAAGGAGGCGAACGCCTTCTCCGCCGGGGCGGGCAGCGGGGCGACCGGGTGGACACGGCGGGCCGGGGCCGGACCGCCGAGGGCGGCACGCCGCTCCTGGAGGTAGCGGACCTCGGGGGAGTCGGCGCCCGGGTGGCCGTAGGGGACCACGCCGTCGACGAAGTCGCTGTCCTTGATCGGCAGCTCCAGCAGGTCGCGCATGTTCTTGAACTCGTCCACCGAGAGCTTCTTCATCTGGTGGTTGGCGTTCTTCGACGCGAAGCCCTCGCCGAGGGTGTGGCCCTTGACCGTCTGGGCCAGGACGACCGTCGGCGCGCCCTTGTGCTCGACGGCCGCCTTGTACGCGGCGAACACCTTGCGGGCCTCGTGACCACCGCGCGAGAGGTGGAAGCACTCGAGGATCTTGTCGTCGCTCAGCAGCTTCGCCATCTCCACGAGCGCCGGGTCACCGCCGAAGAAGTCCTGGCGGATGTAGGCCGCGTCGCGGGTCTGGTACGTCTGGATCTGCGCGTCCGGTACCTGGCGCAGGCGGCGTACGAGCGCGCCCGTGGTGTCGAGCCGGAACAGCTCGTCCCAGGCCGTGCCCCACAGCGTCTTGATCACGTTCCAGCCGGCGCCGCGGAACTGGGCCTCCAGCTCCTGCACGATCTTGAAGTTGGCGCGGACCGGGCCGTCGAGGCGCTGGAGGTTGCAGTTGATGACGAACGTGAGGTTGTCCAGCTCCTCACGGGCCGCGAGCGCGAGGGCCGCCGTCGACTCGGGCTCGTCCATCTCGCCGTCGCCGAGGAACGCCCACACGTGCGAGGCGGAGGTGTCCTTGATGCCGCGGTTGGTCAGGTAGCGGTTGAAGCGCGCCTGGTAGATGGCCGACAGGGGGCCGAGGCCCATGGAGACCGTCGGGAACTCCCACAGCCACGGCAGGCGCCGCGGGTGCGGGTAGGAGGGCAGGCCGTTGCCGCCCGCCTCCCGGCGGAAGTTGTCGAGCTGCTCCTCGTTCAGACGGCCGTCGAGGAACGCGCGGGCGTAGATGCCGGGGGAGGCGTGGCCCTGGATGTAGAGCTGGTCGCCGGAGCCGTCGGCCTCTTTGCCCTTGAAGAAGTGGTTGAAGCCGGTCTCGTACAGCCAGGCGGCGGAGGCGAAGGTGGCGATGTGGCCGCCCACGCCGTACTTGCTGCCCCGGGTCACCATCGCGGCCGCGTTCCAGCGGTTCCACGCGGTGATCCGCTGCTCCATCGCCTCGTCACCGGGCACGGCCGGCTCGGCGGAGGTGGGGATGGAGTTGACGTAGTCGGTCTCGAGGAGCTTCGGCAGCGCGATGCCGGCGCCCTCGGCGCGCTCCAGCGTGCGGCGCATCAGGTATGCGGCACGGTGCGGCCCGGCAGCCTTGGTGACCGCGTCCAGGGAGGCCTGCCATTCGGCGGTCTCCTCCGGGTCCCGGTCGGGGAGCTGGTCGAGCTCGCTCGGCTGGATGGCGTTGGGGTCGGTCATGTCGCCGCCTTCCTCAGTCGAAGGGGGTTCCCTCACATAAGGGGATCGGGGGTGCCCTTTGTCTTTGGCAGGACAGGGCGCGGGGCTTGGGTGGAAGCCCGTCGGCGACTGTAACTTGCTGATCGATGATCGATCAAAGGGTTGAGGGGCAAAACCTCTTGATCACGAGAAAGTAGGCACGGGGTGCCTCCGCCGGTGGCACGCGGTGACTGGTTTTCGCATGGTTTTCGCAGGTCGGAGGCGTTTGAGCGAGGGTGTGCTCGGGTGTCACGCCCGGGGCGCGCAGCCCAGGACATGGGCCTTCACCAGTTCCGCGATGCGGGGGTCGCGGCGCTTGAACGCGGCGACGAGCTCCTCGTGCTCCTCCGCGTACGACTGCTGCTGGGTGCCCAGCCAGCGGATCGACAGGGCCGTGAACACCTCGATGCCGAGGCCTTCCCAGGTGTGCAGCAGGACGGAGTTGCCGGCGGCGCGGACCAGTTCGCGGTGGAAGGCGACGGTGTGGCGGACCTGGGCCGTGCCGTCGGAGACGCGGTCGGCCTCGTACAGGGCGCTGACGTGGGGCTCCAGTGCCGAGCAGTCCTCCGCGAGGCCCTGGGCGGCCAGCTCCGCGGCGATGGCCTCCAGGCCGGCCCGGACCGGGTAGCTCTCCTCCAGGTCGGCGGCCGTGAGGTTGCGGACGCGCACGCCCTTGTTCGGAGCGGACTCGATCAGGCGCAGGGACTCCAGCTCGCGCAGGGCCTCGCGGACCGGGGTCTGGCTGACCTCCAGTTCGGTGGCGATCCGGCGCTCGACGATCCGCTCACCCGGCTGCCAGCGTCCGCTGATGATCCCCTCCAGGATGTGCTCGCGGATCTGCTCGCGGAGCGAGTGGATGACGGGCGCGGTCATGAGGGCTCCTTACGCGGGATCGACGTGTAGACAATACGGCCGGTTCGTTCCGCGGGTGAGGTGGGTGGGGGTGTCTTGGTGCAGGTGAGACGAGGCTTACACGGGGGGTGTGAAAACGGGCGGTGCCCCTGCCCGGAGATGTCCGGACAGGGGCACCGCTCAGCCGTGAAGGAAGGTCAAAGACCCAGCTCGACCTCGAACTCGCCTGCCTCCAGGATGGCCTTGACCGCCGTCAGGTAGCGGGCGGCGTCGGCGCCGTCCACCAGTCGGTGGTCGTAGGACAGGGTCAGGTACGTCATGTCGCGGACGCCGATGACCGTGCCCTCCTCCGTCTCGATGACGGCGGGGCGCTTGACCGTCGCGCCGATGCCGAGGATGGCGACCTGGCCCGGCGGCACGATGATCGTGTCGAAGAGCGCGCCGCGCGACCCGGTGTTGGAGATGGTGAAGGTCGCACCGGACAGCTCGTCCGGAGTGATCTTGTTGGCCCGCACCTTGCCCGCGAGCTCGGCCGTCGCCTTGGCGATACCGGCGAGGTTGAGGTCACCGGCGTTCTTGATGACCGGGGTCATCAGGCCCTTCTCGGAGTCCACCGCGATACCGATGTTCTCGGTGTCGAAGTAGGTGATGGTCCCCTCGGCCTCGTTGATCCGGGCGTTGATCGGCGCGTGCGCCTTCAGCGCCTGGGCCGCGGCCTTGACGAAGAACGGCATCGGGGAGAGCTTGACGCCCTCACGGGAGGCGAACGCGTCCTTGGCACGGGCGCGCAGCTTCATCAGACGCGTGACGTCGACCTCGACGACCGAGGACAGCTGGGCCTGCTCGTGCAGGGCCTTGACCATGTTGTCGCCGATGACCTTGCGGATCCGCGGCATCTTGATGGTCTGGCCGCGCAGCGGCGACGCCTCCAGCGCCGGGGCCTTCTTCGCGGCCGACGGAGCGGCGGCGGGGGCCGGAGCGGCGGTGGCGGCCTTCGCGGCCTCGGCGGCGGCGACGACGTCCTGCTTGCGGATACGGCCGCCGACGCCGGTGCCCTTGACGCCGGCCAGGTCGACGCCCTGTTCGGCGGCGAGCTTGCGCACCAGCGGGGTGACGTAGGCGCCGTCGTCGGCCGGCTTGGCGGCGGCCGGGGCCGCGGGAGCAGCCGGGGCCTGGGTCGGAGCCGGGGCCGGCGCGGGAGCGGACGGAACCGGCTCGGGAGCCGGGGTGGTCTGCTGCTGCGGGGCCGGAGCCGACGGAGCCTGCGGGGCCGACGGAGCCTGCGGGGCCGGGGCGGCCTGCTGCGGCGCCGGAGCCTGGGCGGGCTCGGGCTGCGCCGGGGCGGCCGGGGCCTCCTGCGCGGGGGCGGCGGCCGGAGCGGCACCCGCCTCGCCGATGACGGCGAGCTTGGCGCCGACCTCGGCGGTCTCGTCCTCGCCGACCACGATCTCCAGCAGCGTGCCCGAGGTGGGCGCCGGGATCTCGGTGTCGACCTTGTCGGTGGAGACCTCGAGCAGCGGCTCGTCGGCCTCGACGCTGTCACCGACCGACTTCAGCCAGCGGGTGACGGTGCCCTCGGTGACGGACTCGCCGAGCGCGGGCAGGACGACGTCCGTGCCCTCGGCGGAGCCGCCGCCGGCAGCGGCGTCGGCGGTGGGGGCGGGCGCCGGGGCGGCCTGCTCGGTGGACGGGGCGGCCGGGGCCGGCTCGGGAGCGGGCTCGGCGACCTGCTCGGCCTGCGGGGCCTGCTCGGCCGCGGGCGCGCCGCTGCCGTCGTCGATCAGGGCCAGCTCGGCGCCGACCTCGACCGTCTCGTCCTCGGCGACCTTGATGGAGGACAGCACGCCGGAGGCGGGGGAGGGGATCTCGGTGTCGACCTTGTCGGTGGAGACCTCGAGCAGCGGCTCGTCGGCCTCGACGCGCTCACCCTCGGCCTTCAGCCAGCGGGTGACAGTGCCCTCGGTGACGCTCTCGCCGAGCGCCGGAAGGGTTACGGAAACCGCCATGGTTTCGGTTGCTCCTTACGGAAAGTGCGGAAGTCTGTGTCGTCGCGTTCGTCGACCGAGGGGTCAGTCGTGCGCGTGGAGGGGCTTGCCGGCCAGGGCCAGGTGGGCCTCGCCGAGCGCCTCGTTCTGCGTCGGGTGGGCGTGGATGAGCTGCGCGACCTCGGCGGGCAGCGCCTCCCAGTTGTAGATCAGCTGGGCTTCGCCGACCTGCTCGCCCATGCGGTCGCCGACCATGTGGACGCCGACGACGGCACCGTCCTTGACCTGGACGAGCTTGATCTCGCCCGCGGTGTTGAGGATCTTGCTCCTGCCGTTGCCGGCGAGGTTGTACTTCAGAGCGACGACCTTGTCCGCACCGTAGATCTCCTTGGCCTTGGCCTCGGTGATGCCGACGGAGGCGACCTCCGGGTGGCAGTACGTCACCCGCGGGACACCGTCGTAGTCGATCGGAACGGTCTTCAGACCGGCCAGGCGCTCCGCCACCAGGATGCCCTCGGCGAAGCCGACGTGCGCGAGCTGGAGGGTCGGGACGAGGTCACCGACGGCGGAGATGGTCGGCACGTTCGTGCGCATGTACTCGTCGACCAGGACGTAACCGCGGTCCATGGCGACGCCCTGCTCCTCGTAGCCCAGGCCCTGGGAGACCGGGCCGCGGCCGATGGCCACCAGCAGCACCTCGGCCTCGAACTCCTTGCCGTCGGCGAGGGTGACCTTGACGCCGTCCTGGGTGTACTCGGCCTTCTGGAAGAAGGTGCCCAGGTTGAACTTGATGCCGCGCTTGCGGAACGCGCGCTCCAGCAGCTTGGAGGAGTTCTCGTCCTCGACCGGGACGAGGTGCTTCAGGCCCTCGACGATCGTGACCTCGGTGCCGAAGGACTTCCACGCGGAGGCGAACTCGACGCCGATGACACCGCCGCCCAGGATGATCGCGGACTTGGGCACGCGGTCCAGGACGAGAGCGTGGTCGGAGGAGATGATCCGGTTGCCGTCGATCTCCAGGCCGGGCAGCGACTTCGGCACCGAGCCGGTCGCGAGCAGGACGTGGCGGCCCTCGACACGACGGCCGTTGACGTCGACGGACGTGGGGGAGGACAGCCGTCCCTCACCCTCGATGTAGGTCACCTTCCGGGAGGCGACGAGCCCCTGCAGGCCCTTGTACAGGCCGGCGATCACGCCGTCCTTGTACTTGTGGACCCCGGCGATGTCGATGCCCTCGAAGGAGGCCTTCACACCGAACTGCTCGCTCTCGCGGGCCTGGTCGGCGATCTCGCCCGCGTGCAGCAGGGCCTTGGTGGGGATGCAGCCCCGGTGCAGGCAGGTGCCGCCGACCTTGTCCTTCTCGATCAGGGCGACGTCCAGGCCCAGCTGCGCCCCGCGCAGGGCCGCGGCGTAACCACCGCTGCCACCGCCGAGGATCACTAGGTCGAAAACGGTGCTGGCGTCGTTCGCCACGTCACGTCCTCCATGCATGTGCGCCGTGAGCCGGTCTTCAGTGACCGGCAGGCGGCTGGTGTCCGGCCGCTCGTTCTTCGGCCCTTCGGTGGGGCCCTGTCCTGCCGAGCCCCATCTTCGCACTTGTCAGCACACAAGGAGACGCCGGGCTGCTGTGTGAGACGCCCCACGTTCACATGAGCCGCCCGGGGGAGCCGCCCTCAGGGGCGCGGGGCTGTGTCTGATCTGCGGCTGCGCCGCGCGGGCGCGACCAGCCCTCACGCATACGGGCGACCGACGGCAGGGAAGCGCGCCCCGAAGGGGCGCGGGGAACCGCGCGACCAGCCCCCACGCCCCCGCACTCGCCACACAACCGGCGAGATGGCGCCGAGAGGCGAACTCAGCCGAGGTCACCCGCGGCCGTCAGCTCGGCCAGCCGCACCAGCGTCCGCACCCCACTGCCCGTGCCGCCCTTCGGCGTGTACCCGAACGGCCCGCCCTCGTTGAAGGCCGGCCCGGCGATGTCCAGGTGCGCCCAGGTGATGCCCTCGCCCACGAACTCGCGCAGGAACAGACCGGCGACCAGCCCGCCGCCCATCCGCTCACCCATGTTCGCGATGTCGGCCGTGGCCGAGTCCATCCCCTTGCGCAGGTGCTCCGGCAGCGGCATCGGCCACGCCGGCTCCCCGACCTCCTCCGCCGCCTCGTGCAGCGCCGCGCGGAAGGCGTCGTCGTTGCCCATGATCCCGAACGTCCGGTTGCCCAGCGCCAGCACCATCGCGCCGGTCAGCGTCGCCACGTCCACGATCGCGTCCGGCTTCTCCTGCGACGCCGCCCACAGCGCGTCCGCCAGCACCAGCCGGCCCTCCGCGTCCGTGTTGAGCACCTCCACCGTCTTGCCGCTGTACATCCGCAGCACGTCACCCGGACGGGTCGCCGAACCGGAGGGCATGTTCTCGGCCAGGGCGAGCCAGCCGGTGACGTTGACCTCCAGGCCGAGACGCGCGGCGGCGACGACCGCGGCGAAGACCGAGGCCGCGCCGCTCATGTCGCACTTCATCGTCTCGTTGTGACCGGCCGGCTTCAGCGAGATGCCGCCCGAGTCGTAGGTGATGCCCTTGCCGACGAAGGCGAGGTGCTTCTTCGCCTTGGAGGAGGTGTACGACAGCTTGACCAGGCGGGGAGTCGCCGCCGAACCGGCGCCGACGCCCAGGATGCCGCCGTAGCCGCCCTTGGTCAGGGCCTTCTCGTCGAGCACCTGCACCTTGATGCCGTGCTCCTTGGCGGCGGCCTGGGCGATCGCGGCGAACGACTCGGGGTTCAGGTCGTTCGGCGGGGTGTTGACCAGGTCGCGGGCGCGGTTGAGCTCCTCGGACACGGCGACGGCCCGCTCGATCGCGGCCTTGTACGCCTTGTCGCGGGGCTTGCCGCCGAGCAGGGCGACCTCGACGAGGGGAGCCTTGCCGTTCTTCGCCTTGGGGTCCTGGCCGTTGGCCTTGTAGGCGTCGAAGGAGTACGCGCCGAGCAGCGCGCCCTCCCCGATCGCGCCGGCGTCGGCGGCGTCGCCCAGCGGCAGCGCGAAGGCGGCCTTCTTGGACCCGGCCAGGGCGCGGGCGGCGACACCGGCGGCCTTGCGCAGCGTCTCGGTGCCGTAGTCGGCGTCCTTCTCCGGGACCGCGCCCAGGCCGACCGCCAGGACGAGCGGTGCCTTGAAGCCGGACGGCGCCGGCAGCTTCGTCACCTCGCCCTCGCCGCCGGAGGCGCCGAGAGTCTCCAGAACGCCGGCGAGCCTGCCGTCGTACGCCTTGTCCACGGCCTCGGCGCCCGGTGCGACGACCGGCCCCTTGGCACCCTTGGCGACACCGATCACGATCGCGTCGGCCCGCAGACCGGACGCCGCGGCGGTGCTGAGAGTGAGAGCAGTCACGGTGGTGAAATCTCGCTTCCGATGTGAAGTTGCTGTGGTCGAACGGTGTGGGTCGACCGGGCCCGACAGCCGACCCTGAGGGTCGGTCGGCAATCTCCCGTCTGCCCGGCGGCGTCTGGCACGCGCATCTGCGGCGTTGTCGTCGGTCACCGACGCTCCGCGTCGACTCCCTCCTCCGCCTTGCAGCTGCACGCACCAGACGCCGCCGGGCCCGCCCTCCGGGCGGACGACGGGAGATTGCCGACCGACCCTATTCCGACCTCAGGGTCCGGTACTCACGGGGCCTTCCCCGGTGCGGCGAACACTCGACGTCGAGACTACGCGCGTGGCCCCGTTCGCTCATTCCTGCGGGCGTTCACCTGTCGGTGGCGTAGTGGCCATTTCTTGATCCCTCACACTGGTGAACTGAGTCACACTCATCGCGATCCGGTGAGCGACCCGCTCGCCGCTTTGCATGATTCCCACGGATCCTCCTCTGTTCGACCGCAAGAGGATTCCGCGGATCTTCTGGGGGAGGAACCATGGCGCAGCGTGCGCGCGGATGGAGAAACACGGCCGCCGCGATGACGGCGGCAGGCATGATCACGGCCGGGGCCACGGCGCCCGGGGCGGCGGCCGCCGAGACGCCCCGCATCGATCTGAAGGTGCTGGTGGTGGACAACGGCGACAGCCCCGTCAAGGCCGTCACCGCCCAGTTGAAGAGCACGGGCATCCCGTACACCACCATCGATCTGAACGACTCCGGCCGGCCGAAGATCACGGAGTCGTTCCTGAGCGACACCGTCAGCGGCCGGCCCCGCGCCAAGTACCAGGGCGTCGTCCTGCCGAACGAGGCGCCGTTCGGCGCGGGCTCCGCCGAGCAGACCGCCCTGGAGACCTACGAGCGGACGTACGGCATCCCGCAGGTCGACGCCTACACGTGGGCGCATCCGGAGGTCGGCCTCGACTACACCAGCGAGGGTGGCTGGGCGGGCACGCTCGACGGGCGCGAGGCAACCGTCACCGCGGCCGGGAAGTCCGGCTGGTTCGGCTACCTCGACGGCGCGTTCCGCTTCGAGGACAACGCCCCGGCCGTGCAGGAGAGCTACGGCTATGTCGCCCGGCCCCGCCCCGGCTTCACCAGCTACGTCGACCTCCCCGTGCCCGGCGGAACCGGCCGCGGCAGCCTCGTCGGCGAGTACGCCCACGACGGCCGCCGCGAACTCGTGGTGACCTTCGCCTACAACAACAACCAGCAGCAGTTCCGGCTGCTGGCCCGCGGCATCGTCGAGTGGCTCACCCAGGGCGTGCACCTGGGCCGGACCCGCAACTCCTTCGCGGTGCACGTCGACGACGTGTTCGCCCCCGACAGCCGCTGGGACACCGAACGCAACTGCACTCCGGGCGACTTCGACTGCGCGGGCGGCGACGGCGAGGGCACCACGCCGATCCGCATGACCGCCGACGACGCCGCCTACGCCGCCCAGTGGCAGCGCGAGCACGGCTTCACCATGGACATGGTCTTCAACGCCGGCTCCGGCGAGGAGTGGAAGACCGAACACGGCGGCACCGACGCCCTCACCGCCCGGCTGCTCGCCGACAAGGCGCAGTACCGCTGGGTCAACCACACCTACACGCACCCCTTCCTCGGCTGCGTGCAGGACACCTCCGGCGTGCCGTGGAGCTGCGCGAAGAACGCCGACGGTTCGACGCGGTACATGAGCCGCGCCGAGATCGCCGCGCAGATCCGCGACAACCACAACTGGGCCGTGAACAAGGGCCTCCCCGTCGACCGCGCCGAGCTGGTCACCGGTGAGCACTCGGGCCTGAAGACCCTGCCGCAGCAGCCGAACGACAACCCCAACCTGGCCGGCGCCCTCGCCGACACCGGCGTCAAGTGGATCGCCTCGGACAACTCCCGCGAGCCCGAGCAGCGTGCGGTCGGCAACGCCCTGACCGTCCCGCGCCACCCGATGAACGTGTACTACAACGTGGGCACGGCGGCCGAGATGGCCGACGAGTACAACTGGGTCTACACCTCGCGCGGCGACGGCGGCAGCGGCGTCTGCGAGGACAACCCCACCTCGACGTGCCTGGACGAGCCGCTCGACGTCACCACCGGCTACGCCGGGCACATCGTCCCGCAGGAGGCGCGCATCGCCCTCGGGCACGTCCTCGCGGGCGACCCCCGGCCGCACTACGCCCACCAGTCCAACCTGGCCGAGGACCGGCTGCTCTACCCGGTCATGGAGAAGGTGCTCGCCGACTACCGGGCCCTGTTCACCGACAACGCCCCGCTGGAGAACCCCCGGCAGAGCGCCATCGGCACCGAGGTGCAGCGCCGCGCCGCCTGGCAGAGCGCCCTGGCCGACAACCGTGTGACGGCGTACCGGATCGGTGGCACGGTCACCGTCACCGCCCCGTCCGGCACGCAGATCCCGGTGACCGCCCCGGAGGGCACGAAGAAGCAACTCGTGCTGGGCACGACGGCGTTCGGCACCCCGTACGCGGGAGCCCGCTCGGCCTGGACGACCCCGGCGGCACTCCAGTCGGCTCTCACCTTGAAGCTGCCCTAGAGGGGCGCGGGGAACTGCGCGACCAGCCACAAAGGGCCCGCACTCGGGATCCGGCAGCAGTTCCCCGCACACCGTCCGCACCACAGGGGGAAACACCGCATGAGGCGAACAGGCCGTCATGTCACCATGCTCACGGAAGGCACCTACCCGCACGTCCACGGCGGCGTCAGCACCTGGTGCGACCAGCTCGTCAGAGGCATGCCCGAGGTCGACTTCCACATCGTCTCGCTCACCGGCAGCGGCCGCGAACCCGTCACCTGGGAACTGCCGCCCAACGTCTGCCGGCACACCACCGTGCCGACCTGGGGCCCGCGCCCCGGCCGCAGAAGGCCCCCGTACGGCAGGGACCGCCGCCGCTTCACCGAGACCTACGAGCGCTTCCTGCTGGCCTTCCTCGACCCCGGCTCGCACGCCGACTTCGGCGAGTCCCTGAACGAGCTGGCCGAACTCGCCCGGGACGGCCGCCTGCCGGCCGCGCTGCGCACCGAGTCCGCGCTGCGGTCGCTGATGTGGATCTGGACCATGCCGCATCTGCCGACGGCCGCCGCCCGCCCCACCGTGCACGACGCGCTGACCGCGACCGACCTGCTGGAGCACGCCCTGCGCCCGCTGGGCGTCCGCATACCCGAGAACGCCGAGGGCACCGTCGCGCACGCCGTCAGCAGCGGCCTCGCGACCCTGCCCGCGCTCGCCGCCCGCCATCTGGACGGGGTGCCGTTCCTGCTCACCGAGCACGGCATCTACCTGCGCGAGCGCTACCTCGGCTACCGCCGCGACGCCCAGCGCTGGCCCGTGAAGGCCTTCATGCTGGGCTTCTACCGCGAGCTGAACTCCTACGGCTACCGGGCCGCCGACCTGATCACCCCCTGCAACCAGTACAACCGCCGCTGGGAGGAGCGCGGCGGCGCCGACGCCGACAAGATCCGCACGGTATACAACGGCGTCGACCCGGCCGCCTTCCCGCACGCCGGCCCCGAGCCCGAGGTCCCCACCCTGTCCTGGTGCGGCCGGATCGACCCCATCAAGGACCTGGAGACCCTGCTCCGCGCCTACGCGATGGTGCGCGCCGAGATCCCGGCGACCCGGCTCAGGCTCTTCGGCCCGGTCCCGCCCGGTGGCGAGGCCTACCGCACCCGGCTGGAGAAACTCGCCGCCGAACTGGGTGTCACCGACGGCCTGACCTTCGAGGGCCGCATCAGCGAGGTCTGGCGCGCCTACGCGGCCGGGCACCTGGTCATGCTGTCGTCCATCTCCGAGGGCTTCCCGTTCTCCATCATCGAGGCCATGTCGTGCGGCCGTACGACGGTGTCCACGGATGTCGGCGGGGTGCGCGAGGCCGTCGGCGACACGGGCCTGGTGGTGCCCCCGCGCGAGCCGGAGAAGATGGCCGCCGCCGCGCTGACCCTGCTCAAGGACGACCGACGGCGCCTGGAGCTGGGCGAGTTGTCACGCCAGCGCGTCATCGACCGGTTCACACTGCGCCGCTCGGTGGACGCCTTCCGCACCATCTACAAGGAACTCGCGGGCGAGGACGAGGTGTACGAACCCACGCTGGAGACCGTCGCCGACTGGACCCTGGAACTGCGCGACCCCTGGTACGCCACCGTCGCGACGGACGGAGCCGGCTGGTGAGCGGAAGCGTCTGGCTGCCCCCGGGCTCCCGCCCCGACACCCTGCCCGCCATTCCCCGGCAGCACACCCCCGGCTGGGCCCGGCCCGACCCGGTCGACGAACTCGCCGACCGTCTGGCGGACTTCGCAGCCGCGGCCGTCCACCCGGACGAGATAGCCGCCCTGCTGGAATCCGACGGCCTCTCCGACGACCAGATACGCGAGCGGTACGGCGTGAAGAACTCCTTCGCGCTCGCCGAGACCCTCTACGAACGCGTCGAACGCCGCTACCCCGAGCCCGACGGCCCCCCGCACGACCCCTGGCGGATCGGCCTGCTCGGCTGCCTCCTGCGCGGTGTCGTCTTCGCCCTGCCCGGCCTCGCCTACGTCCTCGGCGCGCCCCTGCTCGCCGGCCCCGGCGACTTCGGCCTCCCCGCGGGCACGGTCCCGCTCCTCGCCGGCGCCCTGTGCGGCTGGACGTGGAACCAGGGTCTCGCCCACCGGGCGTACGCGTGGCTGGGGCTGGGCGACCGCACGGCCGCGCGGCGCGCCCTGCTGCTCGGCGCTCCGGCGGGGGCGCTGCTCGGCTCCCTGGTCGCCGTGTCGTGCGCGGGCAGCGCCGCCCCGGCCGTGGCCGCCTTCGCCGCCGGGCAGTCCTGCTATCTGGCCGCGGCGACCGTCCTGCTGGTGATGGGCCGTGAACGGCTCCTGCTGGCCGCCCTCGCGCCGATGGCGGCGGGCGCGGTCCTGTCCCTGGTCGAACCGCTGCCCGAGGCGGCATGCCTGACCCTGCTGCCGGCTTCCCTGGCGGCGGTCGCCGTGCTCGCGCTGCGTGAGGTGGCGCCCGCCCTCAAGGACGAGCACGGCTGGAGTGCCGGTCTCGTCGCCCTGCTCCCGTTCGGCGCGTTCGGCACCCTCCCCGCCCACCGCCGCCCGGCCGCACCCCGGCTCACGGGCTCCCTGCCGTACGCCCTGTTCGGGCTCGCCACCGGGGTCCTCGTGCTGTACGCGGCGCTCGGCGACGTCCTCGCCGGCGAGACGGCCGGTGCGGTCGCCGCGCCCGCCGCCGTGGCGCTCACCCTCAGCATGGGTCCCGCCGAGTGGCTGCTGTACCGCTTCCGCAGCGAGAGCCTCGCCGGACTGCGCTCCAGCGGCACCGCCCGGGACTTCCGGCGCACCACGGCCGGGACGCTCGTGCGGTGCCTGGCCGCCTACCTCGCCGTCCTGCTCGCGCTGAGTCTCGCCGCCTCCGCCCTGTGGCCGCACACCCCGGCCCCGGGCGGCATCCGGCTGGCCGGGCTGCTCCTGCTGGGCGTGGTCCTGTGGACGGGCCTGCTGCTCCAGTCGTTCGGCGCGGTGACCGGCGCGACGGCGGTGTGCTGTGCCGCGGCCCTCGTCCAGACCCTGCTCCTCGTCACCCGCACCGGCGATCCGCACCTGACGGGAACGGTCGTGTACGGCACGGCCGCCGCCGTTCAGACCGCCCTGGTGTGCACCCTGCTGGGGAGGGCAACCGCCCACCGATGAGTACTCTCCTGGTCCCTTACTACGAGCACCCGTCCGTCCGCCCGGCGGCCTGGGACGCGATCATCGCGGCGGCGCCCCGCCTCTACGGGGTCGTCCTCAACCCGGCCAGCGGCCCCGGCGACCGCTCCGACCCGGCCTTCGCCGAGGTCGCCGCCCGGCTGCGGGCCGCGGGGGTGCGGGTCCTCGGATACGCCGACACCGACTACGGCCGCCGCGCCACCACCGACGTCGTCCGCGACCTCACCAGGCACCGCGACTGGTACGGCACCGACGGCGCCTTCCTCGACCAGGTCCCGTCCGGGCCCGAGCGGTTCGAGCACTACCAGAAGCTGGCGGTGGCCGCCTGGGGCGTCGGCTGCGGCACCCTCGTCCTCAACCACGGCACGGCACCGCACCCCTGCTACGCCCGCATCGCCGACGTCCTCGTCACCTTCGAGGGCACCTGGGACGCGTACCGCGCGCTGCCCCCGCAGCCCTGGCCCGGAGGCACGGACGTACGGCTGTGCCACCTGGTGTACGACGTCCCACCCGACGCCGACCCGGCGGGCCTGGCCCGGTCGCGGGGCGCGGTGGTGCACTGCGCGGTGCCCGGAACCGGAGATCATCCGTGGGGCACACTGCCGTACACCCTGAACCACGCGGAGAACGCCCCGTGAGACGCCTGACCCGGCTCGTCGTGACCCTCCTCCTGGTGCTGCTCGCCGGATGCACCCAGGCCCCCGACGACAAGCCCGGCCCCCGCTGGCAGCCCCGCCCCGGCACCGCCTGGCAGTGGCAGCTCAGCGGGCGCCTGGACACCTCCGTCGACGTGCCCGTCTACGACATCGACGGCTTCGACCACTCCGCGGACACGGTCGCCCGGCTGCACCGCGAGGACCGCAAGGTCATCTGCTACCTGTCCACGGGCGCGTGGGAGGAGTTCCGCCCGGACGCCGGCGACTTCCCCCGGGCGGTCCTCGGCCGCGGCAACGGCTGGAAGGGCGAGCGCTGGCTCGACATCCGCCGCACCGACGTCCTGGAGCCGCTCATGGCGGCCCGGATCGACATGTGCCGCGACAAGGGCTTCGACGCGGTGGAGCCCGACAACATGGACGGCTACCGCAACGAGACCGGCTTCCCGCTCACGGCCACTGACCAGCTCCGCTACAACCGCCTCATCGCCCGGCTGGCCCACGACCGGGGCCTGGCCGTCGGCCTGAAGAACGACCTGGACCAGATCCCGGAACTGGTCGGGGACTTCGACTTCGCGGTCAACGAACAGTGCGCCCAGTACGGCGAGTGCGCGGCCCTGAAGCCGTTCGTCGAGGCCGGCAAGGCCGTCTTCCACGTCGAGTACGAGGTCCCCACCGGCCGCTTCTGCGCCGACTCGCGCCGGCTGAAGCTGAGTTCGCTGCTCAAGAAGTACGAGCTGGGGGCGTGGCGACGGGCCTGCTGAGCCCGATCCCGGTGACCGCCGTGCCCGCGATCCGGTCGGCGAGGGACCGGCGGCCGGGGGAGAGGACCGGCAGCGCCGCCCGCCGCGCCGCCCTGAGCCTGCACGGGAGGTTCGGCGTGACCTTCAGCCCGGTCAGGGCGTTGCCGACCGTGCGCCCGGCCAGGGCCAGGCACGCCCACTGGTAGAGGAACACCGTCAGCACCAGCAGCCCGAAGGCCTGCGCGACAGGCCAGGCGGGGGCGCAGTCTCGGCATGAACATCCCCGACCACGTGTGTGTGCGGGCACGAAGCCAGCCCCCGTCCGGTCCGGGCAGGAGAGGGGCGAGGAGATCGTTTCAGCCCAGTGACAGAACGACCAGTGCCGTGGTCGCCGCCGTCTCCGCCAGACCGCCGAAGACATCCCCGGTGACCCCGCCGAAGCGGCGGGTGCAGTGGCGCAGCAGCGCCTCGGCGGCGGTCAGGGACAGGACGGCCGCGAGCACGCTCCGGACCATGTCGTACGGCCCGAGGAGGGCACCCGCCGCCGCGGCGGCCCCCGCGACGGCCACGGCGGTGACCACCGCCCCGCGCAGCGGCACCACACCGGCGACCGCCGCCCCCAATCCCTCCGGCCGCGCCGCCGGCACCCCGGCCCGGGCCGCCAGGGTCAGGGCCAGCCGGGCGAGCGTCGCGGAGACGACGGCGGCGCACGCGCCCCGGGCCCAGGAGGCGTCGTACGCCTGCGCGAGCGCGGCGACCTGCGCGAGCAGGGCCAGGACGAGGGTGATGACCCCGAACGGCCCGATGTCCGACTGCTTCATGATCCGCAGCGCGTCCTCGGCGGGCTTCCCGCTGCCCAGCCCGTCCGCGGTGTCCGCGAGCCCGTCGAGATGCAGCCCCCGGGTGAGCACGGCCGGCACGGCGACGGTGGCCACGGCGGCGAGCGGCGCGCCCGCCCCGAGGAACAGCAGCACCAGCCCGAGCAGGGCGGCCGCGGCCCCCACCGCCAGCCCGGCCAGCGGAGCGCACAGCATGCCGCCACGCGCGGCCTCCCGGTCCCACCGGGTCACCCGGACGGGGATCACCGTGAGGGTGCCGAAGGCGAAGCGGAGGCCGTCGAGGGGCGAGGTTCCGGGCACCGGCGCAGGCTACCGGCCGGTCAGGAGAGCGAGCACGGCGGCCGAGGATAAAGTTCGCATATGGGATGGTTCGAGCGGAACATCATGGAACCCGGCAAGCTGCCGTTGCTTCTCGCTCTCGTCTCCTTCGTCCTCACCTTCCTGATCACCCGGGGCATCACCCGTCTCATCCGGGCCGGCAAGGGCCCCTTCCGCAATATCAGCGGCAGCGGCGGTGTCCACGTCCACCATGTGGTTCCCGGCGTCATCCTGACGATCATCGGCGGCTTCGGCGCGGTCGCCGGCGGCCAGTACGGCTTCGGCTCGGCGCTGGCCGCGGTGATCTTCGGCATCGGCGCGGGTCTCGTCCTCGACGAATTCGCCCTGGTCCTGCACCTCGCCGACGTCTACTGGACCCCGGACGGCCGCAAGAGCGTGGAGATGGTCGTCCTCACCGCCTCCCTCGTCGGCCTGCTCCTGATCGGCTTCTCGCCGCTGGGTGTCAACGACCTCGACGAGGACCAGCAGCAGAACCGTGCCGTCGTCCTGGTCAACGTCCTCGTCAACTTCGCGTTCGCCCTCATCGCCCTGTTCAAGGGCAAGGTCAGGCTCGCCGTCCTGGGCCTGATCATCCCGCTCGTCGCTCTGGTCGCGGCCGTACGGCTGGCCCGCCCCACCTCCCCGTGGGCCAGACGGTTCTACCGGAACCGGCCCCGCGCCCGGGCCAGGTCCGGTCTGCGGGCCTACCACCACGACCGCCGCTGGGCGGGGCCCCGGCGTGCCTTTCAGGACTGGATCGGCGGTGCCCCCGACCCCGAGCCGGCCCGGTCCCTGGAGCGCCGCTGACGCAGCTCGCCGACCCCGCACAGCACCAGCACCGCCATGATCGCGGCGAGGTGCTCCTTGCCCGCGAGGTTCTCCTCGACCACCACCTCGATCACCATCGCCACGATCACCACCGAGGCCGTGACGTACGCGCGGTAGCGCCACCCGAGGAAGACGGCCAGCCCCACCACCGCCGCCGACGGCCCGGTGTCCACGACCCAGGCGTCCGAGGCGGGCAGGCCGAGCGGGGCGTGCGGGCCCAGCCAGATGCCCAGGCGCGCGTACAGCGTCCCCGCGAGCGTCGCGGCGTAGGCGACGGCGAGCGCCCGCCGCCACCCCAGGCACAGCTCGGCGATGCCGAACACCAGCAGGATCTGCACCAGCGCGCCCCACACCGGCAGGTCCAGAGCGGGCACGAACAGCGACAGCGGCGTCCGCAGCAGGGCCAGCCACAACGGGTCCACGGCCCGCACCCCGCCGGCGTCCTGCACGAACCGGTAGCCCCACGCCTGGCTGTGCACGAGGTGCAGCACGGCCGTGAGGCACACGGCCGTGACGGCCAACGGCACGGCCCGCCACCGCCGCCCGGCCAGCGGCCCGCGCACCGCGGCGTACAGCCGTCCCCATTCGGCGCGGGCCCAGCGGGCGAGCGTGGTCATCCGGCGGTCGTCCTCGTCCGTGCGCGGCGATGTCTGAGGGTGTCTGCGACTCAGTCAAACCGACACCACGTTCCAAGACCGACCGGAACGGGACGAAGTTGAGCCAGGCGTGAGTGACCTGGATCTCGGGGGTGCTACTGCTCGGCGGGCGCCTCCGGCGCCTCCGGCCCGGCCGGCGCCTCGGACTCCTTCGGCTTCTCGGGCAGCTCCGCCGCCAGCGCGGCCGAGGCCTGCACGAGCGGCAGCGCCAGCAGGCCGCCCGCGCCCTCCCCGACGGTCACACCGTGGGCCAGCAGCGGCTCCAGGGCCATCCGGTCCAGCGCCTTCGCCTGCCCGGGCTCCCCGCTGTCGTGCGCGGCCAGCCACCAGTCCGGCGCCCGGAACGCGATCCGCTGCCCGACCAGCGCGCACGCGGCCGTCACGACCCCGTCGAGCACCACCGGCAGCTTGCGCACCGCGCTCTGCAGCAGGAAGCCCGTCATCGCGGCGAGGTCGGCCCCGCCCACCGTCGCGAGCAGCTGCAACTGGTCCCCCAGCACCGGCCGCGCCCGGCGCAGCGCGTCCCGGATCGCCGCGCACTTGCGCATCCACGCCAGGTCGTCGATCGCCAGCCCGCCCCGCCCGGTGACGACCGACGCGTCGACCCCGCACAGCGCCGCGACCAGCACGCCCGCCGCCGTGGTCCCGCCGACGCTCACATCGCCGAGCACCACCAGGTCCGTGCCCGAGTCGGCCTCCTCGTCGGCCACCGCGATCCCGGCCCGGAACGCCGCCTCGGCCTCCTCCGGGGTCAGCGCGTCCTCGATGTCGATCCGCCCGCTGCCGCGCCGCACCCGGTGCCGCACGACGTCCTCGGGCAGCGTCTCGGGCTCGCAGTCCAGGGCCATGTCGACGATCCGCACCGGCACGCCCAGCCGCCGGGCCAGCACCGACACGGGCCGGCCGCCCTCCAGCACCTCGCGCACCAACTCCGCGGCGCTGCCCGCCGGCCGGGCCGAGACGCCCAGCTCGGCGATGCCGTGGTCACCGGCGAAGAGCACCACCCGCGGCCGTTCGACCGGCCGCACCGGCACGGCGGACTGCGCCGCCGCCAGCCACTCACCCAGTTCGTCGAGCCGGCCCAGCGATCCGGGCGGCACGATCTGTCGCTCCCGGCGCGCCTCGGCGTCACGGCGGATCCCGCCGTCCGGACGCTCGATCAGATCGGTGAAGTCGTCGAGATTAAGCGAGCTCATTCGCCGAACAGTACCGGCACCGGTCGAACAGCACGGCGCCACATCACCCCTCCGTCACGACGACGTCGTTGCACCCAAGATCGGCATCCCATACGTTCCGTTTTGCAGCGGATTGTCGTACGTGCTCCGTTCGACGTCCCCGCCGTACGTCCATGCCGTACGCCGCCGCGCCCGGGAGCCGCCCATGCCCGCACACCCCGCCCCCTCAGCAGACCTCGCCCCCCACCTGACCGCACGGGTCCACGAACCGCGCCGGGAGGACTGCCCCTGGTGCGGCTCCACCCGGCTGCGGAACCGGCTGCGCACCGGTGACCTGCGGCAGTACAAGCCCGGCAGCTTCACCGTCGACGCGTGCCGGGACTGCGGCCACACCTTCCAGAACCCCCGCCTCACGGTGGAGGGCCTGGCCCTCTACCACCGGGTCGTGCGCGGGGCGCCCAGGGACCCGGCGAGCGACGGCCTCCTCGCCCTGCGCGCCGGCCCCCGCCGCCACCGCTCAGCAGCCCGCGCGATGCTGCGCTTCGGCGAGCCGGAGAGCTGGCTCGACGTCGGCACGGGCCACGCCCGCTTCCCGGCCACAGCCCGGCAGTTCTTCCCGTACACCGCCTTCGACGGCCTGGACCCCACCCCGCGGGTGGTCCGCGCCCGCGCGGCCGACCGCGTCGAGGAGGCCCACGTCGGCCGCCTGACGGACCCCCGGATCGCCGCCCCCCTGCGCGCCCGCTACGACGTGGTCAGCATGCTCCACCACCTGGAGGGCACGCCGGATCCGCGTGCGGAACTCCACGCGGCCCTGTCCGTCCTGCGCCCCGGCGGCCATCTGCTGCTGGAGACCGTGACCCCGCGCAGCCTGTTCGCCGCCCTCCTGGGCCGCTGGTGGCTGGCCCACGACCAGCCCCGCCACCTCCACCTGATCCCCCCGCTCAACCTCCGGGCCGAACTGGAGGCGGCCGGCTGCACGGTCCTGACGCTCGACCACCGCCCGGTCCACGTCCCCCACGACCTCGCGGGCGCCACCTCCCTGGCCCTCTCCCACGCCCTGCCGGCCCCGGACACCCCCTGGCGGGCGATCCCCCCGCCCCCGGCCCGCCGGCACGCCCGTACGGTGCTGCTGCGCGCGGGCATCCCCCTGGTGGCCCTGGCAGCGATGGCCGACCAGCTCCTGGCCCCGGTGACCCGCCGCACTCGCTTCGCGAACACCTACCGGGTGATCGCCCGCAAGGCTCCCTAGGGGTGTCGTTTCGGATCACGCCGCAGACGCGGGGTCCGGACGCCCGGGGGCGCAGTCGTGGCCCGTGTCAGCCCCGCAGCACCACGGCCTGCCCCGCCACCACCAGCAGCACATGCTCGCACTCGTCGGCGAACCCCGCGTTCAGCCGCCCGAGTTCATCCCGGTACCGCCGCCCCGACGCCGTCGCCGGCACGATCCCCGACCCCACCTCGTTCGACACGGCGACCACGGTCCGCCGGGTGACCCGCACCGCCTCCGTGAGCTCCCGCACCCGCTCCCGCAGCACCTTCTCCCCCCGCTCCGCCCACACCGCGTCGTCCCACGCCCCGGCGGAATCCATCGCGTCGGTCAGCCACAACGACAGACAGTCGATGAGCAGGGGCGGCCCCTCCGCAGCGAGCAACGGCACCAGATCGCAGGTCTCGACCGTCTGCCACGACCCCGGCCGCCGGTCCCGGTGCGCCGCCACCCGCGACGACCACTCGGTGTCCCCGTTGCGCGACCCGCCCGTCGCCACGTACAGCACGTCCGGGAAGGCCTCCAGCCTCCGCTCGGCCTCCACCGACTTGCCCGACCGCGCCCCGCCCAGCACCAGCGTCCGCCGCGGCACGTCCGGCACGTCCTCGTACGCCCCCACCACCAGCGTCACCCCGTCCGGCACGGCCCGCGCCCCGGCCGCCGCGAGCCGCCGCCCGAGCTCCGGGCCGGGCGGCACGTCGTGGTCCAGGTGGACGGCGACCACGTCGGTCGTCGGCCCGGCCGCCCCCACCGCCCGCAGCTTCGCCAGCGCGTCCGGCCGTCCCACGACATCCGCGAGGACCATGTCGTACGACTCGGCCGGCTCCTCCAGGCCGGCCGGGGCCCCGCCCGGCGGCAGATACAGCAGCCGCTGCCCCTCCGGCCCGGTCACCGCGTACCCCGTGCCCGGCGCGTCCAGCGCCACCGCCCGTACCCGGTGGCCCGTCAGCAGCGTCAACTCCCGCCCGTCCGGCACCCGTCCGGGCTGCGGCAGCCCCGCGGGCACCTCGACCGCCGGCCCGTCGTGCGGATGCGACAGCAGCACCTGCCGTACGCCGGTCAGGGAACGGCCCGCCCGCGCCGCCGCGAACGCCGCGCCGGGCGTCAGGTCGAGCAGCAGCGCCCCGTCCAGGAGCAGCGCGGTGGCCGCCCGCGCGTCCGGGCCGAGGGCGGCCGCACAAGCCGCGCAGGGACAGTCGGGGCGGGGGAGACCCGCGGGGGCGCCGGTGCCGAGCAGAGTGAGTTCCACGCACCGATTTTCGCCTGCCCGCCCGGCTCCTGCGCGCCTGGCGCCCCGTATGGAGCTCCCATGCGGGCCGGTACGGGATTCACAGGTGACGACCCGCGCGCAACCGGTCACCCGCAGTCCTATGACGGCACACCCGGCGGAGCGCATAGGCTCTGGACGGGGGCCGGGCCAAGATCCGGCTTTTCGCTGTGCAGTGTGCTCACACACATGGGAGGCGTACATGGCGGCATGGACGTGGCGGTTCGAGAAGACCGACGGGACGGAGGTCCAGCCCGCGGTGCCGCCGGAGGAGTTCCCCACCCAGGGGGACGCCGAGTCCTGGATCGGGGAGCACTGGAAGGCCCTCCAGGAGGGCGGTGCCGACCAGGTGCGGCTGTTCGAGGACGCCACGGAGATCTACGGGCCGATGAGCCTGCACGCGGCCGAGGCGTGAGCCCGGGGCGGGGGCCGACGGCCCCCGCCCACCCCCGTTTCGGCTGGTTCAGCCGCGCACGCCGCACAGGTGCAGCAGCGCGGCCACCCCGCGGTACGGATCCGTCCGCCCGGCCTTCTCCTCCACCGCGAGCAGCGTCTCCACGTCGGCCGGGATCCCGGCGCCGTCCGCCGCCGTGTCGGTGAACACCCGCACCCCGTACCAGGCGTGCAGCGGCGCCCCGATGCCAGCGAGCGTGGACGTCAGGTCCTTCAGCCGGTCGGCCCGTACGTCGAGCCCCAGCCGGTTCCGGTAGGAGACCGTGTCGAAAGCCGCCAGCGCCTCCGGCCAGTCACCGGACAGGCCCGGCCGGAACGCGAGCGCGTCCCCGTTGCGCACGAGCAGCGACAGCAGCCCGCCCGGCGCGAGCATCCGGGCGAGGCCCGCCAGCAGCGGGTCCGGCTCCTCCACGTACATCAGGACGCCGTGGCACAGCACCACGTCGAAACTGCCGGGCAGGAAATGCACACCGGTGTCCCGGCCGTCGCCCTCGATGATGCGCATCCGCTCCCGGATGCCCTCCGGTTCCCCGGCCAGGGACTCCCGGGCCACGGCGACCATCGTGGAATCCTTCTCCAGACCGGTCACCTGGTGCCCGGCCCGGGCCAGCCGCAGCGCCTGTGTGCCCTGGCCCATCCCCACGTCGAGCACCCGCAGGCGACGACCGACCGGGAACCGGCCGACTATCTGCTCGTCCAGCTGGCGGGCCACCAGCTCCTGCCGGACGACATCGCGCAGCCCGCCCAGCTTGTCCAGCCAGGCATCAGCCGCACCCCCGGAGAACGGCGTCGTGGTCAGGGCCGCTCTCCGCGCTTGACCTGCGGCTTCGGCAGCCGGAGCCGGCGCATCTGGAGGGAGCGCATCAGGGCGTAGGCGACGGCGCCGCGCTTGTTCTCACCCGCGAAGCGCTCGTTCAGCTGCTTCTTCAGCCGGAAGGCGGTGACGAACGAGTCGAGCACGATCAGCACGATCACCACGAGCCACAGCAGCAGCGCGATGTTCTGCAGCGCGGCCACCCGCACCATGCTCAGCACGAGGATGACCACGGCCATCGGCAGGAAGAACTCCGCGATGTTGAACCGGGAGTCGACGAAGTCGCGCGCGAACCGGCGGACCGGTCCCTTGTCACGCGCGGGCAGATACCGCTCGTCGCCGCTCGCCAGCGCCTGGCGCTGCCGCTCCATCGCGGCACGGCGCTCCTCGCGCTGTCGCTTGGCGGCCTCCTTGCGCGTCATCGACGTGTTGGCCACGCTGCGGCGCGAGGACTGGGCCTGGCTGCGCTTGGGCGTGGGGCGGCCCTTGGGGGCCTCGGGGTGACGGGGCTGACTGGAGTCGGTCACCGGCGCCTTGTCGGCGTCCTGGGCCTTCTCATCCTTCGCACGGCTTCGGAACACAAAACCCAAGGGTAAGGGCTTCCGGGCATGGACCCCAGTCCCGTGGGGAACGATCCGGCAACACCAGTCGTCAGTAAGGGGACAGAGGGGACGTTGTGTACGCCTCCGGATGTTTCCCGGGGTGTACGGCTCCGGTAACCCCGGGGACCACCTACTCCCTACGCCGGAGCGGGAGCGCACGCAGTCGTCCTTGGGGATGAGCGCATCCGTCCCCGAACAGTGCGGTAATGGATGCAGGGCCCGTACTGTGGGTTCTGTCGCTGGAGCTGGAACCGGAGTCGGTCAGAAGGGGGCGCGCGAAGCCCATGAGCGGTGTCATGAAGCGTATGGGGATGATCTTCCGCGCGAAGGCGAACAAGGCCCTTGACCGGGCCGAGGACCCGCGCGAGACCCTCGATTACTCGTACCAGAAGCAGCTGGAGCTGCTCCAGAAGGTCCGGCGAGGCGTCGCCGACGTGGCGACCTCCCGCAAGCGTCTGGAACTCCAGCTGAACCAGCTGCAGTCGCAGTCCGGCAAGCTGGAGGACCAGGGCCGCAAGGCGCTCGCCCTGGGCCGTGAGGACCTGGCCCGGGAAGCGCTCTCCCGCCGGGCCGCGCTCCAGCAGCAGGTGACCGACCTGGAGACCCAGCACGCGACGCTGCAGGGCGAGGAGGAGAAGCTCACCCTCGCGGCCCAGCGGCTCCAGGCCAAGGTCGACGCCTTCCGCACCAAGAAGGAGACGATCAAGGCGACCTACACCGCGGCCCAGGCGCAGACCCGGATCGGCGAGGCCTTCTCCGGCATCTCCGAGGAGATGGGCGACGTCGGCCTGGCGATCCAGCGTGCCGAGGACAAGACGGCCCAGCTCCAGGCCCGCGCCGGCGCGATCGACGAACTGCTCGCCTCCGGTGCCCTCGACGACCCGTCCGGCATGCACAAGGACGACATCCAGGCCGAGCTGGACCGGCTCTCCGGTGGTACGGATGTAGAGCTGGAGCTCCAGCGCATGAAGGCCGAGCTGGCCGGAGGCTCGGGCAGCGGGCAGCAGGCCCTCGAAGGGGGCACGGGCCAGCAGCAGTCCCAGCAGCAGCCGCAGGACACCCCGCGCTTCGACAAGCAGTAGGGGTCCACGCCTAGGAGGGCGACATGATCGTACGGATCATGGGGGAGGGCCAGGTGATACTGGCCGACGGCCACCTCGCCGAGCTGAACAGGCTGGACGACGAACTCCTGGCGGAAATGGAGAACGGCGACGGCCCCGGCTTCCGCCGCACCCTCCAGGCCCTCCTGGCCCGGGTCCGCGACCTGGGCGAACCCCTCCCCGACGACTCCCTGGAACCGTCGGAACTGATCCTTCCGTCTCCCGACGCGACCCTGGAGGAGGTCCGGGAGCTGCTCGGCGACGACGGTCTGATCCCGGGCTGAGATTCGCTCGGCTGCGGGCATGCGTGCCTCCCCCGGTGCCTCAAGGGCCCGGGAGGCACCCCGCACCGCCGGGTTGCGCGCCGACCCGGCCCCGCCCCGACGCCGGGCACCTCACACCCGGCCCCCATACCCCCGCACACCGACCCCGGCTACCGTGAACCCCCGTGAGCACCCTCGCGCGGGCCAGATGCCAGGCCAAGGCGCACCCCCTGGCCATGGACGCCGTCCTCGCCGCCGCCGTCCTGGTCTGCATGGTCGCCGGCTCGTTCGTGGAGCCCCGGCACCAGGACAGCGTCAGCTGGGCCCTGCGCACCCCCGATCCCCTCAGCCTCGTCCTCATGGCCCTCGCCGCCGCCGCCCTGGTCTTCCGCCGCCGTGCCCCGATGACGGTCCTCGCCCTCACCGGCACGGTCTCCGTGGTCGAGTCCGTCACCGGCGACCCCCGCGCTCCCGTCGCCATGTCCGCCGTCGTCGCCCTGTACACCGTCGCCTCCACCACCGACCGGCCCACCACCTGGCGTGTCGGCCTGCTCACCATGACCGTGCTGACCGGCGCCGCCATGTCGGCCGGCTCCCTGCCCTGGTACGCCCAGGAGAACCTGGCGATCTTCGCCTGGACCGGCATCGGCGCCACCGCGGGCGACTCCGTCCGCAGCCGCCGGGCCTTCGTCCAGGCCATCCAGGAGCGCGCCGAACGGGCCGAACGCACCCGCGAGGAGGAGGCCCGCCGCCGGGTGGCCGAGGAGCGCCTGCGGATCGCCCGGGACCTGCACGACGTCGTCGCCCACCACATCGCCCTGGTCAACGTCCAGGCCGGGGTCGCCGCCCACGTCATGGACAAGCGCCCCGACCAGGCCAAGGAAGCCCTCGCGCACGTGCGGGAGGCCAGCCGCTCCGCGCTCAACGAGCTCCGCGCCACCGTCGGCCTGCTCCGGCAGTCCGGCGACCCGGAGGCCCCCACCGAACCCGCACCGGGCCTGGACCGCATCGACGAACTCACCGGCACCTTCCGCAGCGCCGGCCTGCACATCGAGGTCGCCCGCGCCGACCAGGGCGCCCCCCTCCCGGCGGCCGTCGACCTGGCCGCCTACCGGATCATCCAGGAGGCCCTCACCAACGTGCAGAAGCACGCAGGGCCCCAGGCCAAGGCCGAGGTCAGCGTCGTACGCGTCGGACCGAACATCGAGATCACCGTGCTCGACGACGGCAGCGGCGAGCACGAGACCCAGGACAGCGGCGGCGGCCACGGACTGCTGGGCATGCGCGAGCGCGTCACCGCCCTGCGCGGCACCCTGACCACCGGTCCCCGCTACGGCGGCGGCTTCCGCGTCCATGCGATCCTGCCGGTCAAGAACCGCACACCCACCGGGGAGGACCCCGCATGACCATCCGTGTCCTGCTCGCCGACGACCAGGCGCTGCTGCGCAGCGCCTTTCGCGTGCTCGTCGACTCGGAGCCCGACATGGAGGTGGTCGGCGAGGCCTCCGACGGCGCGGAAGCGGTCCGCCTGACCAAGGAGCAGCACGCCGACGTCGTGCTCATGGACATCCGCATGCCCGGCACCGACGGTCTCGCCGCGACCCGCATGATCAGCGCCGACCCCGATCTCGCCGATGTCCGGGTGGTCATCCTGACGACGTTCGAGGTCGACGACTACGTCGTGCAGTCGCTGCGCGCCGGCGCCTCCGGCTTCCTCGGCAAGGGCGCCGAGCCCGAGGAACTGCTGAACGCCATCCGCATCGCGGCCGGCGGCCAGGCCCTGCTCTCCCCGGCGGCCACCACGGGCCTGATCGCCCGGTTCCTCGCCACCGAGGACCCGGCCGACGGTGACCGCGACCCGGCCCGCGGTGAACGGCTCGACTCGCTCACCGTCCGGGAGCGCGAGGTGCTGGTCCAGGTCGCCGGCGGACACTCCAACGACGAGATCGCCGAACGCCTCGAAGTCAGCCCGCTGACGGTCAAGACGCACGTCAACCGGGCCATGGCCAAGCTGGGCGCCCGGGACCGCGCCCAGCTCGTGGTGACCGCGTACGAGTCCGGCCTGGTCCGTCCAAGGGTGGAGTGAGCTCGACCCGGGCGTACTGCGGCCGGAGTATGCGCCGCATAAGGAAATGGACCTGGGGCCTACGGGACCCCCGGTTCCCATGGCTCAGGGTGTAGGGGTGGGCGCTCATCTGCGCGTCCGCTGCCGCTTCTGCCGCTAAACAGAAGAGAGACCCTCACCCATGTCCTGGCTGTCGAGATTCAGCCTCGCGCAACGGGCCCTGATAGGGCTGATGTCGATCATCGCGCTCGTCTTCGGGGCGATCGCGATACCCCAGCTCAAGCAGCAGCTGCTGCCCACCATCGAACTGCCCATGGTGTCCGTGCTGGCGCCGTACCAGGGCGCGTCACCGGACGTGGTCGAGAAGCAGGTCGTCGAACCCATCGAGGACACCCTCGAAGCCGTCGACGGCATCAGCGGCGTCACCTCCACCGCCAGCGAGGGCAACGCCGTGATCATGGCGTCCTTCGACTACGGCAACGACACCAAGCAGCTGGTCGCCGACGTCCAGCAGGCCGTCAACCGGGCCCGCGTCCAGCTCCCGGACGACGTCGACCCGCAGGTCGTCGCCGGTTCCACGGACGACATCCCGACCGTCGTCCTCGCCGTCACCTCCGGCCGCGACCAGCAGGCCCTGGCCGACCAGCTCGACAAGACCGTCGTGCCGGACCTCGAGAGCATCGACGGCGTCGGCCAGGTCACCGTCGACGGCGTACGCGACCTCCAGGTCACCGTCACGCCTGACGACGCCGGGCTGGCCAAGGCGGGTCTGACCTCGCAGTCCCTCTCCCACGCGCTCCAGGCGGGCGGCGCGACCGTCCCGGCCGGCTCCTTCGACGAGGACGGCGCCAACCGCACGGTCCAGGTCGGCGGCGGCTTCACCTCGATCGAGCAGATCAAGAACCTGATGGTCACGGGCGAGCCCGGCAAGGGCAAGCCGGTGCGCCTCGGCGACGTCGCCACGGTGAAGCAGCAGGAGGCCACGGCCGACTCCATCACCCGCACGGACGGCAAGCCGAGCCTCGCCGTCGCCGTCACCATGGACCGCGACGGCAGCGCGGTCGCCATCTCCGACGCCGTCCAGGACAAGCTCCCTGAGCTGCGCAAGGACCTCGGCTCGGACGCGACCCTCACGGTCGTCAGCGACCAGGGCCCGGCCGTGTCCAAGTCCATCAAGGGCCTGACCACCGAGGGCGGGCTCGGTCTGCTCTTCGCCGTCCTGGTGATCCTCGTCTTCCTCGCCTCGATCCGCTCGACTCTCGTGACCGCGGTGTCCATCCCGCTGTCCGTGGTCCTCGCCCTGATCGTGCTGTGGACGCGCGACCTGTCGCTGAACGTCCTGACGCTGGGCGCCCTGACCATCGCCATCGGCCGGGTCGTCGACGACTCGATCGTGGTCCTGGAGAACATCAAGCGCCACCTCGGCTACGGCGAGGAGCGCCACTCGGCCATCCTCAACGCCGTCCGCGAGGTCGCGGGCGCGGTGACGTCCTCGACCCTCACCACGGTCGCGGTGTTCCTGCCGGTCGGCCTGGTCGGTGGCATGGTGGGCGAGCTGTTCGGCTCGTTCAGCCTCACCGTGACGGCCGCGCTGCTGGCGTCCCTTCTCGTCTCCCTGACGGTCGTACCGGTCCTGTCGTACTGGTTCCTGCGGCCCCCGAAGGGCACCCCCGAGGACGCGGACGAGGCGCGCCGGATCGCGGAGGAGAAGGAGGCCAAGAGCCGCCTGCAGCGCATCTACGTCCCGGTCCTGCGCTTCGCGACCCGCCGCCGCCTCACCAGCGTGGCCATCGCGATCGTCGTCCTGGTCGGCACGTTCGGCATGGCGCCGCTGCTGAAGACGAACTTCTTCGACCAGGGCGAGCAGGAAGTCCTCACCGTCAAGCAGGAGATGAAGCCCGGCACCAGCCTGGCGGCCACCGACGCCCAGGCGAAGAAGGTCGAGCGGCTGCTCGCCGGCACGAAGGGCGTGAAGGACTACCAGGTCACGATCGGCTCGTCCGGTTTCATGGCGGCCTTCGGCGGCGGCACGGACAGCAACCAGGCCTCCTACCAGGTGATGCTCGACGACTCGGCGTCCTACGAGGACGTCCAGGACAGCATCGAGAAGGGCCTGGCCGGGCTGAAGGGCATCGGCACGACCACCGTCGCCGCCGGTGACGGCTTCGGCAGCCAGGACCTCAGCGTCGTGGTGAAGGCCGCCGACGCCGGTGTCCTGCGCACGGCGTCCGAGGAGGTCCGCAAGACGGTCGCCTCCCTCGACGACGTCACGGACGTCAGCAGCGACCTGGCCACCAGCGTGCCGCGCATCTCGGTCAAGGCCAACGACAAGGCGGCCGCGGCCGGCTTCGACGACCAGACCCTCGGCGCGGCCGTCGCCCAGGCCGTCCGCGGCACCACCGCGGCCAAGGCGGTCCTGGACGACACCGAGCGCGATGTCGTCATCCGCTCGGCGAAGCCCGCCAAGACCCTGAAGCAGCTTCAGAACCTGCGTTTGGGCGGTGCGGTGAAGCTCGGCGACATCGCCTCGGTCGAGCTGGTCGACGGCCCGGTCTCCATGACCCGCATCGACGGCCAGCGCGCGGCCACCATCACCGCGAAGCCGACCGGCGACAACACCGGCGCGGTCAGCGCCCAGCTCCAGTCGGAGATCAACGCGCTGAAGCTCCCGGACGGCGCCACGGCGTCGATCGGTGGTGTCTCCGAGGACCAGGACGAGGCGTTCGCCAACCTGGGCCTGGCGATGCTGGCGGCCATCGCGATCGTGTTCATGCTGCTGGTCGGTACCTTCCGGTCCCTGGTCCAGCCGCTGATCCTGCTCGTGTCCATCCCGTTCGCCGCCACCGGCGCGATCGGCCTGCTGATCGCCACCGGCACCCCGATGGGCGTTCCGGCCATGATCGGCATGCTGATGCTGATCGGCATCGTGGTGACGAACGCGATCGTGCTGATCGACCTGATCAACCAGTACCGCAAGCAGGGCCACGGCGTCGTCGAGGCCGTGATCGAGGGCGGCCGGCACCGGCTGCGCCCGATCCTCATGACCGCCCTGGCGACGATCTTCGCCCTGCTGCCGATGGCCCTCGGCATCACCGGTGAGGGCGGCTTCATCGCCCAGCCGCTGGCCGTGGTCGTGATCGGCGGTCTGGTGACGTCGACGCTGCTGACGCTGGTGCTGGTCCCGACGCTGTACGCGATGGTCGAGCTCCGCAAGGAGCGCCGGGCGAAGAAGCGCGCCGCCAAGCGGGCGAAGAAGGCGGGGGACCGGTCCGGCGCCGCGCCGGCCACGGACGAGCCGGAGCCCGCGTCCGTCTCGTAACGGACCGTTCGCCGAGCCCGCACGGCGAGACCTCCCCGGGCCGGGGCCCGAACCGGAAAGAACGGTTCGGGCCCCGGCCTTCGTCGTGCCGCCGTTACGTATCCTGACCCGGACTGCATGGCGGGGGAGAGGAACCGGGCGTGCCGCTGCAGAAGGACGACCCGAAGTCGATCGGCGGGTACAAGCTGGTCGGCCGGCTCGGGTCCGGGGGCATGGGGGTCGTCTACCGCGGCCGGGCCCGCTCGGGGCGCGAGGTCGCCGTCAAGGTGGTGCACGCCCAGTACGCGGAGGACGCGGTCTTCCGGGCCCGTTTCCGGCAGGAGATCGAGGCCGTCCGCAAGGTGAGCGGCGCCTTCACCGCGCCGGTCCTGGACGCCGACCCGGAGGCGGTACGGCCCTGGATGGCGACCCAGTACGTGCCCGGGCCCTCCCTCGCCGCCCTGATCCGCGACCAGGGCCCGCTGCAGGGCGCCGCACTGCGACGGCTGGCGCTCGGGCTGGTGGAGGCGCTGCGGGAGATCCACCGGGCCGGGGTGGTGCACCGGGACCTCAAGCCCGCCAACGTCCTGATGGCCGAGGACGGCCCGCGCGTCATCGACTTCGGCATCTCCCGCGCCGCCGAGAACCACCACACCCTCACCGAGACCGGCCAGATGATCGGCACCCCGCCGTTCATGTCGCCGGAGCAGCTCACCGACGCCCGCTCGGTGGGCCCGGCCTCCGACGTGTTCTCCGTGGGCGCCCTGCTCGTGTACACGAGCACCGGCCGGGGCCCCTTCGACGCCGACAGCCCCTATCTGACGGCCTACCGGGTGGTGCACAACGCGCCGGTCCTGGACGGCGTGCCGGGGCTCCTGCACCCGCTACTGGAGCGCTGCCTCGCCAAGGATCCCGCGGACCGGCCCGGACTGGACGAACTGGCACGGGAGTTGGTGACCGCGCTGCCGGAGACGGGCACGGACGACCAGACCACCGTGGCACTGCGCCGGGACGAGGCGGCCCTGGTCAGCACCCGGCCCGCCGCGGTCGCCGACCCCGGCCCCGCGGCTTCCGGAGGACACCGGAGCCGTGCCCGGCGGCTGTGGGCCACGGCCGGCACGGCGAGCGCCCTCGCGCTCGGCCTGACGGGCTATCTGCTGTTCGGGCCCGGACTCGGCGAGGACGACTCCCGCGCGGGCCCGGACACCACCGGGTCCACGCCCTCCCGGTGGACGACCGTCCCGGCCGGCTGGAGCCCCTGGCAGACCACGGTGTACGCCACCGCCGCGCAGGGCGTGAAGGAGGGACGCGGCATCGCCGAAGCCGGGTCGATGAACGGACCGGCGTGCGAGGCGTACGAGGGCGCCGTCTACTGCGCGGGCGACGGGGTCCTGCCCGTGCGCCTGGACGCTCTCACCGGACGGGCCCGCTGGCGCGCCGACGTGCTGCCGCCCGGCACGGGCAAGGGGGCGTACAGCTTCTCCGTACTGGGCATCACAGACGACGCGATGCTGGTCGAGCAGACCTACACCCCCCACCACGGTGACGACGTCAAGGTCACGGTCGCCGCCCTCGGCACCGGGAACGGCGAGCGGCTGTGGCAGCGCGCGGTGAACGTCGACGCGGTGCGCCCGTACGTCTCGGACGGCCTGGTGATCGTCCCGGACGACGGCGGCCGTTCGGTGACCGCCCGCTCGCCGCGCACCGGCGCCGGGCGCTGGACGGCGCCGCTGCCCGCAGGACAGTACTGCGGTCCGGCGGACACCGGAGAGAACCCCTACCTGCGGTGCGGCCCGGACGAGATGCCGTCGAAGGAAACGGTCCTGCTGCGGCTGGACCCCTCCGACGGCTCGGCACGGCGTCTGACGGTGCCCGTCGACGAAACGCCCGTCGGCACGTTCGAGGGCCGTCTGGTCCTCCTCGAACCGACCGAGGACGACGAGGACGAGGCGGTCGCCGGGATCCGGCTGCTGGACCCGGACACCGGAAAGGGCCGCGCGGTGAAGCTCGCGGAGCCGTTGGAGGGCAACGCGACGCTCTCGGGCGGCACCCTGTGGTTCGCCACGTCCTCCGGGCAGGTCACCGCCGTGTCGGTCCGCACGGGCGAGCGGCTGTGGCAGACCCGCACGAGCCTGGAGCAGCCCAGCGGCATCACCCACGACCCCCGCGCCCGCGCGGTCTATCTGTCCAGCGCCAGCGGCCGGGTCGCCGCCCTCGACACGAGGAAGGGCACGCTGCTGTGGGAGACCCTGCCGCGTGCCCGGCGGGTGGCGAACCAGGGCTGGTCGGGCTCCGAGGTGCTGCTCCATGAGGGCGCCCTGGTCGTCGCCACCACGGACGGCGACGTCTTCACCCTCGACCCCGCCCACCCCGACCGGAAACCCGCGTCGGGGTGAGCGGGAGGACGGCCGGGGCTACGGCAGCGCCAGCATCCGCTCCAGGGCCAGCTTCGCGAAGGCCTCCGTCTCCTTGTCCACCTCGATGCGGTTGACCAGGTTGCCCTCGGCCAGCGACTCCAGGGCCCAGACCAGGTGGGGGAGGTCGATGCGGTTCATGGTCGAGCAGAAGCAGACCGTCTTGTCGAGGAAGACGATCTCCTTGCCCTCCGGTGCGAAGCGGTTCGCCAGGCGGCGGACCAGGTTCAGCTCCGTGCCGATGGCCCACTTGGAGCCGGCCGGCGCGGCCTCCAGGGCCTTGATGATGTACTCCGTCGAGCCGACGTAGTCCGCCGCGGCCACGACCTCGTGCTTGCACTCGGGGTGGACCAGGACGTTCACGCCGGGGATGCGCTCGCGCACGTCGTTGACCGAGTCCAGGCTGAAGCGGCCGTGCACCGAGCAGTGGCCGCGCCACAGGATCATCTTCGCCGCGCGCAGTTCGTCGGCCGTCAGGCCGCCGTTCGGCTTGTGCGGGTTGTAGACGACGCAGTCCTCCAGGGACATGCCCATGTCCCGCACGGCGGTGTTGCGGCCCAGGTGCTGGTCCGGCAGGAACAGCACCTTCTCGCCCTGCTCGAAGGCCCAGTCCAGCGCGCGCTTGGCGTTGGAGGAGGTGCAGATGGTGCCGCCGTGCTTGCCCGTGAACGCCTTGATGTCGGCGGAGGAGTTCATGTACGAGACGGGCACGACCTGCTCGGCTGTCCCGGCCTCGGTCAGCACGTCCCAGCACTCGGCGACCTGCTCGGCGGTCGCCATGTCGGCCATCGAGCAGCCGGCGGCGAGGTCGGGCAGCACGACCTTCTGGTCGTCGGAGGTCAGGATGTCCGCCGACTCCGCCATGAAGTGCACGCCGCAGAACACGATGTACTCGGCCTCCGGGCGGGCGGCCGCGTCCCGGGCCAGTTTGAACGAGTCACCCGTCACGTCGGCGAACTGGATGACCTCGTCGCGCTGGTAGTGGTGGCCGAGCACGAAGACCTTGTTCCCGAGCTTCTCCTTCGCCTTGCGGGCGCGCTCCACCAGGTCCGGGTCGGACGGCGAGGGCAGGTCGCCGGGACACTCCACACCGCGCTCGCTCTTCGGGTCGGCCTCACGGCCGAGGAGCAGCAGGGCGAGGGGCGTCGGCTGTACGTCGAGCTCCTGGGTCTGGGCGGTGGTCACGACACGCACCCTTTCTGTTTCTGCGACTTTTCGTCGATTTGACGCTATCTATCATAACCGGTTCACGTCACTTTGACGATGTCCATAGCGTCGGTGTGACGTGAATCCCGGTGAGTCGCCGTTCATTCCCGGGAACACCCGGAAAGTGCCGTTTTCCGGTTCCCGGTGCGTGTGCGAGCATGAAAAGGAGCCGAGATCGCGCGCCCGGCCCGGAATGAATCCGCGGCCACGCCGGTTGGAACGTCGGCAAGCAGTCTCCGTACAAACCGGGAGAGATGTAGATGTCCGTATCGGACGAGACCAGCACCGTCACCGACGGCATCATCCTGACCGACGCCGCCGCGTCCAAGGTCAAGGCGCTGCTCGACCAGGAAGGCCGCGAAGACCTCGCGCTGCGGGTCGCCGTCCAGCCCGGCGGCTGCTCCGGCCTGCGCTACCAGCTCTTCTTCGACGAGCGCGCCCTCGACGGCGACGTGGAGAAGGACTTCGGCGGTGTGAAGGTGGTCACCGACCGCATGAGCGCCCCGTACCTGGGCGGTGCCACGATCGACTTCGTGGACACCATCGAGAAGCAGGGCTTCACGATCGACAACCCGAACGCGACGGGCTCCTGCGCCTGCGGCGACTCCTTCAGCTGAGCCTGCCGAGCCGCCACCGGCGGCCGCGAACACGACGAAGGCGGCGGCCCCCTCCGACGGGGCCGCCGCCTTCGCGCCGCGTGGCCCCCTACCGCTCCGGCGTCGGGGGAGCCGGCAGCCGCGCGCCGTCCTTGGCCAGCGGGACCGCCTTGCCGTCCGAGTTCACGACGGCCCGGTCGCCGAGCGGCTCGTCCAGCCGCACGGTCTCCTGGAACTGCTTGGCGATCATGACGCAGACCTTGTCCGGCCACGGGGTCGACGTCACCGTGACCGTGACCTCGTCGCCCTTCTCGCTCGCCTTCACGTCGTAGTCGGCGCACACCCCGCCCGTGAACGTCACCGTCAGCTCCGCGCCCTCGGCCCGGTAGCCGTCCACCTTCACCTCACGCGGACCGGGAGCAGAGGTCGGCTGGTCACTCGGCTCGCTCGGCTCGGGGGAGGCCAGGTACTGCGGTTCCACCGCCGGGTACGTCACCGTGAACGGGTCCTTCGCGCCCGGCGCCGTCACCTCGAACAGCCAGGACGGCACCAGTGCCTGCCGCCCGTCCACGACGTGCGCGGCCAGCCCGAACACCGCGTTCTCGACCGTGACCGTGTCCTGCTGAGGAGTGCCGCCCGACGGCTGCTCGCAGGGCTGCTCCAGCCGGTCCTTCAGGGGGACGGGGCTCGCGCAGCCGCCGATGCCCATCCGGTGGTCGTTCTTCGGCTGCCCGTTCATCAGCTCCAGCGCCTTCCCGGCGCTGACCACGGGGTACGTGTCGCCCTTCACCGGCGTTTTCAGCTGACCGCTGCCGCCGACGACCTCGCCGTCCGAGCCGACCGTGATCCCGGTCGTCCAGCCGTGTGTGGGCAGTCCGCCGACCTCGGGAGCGGCGTTCACCACCCGCTGGGCCCCCATGACCTGGCTCGCGTCCCGCTTCGCGTCGTCCTGACCCACCGCCTTCAGCACGGGCTCGGCCGCCTTCTCGGCCACCTCCTCGCTCACCGGTGTGCCACCGGACTGCGGGGCGGTGCAGGTGTCGGTGCCCTTGCAGTTGTCGGTGCCCGGGGCGTAACGGCTGAACGTCCAGGACCCCGGCGCCTGCTTGTTCACCTGAAGGCTCGGCCCCGACCCGTCCTGGCCCCCGATCTTCCAGGCCTCGCCCTGCGCCACCGGCGACCCCTCGACCCCCAGGGCCTTCGCCAGCCGGGCCACGTCCTGCCGGGTGACCTCGCCCCGCGCCCGGTACACCGGCGCCTTGCCGGGACCGTCCGGCAGGGTGCCGCCGACCCGGTAGGTGGCGCCGTAGGGGTTGGGCTCACCGGGTGCGATGCCGTTGCCGCCGCCCGTCGTGGACTCCGAGTACCCGTCGAGCGCGAGCGGCGGGGGAGTGCCGTCCCCACCGGGCGCACCGGACGTCGTACCGCCGCCCGCGCCACTGGACGCGTTGGAGGCGAGCCAGGCCCCGCCTCCGCCGATCAGCAGCACGGCGGCGGCGACGGAGGCGATGATCGCGGGCGTACGGGGGCGGCCACTGCCCTGGCGGACCAGGTCCTCTTCGTCGCGGGGGAGGTCGCCGCCCGGTGCCGCGGTGGCGCCGGGGCGGGCCTCCGCGACGCCCGCACGCTCCGCGACGCCCCCACGTTCCGCGGCGGCGGTGCGATCAGGCGCCGGCTCGGCACCGGCTTCCCGGTCCCCGGTCGCCGCGGGCCGCTCGCCGTCAGCCTGCCGGTCGTCTTCCGGCTCGCCCGTCTTCCCGGCTTCCGGCGTACCGGGCTCGTCGGCTGCCGTGGCCGCCCCGCCCTCGCTGCCCTCGGCGGCCTGCGCCTCAGCGGCCCGCCTCTCGTCACCCGGGGCATCGGAAGGCTCGACGGCCTCGGTGGCCTCGTCGGACTCAGCGGTACCCGGCGACACCCCGGCCTTCGCCGACGCCCCGGCCTCCGCCGGGGTTCCGGCGTCCGCCGTACCCGGCTCCTCGACCTCCGGGGCGCCGGCGCCGGCGCCGTCCGCTTCCCTGGGGTCGTCGTCGTTGTCGGGTCGCTCGGTGTTCACCGCATCGCTCCTTCGGCTGCACAGCTGTCCCATGGGACCCGGCCCGTCACACAACGGGCCCGCTGGTGGGTCGTATCCCGCCTCCCCTTTACGGGGGACAGCGATGGGACGCAGCGGGGGAGCACACGGTTCCCGCGAATGCGCCGTTCAGTCGCCGTAGTCCTCCATGGCGTCGAGCAGCCGCGCGGACGCCGGGGGTACGGACACGCCGTGGATCAGGGCCGGGGAGACCGGCCGTGAGGCCACCCGGTCGGGGACCGCCCAGTGCGGAGCCATCCGCGCCCCGTCACCCGGCAGCGACGCCAGGTCGCCCTCCAGATCGACCGGAGCGGGCACGTGGACCTTGAGGTTCGTCATACCGGCACCGTATGCACGGTCGAGCTCACGGAGAAAGATCTACTATCGGGTAGTTTCGATGCCTTCAGAGCGGCCCCGTCCACCCGATAGCGTGAACCGTCAAGGTCCGCCTCCCTCAGGAGAGTCCACGCCGTGCGCATCGCAGTCTCCGGCTCCATCGCCACCGACCACCTCATGACCTTCCCCGGCCGCTTCGCCGACCAGCTCGTAGCGGACCAGCTGCACACGGTCTCGCTGTCGTTCCTCGTCGACAAGCTCGACGTCCGCCGCGGCGGCGTCGCGGCGAACATCGCGTTCGGCATGGGACAGCTCGGCACCCGGCCGATCCTGGTCGGCGCCGCGGGCGCGGACTTCGACGAGTACCGGGCCTGGCTGGAGCGGCACGGCGTCGACACCGACTCCGTCCGCATCTCCGACACGCTGCACACCGCCCGCTTCGTGTGCACCACCGACGCCGACCACAACCAGATCGGCTCGTTCTACACCGGCGCCATGAGCGAGGCCCGCCTCATCGAGCTGAAGACCGTCGCCGACCGCGTCGGCGGCCTCGACCTGGTCTCCATCGGCGCGGACGACCCGGAGGCCATGCTCCGGCACACCGAGGAGTGCCGCTCCCGCTCGATCCCGTTCGCCGCCGACTTCTCCCAGCAGATCGCCCGGATGGACGGCGAGGAGATCCGCATCCTGCTGGACGGGGCGACGTACCTCTTCTCCAACGAGTACGAGAAGGGCCTCATCGAGTCCAAGACCGGCTGGAGCGACGAGGAGATCCTGTCCCGCGTGGGCCACCGGGTGACCACCCTCGGCGCGCGCGGCGTACGCATCGAGCGGGCCGGCGACGACCCGATCGAGGTCGGCACGCCCGACGAGGAGCGCAAGGCCGACCCCACGGGCGTCGGCGACGCCTTCCGCGCCGGGTTCCTCTCGGGTCTGGCGTGGGGCGTCTCCCTGGAGCGCGCCGCGCAGGTCGGGTGCATGCTGGCGACGCTCGTCATCGAGACGGTGGGGACGCAGGAGTACCAGTTGCGCCGCGGGCATTTCATGGAGCGGTTCACCAAGGCGTACGGGGACGAGGCGGCCGCGGAGGTTCAGGCGCACCTCGCCTGAGAGACCGTGTTCGGCTGCGGACGCGCGGGGGCTGTTCGCGCAGTTCCCCGCACCCCCGCACCAAAGAAACGTTCAGCTCGTCCGGCGGACCGTGTACGCCGTTCCTCGGTCCGCCGGCTCCTCGCCCACGTACTCCTGGTTCCGCATCTCGCACCACGCCGGGATGTCCAGGCGGGCCGCCTCGTCGTCCGACAGCACCCGCACCAGGCTGCCCACGGGTACGTCGCCGATGACCTTGGCGAGCTCGATGACGGGGATCGGGCAGCGCTTGCCGAGGGAGTCCACGACCAGGACGTCCTCCTCGCGGGCTACCTCGGTGGCGACCGGCGCGCCCAGCTTCTCCCGCACGGCCGCCACCGCCCCGGGGAGGACGGCCAGGAACCTCTCCACATCCTCCTCGGTCACCCCCGGTGGCAGCGAAACCCGCACATTCCCCTCACTCAGCACACCCATCGCCCGCAGTACATGGCTCGGCGTCAGCGTGCTGCTCGTGCAGGACGATCCGGACGAGACGGAGAAATCCTCGCGGTCCAGCTCGTGCAGGAGCGCCTCCCCGTCGACATAGAGGCAGGAGAAGGTGACGACCCCGGGCAGCCGGCGCACCGGATGGCCCACCACCTCGACGTCGGGGACCAGGCGCGGCACCCGGGCCCGGATCCGGTCCGTCAGCTCCCGCAGGCGCACGGCCTCCTCGGCCGCCTCCGCCCGTACGGCCCGCAGCGACGCGGCCGCCGCCACGATCGCCGGGATGTTCTCGAAACCGGGCGCACGCCCCGACTCCCGCTCGTCCACCGGCCCTTGCGCCGCGAACCGCACACCCTTGCGCACGACGAGCAGCCCGACCCCGGACGGCCCACCCCACTTGTGCGCACTGGCCGCGAGCAGCGACCAGTCCCCTTCCACCGGCCCCCACCCCAGCGACTGCGCCGCGTCCACCAGCAACGGCACCCCGGCCTCCCGGCACACCTCGGCCACCGCCGCGACGGGCTGCTCGCTCCCCACCTCGTGATTGGCGGACTGCAGACACGCCAGTGCGGTGTCCTCGCGCAGGGCATCGCCGTAGGCCGCGGGGTCCACCAGCCCGGTGCGGTCCACCGCGACCTGGGTGACGCTCCCTCCGGCCGCCTCGAGGAGCTCCGCCGAATGCAGTACAGAGGAGTGTTCGACCGCTGACACGATCAGGTGACGGCCGACCCGCCTCCGCCCGGCCAGTGCCCCGGCAATCCCCGTGTGCACGGCACGTGTTCCGGACGAGGTGAAGATCAGCTCGTCCGGCCGGCACCCCACCGCCTCGGCGGCGGCCTCCCGCGCGGCGTCCAACAACACCCGGGCGCGGCGCCCCTCCCTGTACAGACGCGCGGGATCCGCCCACCCCTCGTCGAACGAGGCCAGCAGAGCCTGCCGGGCGATCGGATGGAGCGGAGCAGCGGAAGCAGCGTCGAAGTAGGCCACACAGCAACGCTAGAACGTTCCTGGGGACATTGGACCTCAGGGGCGCGGGGAACTGCGCGAACAGCCACAAATCACCCGCAGCCGCCAAATCAGCGAACCACCCGAGTGAGTAGGCACCCCTCCCCGAGAACCCCCGGAGGGCGTCGGCTAGGGTTTGGTCCGCATAAACATCCAAACCCCTGCCCGACGCAGGGCCGCGACCGACCAGCGAGAAGGCCAGGCCGCAGCCGATCCGCGCGGGCGAGACTCTCGGGAAGGCGCTACGTGAGTCCCAACGGCTCCGACCGCTCGCCGCGGCGCCCGATGCGGCGGAAGCTGCTGCAGGCACTGACCGCGGGCCTGGTCTTGGCGACAGCCACCGGTTGCTCGTACAACTGGGAAGACTTCCCCCGCCTTGGTATGCCCACCCCGACCACGGAAGAGGCTCCGCGGATCCTCTCCCTGTGGCAGGGGTCCTGGGCGGCTGCGCTCGCCGTCGGCGTGCTGGTGTGGGGTCTGATCCTGTGGAGTGCGTTCTTCCACCGGCGCAGCCGCACCAAGGTCGAAGTTCCTCCGCAGACCCGGTACAACATGCCCATCGAGGCGCTGTACACGGTGGTCCCGCTCATCATCGTCTCGGTGCTGTTCTACTTCACCGCCCGTGACGAGTCCGAGCTGCTCAGCCTCAAGAAGAAGCCCGACGTCACGGTCAACGTGGTCGGCTTCCAGTGGAGCTGGTGCTTCAACTACATCGAGCCGGTCGCCGGTTCCACCGGGGACGCCAAGACCTCGAAGGACCTGGACGCGATCCCGGACCGCTTCAAGAAGGACTTCCCGGCCAACGCCGGCGGCGTCTACGACTGCGGCACCCCCGGTACGCGGAACCCGCAGACCAACAACCCGGGCCCGACGCTCTGGCTCCCCGAGGGCAAGACGGTCCGCTTCGTCCTGACCTCGCGTGACGTCATCCACTCCTTCTGGGTGGTGCCGTTCCTCATGAAGCAGGACGTCATTCCGGGCCACACCAACGCCTTCGAGGTGACCCCCAACAAGCAGGGCACCTTCCTCGGCAAGTGCGCCGAGCTCTGCGGCGTCGACCACTCTCGGATGCTGTTCAACGTGAAGGTCGTCTCCCCCGAGCGCTACGAGCAGCACCTCAAGGACCTCGTGGACAAGCAGCAGAACGGTTACGTTCCTGCCGGCATCGCGCAGACGAGCCACGAGAAGAACCGGGAGACGAACAACCTGTGAGCATCCTCAACGAACCCCAGGGTGCCGCGGCAGCAGGGTCCCACTACCAGGACGAGCTGCCGGTCAGGCGCCAGAACCGCGGCAGTGTCGTGGTCAAGTGGCTGACGACAACGGACCACAAGACGATCGGCACGCTGTACCTGGCGACGTCGTTCGCGTTCTTCGTCATCGGCGGCGTCATGGCGCTGCTCATGCGCGCCGAGCTCGCCCGGCCTGGTCTGCAGATCATGTCGAACGAGCAGTTCAACCAGGCGTTCACGATGCACGGCACGATCATGCTGCTGATGTTCGCGACGCCGCTGTTCGCCGGTTTCGCGAACTGGATCATGCCGCTGCAGATCGGCGCGCCGGACGTGGCGTTCCCGCGGCTGAACATGTTCGCCTACTGGCTGTACCTGTTCGGCTCGCTCATCGCGGTGGGCGGCTTCCTCACCCCGCAGGGCGCGGCCGACTTCGGCTGGTTCGCCTACAGCCCGCTGTCGGACGCTGTCCGCAGCCCGGGCATCGGCGCCGACATGTGGATCATGGGCCTGGCCTTCTCCGGCTTCGGCACCATCCTCGGCTCGGTCAACTTCATCACCACAATCATCTGCATGCGCGCTCCGGGCATGACGATGTTCCGCATGCCGATCTTCACCTGGAACGTGCTGCTGACCGGTGTGCTGGTCCTGCTCGCCTTCCCGGTGCTGGCCGCGGCCCTGTTCGCCCTGGAGGCGGACCGCAAGTTCGGTGCCCACGTCTTCGACTCCGCCAACGGCGGCGCGTTGCTGTGGCAACACTTGTTCTGGTTCTTCGGCCATCCAGAGGTGTACATCATCGCGTTGCCGTTCTTCGGCATCATTTCCGAGGTCATCCCGGTCTTCTCCCGTAAGCCGATGTTCGGTTACACGGGTCTGATCGGCGCGACCATCGCGATCGCGGGTCTGTCCGTGACGGTGTGGGCGCACCACATGTACGTCACCGGCGGTGTGCTGCTGCCGTTCTTCTCCTTCATGACGTTCCTCATCGCCGTACCGACCGGTGTGAAGTTCTTCAACTGGATCGGCACGATGTGGAAGGGCTCGCTGTCCTTCGAGACGCCGATGCTCTGGGCGACCGGCTTCCTGATCACCTTCACCTTCGGTGGTCTGACCGGTGTCATCCTGGCCTCGCCGCCGATGGACTTCCACGTCTCCGACTCGTACTTCGTGGTGGCCCACTTCCACTACGTCGTCTTCGGCACCGTGGTGTTCGCGATGTTCTCCGGCTTCCACTTCTGGTGGCCGAAGTGGACCGGCAAGATGCTGGACGAGCGCCTGGGCAAGATCACCTTCTGGACGCTGTTCATCGGCTTCCACGGCACGTTCCTGGTCCAGCACTGGCTGGGCGCCGAGGGCATGCCGCGCCGTTACGCCGACTACCTGGCGGCCGACGGCTTCACCGCGCTGAACACGATCTCGACGATCAGCTCGTTCCTGCTCGGCATGTCGATCCTGCCGTTCTTCTACAACGTGTGGAAGACGGCCAAGTACGGCAAGCCGGTCGGCGTCGACGACCCGTGGGGCTACGGCCGCTCCCTGGAGTGGGCGACCTCCTGCCCGCCGCCGCGGCACAACTTCATCACCATGCCGCGGATCCGCAGTGAATCCCCGGCGTTCGACCTGCACCACCCGGAGATCGCCGCTCTCGACCAGCTCGAGAACGCCGGTCACGGCGAGAAGGCCCTCGCTGGCGGCAAGGAGGCCGGCAAGTGAAGATCCAGGGCAAGATGTTCATGTGGCTGAGCGCCTTCGTGCTCGTCATGGCGATCGTCTATGGCGTGTGGTCGAAGGAGCCGGCCGGCACGACGGCGCTCTTCCTGACCTTCGGCCTGTGCATCATGATCGGCTTCTACCTCGGCTTCACGGCCAAGCGGGTCGACGTGGGCGCACAGGACAACAAGGAGGCGGACGTCGCGGACGACGCCGGCGAGGTCGGGTTCTTCAGCCCGCACAGCTGGCAGCCGCTCTCCCTGGCCATCGGCGGCGCCCTCGCCTTCCTGTCGATCGCGATCGGCTGGTGGCTGATGTACTTCTCGCTGCCGATCATCCTGATCGGCGTCTGGGGCTGGGTCTTCGAGTACTACCGCGGTGAGAACCGCACCCAGTAACACGCGCCGAGCGCTTCAGGGGCCCGGACACTCCGAGAGGAGCGTCCGGGCCCCTGCTTTTGCCGCACATGCATGTCACTCGTACGAGTCGCTCGGCGTGCCACTGTTGACGCGGCTTCCTAGCGTGAGGTCATGAGCCACACAGTGATCTCCCGCCGCCGCACCGCCGTCGGCTGCACGCTGCTGGTGATATCCCTCTGCGCGGGCGTCAGCGCCTGCGGCTCGGACGGCAATCCGCTCGCCGCCCGTCCCTACGACGCGGCCGACCAGGTCTCCTTCAACGCCCCCTCGGAGGGCCGCGAGAAGGCCGACCCGGACAAGCCCCTGGAAGTCGTCGAGGACTCCGACGGGCGCATCACCGACGTCACGGCCCACGACGCCTCAGGACGCTACGTGGCGGGCGAACTCGCCGCCGACGGCAGCCGCTGGCACAGCACCTCCCCGCTCGCCGCCAACGCCAGCTACACGGTCCGGGTGAGCACCGAGGACGAGGACGGGGCGCCCGGCCGCAAGGTCGTCACCTTCGAGACCGGCAAGCCGACCACCAAGAAGCGCCTGGACGTCACCTTCGGCCCCAAGGCGGGCACCTACGGCGTCGGCCAGCCCATCACGGCCGAGCTGAGCCGGCCCGTCAAGGACAAGGCCCAGCGGGCCGTCGTGGAACGCGCCCTCAAGGTCTCCTCCACCCCCGCCACGGACGGTGCCTGGCACTGGGTGGACGACAAGAAGCTCCACTACCGCCCGAAGGACTACTGGCCCGCCCAGGCCACCGTCCAGGTGCGCAGCAACCTCCAGGGCATCAAGATCGGCGACCGGATGTGGGGCGGCAAGGCCAAGCCGCTGACCATCACCACCGCGGACAAACTCATAGCCGTCACCGACGCCGCCGCCCACCAGATGACCGTCTACAAGAACGACGAGATCATCCGGCAGATCCCGGTCACGACGGGCATGCCCGGTTACGACACCCGCAACGGCGTCAAGGTCGTCCTGGCCAAGGAGGGCACCGTCCGCATGACCAGCGCCAGCATCGGCGCCTCGGACTTCTACGACCTGATCGTCCACCACTCGGTCCGGGTCACCAACAGCGGCGAGTACGTCCACGCCGCCCCCTGGTCCGTCGGCTCCCAGGGCTTCGCCAACGTCAGCCACGGCTGCACCGGCATGAGCACCGAGAACGCGGCGTGGTTCTACGACACCGTCCGCGAGGGCGACATCGTCAAGGTCATAAACTCCGGCGGCGACACGATGGCGCCCTTCGGCAACGGCTTCGGCGACTGGAACCTCGACTGGGCGAAGTGGCGCACCGGCAGCGCCCTCATAGGCGGCACCCCGGAGGGCCCCACGGAGGCCGACAGGGCCCGACTGCGCCCACAGAGCGTCTAGACGCCCTCAGGGGTACGTCCCTCAGGGGCGCGGGGAACTGCGCGACAAGTCACAGACCACCCGCACCCGCGAGACAACGGGCGCCCCCGAGTTCCTAGGCGTTCAAAGCCGCCTTCTCCCGCAGCAGGGAGGCCAGCGCGGAGGCGAACTCCACCGGCTCCACCGGCAGCGTCACAGCGGACTCCGCGCGGCTCCAGGTCGCAAGCCACGCGTCCTGGGGCCGCCCGATCAGCAGCAGCACCGGCGGGCAGTCGAACACCTCGTCCTTGATCTGCCGGCAGACCCCCATGCCCCCCATCGGCACGGCCTCGCCGTCCAGCACGCAGACGTCGATCCCACCCCGGTCCAGCTCCTTGATCACCGCCGCGGGGGTCGCACACTCCAGGAACTCCACCACGGGAACGTCCGGAGCCGGCCTCCGTCCCGTGGCGAGCCGCACCTGCTCGCGGGTGTTGGAGTCGTCGCTGTAGACCAGCACCGTGGCGGTCGGCTGCATTGTTCCTCCGTGACGTCAGCGTCGTAAGGACAGGCCCGTTGGGCCGGATGCTACTCCCTTGAACACCACGTCAACACCGGTACGACCGGTGAAGACACTCCGAACGGCACCCCCCGGAGTGAGGGCGGGATAAGCGACCGACATAATGTCGGTCGTGGCGACAGCAACGACAGCAGAAACCGGGCACGCGCACCCGTCGGTCAATCGGCCGAACCTCACCAGCGTCGGAACCATCATCTGGTTGAGTTCCGAGCTGATGTTCTTCGCGGCCCTCTTCGCGATGTACTTCACCCTGCGATCGGTGACGGGTCCCGATCACTGGAAGGAGATGGCTGCCCATCTCAACTTCCCGTTCTCGGCGACGAACACCACCATCCTGGTGCTCTCCTCCCTCACCTGCCAGCTCGGCGTCTTCGCCGCCGAGCGCGGTGATGTGAAGAAGCTGCGGATGTGGTTCATCGTCACCTTTGTGATGGGTGCGATCTTCATCGGCGGTCAGGTCTTCGAGTACACGGAGCTGGTCAAGGAGGCGGGCCTGTCCCTGTCCTCCGACCCGTACGGCTCGGTGTTCTACCTGACCACCGGCTTCCACGGCCTGCACGTGACGGGCGGTCTCATCGCCTTCCTGCTGGTCCTGGGCCGGACCTACGCGGCCCGGAGGTTCACCCACGAGCAGGCGACGGCCGCGATCGTCGTGTCCTACTACTGGCACTTCGTCGATGTCGTCTGGATCGGTCTCTTCGCCACGATCTACATGATCAAGTAGCAGGGCCCGCATCCGCGCGTGCTCCACGAAGCGCGCATCCCAGAAGCATCGACGCAGAAGATCCTGACACCGGGGTAATCCGTGAAAAAGCTCTCCGCACGACGACGCCACCCGTTGGCGGCGCTCGTCGTCCTACTCCTCGCGCTGGCATGCACCGGGGGGCTGTACGCCGTGTTCGCACCCGCGGACAAGGCACAGGCCGACGAAACCGCCCAGTCCCTCACCATCGAGGAGGGCAAGAAGCTCTACTCGGTCGGCTGCGCCAGTTGCCACGGCACCGGCGGTCAGGGCACCTCCGACGGGCCCAGCCTGGTGGGCGTGGGCGCCGCGGCCGTCGACTTCCAGGTGGGCACGGGCCGTATGCCGGCCGCCACCTCCCAGGGCCCCCAGGTCCCGGAGAAGAAGAACATCTACTCGCAGGCCGAGATCGACCAGCTCGCGGCGTTCATCGCCTCGCTGGGTGCCGGTCCGTCCGTTCCGACGGAGGAGCAGTACGGCCCCGAGGGTGCCGACATCGCCAAGGGCGGTGAGCTGTTCCGCACCAACTGCGCGCAGTGCCACAACTTCACCGGCAAGGGCGGCGCGCTCACGCACGGCAAGTACGCGCCGACCCTCGAGGGCGTCACCCCGAAGCACATCTACGAGGCCATGCAGACCGGCCCGCAGAACATGCCGTCCTTCCCCGACACCACGCTGTCGGAGAAGAACAAGAAGGACATCATCGCGTACCTCGACGCGGTCAACAGCGAAAAGACCGAGAGCCCCGGCGGCCTCGAACTGGGTGGCCTCGGGCCGGTCAGTGAAGGCCTGTTCGGCTGGATCTTCGGTCTCGGCGGTCTGATCGCCGTCGCCGTGTGGGTCGCCGCCCGGACCGCAAAGGCCAAGAAGTCATGAGTAGCCAAGACATTCCAGAAGAGAACCTGCCTGCCGCGCAGTCCGCAGGCCATGACGAGCACGGGCACGGCGTGGTGAGCGTCGCGGACGACAAGCACCCGTTCGCCGACCCGGGCCTGCCGCCTCACGAGCACCGGGTCCAGGACGTCGACGAGCGGGCCGCCAAGCGGTCCGAGCGCTCGGTCGCCCTGATGTTCACGGTGTCGATGCTGGCGACCGTCGCCTTCATCGCCGCGTTCGTGGCGATCCCGGTGGACAAGTCGGTCTACATCTTCCCGCTCGGTCGCATCAGCGCGCTGAACTTCGCGCTGGGCATGACGCTCGGCATCGCGCTGTTCTGCATCGGAGCGGGCGCCGTCCACTGGGCCCGCACCCTGATGTCGGACGTGGAGATCGCCGACGAGCGGCACCCGATCGAGGCGGAGCCCGAGGTCCGCGAGAAGGTCTTCGCGGACTTCAAGCAGGGCGCCAAGGAGTCCGCGCTCGGCCGCCGCAAGCTGATCCGCAACACCATGCTCGGCGCGCTCACCCTGGTGCCGCTCTCCGGTGTCGTGCTGCTGCGCGACCTCGGCCCGCTGCCCGGCGAGAAGCTCCGCCACACGCTGTGGTCCAAGGGCAAGCTGCTCGTCAACATGAACACGAACGAGCCGCTGCGTCCCTCCGACGTGGCGGTCGGTTCGCTGACCTTCGCCAAGCCCGAGGGCCTGGAGGAGCACGACCACGAGTTCCAGAACGAGATCGCCAAGGCCGCCCTGATGATCGTCCGGATCCAGCCGGAGAACATCAAGGACAAGCGCGAGCTCGAGTGGTCGCACGAGGGCATCGTCGCGTACTCGAAGATCTGCACCCACGTCGGCTGCCCGATCTCCCTGTACGAGCAGCAGACGCACCACGTGCTCTGCCCCTGCCACCAGTCCACCTTCGACCTCTCCGACGGTGCCCGAGTGATCTTCGGTCCCGCTGGTCACGCCCTGCCGCAGCTCCGCATCGGTGTGAACGACGAGGGCTACCTCGAGGCGCTCGGCGACTTCGAAGAGCCCGTCGGCCCTGCTTTCTGGGAGCGCGGATGAGCACTGCACAGACACGCCGCAAGGCGCCCGCGGGTGAGCGGGTCGCCGACTGGGCCGACGGCCGCCTCGGGATCTACTCCCTGGCCAAGGCCAACATGCGCAAGATCTTCCCGGACCACTGGTCCTTCATGCTGGGTGAGATCTGCCTCTACAGCTTCATCATCATCATCCTGACGGGTGTGTACCTGACGCTGTTCTTCCACCCGTCGATGAACGAGGTGGAGTACCACGGCAGTTACGTCCCGCTCCAGGGGCAGCTGATGTCGGAGGCGTTCGCCTCCACGCTGGACATCAGCTTCGACGTCCGCGGCGGTCTGCTCATCCGGCAGATCCACCACTGGGCGGCGATCATCTTCCTCGCCGGCATGTTCGTGCACATGATGCGCGTCTTCTTCACCGGCGCGTTCCGCAAGCCGCGCGAGATCAACTGGCTGTTCGGCTTCCTGCTGTTCGTCCTGGGCATGTTCACCGGTTTCACCGGCTACTCGCTCCCGGACGACCTGCTCTCCGGCACCGGTGTCCGCTTCACCCAGGGCGCGATCCTGTCCGTGCCGATCGTGGGCACGTACATCTCGATGTTCCTGTTCGGCGGGGAGTTCCCGGGCACCGACTTCGTCGCCCGGTTCTACTCGATCCACATCCTGCTGCTGCCGGGCATCATGCTCGGGCTCGTGGTCGGCCACCTGATCCTGGTCTTCTACCACAAGCACACGCAGTTCGCGGGTCCCGGGCGGACCAACAAGAACGTCGTCGGCATGCCGCTGCTGCCGGTCTACATGGCCAAGGCCGGAGGCTTCTTCTTCCTGGTCTTCGGTGTCATCGCGGCCATCGCCGGCATCGCGACCGTCAACCCGATCTGGGTCCTGGGCCCCTACCGTCCCGACCAGGTGTCGACCGGTGCCCAGCCGGACTGGTACATGGGCTTCGCCGAGGGTCTGGTCCGCGCGATGCCGGGCTGGGAGATCAACTTCTGGGGTCACACGCTCGTCCTGGGCGTGTTCATCCCGCTGGTCCTCTTCGGTGTGTTCCTCGCGATCATCGCCCTGTACCCGTTCATCGAGTCGTGGATCACCGGGGACAAGCGCGAGCACCACATCCTGGACCGCCCGCGCAACGCCCCGACGCGCACGGCCTTCGGTGTCGCGTGGGTCACCGGCTACATCATCATGCTGATCGGCGGTGGCAACGACATCGTCGCCACGCACTTCCACCTGTCGATCAACGCGGTCACCTGGTTCGTCCGGATCGGGTTCTTCCTCGGACCGGTCATCGCCTTCATCGTCACCAAGCGCATCTGCCTCGGCCTGCAGCGCCGGGACAAGGAGAAGGTGCTGCACGGCCGCGAGTCGGGCATCATCAAGCGCCTGCCGCACGGTGAGTTCATCGAGGTGCACGAGCCGCTCAGCCAGGAGCAGATGTACACGCTCACGGCGCACGAGCAGTACGAGCCGGCCGAGATCGGCCCGACGGTCGACGAGAACGGTGTCGAGCGCAAGGTGAAGGGCTCCGAGAAGCTGCGCGCCAAGCTCAGCGACGCCTACTACGGCGAGGGTGCCCAGATCCCGAAGCCCACCGTCGAGGAGTACCGGGAGATCACGAGCGGCCACGGCCACCACTGATCGCTGCTTCGCCACGCCACACCGAAGGGCCCCGTCCGATCGTCGGACGGGGCCCTTCGCCGTGCCCGGGGCTGGATAGGGTGGACCTCGTTGAGATTCTCGTCCCGTAGTGCGGGACGCCTGACCCTGGAGCGGCTTATGAGCGCTGTGACCCCCGCTGGAGGCGACACCGCGGCGGGCCGCTCCTGGCCCCTGCTGCTGAACGGCCTGCTGGACGGCAGGCACCTGAGCGCGGACGACACCGCCTGGGCGATGGACCGGATCATGCGCGGCGAGGCGACCGAGGCGCAGATCGCCGGGTTCGTCGTGGCCCTGCGCGCCAAGGGCGAGACGGTCGAGGAGATCAACGGCCTGGTCCGCACGATGTACCAGCACGCCAACGTGATCGAGGTGCCCGGGGCGACGGTCGACATCGTCGGCACGGGCGGTGACGGCGCGAAGACGGTCAACATCTCCACGATGTCCTCGATCGTCGTGGCGGGCACCGGTGCGAAGGTCGTCAAGCACGGCAACCGGGCCGCGTCCTCGGCGTCCGGGGCCTCCGACGTGCTGGAAAAGCTCGGCGTCAACCTGGAACTGCCGCTGCACCGGGTCGCCGAGGTCGCCGAGGAGGCCGGGATCACCTTCTGCTTCGCGGTGAAGTTCCACCCGGCGCTGCGGCACGCGGGCGCGGCCCGGGGCCAGTTGGGCATCCGCACGGTGTTCAACGCCCTCGGCCCGCTCACCAATCCGGCCCGGGTCCGCGCCCAGGCCGTCGGTGTGGCGGACCCCCGCATGGCACCGATCGTCGCGGGCGTCTTCGCCGAGCGCGGCAACTCGTCCCTGGTCTTCCGGGGCGACGACGGCCTCGACGAGCTCACGACCACGGCCACCTCCCGGGTGTGGATCGTCCGGGGCGGCCAGGTGACCGAAGAGGCCTTCGACCCGCGTGACGTGGGCCTCGAACTGGTCCCGGTGGAAGCGTTGCGCGGCGCGGACGCCTCCTACAACGCCGAGGTCGCCCGCCGTCTGCTGGAGGGTGAGACCGGTCCGGTTCGCGAGGCGGTCCTGCTGAACTCGGCCGCGGCGCTGGTGGCCCTTCAGCCGACCGCCGCCCCGCTGGCCGAGCAGATCCGCGCCGGGATGGTGAAGGCGGCCGAGTCGATCGACTCGGGGGCGGCGAAGCGGACGCTGGAGCGTTGGGTGGCCGCGAGCAACACGTAGCGGATTCCCGTACGGCGTCCCGCGATCCGGACTCGGGTTGCGGGGCGCCGGTCTTTTCGCGTACGTTCCTGATCAGGTCATGAGTGACAGTCATGAGGCCCCGGCCGACTGTCCGGCAACCCTCCGTCCGTGGCGGGGTGCCCCGGGTGAAGACCAGGCCGCAGGCAGCGAGGTCTGCGGCAAGCGCGTGACGAGGAGTCTCTCGTGAACCAGCGAATGCGATAGGGCCGCAGAGCCCCGCCTCCGCATCCCCCTCTTTCCTTCACCCCCGCTTGTAGCCCCACGGGTTGTAGCCCCACGGGCTCGCGGGCGGATTCCACCTGCCTTCACGGGAGTTCACCCATGTCCGTCTCCACCGTTGCCGTCGACCCGTCCGTTTGCGCCCCGCTGCCCGTTCTGGGACGTGATGTCACCGTTCCGCTCGTGACCGGTGGCGAGGTCACCTACGCCGCGCTCGACTACGCCGCCAGCGCCCCGGCGCTCCAGCGGGTCTGGGACGACGTCGCCGCCTACGCGCCGTACTACGGCAGTGTCCACCGCGGCGCCGGGTACCTGTCCCAGCTCTCCACCGACCTGTTCGAGAACGCCCGCCGGACCGTCGCCGAGTTCCTCGACTGCCGCGACGGCGACCAGGTGGTCTTCACCCGCTCCACCACCGACTCCCTCAACCTCCTCGCCGCCGCCCTCCCGGACGACTGCCAGGTCTTCGTCTTCGAGACCGAGCACCACGCCTCCCTGCTGCCGTGGCGCAACGCCCGCGTCACCTGCCTCGACGCCCCGCGCAGCCCCCGCGAGGCCGTCGAGACCCTGGAGCGCGCCCTGGCCGGCCGGGACCCCGACGGACCGGCCCTGGTCTGCGTCACCGGCGCCTCGAACGTCACCGGTGAGCTGTGGCCCGTACGGGAACTCGCGGCGGCCGCGCACGCCCACGGCGCGCGGATCGTGCTGGACGCCGCCCAGCTGGCACCGCACCACCCGGTGTCCGTCGCCGACCTCGACGTCGACTGGGTCGCCTTCTCCGGGCACAAGCTGTACGCGCCCTTCGGCTCGGGCGTCCTGGCCGGGCGGGCCGACTGGCTGCGCGCGGCCGAGCCCTACCTCGCGGGCGGCGGCGCCAGCCGCAAGGTCAGCCGGCGGGAGGACGGGGGAGTGGACGTGGAGTGGCACGACAGCGCCGCCCGCCACGAGGCCGGGTCGCCCAACGTCATCGGCGCCTACGCCGTCGCCTCGGCCTGCAAGGCGCTGACCGAGGCCGGCTTCGACACCCTCGTCGCCCGTGAGCAGTACCTGGTCCGCGCGGTGCGGGAGGGCCTCGCCGACGTTCCCCAGGTGCGGTTCCTGTCCCTCTTCGGGGACGACGCGCCGCGGGTCGGGGTGCTCTCCTTCGTCGTCGAGGGCTGGAACAGCTCCCACTTCGCCGCCGCCCTGTCCGCCGAGTACGGCATCGGCGTGCGGGACGGGCTGTTCTGCGCCCACCCGCTGGTGCGCACGCTGCTCGGCAGCGACCCGCAGTCCCAGGGGGAGTGCGGGTCGCCGGAGGCAGCGCCCGGGGAGAAGTCGCTCAACGCCATCCGGGTCAGCTTCGGCGCGGGCACGCCGGACGAGCACGTGGAGCGGTTCGTGCGGGCGGTGAAGGAACTCGTGACGGACGGGGCGAAGTGGAACTACCGCACGGAGGACGGACGCTGCGTGCCGGACACGTCGGCCTGAGTCCCTGACGGCGTCACCTCCTGCGGCAGCACGAGTGGGATCCGAGTGCCCAGGACGATCATCCGCAGGGCGCGTTCCGTGGCGTCCGTGAGCAGCTCGCTCGCCCGGATCATGGCCTCGGCCAGCTCCATGGGGGCGGGCAGGATGCCGTGGCAGGCGTCCACGCCCGGCACTTCGGCAGCGCCCTCGCCGAGCGTGCCCGCGAGGGCCAGGACGGGACGGCCGTAGAGCTTGGCCCGGCGGGCCACCTCGGCGGGGATTTTGCCGCGCGGCGTCTGGTGGTCCAAGGCGCCCTCGGCGGTGACGACCAGGTCGGCACGGGCCAGCCGGGCGTCCAGGTCGAGGTGGTCCAGCAGCACGTCGAAGCGGGGCAGGAGCCTGGCGCCCAGAGCGGCCAGGCCCGCTCCCAGGCCGCCGGAGGCTCCCGTGCCGGGCCCCGAGCGCAGGTCGCTGTCCGGCACGGCGGCGTCACGGGTGAGGACGAACGCCCAGTTCTCCAGCGCCGCCGACAGCTCCTCCACCTGCGCGGGCGTCGCGCCTTTCTGCGGACCGAAGACCCGGGCCACGCCCCGCTCGCCGCACAGGACGTTGTACGGATTGCAGGCGACCAGCAGCTCCACCTCCGTGAGGCGCGGGTCCAGGCCCCTCGGGTCGACACGGTGCAGGCGGGTCAGCTCCCGCCCGCCCCGCGCGAGTTCCTCACCGTTGACGTCCAGCAGCCGGGCGCCCAGGGCCTGGAGCGCGCCGGCGCCCCCGTCCGAGGTGCCCGAGTCGCCGCAGCCGACGAGGATCCTCCGGACGCCCGTCCCGAGCGCGGCGCGGATCAGCTCGCCGACGCCGTACGTGGTGGTGGCGCCCGGGTCGCGCAGATCGCGCGGGACGAGGGAGAGGCCCGCGACCGCCGCCATCTCCACCACGGCGGTGTCCCCGCCGCCCAGGAGGGCGAAGTGCGCGGCGACAGTCTCCCCGACCGGGCCGGTCGCGGGCACGCTGACGATCCTGCCCCCGCTGGCGGTGGCCAAGGCGTGAGCCGTGCCCTCGCCGCCGTCCACCAGCGGGACCAGGTCGATATCGGCGTCGGGCAGGACCCGGCGCACGCCGGCCGCGATGGCGTCGGCGGTGGCCTGCGCGGACAGGGACTCCTTGAAGCCACTGGGGGCTACGACGACATGGGTCAGCACGAGGACTCCTCAACGGGTGACGGACACGCCGAGCAGCGGCCATACCGCGACGGCGAAGAGCAGGACGAGCGCGGCGCTCAGCGGGGCCAGGACGGCGGACAGCCGCAGCAGGTCGCGCGGGGTGAAGGTGGGGGTGCCGGGAATGTGCGAGAAGAGCGTGACCGGCTTGGCCGAGGCGGGCAGGGTGTGGCAGAAGCCCGCGGCGGCGGTGGAGGCCAGGGCGGCGGCGACCGGGTTGACGCCGACGCCGACGGAGGCGGCCACGACCAGCGGGACCAGGACCGACGAGCGGGCCGAGCGGGACTGGAGGACCAGGTGGGCCGCCGTGCTGACGGCGACCACGATCGCCAGGAAGAGCACCGGGGACTCACCGGTCGGCAGTCCGGAGACCAGCCACGTGGCCGCTCCCGAGTCGGCGAGCGCGACACCCATCGCCATCGTCGCGGCCATGAACAGCAGCAGCGACCAGGGGACGGTCTTCAGCGCGTCCTTCAGACGCACGGTGCCCAGGGCGGGCGAGGAGGCGATGACGGCGCCGATCAGCGCGACGAGCGCCGGCGGCACCCGGTGCAGCGGCTCACTGCACCACAGGACGATCACGGTGGCGAGCAGCAGGACGCAGCGCTTCTCGGCCTGGCTCCAGGGGCCGGTGACCGGCTGCTCGCTGTGCCGCTGGATCTGCTCGGGGGTGATGTGGACCGGGCCGCTGCGGTCCGCGCGCCGGGTCGTTGTCAGCACGACCAGTTCGGCGGCCAGGTGGGAGGAGACGACGGCCAACGGCAGGCCCAGCAGCAGCCACTGCGTGAAGCCGATGTGCTCTCCGGTCGTCTCCCACAGCACCGACACGGTGATCAGATGTGCTCCGGCGCCTATCAGGGTCGCCACCGCTGACAGAAGGATGACGGTCGGGAACAGCAAAGCCAGCATCACGACCAGTCGTTTGCGGTCGGCCAGGACCTTGGCGAGCGCGAGGAACACCGGCAGCGCGAGCGCGGCACGGCCCGACGTGGCGGGCACCGCGAAGGCCGTGACCACCAAGGCGGCCGTCGTCAGATGCACCAGCTGCCGGACGGTTCGCGCCCCGCTGACCAGGAACACCGCCGCCCGCCCCGCGAGCCCCGTCCGGCTCACCGCGGCCGCCAGCACGAACGCGCAGATCAGCAGCCACACCGTGGCGTCGCCGAGGGTGCCGAACAGGGTGTCGCTGCTGATCACCCCGGTCACCGTGAGCGCCAATCCGGCGCCCAGCGCGATGTACGTGTCGTCGATCGACGTCCCGATCCAGGCGCACGTCGCCAGCGTGAACACGGCCAGCGTGAGACGGGCGTCGCCGCCGAGTCCGGGGAAGTTCCCGGGGATCGCGAGCAGCGCGCACAGCGACAGCGCCGCGCACAGGGCGGTGAGAGCTCGTGGGTTCCATGTCACGTCATCGAGGGTTCATCCGGGGGGTGAGCCGTCGATGAGCCGCAGATGAAGGGAACTTCACCCGGTCGGGAGCCGGTACCCCATCCCGCGTACCGTCTCCACCCGCTCGGCGCCCAGTTTCCTGCGCAAGGTGCGGACGTACACGTCCACGATGTTGGACCCGGGGTCGAAGTCGTACCCCCACACATGGGAGAGGATCTGCTCCCGGGACAGCACCTGCCCCGGGTGCCGCAGGAACAGTTCCAGCAGGACGAACTCACGGGCCGTCAGATCGACGGTCCGCTCTCCGGAGCGGGCCCGGCGCGTGCGCAGGTCCAGGCTGAGGGAGCCGGACCTGAGCACCGTCACCTCCGGCGCCCGCGCCGCCGTACGGAGCCTGAGCCGCACCCGGGCGAGCAGCTCCTCGAAGCGGAACGGCTTGGTCATCCAGTCGTCGGCACCGCCCTCCAGACCGGCCACCGTGTCCCGTACGGAGTCCCGCGCGGTCAGCACGATCACCGGCACCGTCACCCGCGCCTCGCGCAGCTCCCGCAGGACCGTGAAGCCGTCCCGGCCGGGCAGCCCGATGTCCAGCACGACGAGGTCGAAGCCGCCGGTCAGGGCGTACTCGTAGCCGGCGTCGCCGTCGGTGACGACGGTCGTGGTGAAGCCGTTGGACCGCAGGCCCTTCTCCACGAAGGAGGCGATGCGCTCCTCGTCCTCGACGATGAGGATGCGGTTCACGTGGGGTCCCCTTCCGGTGCCCGGGGTGTGTGCAGGACGAGGGCGAAGGTGGCGCCGCCGCCGGGGGTGCCGTGCAGCCGTACCCGACCCCGGTGCCCCTCGGCGATCGCCTTGACGATGGACAGCCCGAGTCCGGCGCCCGAGCCCCGGGCGCCGCGGCGGGCCGTGCCGCGCCGGAAGCGTTCGAAGATCACCTCGGCGTCCTGCGGCTGCACACCCGGCCCCGAGTCGGCGACGTACAGCTCCAGGTGCGGGCCGTCGACGCGGGAGCCGATGCGGATGGTCTGGCCGGGCGTGGTGTGCTGCACGGCGTTCTGCGCGAGCTGCACCATGGCCTGGGTGATCCGCTGCGGATCCAGCTCGGCCTCCAGATCGGCGACCCCGTCGAGCTGCCAGTCGCGTTCGCCCAGGGTGCGGGCCTTGACGTAGACGTCGGCGGTGAGTTCGGCCACCTGGAACGGCTCGGGGGAGACGAAGTCGGGGCGCTCGGCCTTGGCGAGGAGCAGCAGGTCCTCGACGATGCGGCTCATCCGGTCCAGCTCGTCGGTGACCAGCCGGACCGTCTCCTCGCGTTCGCCCGGGTCGTCGCCCATGACCTCCAGATGCCCGCGCACGATGGTGATGGGGGTGCGCAGCTCGTGGCCGGCGTCGTCGACGAACTCGCGCTGCGCGGCGAAGGCCCGCTCCAGCCGGTCGAGCATGCCGTTGAACGTCTCCGCCAGGGCCGCTATGTCGTCGTGGCCGTGCACCGGGATCCGCCGGGTGAGGTCCTGCTCGGTGAGCTGCGCGGCCGCCGTGCGCACCACCCGCACCGGCCTGAGGATCCGCCCGGCGACCGCCCAGGCGATGCCGACGGTCAGCAGCAGGGCCACCCCGGAGATGACCAGCAGGGTGCGGAAGACGCTGTTCACGCGTGCCCGCTCGCGCTCCGGGTGGAACGCGACGACGAACGCGGCGTCCGGCGCCCGGCCCGGCTGGGCCACGGTGACCTTCGCCCAGCGGATCTCGCCCCGCGGCCGCTGCAGCACACCCGAGGACTCGGACGAGTCGAAGATGCGGCGCCGGGCCTCGGGATCCTCGTGCAGGGGCAGGGCCACGGGCAGGTCGTGCGGCTGGCGGATCTGCCGCGGGCCGGCACCCGACCGGCCGACCAGGCCGATCAGCTCCTCGTCCGCGTCGGGGTACTGCCGTTCCAGGAAGACCGTCAGCAGCCGGTCCGCGTCGGTGAACGGGCGGCCCGTCCGCGGGTCCCCGCCGCGCTCCTCGAAGTTGGCGAACTCGCCGGCCTCCTGGGTGAGCAGGCGGTTGATCCGGTTGTCGACGTCCCGCAGCAGGAACGAGCGGGTGGTCATCGCCACCGAGGCGAGCGCGAGCGCCATCACGAGCAGCAGCCACAGCAGGATCCGGACCCGGGCGGAGACGCGCCGGCGGCCGGTGTCAGTTGTCGGACCCGGGGCCGTCGTCGTCCGGCCCGTCGTCTCCGGTGCCCCGGCCGCGGTCGTCGTCGTCATCGTCACTCGCTGTGCTGTCGGTCACCGGGGGCCGCGAGACGACCTCGTCATCCGGCGTGGCGCCGGGCGGCGTGGCCTTCGGGGTGGGATCCAGCGTGGAGGTGGGCGTGGGCGTGCCGTGGTCGAGCTCCACCTGCTGGGAGGGCACCTCGGGCGCCTTGGGGCTGTCCGCGAGGGCGTAGCTGGTCGCGGCGATGCCCAGCGGGATCAGCACGACGGCGGAAAGGGCCGCCATCCGGCGAGAGAAAACCATGCGCCCGATCCTGCGGACGGGACCCGGTGAGCAGCATGAAGCCCGGATGAAGAACTCTTCATCCGCGGCCGGAGGGGCCGGCCGGGCCGGAGAGACCCGAGGGGCCGGGCGGGCCGGACGGGCTCAGTTGTCCAGCCCGATCGAGAACGCCGCCTCCAGGTCGTGCTGTGAGTACGTACGGAACGCCACGTGCGTGTCCGTCCCCTCCACCCCGGGGATCTTGCTGATCCGGCCGGGGATGACCTCCGCCAGGTCCTCGTGCTCCTTGACCCGGACCATGGCGATCAGGTCGTAGGTGCCGGTGACGGAGAAGACCTCGCTGACACTGTCCAGCGCCGCGATCGACTCGGCGATCTCGGGGATCCGGTCCACGCTGGTCTTGATCAGGACGATCGCGGTGATCACGGCTGGTTCTCTCCCTCGGGGGCCGGAGCAGGGGCGGCCTTCACTCTAGTAGGGCTGGTGGGGCGGCCGTAGCGGACCGACGCATAGCCGAAGCCCAGACCGAAGCCGATCAGGTGCGCGAGGTAGGCCACCCCCGGCCCGTCCGAGGCCCGCCCGGCCGCCAGCCACTGCAGCGCCGCCCAGAACGGCAGCACGATCCATGCCGGGAAGCGCACCGGCAGGAAGAAGAGGAACGGCAGGAGACTGGTCACCCGGGCACGGGGGAACAGGTACAGGAACGCACCGAGGACCGCCGAGATCGCCCCCGAGGCACCGACCAGGGACTGCTCGGAGTCGGCGTTGGCGACGGCGTAGCCCAGCAGGGCCAGGTAGCCGCAGCCGACGTAGAACAGGGTGAACTGCACGCGGCCCATCCGTTCCTCGGTCATCGCCCCGAAGACGTAGAGGAAGAGCATGTTGCCGAGCAGGTGCACCCAGCTGCCGTGGACGAAGAGCGCCGTGGCGGGGGTGAGGGCCGACCCCGCGGACCCTTCGAACAGTTCTGCGGGAATCACGCCCCAGCGCCGGAAGTAGGACCGCTGCACGGCGAGCAGCTCGTCACCGGTGCCGTACGCCGGGTTCAGGCCCGAGGCGGGTCCGGCCAGGAAGGACAGGCAGCACAGGGTGATCAGTGCGTACGTCACCGGCGCCGACGACCCCCTGACCGATCTGCCGGCCCGGACGATCGGCGCACTCCACTTGCGGATCATGAACACAGAGCATGACGTAACCGGACGCAACCGCCCAGACCGCCTCGCCGCCTCGGACGCGCAGGCGGCGAGTACCCGCCAGGCCGTAGGGTTACGAGCCACACGCACCGGGGATGCCGGTCGCGTCACGGACACTAGAAGGAAAGAGAACAGGTCACGATGACGGTTCCCCTGCCGACCGCCGAGACGCGGTGGCGCTGCACCCTCTGCGGCAACCTCACGAGGTTCGACGTGACCCGCTCGTCGAAGGTCGTCGAGTACGTCCACCTCGACCTGGCCGGAGAGCCGAAGGTCGAGGAGCGCGAGGTGCTCAGTGAGACCATCGAGTCGGTGCGCTGCCGCTGGTGCAACGCGGTGGACCAGGTGGAACTCGTGGACAGGCCGGGCGCCGGCTCCTGACGGGAGCCGGCCCCGCTCAGGCATTGGGGTGTGACGGATGGTGGAGACCACAGGCGGGGGGCCGGGCGACGGCGCCGCCGAGGTGCTCGACCGTCCCCTGCCCGACGGCGTGCGCCGCAGGGTCGTGCAGATCGTCTCCGACGGCTTCGGCGCGCTGACGGTGGGAGAGCTGCCCGCGCAGCTCAGGCAGTACGCCCGGTTCGCCCCGAACCGCAGGGCAAAGTTCGCCGGCAACGCGATGGCCGCGGCGCTGGAGACCGATCCGCTGTTCCGGCAGCGCGTCGGGGAGAAGCTCAGAGAAGCCCAGCCGGAACTGACCGGCGCTCTCGACTCAGGCTCCCCGCCTCCGGCCGCGGACCCGCTCGACGTGGCGGCCGCGGCCTACGTACTGCGGCCGCCCGGCTGGGTGAAGCTGGTGACCGCCGCCGGCGAGGAGGCCCAGCGGGCCGACGCCGAGCGCGCCGACGAGGAGAGCCGGGCCGAGCTGGAGCGGTTGCGCGCCGAGCTCGACCGGGCCCGCGACCACACCCGGACCGAGACCGAGCGGCTGCGCACGGAGCTGGAATCGGCCAAGAAGGAAACCGAGTCGCTGCACCGCAAGCTGCGGGCCGCCCTGAGCGACGTCAAGCGCGGCGAGGCCGCCCTGCGCAAGGCGCACGGCGAGATCGAGGCCGTCCGCGCGGAGGGGCACGCCCAGGTGTCCGCCGCCGAGAGCGAGACCCGGCGGCTCAAGTCCCGGCTGGGTGAGACCGAGGCCGCCCTGGAGGCCGCGCGCCGGGCCGCCCGGGAGGGTCGCAGCGTCGAGGACATGCGGGTACGGCTGCTGCTGGACACCCTGCTGGACGCGACCCAGGGGCTCCGCCGCGAACTGGCCCTGCCGCCGGTGTCGGTGCGGCCCGCCGAGACCGTCGACGCCGTCGAGCCGGGCCGGATGACCCCGAAGGACATCGCCGCCCGCGCCCTGTCCGAGAACGACCCGCAGGTCCTCGACCAGCTGCTCGCGCTGCCGCAGGCCCATCTGGTCGTCGACGGCTATAACGTCACCAAGACCGGTTATCCGCAGATGCCGCTGGAGAAGCAGCGCCTCAGGCTGCTCGGGCAGCTCTCCCAACTGGCCGCGCAGAGCGGCGCCGAGGTGACCTGCGTCTTCGACGGCGCCGAGCTCGCCGCACCGGTGCTGCTGGCCCCGCCGCGCGGGGTGCGCGTGCTGTTCTCGAAGCCGGGCGTCACCGCCGACGAGCTCATCCGCCAGCTGGTGCGGGCCGAACCGCCGGGCCGCCCGGTCATCGTGGCCTCCACCGACCGCGAGGTCGCCGACGGCGTGGCCCGCGCCGGCGCCCGCCCGGTGGCCTCGGCGATGCTCCTCAAGCGCCTTTCGAGGGCCTAGGGGGCGTACGCCCCATGCGTAACCTCCGGGCGTGATGCCCGGATTGCCGGGGCCTGTGAGCCACGTTGCGTCAAGTGGGTCTCACCGCCTGTGAGTCCAGATGAAAAGATGGCCTACCGTGACGCAATTTTTCATCTGAGGATTTGAACTGATCACAGGAAGGTCACTAGGGTCGGGCCGAACCTCCGCTCGGGTGATCACTCATCGGGAGAGACGGCGGAGGGGCCAGAAGGAGCTTTTCACCCGTGGCGTCCCACCGTCGTCCGAAGCAGCCGAGCCGCGCACGTGTGACCGTGCTGACCACAGCCGCCGCCGCTGCCGTCGCCTTCAGCTCGCAGGCCGCCAACGCGGCCCCCAGCGAGAAGCCGAGCAAGGACGAGGTCAAGGCCAAGGTCGACAAGCTCTACGAAGAGGCGGAGCAGGCCACCGAGAAGTACAACGGGGCCAAGGAGAAGCAGGAGAAGCTCCAGAAGGAGATCTCCACCATCCAGGACAACGTGGCCCGCGGCCAGGAGGAGCTCAACGAGCTCCGCGACAGCCTGGGCCTCGCCGCCGCGTCGCAGTACCGCACCGGCTCCATCGACCCCTCCGTGCAGCTGTTCCTCTCCGCGAACCCGGAGGACTACCTCGACAAGGCCTCCACGCTCGACCAGTTGAGCAGCCAGCAGGTCGAGGCGCTGAAGAAGGTCCAGGAGAAGCAGCGCGAACTCGCCCAGGAGCGCGCCGAGGCCTCCGAGAAGCTCAAGGACCTCGCCTCCACCCGGACCGAACTCGGCAAGAAGAAGAAGGAAGTCCAGGGCAAGCTCTCCTCCGCGCAGAAGCTGCTCAACAGCCTCACCGCCGCCGAGAAGGCCGAACTCGCCGCCGAGCAGAACCGCGCCAGCCGGACCAGCGAGCGCGACGCCCTCACGGCCGACGTCCCGCCCGGCTCGGGCCGCGCCGCCGCCGCTTTCGCCTTCGCCCAGAGCCAGCTCGGCAAGCCCTACGTCTACGGCGCCACCGGCATGAGCTCCTTCGACTGCTCCGGCCTCACCTCCCGGGCCTACGCCGCCGCCGGCATCCAGATCCCGCGCACCTCCGAGGCCCAGTCCCAGATCGGCACCAAGATCTACTCGGTCAGCCAGCTCAAGGTCGGCGACCTGGTCTTCTTCTTCAACGACCTGCACCACGTCGGCCTCTACGCCGGCAACGGGCAGATCATCCACGCCCCGCGCACCGGCACGGTCGTGCGCTACGAGTCGATGGACACCATCGGCGGCCCGTTCATGTTCGGCGTCCGGGTCTGACCCCAGCCCCGTACGTCCGCCCGCAGCCTCCTCGGCGTTCTCGGGACCAGGACACCGTGTCCGCCGTTCGGGCGAAACGCGACAGCCCCGAGTGAGCCCACGCCCCGCCCTTGACCTGCGTCAGCGGCGGGGCGCAGTGCTGGATACCCACGGATGGTCGTTGGCGGCCACCTGCCACGGGGCTACTGTCTGCCGCGTTCACGTCCGCCAGCGGAAGGAGAGCGGCTTCCCGTGGGGTCCCATCGCCGCCTTGCACCGTCCGGGTCCGACCGGGGCGCCGGTGCCGCGGTCAGTATCCTGTCCGTCGCGGCCGCCGCCCTGGGCGCGGTGCCGGTCGGCGCAGCACCGTACGACGACACCCGGGCCAAGGTGGACCGGCTCTACGAGCAGGCCGAGAAGGCGACCGAGGCCTACAACGAGGCCGACGAGCGCGCCGACGGGCTGCGCGAGGAGGTCGGCACCGCCCGGGACCGGATCGCCCGCCAGCAGCAGCGCATCAACTCCATGCGGGAGTCCCTCGGTTCGCTCGCCGGCGCCCAGTACCGGTCGGGCGGCATCGACCCGTCCCTCGCCCTGCTGTTCTCCGACGACCCGGACGACTACCTCGACAAGGCGTCCCGGCTCGACCGCTTCACCGCCCACCAGGCCGGTGAGCTGAAGGAACTCCAGGAAGCCATGCGCGAACTCGCCCAGGACCGCGAGGAGGCCGCCGGCAAGCTCCGTGAACTCGAGGAGAGCCGCAGGGCCGTCGCCGCCCACAAGAAGACCGTCCAGCAGAAGCTGGCCACGGCCCGGCGGCTGCTCGACTCCCTGCCGGGCGCCGAGCGCGACGCCTACGGCCGCGCCTCCCGCTCCGGCCGCGCCGGGACGCCCGACCTCGGCGGCGCCACCGCCGCCTCGGAACGCGGGTCCGCCGCCGTCGCCGCCGCCCGCAGCGCGCTCGGCAAGCCCTACGTCTGGGGCGCCAACGGGCCGTCCGGCTTCGACTGTTCGGGGCTGATGCAGTGGTCGTACGCGCAGGCCGGGGTCTCCCTGCCGCGCACCTCGCAGGGCCAGCGGTACGCCGGCCGGCAGGTCCCACTGTCCGAGGCGCGCCCCGGTGACCTGGTCCTCTACCGGGGCGACGCCAGCCATGTCGGGATGTACATGGGCAACGGTCAGGTCATCCACGCGCCCTACCCCGGCGCGCCCGTGCGCTACGACCCGGTCGGGATGATGCCCGTCTCGTCGGTCACCAGGGTCTGACCTGCGCGGCCCGGCGCCCGTACGATCGGGAGCGTGGCTGGTCGAAGGTCGGGATCCGGGGTGGTGGCGCTCGTCCTGCTGCTCGTGGCCCTGGTCGGGTGCGGCGGGCGGCCCGCGGCCGACAGCGCCACGGCCGACGTCCAGCGACTCCTGGACCGGCGGGCCGCCGCGGTCCTCGACCGTGACGAGCGGGCCTACGAACGGACCGGCAGGGGCACCGATTTCGGCCGGCTGCGCGCGGTGCCGGTGGCCGCCTGGTCGTACCGCGTGACCGGGCTGCACCGCACCGGCGACACGGCCACCGCCGAAGCCGAGCTGCGCTACCGCGTCGCCGGGTACGACCCGGCGCCGGTGACCGCCGGGCGCACCCTGCGGCTGAGCCGGGACGCGGACGGGCAGTGGTCCGTCGACACCGACCGGCCCGCGAAGAAGTCCGCACAGCAGCTCTGGGACCAGGGGACGGTGCAACTCGTCCGCGGGCGGCACAGCCTCGTCCTCGGCGTCGGGCAGTCCGGGCAGTCGCTGCGCGACTTCGCGGACCTGGCCGACCGTGCGGTGCCCGCCGTATCGGACGCGTGGGGGGCGGACTGGAGCCGACGGGTCGTCGTGCTCGTGCCGGAGTCACTGGAGGGGATGGCGGGGCTGCTCGGCTCGCCCGCCTCCTCCTACCGCGGGATCGCGGCGGTCACCACCGGCGAGACGGGCGCGCCGGGACGGGCCCCGGCGGACCGCATCATCGTCAACCCGGACGCGTTCGCGCTCCTCGGCGGCCTCGGCGAGCAGGTCGTCGTCACCCACGAGACCACCCACGTCGCCACCCGCGCCCGCACCACCGCCGCCACACCCCTGTGGCTGTCCGAGGGATACGCCGACTGGGTCGGCTACCGCGCCGCCGCCCGTACCCCCGCCGATGCCGCGCCCGAGCTGTCCCGGGCGGTCGCCGAGGGCCGAACCCCCTCCGCGCTCCCGGACGACGAGGACTTCGGTTTCACCGGCGACGCGAGCCGCCTGGCCCGCGCCTACGAGAGCGGCTGGACGGCGTGCCGGCTGATCGCCGACCGCTGGGGCGAGTCCCGCCTTGGCGCGTTCTACCGGGCCGTCGGGGAGCACGGGAAGCGGGCCGGGGCGGTGGAGGACGCCATGCGGAAGGTGCTGGGAACCACACCGGAGGCCTTCACCGCGGCGTGGCGGGAGTACCTGCGGGGGCAGCTGGGCTGACCGGGCCGGAACGCCCGCACCCTCACTCCGGCCGGTCGAGCGCCTCGATGGCCTCCCGCAGCCAGGCCCGTTCCGCCTCGCCCGTAGCGCGGGCCACCCGGAGCATGCCCTGGCGGAACAGGTCCTCCGCCTCCTCGGCACGGACCGGCTTGCCGGACGCGTAGAAGAAGCTCGTCGGGGTCTCCAGGAACTCCAGCCGGCGGCGCAGCACCGCGGCCTGCTCGTGCCGGTCGGGCAGGTGGCGCAGGAAGGCCAGGACCGTGTTGAAGCGGACGTGGTCGGTGATCTCGGTCTGCTTCGGGTGGCGCAGCCGCTGCAGCAGCTCCTCGCGGCCCTCGCCGGTGAGGGCGAGGATCCGCCGCGGGGCCGCGCCGGCACCCGGCTCGGTGCGCTGGTCGAGCAGGCCCGCCGTGGTCAGCCGGGTGATCGCGGGGTAGAGCGCGCCGTCGCTGACCGGCCGGACGTGCCCGGTCAGCGCCTTGATGCGCTCCTTCAACTCGTAGCCGTGCAGCGGTTCCTCGGCCAGGAAGCCCAGGATCGACAGCTCCAGCATGAGTCCTCCTTGCGGGTGGATCGGAGCGCATGCTACCTCTTAACGACATACCTCGAAACGAGATAACTCGCATCGATACAGCTCGGATCGAGGTCGACCAGACCTCAGGGGGACCGCCACCGTGAACGCCCACCGCAGCCGGCTCGTGCTGCTCGCCCGCCCCGTCTACTTCTCGCTGCTCGCCTCCGTGGTGGCCGGGATCATCAACACCGTCTGGGTCGCCCGGCTGGGCGGACCGGCCGTGGCCGCCGTCGCCGTGGCGACCAACACGGAGAACGTGCTGCTCGGTATCGCCCTGGTCTTCGGCTCCGGCACGACCGTGCTGGTCGCCCACGCCCGGGGCGCCCGCGACCCCGCAGCCGTACGGGCCGCGGTGCGTGGCGGATGGGCGCTGTGGGCGCTGGTGACACCCCTTGTCGTGGCGGGTGGCCTGCTGGGACGCGAACCGCTGGCCCGGCTGGTGCTGGGCGGACCGGACGGCGCCGCCCTCCCGCTCGCCGTCGCCTACTTCGCGATCTCGCTGCCCGGCATGGCCGTCTTCTTCGCGCAGCAACTCGTCGACGGCCTCCTCAAGGGCACCGGCGACACCCGCACCCCGATGCGCCTCGCCCTGCTGGCCAACGGCCTGATCCTGGTCCTCGACCCGCTCTTCATCCACTTCCACGGCGTCCGGGGCGCCGCCGCCGCGACGGTGCTGTCCCGCTGCGTGGCGCTCGGGGCCGGACTCGTCGCGGTCCGGCGCAACGCCCTGCTGGTCACGGCCCGCGGGGTGGAGCCGGGCGAGTCCCTGGGCGTCTCCGTGCGGCGGACGCTGCGGACCGGCCTGCCCATGTCCGCCGACTTCACCGTGCGGCAGACCGGCGCCCTGGTCCTGGTCGCGATCGTGGCGCGGCTCGGGGTGACGGCGGTGGCCGCGTACGCGATCGCCTACAAGGCCATGTACGTGGCGACCATGGCCTTCTACGCCGTCCGCCAGGCCGCCTCCATCCACACCGCGCACACGCGCGGGGCAGGGCTGGACGAGCGGCGGGCGATCGGCCGGCAGGCCGTGCTCCTCGCCGGCGGCCTCGGGCTCACCGCGGCCGTTCTGCTGTCCGTCACCGCCCCCTGGATCATGGCCGCCTTCGGCGCCGGGCCCACCGTGGCGCGCGAGGGTGTGCTGTTCCTGCGCTGCGTCGGGCCCTACCTGCTGCTGATGGGCTGCCTCGTCGCGCTGGGCGGGGTCTTCGAGGGCAGCGGAGGAGCTTCGGAACTGCTGCGGGTGACCGTGCTCGGGGCGGCCGTCCAACTGGCACTCGCGTACGGCCTGACCGGGCTGGGGCTGCCCGGGGTGTGCCTGGCGCTGGCGCTCGCGACGGCCGTGCAGTGCGCCCTGGCCGGGCTGCTGTTCCGGCGGGCCCCGGCTCAGGAGGAGACGGGTGTCCCGTCGGCATGGGCCGGCTGAGGGGGTACGGGAGCGGGGATCGTGCTCGGCACCGTCGCCCGCCACAGGGCGCGGGCCGCGATCAGCGCCGCGGCGACCAGGAGACCGTTGCGCAGGAACAGCAGGGTGAGGCCGAGGCCGTCGCTGGCCACCACGTTGGCGAAGCAGAAAGGGAACTCCAGCACCGTCACGAAGCTCGCCACCAGCACCAAGGCGACCGGCAGCCGCATCCGGCTCCCCGGGAAGTACAGGCACACCGCCGCCAGTCCGACCAGCCACACCATGTACTGCGGGCTGATCACCCGGCTGGTGGTGGTGAACATCAGCACCGCCACGAAGGCCGCGTCGGCGAGCGTGTGCTCCTCGAAGCGCCGGGCCAGCAGCCGCCACAGCACCAGCCAGCCGAAGGCCGCCCCGGTCAGGAACAGCGCGCCCGTGCTCACCTCGCTCACATACGGCCCGAGGAACTCGATGGAGCCGTAGTTCAGCTTCACCTCGCCCTGCCAGCCGAAGTGCCGGGCGACATGGAAGACCAGCGCGCCCAGCGACTCCACCTCGGTGCCCCGGTCCCGCTGGAACGTCAGGAACGCGAACGCGCCTGGCATGGCCAGGGCGAACGCACCCGTCACCGCGATGCCCGTCACCAGGGCCGACACCCAGGCGCTGCGGCGGCGGGCGGCCAGGAGCAGCATCGCCGGCCAGACCTTCAGCAGGGCGCCGAATGCGGCCAGGGCCCCCATCGCCCTCGGGTGCCGGGCGCCCGCGAGCAGCGCGGCCATCGCCACCGCCGTGACCATCACGTCGTAGCGGGCGTACACCGTCGGCCCGAGCAGCGGCACGCCGATCACCCACACCCAGGCACCCCGCAGCGACCGGCCCGGGCGGCGTCCCGCCCACGTCATCAGGGCCAGCACGGCCAGGTCGGTGACGCAGACCAGCACGAAGAACGCGGTCGCGTAGTCCAGGAAGGGCAGCAGGCCGGGGGAGAGGATCGCCAGCGCGGCGGCGGGCGGGTACTGCCAGGTGACGTCGTGCAGAGGGAACGTTCCGCTGCTCAGGACGCCGTACCAGCCCTGGTAGATCACGTGCACGTCGCTCGTGACGTCCGGGCCGGGGAAGACGTACACCTTCAGGACGAACAACAGCAGCAACAGCCTCGTGAGACACCAGACCACCGGCAGCCATGCCAGGGACCGCCCCGCGCCTGTCGTCTTCACGTGATCCCTGCCCGTTCGCGTGCCGTGTCGAGGGGGCCATGATGGCCCCGCCGCCTGTGAGCGTGCCATATGTGCCGCCGCGCAGGGCCGTGAGGGGCGGTTCGGTAGGGTCGGCGGCGTGCGCAAGACCCTGATCGTGACCAACGACTTTCCGCCCCGGCCAGGTGGCATCCAGGCGTTCCTGCACAACATGGCGCTGCGGCTGGACCCGCAGCAGCTGGTCGTCTACGCCTCCACGTGGAAGCGGAGCCGGGAGGGCGTCGAGGCGACCCGCGCCTTCGACGCCGAGCAGCCCTTCACCGTCGTACGGGATCGCACGACCATGCTGCTGCCGACGCCCGGCGCCACCCGGCGGGCCGTCGGGCTGCTGCGGGAGCACGGGTGCACCTCGGTGTGGTTCGGGGCGGCGGCCCCGCTCGGCCTGATGGCGCCGGCCCTGCGTGCCGCGGGCGCCGAGCGGCTGGTGGCCACCACGCACGGCCACGAGGCCGGCTGGGCCCAGCTGCCCGCCGCCCGGCAGCTGCTGCGGCGGATCGGCGACACCACGGACACGATCACCTACCTCGGCGAGTACACCCGCTCGCGGATCTCCTCCGCCCTCACGCCCGAGGCGGCAGCACGCATGGCCCAGCTGCCGCCGGGTGTCGACGAGAAGACCTTCCACCCCGGCTCGGGCGGCGACGAGATCCGGGCCCGCCTCGGCCTCACGGACCGCCCGGTCGTGGTCTGCGTCTCCCGCCTCGTACGGCGTAAGGGGCAGGACACCCTGATACGGGCCATGCCCCGCATCCTCGCCGCCGAGCCGGACACCGTGCTGCTGATCGTCGGCGGCGGCCCCTACGAGAACGACCTGCGGCGGCTCGCACGCGAGACCGGGGTCTCCTCCGCCGTCCGCTTCACCGGCGCCGTGCCCTGGTCCGAGCTGCCCGCCCACTACGGCGCCGGCGACGTCTTCGCGATGCCCTGCCGCACCCGCCGCGGCGGCCTCGACGTCGAGGGCCTCGGCATCGTCTACCTGGAGGCCTCCGCGACGGGCCTCCCGGTCGTCGCCGGCGACTCGGGCGGCGCCCCCGACGCGGTCCTCGACGGCGAGACCGGCTGGGTGGTGGGAGGCGGCTCCCCGGAGGATGCCGCCGACCGCATCACCACCCTCCTCGGCGACGCCGAGCTGCGCCGCAGGATGGGGGAGCGGGGGCGGGAGTGGGTCGAGGAGAAGTGGCGCTGGGACCTGCTCGCGGAGAAGCTCGAAGCTTTGCTGTGAGCAGGGCTCCCGGACCCTAGGCGGAACGGAAAAATCCGCACATGCTGCGCGCATGACAGTAAAACTGATGCAGCGTCAGCTGACAAGACGTCAGGTCCTCGGTATGGCGGCCCTCCAGACGGCGGCCGCCCTCGGTTTCTCCCGTGTCTCCCTCGCCTCCGCCCGAGAGGTCGAGCCCGACGCGGTCGACACCGCGCCCGCCATCGTCGTCGGCTCGGGCTACGGCGGCGCGGTCGCCGCCCTCCGCCTCGCCCAGGCCGGCCACCGCACCCTCGTCCTGGAGATGGGCCGCCTCTGGAACACCCCCGGCCCCGACGGAAAGGTCTTCTGCACCACCAGCGCACCCGACAGCCGCTCCATGTGGTTCCGCACCCGCACCGAGGCCCCCCTCGGCTCCTTCCTCTGGCTGGACGTCGTCAACCGGGACATCGGCCGCTACCCGGGCGTCCTGGACCGCGTGCACTTCGACCACATGTCCGTCTACGTCGGCCGCGGTGTCGGCGGCGGCTCCCTGGTCAACGGGAGCATGGCGGTCACCCCGCCCCGGGCGTACTTCGCCGAGCAGTTCCCCACCGTCGACGCCGACGAGATGTACGGCACGTACTTCCCGCGCGCCCGCGCCGCCCTCGGCGTGAACACCGTCGACCCCGCCTGGTTCGAGTCGACGGAGTGGTACCGCTTCACCCGCGTCTCCCGCAGGCACGCCGAGACGGCCGGCCTGCGGACCACCTTCGTGCCGAGCGTCTACGACTTCGGCCACATGCAGCGCGAGGCGGCCGGCACCGCCCCGAGGTCGGCGCTCGGCGGTGAGGTCATCTACGGCAACAACCACGGCAAGCGCAGCCTCGACAAGACCTACCTCGCCGCCGCGCTCGGCACCGGCAACGTCACCGTCCACACCCTGGAGAAGGTGCGCGCGATCAGCCGCGCGCCGGACGGGACCTACGTCCTGACCGCCGACCGCATCGACGAGACCGGCCGGGTCGTCGAGACCAAGCAGTACGGCTGCACGTACCTCTTCCTCGGCGGCGGCAGCCTCGGCACCACCGAACTGCTGCTGCGTGCCCGGGAGACGGGCACCCTGCCCGCCCTCGACGCCAGTGTCGGCGCCGGCTGGGGCACCAACGGCAACGTGATGCTCGGCCGGGCCAACCACCTGTGGGACACGGTCGGCGCGAACCAGTCGACCATGCCGGTCATGGGCATCGACGACTGGGCCAACAGCGCCAACCCGGTGTTCGCCGAGATCGCCCCGCTGCCGACGGGCCTGGAGCACTGGGTGAGCCTCTACCTGGCGATCACCAGGAACCCGGAGCGGGCGTCCTTCTCCTACGACACCGGCTCGGGCCGGCTGCGGCTCGGCTGGACGGCCGCCCACAGCGCGGTCTCCGTCGCCATGGCCAAGAAGCTGTTCGACCGCATCAACGCGGCCAACGCGACGATCTACCGGTACGACCTGTTCGGTGCGAAGAGCAAGGTCTTCGCCGACGACTTCACCTACCACCCGCTGGGCGGCTGCGTGCTGGGCAGGGCGACGGACGACTACGGGAGGGTCAAGGGATATCCCCGGCTGTACGTCACCGACGGCTCGCTCGTGCCCGGGTCGCTCGGGGTGAACCCCTTCGTCACCATCACCGCGCTCGCCGAACGCACGATGGCGCGGGTCCTCGCCGAGGACACCGCGCCATAGCGGACCCGTGGGTCACTTCGCGTAGATCGCCTCGATCTCGTGCGCGTAGTCCTTCGCCACCACGTTCCGCTTCAGCTTCAGTGAGGGCGTCAGGTGGCCCGACTCCTCCGTGAACTGGGAGGACAGAATGCGGAACTTCCGCACCGATTCCGCCTTCGACACCGCGGCGTTGCCGTCGTCGATCGCCGCCTGGATCGCGGCCAGCAGCTCCGGGTCCTCGCTCAGCGACGCCGCGGTGGCACCCACCGGCTTGCCGTGGTCGGAGCACCACCGGCCCAGGAACTCCTCGTCGATGGTGACCAGCGCGCCCACGAACGGCCGCCCGTCGCCCACCACCATGCACTCCGCGACCAGCGCGTGCGCGCGGATGCGGTCCTCGATCACGGCCGGGGCGACGTTCTTGCCGCCCGCGGTGACGATGATCTCCTTCTTGCGGCCGGTGATCCTGAGGTAGCCGTCCTCGTCGAGCGTGCCGATGTCACCGGTGTGGAACCAGCCGTCGGCCAGTGCCTCCGCGGTCGCGCCCGGGTTGTTCCAGTACTCCTTGAACAGGTGCTCACCGTGCAGCAGCACCTCGCCGTCGTCGGCGATCCGCACCACCGAGCCGGGCAGCGGCTGGCCGACCGTGCCGATCTTCTGCCGGTCCCAGGGGTTGAACGCGGTGGCCGCGCAGGACTCGGTCAGGCCGTAGCCCTCCAGGACCGTGAAGCCGATGCCGCGGAAGAAGTGCCCGAGCCGCTCGCCGAGCGGGGCGCCGCCGGAGATGGCGTACTCGCCCCGGCCGCCGAGGACCGCGCGGAGTTTGCCGTAGACGAGCTTGTCGAACGTCTTGTACTTGATCCGCAGGCCGAGGGACGGGCCCGAGGGGGTGTCCAGCGCCTTGCTGTAGGCGATCGCGGTGTCGGCGGCCTTGTCGAAGATCTTGCCCTTGCCGTCGGCCTGGGCCTTGGCGCGCGCCGAGTTGTAGACCTTCTCGAAGACGCGCGGCACGCCCAGGATCAGCGTCGGGCGGAACGCGGCCAGCTCGTCGGTGAGGTTCTTGATGTCCGGGACACAGCCGAGCTTGATCGGCGCCATCATGGGCGCGATCTGCACCAGCCGGCCGAAGACGTGCGCCAGCGGCAGGAAGAGCAGCACCGAGCACTCGCCGGTGCGGAACAGCGGGCGCAGGCGCTCCACGATGTTGCCGCACTCCGCGAAGAAGGCGCGGTGGGTGAGCACACAGCCCTTGGGGCGGCCGGTGGTACCGGAGGTGTAGACGATGGTCGCCGGGTCGTCGGCCTTGGCGATCGAGCCGCGCTCCTCGACCGTCTCGTCCGAGACGTCCTGGCCGAGCCGCCCCAGTTCGTCGAGGCCGCCGCCCTCGATCTGCCACACGTGCTTCAGCGCCGGCAGCCGGTCGCGCACCGACTCGATCGCGGCCGAGTGGGCGTCCGACTCCACGACGCAGGCGGTCGCGCCCGAGTCCCCGAGGATCCACTGCACCTGCTCCGGTGAACTGGTCTCGTACACCGGCACGGTCACCGCGCCCGCGCTCCAGATGGCGAAGTCCAGCAGCGTCCACTCGTAGCGGGTGCGGGACATCAGGCCCACCCGGTCGCCCGGCTGGACCCCGGCGGCGATCAGCCCCTTGGCCGCCGTGTGCACCTCGGTGAGGAAGGTGGTGGCGGTGACGTCCTGCCAGGTGCCGCCGATCTTGCGGGCGATGACGGCGACGTCCGGGTGCTGCGCGGCGTTTCTGCGGACGATGTCGGTCAGATTCCCGTCCGCAGGGACCTCGTACAAAGCCGGAAGGCTGAACTCGCGCAAGACTGCTGCTCCTCATAGGGCGCCGGCGCCACGACGGTGTGTGCTGCGACGGTGCGGTCCAAGGCTCGGGCGGGTACTCAGGCATTCACTTGTTGAAATGCAGAGCACGACTGGACTGCCCGGACGTTACCCGCCGGTATGGCTTCTCCGACAGGGGGTCCCGTCGAGATGTTCGCTGCGTCACACGGTTGGGTATTTCTTCGCGCACAGTAGTCCAAGCACTAAATGACTGGCCAGTAACCGCAGGTAGGGCCGCCACTGTTCACGAGTGCGGCGCTCCACCTACCCTTGATCGCCATGGCACCCACACCAGCCGGAAACCACCGGACGCGCGTGCACGTGGTCAGCGACGTGCACGGCAACGCCCGCGACCTGGCCAGGGCCGGGGAGGGCGCCGACGCCCTGGTATGCCTGGGCGACCTCGTCCTCTTCCTCGACTACGCCGACCACTCGCGCGGCATCTTCCCCGACCTGTTCGGCGTCGAGAACGCCGACCGCATCGTCGCGCTGCGCACCGCCCGCCGCTTCGAGGAGGCCCGGGTGCTCGGGGCCGAGCTGTGGGCCGGTGTCCAGGGGAACCGCGCCACGGTGATCGAGGAGGCGGTGCGCAAGCAGTACGCCGAGCTGTTCGCCGCGTTCCCCTCTCCTACGTACGCCACCTACGGCAACGTCGACATGCCGACGCTGTGGCGGGAGTACGCGGGCCCCGGCACCACCGTCCTCGACGGCGAACGCGTCGAGATCGGCGGCCGGGTCTTCGGCTTCGTCGGCGGCGGCCTGCGCACACCGATGCGGACGCCGTACGAGATCAGCGACGAGGAGTACGCGGCGAAGATCGAGGCCGTGGGCGAGGTGGACGTGCTCTGCACGCACATCCCGCCCGAGGTCCCCGAGCTGGTCTACGACACCGTCGCCCGCCGCTTCGAGCGCGGCAGCCGCGCCCTGCTGGACGCCATCCGCCGCACACGGCCCCGGTACTCCCTCTTCGGACACGTGCACCAGCCGCTGGTCAAGAGGATGCGGATCGGGGCAACCGAGTGTGTGAACGTGGGGCACTTCGCGTCGACCGGAACGCCCTGGGCACTGGAGTGGTGAGGACGCCCCAGGTCGGATGAGATCCGCGGGCCCCGTGCGCGGTAGCCTTCACGCTGCGCGCACGTGCGCACGACCTCATACCGGCCCGCATCTGGAGGAGCCACGGCGATGGCGGAACACACCAGCTCGAGTATCACCATCGAGGCGGCCCCGGCCGACGTCATGGCGGTCATCAGCGATTTCGCCCGCTACCCGGACTGGACCGGCGAGGTGAAGGAGGCCGAGGTCCTGAAGACCGACGGCCAGGGCCGCGCCGAGCAGGTCCGCCTCGTCATGGACGCGGGCGCGATCAAGGACGACCAGGTCCTCGGCTACACCTGGACCGGCGAGAACGAGGTGTCCTGGACACTGGTGAAGTCCCAGATGCTCCGGTCCCTCGACGGGTCGTACCTCCTCAAGCCGTCCGGTACGGGCGGCACCGAGGTCACCTACATGCTGACCGTGGACGTCAAGATCCCCATGCTCGGCATGATCAAGCGCAAGGCGGAGAAGGTCATCATCGACCGGGCGCTTGCCGGTCTGAAGAAGAGGGTCGAAGCGGGCAAGTAGCCCCGGCCGCGCACCCACCCGGCCTCACGGCGACACCGGGCGCCTCGTCGACGCCCGGTACCGTCACACCCATGCGCACCATCCTGATCACGGGCCCCGGCGGCAGCGGTCGTACCACCCTCGCGGCCGCGACCGCCCTGGCCGCGGCGGCCGAGGGCACCGACACCCTCGTCCTCGGCACCGACCGCACGGACACCCTCGGTGCCGCCCTGGGGGTGAAGACCGGCCCGGTCCCGGTCGAGGCAGCCCCCCACCTGACCGCCTGGCGCCCCGACGCCGCCCAGGACTTCCGCAGGGACCTCACCGCCCTCCAGGACCGCGCCTCGTCCGCCCTGGACCTCCTCGGCGCCTCCCGCCTCGACCCCGAGGAACTCACGCCCCTGCCCGGCGCCGAGGAACTCGCCCTGCTGCGCGCCCTGCGCGACGCCGCGCTGTCGGAGAAGTACGACACCCTCGTCGTCGACCTCCCCCCGGCCCCGCAGGCCCTCGCCCTGCTCGCCCTGCCCGAGGAACTCCGCCGCTACCTGCGCCGCCTGCTCCCGCCCGAACGCCAGGCCGCCCGCGCCCTGCGCCCCGTCCTCGGCCGCCTCGCCGGTGTCCCCATGCCCGCCGAGTGGCTCTACGACGCGGCAGCCCGCTGGGACCTGGAACTGGCCGCGGTCGAGGCGGTCGTCGCCGACCGCGACACCGCCGTACGCCTGGTCGCCGAGCCCGGCCCGGCCGGTGCCGACGCGCTGCGCACCGCGGGCCTGGGCCTCGCCCTGCGCGGCCTGCGCACCGACATCGTGGTCGCCAACCGCGTCCTGCCCGAGGCGTCCCCGGACACCTGGCTCGCCGGCCCGGTCGCCCAGCAGCGCAAGACGCTGGAGGAGTGGCGGGAGTCGTACGACGTCCGCACCGTGGCCCATCTCGGACGCGACCCGCGCGGCACCGACGACCTCACCGCCCTCGCCGTGCCCGCCGTCGGGCAGCCGGCCACCCGGGCCGACTGGCCGGTGACCGACCGGCTCGGCGAGGACGGCGTACTCGTCTGGCGGATCCCGCTGCCCGGCGCCATACGTGAGGAACTGGACCTGGTCCGGCGCGGCGACGAACTCGTCGTCACGGCGGGGCGGTTCCGCCGGATCGTTCCGCTGCCCTCCGTGCTGCGCCGCTGCACCGTCGACGGGGCCGCCCTGCGCGACGGTGAGCTGCACATCCGCTTCGCACCCGACGCGAAGCAGTGGCCGCAGAACCGGTGAGACAGCAGGGCGGGACCGGGGAGAACAAGGCCGGTCCCGGCCCGTGAAACCGGTATGCCCGTTCGGGTAACGTCGGAGGGACGAACCGTAGTCAGGAGTCCGTCATGAGCGAAGAGCTCCCGCCGTCCGACGCCGCCCGCGAAAAAGAGGCCGCGGACGAGATGCGGGCGAGCGACGCCGACGCCTGGGCGACCGCGTGCGCCGAGGACCTCCAGGCGGAGAAGGCCCGCCGCCGCACCCAGTACGGCACGCCCCCTGGTTCCGCGGCCGAGGAACTGAAGAAGCTCGTCGACGCCGTCGCGGAGAAGCTGTCCGGGGCACAGTCCCCGCTCGGCGCGGTCGCGGGGCCCGCCGCCCAGCAGGTCGTCCGGCAGGTCGTCCAGCAGGCCAAGGACGCCGTGGAACCCGTCATCGAGCGCAATCCGGACGTCTTCGACCACCTGGCGGCGGCCGGGAACGAGCTGCTCGCCGCCTACCGCTCCGCCGTCCAGGCCCAGGAGCGGCGCTGGACCGGGCGCGACGACCGGAACGACCCCCGTGACCAGGGCGAACGCCGGGACGGTGGCGACGACGCCGGTCCCGGGGAGCGCATCGACCTGGACTGAGCCCTCCGAACCCGGCGGATCGGCGGATCCGGGCGGCCGCCCGGCGGTGCCCACCGTGCGGACGACGGCGAACCCGACGGCAGGGCCTCGGGTACCGTTGGCCGTAGCGGGGCTCGACCGAAACTGAGGGATTCATGGGACTCACCATCGGCGTCGACATCGGCGGCACGAAGATCGCGGCCGGCGTGGTCGATGAGGAAGGCAACATCCTCTCGACCCACAAGGTGCCGACCCCGGGCACGCCTGAGGGCATCGTGGACGCCATCGCCTCGGCGGTGGACGGCGCACGCGTCGGTCACGACATCGTCGGCGTGGGCATCGGCGCCGCCGGCTACGTGAACCGGCAGCGCTCCGAGGTCTACTTCGCGCCCAACATCCACTGGCGCAACGAGCCGCTCAAGGAGAAGGTCGAGGCCCGCGTGAGCCTCCCGGTGGTCGTGGAGAACGACGCGAACGCCGCGGCGTGGGGCGAGTACAAGTTCGGTGCCGGCAAGGGCCACCGCAACGTCATCTGCATCACGCTGGGCACCGGTCTCGGCGGCGGCATCATCATCGGCAACAAGCTGCGCCGCGGACACTTCGGCGTGGCCGCCGAGTTCGGCCACATCCGCATGGTGCCGGACGGCCTGCTGTGCGGCTGCGGCTCGCAGGGCTGCTGGGAGCAGTACGCGTCGGGCCGGGCGCTGGTGAGGTACGCCAAGCAGCGCGCCAACGCCACCCCGGAGAACGCCGAGACCCTGCTCGGCCTCGGCAACGGCACGCCCGACGGCATCGAGGGCAAGCACATCTCCATGGCCGCCCGCCAGGGCGACCGGGTGGCCGTCGACTCCTACCGCGAGCTGGCCCGCTGGGTCGGCGCGGGCCTCGCCGATCTCGCCTCCCTCTTCGACCCCTCCGCGTTCATCGTCGGCGGCGGTCTCTCCGACGAGGGCGAGCTGGTCCTGGGCCCGATCCGCAAGTCCTACAAGCGCTGGCTGGTCGGCGGCAACTGGCGCCCGGTGGCCGAGGTCCGCGCGGCGGAGCTGGGCAACAAGGCCGGCCTGGTGGGCGCGGCGGACCTGGCGAGGGAACCCGACCCGATCATCTAAACACCCTGCATGCTCAGGGGCGCGGGGAACTGCGCGACAAGCCACGGACAACGGCACCCGCGCACAAGCCTCGCGCCCCGAGCTGTCGGGCGTAGATTGATCACATGCCCCTGCTCCCCAACTCGCGTACAGAACCCGACGGTTCCGCGGTCATCAGGGTCCTCAGCTACAACATCCGCTCCATGCGCGATGACACCGACGCCCTGGCCCGGGTCATCAGGGCGTGCGAGCCCGACCTCGTCCTCGTCCAAGAAGCCCCCCGCTTCTTCCGCTGGCGCAAGAAACTCGCCCGCCTGGCCCTCGCGTCCGACCTGGTGATCGTCACCGGCGGCGCCACCGCCACCGGACCGGCCGTCCTCAGCTCGCTCCGGGTGAGCGTCGAACGCACGGAGGACGTCCTCCTGCCCCCCACCCCCGGCCTGCACCGCCGCGGCTTCGCCACCGCGGTCGTCCGCGTCGCCGGCACCCGCCTCGGCGTGCTCAGCTGCCATCTGTCCCTCCAGAAGGACGAGCGCTACGAGCAGTCCGGCATGCTCCTGGACCGGCTCGCGGCCATGGGGGTGGAGCACGCGATCGCCGGCGGCGACCTCAACGAGGGTCCCGACGGCCCGGCCTTCCGCCGGCTGGCCGACGGCCTGACCGACTGCCGGGCCGCGGCCCCCTGGGGCGGCGAGCACACCTGGACGCCCACCGACCCCTACCAGCGCATCGACGCGATCTTCGCGACGAAGGACATCGAGGTGCTGGGCTGCGGCGTGCCTCCCCCACTCTCGGCCGAGCTCGAGCGGGGGAACCCCCATGGGCTCCCGGGAGTGTCCGGCACAGACCTGAGGGCGGCCACGGACCACCTCCCGGTCCTGGCCGCCCTCAGAGTCCCGGCTGCTTAGACGACCGCACCCCGCCCGGGGTCGTCGTCGTCCTCGTCGTCCGTGCGCATGCGCATCACCAGCGTCGCGAAGCCGCCGAGGAACCCGCCGATCCCCAGCGTGGCCAGCCACCAGGTCATCTCCCAGCCGAGCAGCACGGCCAGGAGAAGCAGCACCGGCCCGCCGAGCACGCCGAGCCAGGCGAACTTGGCGGTCGGGTCGGCGGTCGGCAGCGGGGGCGGCTCCGGGGGCACGAAGTGGCCCTCGTCGTCCTCGTCGAAGTCGTCCTCGGCGGGCTCGGGCACGGAGTAGTCGCGCGGGCCGACACCGGGCGCGAAGGAGACGGAGCCGCCCAGGGGCTTCGCGGGCTTCTCCGCGGAGCCCTCGGCCTTCTCCGCGGAGCCCTCGGCCTCCTCCGGGTCGGCCGGCTTCACGGCGTCCCCGGACTTCACGGCCGTATCGCCCCGGTCGCCGTCGATCACGGTGTCGTTGGTCCCGGTCGCCGGCAGGGCCAGGTCCTCGATCGCCTTGAACGGCTTGGCGCCCGGCGGGTCCGGCGGCTCCTCGCCGTACCCGGCGACGATCGCCGCCCAGGCGGCCTCCTCGTCGAACGGGACGCCCTTCTCGTCCGGCTCCCGGCCCTCGCGGTCGGAGTCGTGCTCAGCCACCTGCGGTCGTCCCTTCCTTGCCGAGCCCGGGCTCCTTGTCGAGGCCGGACGCGATGCGGCCGATGAACGCGAGGCTCTCCTCGTGGATCCGGTCCGCGTCATGGTCCAACGTGGCGACGTGGTAGCTCTGTTCCAGGATGACCTCTTTCACGTCCGTCGACGAGATGCGGCTGAGGATCCGGGCCGAGTCGGCGGGCGGCACCACATGGTCCTGCGGGCTGCGCAGCAGCAGCACCGGCTGGGTGACCTGCGGCAGCTCGCGGTCGGTGGCCTGGAAGAACTGCCGCAGCGAATGCGCCGCGTGCAGCGGCACCCGGTCGTAGCCGAGCTCCCTGCTGTCCGGCTTGGCGATGTCGCTGGCGATGCCCTTCGTCGCGGGGACGAGGTGGCGGACCACCGGGAGGGCGTGCGCGGCCAGGCCGTGCACCTTGTTCGCGGGGTTGACGACCATGACGCCCCGGACGGCGTCGCCGTGCTTCGCGGCCAGCCGCAGGGCCAGCGCGCCGCCCATCGACAGACCGGCCACGAAGACCGTCTCGCGGCGCTCGCACAGCAGGCGCAGCTCACGGTCCACCTCCGCGTACCAGTCCTGCCAGCCGGTGATCCGCAGGTCCTCCCAGCGCGTGCCGTGCCCGGGCAGCAGTGGCAGGGAGACGGTCAGGCCGTGCTCGGCGAGGTGCTCCGCCCAGGGGCGCAGCGACTGCGGTGATCCGGTGAAGCCGTGGCAGAGGAGGACGGCGACCTCCCCGCCCTCGTGGTGAAACGGCTCGGCTCCGGCAAGGACCGGCACCTTCGGCCTCCTGGTCGTGAGAAGGGACTGACACGATCACGGAATGTCACGGAACGTCATGGAAGGGGTTCGCGCGTCGTGCGCGGGACCTTCACCGTACGCGACCGCACTGACACCGACCAGGGCCGTCGGCGCCTTCGACGGCGCTCCGGGTTAAGGTCTGATCGACACATACAGGAGGCACTCGGTTGTTGTACGGCGCGATGAAGGTCACCATCGGGGGTCCGCTGAAGCTCGCCTTCAGACCCTGGGTGGAGGGCCTGGAGAACGTACCCGCCGAGGGCGCTGCGATCCTGGCGAGCAATCACCTGTCCTTCTCCGACTCGTTCTTCCTGCCCGCCGTCCTCGACCGCAAGGTCACCTTCATCGCGAAGGCCGAGTACTTCACCACGCCCGGCATGAAGGGCCGGCTGACGGCCGCCTTCTTCAAGGGCGTCGGGCAGCTTCCCGTGGACCGCTCCGGTGCGCGCGGCGCTGGCGAGGCCGCCATCAAGAGCGGCATCGAGGTGCTGGAGCGCGGTGAGCTGTTCGGGATCTACCCCGAGGGCACGCGCTCGCCCGACGGGCGGCTCTACCGGGGCAAGCCGGGCGGTCTCGCGCGTGTGGCGCTCGCGACCGGCGCACCCGTCCTCCCCGTCGCCATGATCGACACCGAGAAGATCCAGCCGCCCGGGAAGGTCATGCCCAAGCTGATGCGGCCGGGCATCCGGATCGGCAAGCCCCTGGACTTCAGCCGCTACCAGGGCATGGAGCACGACCGGTTCGTGCTGCGCGCGGTGACCGACGAGGTCATGTACGAGATCATGAGGCTCTCCGGCCAGGAGTACGTCGACATGTACGCGACGGCCATGAAGCGGCAGCTCACGGAAGCGGCGAAGGCGGAGAAGGAAGCCGAGAAGGCGGCCAGGGCGGCTCTCGCGCGGGCGGAGAAGGAACAGGCCGAGAAGGAAAAGCAGACGGAGCAGCGGCGGAGCGAGCCCTAGCCGGGGCTTCGGTCGGGGGGCGGGGGAGATGGCCAAGCGCGAGCGAGTCATGAGGATGTCGGTCGAGCAGCCGCTGTGGCGTGCGCTCACCGCCTACCGGGTGCTCACCTTGCTGTACGCGGTCGGCCTGTTCGCCACCGCCCACGACGAGTTCACCCGCCCGTGGATCGCGGTCGCCTACTACGCCGTGCTCGGCACGTGGACCCTGGCCACGCTGCCCCGGGTAGCGAACGCCGCCCGCTGCACCAAGCGGTTCCTCGCCGCCGACCTCACCATCGCCGTCGTCGGCATCCTGCTCACGCCCCTCGCCGACACGCACGAGCGGATCCAGGCGGGCGGTCCCACCCTGCCGTCGATATGGACCGCCGGTTCCGTCCTGGCCTTCGCCATCAAGGGCGGCTGGCGCTGGGCGGCCCTCGCTTCCGGCCTCGTGGCCGTCGCCAACCTGGTCGAGCGGGGCAGCCCGGCCCGCGACACCGTGCACAACGTCATCCTGGTCTGCATCGCCTCCATCGCCATCGGTTACGTCGTCGAGGTCGCCCGCGCCTCCGAGCGCACCCTTGCCCGGGCCCTGGAGATCGAGGCCGCCACCCGGGAGCGGGAGCGTCTCGCCCGGGACATCCACGACAGCGTGCTCCAGGTGCTGGCCATGGTGCAGCGGCGCGGGGCGGTGATCGGCGGCGAGGCGGCCGAGCTGGGCCGGATGGCCGGTGAGCAGGAGGTCGCGCTGCGCACGCTGGTCTCCGGCGGACTGGTGCCCGTCTCCCGGGTCTCGGAGGATGCCGCCGAGGGCGCGGTCGTCCGTGCCGTCGAGGAGGAGCCGGGCGAGAGCGGCCCCGTCGACCTGCGCGCCCTGCTCGCGCCGTACGCCGGGGCCAGGGTCAGCCTCGCCGAGCCCGGTGCGCCCGTGCCGCTGGCGCCGGTCGCCGCCCGGGAGGTGGCCGCCGCGGTCGGGGCCGCCCTGGACAACGTCCGCCGGCACGCCGGTCAGGACGCGCGCGCCTGGATCCTCGTCGAGGACGAGCCGGACGAGGTGATCGTCACCGTACGGGACGACGGGCCCGGCATCCCGGAGGGACGGCTCGTCCAGGCCGAGGGCGAGGGACGGCTCGGCGTCGCCCTGTCGATCCGCGGCCGGCTGCGCGACCTCGGCGGCAGCGCGGAGCTGATCTCGGTGCCGGGGCAGGGCACGGAGGTCGAGCTGAAGGTACCGAAGGACGTGACGCACACACGGGGGAAGGCGGAACAGCGATGACGGATCCGACCCAGGACCGGCAGGACCCGATCAGAGTCATGGTCGTCGACGACCACCCCATGTGGCGCGACGCCGTCGCCCGCGACCTGGCCGAGTCGGGTTTCGAGGTGGTCGCCACCGCGGGCGACGGCGACCAGGCCGTGCGCCGCGCCAAGGCCGCCGCGCCCGACGTCCTCGTGCTCGACCTGAACCTGCCCGCCAAGCCCGGCGTGCAGGTCTGCAAGGAGGTCGTCGCCGCGAACCCCGCGTTGCGGGTCCTGGTGCTGTCCGCGAGCGGCGAGCACGCCGACGTCCTGGAGGCGGTGAAGTCCGGCGCGACCGGCTATCTGCTGAAGTCCGCCTCCACCGAGGAACTGCGGGACGCGGTGAGCCGCACGGCCGTGGGCGACCCGGTCTTCACCCCCGGCCTCGCCGGGCTGGTCCTCGGCGAGTACCGCCGTCTGGCCTCCGAACCGGGCCCCGCCCCCGACACCGACGAACCCAAGGCGCCCCGGCTCACCGACCGCGAGACCGAGGTGCTGCGCCTGGTCGCCAAGGGCCTGAGCTACAAGCAGATCGCCGAACGTCTGGTCATCTCCCACCGCACGGTGCAGAACCATGTCCAGAACACCCTGGGCAAGCTCCAGTTGCACAACCGGGTGGAGCTCGTCCGGTACGCGATAGAGCGCGGCCTCGACGACGAGTGAGGCGCACGTCACACTGACCCTTCGTCAGGCACCTGCGGCGAAGGGACTGTTCCATGCGCGTCGGAGTACTGACCGGAGGCGGCGACTGCCCCGGCCTCAACGCCGTCATCCGGGCCATCGTCCGCAAGGGCGTGCAGGAGTACGGCTATGACTTCACCGGCTTCCGGGACGGCTGGCGAGGCCCCCTGGAGAACGACACCGTCCGGCTCGACATCCCCGCCGTGCGCGGCATCCTGCCCCGCGGCGGTACCGTCCTCGGCTCCTCGCGGACCAACCCGCTGAAGGTGCAGAACGGCATCCACCGGATCAAGGAGACCCTCGCCGGCCTCGAGGTCGAGGCGCTCATCGCCATCGGCGGCGAGGACACCCTGGGCGTGGCCGCCCGGTTGTCCGACGAGCACGGCGTGCCCTGCGTGGGCGTCCCGAAGACGATAGACAACGACCTGTCCGCCACCGACTACACCTTCGGCTTCGACACCGCCGTCGGCATCGCGACCGAGGCCATCGACCGGCTGCACACCACCGCCGAGTCCCATATGCGCGTCCTGGTCGTCGAGGTGATGGGCCGGCACGCCGGCTGGATCGCCCTCCACTCGGGCCTGGCCGGCGGCGCCAACGTCATCCTCATCCCCGAGCAGCGCTTCGACGTCGAGCAGGTGTGCACCTGGGTGACCTCCCGCTTCCGGGCGTCGTACGCACCGATCGTGGTCGTCGCCGAGGGGGCGATGCCGAAAGACGGTGACATGGTCCTCAAGGACCAGACCCTGGACTCCTTCGGGCACGTCCGGCTGTCCGGGGTCGGCGAGTGGCTCGCCAAGGAGATCGAGAAGCGCACGGGCAAGGAGGCCCGCACGACGGTCCTGGGCCATGTGCAGCGCGGCGGCACCCCCAGCGCCTTCGACCGCTGGCTCGCCACCCGCTTCGGACTGCACGCCATCGACTGTGTCCGGGACCGCGACTTCGGCCGGATGGTCGCCCTGCGCGGCACGGACATCGTCCGCGTTCCCATCGCGGACGCCACGGCCCGGCTGAAGACGGTGGACCCCGCGCTGTACGAGGAGGTCGGGGTGTTCTTCGGCTGACCGGGGGACGGACGTCCGGGGGCCGCGGCCCCCGGACGGCTACACGGTCGTGTTACGCGCTTGTCCCACCAACTCCCGCACGATCCGCGTGCCGTTGAGCGTCAGGATCGACTCCGGGTGGAACTGCACGCCCGCGAACCCCGCCCCCCGCACGGCGTGCACCTCCCCGTTGGCGGCCCTGCTCACCTCGATCCCGTGCGCGGCCAGCTCCTCCGCCCCCTCGTCGTCGCAGCGCGCCACGAAGCTGTTGTAGAAGCCGACCGTCTCCGGCCGCCCGAAGAGGTCGACCGTCGTCTGCGCCCCCTGGTACGGCACATCCTTGCGAACGATGTCCAGCCCCAGCTCGGCCGCGATCAGCTCGTGCCCGAGGCAGACGCCGAGCACGCCGTGCGCATGGCCGCGCATCACCTCGGCGGTGAGGTTCCGCAGGATCCGCATCCTGGGGTCGGTGAGATCGGCAGGGTCCCCGGGACCCGGGCCCAGCACCACCGGCCCCTCGTGCGCGAGCACCGTCTCCCGCAGCCCGTCCTCGTCGTACCGCCGGACCGTCACCTCCAGGCCGCTGGAGCGCAGCACGTGCGCGAGCATCGCCGTGAAGGTGTCCTCCCCGTCGACGACCAGGGCGTGTCCGGCCGGTTCCGCCGCGCGCTCCTGCATGCGCAGCCAGAAGGGCGCCAGCGAAGCGCGGCGTCCGTCCAGCGCGGCACGCACGCGTGGGTCGTCGGCGAGGCGTGCGCGGGTGCGCTCCGTACGCGGCCGTGACGGCCGTACTCCCAGCGCCGCCAGCACACCCGCCGCCTTGGCGTGCGTCTCGGCCACCTCGCTCGCCGGGTCCGAGCCGCGCACGAGGGTCGCACCCACCGGCACCCGCAGCCGCCCGGCCGCGTCGATGTCGGCGGTGCGGATGAGGATGGGGGAGTCGAGGGTCTGGGCCCCACCCGAATCCCGGCCGATCAGGGCCAGCGCCCCCGCGTAGTACCCGCGCCCGCCGCTCTCGTGCCGCTCGATCACCCGGCAGGCGTTCTGCACCGGCGAGCCGGTGACGGTCGCCGCGAACATGGTCTCCCTCAGCACGTCCCGCACGTCCAGCGAGGACCTGCCGCGCAGCTCGTACTCGGTGTGCGCGAGGTGCGCCATCTCCTTGAGCCTGGGCCCGACGACCACCCCGCCCATGTCACCGACGGTGCACATCATCTTGAGCTCCTCGTCGACGACCATCGACAGCTCCTCGATCTCCTTGCCGTCGGCGAGGAAATCCAGCAGGTGCTCGGGCGTCGGCCCCTCGGCGGGGTAGCGGTACGTCCCGCTGATCGGGTTCATGACGACCGTGCCCCCGGACATCCGCACATGCACCTCCGGGCTCGCCCCGACCAGCGTGCGGTCCCCGGTGTGCACCACGAACGTCCAGTACGCCCCCCGCTCGCCCTCCAGCAGCCGCCGGAACAGCGCCAGCGCGTCGGCCCGCCCGAATCCGGGGATCCCACCCTCGTAGGTCCGCCGGATCACGAAGTTCGCGCCCTCGCCCCGCCCGATCTCCTCCCGCAGCACACGCCCGACGATCTCCGCGTACTCCTCGTCGGCGACGTCGAAGCCGCCGCCCTCGACCCGTACGTCGTGCGCCGGGAGCTGGTCGAGGGCGGCGGCCAGCGGGAGGGCACAGGACTCCTCGGGCGTCAGGGCCAGCAGGGGTGTGCCGTCGTCGCGGACGTCGAAGCCGCGCTCGCGGATCTGCCGGAAGGGCACCAGCGCGAGACTCCGGTCGGGGAGGTCGGCGAGACGGTCACAGGCGGCGACCGGGCCGATCAGGACCTCGACCAGCTCGTGGTCGTGGCCGGGCGTGCGGCGGCGGAGCAGGGCGAAGGGACGGGGGTCGTCCAGCAGCTGTGCCAGGTCCATGGTTCCTCTTCCGTCGAATCACGTCGATGTCGGTGAGGAACGACCCGGGAAACACCGAAGGCCGCCCCTCGGGCGGCCTTCGCGAAGTCGTGTGTACGCGCAGTCAGCGGGCCGCCGGATGAGCGGTCCACCACCAGGTCTGGGTCGAGTGCGCGAACATGCAGGCACCCTACCCCACGTCCGAGGGGTGTACGGGGTGTCTCACTTGCTGGGCACGGGTCAGGACGCCCGAGGCGACCCCGTAGTGTTGAGGTCGTGACCGTGAACGCTAAGACCAGCGCGAGTGCTGGCAACACCTGGCGAAACCTGCCCGCGGCGCAGCAGCCCGAGTACCCCGACACCGAGGCTCTGCGCGCAGTGATCGCGGACCTCGAGTCGTATCCGCCGCTCGTCTTCGCGGGCGAGTGCGACCAGCTGCGCGCCCGGATGGCGGCCGTCGCCAAGGGAGAGGCGTTCCTCCTCCAGGGCGGCGACTGCGCCGAGGCTTTCGACGCGGTGTCCGCCGACCACATCCGCAACAAGCTGAAGACGCTGCTCCAGATGGGCGCCGTGCTCACGTACGCCGCGTCCGTGCCGGTCGTGAAGGTCGGCCGGATCGCCGGCCAGTACTCCAAGCCGCGCTCCAAGCCGACCGAGACCCGCGACGGCGTGACGCTGCCGACGTACCGCGGCGACTCCGTCAACGGCTTCGACTTCACCGAAGAGGCCCGCATCCCGGACCCCGAGCGGCTGAAGCGGATGTACCACGCGTCCGCCTCCACGCTGAACCTGGTGCGCGCCTTCACCACCGGCGGCTACGCCGACCTGCGCCAGGTTCACGCCTGGAACCAGGACTTCGTGAAGTCGTCCCCGTCGGGGCAGCGCTACGAGCAGCTGGCCCGCGAGATCGACAACGCGCTGAACTTCATGCACGCCTGCGGGGCCGACCCGGAGGAGTTCAAGACGGTCGAGTTCTACGCCTCGCACGAGGCGCTGCTCCTCGACTACGAGTCCGCGCTGACCCGGGTCGACTCGCGCACGGGGCAGCTGTACGACGTCTCCGGGCACATGGTGTGGATCGGCGAGCGCACCCGGCAGCTGGACCACGCGCACATCGAGTTCGCCTCGAAGATCCGCAACCCGGTCGGCATCAAGCTGGGTCCGACGACCACCGCCGAGGACGCGCTGCAGTACATCGAGCGCCTCGACCCCGAGCGGGAGCCGGGCCGGCTGACCTTCATCGTCCGCATGGGCGCCGACAAGGTCCGCGACAAGCTCCCCGAGCTGGTCGAGAAGGTCACCGCCTCCGGCGCGACCGTGGCCTGGATCACCGACCCGATGCACGGCAACACCTACGAGGCGGCATCGGGCCACAAGACTCGCCGCTTCGACGACGTGCTCGACGAGGTCAAGGGCTTCTTCGAGGTCCACAAGGCCCTCGGCACCCACCCGGGTGGCATCCACGTGGAACTCACCGGCGACGACGTCACCGAGTGCGTGGGCGGCGGCGACGAGATCTTCGTCGACGATCTGCACCAGCGCTACGAGACGGCCTGCGACCCGCGGCTCAACCGCAGCCAGTCGCTCGACCTGGCGTTCCTCGTGGCCGAGATGTACAGGGACCAGTAACGGGTCCGCCTGTTACCGGGGCATGGGCTGGGGCGCGGATCACACGATCCGCGCCCCTCTCCACTTTTGCGCTCCTGACCCGACGGGTAAGGTTAGGTTAGCCTCACCGATCAACGGGGACGGCGCCAGAGAACGACCCCGTCGGGAGGTGAACCGCGTGTACGTCTGCAGTTGCTTCGGCGTCACCGAGCAGCAGGTCAAACAGCACGCGGACGGCGGCGCCTGCACCCCCCGCCAGATTGCCTCCGCCTGCAAGGCGGGCACGGACTGCGGGTCCTGTGTGCGCCGCATCCAGGCGATCCTGGGCAGGGGAGCCTGCCCGCGCCGTGAACTGGCCGACCAGGGTCAGCCGGTCCTCGCGGACCTCGAAGACGCCGCCTGATCCGCCTGGCCGCGTCTAGCTCGGCTGCTCGATCTGCTGCGCGATGTACAGCGCCTCGCCGAGCTTGTCGATCAGTTCCAGCTGCGTGTCCAGATAGTCGATGTGGTGCTCCTCGTCCTCGAGGATCGACTCGAAGAGGTTCGCGGACGTGATGTCGCCCTTGCTGCGCATCACCTCGATACCGCGCTTGAGGCGGTCGATCGCCTCGACCTCGACCTGCCGGTCCGCCTGGAACATCTCGGTGACCGTCTGGCCGACCCGTACGTGGAAGAGCCGCTGGTAGTTGGGCAGGCCGTCCAGCATGAGGATGCGCTCGGTGATCTTGTCCGCGTGCTTCATCTCGTCGATGGACTCTTCACGCGTGTACTTGGCGAGCTTGGTCCAGCCCTTGTTGTCCTGGATCCGGTAGTGCAACCAGTACTGGTTGATCGCCGTCAGCTCGCCGGTCAACTGCTCGTTGAGGAATTCGAGAACCTCGGGGTCGCCCTGCATCGCAGAGGCTCCTTCCACGCGGGGAAACTGACAGGTTGCGCCGCATGATTCCACTGGTGAAGAAGATCGTCCAGTAAGTCTTCACTTAGTAAGTAAGGGCATGCTTAGTCGAGTTTGTCCGGTTTCGGTGTGGCCCCGGTCAGGGGCACCACCCGGGGTCTGTCAGGATGGAGGCATGGGTCAGCCGCTGGAACACGAGTCGGGAGAAGGGCGCGATTCAGCAGGAGCGACGCAGCCCGAGCTGCCCCCGGGACAGCGGTTGCAGCGCGGCTGGCCGGTCACGCACTACGGGCCCGTCCCCAAGTTCCGGCCCGAGCGCTGGGAGTTCCGGGTCTTCGGCGCCACCGCCGGCGGCGGCAAGCACTGCTGGACCCACGAGGAGTTCACCGCCCTGCCCTACACCACCGTCGTGGCCGATCTGCACTGCGTCACGAAGTTCAGCATGCTGGGCGCCGAGTGGGGCGGCATCCCGGCGCGCACGATCCTCGACCTCGCCCCGCCCGCGGACGATGTCACCCATGTGATGGTGTGGGCCGAGTACGGATTCAGCTCCAACCTCCGGCTGTCCGACTTCGCCGACGAGCAGGTCCTCTTCGCCACCCACAAGGGCGGCGAACTGCTCACCGCCGAGCACGGCTTCCCGCTCCGCCTGATCGTGCCCCACCTGTACGCGTGGAAGGGCCCGAAGTGGGTGCGCGGTGTGGAGTACATGACCGCCGACCGGCGGGGCTTCTGGGAGGAGCGCGGCTACCACAACATCGGCGACCCCTGGCAGGAGCAGCGCTACTCGTACCAGGAGGAGCCCGGGGACGGCCCCGACCTCTGACGTCTCAGCCGTCGCGCAGCTTCTTCAGCCGCTCCACGTCCGCGGCATGTCCCTGCTTGCCGCCCGGCGTCTCGATGATCAGCGGCACGCCCACGGTCGCGGGGTGCGTCATCAGGGCCCGGAACGGGTCCTCGCCGATGTGGCCGACGCCGATGTTCTCGTGCCGGTCCTTGTGCGCACCCACCACGTCCTTGGAGTCGTTGGCGTGGATCAGCTTCAGCCGGCCCTCGCCGACCGTGTCCACCAGCAGGTCCAGCGTCTGGTGCATACCGCTCGGGCCGGTCAGGTCGTGCCCCGCGGCGAAGATGTGGCAGGTGTCCAGGCACACGCCGAGCATCGGGTGGGCGTCCAGCGCCTCGAAGTACGGGCCGAAGTCCCACGTCCGTGAGCACAGGGAGGCGCCCTGTCCGGCCGTCGACTCCAGCAGCAGGAACGGGTCGTCGTCGTGGGTCAGCTCGTCCAGCAGCGGCAGGAGATGCTCCCGCACCTGCTTCAGCGCCACCGACCGCTCCCGGCCGCCGGTCGCGCTGCCGGTGTGCACGACCACGCCCAGCGCCCCGATCTCCCGCGCGCGCCGCAGCGAGTGCCGTAGCGACTCCACCGACCGCTCCACGGTCGCCTCGGTGTGCGAGCCGAAGTTGATCAGGTAGGGGGCGTGGACATAGGCCGGGATCGACTCGGCCGCGCACGCCGCGCGGAACGCCTCGTCCTGCTTCGGGTTTCCGGTCGGCGTGGCCCAGCCGCGCGGATTGGCGACGAAGACCTGGACGGTCTCCGCCTTCAGCTCACGGGCGTACGACAGGCCTACGGAGTGGAGCCCACCGGCCACGGGAACGTGGCCGCCCACGGGGTTGCGGGAGGGGCCGGACAGCTGATTGTTCACCCGTTCAGGGTGTCATGCGTCCGGCCCTGCCCCGTCCACGGGCTCCCTGCCCGCGGCCGTCACCTGATCTTGATGGTGATGGTCGAGCCCTTGGGCGCGGTCTCGCCGCCCTCGACGGACTGGCTCTTGACCTCGTCGCCGAACAGGCCGAGCAGCCCTCGGTCCTCGTCGACCTGGAACCCGGCGCCCTCCAGCGCCTGCCTGGCGTCGTCGACACTGTCACCGACCACGTCCGGGACCTCGATCATCTCCGGGCCCTTCGACAGAGTCAGCGTCACGGTGTCGCCCTCGGCCACCCGGCTGCCGGACTTCGGCGTCTGCCGGACGACCTGGCCCTTGTCGTACTCGGAGGAGTTGACCCGCTCGGTGGCGATCTTCACCTTGAGACCGGCCTCCGTCAGCTCGGACCTCGCGTCCGCCTCGTCCGAGCCGGTGACGTCGGGAATGTCGATGGGAGCACCCTTGCTGACGACCAGCGCGACGGCCGTGCCCGCACGCACCTTGGTGCCGTCCGCCGGGCGCGCGGAGATCACCGAGCCGCGCGGCACGTCCTCGCTGAACTCACGGGTGACCATGCCCGGCTCCAGCCCGTCCTCCCTCAGCTGGTCCTGCGCCTTGTCCAGCTTCCGGCCCTCCAGGGCCGGCACGCGCACGGTCTCGGGGCCGTCGGAGACGGTGAACGAAACGGAGTCGTTGACGCGGATACGGGCGCCCGGCTCAGGGTTGGTGCCGATGATCGTGCCGCGCTTGACGGTGTCGCTGTGGGCGTGGCTGACCTTGCCGACCTCCAGGCCCGCGTCCTGCAGCCGGTCTTCCGCCTCGTCCTGGGTCTTCGCCAGCAGCGGCGGGACCTTGGTGAACTGGCCGGAGTTGATGTACCAGATCCCGGCGCCGAGGCCGAGCACGAGCAGGACGGCGACGACGATCGCCGCCGGGCCGCGCCGCGATCCCGGGCGGCGCCGGGACGGCGGGGGTGGCGGCGGGGACTCGAAGCGGCTGGTGCGGTTGAGCACGGCCCCGGAGGTCTCGCCGTCCTCGTCGACCGGCAGCGGGCGCGGTGTGGTGAGAGCGCGCGGGATCACGGTCGTCCGGTCGTCGCCGTTGTCGTGGTCCACCGTGAGCGCCTGCGGCGGCACCGCGTCCAGCTGGTCCGCGCTGAGCCGGCCGCGCCCGTCGCGGACCTGCGCGAGCAGCGCCACCGCGTCGTGCGGGCGGACGGCCGGGGTGCGGGCCGTCGCCGAGGCCACCATCTCGTCCAGCTCGTACGCCAGACCGGGCACGGCGGCCGAGGGCGGCGGGACGTCCTCGTGCAGGTGCTTGTAGAGGATCACGGCGGGGGAGTCCCCGTCGTGCGGCTTGTCGCCGGTCAGCATCTCGTACAGCATCACGCCGCACGCGTACACGTCGACGCGGGGGTCCGCGGTGCCGCTCTCTATCTGCTCGGGCGCGAGGTACGACACCGTGCCGAGCACGGTGCCGGTGGTGTTCGTCACCGTGTCCACGGCCCGCACGAGACCGAAGTCGGCGACCTTGACCCTGCCGTCGTCCCCTATCAGGACGTTCTCCGGCTTCATGTCGCGGTGCACGAAACCGGCGCGGTGCGCGGCGCCCAGCGCGGCCAGCACCGGCTCCAGGATGTCCAGGGCGGCACGCGGTTGCAGTGCCCCGCGCTCGCGCAGCACGTCCCGCAGGGTGCAGCCCGCCACGTACTCCATCGCCAGGTACACGTACGAGCCGTCGGTGCCCTGGTCGAAGACCTGCACCACGTTCGGATGGGCCAGCCGGGCCACGGACTTCGCCTCGCGGATGAACCGCTCGACGAACGAGGCGTCGACCGCGAGGGAGGGGTGCATCACCTTGAGCGCGAGGACCCGGTCGAGCCGGGTGTCCACGGCCCGGTAGACCGTGGCCATCCCGCCGACCGCGATCCGCGCGTCGATGCGGTACCGGCCGTCGAGCACCTGCCCGACCAAAGGGTCCTGAAGGGTCGTGTCCACGCAGGCGAGTGTACGAGTCACGACCGACAGCTCTCCCGCGTCGCCTGTTTTCGGGGCGGGACTGCAGCCGACCTGTGACGTGTACCGCGCCCCCTACCGGAAAGCGGGCCGCTCCGGGTCCAGCGCGGCCATGCCCTCCGTCGGTGACGACGCCTCCGCGAAATGCCGCCGTGGGATACGCCCGGCCCGGTACGCCAGCCGCCCCGCCTCCACGGCGTGCCGCATCGCGTCGGCCATCAGCACGGGCTCCTGCGCTCGCGTCACCGCCGAGGCCAGCATCACACCCGCGCACCCCAGCTCCATCGCCAGCGCCGCGTCCGAGGCCGTACCGGCGCCCGCGTCCAGGATCACCGGCACGCGCGCGTGCTCGACGATCAGCTGGAAGTTGTGCGGGTTGCGGATCCCGAGCCCGGAGCCGATCGGCGAGCCGAGCGGCATGATCGCCGCACAGCCCACGTCCTCCAGCTTCCGCGCCAGGACGGGGTCGTCGTTGGTGTACGGCAGCACCGTGAAGCCGTCGTCCACCAGTGTCTCGGCCGCCTCCAGTGTCTCGATCGGGTCCGGCAGCAAGGTGCGCTCGTCGGCGATGACCTCCAGCTTGATCAGGTCGGTGCCGAGGGCCTCGCGCGCGAGGCGGGCCGTGAGGACGGCCTCCCCGGCGGTGAAGCAGCCCGCCGTGTTGGGCAGCACCCCGATGCCGAGCTTGTCGAGCACGGACAGCACCGAGCCGTGCACCGAGGCGTTCACCCGGCGCATCGCGACCGTCGTCAGCTCCGTCCCGGACGCCACCAGCGAGCGCTCCAGCACGTCGAGGCTGGGCGCCCCGCCCGTGCCCATGATCAGGCGGGACGTGAAGGACGTACCACCGAGGAGAAACGGATCGTCGGCCATGGTCAGCCTCCTTGGACGGCGGTGAGGACTTCCACGCGGTCTCCCTCGGCCAGGGGCGTGGCGGGCCACTGGGTGCGTGGGACGACGGTTTCGTTGAGGGCGGCGGCGACGCCCGAGGACGAGGCGGTGAGCGACCTCACCACGGTGTCGAGAGCCGTGCCGGGCCGGACGTCCCGGGGCTCCCCGTTGACGGAGATGTTCATGCGGGCTGCTCCGTGAGTGCGGTGGCGGGGGTGAAGCGCTTCGGCGTGAAGGGCCGGGCCTCCTCGGGGAGTTCGCCCGTCGCCAGGGCGTGCGCCAGAGCGTCTCCGGTCACCGGTGTGAGGAGCACGCCGTTGCGGTAGTGCCCGGTGGCCAGCAGCAGCCCCTCCAGGCCGGTCGGGCCGAGCAGCGGCGCGTTGTCGGGGGAGCCGGGCCGCAGTCCGGCCCGGGTCTCGGTGAGCGGCAGCTCGGTGATGCCCGGGACCAGCTCGTGCGCGTCCCGCAGCAGCTCGTACACGCCGCCCGCGGTCACGGTGGTGTCCCAGCCCTGCTCCTCGCTGGTGGCTCCGACGACCAGTTCGCCGCTCGCGCGCGGCACCAGGTAGACGTGGCTGCCGCGCACGACCGCGCGCACGGTCCGGCTCAGGAACGGCCCGTGCCGCTGCGGCATGGTCAGCCGTACGACCTGTCCCTTCACCGGTCTCACGGGAGGCAGCACGTGTTCCGGGACGCCCGCGAGCCGCCCGCTGAGGCTGCCCCCGGCGAGCACCACCTGCCCGGCGGCCGGCGCGGTCCCGTCGGCCAGGACGACACCCGCGGCCCGGTCCCCTGCGACGGTCAGCCGCTCCGCCCACGCCCGGTGGAAGACCACGCCCGCCCGCTCGCACGCGGCCACCAGGGCACGGGCCAGCCGCCGCGGGTCGATCTGGTGATCGCCGTCGACCCGCAGCCCGCCGCGCACGCCCGGCGCGAGCATCGGTTCCAGGCGTCGGCACTCGCGCCCCGACAGCCACTGCGAATCCAGGCCCGACTGCTGCTGAAGGGCGTGCAGTTCGCGCAGATGGGCCCGGTCGTCGGCGTCCAGGGCCACGGCGAGCGTGCCGCAGCGGCGGTAACCGAGGTCCTGGCCGGTCAGCTCGGTGAGCTCGGCGGCGAAGTCCGGGTAGCGCCGGGCGGAGGCGAGGTTCAGACCGAGCAGGGTCTGCTCGCCGTAGTGCAGTTCCGTGACGGCGGCCAGCATGCCGGCCGCCACCTGTGCGGCTCCGCCGCCCGGCTCGGGGTCCACGACGGCCGTGGCGAACCCGCGTTGCGCGGCCCGCCAGGCCGTGACCAGGCCGATGATCCCGCCCCCGATGACCAGGACGTCTGACGTGGTGGACGTAGGCGACATGGGCGTCCAGCCCCTCCCTTCGCCGGCATGACCCGGATCAGGTTCGTACGGTCGGAGGCCGCCAGCCTCCCTCTCAGCCCGGTGCGTCCGGGCTCCCGCGAGTGCTTTACGTTGGCCACCCTAGCCCGATGCCGTGTGCCGCAGTAAGGGAGCCTCCGTCCATGGCCCGATCCCTCGACGGTCTCGTTCTCGCCCCCGTCGCCGACCAGGCACCCGGCCAGGTGGGCACCCGCACCCGGTTCACGTACCACGAACGGGAGGGCGAGATCTGGGCCGAGTACACGGGCGGCGACGTCGTACGGGGGCATCTCGTGGGTACCCGGGAAGGTGACCGGCTGGACTTCCGGTACGTCCAGCTGGGGCGGGACGGCACCACCTCCTCGGGGCACTGCGTGTCGAGGGTCGTGGAGCTGCCCGACGGGCGGGTGCGGCTGGAGGAGACCTGGGAGTGGGAGTCCCGGCGGGGCAGTGGGACGAGCGTTGTGCAGCAGGTCACGGCGCATGAGCACTGACTGACAAATCGTCAGGTGTCTATGGTGATCAGGTGAGCGAGCAGACGCAGGAACCAGGTTCGTCCGCGCCGCGGCGCGTGGTCGTGGCGGGCGCGGGCATGGCCGGGGTGCAGACCGCCGTCGCGCTGCGCGAGCAGGGCTTCACCGGTGACGTGATCCTGATCGGCGCCGAGCCGCACCAGCCCTACGACCGCCCGCCGTTGTCCAAGGCCGTCCTGCTCGGCAAGTCCGAGGGCTCCGCCTTCGACGTCGACTTCGAAGCCCTCGGCATCGAACTGCGGCTCGGCTGCGAGGTGCTGGGCCTGCGCCCCGCCGATCACGAGATGGACACCGAGGACGGGCCCGTGCCGTACGACGTCCTGGTCGTCGCGACCGGCGCCGAACCGGTCGGGCTGCCCGGCGCGGAGGGCGTGCCGGGCGTGCATCTGCTGCGCACCCTGGACGACGCCGAGCGGCTGCGGCCGGTGCTGGCCCGCCGGCACGACATCGTGGTCGTGGGCGCGGGCTGGATCGGCGCGGAGTTCGCCACGGCCGCGCGCGAGGCGGGCTGCGCGGTGACCGTCGTCGAGGCCGCCGAACGGCCGCTCGCCGGGGCGCTGCCCGCCGAGGTCGCCGCCCCGATGGCCGGCTGGTACGCCGACGCGGGCGCGGTACTGCGCACGCACGCGCGCGTGGAGCGCGTCGAGCCCGGCGCGGTCCTCCTGGACGACGGCTCGCGGCTGCCCGCGGGCGCGGTCGTCGTCGGCATCGGCGCCCGGCCGGCGACGGCCTGGCTGGCAGGCTCCGGCATCGAGCTCGGCGCCCACGCCGAGATCGTGGCCGACGAGCATCTGCGCACCTCCGTGCCGGATGTCTACGCGGTCGGCGACTGCGCCTCCTTCCCCTCCGGGCGCTACGGCGAGCGTCTGCTGGTCCACCACTGGGACAACGCCCTCCAGGGGCCGCGCACGGTCGCCGTGAACATCGTCGGCCGGGCCACGGGGGAGACACCGGCGGTGTACGACCCGGTGCCGTACTTCTGGTCCGAGCAGTTCGGGCGGTTCGTCCAGTACGCCGGGCACCACGCGGCCGCGGACACGACCCTGTGGCGGGGCGACCCCTCCGGGCCGGCCTGGACGGTGTGCTGGCTGCGCGGTGGGCGGCTGGTCGCGCTGCTGGCGGTCGGCCGGCCCCGGGACCTGGCGCAGGGACGCCGTCTGATCGAGTCGGGAGCAGCGATGAATCCGGTGCTGCTGAGGGATCCGGCCAGGCCCATGAAGGCGGCGACGGCGTAGGCACCGGGGCTTGTGAGGGGCACGGGGCGGCGCTGCCGGGGCGGGTGCCGGGCCCGGCGCGTCCGCCCGGGCGGACCGGGCTGACTTCCGACTGTCAGTGGCAGATGGCAGGCTTGTTTCCGTGACCGAGATTGACGCAAAGATCGATGCTCTCGTCCCCGCCTGGCTCACCCTCCCCGACATCGCCGAACAGCTCGGCGTCGAGGTGACGCGTGTGCGGCAGCTGGTCAAGGACGGCCAGCTCATCGCCGTACGCCGTGGTGAGAACCGCGCGCTGCACGTCCCTGCCGCCTTCATCGACGGGGACAAGGTCGTCAAGGGCCTGTCCGGGACCCTGACGCTCCTGCGGGACGACGGCTTCACGGACGAAGAGATGCTGGAGTGGCTCTTCACCCCGGACCCCAGCCTGCCCGGCACCCCCGCGCAGGCACTCAGCGAGAATCGCGGCACGGAGGTGAAGCGCCGCGCCCAGGCGCTCGCGGTCTGACCCGGCCGCGGCCGAACAACCGTCCGGAGCCGTGTGAGCGGGGCCGGACCTGAACAACCGCCCGACGTGGGGGCCGTGGCCGAGGGGTCACGGCCCGGGGTGGCTCGCGCTCTCCGGGGCTGTGGCGGTGGCGGGCCGGGGCAGGCGTAAGGTGCCCGAGGCGTTCGCAGCGGGGCAGGGGCGCTGTCGCGCCGCACGCCACGGCCATCGGGTGCTTCGGAACCCGTGAACGACCGACACGCGGGCCCACCCGCACGCCACCGACACCTGGGGGACACGCATGACCGCCGCCACCGCACGGGCCCGGCTCGCCGACGCCCGGGTCTACCTCTGCACCGACGCGCGCAAGCGGCAGGGCGACCTGGGGGAGTTCCTCGACGCCGTGCTGACGGGCGGGGTCGACATCGTGCAGTTGCGCGACAAGGGCATGGAGGCGGGCGAGGAGCTGGAGCACCTGGCCGTCTTCGCCGACGCCTGTGCCCGGCACGGCAAGCTGCTCGCGGTCAACGACCGTGCGGACGTCGCCCACGCCGCCGGCTCCGACGTCCTGCACCTCGGCCAGGGCGACCTGCCGGTCCCCGCGGCCCGCGCGCTCCTCGGCGACGACGTCCTGATCGGCCGCTCCACCCACGCCGAGCCCGAGGCCGCCGCGGCCGCCGTCCAGCAGGGCGTGGACTACTTCTGCACCGGCCCGTGCTGGCCGACGCCCACCAAGCCCGGACGCCACGCCCCCGGCCTGGACCTCGTCCGGTACACCGCCGCCCTCGGCACCGACCGCCCCTGGTTCGCCATCGGCGGCATCGACCTCGGCAATCTCGACGAGGTCCTGGAAGCCGGAGCCCGGCGCGTCGTCGTCGTCCGGGCGATCACCGAGGCCGACGACCCGGGGGCCGCGGCGGCCGAGTTCGCGAAGCGGCTGCGGGAGGCGTAACCGAGACGGGTTGTCCAAGGGATGGACAACAAGTGGACAATACGGGCAAATGTCGGCCCACGGTTGGGGGACCGACGGCCCCTGGCTAACCTGCCGGTATGGCCCTCGGCACCGCATCCATCAGGTCGGACCACGCTCGCACCGTCCGCGACATGCTCGCGGCCGGCAAGACGACGTACTCGTTCGAGTTCTACGCGCCCAAGACCCCGAAGGGCGAGCGGAACCTGTGGAACGCGCTGCGCCGGGTCGAGGCGGTGGCGCCCGACTTCGTCTCCGTGACCTACGGTGCGGGCGGTTCCACCCGCGCGGGCACCGTCAAGGCGACCGAGGCGATCGCCTCCGACACCACCCTCACCCCGATCGCCCACCTCACCGCGGTCGACCACTCGGTGGCCGACCTGCGCAACATCATCGGCCAGTACGCCGACGCCGGGATCCGCAACATGCTCGCCCTGCGCGGCGACCCGCCCGGCGACCCGATGGGCGACTGGGTGCCGCACCCCCGGGGCCTCGCCTATGCCGCCGAGCTCGTCGAGCTGATCAAGGCGTCCGGCGACTTCTGCGTGGGCGTCGCCGCCTTCCCGGCGATGCACCCGCGCTCCGCCGACTGGGACACCGACGTCCGCCACTTCGTCGACAAGTGCCGAGCGGGCGCGGACTACGCCATCACGCAGATGTTCTTCCAGCCGGAGGACTACCTCCGGCTGCGCGACCGGGTCTCGGCCGCCGGCTGCGACACCCCGATCATTCCCGAGGTCATGCCGATCGCGAGCGTGAAGACGCTGGAACGGATCGGGTCCCTCACCAACGCCGCGTTCCCGGCCGCCCTGAAAGAGCGGATCCTCACAGCGAAAGACGATCCGGCCGCTGTACGCTCCATTGGGATCGAATTCGCCACGGAGTTCTGTGCGCGGCTGCTCGCCGAGGGCGTGCCCGGCTTGCACTTCATCACGCTCAACAACTCCACCGCGACACTGGAAATCTACGAGAACCTGGGCCTGCACCCGTCATCGCAGGCCTAGACCGTTCGCACCGGTATACGACACACTGCGTAGCGGTCACCGGGAGAGGGGCGTACATGGGCTGGGCGGTCCTCTACATCGCGTTCGGCATCGTCGCGCTGTGGCTGCTGGGCGAGGTGCTGCTGCAGTACAAGGCGCGGCTGCGCTGGCGGCTGCTGGCCTTCGCCGGGTTCCTCGGTGTCGTCGTCGGTGTCCTGATCCCGTCGGTCGTCGTGATCGGACTGGGCGCCGCCGCCTTCGCGGTCGGGCAGACCTACGTCACCCTGTCGTTCCGCAGCGGCTTCGCGGCCGGATGGGCGATGAACGCGCCCGTGCTGGGCGGCAGCAAGCGCCGCCGCGGTGAGCGCGGCCGCCAGGAGCCGACCCTGGAGGTCTCCGGCCTGGAGGCCGAGGGCGGCTACGACGACGAGGCCGGCGCCTCCCGCCGCGACCCCGTCGCGTACGGTCAGGACGACGACTACGACCGCGACGACGTCTTCACCCCGGCCCGCCCCGCCCACCAGCCGGCGGCCGCCGAGACCACCGCGGTCTACGAGCCGCAGCCCATGAACGAGGACACCGGCTCCTACGGCGTCTACGACACCGGGTACCAGGCCGGGGGACAGCAGACCCACGACCAGTACGCCGCCCAGGCCACCGACCAGTCCTACGCCCACGACTACTCCGGCTACGGCCCGCAACAGGGTTACGACGCCACCGGTCAGCAGCAGTACGCCGCCTACTCCGACCCGTACATCGGCTCGTCGAACTACGACCAGGCCTCGTACGACACCACGTACGCCGACCAGCAGTACTACGGTCAGCAGGGCTACGGCCAGGACCAGTACGCCGGCACCTACGGCGGCGAGACCCCGCCCGGCGGCGTGTGGGTCCCGCAGCAGCGCAACACCGACGAGTACGGGCAGGAACTGCCGCCGGAGCAGCCGTACCCGTACCAGGGGGGCGGGCAGCAGCCGCAGGGGAACGGCTTCGACGAGCAGTACCGTTTCTGAAGCCTGAGCCCCGCCGCGGCGGGGCGCTCACTGCGAGCCGCGGAACTCCGGGCCCTCCACGATCAGTCCCGCGACCAGCGCGCCCGACATGCCCGCGTGCGGCAGGCCGCCGCCGGGGTGGGTCCAGCCGCCCACGGTGAACAGGCCGGGCACCCGCGTGCTGTTGGACGGATGCAGCAGCCGTCCGCCGGCCGCCGCCAGGGCCGGCACGGGGACCGCCCCGCCCTCCGCGCCCGTCGCGTCCGCGATGTCGGCCGGGGTGCGCACCTCGTGCCAGAGGAGGCGGTCGCGCAGGCCGGGTACGGCGCGTTCGGCGACGGTGAGCATGTGGTCGGCGAGGCCGTCCCAGGGCTGTTCGGACCGCGCGGGCACCACCGTCGTGAGGGTGACCGCCTCGTGGTCCGCCGGGGCCAGGCGCGGGTCGCCGGGCCGCAACACCGTGACCGTGGGATGTGGATGGCCGGCCGCCGTGCCGAACAGGGCGTCCAACTCGGCCTCGCGGTCCTCGGTATGCACCACCGTGCGGTGCGCCGTGCCCTCGGGGCGGGCGCCGCGCAGAGCCAGCAGGAGAGTCAGCCGGGCGGCCGCCGCCGGCTGCGGGGGCACCTCGCCCTCGCCCCGTACGACGGTGCCCGCCGTCAGCCGGTCCAGGATGCCGGGCGCGACACCCGCGACCACGAAGTCCGCCTCCGCGACCGACCCGTCGGCGAGTTCCACCCCCGACGCCCGGCCGTCCTTCTCCAGCACACCGGTGACGTCGGCACCGAAGTGAAACTCGACCCGGCGGGCCAGACACCGCTCGTACACCGCCCGCGCCAGCTCGCGCAGGCCGCCGCCCACGTACCAGGTGCCGAAGGCGTGCTCCATGTACGGCAGTACGGCCGCGCTCGCCGGGGCGACCCGGGGATCCAGGCCGTACCCGAGGGCATGGCTCTCCAGGAGTGCCGTCAGCCGGGGGTCCCGCAGCTCCCAGGCGCCGATCTCGGCGAGCGTGCCGGCCCGGCGGGTGCGCAGCAGCCGCTTGTGGGGCACCGACGGGTAGGGCTCGCGCTCGGCCAGCACCTGCCAGTTCGGCCACAGCGGCTCCTCCAGCAGCGGCCGACGGGTCCGGTCCCATGCCTCGCGGGCCCGGACCAGGAAGTCGCCCCAGCGCTTCCCGGCGCCCGCGCCGAGCCCCTCGTCCAAGGCGGCGACGACGCCCGCGCGCGAGGCGTTCGGCAGCGACACCTGCGTGCCGTCCGCGAACACGTGCCGGGACGACGGGTCGACCTGGACCAGCTCGACGCGGGACTCCAGCGGCTCCTTGCCGGTCTTGACGAACAGGTCGCGGTACACGGCCGGCAGCGGCAGCAGGGCGGGGCCCGTGTCGAAGGAGAACCCGTCGCGCTCGAAGCGGCGCAGCGCTCCGCCGTAGGTGTCCGTCCGCTCGTACACCGCCACCCGGTGGCCCGCGACGGCCAGCCGGGCGGCAGCCGTCAGCGCGCCCATCCCGGCGCCGATCACCGCAATCCGTGCCATGCCAGGGACTTTATCGGCCCCCGCCGACAGGCCCGGCCGACGGCCCCCGCCGGCATCCCCGCCGAGTACGTGCGCGGAGGTGATCGTGACCAGGCGACCACAGAGCGTTCTGGGGTCGCGTGCGCAGGAGTAGGTATCCGTACCTAGCCGCGGAGTTGAGTACCCGCGCGGATGGGGAACGACCTGCGCGGACGAGAGAGTGGAGACACGGAGAGGGGCTCGGCTCCGGCACCGGCGACACGGGGCGCCGGAGCGGGAGCCGGCCCACGATCCGCTCCTTCCGCCGACGGTGTCGGCGGGAGCGAGGCACGGGGGAGACCGGGGGAGGACCGAGGGACGACCGAACGGGGGTCCTGCGGGGGGACGCACGGGGGAGTACGGAAGGCGCCGGTTCGATGTGGCCCGCGGGGGACGCGGCCACACCGGACCGGCGCTTTCACATGCGCGCCGGGCGTTCGGTCACCGGCAGCCGCTCACTCGTCCCTGGAGCAGCCGGGACAAGGCCGCGTGGACGTCGTCCAGGGAGCGTTCGGCCTGGAAGGACTTCCAGTCGAGCGCGGCCACCAGGACCATGCCGACCAGGGCGGACGCCGTCAGCGAGATGTCGATCTCCTCGCTGAACTCACCGCCCGCGACGCCGTCGCGCAGGACCTCCTCCACGACCGCGACGGCCTGCTGCCGGACCACCATCAGTGTGGACTGCCAGGCCCGGTTGGTGCGCCACAGCTCGGCCACGTACAGCTGGGTGAAGGCCGGGTAGCGGTCGATGAAGACCAGGCCCGCGCGGATCATCGCGTCCAGGGCGTCGACCTTGGTGCCGCCCTCCTGTGCGGTCCGCTCGGCCGCTTCCCGCAGGGAGGCGGTCAGCAGCCCCACTCCGTGCCGCAGCAGTTCCTCGAAGAGGACGGACTTGCTCGCGAAGTTGTAGTAGACCGTGCCCTTCGCGACCCCGGCACGCTCGGCGATCTCGTCCACGGTCGTGGCGGAGAACCCCTGCTCGGCGATGAGCGTGACGGCCGCCTCGTAGAGCTTCTGCCGGGTGGCCTCGCGGCGCGTGCTGCCGCCCGACGCGGCACTGCTGCTTTCCATGGTCCTGATTGTCACAGGAACCTCTCCGGGGGACGTGACGGTGGGGCTCACAGGCTGAGCTCCGGGTGCAGCCGGTCCAGCGTCCACACCTGGCGCCGACGGGCCGCCACGGCGGTCAGCGCGAGGGCGCCCGCGGTGAACGCCGTCAGCACCACGCACGCGTGCCACACCGGTTCGAGTCCACCGCCGGTGATGAGCCGCCTGAGCGCCTCGACGACGTAGCTCATCGGGAGGAACGGGTGGAGCGCGTTGAAGAATCCGGGGCTGGTCTGCACGGGGTACGTGCCGCCCGCCGAGGTCAGCTGGAGCATCAGCAGCGCGAGTACGAGGATCCGGCCCGCCGCACCGAAGCGCGCGTTCAGCCACTGCACGATCGCCGCGAAGCACGCCGTCACCAGGAACAGGAATCCCACCGTCCCGGCCGCCCGCGCCATCTCCAGACCGACCGCCCAGTGCAGCACCGACATCAGCGCCACCGTCTGGAGCACCCCGATCGCCACCACCGGCAGCCAGCCCGCCAGCGCGATCCGCCACGCCGAGGCGCCCGCGGCGAGCGCCCGCCGGTTCATGGGCGCGATCAGCATGTACGCCACCATCGCGCCCACCCACAGGGACAGCGGGATGAAGTACGGGGCGAACCCGGTGCCGTAGTTGGGCGCCTTGTGCAGGTCGTGGGAGGCGAGCCGCACGGGGTCGGCCATGACCTCGGTGCGCCGGTCGCGGTCCTGCTCGTCGTAGTCGGGGATCTGCTCCGCCCCGTCGTGCAGGCCGCCGGCGAGCTTCCCGGAGCCTCCGACGAGCTTGAAGATGCCGCCGTTGAGGTCGTCCGCGCCCGTCTTCAGTGCGCCGACGCCCTTGTCCAGGTCGACGGCGCCGGTCTTGGCCGTGCCGATCCCCTTGTGCAGCTTCTTCGCGCCCGCGGCGACCTCGGCCGCCCCGTCGTTCAACGCGTTGATCTTCTTGACGGCGTCGGCGAGGTCCTCCGAGAGGTGCGGCGCACGGTTCGCGAGGGCCTGGGACTGCTTCTGGAGGGTGGCGAGGTTCTTGTCGAGCTTGTCCAGGTCGCCGTCCTGGTCCGCGATCAGCGTGTTGAGGTCGTCCGCGATGGTGGTCACGTCGGCAACCGCGTCCTTGGCCTTCTTCAGGTCGGAGCAGGCCGCGTCGGGCAGGGCGGGGTCGTCGCAGCGCCGGGCGTAGACGTCGTTCAGCGTGCCGGACGCCGCGCGGGCGCCCTTGGCGGCGGTCGGGGCCGTCTTCACCAGGGTGTCCAGGTGCTTGCGGATCGCCCCGGACGAGTCGGCGACCAGCTGGGCGGTGTCGCCGATGGTCTTCTCGTTGCCCCTGAGGAACGGGCCGACCTTGTCGGCGGTGCCGTTGACCCGGTCGGCGAGCTTCTGCGTGCCCTCGGCGACCCGCTTCGAGCCGTCCTCCAGGTCGCCCGCGCCGGTGTGGAGCTTCTTCAGGCCCGTGGAGAGCTTGCCGCTGCCGTCCTTGGCGTCCTTCAGGCCGTCGGCGAGGTCCTTGGAGCCCTTCTCGGCCTTGCCGATGCCGCCCTTGAGCTGGTCGGCCCCCTTCGCCGCCTTCACGGTCTTGCCGTGGATGTCGGAGAACGACACGAAGATCTTGTCCAGGAACGACCGCGACGTCTTCGTGGACGCCGCCTGCCGCACCTCGCTGAAGACCGTCCGGGAGATCTGCCCGACGATGTAGTTGTTCGCGTCGTTCGTGTGCACCTGGAGGGCGCCGGTCTCGGGGGTGTTCCCGGAGCTGGAGGCGATCCGCTCGCTGAAGTCGGCGGGCATGGTGAGCGACAGGTAGTAGCTGCCGTCCTCGACGCCCCGGCGGGCCTCGGCGGCGCTCACTTCCTGCCAGTCGAAGGTCTTGCTGTCGTGCAGGCCCTTCGTGATGTCGTCGCCCGCCGTGATCTTCTTGCCGTCGGCGGTCGCCCCCTTGTCGTCGTTCACGAGTGCCACGGGGATCCGGTCCAGACGGCCGTACGGGTCCCAGAACGACCACAGGTACAGCGCGCCGTACAGCAGCGGCAGCACCAGCAGCGCGACCAGCGCGGCGCGCGGCAGCTTCCCCCGCCCGAAGCGGCGCAGCTCAAGCGCGGCCAGTCTCGGCGAACGCATCGGCCTTCTCCTCCCCCTGGTCGGCCTGGTCGGCCTCGTCGTCCTCGGTGGCCGGCTCCTCGTCGCCTGGCGCGGTGGAGACCCCGACGGCACCCTCGGGGGCCTCGCTGCACACCGCCACGACCGTCGTACCGGCGTCGGCCAGGGACCTGAGCAACGCCCAGACCTCCTCCCGCTCTCCGTCCGAGAGCTTGAGGTCGGTGTCGTCGATGCCGAGCAGCCGCGGCCCGCCGACCAGGGCGAGCGCGACCGACAGCCGCAGCGCCTCCAGGCGCTCCAGATCCCGTACGGCTGTGCGCGGCCCCTTGGGCAGGGCCTCCAGGTCGAGCCCGGCGGCTTCGAGCGCGGCGTCCACGCGCTGCCCGGCCTCGGCCGCCCGCTCGGCGCGGGACCGCAGGAGGCCGCGCAGCGAGGGGCCGAAGCGGCGCTGGAGCAGTGCCCGCTCCCGCAGGTGCTCGGCGACGGTCAGCGCCGGGTCGAGGTCGGTGACGCCCGGGACGTGCGCGAGTGCGCTGACGGCCCGTACCGCCGCCATCTGCTTGGGCAGCCTCGCGTCGCCCACGACGGCCGTGCCCTCCGAGACCTTCATCCGCCCCGTCAGCGCGAGCAGCAGGCACGTGCGGCCGGACCCGGACGGGCCCTCGACCGCGACGAGCGAACCGGGCTCGGCGTCGACGGAGATCCCGCGGACCGCCCACCCCCGTGGCCCCTTGATCCCGAGGCCGTCGGCGGCGATCCGCACTCCTCCCGCCCTTTCCCCCACGAGTCACCCCTGAATTGAACTGACTGGTCAGTGCAAAAACTACTCCGAACCTACGATCGACGCAAAACAGCAGGTCAGAACGGATTGTCAGTGCCATACCTCACGATGGGTCACATACGGCACTCCGTGACGGGACGTGCCGTCACCCAGACGACAGGAGGTTCGTCATGGCCAGCCACCACGCGGCAGCCGCCCGTCGGCGCCGCGCCACCGGCCCTGCCCCCTCACTGACCGGCCCGGCGAGCGACGTGCACCCCGTGCTGCGCCGGGCCACGGCCCCGCCCGCCGCCCTCGACCTTCTCGCCCAGGCCCGCGCGAGCCTCGACGAGGCCACCGCCCTGGAAACGCCGAACGAGCGCTACGCGACGGCCCACCTCGCCGCCCTGCGCACCGCCGCCGCGGTGCTCGCCGCCCGGGGGCGCCCGGAGACCTCGCCCCGGGCCCGGGCCAAGATCCGGAGCGCCTGGGAAGTGCTCCCCGAGATCGCACCCGAACTGACCGAGTGGAGCGCCCTGTTCGCCTCCGGCGCCCGGCGCCGCGCCCGGGCGGAGGCGGGCATCCAGGGCGCGGCCACCGGCCGGGACGCCGACGACCTGATACGGGACGTCTCAATGTTCCTGCGTCTCGTCGAGCGGATGCTGGTTCTCCAGCCGGTCCTCCCGCAGCCCCGCCCGGACCAGGAGCGGCCGGACCCCGGCACGGGGAGGGACATGCCGGACGCGGGCTGACCGGGCAGCGGCGGGTCCCGGCTCGTCTCGTCGGCCCCGGGCCCGGGGGGCCTGATCCGTGGGCCCTCCGGGACCGGGTCATCCGGACGCCGCGGCTGAGGCAATAGGGTGGGGGACGCCTGAAGTCTTCCCTCCTCGTGGCCGGGGCCGGGGGAGACGCCCCGATCGCGCCGCCGTGCAAGAGGCGGTGCCGCGCCGAGGAGTCAACTGCCGTGTCGGACCCGATGCGCCCCCGCGCCTCACTCCGTACCGCCGTGGTCTGGGAGGTCCTCCAGGACGCCCTGGACCGCCGGGTCAAGGCCACGGGCCGGGAGTCGCTGGACGTCCTCGACACCGGAGGCGGCAGCGGCAACTTCGCGGTGCCCGTCGCCCGCCTGGGCCACCGGGTCACCGTCGTCGACCCCAGCCCCAACGCCCTGTTCGCCCTGGAGCGCCGCGCCGCCGAGGCCGGTGTCGCCGACCGGGTCAAGGGCGTCCAGGGCGACGCCCACGGCCTCTTCGACGTGGCCGAGCGCGGTGGCTACGACGTGGTGCTGTGCCACGGTGTCCTGGAGTACGTGGACGATCCGGCCGAGGGCGTCCGCAACGCGGTGGCGGCGCTGCGCCCGGAGGGCGTCCTCAGCCTGCTCGCCGCCGGCCTCGGTGGTGCCGTGCTGGCCCGTGCCCTCGCCGGGCACTTCAAGGAGGCCCGGCAGGCGCTCGACGACCCGAACGGACGATGGGGCACGGGTGACCCCGTGCCGCGCCGCTTCACCGCCGAGCAGCTCACCGGCCTGGTCGAGGGCGCGGGCCTGCGCGTCGGGGCCGTGCACGGCGTGCGGGTCTTCGCCGACCTCGTGCCCGGCGTCCTCGTGGACACCGAGCCCGGGGCCCTGGAAGCGCTGCTGAAGCTGGAGGAGGCCGCGGCCGAGATTCCGGCCTTCCACTCGGTGGCCACGCAGCTGCATGTGCTGGGCGAGACCGGCGGGGCCACTGAGACCGGTGGGGCCGGCGAGACCGACGGGGCGGTCTAGGCCTGAGCGCTTCGTGAGGCACCGCCGCTGATCAGCGCCTCGGCTGCGCATGGAGTACGCCACAGGCCCCCCGAATGGGGGCGGCGCGCCGTATGATCGAGGGAGACCGTTCCGGCATGACGGGTCGGCCGCCGGGGAATGGAAGCCTCAGCGAGCCGGGACGCCCATGGCGGGTTCCGGTTGGCCAATTGGCGCAGAGGGGCGGGTTTCACGGGGGCGATTCCCTGCCTATCCTGAAGGGACCCCCCGGGTCGCCCCGGCGACTGCACGATGAGGAGGACTCCGTGCCGCTCTCGGAGCACGAGCAGCGCATGCTCGAGCAGATGGAGCGAGCGCTGTACGCCGAAGATCCCAAGTTCGCGACAGCGCTTGAGGGAAGCGGGCTGCGCACGTACACCCGGCGACGGGTCTACCAGGCGGTCGCGGGCTTCCTCGTAGGTATCGCGCTCCTCATGGCCGGAATGGTCGCCAAGCAGGTCTGGCTCAGTGTCGTGGGCTTCCTCGTCATGCTGGGCTGTGCGGTGCTGGCCGTGACCGGCTGGCGCAAGGCTCCCAAGCCGGGCGAACAGGCGGCCGGTGCCGCCGGACCCCAGGCCCGCCGGCAGAGTCGGCAGCGCCGCTCCATGATGGACCGCATCGAGCAGCGCTGGCAGAAGCGCCGCGACGAGCAGGGCGGCCATTAGCCCCCTCCGCGCAGCCTCTCCAGGCCTGACCACCCGTACGTCAGGGGGTGACCACCGAGTCGGTGGTCACCCCCTGACGCATGTGGGTGCGGGCCGATCCGCCCGTCCCCCTCAGCCCTGCTGACCCGACGCCTTGCGCCACGTCGGCCGCAGCGCCACGGCGCGCTCCCGGACCCTCGACCACCAGGCCGACGCCGCCCACACCACACGCACGGTGGAGCGGGGGGCCAGGAGCGCGCGCAGCCTGGCCGGGCGGCCGACCGCCGCGCCCAGGCCCGCCACCGCACGGTGGACGTCGTCCGTGAGGCCCGCCGTCGGGCGGGGGTGCGGTGCGTACAAGACCTGCTCCACCGCGTTCGCCACCCGGTGCACCGAGGCCGCGGCCGTGGCGTCGAGGTCGCCCAGCCGGACGATACGGGCGGCGGCCCTGCGCGGCGTCTGGGACTCGTCCGGCGTGATGCCGTAGTCCCACGCCGTGTCGGTCAGCTCCTGCCAGACGGCCAGCGTGTGCAGCGCCGCGTCCGCCTCGCTGCGGCCGTGCGCCCCGAGCCGAGCCGTGCGCGTCCGCAGCCGCCACAGCATCGGTGCCAGCGGGAGCGCCAGAACCGCGAGACCGGCGAGAGCCCACACCAGGAACGCGTACCACCTCGGGCCGTCGTCGTCGGTGGGGAGTGCCGCCTGCGGTGACTCGCTCGCGCAGCCGCCGTCCAGCTTCTTCTGCTCGGGCGTGCAGGACTCGCTCGCCGAGGGCGCCGCGGAGGGCGCGGTGGACGCCGACCGGGACGGACGCACCGCGTCCGGCACCGAGCTGTCCGGGCTGTCCGGCAGGGTGTACGCGGGTATCGAGCCCCGGTTCGGCGTGGGCTCGAAGCGGGTCCAGCCCACGCCCTCGAAGTACAGCTCGGGCCAGGCGTGCGCGTCCCGCAGCCCGACCGACACCGAGCCGTCCGCCTGCGGGGAACCGGGCGCGAAACCCACCGCCACCCGGGCCGGTATGCCCAGGGAGCGGGCCATCGCCGCCATCGCGAAGGAGAAGTGCACGCAGAAGCCCTGCTTGTCCTTCAGGAAGCGGGCGATCGCCTGCGAGCCGCTGCCGACCTGCACCTGAGTGTCGTACTCGAAGCCGCCCGTCACGGCGAACCAGTCCTGGAGCTTGACCGCCTGGTCGTACGGGTCGGCGGCGCCCGCGGTGACCTTGCGGGCGGTGCGGGCCACCACCGACGGCAGCGAGTCGGGCAGCTCGGTGAAGGCACGCTCGACGTCCGCGGGCGGCGGCCCCGCCGAGGCCAGCTGCTCCGCCGTCGGCCGCACGTCCAGGCTCTTGACCTGGTACGTCAGGCCTCGCGTGTTCTGCCCGTGGTCACCGACCAGCGTCATGCCCAGCGGCTCGTACCGCCAGTTGCCGCTGATGCGCACGCCACTCGGAGGGTAGGGCATGGGCAGCCAGTCCTGGGCGTACCAGTCGGCCGCCGTGATCGTGGTGTCGACCTCGATGCGCTTGACGTCCGGGCTGAGGCCGACCGGGTCCGGGAAACTGCCGTCGGGGACGGCGGTGATGGACCTCCGGGACGGCTTCCACGTGGTGCCGTCGAAGTCGTCCAGGGACACGATCCGCAGATACAGGTCCGAGACGTCTTCCATCTTGGTCCGCACGGACAGGACCTGCTGGTCCTCGTCCGCGTTCAGGCTGTCCCGCAGCGACACCAGCGGGTTCACGGCGGATATCGTGCCCCCGCCGCCGGGTCCGCCGCCCGCACCCGCTCCCACGGAGTCGAGCAGGCCGCCGTTCATCGCGGGCAGGCCGAGCGGCACCACCAGGGCGATGCCCAGCGCGACCACGCCGATGCGCCGGCCGGTGCGCACCGGGGCGACCGCGCCGCTCGGCTCCCCGCCGGCCGTGCGCGGAGCACCGCCGAAGACCCGCCCCCACTGCGAGAGCCGGTCCCGGCCCTCGGCCAGGAGCAGCATCAGATAACCGGCCGCCGCCACCAGGAACCACAGCCAGTCCGTGCCGCCGTCGGACAGCCCCGCGGCCACGGAGTACAGGGCCAGCAGGGGCAGCCCGGCGGGGGCGGCGCTGCGGAAGGTCACCGCCAGGGCGTCCACCAGCAGGCCGATGATCAGGACCCCGCCTATGAGCATCAGCCGGATGCCGTCGGACTCCAGGGGCGCCGGGATCGCGTACCGCGCGATGTCGTCCCCGCCCTGCTGGAGCAGGAGCGCGAAGCGGTCGAAGGCCTGCGGCCCCGGGATCAGCCCGGCCAGGGCCTGCCCACGGGCGAAGACGAAGGTCAGCAGCATCACGGTGACCACGGCCTGCGCCGCCACCGTCAGCGGCCGGGCCAGCGGCACCCTGCGGGCGGCGGCGCCCACGCCCGACTGCAGGGCCAGCAGGAAGGCCGCCTGCACGATCCATGTGGCCGGCTCGACCAGCGGCAGCAGGGCGCACGCGGCCATCAGCGTGGCCGCCCACGCGCCCAGCGTCAGTCGTACCCGCCCGCTCATCACGGTCCCTCCCCGCCACCTGCGGCGGCCACACCCCGGCGTTCCCGGTCGGCCTGCCGCCACAGCTCGTCCACCGAGGCGCCGCGCGGCACGCGCAGGGCCGTCCAGCCCGCCTCGCGCAGCATGCGCAGCCGGTCGCCGCTCCTGTCCAACGGGCCGGGCACGTCGCTCGGTTCCCGCACCCAGGTGTCGCTGTCCAGCACGAAGGCGACCGCCCCCGGGCTGCGCTGCCGCATCCGGCCCAGCACGGCCGCCTGGTCCTCGTCCAGGTCGCCGAGGAAGGCCACCAGCAGCCCCTCGTTCCCGCCGCGCAGCACGTCGTAGGCCCGGGACAGGCCCGCGCCGTCGGAGTGGTCGATCACGGCGAGGGTGTCCATCATCAGCCCGGCCGCGTCGGCCGACTCCTGGCTCGCGCCCGCGAAGCCGTCCCCGCCCTCTCCTGGCACCGCGTCGCCGGTGTCCGTCAGCAGCCGTACCGAGTAGCCCCGTTCAAGCATGTGCACCAGCACGGACGCTGCGCCCGACACGGCCCATTCGAAGGCCGAGTCCGGTCCGGCGCCCTCGTAGGCGACGCCCCGGGTGTCCAGCAGCACCGTGCAGCGGGCGCGCTGGGGCTGCTCCTCGCGGCGCACCATCAGCTCGCCGTAGCGGGCGGTGGAGCGCCAGTGCACCCGGCGCAGATCGTCGCCGTAGCGGTAGCCGCGCGGGATCACGTCGTCCTCGCCGGCCAGCGCGAGCGAACGCTGCCGCCCGTCGCCGTACCCCTTCGCCTCGCCGCTGAGGCGCACCGGCGCCAGCGGCTCCACGCGCGGGATGACCGTGAGGGTGTCGTACGTCGAGAAGGACCGGGTCAGCTCGCACATGCCGAACGGGTCGGTCAGGCGCAGCTGGAGCGGACCCAGCGGGTAGCGGCCGCGCAGGTCGGAGCGCACCCGGTAGGACACCTCGCGCCGGCCGCCCGCCTCCACCCGGTCGAGCACGAAACGGGGCCGCGGGCCGAGCACGTACGGCACCCGGTCCTGGAGCATCAGCAGGCCCGTTGGCAGCCGCGACACGTTGTCCATCCGCAGGTGGACCCTGGCCTCGCTGCCGGCGGGCACGCGCGCGGGGGAGAGCCGGCGGCTGCCCGCGACCCGGTAGCGCGTGCGGTACAGCACCGCCGCGCACACCAGAGGCAGCACCGCCAGCAGCAGACCCACGCGCAGCAGGTCGCTCTGCCCGAGTACGTACGAACAGATCGCGGCCGCGACTCCGGCGGCCAGGAAGGAGCGTCCGCGGGTGGTCAGACCGGCCAGGGCGGTGCGGATGCCGCCCTTCTCGCCCCGGTCGGCTTCCGCGTGCCCCGTCCCCGCGGTGGTCATCACAGCCTCCGTGGCGGCTGCTGGGGATACGCCGGCGCCTGGCGGCCCAGGCCGCCGAAGCCGCTCTGCTGCTGCGGCGCCGCCGGTACGGGCGTGCGCTGCAGGATCTCCTCGACGACCTGCTCGGCGGTGCGCCGGTTGAGCTGGGCCTGGGCGGTGGGGAGCAACCGGTGGGCCAGGACGGCGACGGCGAGGGCCTGCAGGTCGTCCGGCAGCGCGTACTCCCGGCCGCTGAGGGCCGCGGACGCCTTCGCCGCGCGCAGCAGGTGCAGCGTCGCGCGCGGGGAGGCGCCCAGTCTCAGATCGGGGTGCGTGCGCGTGGCGGCGACCAGGTCGACCGCGTAGCGCCGGACCGGCTCGGCGACGTGCACTCCGCGCACGGCGTCGATCAGCTTGAGGATCTCGTGCGCGTGGGCCACGGGCTGGAGGTCCTCCAGCGGCGAGACGCCGCCGTGCACGTCCAGCATCTGCAGTTCGGCCTCCGCGCTCGGGTAGCCCACCGACACCCGGGCCATGAAGCGGTCGCGCTGGGCCTCCGGCAGCGGGTAGGTGCCCTCCATCTCGACCGGGTTCTGCGTCGCCACCACCATGAAGGGGCTGGGCAGCTCGTAGGTCTTGCCGTCGATGGTGACCTGGCGCTCCTCCATCGACTCCAGGAGCGCGGACTGCGTCTTGGGCGACGCGCGGTTGATCTCGTCGCCGATCACCACCTGCGCGAAGATCGCGCCCGGCTTGAACTCGAAGTCGCGGCGCTGCTGGTCCCAGATGGACACACCGGTGATGTCCGACGGCAGCAGGTCGGGCGTGAACTGGATGCGCCGCACCGAGCAGTCGATGGACCGCGCCAGCGCCTTGGCCAGCATCGTCTTGCCGACTCCCGGGACGTCCTCGATCAGCAGATGTCCCTCGGCGAGCAGCACGGTCAGCGAGAGCCGTACGACCTCGGGCTTGCCCTCGATCACGCCTTCCACCGACTCCCGCACGCGCTCCACCACGGCGGTCAGATCAGTGAGGCTCGCTCGATCGTCATAGGTCGTCACCCGGCCCTCCTCGGCCTTTCCCGCGCTCTCAGGGAGCACGGGATACCCCATTTTCCAGGGTCGACCGCGCATGACGCGGGCCGGCCCTCCCCGAACCACGGACACCACGCGTGAAAAGTTCCGCGCGACGCCACTCCCGCATTCTTGCTGCCGTTACCGATTCGTGTCACTCGACTGTGGACAACTGGCCGCGATATGCCGGTCTTGCGACCATTCGAACGCGTGACTGACAGGCTTTCGACAGCTACAGCAGGTGGCCTTCCGGGGCGGGCGGCCCACGGCACCCAGGTCAGCGGGCCGGAAATCAGGCGACCGGGTCGACCTCCCGCAGCAGGCCGGTCTTCACGTCGAACACGAATCCGCGCACGTCGTCGGTGTGCGGCACGAACGGCGAGGTGCGCACGCGCTGCATCGACTGCCGCACGTCCTGGTCGACGTCCCGGAAGGACTCCACGGCCCACGCCGGGCGCTGGCCGACCTCGGCCTCCAGCTCGTTGCGGAAGTCCTCGGTGAGGCTCTCCAGGCCGCAGCCGGTGTGGTGGATGAGCACCACGCTGCGGGTGCCCAGCTTGCGCTGGCTGATGGTGAGGGAGCGGATCACGTCGTCGGTGACGACGCCGCCCGCGTTGCGGATCGTGTGGCAGTCGCCCAGCTCCAGGCCGAGCGCCGCGTGCAGGTCGAGACGGGCGTCCATGCAGGCCACGACGGCGACGTGCAGCACGGGCCGGGCGTCCATCCCCGGGTCGGAGAAGGCGTCGGCGTACCGGGCGTTGGCCTCCACGAGACGGTCGGTGACCGTGCTGCCGACCTTGATGGCGCTCTCCGAACCTGTGGGAAACGATGCAGAAGTCGTCATAGTCATGACGTTACTGGTCACACCCCGTGCAGGCCTCCTGTGGAAGTGAACAAAGAATGCCGTCGAGTGAGGTGTGTGAGGTAACCCACATGGGTGCCGCCCCGGTCTGCGCGCGAACGGCGGCGACGCGCAGGCCGGTTGATTGACCGGGCGACAGGGTGGACTAAAGTGACGCGAAGCGGGAGGCGAGACTCTCCCCGCTGGACTGATTTCTTCGGAGACCCCGGCGACGACCGGAGATCTCCCCGCGTGCGCGGCGCGTACGCACGGCTCGGCCTCCTCCCGCTCCCGGCCGGCCGACGCTTCCGGCGCCGGCAGGTCTCCCCTTCACGAGCGGGCGGGGACCCGGCGGTGCGTAGGGCCCGCCGGATCTGAGAGGGCCCCTTGAGCGAGAGTCGACACGTCCCGGTGATGCTCCAGCGGTGCCTGGACCTGCTGGCACCCGCCCTCGGGGGCCCGGACGCCGTGGTCGTCGACTGCACCCTCGGCCTCGGCGGCCACAGCGAGGCGCTCCTCGAGAGGTTCCCCGACGCCCGGCTCGTCGCCCTCGACCGCGACAAGGAGGCCCTGCGCCTGTCCGGCGAGCGCCTCGCCCCCCACGGTGAGCGCGCGACCCTCGTCCACGCCGTCTACGACGAGCTCCCCGAGGTGCTGCGCAGGCTCGGCATCGCGCGCGTGCAGGGTGTCCTGTTCGACCTGGGCGTCTCCTCCATGCAGCTCGACGAGGCCGACCGCGGCTTCGCCTACGCCCAGGACGCCCCGCTCGACATGCGCATGGACCAGACGACCGGCGTCAGTGCCGCCGAGGTCCTCAACACCTACCCGCCGGGCGAACTGGTCCGCATCCTGCGGGCCTACGGCGAGGAGAAGCAGGCCAAGCGGATCGTGAGCGCGATCGTGCGCGAGCGGGAGAAGGAGCCGTTCAGCACCAGCGCGCGGCTGGTCGAGCTGATCCGCGACGCCCTGCCGCAGGCCGCCAAGCGCACCGGCGGCAACCCGGCCAAGCGCACCTTCCAGGCCCTGCGCATCGAGGTCAACGGCGAGCTCTCCGTCCTGGAGCGCGCGATCCCCGCCGCCGTGAAGGCACTCGACGTGGGCGGGCGGATCGCGGTCCTGTCGTACCACTCGCTGGAGGACCGGCTGGTCAAGCAGGTCTTCGCGGCGGGCGCCGCCACCACCGCGCCGCCCGGGCTGCCCGTCGTCCCCGAGCGCTACCAGCCGCGGCTCAAGCTGCTCACGCGCGGTGCCGAACTCCCCACCGAAGAGGAGATCGCCGAGAACCGGCGGGCGGCACCGGCGCGGCTGCGCGGGGCCCAGCGCATCAGGGAGGACGTCGAGTGAGGCGTGAGCAGGCCGGACCGAGGGAGCGTGCGTGAGCGGCAAACCCGAACTGAAGGGGAGGGCGGCCCGACTCGCGCGGCTCCTCCCGACCGGCCCCGGGCAGGCGGCCCGCACGCCCTTCGTCCTCCTGGTCGTCCTCCTCCTCGGCGGCGGTCTCATCTGCCTCCTGGTGCTGAACTCGGCCCTCAGCGAGGGCGCGTTCAAACTCGACGACCTCCAGCGCGGGACCAAGAACCTCACCGACGAGGAGCAGGCCCTCCAGCGGGACATCGACGCCTACTCCGCCCCCGGGGCCCTCCAGCGCCGCGCCCGGGAGCTCGGCATGGTGCCCGGCGGCGACCCCGCCTTCCTCGATCCCGACGGCACCGTCAAGGGCGTCCCCGGTCCCGCCTCCGGCGTCGGGCAGTCCTCCGCGCACATCCCCCTGGTCCTCGCCCCCGAGGCCATGACCGACGGCCCTACTCCCACCCCCGGCAGGTGACGGAAGTGTCCGACAGGGAACCGCCACGTCGCCGCGTGCCCGGCCCCGCCAGGCCCGCTCGCCCCGATGCCCGGCGCCGCCCCGGCCCCGGTGCCCGTCCGGCCCGGCGGCCGGGACAGGGCCGCCCGGCGGCGCCCAAGCAACTGAAGCTCGGCAGCCCCCGCCCCCGCCTGCGCCTGGTCGGGCTCGCGCTGACCCTGGTCCTGATCGCCTTCGTCGTACGGCTGTTCCAGGTGCAGGCCGTCGACGCGAGCACGTACGCCGCCAAGGCCGAGCAGAACCGCTACGTGGGCCAGATCCTCGCCGCGGACCGGGGCGAGATCACCGACCGGTCCGGTGTGGCCCTCGCGACCAGCGAGGACGCCTACGACATCACCGCCGACCCCACGATGTTCGCGCCCGGCCAGCTGAAGATCGGTGACGGGCCCGAGCAGGCGGCCGCACTCCTCGCGCCCATCCTCGGCCAGGAGCAGGACGCCCTGGTCAAGAAGCTGCGGCCGAAGAACAAGGCCATCCGCTACGTCAAACTGGCCTCCCGTCAGACCCCGCAGGTCTGGAAGCAGATCAAGGACCTCAAGTCGGCGCTCGCCAAGAAGGCGGAGACGGACAAGTCCACGCACAACGTCCTCTCGGGCGTCTTCTCCGTCGCCACCAGCAAGCGCGTGTACCCGGGCGGCGACCTCGCCGCCGGGATACTGGGCTGGGTCAACGGCGAGGGCAAGCCCGGCGGCGGCATCGAACTGCAACTCGACAAGCAGCTCGCCGGCAAGGACGGCAAGATCCGCTACGCCCAGTCCGGCGGCCGCCTGGTCCCCACCGCTGGGGGCGCCACCGAGACGCCCGCGGTGCCGGGCAGCGACGTCGAGCTCACCATCGACCGCGACATCCAGTGGGCCGCGCAGAACGCCATCACCGAGCAGGTGAAGGAGTCCGCGGCCGACCGCGGCTACGTCATCGTCCAGGACACCCGCACCGGGCAGATCCTGGCCATGGCCAACTCGCCCGGCTTCGACCCGAACGACCTGTCCGACGCCGACCCGGCCGCCCTCGGCAACGCCGCCCTCCAGGACGCCTTCGAACCCGGATCCACCGCCAAGGTCATGTCGATGGCCGCCGTCCTCCAGGAGCAGGCCGCCACCCCCATGACCCATGTCGTCGTGCCCAACCGGCTGCACCGCGGCGACCGGCTCTTCAAGGACGACATCGACCACCCGACCTGGTACCTGACGCTCAACGGCGTCCTGGCCAAGTCCAGCAACATCGGCACCATCCTCGCCACCGGCCAGCTCGGCAAGACCCAGGCCCAGGCCAACAAGGTCCTCTACGACTACCTGCGCAAGTTCGGCCTCGGCAGCTACACCGGGCTCGGCTTCCCCGGCGAGACCAAGGGCATCCTCGCCCCGCCCGACAAGTGGTCGACCTCGCAGCAGTACACGATCCCTTTCGGCCAGGGCGTCTCCATCAACGCCATGCAGGCGGCCTCGGTGTACTCGACCATCGCCAACGGCGGCGTCCGCCTCGAACCCACCCTCGTGCGCGGCACCAAGGGCCCCGACGGGCGCTTCACCCCCGCTCCGAAGCCCGCGAAGAACCGGGTCGTCAGCGCCGAGACGGCGAAAACGCTCGCCCGGATGCTGGAGTCCGTCGTGGACGACGAGGAGGGCACCGGCACCAAGGCGCGCATCCCCGGATACCGCGTCGCGGGCAAGACGGGCACTGCCAACCGCGTGGATCCGGCCACCGGCAAGTACCACGGCTACACCTCGTCGTTCGCCGGGTTCGCCCCCGCGGACAAGCCGCGCATCACCGTCTACTGCGCCATTCAGAACGCCACCCGGGGCAGCTACTTCGGTGGCCAGATCTGCGGACCCGTCTACAAGAAGGTCATGGAGTTCGCACTGAAGTCCCTCCAGGTCCCGCCGACCGGCGCCAAGCCCGCGAAGCTGCCCGTCTCCTTCAAGCCGTGATCAGCGCCGACCCCGCCCTGATCAGCACCCAGCCCCACCGAGCCACCAGGACCGCCTCCGTGACAACGATCACCCCGGACCCCGGGAACCAGAGCAGCCCCAGCCCCTCACTTCGCCCGGAGGCGGGTACGCCCGGTACGCTCACCGCCGTGCCACACGCTGATCAGTCCCAAACCACCCAGAAGGGCCATCCCGTGACATATCCCGGGCCGCCCAGGCCGGTGCAGGTCTCCGCCACACCCCTCGCGGAGCTCGCCGATCAGCTGGGTGCCGCCACGCCGGAGACCACCGCCGAGATCACGGGCATCACCCATGACTCGCGCGCCGTGCGCCCCGGCGACCTCTACGCCGCCCTCCCGGGAGCCCGGCTGCACGGCGCCGACTTCGCCAATCAGGCCGCGGGCCTCGGCGCGGCCGCCGTGCTGACCGACCCCACCGGCGCCGAGCGTGCCGCCGCGTCCGGGCTGCCGGTCCTGGTCGTCGACGACCCGCGGGGGCGGATGGGCGAGCTGGCCGCCACGATCTACGGCCACCCCGGCCGGGACCTGCTCCAGATCGGCATCACCGGCACCTCCGGCAAGACCACCACCGCCTACCTCGTCGAGGGCGGCCTGAAGACGGTCAGGTCCACCGGCCTGATCGGCACGGTCGAGATGCGCATCGGCGACGAGCGCATCAAGTCCGAGCGCACCACCCCCGAAGCCACCGACCTCCAGGCCCTGTTCGCCGTCATGCGCGAACGCGGTGTCGACGCGGTCGCCATGGAGGTCTCCAGCCACGCCCTGGTCCTCGGCCGGGTCGACGGCTGCGTCTTCGACATCGGCGTCTTCACCAACCTCAGCCCGGAGCACATGGAGTTCCACTCCGACATGGAGGACTACTTCCAGGCGAAGGCGCAGCTGTTCACCCCGAAACGGGGCAGACTCGGTGTGGTCAACGTCGACGACGAGTACGGCCGCAGGCTGGCGAAGGAAGCCACCGTCCCGGTCGTCACCTACTCCGCCGAGGGCCACCCCGACGCCGACTGGCGCGCCGAGGACGTCCAGGTCGGCCGGCTGGACTCGACGTTCACCGTCATCGGCCCCAAGGGCGAGCGGATCAGCGCCAAGTCGCCGCTGCCCGGTCCCTTCAACGTGGCCAACACCCTCGCCGCGATCGCCGCCCTCGCCGTCGCCGGCCTCGACCCGCAGGCTGCCGCCGACGGCGTCGCCGCCGTCCCGGGCGTCCCGGGCCGCCTGGAGCGCGTGGACGCCGGGCAGCCCTACCTCGCGGTCGTCGACTACGCGCACAAGACCGACGCCGTCGAGTCCGTGCTGCGCGCCCTGCGCAAGGTCACCGAGGGCAGGCTGCACATCGTCCTCGGCTGCGGCGGCGACCGGGACAGGACCAAGCGCGAGCCCATGGGCGCCGCCGCGGCGCGGCTCGCCGACACCGCCGTACTGACCTCCGACAACCCCCGCTCCGAGGACCCCCTCGCGATCCTCGCCACGATGCTCCAGGGCGCGGCGTCCGTGCCCGCGCACCAGCGCGGCGAGGTGCAGGTCTTCGAGGACCGGGCCGCCGCGATCGCCGCCGCCGTCGCCCGCGCCGAACCCGGCGACACCGTGCTGGTCGCGGGCAAGGGCCACGAGCAGGGCCAGGACATCGCCGGGGTGGTCCGTCCCTTCGACGACCGCCAGGTGCTCCGCGAAGCCATCCAGAAGACCCAGGGATGAAAATCCAGAAGACCCAGGGGATGAACTTGTGATCGCCCTCTCCCTCGCCGAGATCGCAGAAGTCGTCGGCGGGCAGACGCACGACATACCGGATCCGTCCGTCCAGGTCACCGGCCCGGTCGTCCGGGACTCCCGGGAGGCGGTGCCCGGCAGCCTCTTCGTCGCCTTCGCCGGGGAGCGCGTGGACGGCCACGACTTCGCGGCGGCGGTGGTCGAGGCGGGAGCGGTGGCCGTGCTCGGCACCCGGCCGGTCGGCCTGCCCGCGATCGTCGTGGACGACGTCCAGAGCGCCCTCGGCGCCCTCGCGCGGCACGTCGTACAGCGCCTCGGCGCCACCCTCGTCGCCCTCACCGGCTCGGCCGGCAAGACCAGCACCAAGGACCTCATCGCGCAGGTGCTGCAGCGCAAGGCCCCCACGGTGTTCACACCCGGCTCGCTCAACAACGAGATCGGACTGCCGCTGACCGCGCTCAGCGCCACCGAGGAGACGAGATTCCTCGTCCTGGAGATGGGCGCCCGCGGCATCGGGCACATCCGCTACCTCACCGGCCTGACACCCCCCAAGGTCGGTCTCGTCCTCAACGTCGGCAGCGCCCACATCGGCGAGTTCGGCGGCCGCGAGCAGATCGCGCAGGCCAAGGGCGAACTCGTCGAGGCCCTGCCGCCCGAGGCCGAGGGCGGCACCGCGATCCTCAACGCGGACGACCCTTACGTACGGGCCATGGCCACCCGTACGAAGGCGAAGGTGATCTTTTTCGGAGAGTCCGGCGAAGCGGACGTTCGCGCCGAGAACGTGCGACTCACGGACACCGGACAGCCCGCGTTCAGGCTTCACACACCCTCCGGTGCAAGCGATGTGACCATGCGCCTGTACGGTGAGCACCACGTGTCGAACGCGCTCGCCGCGGCCGCCGTCGCCCACGAGTTGGGCATGTCCGCTGACGAGATCGCCGTCGCGCTCTCCGAGGCGGGCTCCCTCTCCCGCTGGCGGATGGAGGTCACCGAGCGCCCGGACGGCGTGACGGTCGTCAACGACGCCTACAACGCGAACCCCGAGTCCATGAAAGCCGCACTGCGCGCGCTGGCGGCCATGGGCAAGGGGCGTCGCACGTGGGCGGTGCTCGGCAAGATGGCCGAGCTCGGGGACGAGGCTCTCGCCGAGCACGACGCGGTCGGACGGCTCGCCGTCCGGCTCAACGTCAGCAAGCTCGTCGCGGTCGGTGGCAGGGAAGCCGCCTGGCTGCAACTGGGCGCATATAACGAGGGTTCGTGGGGTGAGGAGTCGGTGCACGTGTCCGACGCACAGGCGGCGGTCGACCTGTTGCGCAGCGAGTTGCGCCCGGGGGACGTCGTGCTCGTGAAGGCGTCCCGTTCGGTCGGCCTCGAGAGCGTGGCGCAGGCGCTCATCGAGACCGGTGCCGAGGGTGAGGTTTCCGCCCGATGATGAAGCAGATCCTGTTCGCAGGAGTCATTGGTCTCTTTCTCACGCTGGTCGGCACTCCGCTGCTGATCAAGCTGCTCGCGCGCAAGGGCTACGGCCAGTACATCCGCGACGACGGCCCGCGCGAGCACGCCAGCAAGCGCGGTACGCCGACGATGGGCGGTATCGCCTTCATCCTGGCGACGGTCGCCGCGTACTTCCTGGCCAAGGTGATCACGGGCTATCTGGACCCGGACGTCGACGCGGCTCCCACCTTCTCGGGCCTGCTGGTGCTCGGCCTGATGGTCGGCATGGGCCTGGTCGGCTTCCTCGACGACTACATCAAGATCGTCAAGCGGCGTTCGCTGGGCCTGCGGGCCAAGGCGAAGATGGCAGGCCAGCTGATCGTCGGCATCGGCTTCGCGGTGCTGTCGCTGCAGTTCGCGGACAACCGCGGCAACACCCCGGCCTCCACGAAGCTGTCGTTCATCACGGACTTCGGCTGGACGATCGGCCCCGTGCTGTTCGTGGTCTGGGCGCTGTTCATGATTCTGGCGATGTCCAACGGCGTGAACCTCACCGACGGTCTGGACGGTCTCGCCACCGGCGCCTCGGTGCTCGTCTTCGGCGCCTACACCTTCATCGGCGTCTGGCAGTTCCAGGAGTCCTGCGCCAACGCGCAGACCCTGACCAACCCGGGCGCGTGTTACGAGGTGCGCGACCCCCTCGACCTCGCGGTGGTCGCCTCCGCGCTGATGGGCGCCTGCCTCGGCTTCCTGTGGTGGAACACCTCGCCGGCCAAGATCTTCATGGGTGACACCGGTTCGCTCGCGCTCGGCGGTGTGCTCGCCGGCCTCGCGATCTGCTCCCGCACCGAGCTGCTGCTCGCCATCCTCGGCGGTCTGTTCGTCCTGATCACCATGTCCGTGGTGATCCAGGTCGGTTCGTTCCGCCTCACCGGCAAGCGCGTCTTCCGGATGGCGCCACTCCAGCACCACTTCGAACTCAAGGGCTGGTCCGAAGTGCTCGTCGTGGTCCGCTTCTGGATCATCCAGGGCATTTGTGTGATCGTCGGACTTGGCCTCTTCTACGCAGGATGGGCAGCGGACAAGTGACCTCCTCGGAGCCCTTCGACTTCCAGGGCAAGCACGTCACCGTCGCCGGGCTCGGCGTCTCCGGCGTCCCGGCGGCCAAGGTGCTGCACGGCCTCGGCGCGATCGTCACGGTCGTCAACGACGGCGCCGACGAGCGCGCCCGGGCGCAGGCCGCCGAGCTGGAGGCGCTCGGCATCACCGTGCGCCTCGGTGACGGCGACACCCTGCCGGAGGGCACCGAGCTGATCGTCACGGCGCCCGGCTGGAAGCCCGACAAGCCGCTGTTCACGGCGGCCGGGCAGGCGGGCGTCCCCGTCTGGGGCGACGTCGAACTGGCCTGGCGTCTGCGCGGCCCCGACGCCGCCCCGTGGCTCGCCGTCACGGGCACCAACGGCAAGACCACCACCGTCCAGATGCTGGCGTCGATCCTGAAGGCGGCCGGCCTGCGCACGGCCGCCGTCGGCAACATCGGCGTCTCCCTGCTGGACGCGGTGCTCGGCGAGGAGCAGTACGACGTCCTGGCCGTGGAACTCTCCAGCTATCAGCTGCACTGGGCGCCCTCCCTGCGCGCCCACTCGGCCGCCGTGCTGAACCTCGCCCCCGACCACCTCGACTGGCACGGCTCCATGGAGGCGTACGCCGCCGACAAGGGCCGTATCTACGAGGGCAATCGCGTCGCCTGCGTCTACAACGTGGACGCCACCGACAAGCCGTCCACCGAGGACCTGGTCCGTGAGGCCGACGTCGAGGAGGGCTGCCGGGCCGTCGGCTTCACCCTCGGCACCCCGGGTCCCTCCCAACTCGGCGTCGTGGAAGGCCTCCTGGTCGACCGCGCCTTCGTCGAGAACCGGCAGAAGAACGCCCAGGAGCTCGCCGAGGTCTCCGACGTCAACCCGCCCGCCCCGCACAACATCGCCAACGCCCTTGCCGCCGCGGCCCTCGCCCGCGCCTACGGCGTGCCCGCCAAGGCCGTACGGGACGGCCTGCGGGCCTTCACCCCGGACGCCCACCGCATCGCGCACGTGGCCGACGTGGACGGCGTCGCCTACGTCGACGACTCCAAGGCCACCAACACGCATGCGGCGGAAGCCTCGTTGGCGGCGTACGAGCCGATCGTGTGGATCGCGGGCGGGCTCGCCAAGGGCGCGACCTTCGACGAACTGGTGGCCAAGTCGGCGAAGCGGCTGCGCGGTGCCGTGCTGATCGGCGCGGACCGCGCTCTCATCCGGGAAGCCCTGGCGCGACACGCCCCGCAGGTACCCGTCGTCGACCTCGACCGGACCGACACTGGGGCGATGCGCGCGGCGGTTCAGGAGGCGCGGAAACTCGCGCACGCGGGCGACACGGTGCTGCTGGCTCCGGCCTGTGCCTCCATGGACATGTTCGCCAACTACAACAAGCGCGGGGACGCTTTCGCGGACGCCGTTCGTGAGCTCGGCTCCGTCGACGGCTGACCCGGGTCCGCCTCGCCCGGCGGCGGCGCCGGGCGTACCTGGGAGGGACGCGTGACACGCATGTGGCTGGTGCCCGAGCGGCCTGGGGGCGCGCACCGCGCAACGTCCCCCTCCGGCACGGCAGGGTGAGCGGGATGCCCACCAGCCGCACCGGACGGCCCCCGATCCCGCGCGCCCCCAAGCGCCCCGCCCCGCCCCGGCTCACGCGTGAGATCGGCGTCCTGAGCCTCTACGCCCGCGCGCGCCGGGGCTGGGACCGGCCGCTGACCGCCTACTACCTGATCCTCGGCGGCAGTCTGCTGATCACCGTGCTGGGGCTGGTGATGGTCTACTCGGCCTCCCAGATCACCGCGCTGCAGATGTCGCTGCCCGGTTCGTACTTCTTCCGCAAGCAGCTGCTCGCGGCGGTGATCGGCACCGGCCTGCTGCTCGCGGCCTCGCGGATGCCGGTGAAACTGCACCGGGCCCTCGCCTACCCCATCCTCGCGGGCGCCGTCTTCCTCATGGCCCTGGTGCAGGTCCCCGGGATAGGAGTGTCGGTCAACGGCAACCAGAACTGGATCGCCCTCGGCGGCTCCTTCCAGATCCAGCCCAGCGAGTTCGGCAAGCTCGCCCTCGTGCTGTGGGGCGCCGACCTGCTCGCGCGCAAGCAGGACAAGAGGCTGCTGAACCAGTGGAAGCACATGCTCGTACCGCTGGTGCCGGCCGCCTTCATGCTGCTGGGTCTGATCATGATCGGCGGCGACATGGGCACCGCGATCATCCTGACGGCCATCCTGTTCGGCCTCCTCTGGCTGGCCGGTGCCCCCACACGGCTGTTCGCCGGGGTGCTCTCGATCGCCGCCGTCCTCGGCCTGATCCTCATCAAGACCAGCGCCAACCGCATGGCCCGGCTGCAGTGCCTCGGCGCCACCGAACCCCAGTCGGGTCCCGTCGACTGCTGGCAGGCCGTGCACGGGATCTACGCCCTCGCCTCGGGCGGAATCTTTGGATCCGGGCTGGGCGCGAGTGTGGAGAAATGGGGTCAACTCCCCGAAGCCCACACCGACTTCATCTTCGCCGTCACCGGTGAGGAACTGGGGTTGGCGGGGACGCTGTCGGTACTCGCCCTCTTCGCGGCTCTAGGCTATGCGGGTATCCGCGTGGCCGGACGCACGGAGGACCCGTTCGTGAGGTATGCCGCGGGAGGCGTGACCACCTGGATCACGGCCCAGGCCGTGATCAACATCGGTGCGGTGCTCGGTCTGCTGCCGATCGCCGGCGTCCCCCTCCCGCTGTTCTCCTACGGAGGATCCGCCCTGCTGCCGACCATGTTCGCCATCGGGCTGCTGATCGCCTTCGCGCGTCAGGACCCCGCTGCGCGGATGGCGCTTGCGATGCGACAACCCCGCTTTGGTAGAAAGCGGGGGGCGGGGGGCACCGGTTCCGGTCGGGGCCCCCGGAGATGGAACACGATGCGACGGCGTGCCTCGGCGGCGCGCTCGTCCGGAGAGCGGTGAATTTCGGTGCATGTCGTACTCGCCGGCGGAGGAACCGCGGGCCACATCGAGCCCGCGCTCGCCCTCGCGGACGCCCTGCGCAGGCAGGACCCGAGCGTGGGCATCACGGCCCTGGGCACGGAGCGCGGCCTCGAGACCCGTCTCGTACCCGAGCGCGGGTATGAACTCGCGCTGATCCCCGCCGTCCCGCTGCCGCGCAAGCCCACCCCCGAGCTGATCACCGTCCCGGGCCGGCTGCGCGGCACCATCAAGGCGACCGAGCAGATCCTGGAGCGCACCAAGGCGGACGCCGTGGTCGGCTTCGGCGGCTACGTCGCCCTGCCCGGCTACCTCGCGGCCAAGCGCCTCGGTGTGCCGATCGTGATCCACGAGGCCAACGCCCGCCCGGGCCTGGCCAACAAGATCGGCTCGCGGTACGCCAGCCAGGTCGCCGTCTCCACGCCCGACAGCAAGCTGCGGGGCGCCCGTTACATCGGCATCCCGCTGCGCCGCTCCATCGCCACGCTCGACCGGGCCGCCGTACGCCCCGAGGCCCGGGCCGCGTTCGGCCTCGACCCGAATCTGCCCACGCTGCTGGTCACCGGTGGCTCTCAGGGCGCCCGCCGCCTGAACGAGGTCGTCCAGCAGGTCGCCCCGTGGCTCCAGCAGGCCGGAATCCAGATCCTGCACGCGGTCGGCCCGAAGAACGAACTGCCGCAGGTCCACCAGATGCCGGGGATGCCCCCCTACATCCCGGTAAGTTACCTGGACAGGATGGACCTCGCGTACGCCGCGGCCGACATGATGCTCTGCCGCGCGGGCGCGATGACCGTCGCCGAACTCTCCGCCGTCGGGCTCCCCGCCGCCTACGTCCCGCTGCCCATCGGCAACGGCGAACAGCGGCTCAACGCCCAGCCGGTGGTCAAGGCCGGCGGCGGACTGCTGGTCGACGACGCGGAGCTGACCCCCGAGTGGGTCCAGCAGAACGTCCTGCCCGTGCTCGCCGACCCGCACCGGCTGTACCAGATGTCCCGCGCCGCCGCCGAGTTCGGCCGCCGGGACGCCGACGACCTGCTCGTCGGCATGGTGTACGAGGCGATCGCCGCCAGTCGTGCACACCGATAGGACTGTATGACGGAAGGCAGGGGAGCGTGGCCGGATCGACCACCGCCGAGCGCGGTGAACGCCAGCGGGAGTCGTCCGGCCCGCCGCCCCGTCTGCGGTCGAGGCGGGCCAGGCTCCGCGCGATCGTCCTCCTGGGCCTCGCCCTGGTCTTCCTCGGCATCCCGACGGTCTGGCTGTTCTACGGCTCCGACTGGCTGCGCGCCGAGCACGTCTCCGTGTCCGGAACCCGGGTCCTGACGCCCACTCAGGTGGAGGCGGCCGCCGAGGTTCCGCTCGGGAAGCCGCTGATTTCCGTCGACACCGATGCGATCGAGACGCGACTGCGCCGGAAATTGCCCCGAATTGACGCGGTTGACGTGGTCCGTTCCTGGCCCCGCGGAATCGACCTGAAAGTGGTCGAGCGGACTCCGGTTCTGATTGTCCAAAAGGGCGGAAAGTTCGTCGAAGTGGACGATGAAGGTGTCCGTTTCGCCACGGTTTCCGAGGCGCCGAAAGGCGTGCCCGCACTGGAATTGACGCTCGTCCGGTCCAGCTCCGCCGCCGCGAGCCTGCGCCGCTTCGGCGAGTCCCGGCTGGTGCGCGAGGCGGTCGGCGTCGCCCGCGCGGTTCCGGCCGCCGTCGCGCGCGACACACGGACCGTCAAGGTCCGTTCCTACGACGACATCTCGCTGGAGTTGCGGGACGGCCGCACGGTCGTCTGGGGAAGCAGCGAGAAGGGTGCCGCGAAGGCCCGTACGCTCACCGCGCTGATGAAAGCATCGCCCGGTGCGCGGTACTTCGACGTGAGTGTCCCCACCGCCCCCGCGTCATCGCGGAGTTGACGCACATCTGCGCAGGCCAGCACCCTGGTTGGGCAGTGCTACGGCTGATCACATAGGGTGAAAAGAAAAACGGGAGGTTCGGCGTGTTCGTTGAACGTGCGCCACTTGTCGACTTAGTGTCCTGTTCAGAAGACTCCAAGGAACGGACACACTGGTAACCCTAAACTTCAGGGTTAGGGTTCGGGTCGGCGATACGGACCGTCCCATTCGGCATCAGTCGTCGGGTCGCGGGGCGCAGGGCGTCACGGTGATTCGGCGACACGTAACTCGAGGCGAGAGGCCTTCGACGTGGCAGCACCGCAGAACTACCTCGCAGTCATCAAAGTCATCGGTGTCGGCGGCGGTGGTGTCAATGCCATCAACCGGATGATCGAGGTCGGTCTCAAGGGCGTCGAGTTCATCGCCATCAACACCGACGCGCAAGCTCTGTTGATGAGCGACGCCGACGTCAAGCTGGACGTCGGCCGTGAACTCACCCGCGGACTCGGCGCCGGAGCCAACCCGGCCGTGGGCCGCAAGGCCGCCGAGGACCACCGCGAGGAGATCGAGGAGGTCCTCAAGGGGGCCGACATGGTCTTCGTGACAGCCGGTGAAGGCGGCGGCACCGGCACCGGCGGCGCGCCCGTCGTGGCCAACATCGCCCGCTCGCTCGGTGCCCTCACCATCGGTGTGGTCACGCGCCCGTTCACCTTCGAGGGGCGGCGCCGCGCGAACCAGGCCGAGGACGGCATCGCCGAACTCCGCGAAGAGGTCGACACCCTCATCGTCATCCCGAACGACCGGCTGCTGTCCATCTCGGACCGCCAGGTCTCGGTGCTGGACGCCTTCAAGTCGGCCGACCAGGTCCTGCTCTCCGGTGTCCAGGGCATCACCGACCTCATCACCACCCCGGGCCTCATCAACCTCGACTTCGCCGACGTCAAGTCGGTCATGTCCGAGGCCGGCTCGGCTCTGATGGGCATCGGCTCGGCCCGCGGCGACGACCGCGCGGTGGCCGCCGCCGAGATGGCGATCTCCTCGCCGCTGCTGGAGGCGTCCATCGACGGCGCCCGCGGTGTGCTGCTCTCCATCTCCGGTGGCTCCGACCTCGGCCTGTTCGAGATCAACGAGGCCGCCCAGCTGGTGAGCGAGGCCGCCCACCCCGAGGCCAACATCATCTTCGGCGCGGTGATCGACGACGCCCTCGGCGACGAGGTCCGGGTCACCGTGATCGCGGCCGGCTTCGACGGCGGCCAGCCGCCCGCCAAGCGGGACAACGTCCTCGGCTCGTCCTCGGCCAAGCGCGAGGAGCCGGCCCCGGTACGGCAGACCGAGAGCCGTCCGTCCTTCGGATCGCTCGGCAGCGTGACCCCGAAGGAGGACCCGGAGCCCACGCCGGAGCCGGTCAAGGACATCCCGGTCGCCCCGCCGGTCCCGCCGGCGCCGCGGACCTACTCGGACAGCGCGGCCGAGGAACTGGACGTACCGGACTTCCTCAAGTGATCCTTCAGTCGTGATAGGACAGCGCGAAAGCGTGAGCGGCGCGCACTTCGGCTTCACCGACCGGTGGGGCGGGGTGAGCGCCGCTCCGTATGAGGAGCTCAACCTCGGCGGAGCGGTCGGTGACGATCCCGACGCCGTACGCACCAACCGGGATCTGGCCGCCAAGTCCCTGGGCGTCGAGCCGGACCGGGTGGTCTGGATGAACCAGGTGCACGGGGCCGACGTGTCGGTGGTGGACGGCCCGTGGGGATCTTCGACCGGGATCCCGTCGGTCGACGCGATCGTCACCACGCGCCGGGGGCTCCCCCTCGCCGTACTCACCGCCGACTGCGTGCCGGTGCTGCTCGCCGACCCCGTCGCCGGGATCGCCGCCGCGGCCCACGCGGGCCGGCCCGGCATGATCGCCGGAGTCGTCCCGGCCGCGCTGCGCGCGATGACGGAGCTGGGCGCCGAGCCCTCCCGGATCGTCGCCCGCACCGGGCCCACCGTCTGCGGCCGGTGTTACGAAGTGCCCGAGGCGATGCGCGCCGAGGTGTCCGCCATCGAGCCGGCGGCGTACGCCGAAACCAGTTGGGGCACACCGGCGGTCGACGTGAGCGCCGGAGTGCACGCCCAGCTGGAGCGGCTCGGGGTGCGCGACCGGGAGCAGTCGCCGGTGTGCACGCTGGAGTCGCGTGATCACTTCTCGTACCGCCGCGACCGCACCACCGGTCGGCTCGCGGGCTATGTGTGGCTGGACTGATAGGGCATGACGGACCGTAAGGATGAACTCGCCGCGAACCTGGCGAAAGTGGAACGGCGTATCGCCGACGCGTGCGCGGCCGCGGGGCGGGCGCGCGACGAGGTGACCCTGATCGTGGTCACCAAGACCTACCCCGCGAGCGACGTGCGGATCCTGGCGGAACTGGGCGTGCGGCACGTCGCCGAGAACCGTGACCAGGACGCGGCCCCCAAGGCGGAGGCCTGCTCGGATCTGCCCCTCACCTGGCACTTCGTGGGTCAACTCCAGACCAACAAGGTGCGATCCGTGGTCGGTTACGCGAATTTCGTGCAGTCCGTCGATCGTTCCAAGCTCGTCACCGCGTTGTCGAAGGAGGCCGTCCGGGCCGAACGCGAGCTGGGATGTCTTCTCCAGGTCGCACTCGACGCCGGTGAGAGCGGCCGGGGCGAGCGCGGCGGCGTCGGGCCCGGCGGAGTAGGGGAGTTGGCCGATCTCGTGGCCGGCGCCCCGGGGCTCCGGCTCGACGGACTGATGACCGTCGCGCCGCTCACCGGGGAGTACGCGGGACGCGAACGGGCCGCCTTCGAGCGGTTGCTGGATTTGTCTACCGACCTGCGCCGGAGTCATCCGGCTGCCACCATGGTCTCGGCAGGGATGAGTACGGACCTCGAACAGGCCGTGACGGCCGGAGCGACACATGTGCGCGTCGGCAGCGCGGTACTCGGAGTCCGCCCCAGGCTCGGGTAACGTCGCCAAGAAGTCGGACCACAGCAGAAAATATGGTCATTGCCGCCGAAAGGCGGATTCAAGGACCTCGTGGATCGCGGGCACTTGGCAGTCGTCAGCCGATCCACCACAGAGCGGAGGACTCAGAGCATGGCCGGCGCGATGCGCAAGATGGCGGTCTACCTCGGCCTCGTGGAGGACGATGGGTACGACGGCCGCGGATTCGACCCCGACGACGACTTCGAACCCGAACTGGACCCGGAGCCCGAGCGGGACCACCGGCGGCACGAGCCGTCCCACCAGCCGCACGTCTCACATCAGCCCCAAAGGGACGAAGAGGTACGAGTCGTACAGCCGCCCGCGCCTCGCGAACCGGCCCCCCGTTCCGCTTCGCTACCCGCGGAATCCAGCCGCCCGGCGCGCATCGCGCCCGTGGCATCCATCACACAAGAACGCGCAAATCTGGAGAAGAACGCACCGGTGATCATGCCCAAGGTCGTATCGGAACGAGAGCCTTACCGGATCACCACGCTTCACCCGCGGACCTACAACGAGGCCCGTACCATCGGGGAACACTTCCGTGAAGGCACTCCGGTGATCATGAATCTGACTGAGATGGATGACACAGACGCGAAGCGACTTGTCGACTTTGCGGCCGGTTTGGTGTTTGGTCTTCACGGCAGCATCGAGCGGGTGACGCAGAAGGTGTTCCTGTTGTCGCCTGCTAACGTCGATGTCACGGCGGAGGACAAGGCCCGCATCGCAGAGGGCGGGTTCTTCAACCAGAGCTGAGACGCACCACCGGAACATCAGTACACAGCAGGGCACTGGGGAGAGGGAAGCAACAGGTCATGAGCGTGGTTTTGGATGTCGTCTACATCGCGCTGATGTGCTTCCTCATCGTGCTCATCTTCCGGTTGGTCATGGACTACGTCTTCCAGTTCGCCCGCTCATGGCAACCCGGCAAGGCGATGGTGGTCGTTCTTGAGGCCACCTACACTGTCACTGATCCACCGCTCAAGCTTCTGCGGCGGTTCATTCCGCCGCTGCGTCTCGGGGGCGTGGCGCTCGACCTGTCCTTCTTCGTACTGATGATCATCGTCTACATCCTGATCTCGATCGTGAGCCGGCTGTGAGCGATGTGAACTACGGTCTTGCCGAATGCCGACGACTACGTTGAGGTGAAGAGATGCCGTTGACCCCCGAGGACGTGCGGAACAAGCAGTTCACGACCGTCCGCCTCCGAGAAGGCTATGACGAGGACGAGGTCGATGCCTTCCTCGATGAGGTCGAAGCCGAACTGACCCGCCTGCTCCGTGAGAACGAGGACCTGCGCGCCAAACTGGCCGCGGCCACGCGCGCTGCTGCGCAGAACCAGCAGAACATGCGCAAGCCTCCGGAGCAGCAGGATCAGCAGCAACAGCAGCAGCAGGGCATGCGCGGTCCCGGTGGTCCCGTGCCCGCCGGCATATCGGGCCCGCCGCAGCAGCAGATGGGTGGCCCCATGGGTGGTCCGCCCCAGCTGCCGAGCGGTGCCCCGCAGCTGCCCGCCGGTCCCGGCGGTCAGGGTGGACCCCAGGGTCCCGGTCCGATGGGCCAGGGTCCGGGTCCGATGGGCCAGCCCCCGATGCAGCAGCAGATGGGCGGCCCGATGGGCGGCCCCGGCCCGATGGGCGGCCCGATGGGCGGCCCCGGTCAGCAAGGCCCCGGTGGCGACAGTGCCGCCCGCGTCCTCTCGCTGGCCCAGCAGACCGCCGACCAGGCGATCGCGGAGGCCCGTTCCGAGGCCAACAAGATCGTGGGCGAGGCGCGTTCGCGTGCCGAGGGTCTGGAGCGTGACGCCCGTGCCAAGGCCGACGCCCTGGAGCGGGACGCGCAGGAGAAGCACCGCGTCGCGATGGGCTCCCTGGAGTCCGCCCGCGCCACGCTGGAGCGCAAGGTCGAGGACCTGCGCGGCTTCGAGCGCGAGTACCGCACGCGCCTGAAGTCGTACCTGGAGTCGCAGCTGCGCCAGCTGGAGACCCAGGCCGACGACTCGCTGGCCCCGCCGCGCACCCCGGCGACCGCCTCCCTCCCGCCGTCCCCGGCGCCTTCCATGGCTCCGGCCGGCGCGAGCGCCCCGTCCTACGGCGGCGGCAACCAGACGATGGGCGGCGCACCCTCGCCGGCCGGTCCGTCCTACGGCGGTCAGCAGATGTCCCCGGCGATGACCCAGCCGATGGCGCCGGTGCGTCCGCAGGGCCCGTCCCCGATGGGGCAGGCGCCCTCGCCGATGCGGGGCTTCCTGATCGACGAGGATGACAACTGACGGCCTGATGGCCGGTAGTACGGCATAGACGTCGGCAGCGTTCAGGGCGAGGCCCCGGGTTCCCACCCGGGGCCTCGCCCTTTTGCCATGCGCGTTCGTGCGTACGCAACGCCGAAGGCCCGGACCCGCCAAGATCTTTGCGGGTCCGGGCCTTCGGCCTGAGCGTTACGCCTTGCGCAGGCGGAACGTCAGGGACAGCCCCTCGTCGGTGAACGGCTCGCCGTAGGTGTCGTCCGCCTCGCCCTGGGCGAAGTCGGTGGCGAGGACCTCGTCGGCGATCAGGCCGGCGTGGTCGGTCAGAGCCTCGACGGTCGCCTGGTCCGTGGCCGTCCAGCGCAGCGCGATGCGGTCGGCCACGTCGAGGCCGCTGTTCTTGCGGGCCTCCTGGATCAGGCGGATCGCGTCACGGGCCAGGCCGGCGCGGCGGAGCTCCTCCGTGATCTCCAGGTCCAGGGCGACCGTCGCGCCCGCGTCGGACGCCACCGACCAGCCCTCGCGCGGGGTCTCCGTGATGATGACCTCGTCGGGCGCCAGCGTGATGGTCTCGCCGTCGACCTCGACCGACGCCGTGCCCTCGCGCAGGGCCACGGACAGGGCGGCCGCGTCAGCGTTCGCGACGGCCTTGGCCACGTCCTGGACGCGCTTGCCGAACCGCTTGCCCAGCGCGCGGAAGTTGGCCTTCGCCGTGGTGTCGACCAGGGAGCCGCCGACCTCGCTCAGCGTCGCCAGGGACTCGACGTTCAGCTCCTCCGTGATCTGCGTGCGCAGTTCGGAGTCCAGCGTGTCGAAGCCCGTCGCCGCGATCAGGGCGCGGGACAGCGGCTGACGCGTCTTGACGCCCGACTCCGCGCGCGTGGCACGGCCGAGCTCCACCAGCCGGCGCACCAGCACCATCTGCTTCGACAGCTCCGGGTCGATGACGCCGAGGTCCGCCTTCGGCCAGGACGACAGATGGACCGACTCCGGAGCGCCCGGGGTGACCGGGACGATCAGGTCCTGCCACACCCGCTCGGTGATGAACGGGGTCAGCGGGGCCATCAGCTGGGTGACCGTCTCGACGACCTCGTGCAGCGTGCGCAGGGCCGCCTTGTCGCCCTGCCAGAAGCGGCGACGGGAGCGGCGCACGTACCAGTTGGACAGGTCGTCGACGAACGCGGACAGCAGCTTGCCGGCGCGCTGGGTGTCGTAGGCGTCCAGCGCCTGGGTGACCTGGTCGGTGAGGGCGTGCAGTTCGGACAGCAGCCAGCGGTCCAGGACCGGGCGGTCGGCCGGGGCCGGGTCGGCATCGGACGGGGCCCAACCCGTCGTACGGGCGTACAGGGCCTGGAAGGCGACCGTGTTCCAGTACGTCAGGAGCGTCTTGCGGACGACCTCCTGGATGGTGCCGTGGCCCACGCGGCGGGCCGCCCACGGGGAGCCGCCGGCCGCCATGAACCAGCGGACCGCGTCGGCGCCGTGCCGGTCCATGAGCGGGATCGGCTCCAGGGTGTTGCCCAGGTGCTTGGACATCTTGCGGCCGTCCTCGGCGAGGATGTGGCCGAGGCAGACGACGTTCTCGTACGACGACTTGTCGAAGACCAGCGTGCCGACCGCCATCAGCGTGTAGAACCAGCCGCGCGTCTGGTCGATGGCCTCGCAGATGAACTGCGCCGGGTAGCGCGCCTCGAACAGCTGCTTGTTCTTGTACGGGTAGCCCCACTGCGCGAACGGCATCGAGCCCGAGTCGTACCAGGCGTCGATCACCTCGGGCACGCGCGTGGCCGTCTTTCCGCATCCGTCCTGCGGGCAGCCGAAGGTGACCTCGTCGATGAACGGGCGGTGCGGGTCCAGGCCCGACCGGTCGGTGCCGGTCAGCTCGGTCAGCTCGGCGAGGGAGCCGACGCAGGTGAGGTGGTCGTCCTCGCAGCGCCAGATCGGCAGCGGGGTGCCCCAGTAGCGGTTGCGGGACAGCGCCCAGTCGATGTTGTTGTGCAGCCAGTCGCCGTAGCGGCCGTGCTTGACCGTGTCCGGGAACCAGTTGGTGCCCTCGTTCTCCGCGAGGAGGCGGTCCTTGAGCGCGGTGGTACGGATGTACCAGGAGGGCTGCGCGTAGTAGAGGAGCGCGGTGTGGCAGCGCCAGCAGTGCGGGTAGCTGTGCTCGTACGGGATGTGCTTGAAGAGCAGGCCGCGGCTGTCGAGGTCCTCGGTGAGCTTCTCGTCGGCCTTCTTGAAGAAGACGCCGCCCACGAGCGGGACGTCCGCCTCGAAGGTGCCGTCCGGGCGGACCGGGTTCACGACCGGCAGGCCGTAGGAGCGGCAGACCTTGAGGTCGTCCTCACCGAAGGCGGGGGACTGGTGGACCAGACCCGTGCCGTCCTCGGTGGTGACGTACTCGGCGTTGACCACGAAGTGCGCCGGCTCCGGGAACTCGACGAGCTCGAAGGGCCGCTGGTACGTCCAGCGCTCCATCTCCGCGCCCGTGAAGCTCCGGCCGGTGGTCTCCCAGCCCTCGCCGAGGGCCTTGGCGACAAGCGGCTCGGCGACGACGAGCTTCTCCTCGCCATTGGTCGCGACGACGTACGTGACCTCGGGATGCGCGGCGACCGCCGTGTTGGAGACCAGGGTCCAGGGCGTGGTCGTCCACACCAGGAGCGCGGCCTCGCCGGCCAGCGGGCCGGAGGTGAGCGGGAAGCGGACGAAGACCGACGGGTCGACGACCGTCTCGTAGCCCTGCGCCAGCTCGTGGTCCGACAGGCCGGTGCCGCAGCGGGGGCACCAGGGGGCGACGCGATGGTCCTGGACCAGCAGGCCCTTGGTGAAGATCTCCTTCAGCGACCACCAGACCGACTCGATGTACTCGGGGTCCATCGTGCGGTACGGGTCCTGGAGGTCGGTCCAGTAGCCCATGCGGGTCGTGAGCTCTTCGAAGGCGTCCGTGTGCCGGGTGACCGACTCGCGGCACTTCGCGTTGAACTCGGCGATGCCGTACGCCTCGATGTCCTGCTTGCCGGAGAAGCCGAGCTCCTTCTCGACGGCGAGCTCCACCGGCAGGCCGTGACAGTCCCAGCCGGCCTTGCGGGCCACGTGGTAGCCGCGCATGGTGCGGAAGCGGGGGAAGACGTCCTTGAAGACGCGGGCCTCGATGTGGTGGGCACCGGGCATGCCGTTGGCGGTGGGCGGGCCCTCGTAGAACACCCACTCGGGGCGGCCCTCGGACTGCTCCAGGCTCTTGGCGAAGATCTTCTGCTCGCGCCAGAAGTCGAGCACGGCGTGCTCGAGGGCGGGCAGGTCGACCTGGGCGGGCACCTGGCGGTACGTCGGCGATGTCATCAGCGGGCTTCCTCCGGCGGACTTGCTGCCTTCCGTCCGGAGGGACGAGAGCTACGTCTGCCTGCGCCGCCTTCGGCGCGCTCCCGCGGTACCACCCTCCTTGGCCCTCCGGCACGGGGTGTGTGCCGGTGAGCCCCCTCATTGGGGTCGCGATGCCGGGTCTACTGGCCCTGAGGCGTTCTTCCGGCGGCTCCGGGGTGATCTTCACGTCGCGCTCGCCCCCGGGCTTCCACCGTCCCCGGGTCGCTCTGGGCTGCGTACGCCGCTACTCGTCCCCATCCACGCTTTTCGCTCCGCCCAGTGTACGGCGCCGCGCGGACAGCGGCCGACCGGTTTTCGGGGCTGCAGGGGGTGGGGTGCCGAGGGGGGTGCGAAATAGGTTTGATGACCCGAATGGCGCGGTATGGGTGTTCGGATCCTGGGACGTCCGGCTCGGCGGATTACCGAGCGGGGAGCTGGGCACAACGGATGCAGGTTCGCCGCGCGCGTGCGCGAGGCGGGCGAATCGGGCGGTGTGCCCCGTTGCCGCGGGACTCGAGTCGATTTATCGTCCCAGCACGATTCGCGAGCAAGATCACAATATGTGAAGGGGCCGCGGCCATGGTGGCGAGAAAGACCGCCGTACAGCAGCCGGCGTCCGGCAGGTCCGCGGAGGCCTCCGGCGGTGCGGCCAAGGACGTGGGCGGGAAGAAGTCCACGCAGGGGGGCTCGGCGGGACGTGCGGTGAAGGAGAGCGGGGGGAAGGCGGCCGGGGGGACGAAGGCGGCCGAGAAGCAGGCCACGGCCAGGAAGGCCGTGACCGAAAAGGCCGTGACGAAGAAGGCCGTGACGAAGAAGGCCGTGGTCGAGGAAGGCGTCGCCGGGGAAGCCGTGGTGAAGAAGGCGGCGACCAGGACGAAAGCGGCCAGAACGGCAGCGGTCAGGAAGGCCACGGCAGAGGCACCGGCCGGGAAAGCGCCGGTGGCCGAGGCATCGGCCGGGAAGCCGGCGGGGAGGAAGGCAGGGAAGACCGCCTCGGCCGAGCAGGCGGCAGGGAGGAAGACGGGGGCCGAGAAGACCGCGGGGAGGAAGACGGGGGCCGGGAAGACCGCCCCGGCCGAGAAGACCGCGGTCAGGGAGACGGCGGGCAGGACGGCGGCCATCGAGAAGTCCGTCGGCAAGAAGACCGCCGCCAAGAAGACCGCTGACAAGAAGTCCGCCGGCAGGAAGGCCCCGGCCGAGAAGGCCGCCGGAGGCAGGAGCACCACCACGAAGAGCGCGGCCGGGAAGGGCGCTGCCCGGACCGGCGCGGTCACACAGGACACGGCCGCGAGCAGCACGGCCACGAAGGCGGGTGCGGCCGAGGCCGCGCAGCAGACGGGAGCGACGACGGTGGTTGCGAAGAAGACTCCTGGCACGGCCACGGCGGCGAAGACCGCCGTCCCGAAGGCGCGGGTCGCCGCGGCGGAGCCCGGTGAGCTCGCGGTACGCCCGGGTGAGGACCCCTGGACGGCGGAGGAGGTCGAGGAGGCGCGGTCCGAACTGACGTCCGAGGAGACCCGGCTGCGCGAGGAGATCACGTCGTCGGAGCGGTCGCTCGCCGGTCTGATGCGGGATTCCGGTGACGGGGCGGGCGACGACCAGGCGGACACCGGCACCAAGAACATCACCCGCGAGCACGAGCTGGCGCTGGCCGCCAACGCCCGCGAGATGCTCATCCAGACCGAGCGCGCCCTGGAACGCCTGCATGCGGGCACCTACGGCCTGTGCGAGAACTGCGGCAACCCCATCGGCAAGGCCCGCATGCAGGCCTTCCCGCGGGCCACGCTGTGCGTGGAGTGCAAGCAGAAGCAGGAGCGCCGGTACTGACCTGCCGCCGAATGCCTCCTGAGCACGTGGGGCGTCCGGGGTGTGCCGTACCCTCGTCCTCAGTCAGGCACCTAGGTTGAGGGACTCACGTGGCAGAGGCGGAGCGCATCATCGGTACGCCGGACACACCGGACGCGACCGGGGGCGGCGAGGAGCGGCCCGACTCCGAGGGCACCCCGGCCGGCGAGGCCACCGGGCAGCCCCGGGGCAGGCGGCGGATCGCGGTGCTGTTCGCCGTCGCCGCGTTCGCGTACGCCCTCGACCTGATCAGCAAGCTGATCGTGGTGGCCAAGCTGGAGCACCACCCGCCCATCGAGATCATCGGGGACTGGCTGAAGTTCGAGGCGATCCGCAACGCGGGCGCGGCCTTCGGCTTCGGCGAGGCCTTCACCGTGATCTTCACCATGATCGCGGCGGCGGTGATCGTGGTGATCGCCCGTCTCGCCCGCAAGCTCTACAGCCTGCCCTGGGCGATCGCGCTGGGCCTGTTGCTCGGCGGTGCGCTGGGCAACCTCACCGACCGGATCTTCCGGGCGCCGGGCGTCTTCGAGGGCGCGGTCGTGGACTTCATCGCGCCCAAGCACTTCGCCGTCTTCAATCTGGCCGACTCGGCGATCGTGTGCGGCGGCATCCTGATCGTGCTGCTGTCGTTCAAGGGCCTCGACCCGGACGGCACCGTCCACAAGGACTGAGCGCGCGTACAGCCCTGTCGGAGCCGTCCGGCATACTCGACGGGTGAGCACGATTCCCGAGATCCGAACCCTGCCCGTGCCCGACGGCCTGGAGGGCGAGCGCGTCGACGCCGCCATCTCCCGCATGTTCGGCTTCTCCCGGACCAAGGCGGCCGAACTCGCCGCCGCGGGGAAGGTCACGGTCGACGGGTCGGTGGTCGGCAAGTCGGAGCGCGTGCACGGCGGCGCCTGGCTGGAGGTCGAGATGCCGCAGGCGCCCGCGCCGGTGCAGGTCGTGGCCGAGCCGGTCGAGGGCATGGAGATCGTGCACGACGACGATGACGTGGTCGTGATCGTCAAGCCGGTGGGCGTGGCCGCGCACCCGTCGCCGGGCTGGACCGGGCCGACCGTCATCGGAGGCCTCGCCGCCGCCGGGTACCGGATCTCCACCTCCGGCGCCGCCGAGCGCCAGGGCATCGTGCACCGGCTCGACGTGGGCACGTCCGGGCTGATGGTCGTGGCCAAGTCGGAGTACGCGTACACGTCGCTGAAGCGCCAGTTCAAGGAGCGCACGGTCGACAAGCGCTACCACACGCTCGTCCAGGGCCACCCCGACCCGACCAGCGGCACCATCGACGCGCCCATCGGCCGGCACCCGCAGCACGACTACAAGTGGGCCGTCACCGCCGAGGGCAAGCCGTCCGTCACGCACTACGACCTCATCGAGGCGTTCCGCGCGGCCTCGCTGCTCGACGTGAAGCTGGAGACCGGCCGCACGCACCAGATCCGCGTCCACATGGCCGCCCACCGGCACCCCTGCGTCGGCGACCTCACCTACGGCGCCGACCCGACGCTCGCCAAGCGCCTCGGCCTGACCCGCCAGTGGCTGCACGCGGTGCGGCTCGGCTTCGAGCACCCCGGGGACGGTCAGTGGGCGGAGTTCTCCTGCGACTACCCGGAGGACCTGCACCAGGCCCTGGAGCAGGTCCGCGAGGAGACGTACGCGTGAGCACCCCGTACGTGGTGCGGGTCGCCGATGACCCGGCCGACCGGGAGGCGTGCTTCGCGGTGCGCAAGGAGGTCTTCGTCGGCGAGCAGGGCGTGCCGGAGGACCTCGAGTACGACGCGTACGACGTCGGCGCGGTCCATGTGCTGGCGGTCCGGGAGGACGGTGTGCCGCTCGGGACCGGGCGGCTGCTGTACGGGGAGGCGGCCGTGGCGCAGACCGGCGCCGGTCCGTCCGTGGGCTCCCTCGGCCGGCTCGCCGTGGCGGGCCCCGCGCGCGGGCTCGGTGTCGGCGCCGCCCTGGTGCGGGCCATCGAGGACGCGGCACGCGCGCGTGGGCTCGCGGCCGTGGATCTGCACGCGCAGACGCACGCGCTGGGCTTCTACGAGCGGCTCGGCTACGAGCCGTACGGGCCCGAGTACCTGGAGGCGGGCATTCCGCATCAGGGGATGCGGCGTTCCCTTTAGCCCCTCGTGGCGGGTGCCGAATCGGTTTGTGCCGGGCGTTGCGTGGCAGGCTTGAGGTCAGTCGTGTGAACATTTGACCTCCCGGAGCGCTGACCGTGGATCAGTTGGCCCTGCTGTTCGTGCTCTTGCTCGGGGCCGTGATCAGTGTCCCCGTGGGCGACCGGTTCTCAGTGCCCGCGCCGGTGCTGATGACGCTGCTGGGCATAGTCCTCGCGCTGCTGCCGTTCGTGCCGAACGTCGAGATCCCGCCGGACCTGATCCTGCCGCTGCTGCTGCCGCCCCTGCTGTACGCGGCCGTGCGGCGCACGTCCTGGCGGCAGTTCGCGGCGAACAAGAGGCCGATCTTCCTGCTGGCCGTGGCGCTGGTGTTCGTCACCATGGCCTGCGTGGCCGCTGTGGCCGACGCGATCGTGCCGGGGCTGCCGCTCGCCGCGGCGTTCGCGCTGGGCGCGCTGGTGGCGCCGCCGGACCCGGTCGCGGCGACCGCCGTGGCCGGACAACTGGGACTGCCGCGCCGGCTGGTGTCGATCCTGGAGGGCGAGGGGCTGTTCAACGACGTGACGGCCATCGTCCTGTACCACGTGGCGATCGCCGCCGCCGTCAGCGGGACGTTCTCGCCTTGGAAGGCCGGACTCGATCTGGTGCTGTCGGCCGTGGTGGCGGTGGCCGTGGGCCTCGCGCTGGGCTGGGGCGCGAACAAGCTGATGGAGGTACTCGGCGACGCGACCCTGCAGATCGGGCTGACCCTGCTGGTGCCGTACGCCTCGTACGTCATGGCCGAGGAGCTGCACGGCTCGGGTGTGCTCGCCGTGCTCACCACCGCGCTGTTCCTCGCGGAGTACGGCTCGGACGCCGACGACGTCATGACGCGGCTGGCCGGACACACGTTCTGGAACATCGTCGACACGCTCGTCACCGGCGTCGCGTTCGGGCTGGTCGGGCTGGAGTTGCACAACGCCATCCGGACGGCCTCCGGGCGGTGGGGCGAACTGCTCGAGTGGGCGGCGGTGGTGGTGGTCGTCGTCGTGTTCGCCCGGCTGCTGTGGCTGCTGCCGGCGACCTGGCTGACCAAGCGGCTGCACGCGCGGCGGGACTACGACGAGGACATCCCGGTGAGCTGGCGCGAGACCGTGGTGATGTGGTGGTCGGGGATGCGCGGGGTGGCCTCGGTCGCGCTGGTGCTGGCCATTCCGCTGGAGACCGATGCCGGCGCGCCGTTCCCCAGCCGGGACGAGATCATCTTCATCGCGTTCGGGGTGATCATGGCGACGCTGGTGCTTCAGGGACTGACGTTGCCCTGGCTGGTGCGGCGGCTCGGCGTGAAGGCCGACACGGACCAGGAGAGGGAGTTCGCGAAGGAGCTGGCGATCCGGGCGTCCAAGGCGGCGAAGCTGAGACTGCGTGAGATCGAGGGGAGCGAGGAACTGCCGGAGGAGCTGTCCGAGCAGATGCTGCGGCGGGCCTACGACATCGGGGTGCGGATCAGTCCCGAACTGGCGGAGGACGAGCGCCGCGAGGCGTACCGGGAGGGGGCCCGGCGGGTGAAGCGGGTGCGGCGCATTCAGCAGGAGATGCTGAGTGCGGCGCGGCACGAGGTGCTCGCGGCGCGGAGTGAGCCCGGGGCGGACCCCGAGGTGGTGGACCGGGTTCTGCGGCACCTCGACGTCCGTAGCCTGCGGTGAGCCACCGGCGGCCGCGGCTGCGGGTTTGACGGCGGGCGGTCGCGGAGTCGTAGAGTCGGCCGTATGGCGCGAAATGTGGTAATCAGTGGCGGAGGTACGGGAATTGGGCTCGCGGCGGCCCGGGTGTTCGCCGCGGACGGGGATCGGGTGCTGTTGCTCGGGCGGCGGGCCGACGTGCTGGAGAAGGCCGAGGTGCCCGGCGCGCTGACGTACACGGCCGATCTCGCCGAGCCGGAGGACGTGCGCGGTGTCGCCGCCTTCGTGGAACGGGAGCTGGGGGCTGTGGACGTGCTCGTGCACAGCGCCGGCGGCAATGGGCTGCTCGAACCGGATGCGCCGGGTGACGATCCGCTCGCGGCCGTCGCGCACACCTGGAGCGTGAACTTCCGGCTCAACACCCTGACGGCGGTGCTGCTCACCGAGGCGCTGAAGCCGCGGCTCGCCGAGCCCGGCGGGCGGGTGCTGTTCCTCAGCTCCATCGCCGCCTACCGGGGGTCCGGGAGCGGGGCGTACGCGGCGGCCAAGGCGGGGCTGCATCCCTACGCCCACGATCTCGCCCGGGAGCTGGGGCCGCGCGGCATCACCGTGAACGTGGTCGCGCCCGGCTACATCGAGGACACCGAGTTCTTCGGGGACGCGATGGCCGAGGAGCGGCGGGCGCGGCTCATCGGCGAGACGTCGAACGGGCGGGCCGGAACCCCGGGGGACGTCGCCCAGACCCTGCACTGGCTGGCCTCACCGGGCGCCGGGCACATCACCTCGCAGATCATCCAGGTCAACGGCGGCGCCGAGCGCGGCCACTGACTCGGCGGACAAAGGGAGGGCCGGCCGCGAGGCGGCCCGGCCCTCCCTCTGTCCTAGGGGCGCGAGCCCGCCTCGATCGTCAGCGGTCCGGCCGTCCCGCGCCGTTTCCGTGGTAGCGGCGCTGCTGGGCCGGTACGGTCTGCGGGGCCGGGCGGTGGCCGTTGCTGCCGGCGGACGGCGGAAGGACCGCGTCCGCCGTGTTGACGCGGGGCAGCGCGTACGGGTGCTCGTGGGTCAGCCAGCGGACCATCTCCTCGCGGACCGTGACCCGCACCGTCCATATGTCGTCCGCGTCCTTGGCCGTCACCAGAGCCCGCACCTGCATGGTGGTCGGGGTGGTGTCCGTGACGCACAGGTTGTAGGCGCGGCCGTCCCAGGCCGGGCACTCGCGCAGGATGTCGCGGAGCTTGTCGCGCATCGCCTCCACGGGCGCCGAGTGGTCGAGGTGCCAGAAGACGATGCCGGTCATCTGCGGGGTGCCGCGCGACCAGTTCTCGAACGGCTTGGACGTGAAGTACGACACCGGCATGGTGATGCTGCGCTCGTCCCAGGTGCGGACGGTCAGGAACGTCAGCGTGATCTCCTCGACCGTGCCCCACTCGCCGTCCACGACCACGGTGTCGCCGATGCGCACCATGTCACCGAACGCGATCTGGAAGCCCGCGAACATGTTGCTCAGCGTGGACTGCGCGGCGACACCGGCGACGATGCCGAGGATGCCGGCCGAGGCCAGCAGCGAGGCACCGGCCGCCTTGAACGCCGGGAAGGTCAGCAGCATGCTCGCCGCGGCCACCACGCCGACGATCGCGGACACGACCCTCATGATCAGCGTCACCTGCGTGCGCACCCGGCGGACCCGTGCCGGGTCCCGGTGGGCCCGGGCATGGGCGTACCGGCTGTAGGACGTCTCGACGATCGCGGCCGCGATCCGGATGATCAGCCAGGCGGTCGAGCCGATCAGCACCAGGGTCAGTACCCGGCCGACGGCCTCCTCGCGGCTCTGCAGCAGTTGCGCCTGGTCGTACGAGCCTCTCAGCAGGGCGGCGCACAGCACGAGCTGGTAGGGGATGCGGGCACGGCGGAGCAGACCCCACAGCGGGGTCTCGTGGTGCCGTTCGTCGGCCTTGCGCAGCAGGAAGTCGGTGGCCCAGCCGATCACCAGCGTGAGCACGACCGAGCCACCGACCACGATCAGCGGTCGTAGCAGGTTCTCCATGCCACCGAACCTAACCGGCCATCGGGGTGCATGAACATGTGACTTCCGCTGCGTCGTGGGTAGTGCCGGGATCCCGGCACGTCACACCAGGCTGGCACCATGGCCTCATGAACATCATGCTGTTCCACTCGACCCAGGGTCTGCGGCCCGCGGTGCTCCAGGCCGCTGACAGACTGCGCGCGGCCGGACACGAGGTGTGGACGCCCGACCTCTTCGAGGGGCATACCTTCGACACGGTCGAGGAGGGCATGGAGCAGCAGGAGAAGATCGGCAAGGACGAGCTCCTGAAGCGTGCGGTGATGGCCGCCGCGCCCTACTCCGAGCGCGGACTGGTGTACGCGGGGTTCTCGCTCGGCGCCTCCATCGCGCAGACCCTGGCCCTCGGCGACGACAAGGCGCGCGGCCTGCTGCTGCTGCACGGCACGTCGGACATCGCGCCGGACGTCACGGCCGAGGACCTGCCGGTCCAGCTGCACGTGGCCGAGCCGGACCCCTTCGAGACGGACGACTGGCTCAGCGCCTGGTACCTCCAGATGGGCCGCACCGGTGCCGACGTCGAGGTGTACCGGTACGCCGGGGCCGGCCACCTCTACACCGACCCCGACCTGCCGGACTACGACGAGGAGGCCGCCGAGGCCACCTGGCGGGTGGCGCTCGGCTTCCTCGAAACCCTGTAGCGGCGGTTACACCGGGTCGTAGGAGCGCTCGACCTTCTGCGTTCCGCTGCGGGTGCGGTACGAGCGGGACCACTTGGCGGTCGCGTCACGCTTCGCGCGGTCGGAGATGACGTAGAAGTCCATCTGCGCGCGCTCGGCCGTGATGTCCAGCACACCGAAGCCGTGGCGGTCGGTGTCGACCCAGTGGACATGGCGGTTGGCGGCGCGGATGACCGGCGCGGCGACCGCCGAGACCGTGCCCTCCGGGACCTTGACGATGTCGTCGAGGTTGTCCGAGGTGACCGACGTGACGACGAACTCCGTGGCGGCCGACGGGGACAGCGGATACGTACCGGCGTCGACCGGCACGTCGTTGGCCCAGGCCATGTGGATGTCGCCGGTGAGGAAGACGGTGTTGCGGATCGCGTTCGCGCGCAGGTGCGCCAGAATCTCGCGGCGGTCGTCGGTGTAGCCGTCCCACTGGTCGGTGTTGAGGGCGAGGCCCTCCTGCGGCAGGCCCAGCAGCTTGGCCAGCGGCTTGAGCAGGTCGGCGGAGAGCGAGCCGATCGCGAACGGCGAGATCATCACCGAGTTGCCGACCAGGCGCCAGGTGGTGTCGGACGACTGCAGCCCCGCCTTGAGCCAGTCGAGCTGGGCCCGGCCGGTGAGGGTGCGGTCCGGGTCGTCGACCTCGCCGTTGCCGACCTTGACCTGCTGCGAGCGGAAGGAGCGCAGGTCCAGCAGCGAGAGGTCGGCCAGCTTGCCGAAGCGCAGCCGGCGGTAGGTGGTGCCCGCGATCGCCGGGCGCACCGGCATCCACTCGAAGTAGGCCTGCTTGGCGGCGGCCTGACGGGCGGACCAGGTGCCCTCGGCGCCCTCCGTGTGGTTCTCCGCGCCGCCCGAGAAGGCGTCGTTGGCGAACTCGTGGTCGTCCCAGATCGCGACGACCGGGGCCGTGGCGTGCAGCGCCTGGAGGTCCGGGTCGGTCTTGTAGCGGGCGTGCCGGGTGCGGTAGTCGGCGAGCGTGACGATCTCGTGGGCCGGGGCGTGCGGGCGGACGACCTTGCCGCGGGTGCCGTACTCGCCGGTGCCGTACTCGTAGATGTAGTCGCCCAGGTGCAGCCAGGCGTCCAGGTCGCCGCGGGCCGCGAGGTGCCGGTAGGGGGAGAAGTAGCCGGCCTCCCAGTTGGCGCAGGAGACGACGCCGAAGCGCAGGCCCGTGACGGCCGCGTCGTGCGCGGGGGCGGTGCGGGTGCGTGCGATGGGGGAGTCGGTGCCACCGGCGGAGAAGCGGAACCAGTAGTCGGTGCCCGGCTTGAGGCCGCGGATGTCGGCCTTCACGGTGTGGTCGGAGGCGGCCGTGGCGGTGGTCGAGCCCTTGGCAACGACGGTGGTGAACGCCTTGTCCTCGGCTACGGTCCAGCTCACCTCGGTGTCCGGGCCCGCTCCGGAGCCGGGTATCGCCTCCGGTACCGGAGTGACGCGGGTCCACAGCAGGACGCCGTCAGGCAGCGGGTCCCCGGAGGCGACGCCGTGCAGGAAGGCGGGTGCCTGGTCGACGGCGCGCGCCGGCAGGGTCGCTGCCAGCGGCCCGGCCAGGACAGCGGTCGCCGCCGCGGCCTTGACGACCGTACGGCGGCGCGGGGTGAGGGAGTTGATGCCCTCTGACGTATTCGATGATCTGTATCGACTGGTCACGACCGATCAGGTTACTGGTCGGTATGCACCCGAGCGGGCGAACTCCGGAAGTTCGCCCGCTCTTCACATCCCGACCGGTCCCTGACCTGCCGTCACTTCTTGAGGGCCTCGCCCACGACCCGGTTGAAGTCGGCCACCGTCATCAGCGGCGTGCCCTGGCTGTCGGCGGTGAGCTGCTTGCCGTCCATGACGAAGCCCGGCGTGCCCTTCACACCCTCCTTGTTGTCGTCGAAGGCCTTCGACATGGCCATCGCCCAGGCGTCGTAGGTGCCCTTCTCGACCGCGTCCTGGAACTTCTTGTTGTCCTTCAGCTCGGGGACGGTGTTCGCGACCTTGATGAGGTAGCTGTCGTCCTTGAACTTGTCGGTGGTCTCCTCCGGGTGGTACTTCGCCGAGTACAGCGCGGCCTTGTAGTCCAGGAACGCCTCGTCGCTCACGTTGAGCGCGGCGCCCAGGGCGCTCAGCGCGTTCTTGGAGCCCTCGCCGTTGTCCTTGTCGTCGATGAACGTGGCGCCGATGAACTGCATCTTGAACTTGCCGTCGTCGATGTCCTTCTTCACGGTCGGGCCGACGGTCTGCTCGAACTGGGCGCACACGGGGCAGCGCGGGTCCTCGTAGATCTTCAGCGTCTTCTTCGCCGAGTCCTTGCCGATGACGACCGTGGTGCCGTCGGTGCCCGTGGTGTTGGCGGGGGTGACGACCTTCTCGTCCTTCACCGCCTCCCAGTGGGTGGGCTTGTTGGCCTGGACGACGGCGTAGCCGATGCCGCCGGCTATCGCCAGGACGCCGACGATGGAGCAGGCGACGATGACCTGCCGCTTGGTCTTCGCGCGCTTGGCCTCGCGCTCACGCTCGACGCGCAGCCGCTCGCGGGCCGCCGTCTTCGCCGCCTGGCTGTTTCGCTTGCTCATGGTGATGTTCTCCGTGGGGGACGCGCACACCTGCGTGTGCGGAATACGTAAGGGGGACTGCCGGTGCTCGGAAGTGCCTCAAGCCGAGGCGGGTGAGCACGGCGGTCCACGCCGTCCCAGGGAGTACGCGAGGATCCGGTCGCGGGCGGTGAGCGTGCGGTCGGCGGCGCGCGCCGGCAGGCGCCGCCCGGCCGGGGCCCGCTCCACCGCGACCGCGGCGACGGCCAGCAGCAGCGGCCGGAACGTGGTAGCCGTCACCGCCCGCAGGAGCTGGGCCAGGGCCCGCTCGCCGCGGCGCAGCCAGACGGCGGCGAGGAGCCCGACGCCGATGTGCGCGCCGAGCAGCAGCCAGGCGGTGGCCGGGTCGGCATGGGCGACCGCGGCCGCCAGCCGGTCGGTGCCGGTGGCCCCGGCCATCCGGGCCAGGGGTGTGCCGACCTCACCGCCGCCGCAGAGCACGTCCAGCCCGACCGAGCGCAGGGGACCGGTGACCGGGCCGCCCGCCCGGCCGTAACAGGCGTGCTGACCGGTGGTGAACACCGTGTCGGCGGCCAGTTCCAGCGGGATCAGCAAGGCCGCGATCCTCCCGAAGGAGCGCTCACGGCCTGCCAGGGCGAACGCGATCACGAACACGGCGGCGGCGACCGCGGCCACCGTGCTCACCGGCAGCGGGGCTCCGGACAGCAGCACGTGCGACGCGGTGCTGAGCGTCACGACCACGGCCGTGAACAGCGCCGCGCGTACGGCTCTGAGCTGGGTCCCGGATATGTCCATAGCGAAAAGAGTCTGTCATGGGGGCCTGTAAGGGACCCCTAAAGGATGCCTGTGAGTGAGCGGAGGGCCCAAGCCGGTTACAGACCCGGAATCCGGCCGTTGCGGAACAGGTCGACGAAGGTCTGGTGGTCGGCACGCGCGCGTGCGCCGTAGCGGTGCGCGAAGTCCACCAGCAGGGGTGCGAAGCCCTCCTCGTCGGCCGAGATCACCGCGTCGATGGCCCGCTCCGTGGAGAACGGCACCAGGGACTCGCCGGACTGGTCGTCCGCCGCCGCGTGCATCGCGGCCGTCGCCCGGCCGAGGTCGGCCACCACCTGGGCGATCTCCTCCGGGTCGTCGATGTCGCCCCAGTCGAGGTCCACCGCGTACGGCGAGACCTCGGCGACCAGCTGGCCCGCGCCGTCCAGCTCGGTCCAGCCCAGCCACGGGTCGGCGTGCGCCTGGAGGGCGCGCTGGGAGATGACCGTACGGTGCCCCTCGTGCTGGAAGTAGTCGCGGATCGCCTGGTCCGTGATGTGCCGGGAGACCGCCGGGGTCTGGGCCTGCTTGATGTAGATCACGACATCGTTCTCCAGGGCGTCGCTGTGCCCCTCCAGCAGGATGTTGTACGACGGCAGCCCCGCCGAGCCGATGCCGATGCCGCGCCGGCCGACGACGTCCTTCACACGGTAGGAGTCCGGGCGGGCCAGCGAGCTGTCCGGGAGCGTCTCCAGGTAGCCGTCGAAGGCGGCGAGCACCTTGTACCGCGTGGCCGCGTCCAGCTCGACGGAGCCGCCGCCCGGCGCGAAGCGGCGCTCGAAGTCGCGGATCTCCGTCATCGACTCCAGCAGGCCGAAGCGGGTCAGCGAGCGGGCGTCACGCAGCGCGTCCAGCAGCGGGCCCTCGGCCGTGTCCAGCGTGAACGGCGGCACCTCGTCGCTCTTGGCGCCCGTGGCCAGGGCGTGGATCCGCTCGCGGTACGCGCCCGCGTACACCCGCACCAGCTCGGTGATCTGCTCGTCGCCGAGCGCCTTCGCGTAGCCGATCAGCGCGATGGAGGCGGCCAGGCGCTTCAGGTCCCAGGTGAAGGGGCCGACGTAGGCCTCGTCGAAGTCGTTGACGTTGAAGATCAGGCGGCCGTTGGCGTCCATGTACGTGCCGAAGTTCTCCGCGTGCAGGTCGCCGTGGATCCACACCCGGGACGTCCGGTCGTCCAGGTAGGGGCCGCCCCGCTGCGACCCGAACTCATCGGACACGGTCAGATCGTGGTAGAAGAGGCTCGCCGTCCCCCGGTAGAAGGCGAAGGCCGAGGCCGCCATCTTCCGGAACTTCACGCGGAACGCGGCCGGGTCGGCGGCCAGCAGCTGCCCGAAGGCGGTGTCGAAGACGGCGAGGATCTCCTCACCGCGGTGCTCGTCGTCGAGCTGCGGGAACGACATCGCTGGGTGCCTCCTGGTGCGTACGTTCGGGGCGGCAGGTCCGCCCTCTGCCCAACGTGCGGCGGCCCGCGGGAGTGCCCGCGAAGCCTCGCACGAAGGTACGCGGGTCAACCCTCCGGGTGTCAGTGCCGAGGCATAGACTTCGACGCTGTCCCCCAGACTGTCCGCAGCCTGTCGGACCCCATTCGACCCCTGTTCTCCCTGGAGGCCGCAGCCGTGTCAAAGCCGCCGTTCACGCACCTGCACGTCCACACCCAGTACTCGCTGCTGGACGGTGCCGCGCGGCTGAAGGACATGTTCAACGCGTGCAACGAGATGGGCATGACGCACATCGCCATGTCCGACCACGGCAACCTCCACGGCGCCTACGACTTCTTCCACACCGCCCAGAAGTCCGGAGTGACCCCGATCATCGGGATCGAGGCCTATGTCGCGCCCGAGTCCCGGCGCAACAAGCGCAAGATCCAGTGGGGCCAGCCGCACCAGAAGCGGGACGACGTCTCCGGTTCCGGCGGTTACACCCACAAGACGATGTGGGCGGTGAACTCGACAGGTCTGCACAACCTCTTCCGGCTGTCCTCCGACGCCTACGCCGAGGGCTGGCTGCAGAAGTGGCCCCGGATGGACAAGGAGACCATCGCCCAGTGGTCCGAGGGGATCGTCGCCTCCACCGGCTGCCCCTCCGGCGAGGTCCAGACCCGGCTGCGCCTCGGCCACTTCGACGAGGCCCTCAAGGCCGCCGCCGACTACCAGGACATCTTCGGCAAGGACCGCTACTTCCTGGAGCTGATGGACCACGGCATCGAGATCGAGCACCGGGTCCGCGACGGCCTGCTGGAGATCGGCAAGAAGCTCGGCATCCCCCCGCTGGTCACCAACGACTCGCACTACACGTACGCGCACGAGGCGGGCGCCCACGACGCGCTGCTGTGCATCCAGACCGGCAAGAACCTCTCCGACCCGGACCGCTTCAAGTTCGACGGCACCGGCTACTACCTGAAGTCCACGGACGAGATGTACGCCATCGACTCCTCGGACGCCTGGCAGGAGGGCTGCGCCAACACCCGCCTGATCGCCGAGATGGTCGACACCACGGACATGTTCCAGAAGCGCGACCTCATGCCCAAGTTCGACATCCCCGAGGGCTACACCGAGGTCAGCTGGTTCCGCGAGGAGACCCTGCGCGGCATGCACCGCCGCTTCCCGGACGGCATCCCGGACGACCGCATGAAGCAGGTCGAGTACGAGATGGACACCATCATCTCGATGGGCTTCCCGGGCTACTTCCTCGTGGTCGCCGACTTCATCATGTGGGCCAAGAAGCAGGGCATCGCGGTCGGTCCCGGCCGAGGCTCCGCGGCCGGCTCGATCGTCGCCTACGCCCTCGGCATCACCGACCTCGACCCCATCCCGCACGGCCTGATCTTCGAGCGGTTCCTCAACCCCGAGCGCATCTCCATGCCCGACGTCGACATCGACTTCGACGAGCGCCGGCGCGTGGAGGTGATCCGCTACGTGACGGAGAAGTACGGCGCCGACAAGGTCGCCATGATCGGCACGTACGGCACCATCAAGGCCAAGAACGCGATCAAGGACTCCGCGCGCGTGCTGGGCTACCCGTACGCGATGGGCGACCGCCTCACCAAGGCGATGCCCGCCGACGTCCTGGGCAAGGGCATCAACCTCGACGGCATCACCAACCCCGAGCACCCCCGGTACTCGGAGGCGGGCGAGATCCGGGCGATGTACGAGAACGAACCGGACGTGAAGAAGGTCATCGACACCGCCAAGGGCGTCGAGGGCCTGGTCCGGCAGATGGGCGTGCACGCCGCCGGCGTGATCATGTCGAGCGAGACCATCACCGACCACGTCCCGGTCTGGGTCAGGCACACCGACGGCGTGACCATCACGCAGTGGGACTACCCGAGCTGTGAGTCGCTCGGCCTGCTGAAGATGGACTTCCTCGGCCTGCGCAACCTGACGATCATGGACGACGCCGTCAAGATGGTGAAGTCCAACAAGGGGATCGACATCGATCTCCTGAGCCTCCCGCTCGACGACCCCACGACCTTCGAACTGCTCCAGCGCGGCGACACCCTCGGCGTCTTCCAGTTCGACGGCGGTCCCATGCGCTCCCTGCTCCGGCTGATGAAGCCGGACAACTTCGAAGACATCTCCGCCGTGTCGGCCCTGTACCGCCCGGGCCCCATGGGCATGAACTCCCACACGAACTACGCGCTGCGCAAGAACGGCCAGCAGGAGATCACGCCCATCCACCCCGAGCTGGAGGAGCCGCTCAGGGAGGTCCTGGACGTCACCCACGGCCTGATCGTCTACCAGGAGCAGGTGCAGAAGGCCGCCCAGATCATCGCCGGCTACTCGCTCGGCGAGGCCGACATCCTCCGCCGCGTGATGGGCAAGAAGAAGCCCGAGGAACTGGCGAAGAACTTCGTCCTCTTCCAGGAGGGCGCCCGCAAGAAGGGCTTCAGCGACGAGGCCATCCAGGCCCTGTGGGACGTGCTGGTCCCCTTCGCCGGCTACGCGTTCAACAAGGCGCACTCCGCCGCCTACGGACTCGTCTCGTACTGGACGGCGTACCTCAAGGCGAACCATCCCGCCGAGTACATGGCCGCGCTGCTCACGTCCGTGAAGGACGACAAGGACAAGTCGGCCGTCTACCTCAACGAGTGCCGTCGCATGGGCATCAAGGTGCTTCCGCCGGACGTCAACGAGTCGATGTCCAACTTCGCCGCCCAGGGCGACGACGTGATCCTCTTCGGCCTCTCCGCCGTCCGCAACGTCGGTACGAACGTGGTCGAGTCGATCATCCGGTGCCGCAAGGCCAAGGGAAAGTACGTCTCCTTCCCGGACTACCTGGACAAGGTGGAGGCGGTGGTCTGCAACAAGCGCACCACCGAGTCGCTGATCAAGGCCGGCGCCTTCGACGCCATGGGCCACACCCGCAAGGGCCTCACCGCGCACTACGAGCCGATGATCGACAACGTGGTCGCGGTCAAGCGCAAGGAGGCCGAGGGGCAGTTCGACCTCTTCGGCGGCATGGGCGAGGCCGAGACCAGCGAGCCGGGCTTCGGGCTCGACGTGGAGTTCTCGCCCGACGAGTGGGACAAGACCTATCTGCTCGCCCAGGAGCGGGAGATGCTCGGTCTGTACGTCTCCGACCACCCGCTGTTCGGCCTGGAGCACATCCTGTCCGACAAGGCCGACGCGGGTATCTCCCAGCTGACCGGAGGCGAGCACTCCGACGGTGCGGTCGTCACCATCGGCGGCATCATCTCGGGCCTCCAGCGCAAGATGACCAAGCAGGGCAACGCCTGGGCCATCGCCACCGTCGAGGACCTCGCCGGCTCGATCGAGTGCATGTTCTTCCCCGCGACCTACCAGCTCGTCTCGACGCAACTCGTCGAGGACGCCGTGGTGTTCGTCAAGGGCCGCCTCGACAAGCGCGAGGACGTGCCGCGGCTCGTCGCGATGGAGCTGATGGTCCCGGACCTGTCCAACGCGGGCACCAACGCGCCCGTGGTCCTCACCATCCCGGCCACCCGGGTCACCCCGCCGCTGGTCAGCCGCCTCGGCGAGGTCCTCAGTCACCACAAGGGCGACAGCGAGGTCCGGATCAGGCTCCAGGGGCCGACCAAGACCACCGTGCTGCGGCTGGACCGGCACCGGGTGAAGCCGGACCCGGCGCTCTTCGGCGACTTGAAGGTGCTGCTCGGGCCGTCCTGCCTGGCCGGGTGACGCAGGGCTCTCGATGCGCTTGAGGGGCGTACCCGGCAGCGGGTACGCCCCTCGTGCATGTGCGTGGGCCCAACAGCCCGTCACACGGATGTCAGTTGTGGCCGAAGCTGCGCTTTCGCTTGCCGGACGCCACCTCGCCGGGGGTCGCCTCGACCTCGGCCTGGGGCTCCGTCTGCGAGGCGGGGCTGCGGTCCGCCCGCTGGCCACGCTCGGTCGGGCGCTGCTGCTTACGGTCACGGTTCTTGTTCTTGGCCATGGTGATGCCTCCTGTGGGGGACTAGGGGCCAGGGCCGGGACCAGATTCACACAGGCCGACAACGATCGCATGTCGGACAATTACCGTCCGTGACAGGGGTGGTCGGAGCGGAACGTCTCGAAACGCCACGCCGAAGATCGAGTTCCGGCCGTTAACCTCCGCGCCGTCGGGCAGACTCGAAGCAAGCCCGAAGCAAACCTCCTGGGAAGAGGGTGAGTCGCGTGGACCGCTGCATCGTCCTGGTGGACGCTGGGTATCTGCTGGGAGCCGCGGCGAGTCTCCTCGCCGGGGAACCCTCGCGGTCCCGCATCACCGTCGACCACACCGCCCTCATCCAGGGGCTGCGAGAACGCGCCGAATCCGACACGCAGCAGCCACTGCTGCGCATCTACTGGTTCGACGGCGCCCCCGACCGCGTCCCGCAACCCGAGCACCGCAGGCTGCGCGTGATGCCCCGGGTCACCGTCCGGCTCGGCGCGCTGACCCGCAGCGACGGCCGCTGGGCCCAGAAGGGCGTGGACGCCGCGATGCACGCCGAGCTCACCGAACTGGCCCGCAACCGCGCCTGCTCCGACGTCGTCCTCGTCACCGGCGACGGCGATCTGCTGCCCGGCATGATGGCCGCCAAGGAGCACGGCGTCGCCGTCCACCTGTGGGCCGTCCAGGCCGCCGACGGCGACTACAACCAGTCCGAGGACCTGGTCGCCGAGGCCGACGAGCGGCGCGTCCTGGACCGGGCGTGGATCACCAAGGCCGTCCGCGCCAAGGACTACACCGGGGTGTGCGCCCCCCAGCCCGCGCCCCGGCCCGAGATCGCCGCGATCCTCTCCGCGCCGCTGCCCGAGTCCGCGCTCGGCACCGGGACCGAACGACCCGCCCCGCAGCCCCGGAACCCGGCGGCCGGCCCCGGGCAGAACGGCACGGAGGAGCGGCTGCCCGCCGCCAAAGGGGTCCCCACGCCCAAAGACCTGGCCGCCCTGCGTGCCCCCGGCACCCAGCCCGCCCAGCCCCCCGCCTCCGCCACCCTCCGGTGGTCCTCCGACAAAGGCTGGGTCGACCGGCCCACGGCCGAGCCCCCCGAGGCCGCCTCGATGCCGACACTCGCCCAGCTGACCACGGCCGAGCAGCGGTGGGCCGACCGCGAGGAGGACATCACCACCGTCGGCGGCGACCCGTACGAGGTGGGGCAGGTCTTCGCCCGGCGCTGGGTGGAGCGCCTCGGCGACCAGAACCACCTGCAGAAGCTGTCCGGGATGTACCCGCGCATCCCGCACCGCGTCGACGGGGAGCTGCTGCGTTACGCCGCCCGCTTCGGCCTGCTCGCCCACAAGGACGACCAGATCGACGAGCGGGACCGGTACGCCATCCGGGCCGGCTTCTGGCGGGAGATCAGCGTGCGCACGGGCGTGGAGCACCCACCCGTCGACGCCTGAGTTCTTTGCCGACGGATTTCCCGTTGTGGACCGACCCGAGAGCGGACCGGGGTCGCCGACCCCGTAGTCTCGTCCCTTGTGAGTAAGCGCGCGGCACAGGCATTTCGGCACGATGGTGACGTCGTGTGCGCGGTGCGCGGGCTGACCAAGACCTATCCGGCGGTACGGGGCCGGCGCGGCACCCCCGGAACGCCCGAGGTCCGGGCCACGGACGACGTGACGCTGGACATCCGCCGCGGTGAGATCTTCGGCCTGCTCGGGCCGAACGGCGCCGGCAAGTCCACCCTCGTACGCCAGCTCACCGGGCTGATGCGGCCCGACCGCGGCAGTGTGGAGATCCTCGGGCACGACATCGTGCGCCACCCTGAACGTGCCGCGCGGCTCCTCGCCTACCTCGGTCAGGAGTCGACCGCCCTCGACGAGCTGACCGTCTCCCTCGCCGCTGAGACCACCGGGCGGCTGCGCGGCCTGGACGTACGGCGGGCGCGGGCCGAGCGGGACGCCGTCCTCGACGAGCTGGGTCTCACGCCGCTCGCCGGGCGGCCGCTGAAGAAGCTCTCCGGAGGCCAGCGGCGCCTGGCGTGCTTCGCCGCGGCCCTGGTGGGGGAGCGGCCGCTGCTCGTCCTGGACGAGCCGACCACCGGCATGGACCCGGTGGCGCGCCGGGCCGTGTGGTCCGCCGTCGACCGTCGGCGGGCCGAGCGCGGGACGACCGTGCTGCTCGTCACCCACAACGTCATCGAGGCCGAGACCGTGCTGGACCGGGTGGCCGTCCTCGACCGGGGGCGGGTGATCGCCTGCGACACCCCCGCCGGGCTCAAGGAGCAGGTCGCCGGTGAGGTGCGCGTCGACCTGGTGTGGCGGGACGCGGCTCCGCTGCACGTGCCCGAGGTGGCCGCGCTGCGGGACCGCGTCGTGGAGTCGGGCCGCCGCTGGACGCTGCGGCTCGGGCCCGAGGAGGCCCGGGCGGTGGTCGCGACCGTCACCGGCGGGGCCGCCTTCGCAGCCCTGGACGACTTCACGCTGGCCACGCCGAGCCTGGAGGACGTGTACCTGGCCCTCGGCGGTGCCGTTCAGCAGGGGCTGGTGAAGGTGTGAGCACCGGGGCGCGGGGCGCGCGGGCCGTGAGCACACCGGCCGCCGCATCCGTATCGAACAGGCGACTGCCGCAGTGGACCCGAGCGAAGGGGAGCAGCGCGACGTGAGTGTCGTACCCGCCGATGTCCTGCCGGGCAGTGCCCTGGCCGTGGACGAGCCCGCCGTGGGCGCGGCCGAGCTCGGACCTCGGGCGCGGCTGTGGCCGTCGCTGGCGGCCGTGTACCGGGCTCAGCTGTCCCGGGCGAGGGTGGCGCGGATCCCGCTGCTGTTCGTGGCGACCTTCCAGTCGATCGGGATCATGATCCTGATGCGCGGGGTCGTGGACGACGGGGCGGAGGCGCAGGCCGTCGTCGCCGGGTCGTCGGTCCTGGTGGTCGCCTTCGTCGCGCTGAACCTGCTCGCGCAGTACTTCGGGCAGCTGCGGGCCAGCGGCGGACTCGACCACTACGCGACGCTGCCGGTGCCGCCGGCGGCCGTGGTGCTGGGCGCGGCGGGCGCGTACGCCTCGTTCACCGTGCCCGGGACCGTCGTGACGGCGGTCTTCGGCTGTGTGCTGTTCGGGCTGCCGATGGCCCACCTGTGGATCCTGCTGGCGGTGATCCCGCTCGCGGGCGCCGCGCTCGCCGGGCTCGGTGCGGCGCTGGGGCTGCTCGCGCCCCGGCCGGAACTGGCCACGCTGCTGGGGCAGCTGGGCATGTCGGCGGCGCTGCTGCTGGGCGTGCTGCCGGCGGACCGGATGCCGGAGGTCGTGCGCTTCACGCGGGACCTGCTGCCGTCGACGTACGGCGTGGAGGCCTTCGCGCGGACGTTCGGGCCGCACCCCGACTGGGCCTTCGTCCTCGGTGACCTCGCCGTGTGCGCGGCCGTGGGCGTCGTCTCGCTGGCCGTGGCGACCTGGGCGTACCGCCGGGCGGCCGTCCGGTGAGCGCGGAGCGATCGTCCGGTGACGCGGCACACCAGCGGGCCTGGCACGATGGCAGGGTGACCGCACCACTGACTCCGCCACCGCCGCCGCATGAACAGTCCGCACAGGGTTCGTGGCAGCCGCCGGCCGCCGGGCCTCAGGCTCCCGGGTCCCAGCACGCCGAGTACGCCGGGCACGGCTGGTACGGACAGGACGGCCCCGGGATGAGGACGGAACTGCGGGAGGCCGCCGTGATCGCGGTGGCCGTGGCGCTCGGCGGGGTGCTGCTCGGAGTGCTGTGGTGGTGGCTCGCACCGCACGTGCCGCTGGTCGGTGACGTGGTGGAGAAGAACTGGGTCGTCTACCTCAAGGACACCGAGGGGGAGCAGGCCATCGGTGTCGACGGCACGTTCACGCTGCTCGGCCTGGGGTTCGGGGTCGTGAGCGCGCTGATCGTCTTCCTGCTGCGGCGGCGCGGAGGTGTGCCGCTGGTGGTGGGGCTGGCCCTGGGCGGGCTGCTCGGCTCGTTGCTCGCCTGGCGGGTCGGGGTGTGGCTCGGCCCCGAGCAGGACGTGATCGCGCACGCGCGGGAAGTGGGGCGGGGGGTGACGTTCTCCGCGCCGCTGAAGCTGGGCGCGAAGGGGGCGCTGCTGGCCTGGCCGCTGGCCGCGTTGGTGCTGCATCTCGGGCTCATGGCGTTGTTCGGGCCCCGGGATCCGGAGCCGGAGTACGCGGCCGGGCCGTACGAGGGACCGCCGCCTGCCGCTAACGGCCGATAGGCGCCAGGACCGCCTCCGTCAGTTTCCGCAGGTCCTCCGGGGCGAGCTCCACCTCCAGGCCCCTCCTGCCCGCCGACACACAGATCGTCGCGTGCGCCGACGCCGACGCGTCCAGGACCGTCGGCAGCCTCTTGCGCTGGCCCAGGGGCGAGATGCCGCCCCGGACATAGCCCGTCGTGCGTTCCGCCAGGGTCGGGTCGGCCATCGTCGCGCGCTTGCCGCCGACTGCCGCTGCCAGGGCCTTCAGGTCCAGCTGGCCCGCCACCGGGACCACCGCGACCGTCAGGGCGCCGTCGACGTCCGCGACCAGGGTCTTGAAGACGCGTTCCGGACAGACACCCATCGCCTCGGCCGCCTCCTCGCCGTAGGAGGGGTGCGCCGGGTCGTGGTCGTAGGCGTGGACCGTGTACGCCGCGCCCGCCGCCGTGAGGGCCACCGTCGCGGGGGTGCCGCCCGCCTGTTGCTGCTTCTTCGACTTCTTCGCCATGCCGGTCCGCTCAGTTGAGGCTCATCGGGCCGCGCGTCAGCTCCGACGCCGGCAACGACGGCAGACTACGGATGATCGCCGTCTCGGAGCGAAGGAGTTTCAGCTCGTCGCGCAGGCGGGAAGCGGTGTCGGGGGCCTGGAGCAGGCGCTGCTTGGTCGGGGTGTCCAGCATTATCGCCGCCGCCACCAGGTACGACACCACGCCCGGCTCGTCCGGAAGGTCGGCCCCCGTCGCCAGGGAGCGTTCCCGCGCCCCGGCCAGCCGCTTCTGGTACTGGCGGAAGGACCGCAGCACCCCCTCGGCCAACGGCGCGGCCTCGTCGCCCGGTTCCTCCTCCAGCGGCTCCAGCTCGGCCGTCAGGAAGGGCCCGGACGCCTCGACCGACAGCAGCTTCACCCGGGTGGTGCCGGTCGCCAGCACCTCGAAGGAACCGTCGGTGCGCTCCCGGATCGTCGCCGCGTCGGCGATGCAGCCGACCTTGTGGAACGCCTTGGCCGGGTCCGTGCCGAAACCGGCAGCCGGCCCCCGCTCGGGCAGGGCCGTCGGGTCGGGCATGCCGGGCGCGGTCGGGGCCACCTCGTGGCCGTCGCGGATCGCCACGACGGCGAACCGGCGCGGCTCGTCCTCCGGTGTCTTCAGCAGTTCGCGCATCATGGCGCGATACCGCTCCTCGAAGACGTTGAGCGGGAGCACGAGCCCCGGGAACAGCACCGAGTTCAGGGGGAAGAGGGGGAGCCGGACGGTGGTCACGACGCAAAAGCCTAATGGTCGCCGGGACCGACTCGTCCGCCCCGTTCACTCCGTGGATGCCAGGACGGGTCCGAGGCCGTCGCGACCCGGATGTCGTCGCGGACCCGCAGGAAGTGGCCGAGCGGGTCGTCCGACACCTGGTCCCAGGGGAAGGAGGTGGCGTACGGGCCGTTCAGGCGCAGCTGTTCGGTGGCGTCCGGCCAGCGCTCCAGGCGCACCAGGACGAAGATCAGCAGGTTCCGCATCCGGGCCGGCCAGGGGTCGGCCGCCGGCAGCCGGGGGGACAGCGCGATGGCCCGGTCGGCGGCCGCGTCCAGCCGCTCGCGCGGCACCTCGGGCCCGCAGCCGTCGGTGAGGTAGCCGAAGGCCGCCCGCAGCGGAAGGGCCTGGACGAGTGCGCCGGCGGGAGCGTCCTGCGCGGCCCGGTCGGCGAAGTCGAAGCACTCGTGGTGCGAACCGTGCCAGTAGGTGGCCAGGTAGCGCAGGGCCGCCACATGGCAGCCGTAGTGGTGCGGGGCACGGCGTACGGCCGCCGCCCACAGCTCCTCGAAGTACGTGTGCCCGGCCTGGGCGCCCCGGGCGTGGTCGAGTGCGAGACGCCACGGCACCGGGTCCCGCTGGTCGCCCCGGGCCGCGGCCGTGATCAGCGGGCTGACCTCGCGCAGCAGTTCGGCCCGGGCCGGCGACTGCCAGGCGCGGTCCACCGCCAGCTGGGCACCGACCAGCAGGGCGTCGGGGTCCTGCGGGGCGGTGGCGAGCCAGGCGTCCAGCCACTCGGGCCGCGAGCGCGCGAAGGCGGCCAGCCGGGTCACGTACCGGTCGCGCCGCTCCCACTCGGCGGCCGCGCGGGTCGCCAGCAGGAGGGTGGCGGCCGGCCCGTGGTCGCCCCGGGCGGCGGCGACCAGCGCCGGACTCAGCCGGGCGTCGGGCGCGTCGAGCAGCACCTCGTCGTCGGCGTACGGCTCGCCGACGAGGTGGGGGGCGGTCCTTGCCATCCGGCTCGGGCGGATGAACGGGAGCTGCATTGCCATGGTGCCGACCATTGAAAGTCGGCTGGTCATCACGGCGCCAGAGTGTTCATTGAACCTGCGGAAAGTTGTACGTCCGATGGTCAAGAGAACGTAAAGTCGTGACAGTTCGACAACTTTGGTCACAGCAGCACCATCAGTTGCGCCGCAGCAGCCGCGTCGCACCCGCCGCCACCGTCGTCGCAAGGATCCAGCCCAGCAGGATCATCGCCGTCGCCAGCCACTGCCAGGCCCCGCGCAGCTGCCAGAAGCCCACCTGACCCAGGTCGATCACCGGCAGCAGCAGATCGAGGGTGAAGAGCGTGGGGTTCCACTCCGGATGCTCGCCCCGCTTCATCGGCGGATGGCCGGCCTGCGCGAAGGCGAACGAGCCCGCCGCCCACAGCACCGCCATCCACACCGCGGCCCGGCCCGGCCGGTACCCGTAGGCGACCGTCCAGTCCTGCGCGTAGCCCCACAGCTTGGCCGCCATCGGCAGGCTCTCGCGATGCCGGCGCTGCTTGGCGAGCAGCACCTCGCGGGCGTCCTCGTCCTCCCCGCCGGCCCGCAGCACGGCCGCGAGCCGCTCGTACGGCTCCGGGTTGTACTCGGCGGTCGCCGCCGCCACCCAGTCCAGCCGCTCCGCCAGCGGGAACGGTCCGCGCGGTACGAGGAACTCGTAGGCGAATCCGCCCATGTGCAGCCGCCCGGGGCCGGGCCAGGCGTCCGCCCGGTCCATCAGGTTGATGACTTTCGCCCCCGAGAGCACCACCCGCCCGCGCGCCGGCTGCTCCCCGAGGAACCGCAGCTCCGGCGTCTGCAGCCGGCGCAGCGACAGCTCCTGGTCGTCGGTGAGGGTGAACCGGGCCTGCTCGAAGTCGACGGCGTCGCCGAACCGGCCGTCGTCCAGCCGGATCCCGCCCTCGCACGCGAAGCGCTGGATGCGTGTCCCGCGGGCCGGGGTCATGCCGCTCATCGCCTGGGCGCCGACCCCCGCCGGGGTGAGGTACAGACTGCGCTCGACGGTCAGCTGCGGGGCGTTCAGCGCGAGCCGCTCGAAGGGGTTGGACAGGCGCGCCCCGCGCAGGCTCAGGGAGACGCCGATGGTGGCCGCGCGCAGGCTCAGCTCGCCGTGCGACTCCAGCAGCTCGGCCTGTAAGTCCTGGCCGACGGTCAGGCCGTCCGCGGCGATCGACCGGCCGCTGCGGTCCCGGTGCACGATGGCCTGGTTGAGCATCAGGTCCGTGCCGATCTGCGCGTCCGTGAGCCGGATGCCGTGGTGGAAGCGGCAGCGCGGCAGATGCAGATCCCCCTCGGTGTGCACCCGGGCCGCCTCCAGCCGCGGCACCGAGCAGTCCACCATCCGCAGGGTCGTGAAGTGCGCCTCCGGCAGCAGCACGTCCTGCTCGAACCGGCACCGGCGCATCTCGACGTACGGCACCACCGTGCCGCCCGCGAGGTCCAGCGAGCCGCTGACCTGCACGCCGACGAGCTTCAGCGAGGACACGCGGCCGGCCAGGGCGGGCGGGCCGTCCAGGAGCAGCCAGCACACGATCCGGGCCCGTACGGTCCGCTCCTCGCCCCACGGATGGCCGCCGTACGGATCGTCCGCCACGGCGTCGCCGCTGCTCAGGTCGTACACGGTGCCGTTGCGGAAGGCCTGCCACATGCCGGCCTCGGCCGCGGTCAGGTCGTCGGGCAGATCCCCGGCACGGACGCCGGCCCCCTCGGTCACAGCGCTTCCTTCCTCCCCAGGTACTCGCGGGTTGGTTCCTTCGTACAACAGTTCATGCCCGCTGGGTGACGCCCTGAAAGCAGTGGGTGAAGGGGAGCTTCCGGGTTCGCGTGGCTCTCTGTATCAGCCATTGATACGCGCGCACGGCGCCTCACCGGGGTCTGAGAGAATTGAGCACGTGATCTCCCGAATCGATCTGCGTGGCGACGCCCTCCCCGAGGGCCCCGCCCTGCGTGACCTGCTGCCCCGAGCCGACTTCGACGTAGCGGCCGCCCTCGAGAAGGTGCGCCCCCTCTGCGAGGACGTGCATCATCGGGGCGACGCGGCGCTGATCGACGCCGCCGAGCGGTTCGACGGGGTCCGGCTCGACCAGGTGCGGGTGCCGGCCGCCGCGCTCACCCGCGCGCTGGAGGAGCTCGACCCGGCCGTGCGCGCGGCCTTGGAGGAGTCCGTCCGCCGCGCCCGCGTCGTCCACCGCGAGCAGCGCCGTGAGACCCACACCACCCAGGTCGTGCCCGGTGGCACCGTGACCGAGAAGTGGGTCCCGGTCGACCGCGTGGGGCTCTACGCGCCCGGCGGCCGGTCCGTGTACCCGTCCTCCGTGATCATGAACGTGGTGCCCGCACAGGAGGCCGGCGTCGAGTCCATCGCGCTCGCCTCGCCCGCCCAGGCCGACTTCGGCGGCCTGCCGCACCCGACGATCCTCGCCGCCTGCGCGCTGCTCGGCGTCGACGAGGTGTACGCGGCCGGCGGCGCCACCGCCGTGGCGATGTTCGCCCACGGCACCGAGTCCTGCGCGCCCGCGAACATGGTCACCGGCCCCGGCAACATCTGGGTCGCCGCCGCCAAGCGCTACTTCACCGGCAAGATCGGCATCGACGCCGAAGCCGGCCCGACCGAGATCGCCGTCCTCGCCGACGACACGGCCGACCCGGTGCACGTCGCCTCCGACCTGATCAGCCAGGCCGAGCACGACCCGCTGGCCGCCGCCGTCCTGGTCACGGACTCCGTCGAACTCGCCGACGCCGTCGAGAAGGAGCTCGAGCCGCAGGTCGCGGCCACCCGGCACATCGACGACCGGATCGTCCCGGCCCTGTCCGGCAGGCAGTCCGCGATCGTGCTGGTCGACGGCATCGACGAGGGCCTGAGGGTGGTCGACGCGTACGGCGCCGAGCACCTGGAGATCCAGACGGCCGACGCCGCCGCCGTGGCCGATCGCGTCAGGAACGCCGGCGCGATCTTCGTCGGCCCCTGGGCCCCGGTCTCCCTCGGCGACTACGCGGCCGGCTCCAACCACGTGCTGCCCACCGGCGGCTGCGCCTGCCACTCCTCCGGTCTGTCCGTCCAGTCCTTCCTGCGCGGCATCCACATCGTCGACTACACGCGTGACGCGCTGGCCGAGGTCGCGCACCACGTGGTGACGCTGGCGGAGGCGGAGGACCTGCCGGCGCACGGCGCGGCGATCAAGGCGAGGTTCGACTGGAAGGTTCCGCAGGGCAAGTGACAGGCATCGACGATCTCCCCGTACGGGACGAGCTGCGCGGCAAGTCCCCCTACGGCGCGCCCCAGCTGGACGTCCCCGTACGGCTGAACACCAACGAGAACCCCTACCCGCTGCCCGAGCCGCTGGTCGAGCGGATCGCCGAGCGGGTCCGTGAGGCGGCCCGGAACCTCAACCGCTACCCCGACCGGGACGCGGTCGAGCTGCGCACGCGGCTGGCGACGTACCTGACGGACACGTCCGGCCACGAAGTCGGCGTCGCCAACGTCTGGGCGGCCAACGGCTCCAACGAGGTCATCCAGCAGTTGCTGCAGACCTTCGGCGGGCCGGGCCGCACCGCGATCGGCTTCGAGCCGTCGTACTCGATGCACGGCCTCATCTCGCGCGGCACCGGCACCGGCTGGATCTCCGGCCCCCGCAACGACGACTTCACGATCGACCTCGCGGCGGCGGAGAAGGCCATCGCCGAGCACCGGCCGGACGTCGTCTTCGTCACCACCCCCAACAACCCCACGGGCACCGCCGTCCCGCCCGAGACGGTCCTCGCGCTGTACGAGGCCGCGCAGGCGGCGAAGCCGTCCATGGTGGTGGTCGACGAGGCGTACATCGAGTTCAGCCACGGCGACTCGCTGCTGCCGCTGCTGGAGGGCCGCCCGAACCTCGTCGTCTCCCGCACGATGTCGAAGGCGTTCGGCGCGGCGGGCCTGCGCCTGGGCTACCTCGCCGCGCACCCGGCCGTCGTCGACGCCGTCCAGCTGGTCCGGCTGCCCTACCACCTGTCGGCCGTCACCCAGGCGACCGCCCTGGCCGCCCTGGAGCACACCGGCACGCTGCTGGGCTACGTCGAGCAGCTCAAGAGAGAACGGGACCGCCTGGTCACCGAACTGCTCGCGATCGGCTACGAGGTGACCGCTTCGGACGCGAACTTCGTGCAGTTCGGCCGGTTCGAGGACTCCCACGAGACCTGGCGGAAGATCCTCGACCGGGGCGTCCTGGTCCGGGACAACGGTGTGCCCGGCTGGCTCCGGGTCACCGCCGGGACCCCCGAAGAGAACGACGCGTTCCTCGACGCGGTCCGTGAACTGAAGAAGGAGCAGAGCGCATGAGCCGCGTAGGCCGCACAGAGCGGGTGACCAAGGAGACCTCGGTCCTCGTCGAGATCGACCTCGACGGCACCGGGAAGACCGACATCAAGACCGGCGTCGGCTTCTACGACCACATGCTCGACCAGCTCGGCCGGCACGGTCTGTTCGACCTGACCGTGAAGACCGAGGGCGATCTGCACATCGACTCGCACCACACCATCGAGGACACCGCCCTCGCCCTCGGCGCCGCCTTCAAGCAGGCCCTCGGCGACAAGGTGGGCATCTACCGCTTCGGCAACTGCACGGTCCCGCTGGACGAGTCCCTCGCCCAGGTCACCGTCGACCTGTCCGGCCGCCCCTACCTCGTGCACACCGAGCCCGAGAAGATGGCGCCGATGATCGGCGAGTACGACACCACCATGACCCGGCACATCCTGGAGTCCTTCGTGGCCCAGGCCCAGATCGCGCTGCACGTGCACGTGCCCTACGGGCGCAACGCGCACCACATCGTGGAGTGCCAGTTCAAGGCGCTCGCCCGGGCCCTGCGTTACGCGTCCGAGCGCGACCCGCGCGCGGCCGGCATCCTCCCCTCCACGAAGGGCGCCCTGTGAACGGCATCTCGACCCTGCTGATCGTCGTCGGCCTCTTCCTCGCCGGCGGGATCTACTCCTTCGTCAAGCAGAAGATGCCCAAGGGTTTGATCGTGCTGCTGTCCATCGGCGCCGCGATGTGCCTGGCGGCCGGTGTCGTGAGGCTGGAGGTGTGGAATTGAGCAACCCCCTGAAGACGCAGAAGAAGGTCGTCGTCTTCGACTACGGCTTCGGCAACGTCCGTTCCGCCGAGCGTGCCCTGGCCCGTGCCGGAGCCGACGTCGAGATCACACGTGACTACGACAAGGCCCTGAACGCCGACGGCCTGCTGGTGCCGGGCGTCGGCGCCTTCGCCTCCTGCATGACGGGCCTGCGCCAGGCGCGCGGCGACTGGATCGTCGACCGCCGGCTGTCCGGCGGCCGCCCGGTCATGGGCATCTGCGTCGGCATGCAGATCCTCTTCGCGCGCGGCATCGAGCACGGTGTGGAGAGCGAGGGCCTCGACGAGTGGCCCGGCTCCGTCGAGCCGCTCCAGGCCGAGATCGTGCCGCACATGGGCTGGAACACCGTCGAGGCGGCGCCCGGCTCGCAGCTGTTCGCCGGCCTGGACGCGGACGCCCGCTTCTACTTCGTGCACTCCTACGCCGTCCACGACTGGTCGCTGGAGACGCACAACCCGGCGATGACGGCCCCCAAGGTCACCTGGGCCACGCACGGCAAGCCGTTCGTCGCGGCCGTCGAGAACGGCGCCCTGTGGGCCACGCAGTTCCACCCCGAGAAGTCCGGCGACGCCGGAGCCCAGCTCCTCACCAACTGGATCGGAACCCTGTGAGCAAGCTCGAACTCCTCCCCGCCGTCGACGTCCGTGACGGCCAGGCCGTCCGCCTGGTGCACGGCGAGTCCGGCTCGGAGACCTCCTACGGCTCCCCGCTGGAGGCCGCCCTCGCCTGGCAGCGCTCCGGCGCCGAGTGGCTGCACCTGGTCGACCTGGACGCCGCGTTCGGCACCGGGAACAACCGCGAGCTGATCGCCGAGGTCGCCCGGGCCATGGACATCAAGGTGGAGCTGTCCGGCGGCATCCGCGACGACGACACCCTCGCCGCCGCCCTCGCCACCGGCTGCAAGCGCGTCAACCTGGGCACGGCCGCCCTGGAGACCCCCGAGTGGGTCGCCAAGGTCATCGCCGAGCACGGCGACAAGATCGCGGTGGGTCTCGACGTCCGCGGCACGACCCTGCGCGGCCGCGGCTGGACCCGCGACGGCGGCGACCTCTACGAGACGCTGGAGCGCCTCGACAAGGAGGGCTGCGCACGGTACGTCGTCACCGACATCGCCAAGGACGGCACCCTCCAGGGCCCGAACCTGGAACTGCTGCGCAACGTGTGCGCCGCCACCGACCGCCCGGTCGTGGCCTCCGGTGGGGTCTCCTCGCTCGACGACCTGCGGGCCATCGCCGAACTCGTCCCGCTCGGTGTCGAGGGGGCCATCGTCGGGAAGGCGCTGTACGCGAAGGCGTTCACCCTGGAAGAAGCCTTGGAGGCTGTGTCGTCATGACCGTGCGGCGTGTGCAGAGCGGAAGTCCCTGGGAAGAGTCCTTCGGTTTTGCACGCGCCGTCGCGGCGGGCGACCGTGTGCTGGTCGCGGGCACGACCGCCTTCAAGGGCGACGTGCTCTACGGCGAGGGCGACCCGTACGAGCAGGCCAAGGTGGCCTTCACCACCGCCCTGGAGGCGATCGCCGAGTTCGGGCTCGCACCCGAGTCCGTGATCCGCACCCGTGTGTGCCTGGCACACGCCCGGGACGTCGACGCCGTGGGCCGGGCGCACAAGGAGATGTTCGACGCCGTACGCCCGGTCACGACCCTGCTGATCGTGCAGGGCTTCATGGACTCCCGGGTCCTGGTGTCGGTGGAAGTGGAAGCATTCAGAGGGACACCCTCAGAGGAACACCAGAGGAGCAGGATTTCATGACCCTGGCGGTCCGAGTCATCCCCTGCCTGGACGTGGACAACGGCCGGGTCGTCAAGGGCGTCAACTTCCAGAACCTGCGCGACGCGGGCGACCCCGTCGAGATGGCCAAGGTGTACGACGCCGAGGGCGCCGACGAGCTGACGTTCCTGGACATCACCGCCTCGTCGGGCAACCGCGAGACCACGTACGACGTGGTGCGGCGCACCGCCGAGCAGGTGTTCATCCCGCTCACGGTCGGCGGCGGCGTCCGTACGGCCGAGGACGTGGACAAGCTGCTGCGCGCGGGCGCGGACAAGGTCGGCGTCAACACCGCCGCCATCGCCCGCCCGGAGCTGATCCGCGAGATCGCCGAGCGCTTCGGCCGCCAGGTCCTGGTCCTGTCGGTGGACGCCCGCCGCACCGAGTCGGGCTCCTTCGAGGTCACCACCCACGGCGGCCGCAAAGGCACCGGCATCGACGCCGTCGAATGGGCCCACGAGGCCGCCGAGCTCGGTGCGGGCGAGATCCTGCTCAACTCGATGGACGCGGACGGCACCAAGGACGGCTACGACCTGGAGATGATCCGGGCCGTCCGGGGGCACGTCACGGTCCCGGTCATCGCCTCGGGCGGCGCCGGCCGGCTCACCGACTTCCCTCCGGCCGTCGCGGCCGGTGCGGACGCGGTGCTGGCCGCGTCGGTGTTCCACTTCGGCGACCTGCGCATCGGCGAGGTCAAGGAGACGCTGCGGGGGGCGGGTCACCCGGTGCGGTGACACCTGCGGGCGGGAGCCCCGGTCGCGCGCTGCGGCCGGGGCTCCCGCATGCCGCTCAGATGCCGAGCTGTTTCGTCTCGTGCAGCTTCGCGATCGCGTTCTCGTCGCCGTCCAGGTCGACCTTGGCCGCGCTCTGGCGGCCGTAGCAGAACAGGACCAGTTCGGACGGCTCTCCGGTCACCGTGACCACCGGGGTGCCGCGGTGGGCGACCGCCGTCTGGCCGTCGGGGCGGCGCAGGACCAGACCCGTCGGGACGCCGCGGCCCATCAGGCGGGCGGTGCGCTCCAGACGGGCCCACAGGGCGTCCTGGAAGACCGGGTCGAGGTCGCGGGGCGACCAGTCGGGCTGGGCACGGCGGACGTCCTCGGTGTGGACGTAGAACTCGATGATGTTCGACGCCTCGTCGACCGGCTTGAGGGAGAAGGGCGAGAAACGCGGCGGGCCCGTACGGATGAGCTGGATCAGCTCCTCGTACGGCTTGTCGGTGTACTCCGCCATCACCTTGTCCAGGCGCGGCGCGAGCTGCTTGATCAGTATTCCGCCGGCGGCGTCCGGGCGGCGCTCGCGCACCACCACGTGCGCGGCGAGGTCCAGGGTCGTCCAGCCCTCGCACAGGGTGGGCGCGTCCGGGCCCGCGGTCTCCAACAGGTCGGCGAGGAGGAGTCGTTCACGCTTGGCATGGGTCGACATGCCGCCCAGCCTACGACCGGCCCCACGGTCCGCCCAGTGGACACTCCACCGGACCCGTCCGTGGCGCGCGGCACAATGGTCGGCATGACCAGCCCATCCAGTCGCCTCGACCCGGAGATCGCCGCGCGCCTCAAGCGCAGTGCCGACGGCCTCCTGCCCGCCATCGCCCAGCAGTACGACACCGGAGAGGTGCTGATGCTCGGCTGGATGGACGACGAGGCGCTGCATCGCACCCTCACAACCGGCCGGTGCACCTACTGGTCGCGCAGCCGCCGGGAGTACTGGGTCAAGGGCGACACCTCCGGCCACTTCCAGTGGGTGAAGTCCGTCGCCCTGGACTGCGACGCCGACACCGTGCTCGTCAAGGTGGACCAGGTCGGCGCCGCCTGCCACACCGGCGCCCGCACCTGTTTCGACGAGGACGTGCTCCTCAAGGACGGCGGCTCCGGCCGCCCCGCCCCGGATCAGTAAGGTCAGCGGCCATGGACCTCGAGACCTTCCGCAAGCTCGCCACCGACCGGCGGGTCATCCCCGTCACCCGCAAGCTCCTCGCCGACGGTGACACCCCGGTCGCGCTCTACCGCAAGCTCGCCGCCGAGCGCCCCGGCACCTTCCTGCTGGAGTCCGCGGAGAACGGCCGCTCGTGGTCCCGGTACTCCTTCGTGGGCGTGCGGTCGGCGGCCACGCTGACCGCACGCGACGGGCAGGCCCACTGGCTCGGCGCCCCGCCCGTCGGCGTCCCCACCGACGGCGACCCGCTCGCCGCCCTGCGCGCCACCATCGAAGCCCTGCACACGCCCCACCAGGACGGCATGCCGCCCTTCACCGGCGGCATGGTCGGCTACCTCGGCTACGACATCGTCCGCCGCCTGGAGAAGATCGGCCCCGGCGAGCGCGACGACCTGAAGCTGCCCGAGCTGACCATGCTCCTCACCAGCGACCTGGCCGTCATGGACCACTGGGAGGGCTCGGTCCTGCTGATCGCCAACGCGATCAACCACAACGACCTGGACACGGGCGTCGACGAGGCCCACGCCGACGCCGTGGCCCGCCTCGACGCCATGGAGGCCGACCTCTCCCGCCCGGTCGCCCAGCCCCCGGCCGTGCTCCCGCCCTCCGAGCTCCCCGAGTACACCGCGCTGTGGGGCGGTCCCGACTTCCAGGTGGCCGTCGAGGACATCAAGGAGCGCATCCGGGCCGGTGAGGCCTTCCAGGTGGTCCCCTCCCAGCGCTTCGAGACGCCGTGCACGGCGAGCGCGCTGGACGTCTACCGGGTCCTGCGGGCGACCAACCCGTCCCCGTACATGTACCTGTTCCGTTTCGACGGGTTCGACGTCGTCGGCTCGTCCCCCGAGGCCCTGGTCAAGGTGGAGGACGGCCGGGCCATGGTCCACCCCATCGCCGGCACCCGCTGGCGCGGCGCCACCCCCCAGGAGGACCAGGCCCTCGCCGAGGAGCTGCTCGCCGACCCCAAGGAGCGCGCCGAGCACCTCATGCTGGTCGACCTGGGCCGCAACGACCTGGGGCGGGTCTGCGAGCCCGGTTCGGTCGAGGTCGTGGACTTCATGTCCGTCGAGCGGTACTCGCACGTGATGCACATCGTCTCGACGGTGACCGGCCGCGTCGCCCGGGGCCGCACCGCCTTCGACGTCCTCACCGCCTGCTTCCCGGCCGGCACGCTCTCCGGCGCCCCGAAGCCCCGCGCCATGCAGATCATCGACGAACTCGAACCGTTCCGGCGCGGGCTCTACGGCGGCTGCGTCGGCTACCTCGACTTCGCCGGCGACTCCGACACCGCCATCGCCATCCGCACCGCCCTCCTGCACGACGGCACCGCGTACGTGCAGGCCGGGGCGGGCATCGTCGCCGACTCCGACCCGGTCGCCGAGGACACCGAGTGCCGCAACAAGGCGGCGGCGGTCCTGCGGGCCGTGCACACGGCGAACCGGCTGGGAAAGGCCTGAGATGAACCCCGGGTGACGGTTCGCCCGGGGTTCAGGCGATAGTGGGGTACGTGACTGCTGTACCTCACCCCCGTTCCGAAGCCCCCGGATCCGCCCGGGCCGGCCGCCTGAGCCTCGCCGTCGCGCTGCTGAGCGGCGCGCTCGGCGCGGCCGTCGCGCTGCTCGCCACCCGGCAGCAATGGTCCCAGGGCACCGCGACGGTGGCCGGTGGCGCCTTCCCCCTGACCGCCAAGGGCAGCGACGTCACGGGCGTTCCCGCGGCGCTCGCCATAGTGGGCCTCGCCGCGCTCGTCGCCGTCTTCGCCGTCCGCCGCGCCGGCCGCTTCGTCGTCGCCGCGCTGCTGGCGCTCTCCGGCGTCGGCATCGTCGTCGCGGCCCTGCTCGGCGCCTCCGACAGCTCCGCGCTCGACGAGCAGGCCGCCCAGGCCACCGGCGACACCTCGGCCTCCGTCGACGCCCTCGGCCACACCGCTTGGCCGTACGTCGCGGTCGTCGGCGGTGTGCTGATCCTCCTGGCCGGGCTGCTCGCCCTGCGCTACGGCCGGCTGTGGCCCGCCATGTCCGGCCGCTACGAGCGGGCCGGTACCGCCCGGACGCGCCGCAAGGCCCCCGCCGTCGACCCCGACCGGCCCGAGGACCTGTGGAAGGCCCTGGACCGCGGCGAGGACCCGACCGGGGCCTGAGCCCACCCGGGGGACCGGGGGAGCACCCCCGCTCACCCCGCGGGCGCGCGTGCGGGACAATGGGTCCGAGCGTCCTGCTCAGACACGCACACAGCAACGAGGAGCAAGCAATGGCGGGCAGCAGCCACGGTCACACCCCGGCCGCCTGGACCGGTGTCACGATCGCCTTCATCGGTTTCTGCGTCTCGGGCGCGTTCATGGTGATGGACCAGCCGGTGGGCTTCTGGGCGGGCATGGTCGTCGTGCTCCTCGGCGGTGTCGTCGGCGGCATCATGCGGATGATGGGCCTCGGCCAGCCCAAGGAACTGCACCAGCCGCACCGGATGACCGGCGACCGCGAGCCGGCCGGCGCCGGGAGCTGACCCCCGCGGAACAGCACGTCCTCGTGTGAGGGGCGGCCGGCACCCGAGTGCCGGAGCCGCCCCTCACGCGCGTGCGGGGCACAATGCCTACCGTGAACGCCGAGAGCCGAAGGGTGACGCCGAGCGTCCCGAGCCGCCTGGCCGTCCCCGCCGGGGTGCTCGCGGCCGTCGCCGCCGCCTTCGCCTACGTGGGCGCCGTGGACCCCAACCAACCCGGCCACTACCCCGCCTGCCCGCTGCTGCGCTACACCGGTCTCTACTGTCCCGGCTGCGGCGGACTGCGCAGCGCGCACGCCTTCGTCCACGGGGACGTCCTGGCGGCGCTGCACGCCAACGCGCTCGCGACCCTCGGCTATCTGGTCCTCGCCGTGCTGTGGACCGTATGGGTGGTGCACGCGGTGCGCGGGCGCCCGCTGCGGATCGACCCCCGTCCGGGGCTGGTGTGGAGCCTCGGAGCGTTGCTGCTGGTCTTCACCGTTGTCCGGAACCTGCCCTTCGGTGGCTGGCTCCATCCTTGATCAACGGGCGGATGTCCAGGTAGTGGGACCGGCGTCAACCGGATGCGAGGCCTACGCCCCGCTGCGGATACCATCGCAGTGACCATCGGTTTCCGATCGGTCGCTGGAACTGTCAAGAGTCTGGAAGGGGGCCGCTCGCGTGAGTGTGCTCGACGAGATCATCGACGGAGTCCGTGCCGACCTCGCGGAGCGGCAGGCGCGCGTGAGCCTCGACGAGCTCAAGGAGCGCGCGGCGAAGGCCCCCGCGGCCAAGGACGGCGCGGCCGCACTGCGCGGCGACGGCGTCAAGGTCATCTGTGAGGTCAAGCGCTCCAGCCCGTCCAAGGGCGCGCTGGCCGCGATCGCCGACCCGGCCGGACTCGCAGCGGACTACGAGGCGGGCGGCGCGGCCGTCATCTCCGTCCTCACCGAGGAGCGCCGCTTCGGCGGCTCGCTCGCCGACCTCGAGGCGGTCCGCGCCCGGGTGGACATCCCCGTGCTGCGCAAGGACTTCATCGTCACGTCGTACCAGCTGTGGGAGGCCCGCGCCTACGGCGCCGACGTCGTGCTGCTGATCGTCGCCGCCCTCGACCAGCCCGCTCTGGAGTCCCTCATCGAGCGCGCCGAGTCCATCGGGCTCACGCCGCTCGTCGAGGTGCACGACGAGGACGAGGTCGAGCGTGCGGTGGACGCCGGCGCCCGGGTGATCGGCGTCAACGCGCGCAACCTCAAGACCCTCGAGGTCGACCGCGGCACCTTCGAGCGCGTGGCACCGGAGATCCCCGACCACATCATCAAGATCGCCGAGTCCGGCGTCCGCGGCCCGCACGACCTCATCGCCTACGCCAACGCCGGCGCCGACGCGGTCCTGGTCGGCGAGTCCCTCGTCACCGGCAAGGACCCGAGGACGGCGGTCTCGGACCTGGTGGCGGCCGGCGAGCACCCCGCACTCCGGCACGGCCGGAGCTGATCACCCGCTAGGCTTGCCCCGATGACTCTCACCATGACGACCGTGGACCGGTACGCCCGCCTCGCGCGCGGCTGCCGCCCCCGCGGCTGCCGTGCGCCCGCGCGCCGCGTACACGGCCGCCGCGTCCGGTACGTCATCGGTGACGAACCCGGGCAGGTCAACGGCATGCGATGGCAGCAGCGCCCCATCAGGGGCGCGGGGCTCTGTTTGACGTGCGGCTACCGCCGCGCGAGCGCGACAAGCCACTGACGGCCCGCGGCCGACAAACGATCCCCGCCCCCACGGCGACCAGTGCACTCCACACACACTCACCGTGAGGTATCCGCATGCCCAGCCAGTTCTTCATCCCCGACCCCGAGGGTCGAACCCCCAACCCCGAAGGCTACTTCGGGGCCTTCGGCGGCAAGTTCATCCCCGAGGCCCTCGTGGCAGCCGTCGACGAGGTGGCCGTCGAGTACGACAAGGCCAAGCACGACCCCGAGTTCGCCAAGGAACTCGACGACCTCCTGGTCAACTACACCGGCCGCCCCAGCTCCCTCACAGAGGTACCCCGCTTCGCCGAGCACGCCGGAGGCGCCCGCGTCTTCCTCAAGCGCGAGGACCTGAACCACACCGGCTCCCACAAGATCAACAACGTCCTCGGCCAGGCCCTGCTCACCAAGCGCATGGGCAAGACCCGGGTCATCGCCGAGACGGGCGCGGGCCAGCACGGCGTGGCCACGGCCACCGCCTGCGCGCTGTTCGGTCTCGAGTGCACGATCTACATGGGCGAGATCGACACCCGGCGCCAGGCCCTCAACGTGGCCCGCATGCGCATGCTCGGCGCCGAGGTCATCGCCGTGAAGTCCGGCAGCCGCACGCTGAAGGACGCCATCAACGAGGCCTTCCGCGACTGGGTCGCCAACGTCGACCACACCCACTACCTCTTCGGCACCGTCGCCGGACCGCACCCCTTCCCGGCGATGGTCCGCGACTTCCACCGGGTCATCGGCGTCGAGACCCGCCGGCAGCTCCTGGAGCGGGCCGGGCGCCTCCCCGACGCGGCCGTCGCCTGCGTCGGCGGCGGCTCCAACGCCATCGGCCTCTTCCACGCCTTCATCCCGGACACGGATGTCCGCCTCATCGGCTGCGAGCCGGCGGGGCACGGCGTGGAGTCCGGCGAGCACGCGGCGACCCTCACCGCGGGCGAGCCCGGCATCCTGCACGGCTCGCGCTCCTACGTCCTCCAGGACGAGGAGGGCCAGATCACCGAGCCGTACTCGATCTCGGCCGGTCTGGACTACCCGGGCATCGGCCCGGAGCACTCGTACCTGAAGGACTCCGGCCGCGGCGAGTACCGCGCGGTCACCGACGACGCGGCGATGCAGGCCCTGCGCCTGCTGTCGCGCACCGAGGGCATCATCCCGGCCATCGAGAGCGCCCACGCGCTGGCCGGCGCCCTGGAGGTCGGCAGGGAACTGGGCGAGGACGGGCTGATCGTGGTCAACCTGTCCGGCCGCGGCGACAAGGACATGGACACCGCCGCCCGCTACTTCGGCCTGTACGACACCGACGCCGAGGTCGCCGAGGACGCCTCCGGCACCGCCGAGATCGAGGGGGACGCCAAGTGAGCGGGAACATCCGGTTGTTGAGCGACACCCTCGCCGCCGCCAAGTCCGAAGGGCGCGCCGCGCTCATCGCCTACCTCCCGGCCGGGTTCCCGACCGTGGACGGCGGCATCGACGCGATCAAGGCCGTCATCGACGGCGGCGCCGACGTGGTCGAGGTGGGCCTGCCGCACAGCGACCCCGTCCTCGACGGCCCCGTCATCCAGACCGCCGACGACATCGCCCTGCGCGGCGGCGTCAAGATCGCCGACGTGATGCGCACGGTCCGCGAGGCCCACGCGGCCACCGGCAAGCCCATCCTCGTCATGACGTACTGGAACCCCATCGACCGCTACGGCGTCGAGCGGTTCACCGCCGAGCTCGCCGAGGCGGGCGGCGCCGGGTGCATCCTGCCCGACCTGCCCGTGCAGGAGTCGGAGCTGTGGAGGGAGCACGCGGACAAGCACGGGCTCGCCACCGTCTTCGTCGTCGCGCCGAGCAGCAAGGACGAGCGGCTCGCGCAGATCACCGCGGCGGGCAGCGGCTTCGTCTACGCCGCCTCCCTCATGGGCGTCACCGGCACCCGTGCGACCGTCAGCTCGCAGGCCCAGGACCTGGTGGAACGCACCCGGGCCACCGGCACCGGCCTGCCCGTCTGCGTGGGGCTCGGCGTCTCCAACGCCACGCAGGCCGCCGAGGTCGCGGGCTTCGCCGACGGCGTGATCGTCGGCTCGGCCTTCGTCAAGGCGATGCTGGACGCCCCGGACGAGGCGGCCGGTCGTGAAGCCGTGCGCGCGCTCGCGGGCGACCTCGCCAAGGGCGTGCGCGGACAGGCGTAAGAAGGCGGGAAGTCATACAGGTCCCTCGTACGGGTGGACCTGGGGCCGGGGAGGCGCGGTGCGCCTCCCCGGTTCGTTTCCGGGGTGTGAGCGAGAAGAACCGTGAGGGAAAGCGCACCGCCCGGGAGAAGCTGGCGGTCGAGCGCGAGAAGCAGAAGTCCGCGGACAAGCGCCGCCGCGCGCTGGTCGTGGGCGGCGCTGTCGTCGCCGTCCTGGGACTCGCGGCGGTGATCGGCGTCGTCGCGGCCAACGCCGGCAAGGACGACGGCGGCGAGGCGTCGGGCCCGGTCGTGGCGCCCTCGGGAGCCCAGGGCAAGGACGGTCTGGCCATCCCGGTAGGCAAGGACAGCGCCAAGTCCACGCTCACGGTGTGGGAGGACTTCCGCTGCCCGGCCTGCAAGTCGTTCGAGACGGCGTACCGGCCGGTGATCCACGAGCTGACCGACGCCGGCCGGCTGAAGGTCGAGTACCACCTGGTCACCCTGATCGACGGCAACATGCGCGGCACGGGCTCCCGCAACGCGGCCAACGCCGCGGCCTGCGCCCAGGACGCCGGGAAGTTCCCCGCGTACCACGACGTGCTCTTCGACAACCAGCCCCCGGAAGTCGACGACGCCTACGCGGGCAACGCCAAGCTGATCGAGCTGGCCGGCAAGGTCGACGGCCTGAACACCCCCGCCTTCCGCACCTGCGTCGAGAAGGGCACGCACAACGGCTGGGTCGCCAAGTCCCACCAGGCCTTCAACAAGGGCGGCTTCTCCGGCACGCCCACCGTGCTGTTCGACGGCGAGAACATCTACCAGGACCGGACGATGACCCCGGCCAAGCTGAAGCGGATGGTGCAGGAGGCGAGCAAGGGGTGAGGGTCGTTCTCACGTCCCCGTTATGGACCCGTAGCCGGGCTGCCTGCCGCGCGCCCGGCGCGGCACGGTAGCGTCGACCCTGCCATGGAACTTGCCTTCATTCCCAGCCCGTCGCGCGGGGTGCTGTACCTCGGCCCCATTCCGCTGCGCGGCTACGCGTTCTGCATCATCATCGGCGTCTTCGTTGCCGTCTGGCTCGGCAACAAGCGCTGGATCGCCCGGGGCGGGCGGGCCGGCACGGTGGCCGACATCGCTGTCTGGGCCGTGCCCTTCGGCCTGGTCGGCGGCCGGCTCTACCACGTGATCACGGACTACGAGCTGTACTTCAGCGAGGGCCGTGACTGGGTGGACGCCTTCAAGATCTGGGAAGGCGGCCTCGGCATCTGGGGCGCGATCGCACTGGGCGCGCTGGGCGCGTGGATCGGCTGCCGGCGCCGGGGCATCCCCTTGCCCGCCTACGCCGACGCCGTCGCGCCGGGCATCGCCTTCGCCCAGGCGATCGGCCGCTGGGGCAACTGGTTCAACCAGGAGCTGTACGGCAAGCCCACCGATCTGCCGTGGGCCCTGGAGATCACCTCCTCGTCGGACGGGCGGGTGCCGGGCACGTACCACCCGACGTTCCTGTACGAGTCGCTGTGGTGCATCGGCGTGGCGTTCCTGGTCATCTGGGCGGACCGCCGCTTCCGGCTCGGACACGGCCGGGCGTTCGCGCTGTACGTCGCCGCGTACTGCACGGGCCGGGCGTGGATCGAGTACATGCGGGTCGACGACGCCCACCACATCCTGGGCGTCCGGCTGAACGTCTGGACCGCGATCCTCGTGTTCCTGCTCGCGGTGACGTACCTGGTGCTGTCGGCGAAGAAGCGGCCCGGGCGGGAGGACGTCGTGGAGCCGGGTGCCGCCCCCTCCGGTGACGAGACCGGCAGCGGCGAGAAGTCCGACGACGCCGGCAAGGACGACGAGGCCGTCGGCGAGACCGACGCCGAGGCGGACGCGGCCAGGAACGAGGCCGGGTCGGGGAAGAAGACCTGACGGCCTGCCCTGTGTGACGGTCCGAGAGCGCCCGCGGAGATTCCCGGGCGCTCTCGGCATGTCAGCGGCGGCGTGCCAGGGACAGGGTGCGCTGGGCCGCCGTCACCACCGCCGCGTCGATGAAACGGCCGTCCGGGAGGGCCTGGGCGCCCCGCTCCGCCGCGGCCGCCTTGATCACCGTCTCCGCCTGCTCGATCTCCGCCTCGGTGGGCAGATAGGCGCGTTCGATCACCGGGAGCTGGCGGGGGTGGATCGCGGCGCGGCCGAGGAAGCCCAGGGCGCGGCCGTGGGCGCAGGAGGCGGCCAGCGCGTCCAGGTCGCGGGTGTCCGGGTGGACGGACTGGGACGGCGGGGGCAGACCGGCGGCCCGGGCCGCCACCACCACCCGGGAGCGGGGCCAGTCGAGGCCCGAGTCGTCGCGTACGCCGAGGTCGGCCCGCAGGTCGGCCTCCCCGAGCGCGATGCCGCGCAGGTGCGGGTGGGCGCCGGCGATGGCGTAGGCCTGCTCCACGGCGAGGGCCGTCTCCAGCAGGGCGTACAGATCGGCCCGAGCGGCCCGGCGTGCCACGTGGATGACCTCGGCCGGTGAGGTGATCTTGGGCAGGCGGAGGCCGGAGAGCCCGGGAGCCCGGGCCAGGGCCGCGATGTCCTGCTCACCCCAGGGGCCGTCCAGGGGGTTGACGCGTACGTGGACCGGGACGGCCGGCGGGTCTTCGAGGAGGTCGGCGGTGGCGGCGCGGGCGTAGGCCTTGCGGCCCGGGGCGACCGCGTCCTCCAGGTCGACGACGACCACGTCGGCGCCGCAGGTGAGGGCCTTCGCCACCACGTCGGGGCGGTCGCCCGGGGCGTAGAGCCAGGTGAGCGGGAACGCCGTCACAGGGCGCCCTCCGCACGCAGCGCCGTGAGGTCGGCCGGTGTGAGGCCCAGTTCGGTGAGGACCTCTTCGGTGTCCGCGCCGTGCGGGCGGCCGGCCCAGCGGATCGCGCCGGGCGTGGCGGAGAGCCGGAACAGGACGTTCTGCATGCGCAGCGGGCCGAGTTCGGGGTCGTCGACCGTGGTGATGGTGCCGAGGGCCTGGTACTGCGGGTCCGCCATCACGTCCCGGACGTCCTGGACGGGGGCCACCGCCGCCTCCGCCTTCTCGAAGGCGGCCATGACGTCGCCGCGGGTGCGCGCGGCGATCCAGCCGCCGACCGCCTCGTCCAGGACGTCGGCGTGGCGGGCGCGGTCGGCGCCCGAGGCGAACCAGGGCTCGTCGATCAGTTCCGGGCGGCCGACCAGGTGCATCACGCGTTCCGCGACCGACTGGGCCGAGGTGGAGACGGCGACCCAGGTGCCGTCCGCGGTGCGGTAGACGCCGCGCGGGGCGTTGTTGGGGGAGCGGTTGCCGGTGCGGGGTTGGACGTGGCCGAGCTGGTCGTACCAGAGGGGCTGGGGGCCGAGGGCGGCCAGGATCGGTTCGATCAGGGCCAAGTCGACGACCTGGCCCTCGCCGGTGTGCTCGCGGGCCGCGAGCGCCGTCATCACCGCGTACGCCGTCGTCAGGCCCGCGATGGAGTCGGCCAGGCCGAACGGCGGGAGGGTCGGGGGCGCGTCCGGTTCGCCGGTGATCGCGGCGAAGCCGCTCATCGCCTCGGCGAGGGTGCCGAAGCCGGGGCGGTGCGCGGAGGGGCCGAACTGGCCGAAGCCGGTGACGCGGGCGAGCACCAGCCGGGGGTTGACGGCCGACAGCTCCGCCCAGCCGAGGTCCCACTTCTCCAGGGTGCCGGGGCGGAAGTTCTCGATGACCACGTCGGCGGTCTCGGCCAGGCGCAGGAGGGTGGAGCGGCCGCCGGGCTTCGACAGGTCGAGGGTCATGGTGCGCTTGTTGCGGCCGAGCGTCTTCCACCACAGGCCCACGCCGTCCTTCGAAGGGCCGTGGCCGCGGGAGGGGTCCGGCTTCTTCGGGTGCTCGATCTTGACGACCTCGGCGCCGAAGTCGCCGAGCAGGGTGGCGGCCATCGGGCCGGCGAAGAGGGTGGCGAGGTCGAGGACGCGGAGGCCGGTGAGGGGCGCGGTCGTGGGCGCGGTCATGGGCGGTGGGTCTCCCGGTGCGTGAGGTGGGCGAGGGTGTCGAAGCCGATGCCGTTGAAGTCGCCGACGGACGTCGCCAGCCGGTTCTTCAGGGGCGCCGTCCAGCGGTCGGGAAGCGCCGCGGGGTGTCCGGCCAGCAGGCCGGCGATGCCGCCGGCCGTCGCGCCGACTGAGTCGGTGTCCCAGCCGCCGCTCACGGCACGGCAGACGGAGCCGGCGAAGTCGCCGTTCGCATGGGTGAGGGCGGCGGCGATCAGGGCGGTGTTGGGGACGGCGTGCACCCAGTGGACGGTGCCGTGGAGGGCGTGGAGTGCGTCGACGACCGTGTCGAAGTCCTCGTGCTCGTGCGCCAGTCGGACGGCCTGGCGGACGGCCCGGGCCAGGCGGGAGCGTGGGGGGACGACGGTGAGGCCGGTGCGCAGACAGGTGTGGATGTCATGTGCGCCGGTCGCCGCCGTCGCGATGGTGGCCGCCGCGAACATCGCCGCGTAGACGCCGTTGGCGGTGTGGGTGAGGGTGGCGTCCCGGTGGGCCTGTTCGGCGGCCGCGGCCGGGTCGCCGGGGTTGGTCCAGCCGTGGACGTCGGCGCGGATCAGGGCGCCGATCCATTCGCGGAAGGGGTTGCGGTGGCGGGCGGTGTGCGGGGGCTCCAGGCCGGAGAGGAGGTTGCGGTAGGCGATGCGCTCGGCGGTGAACGTGCGGCCGGCGGGGAGTTCGTCGAGCCAGGTCCGGGCTACGTCCGTGGTGGTGAAGGTCCTGCCGTGGCGTTGCAGGAGGACGAGGTTGAGGAGGGGGTAGTTGAGGTCGTCGTCCTCGGGCATGCCGTCGATGTTCTCGGCGAGGGAGGTGCCTGCCGAGCGGCGGTTCCAAGGGTGTTGCCGCAGGAGGTCCTCGGGGACGCCCCGGGCGGTGAAGTAGGTGGTGAGGGGCCAGTTGCCGGTGGCCCTGGCGAGTCGGCGGATGGCGTCGAGGGGGAGCTTCTCGACCGGTTTGCCCAGGAGGCAGCCGGTGGCTCTGCCCAGCCAGGCGGCTTCGAGGCGCTGCGGGGTCGTGGCCGGGATGCCCGAGGGCTCGGGCCAATCGGGGCAGGCGGATCTGACCCTCTCCAGGTCCGTCGGTTCGTCGTCGGCCAGCGCGCTCGGGAGGTCGGCCAGTTCGTCCAGGAGGTCTTCGGCCAGTTGGCGGAGGTAACGGGAGGCGGGGGTGGGGGACGCGCCCGCGGTGGCCGGGGCCTCCGGTCCGCCTGCCGCTCGCCAGCGGGCCGCGATCGCCTTCGGCTCGCGGCCGTCCTGCGCCGCCTGGCGGAGTTCGTGGCCGATCAGGTCCTCCGGCTGGACCCAGGTCAGTCGGAGCATTCCTGGCCTCCGAGCAAGGCGAAGGCGTGCTCGTGGGCGCGGCGGCGGGCCACGTCACGGGTGAAGATCTCGCGGGTGACGGCGGTGAGGGTGGCCGCCGGTTCCCAGAGGTCAAGTCGGCTCGCCTCCGCGACCGATTTCGCCCAGTCCTCCGGGACCGGGGAGCCCAGGGCGCCTGCCAGCGCGCCGGCCATCGTGGCGATGGAGTCGCAGTCGCGGCCGTAGTTCACCGCGCCGAGGACCGCGTGGCGGTAGTCGCCCCGCGCCACGAGCACCATGCCCAGCGCGACCGGGAGTTCCTCGATCGAGTGGAGGCGGGAGGGGCGGCGGGCGCCGAGCGAGGGGGCGCGGTAGTCGGGGCCCACCGTGTCGTAGGGGGCCACCGCCTCCCGCAGAGGGCGCAGTGCCGACTCGAATTCCGTGTGGCGGGACGCCTCCTCGCAGACCCGCTCGATCGCGGTCCGGGTGCCGTCCTTCGCGAGGGAGAGGCACGTCGAGACGACCGAGTCCGGGCTCGCGCCGGGCGTGCACGCCGCCGCCACCGCCGCGGCCAGCACACCCGCCGCCTCACGGCCGTACGACGACTGGTGCGCGCCGGCGATGTCGAGGGCCTCGGCGTACGCGGCCCGTGGGTCGGCCGCGTTGACCAGGCCGACCGGGGCCGTGTACATCGCCGCGCCGCAGTTGACGATGTTGCCGGTGCCGGCCTCGCGCGGGTCGGCATGGCCGTAGTGGATCCTCGTCACCAGCCACTTCTCGGCCAGGAAGATCCGCTGGAGGGGGAGGGCCTCGGTCTGCAGTTCCGGGATCCAGCGCGGCTCGGTCATCAGGTCCGGGACCAGGTGGTCGGCGATCGCGTAGGCGTCGAGGTGGTCGCGGACCTGGGCGTAGACGCGGACCAGGGCGTGGGTCATCAGGGTGTCGTCGGTGACGTGGCCGTCGCCCTTGTGATACGGGGCGAGGGGGCGGGCGGTGCGCCAGTCGTCGCCGTGCCAGGGTCCGACGATGCCGTGGACGCGGCCGCCGTGGCGTTCGACGATCTGCTCGGGGGAGTAGCCCTCGACGGGGCCGCCGAGAGCGTCGCCGACCGCGGCGCCTACGAGGGCGCCCGTGATCCGCTCGTCCAGAGAGGCGTTTTGGTGTGGTTTGGGCTGCATGGCCGCATCATCCACCCGGGCGGGCCGGTTGTGCGGCTTCCAGGAGCTCGGCGAGTTCCACGAGGTCCGTGCCGGTGAGGCGGGGGAGGACGCAGCCGGAGAGGGTGCGGCAGGTCTCCCGCCAGGAGGCGGGGATCGAGGCGCCGCCGCCGAGGGCGCCGGTGAGGGCGCCCGCCAGGGCCGGCGCGGAGTCCGCGACCCGGGAGAGGCAGGCCGCGGCGGGGATCGCCTCCGCGACGCGCCCGCGCGCGGCGGTGGCCAGGGCGAGGGCGACCGGGACCGTTTCGGCGGCGGCGATGCCGTAGCTGTAGACGTGGTCGACGATCTGGTGCTCCAGGGGCGGGACCAGGGCGAAGGCGCCGTGCGCGTCGGCGGCGAGCTTCAGGGCGTGCCGGGCGTTGCGGCCGATCTCCGTCTGCTCGGGGAGTTCGGCCAGGGCCGCCGTGACGCAGGCGTCGACGTGTGCGCCGGCCAGGGCGAGGGCGAGCGCCGCCGCCATCGCGCGGGCACCGTGTACGCCGTCTCCGTCCTGCGTGTACCGGGCGTCGAACTCGGCGAGGTCGGCGGCGCGCCGGGGGTCGCCGGGGTGGGCCACGGCCAGGACGCAGGCGCGTACGCAGGCGGCGTCGTCGAAGTAGTGCGGGTTGTCGTGGCCGGTGGCGGGCGGGCGCAGGCCGGTGGCGAGGTTGCCGAGGCCGGCGCGGACGGAGATGCGGGCGCGCAGCGGGAGGACGGCGGATTCGATCTCGGGGGCGCGGTCCGCTGCGGCGGCCACCTCGCTCGCGATGGCGTTCCAGGTGAGGTCGATCGCGGCTCGGGTGCGGCGTTCCCGGCTGAGGTCGTTCAGGACGGTGTCGTCGCCTGCGCGCAGGAGGGCTTCCGCGGCGAAGGCGGCCCACTCGGCGTCGTCGGAGGGGCCGAGGCGGAGCGGCTCGGAGGGCTGGTTCAGGGCGATGGGGACGGGGAGGGTGGTCGTGGCGTTGTGCTCGGCGAAGGTGTCCAGTTCGCGGGTGAGGCGGCGGGTCCAGTCGGGCATGCGGGCGGCTCTGTGGCGGGCGGCGGGCCAGCCTGCGGCGTCACCGGCGGCTAGTCCGAGCAGGAGGCCTTCGGTCCTTCTTGTGGTCTCGGCTTCGCCTTCGGCCTGTTCGTCCGCCGCCCGCGCACCGCCCGTAACCGTCACCCGGGGGGTCCTGGTCTTCCGTGGGGCGGCTTCGCCGTCGGCGGCTTCCACTTCGTACGTCGTCATGAGACAACCTCCGCCGGGGTCAGCAGGTCCGCCACGTCCAGGACGTGGTAGCCCGCCATCGCCGGGAGGCATCTGCCGTGGACCGGGCCGATGGGGGTCGCCCAGGCCCGCGGGATCGCCGACACTCCACGCGTCGCACCCGCCAGCGCCCCCGCCACCGCTGCCGTCGTGTCCGCGTCGCGGCCCATGTTCACCGCTGTCAGGACGGACTGCTCGAAGTCGCCGTCCGCCGCCGCGTACGCGCCGAAGGCGAGGGCGACCGCCTCGGGGGCCAGGTCGGTCCAGGGGTAGCCGCCGATGACGACCGCGGAGCGGACCGCTCGTTCGCCGCGGTGGGCGACGGTCACCGCGCGGCGCAGGCTGCGGGCCGTCCAGGAGTCGTCGGGTACGACCGCGAGGGCCGCGGCCACCACCGCGGTGGACGGGGCGCCCGCCATTGCCGCCGCGACGCCCGCCGCCACCGCCTGGCCGCCGTAGATGCCCTCGCCGTCATGGCTGACCGAGCCGTCGATCGCGACCAGCCGGGCCGCCTCCGCCGGGCGGCCCGCCGCGAAGACGCCGAAGGGGGCCGCGCGCATGGCCAGGCCGTCGCTCCAGGCGTGCCGGTGCTGGGCGGAGATCGGGGCGGCCAGGCCCCGGCGCAGGTTCTCCAGGGTGCCGCGTTCGCTGAAGCCGGCGCCCCGGAAGCGGCCCTCGTCGCGGTCGGCGATCCACTCGTGCCAGGCCGCTTCCACATGGGCCGTGGTGAGCGAGGAGCCGTGCCGGGCCAGGAGGAGGCCGGAGAAGATCGCGTACTCGGTGTCGTCGGTGCCCGCCGGCTTCTCGGCGACGTACCCGGTGATCCGGCCCCACCGCGCGCGGATCTCGGAGGGCTTCATGTTCTCGGCCGGGGCCCCGAGCGCGTCACCGACGGCCAGGCCCAGCAGCGCGCCGCGGGCCCGTTCGCGAAGCCCGGCGGCGTCCCCGGGTGCCGGGACGGAGGGGATGCAGGCGATCGATGCCATACGGCATGTGTCCCACTCCGTTGACTCCGACGAGCCTCGAGAGCCCCAGCATCACCCGGTCGACATCTGCGCACACTGATGATCAAGTGAGCGCGAAACGGTGAAACCGCAGGTTAGCGCAGCCTTTCCTTGCTGGCGGCGAGGAAATCCGAGGCGTAGTTTTGGCGTTGTAAAACTCTGGAATCTGTCCAAAGAACGGGGAGTGGGGATCTTCCATGGCCATCATCGAGACCGAGGCGACGCTGCACGAGGCGCACCGGGACAACCACACGCACCGGGACGTGAACGGCGGCTGGCTGCGTCCCGCGGTGTTCGGTGCGATGGACGGTCTCGTCTCCAACCTCGCTCTGATGACCGGTGTCGCCGGCGGGGCGGTGGGTCAGCACACCGTCGTCCTCAGCGGACTCGCGGGTCTGGCGGCCGGCGCCTTCTCCATGGCCGCCGGCGAGTACACCTCCGTCGCCTCGCAGCGCGAGCTCGTCGAGGCCGAGCTGGACGTGGAGCGGCGCCAGCTGCGCAAGCACCCCAAGGACGAGGAGGCGGAGCTCGCCGCGCTCTACGAGTCGAGAGGCGTCGAGCCGCACCTGGCCCGCGAGGTGGCCCGGCAGCTGTCGGAGGATCCCGAGCAGGCCCTGGAGATCCACGCCCGCGAGGAACTGGGCATCGACCCCGGCGACCTGCCCTCGCCCACCGTGGCCGCGGTGTCCAGCTTCGGCTCCTTCGCGCTGGGCGCGCTCATTCCCGTCCTGCCCTATCTGCTGGGGGCGAGCAGCATGTGGCCGGCCGTGCTGCTGGCGCTGCTCGGGCTCTTCCTGTGCGGTGCGGTGGTGGCCAAGGTGACGGCGCGCACCTGGTGGTACAGCGGGCTGCGGCAGCTGCTCCTGGGAGGCGCGGCGGCCGGTGTGACGTACGCCCTGGGCACCTTGTTCGGAACGGCCGTAGGATAGCGCGGCTCGGACCTATGCAAGAGGCTGCATAGGTAGTCGTTACTCGTTGGTTTCGGATGTGCGACCACCGGGCATGAGCCGTAAGCGCTGCGGGCAATGACGCTCGCCGCGCACCCCTGGCGGGTTGGGCGAAGGCGCCCGTCCCGCCCCTCGGCCCGGCGGAAGGCGATCTGACCCGATCGATCCGCGCGGTCCCTCCATAGCTTCCACTGCTGGCGCGGCACCCCCACCGCGAACCCGCAGTGTCCGCATGCTGGAACGGATTATCCCGGTTCCCGAGAACCGCTCCATCATGTAACCTGCACGAAATTTTGCGATCACGCGAGGGCCAACGTCGTCCCTCGGCACTTGCTCCCCCAGAGCCTTAAGGGCCTGGGAGGTGCCCCCAGCCACCTGACGACGACGGGAGAGCCGATGCGTACGCCGCGCCAGCCGTCCCAGCACTCCGCGAATGGCCAGAACTGGTCGTTCATGGATGCTCGCCCTGCTGCGCAGGGTATGTACGACCCCCGCAACGAGCACGACGCCTGCGGCGTCGGCTTCGTCGCCACCCTCACCGGCGAGGCGTCCCACACCCTGGTCGAGCAGGCTCTGACCGTCCTGCGCAACCTCGAACACCGCGGTGCCACCGGCTCCGAGCCCGACTCCGGCGACGGCGCCGGCATCCTGTCGCAGGTCCCGGACGCCTTCTTCCGTGACGTGGCCGGATTCGAACTGCCCGACGCCGGTTCCTACGCCGTCGGTATCGCCTTCCTGCCGGAGGACTCCACCGCCGACGCGGTCTCGCAGATCGAGACGATCGCGTCCGACGAGGGACTGACCGTCCTCGGCTGGCGCGAGGTGCCGGTCGCTCCCCAGCTGCTGGGTGCCACCGCCCGGTCGACCATGCCGGTCTTCCGCCAGATCTTCGTCAGTGACGGCGCTTCTGAGGGCATCGACCTCGACCGCAAGGCCTTCGTGCTGCGCAAGCGGGCCGAGCGCGAGGCCGGCGTGTACTTCCCGTCGTTGTCCGCACGGACCATCGTCTACAAGGGCATGCTGACCACCGGCCAGTTGGAGCCCTTCTTCCCGGACCTGTCGGACCGCCGCTTCGCCTCCGCGATCGCGCTCGTGCACTCCCGGTTCTCGACGAACACGTTCCCGTCGTGGCCGCTGGCCCACCCGTACCGCTTCGTCGCGCACAACGGTGAGATCAACACCGTCAAGGGCAACCGCAACTGGATGGTCGCCCGCGAGTCGCAGCTCGTCTCCGATCTGTTCGGCTCCGACGACAAGGCCATCGACCGGATCTTCCCGGTCTGCACGCCGGACGCCTCCGACTCCGCCTCCTTCGACGAGGTCCTCGAACTCCTGCACCTGGGCGGCCGTTCCCTGCCGCACTCCGTGCTGATGATGATCCCGGAGGCGTGGGAGAACCACGACTCCATGGACCCGGCCCGGCGCGCCTTCTACCAGTTCCACTCCACGATGATGGAGCCCTGGGACGGCCCGGCGTGTGTCACCTTCACCGACGGCACCCAGGTCGGCGCGGTCCTCGACCGCAACGGCCTGCGCCCCGGCCGCTACTGGGTCACCGACGACGGCCTCGTCGTCCTCGGCTCCGAGGTCGGCGTCCTGGACATCGACCCCTCCAAGGTCGTCCGCAAGGGCCGCCTCCAGCCCGGCCGCATGTTCCTCGTGGACACCGCCGAGCACCGCATCATCGAGGACGACGAGATCAAGGCCGAGCTCGCCGCCGAGAACCCCTACGCGGAGTGGGTCGAGGCCGGCGAGATCGAGCTGTCCGACCTGCCCGAGCGCGAGCACATCGTGCACACGCACGCCTCGGTCACCCGCCGCCAGCAGACCTTCGGCTACACCGAGGAGGAGCTGCGCGTCATCCTCGCGCCGATGGCCAAGGCCGGTGCCGAGCCGATCGGCTCGATGGGCACCGACTCGCCGATCGCCGCGCTGTCGGACCGCCCGCGGCTGCTCTTCGACTACTTCACGCAGCTGTTCGCGCAGGTCACCAACCCGCCGCTGGACGCCATCCGTGAGGAACTGGTCACCTCCCTGCGCTCCTCGCTGGGCCCGCAGGGCAACCTGCTGGAGCCGTCGGCCGCGTCCTGCCGCAGCGTCCTGCTGCCCTTCCCGGTGATCGACAACGACGAGCTGGCCAAGCTCATCCACATCAACGCCGACGGCGACATGCCCGGCTTCAAGGCCGCGACCCTGTCCGGCCTGTACCGGGTGCACGGCGGCGGTGACGCGCTGGCAGCGCGTATCGACGAGATCTGCGCCGAGGCCGACGCCGCCATCGAGAACGGCGCCCGCCTGATCGTCCTGTCGGACCGCCACTCGGACGCCGAGCACGCGCCGATCCCGTCGCTGCTGCTCACCGCGGCCGTCCACCACCACCTCATCCGCACCAAGCAGCGCACCCAGGTGGGCCTGCTGGTCGAGGCCGGTGACGTCCGCGAGGTCCACCACGTCGCCCTGCTCATCGGCTACGGCGCCGCCGCGGTCAACCCGTACCTGGCGATGGAGTCCGTCGAGGACCTGGTCCGCGCCGGCACCTTCCTGCCCGGCATCGAGCCCGAGCAGGCCATCCGCAACCTGATCTACGCCCTCGGCAAGGGCGTGCTGAAGGTCATGTCCAAGATGGGCATCTCGACCGTCGCCTCCTACCGCGGCGCCCAGGTCTTCGAGGCCGTCGGCCTCGACGAGGCCTTCGTCGCGAAGTACTTCAACGGCACGGCCACCAAGATCGGCGGTGTCGGCATCGACGTCGTCGCCAAGGAGGTCGCCGCCCGGCACGCCAAGGCCTACCCGGCCTCCGGCATCGCCCCGGCGCACCGCGCGCTGGAGATAGGCGGCGAGTACCAGTGGCGCCGTGAGGGCGAGCCGCACCTGTTCGACCCGGAGACCGTCTTCCGCCTCCAGCACTCCACGCGCTCCGGCCGCTACGACATCTTCAAGAAGTACACCGAGCGCGTGAACGAGCAGTCCGAGCGGCTCATGACGCTGCGCGGCCTCTTCGGCTTCAAGTCGGACCGGCAGCCGATCTCCATCGACGAGGTCGAGCCGGTCTCCGAGATCGTCAAGCGCTTCTCCACCGGCGCCATGTCGTACGGCTCCATCTCCCAGGAGGCGCACGAGACCCTCGCCATCGCCATGAACCAGCTGGGCGGCAAGTCCAACACCGGTGAGGGCGGCGAGGACCCGGAGCGCCTGTACGACCCGGCCCGCCGGTCGTCCATCAAGCAGGTCGCCTCCGGCCGCTTCGGCGTGACCTCCGAGTACCTGGTCAACTCCGACGACATCCAGATCAAGATGGCCCAGGGCGCCAAGCCCGGCGAGGGCGGCCAGCTGCCCGGCCACAAGGTCTACCCGTGGGTCGCCAAGACGCGGCACTCGACGCCGGGCGTGGGCCTGATCTCCCCGCCGCCGCACCACGACATCTACTCCATCGAGGACCTGGCCCAGCTGATCCACGACCTGAAGAACGCGAACCCGCAGGCGCGGATTCACGTCAAGCTGGTCTCCGAGGTCGGCGTCGGCACGGTCGCCGCGGGTGTCTCCAAGGCGCACGCGGACGTCGTGCTCATCTCCGGGCACGACGGCGGCACCGGCGCCTCGCCGCTCACCTCGCTCAAGCACGCCGGCGGTCCGTGGGAGCTCGGCCTGGCCGAGACCCAGCAGACCCTGCTGCTCAACGGCCTGCGCGACCGCATCGTCGTGCAGACCGACGGTCAGCTGAAGACCGGCCGTGACGTGGTCATCGCCGCGCTGCTCGGCGCCGAGGAGTTCGGTTTCGCGACCGCGCCGCTCGTCGTCTCCGGCTGCGTCATGATGCGCGTCTGCCACCTGGACACCTGCCCGGTCGGCATCGCCACGCAGAACCCGGTGCTGCGCGAGCGGTACAACGGCAAGGCCGAGTACGTCGTGAACTTCTTCAAGTACATCGCCGAAGAGGTCCGCGAAATCCTCGCCGAGCTGGGCTTCCGCTCCATCGAGGAGGCCGTCGGCCACGCCGAGACCCTGGACGTCACGCGGGCCGTCGACCACTGGAAGGCACAGGGTCTGGACCTGGCGCCGCTGTTCCACGTGCCCGAGCTGCCCGAGGGCGCGGTGCGTCACCAGGTCATCGCGCAGGACCACGGCCTGGAGAAGGCGCTCGACAACCAGCTGATCAAGCTGGCCGCCGACGCCCTCGCCGCGTCCGGCGCCACCGACGCCCAGCCGGTGCGCGCCCAGGTGCAGATCCGCAACATCAACCGCACGGTCGGCACCATGCTCGGCCACGAGGTGACGAAGAAGTTCGGTGGCGCGGGCCTGCCCGACGACACCATCGACATCACCTTCACCGGCTCCGCGGGCCAGTCCTTCGGTGCCTTCGTGCCGCGCGGTGTCACGCTGCGCCTGGAGGGCGACGCCAACGACTACGTCGGCAAGGGCTTGTCCGGCGGCCGGATCGTCGTCCGCCCGGACCGCGCGGCCGACCACCTCGCCGAGTACAGCGTCATCGCCGGCAACACCATCGGCTACGGCGCCACCGGCGGCGAGATGTTCCTGCGCGGCAAGGTCGGCGAGCGGTTCTGCGTCCGCAACTCCGGCGCGACGGTCGTCTCCGAGGGCGTGGGCGACCACGGCTGCGAGTACATGACCGGCGGCCACGCGGTGGTGCTCGGCGAGACGGGCCGCAACTTCGCGGCCGGCATGTCCGGCGGTGTCGCCTACGTGATCGACCTGGACAGCGACAACGTCAACGTCGGCAACCTGGACGCCGTCGAGGCGCTGGACGACACCGACAAGCAGTGGCTGCACGACGTGGTCCGCCGCCACCGGGAGGAGACGGGCTCCACCGTCGCCGAGAAGCTCCTGGCCGAGTGGGACACCGCTGTCGAGCGCTTCAGCAAGATCATCCCCAGCACGTACAAGGCAGTGCTCGCCGCCAAGGACGCCGCCGAGCGAGCCGGTCTCTCCGAGACCGAGACCCACGAGAAGATGATGGAGGCGGCGATCAATGGCTGACCCGAAGGGCTTCCTGAACCACGGGCGCGAGCTCGCCAAGTCCCGCCCCGTCGAGGAGCGCGTCCGGGACTGGAACGAGGTCTACGTTCCCGGCTCGCTGCTGCCCATCATCAGCAAGCAGGCCAGCCGGTGCATGGACTGCGGCATCCCGTTCTGCCACAACGGCTGTCCGCTGGGGAACCTCATCCCCGAGTGGAACGACTACGCCTACCGCGAGGACTGGGCGGCCGCGCAGGAGCGTCTGCACGCCACCAACAACTTCCCGGAGTTCACCGGCCGCCTGTGCCCCGCTCCCTGTGAGTCGGCGTGTGTGCTCGGCATCAACCAGCCGCCGGTCACCATCAAGAACGTCGAGGTCTCGATCATCGACAAGGCGTGGGAGACCGGGGACGTCGCCCCGCAGATCCCCGAGCGCCTGTCCGGCAAGACCGTCGCGGTCATCGGCTCGGGCCCGGCGGGCCTCGCCGCCGCCCAGCAGCTGACCCGCGCCGGCCACACCGTCGCCGTCTACGAACGCGCGGACCGCATCGGAGGCCTCCTCCGCTACGGCATCCCCGAGTTCAAGATGGAGAAGCGGCACATCAACCGCCGTATCGAGCAGATGCGCGCGGAGGGCACCCGCTTCCGCACCGGCATCGAGATCGGCCGCGACCTGAAGGCCACGGACCTGAAGAAGCGCTACGACGCGGTCGTCCTGGCCGTCGGCGCCACCATGGCCCGTGACCTGCCGGTGCCGGGCCGTGAGCTCAAGGGCGTCTACCAGGCCATGGAGTACCTGCCGCTGGCCAACAAGGTCCAGGAGGGCGACTTCGTGGCGCCCCCCATCTCGGCCGAGGGCAAGCACGTCGTGGTCATCGGCGGCGGCGACACCGGCGCGGACTGCGTGGGCACCGCCCACCGCCAGGGCGCGGCCTCCGTCACGCAGCTGGAGATCATGCCCCGCCCGAACGACGAGCGGCACCCGGTCAACCAGCCCTGGCCGACCTTCCCCATGCTGTACAAGGTCACCTCGGCCCACGAGGAGGGCGGCGAGCGGGTCTACTCGGTCTCGACGACCCACTTCGAGGGCGACGAGGACGGCAACGTCCAGTGGCTGCACCTCACCGAGGTGGAGTTCATCGACGGCAAGCTGACCCCGAAGCCGGGCACCGAGCGCAAGATCCCCGCCCAGCTGGTCACCCTCGCCATGGGCTTCACCGGCACCGACCGGGACAACGGCCTGGTCGAGCAGTTCGGCCTGGAGCTCGACGAGCGCGGCAACATCGCCCGCGACGCCGACTTCCAGACCAACGTGCCGGGCGTGTTCGTCGCCGGTGACGCCGGCCGTGGCCAGTCGCTCATCGTCTGGGCGATCGCGGAGGGCCGCTCGGCGGCGCGCGGGGTGGACCGTGCGCTGACGGGTGCGAGCGAGCTGCCGGCACCGATCCGTCCGACGGACCGGGCGCTGATGGTCTGACCGCACCCCACAAGACGTCCCGTACAACGGCGTGCGGAACACAGACGGCGCCTGCCCAACAGTCCCCGACCGGACGACCGGGCAGGCGCTGTCGCATGTCCTCAGCCGTTGCTGTTGCTGTTGCTGTTGCCGTTGCCGTTGCCGTGCTCGTCCGGCCACACCTGGATGTGGTCCTCCTCCAGCTCCAGCAGCACCCGGTCCGCCATGCCCAGGGCCGCCGTGTACTCGGCCGGCAGCTGCAGGCGGCCCGCGCGGTCGAGCATCGCGTACTCACGGGCCACCACAGACTCCCGGCCGGCCTCGTCGACCTCCGTGCGGCGCAGCACCTCCGTCGAGGTGCGGCCGTCGCGGATCGCGACCGTGCGGCGGACCTCACCGGCGACCGCCTGGTCGTGCGTGACGATGACGATCGTCGTGCCCAGCTCCTCGTTGGCCCGGCGGAACGCCGCGAAGACCTGCTGCCCGGTCGCCGAGTCCAGCTCGCCGGTCGGCTCGTCGGCGAGCAGGACCGCGGGGGCGCCCGCGAGCGCGACGGCGATCGCGACGCGCTGCTGCTGGCCGCCGGACATCTGGTGCGGACGCCGGTCCCGGCAGTCGGCGACACCGAGCAGGTTCAGCAGCTCGTCCGCGCGTCCGGCCCGTTTCCGCCGGGAACCGCCCGCCAGCTGCAGAGGCAGGACGACGTTCTGCGCCGCCGTCAGATACGGCAGCAGATTGCGTGCCGTCTGCTGCCAGACGAAGCCGACCACCTCACGCCGGTACCGCAACCGCGCCTTCGCGTCCATCGTCAGCAGATCGCGCCCCGCGACCTTCGCGGCCCCCGCGGTCGGGACGTCCAAGCCGGCGAGGATGTTCATCAACGTCGACTTGCCGCTGCCGGACGCCCCCACCAGGGCCATCAACTCGCCCTCGCGCACCAGGAGATCGAGCCCCTGGAGCGCCTGCACCTCCACGGCGTCCCCACCACCGCGCCTGGCGAAGATCCGCACCAGCCGGTCGCAGGCGATCAGGGCGTCATGCCCGTACGCGGGCCGGTCGCGGTGCCGCGCCACCTGCCGCTCCAGCTCCTCGAGCGACTTCGTCGTCCCGCTCATCGCATGTCTCCTGCCCTGAGGTGAGTGATCGGTGTCCGGCGCCCCGCCCACCAGGCCTGCGCGACGGCCACCGCGCCCGCCAGCAGCACCGCGCCGGACGCCGGCAGGGCCAGCGACCACACGTCGGCCCGCAGCACGGCATCCGGCGCCGTGACACCGGAGGTGCCGGCCAGGGCGAGCCGGTCCAGGTCGATGCCGGGGGCGAGCAGCCGTACCGTCGCCCAGCCGACGGCCATGCCCCCGCCGGCCGCGAGCAGCGTCTGGGGCAGGGCCTCCAGGCCGAGCAGGCGGCGGCCCTGGCGGGCCGTCATGCCGAGGGTGCGCAGCCGGGCCAGCAGCGCGGCTCGTTCCGGCGCCGACCTCAGCAGACCCAGCACGAGGGCGAGTACGGCGTACCCCGCGCCCGCGGCGACGGCCCAGACGTAGATCCGTTCGGCGCCCGCCTGCAACGGGGAGTCGGACAGCGCCGCGCGTTCCTCGCTCCGCAGCGTCACGGAGAGGTTCGGCCCGGCGCCGCGCACGGCCGCCCGCAGCGCCTTCGTGTCGAGTCCGGCACCGGCCGCCAGCAGGATCGTGGGGCCGCCGGAGCCCTTCAGACCCGCCGCGTCGACCAGAAGGAACTCGCCCTCGGGGACGGCCGGGGTGCGGGGGCGCACGGCGGTGATCCGCACCGTGACAGGTCCGCCGTCGGTCACGATCCGGCGTGGGGCCCGCCCGAGCCGCTCGGCGACCTCGGGGGAGGCGACCGCGTCCAGCACCCCGCCCCGGATCCGCAGCCGGTCGGCCGCGAAGCCCCCGAGTCCCGTCCGCCCGGCCAGTTCCGCGTACGAGTCCGGTTCGACGCCGGCCACCCTCAGCGACTGCGTCTCGTCGGACGCGCGCTCCGAGGCGTACCCGATGCTCACGGCCGTGACCTGCCGTACGCCCGCCACGTTCCGTACCGTCCGCGTCAGTCCTGCCGGGAGCGGGGTGGCGTCGGTCGTGGAGATCAGCGCGTCCGCGCCCGTCTCCAGCAGTGCGGCACGGTCCCGGGCGTCCGCCACGCCCGTCAGCACGGATCCGCCGAACGCGGCCGTGGTCAGGGCCGTCAGCAGGGCGAGCAGCGGCAGTGTGGCCACCGCCGCAGGTGAGCGGCCCGCGCGGGCCAGCGACAGGAACCCGACCACGCCGCGCAGCCGCCCGGCCGGGCCGGCGGCCCACCGCAGCGGCAGCGGATACAGCCGGACGAGGACCAGCGCCGCGACCAGCCCGACGAGCACCGGGGCGGCGCTCACCAGCAGATCGCCCGCCCCGTCCGTGCCGCGGCGGCGCAGGGTCAGCACCGAGCCGGCGGCCAGCACCAGCACCGTCAGTTCCGCGACCGCGCGGCGCCCGCCGGGCCGGGCGTCGGCGAGGTCGTCGCGCTCCCGGTGCGCCCGCGGTCTGCGATGTGCCACGGCAGCGCGCACCGGCAGCGCGGCACAGGCGAGCAGCGCCACGACACCTGCCCCGAGCACGGCGGGCAGCAGCCGGGCCTCGTCCACGACGAGCACGGCGAGCAGCAGACCGCAGGCCGCGGCGGGCAGCGCCGGCACCGCGTTCTCGGTCAGCAGCCGCCCGGCGATGCCGCGCAGGGAGCCGCCCCTGGCCCGCAGCAGGGCGAGTTCGTCGTCGCGGCGGGCGGCGGCCAGACCACCGCTCATCACCAGGACGACGAAGGCGACCGCGGCGATCCCGAAGGCCGCGACGGCGACCACGGGCGTGATCGCGTCACGCGTCTGTGTGTAGGAGGTGACGACCTGCTCCAGGCCGGTGGACAGCTGCGCCGTCGGGCCGGCGACCCCGCGCATGCGCACCAGTCCGGGTCCGTCCTCGAGGGACGCGACCGCCTCGACGAGCGCGGAGGTGTCCGCCCCGGCGAGCCGCCCGGTCGCGGGCGCGAACCGCCAGTACTTCTCCGGCTCGCCCTGCCCGCCGAGCAGCGCCGGCGCGGCCCCGGGCGCCAGCAGGACGCCCGCCTCCCAGTAGAACTGCGGCGGGCGGCTGCCGGCCGAGGCCAGTGCCGCTGTGCGCAGGACCGGTTCCGCGGACCAGTAACTCCGGTGGGGATTCCGGGGTTCGAGGATGCCGGTGATCCGTACGGTCAGCGGGCCGTCCGGGAAGCCGGCCAGGGTGAGCGTGGAGCCGGCCCGCAGCCGCAGTGTGCGGGCCGTCTGGGTGGTCACGGCACCTTCCACCACCCTGGTGTCCACGGACACCGGACCGGCGGTGGGCAGCCGGCCTTCCCGCACGGTGGCGTGGCCGGCCACGGCCGACTGCGTGGCCAGGGTGAACCGGGGCGGCAACCCGTCGGGCCGGGGCAGCGACGCGTCCAGCGCCTCCAGGCTCTTCCCGGTCCGCACCCCGTACGCCGACTCGCCCGGGTCCGCCCGCAGCGGTGCGGGAAGCAGGGCCCTCGCCTGAGCCTCGACCGCCGCGAGCGCCTCCGGCCGGACCTCGTTCGCACGGGCCTCGTCCGGCTGTTCGATACCGGGCTGCGGAGCCTTCAGCTCCAGCACGGTGGACTCCGGGGCGGCGACGGCGACGGCCTCGCGCAGCCCGTCCGTCTCGTACGCCTCGACGGCCCGGGGCAGGACGGCCGCGAGGAACGCCGTGACGAGCACCAGCACAGCGAAGGCGACGGTGGACACGGGCGCGGCCCGCAGCCGGGTCCGCACCCAGGGCGCGCCCCGCGCGCTCGGCGGCATCTCAGTCCTCTCCCTGGTGGCGGAGCGCGACCGCCGGCTCGGCGCGGCGCAGCGCCGACGCGGCGGTGATCAGCAGGAGCGGGGCGGCCATCCCCGCGAGGAGCAGGGCCACCCGGTACACCGGGAGTTCGACGAGGACGGGCGGGACCGGCCGTGCCGCATCGGAGGTCAGCACGATCAGCGGCACGACGGCCCTGGTCAGGACGGTGCCGAGACCCAGCCCGGCGAGCAGCCCGGCGCCGACGAGCAGACTCTGCTCCGTCGCGACCAGCCGGGCGAGCTCCCGGCGGGGCGTGCCCAGGGCGCGCAGCACCGCGAACTCCCCGGAGCGCTCCCGCCGCGCACCGGCGGCGCTCACCGCGAAGCCCCCGGCGGCCAGGGCCACGGCGGCCACCGCCACCGCCGTCAGTGCCGAGCGCGGCCCGGCGCCGAGCGGATCCCGCAGCAGTGCGGCCGCGGTCTCGTCCCGCACCAGTACCTGCTGCGCCTCCAGGTCGGGGCGTGCCCGCAGCGCGGCGGTGACCTCGGCGGCCTTGCCGGGGGCGGTGCTCACCCACCACTCGGTGGGGCTGAGCGACGCGGCGCCCCGCCGGGCCAGCACCGCGTCCACGGTCCGCAGATCGAGCAGCAGCGCCCCGCCGGCCGCGGTCTCGCCGTCCAGTCCGGCACCGGTGGTGGGCAGCTCCTCGACCGCCCGGACGATCCGCACCCGCAGTTGCTCCCCGGACAGCGGTACGTCGATGGTGTCACCGGGCCCGGCCCCCGCCGCCCGCAGGAAGTCCCGGGTGGCGACGGCGGCGATCCTCCGCGGCGCCGCGCCCCCGGCGGTGGCGACGAAGACGGTGTAGAGAGGGGCGGCGTTGAAGCTCTCGTCGGGGTCGGCGCCGGTGCCGTACGACACGGTCAGCGGCGCGGTCCCCGACACGGTGGGCTTCGTGGCCGCCCGGGCGAGGACGGTGCCGTTCTCCGTCACGGTCCGGCCGCCCCGCCAGCGCGTCCCGGCGGGCGCGGGAACGGTCCGCGCGGCGCCGTCGGAGCCGGTGGCGCGCAGCCGTTCGACGGTGAACCGGTGCTGTTCCGGGCGGCCGACCGGCGAGGTGCCGTCGAGCTGGAGGCCGGTCAGCCGCAGCGGTCCGGCCGGGGCGGCGCGGCGGCCCGCCGCCGTCACGTCCAGATCGAGCGCGATCCGGTGGACCCGGCCGTCCACCGGGACTTCCCCGGCGCCCAGCCGGTAGGCGATGCCGTACCGGTCCTCGACGACCACCGTGAGCTGGGGCGCGCGGCCGGAGGGGGACCGTCCCGTGCGGGCCCGCAGGTTGGTGATCCGCACGTCGAGGCCGAGCCGCCGGGTGCCGTCGGGCAGCCGTACGGCCCGGTCCTCGTCCTGCTCGGGCGGGGCCAGTGCCCGCAGCAGCTTCGCCGGGGGCTCGTCGGCGAGGTCGCCGCGCATCAGCATCCCGTCCGCGACACGGGCCGTGTCCAGGGCCAGGACCGTCGCGTCGCGCCCGCCGGACAGGCTCAGGGCGGTGCGGTGCGCGGGAGCGGCGTCCCGGGCCCCGGGCAGCGCGGCGTAGAGGCCGGTCTGCCCGGGACTGCCCGGCCTGGGGTCGAGAACCCTTACGGAGGCGCCCGTTCTGAAGTCGGCCTGGTCGCCTTGCGACCGGTCCCAGGACGCGCCGTGCCCGATCGCCAGCATCCCGGTCGCCACGGCGATGACGAGCAGCAGGACCGGACCCGCCCCGCGCAGCGGGCGCCGGCTGAACTGCCACCCGGCGAGCGCCGCCGGCAGCCCCCGCCCGCTCGCCGAGCGCCGCTCCGCGAGCCGGGCCGCGAGCGGCAGCAGACGCAGGGTCAGCACCGTGCCCGCGAGCAGCGCCAGGGCGGGCGCCGCGACCAGCAGCGGATCGATGCCGAGCCGACCGGCCCGGTCCCGGCTGAGCACACCGCCGCCCGTCGCATCGGTCTGCCGCCTCAGCTGCCAGTACGCCACGCCCGCGATCAGCAGCAGCCCGGCATCGGCTCCGGCGCGCACGGGCGCGGCCGCCGTGGCGGCACGGACGCGCCGCAGCCGTACCGGCGCGCCTGCCGTCGCCGCCAGCGCGGGCGCCACGACCGCCACCGCGCACGCCAGCGCCACGCCGCCCGCGACCAGCCAGACCCGGCCCGAGGGGGCGGTGTCGAGCCGCAGCCCGATCCGGTCGAGCGAGGACCAGCGGGCCAGCAGCCGGGCCAGCGGGCCGGACAGCAGCGCGGCACAGACCGCGGCCGGTACCGCCAGCAGCAGCGCCTCCAGCACGGCGAGCCCCGCGATCCGCCCGCGGGAGCCGCCCCGGGCGCGCAGCAGCTCGGTCTCGCCCGCCCGTTCGCTGCCCAGCAGCCGGGCCACCAGCAGCAGCGCGTACCCGGCGAGCAGCACCAGCTGCACGGAGACGATCATCAGGGTGGACCGGGACACCAGCAGGGTCCGCCCGGTCCGGTCGAGCACCTCCGGCAGCCCGGTGCGCACGGTCGCGTCGCCCCCGAGCGCCGGGTCCTTGCGCAGCGCCCCGGCCGCGCGGACGGTATCCGCGCGGAGCGCGCCGATGCCGTCGGTGGTGAGGGTGCGGTAGTCGGCCGTCGCCACCCAGCCGGTGTTGTCCCCGCTGGCGCGGCCGGAGGCGAGCACCGACGCGTCGGCCAGCAGCGGTCCGTAGGTGGTGAAGGCGACGGTGCGTACGCCCTGGCCGCCGAGGGTGTCCGCCTGCCAGTAGGGGTCCGAGCCGTCGGCCGCCCGGTACACCCCGCTCACCCGCACCTCGAGCGGTGCGCCGCCCAGCCGGTCGGTGAGCGTCAGGCGCGCTCCGGGCCGCAGCTTCAGCCGGTCGGCGGCCGCCCCGGGCAGGGCGACGGGCACGGCGGTCCCATCGCCCGCCCGGGCCGGGCCCGGCAGGACGCCCGAGACCAGCCGGATCCGGGACCGGTCGAGGGCGGCGAGATACGTGAGGTCGGGCTGCCCGGCCCTGGCGTCGGCGTTCCGCAGGGACCCGGGCAGTGCGTACGGCCCGGACCGCTCCAGTCTCCGCACGGTCACCGGCAGCCCGGCGAAGGCGTCCCGCGCCCCGCGCACCACGGCCCGGTGCGCCGCGTCCCGCCGCTGCCGGGGCACGTCCGCCTCGACGACGAGGGAGGCGGACGCGGCGGCCCGGCCGCTCAGGGTGCCGCGCAGCGCCGCGTCCCCGACAGAGCCGGAGAAGGCCGCGAGGGTGGCGAGAACCGAGGTGGTCAGCAGGACGGCGAGCAGGGCGGCCGTGAGCAGCAGCCGATGCGCGCGCAGGCGCAGCAGCAGTAAGCCCGTCACTCTTCCCCCACCCGAATCCCGAGCCGCCGTTCCCCAACCCGGCATGCATATCACGGAGTCACCGGCCCAGCACGTGAGTTCGAACGCGGGTCGTCCGGCTCTTGACCGTCCGGACCGGTTCCGTATGGGATGCGGTGATGACCGAGAACACCAGCCCGGGCCCCGGTGCCGCCCTGGCCGACGACCCGTCCGGCGGGCCGATGCTACGCGTGGAGGATGTGCACCACTCCTACGGCACGGGTGCCGCGGCCGTGCACGCGCTGCGCGGGGCGTCCTTCACCGTCCGGCGCGGCGAGCTGGTCGCTCTCAAGGGCCGTTCGGGCTCCGGCAAGTCGACGCTGCTCCACCTGATCGGCGGCCTGGACTCCCCGCAGAGCGGCCGTGTCGTCGTGGCCGGCACCGATCTGTCGGCGCTGAGCGAGAGCGAGCTGCTGGAACTGCGCCGCGACCGCATCGGTTTCGTGTTCCAGTCCTTCGGGCTCATCCCCATCCTCACCGCCGCCGAGAACGTGGGCGTGCCGCTGCGGCTGCGCCGGGCCGGGCCGCGGGAGCGGGAGGAGCGGGTGGCACTGCTGCTCGCCCTGGTGGGACTGGCCGGTCACGAGGCACAGCGGCCGGCCGAGCTGTCCGGCGGCCAGCAGCAGCGGGTCGCCATCGCCCGGGCCCTCGCCAACAGCCCCGCCCTGCTCCTCGCCGACGAGCCGACCGGCCAGCTCGACGCCGCCACCGGACTGGCGGTGATGGAGCTGCTGCGGGCGGTGGTCCGCAGCGAGGGTGTCACGGCCCTCGTCGCCACCCACGACCCCCAACTCCTCGGTCTGGCCGACCGGGTGCTGGAACTGAGCGACGGAGTGGTCGTCGAGGAGTGAGAGGATGCGGGCCATGGCCGCGATCAGTCTGAGCAAGGTCCAGGAGACCGCGCCCGCCCTGGTGAACCTCTACAAGACCGCCGGCGTCCGTCTCGCGAAGCACGGCCTCGACGGGCTGCGGGCCGCGGTCTACCTCGTGATCGACTACTCCGGCTCGATGAAGCCGTACTACAAGGACGGCAGTGTGCAGGCGCTGGCCGACCGGGTGCTCGGGCTGTCGGCGCACCTGGACGACGACGGCAGCGTGCCCGTGGTGTTCTTCTCCACCGACGTCGACGCCGTCACCGACATCGCGCTCGCCGACCACCGGGGACGGATCGAGCGGATCGTCGCCGGGCTCGGGCACATGGGGAAGACCGGCTACCACCTGGCCATGGACGCCGTGATCGACCACTACCTGGACAGCGGGGCGGCCGAGCCCGCCCTCGTGGTGTTCCAGACCGACGGCGGGCCCATCAACAAGCTCGCCGCGGAGCGGTATCTGTGCAAGGCGGCGAAGCTTCCGCTGTTCTGGCAGTTCATCGGGTTCGGCGACCCGGGCAGCAAGCAGTTCGACTTCCTGCGCAAGCTCGACGAGCTGGCCGTGCCGGGCAAGCGGGTCGTCGACAACGCCGGGTTCTTCCACGCGGGAGAGGATCCGCGGAAGGTCTCGGACACCGAGCTGTACGACCGTTTGGTGGGCGAGTTCCCGAAGTGGCTCGTGGCCGCACGGGCGCAGGGGATCGTCGGGGACCCCGGCAGCCGCTGACCGGTCGCTCGCCCCCTTGGCCCAGCCGTCCCCACGCCCCGTTTGCACGGCCGCGACGCCGTGCCACGCTGGGAAGGATCCGACGGGGAGGCGACGACGTATGGGCGACGACGGCGCACGACGGGTGTACGGGACGGACTCCGCCGACAGGCGACCTCCCGCAGGCAAGGGCGAGAAGCTCGCCGACTGGGCGGACGGGCGGCTCGGGCTCTACGCCCTGGCCAAGGCCAACATGCGCAAGGTCTTCCCGGACCACTGGTCCTTCATGCTGGGCGAGGTCACCCTCTACAGCTTCATCGTGCTGATCCTCACCGGCGTCTACCTCACCCTCTTCTTCGAGCCGAGCATGCAGGAGGTCGTCTACAACGGCTCCTACACGGAGCTCAACGGCGTCCTCATGAGCAGGGCGTTCGAGTCCACGCTGGACATCAGCTTCGATGTGCGCGGCGGGCTGCTGATCCGGCAGATCCACCACTGGGCGGCGCTGGTCTTCATCACCGGCATGCTGGTGCACATGATGCGGGTGTTCTTCACGGGCGCCTTCCGCAAGCCGCGCGAGCTGAACTGGGTGTTCGGCTGGACGCTGCTGATGCTCGGCATCATCACCGGTCTGACCGGCTACTCGCTCCCCGACGACCTGCTGTCCGGCACCGGTCTGCGCTTCGCGCACGGCGCGATCCTGTCGATCCCGATCGTCGGGACGTACCTGGCGTTCTTCCTCTTCGGCGGGGAGTTCCCCGGGGACGACATCATCTCGCGGCTCTTCCCGATCCATGTGCTGCTGCTGCCCGGGATCATGCTGGGCCTGGTGACCGCCCATCTGATCCTGGTCTTCTACCACAAGCACACCCAGTTCCCGGGCCCCGGACGCCAGGAGCGGTCGGTCGTCGGTATGCCCTTCCTGCCGGTCTACATGGCCAAGGCCGGCGGCTTCTTCTTCCTCGTCTTCGGCGTCCTGACGGTGATGGGCGCCATCGCCCAGATTAACCCCGTATGGGCCTTCGGCCCCTACCGCCCCGACCTGGTCACCACCGGCGCTCAACCCGACTGGTACCTCGGCTTCTCCGAGGGCCTGATCCGGGTGATGCCGGGATGGGAGATCAACTTCTGGGGCCACACGCTCGCCCTGGGCGTGTTCATCCCCTTCTCGCTCTTCCCGCTGATCCTGCTCGCCCTCGGCGTCTACCCCTTCATCGAGGCGTGGATCACCGGCGACAAACGCGAGCACCACATCCTGGACCGGCCGCGCAACGCGCCCGTGCGCACCGGCCTCGGCGTGGCCTGGCTGACGCTGTACGCGGTGCTGCTGATCGGCGGCGGCAACGACATCGTCGCCACCCATCTGCATCTGTCCATCAACGTGATCACCTGGTTCGTGCGGATCGGCGTCTTCGTGCTGCCGGTCGCCGCCTTCATCGTCACGAAGAAGATCTGCATGGGCCTTCAGCGCCGCGACCGGGCCAAGGTGCTGCACGGCAGGGAGACCGGCACCATCAGACGGCTGCCGACCGGCGAGTACACCGAGGTGCACGAGCCCCTCGCGCAGGCCGAGCTGTTCACGCTCACCCAGCACGAGCAGAACCCGCCGTACGAGGCCGGGCGCGAGGTCGACGCGGGGGGTGTGCGCCGCAGGGTCAAGCGGTCCGAGCGGCTGCGCGCCCGGCTCGCCAAGGCCATGTTCGGGCCCGACGCGCGGATCGAGAAGCCGACGGTGGAGGAGTACCGGGAGATCACCAGCGGCGATCACCGGCACTGACGACCAGGGCCCGGCACGCCTGCGGATCGCCCCAGGCCGTGCGCAGGGCCCGGGCCTTGGTCAGCCACAGCGACAGGCCGTACTCCGCGGTGTAGCCGATCGCCCCGTGCAGTTGCAGCGCGGTGCGGGCGGTGGCGTACGCCGCTTCGCACGCGGCCACCTTGGCGGCGGCGACGTCGGACGGACGCAGCGTGAGCGCGGCACCGAAGAGCAGGGGACGCGCGAACTCCAGGGCCGTCTTCGCGTCGGCCAGCCGGTGCTTGACCGCCTGGAACGAGCCGACGGGCACGCCGAACTGGGTGCGCTGCCGGACGTGTCCGACGGTTCTGTCGAGGAGTGCGAAGCCCACGCCGAGGGCTTGGGCGGCGGTGGCGAGGCGGGCCCAGGTGAGGGCCTGTCCCGTGGCGAGCTCGAGGAGTTCGCCGCCGGGGGCGAGGAGTGTGAGGCGGCGGGCCGGGTCGAGGGAGGGGCGGACGGGGCCGTGGCCGGGGGAGAGGCGGATGCGGCCGCGCTCCCAGGAGATGCGGAGGGCGGCCGCGTCGCCGTCCAGGGCGTACGCGCCGTCGGGGGCCACCGTCGCCATCGTCTCCCCGGACGCCAGCGCGGGCAGCAGCCGCCGGGCGACCCCCGGGTCGGCCCCCCGGAGCAGCGCCGCCGCGACGACCGTCTCGACCAGGGGCCCAGGCGCCGCATGGCGTCCCAGCTCGACGAACGCGACGGCCAGTTCGACGGGGTGCGGGCCGAGGCCCTCGTACGCCTCCGGCACCGCCAGCGCGAACACGCCCGCCCGAGCCAGGCGGGACCACAGCGCACGCCCGCTCGCATGGTCGCCCCGGCTCCAGTCGCGGATCACCGCCGGGGTGTCCGCCGCCGTCAGCAGGGCGTCCAGCGACGCGGCGAAGGCCCGCTGCTCGGCGTCGAGGAGGAGGCGCATCAGCGGCGTCCCTTCGGCAGGCCGAGCAGGCGCTCGGCGATGATGTCGCGCTGGATCTCGTTCGTGCCCGCGTAGAGGGGGCCGGCGAGGGCGAAGACGTACCGCTCCGCCCAGTCGGTGTCGGCTCTCTCGCCCTCGGGGCCGAGCAGGTCGAGGGCCGTCTCGTGCAGCGCGATGTCCAGTTCGGACCAGAAGACCTTGTTGAGGCTCGACTCGGGGCCGACGGCCTCGCCCTCCAGGAGGCGGGAGGCGGCCGCGTACGCGAAGAGCTGGTAGGCGCGGGCGCCGATCAGGGCGTCGGCCACCCGGCCCCGCATCGACACCGGACCGCCCTGCTCCCGCCACAGCTCCTCCAGGCGGCGCGCGGCGGCGAGGAAGCGGCCGGGGGAGCGGAGCATCAGCCCGCGTTCGTTGCCCGCCGTCGACATCGCGAGGCGCCAGCCCTGGCCGGGTTCGCCGATCACGTCCTCGTCGGGCACGAAGACCTCGTCCAGGAACAGCTCCGCGAAGGCGGGCCTGCCGTCGAGGCGGGCGATCGGGCGGACCGTGACGCCGGGGGCGCGCAGGCCGAACATGAGGTACGTCAGGCCCTGGTGGGGCTTCGCGGTGTCCGGGTCGCTGCGGAAGAGGCCGAAGGCGCGGTCGGCGAACGCGGCCCGGGACGACCAGGTCTTCTGGCCGGACAGCAGCCAGCCGCCGTCCGTGCGCACGGCCTTCGCCCGCAGGGACGCCAGGTCCGAACCGGCCTCCGGCTCCGACCAGGCCTGCGCCCAGATCACCTCGCCGGACGCCATCGGAGGCAGGACCCGGGCCCGCTGCTCCTCGGTGCCGTGGTCGAGGAGGGTCGGGGCGAGCAGCTGGATGCCGTTCTGGCCGACGCGGCCCGGTGCGCCCGCCGCCCAGTACTCCTCCTCGAAGAGCAGCCACCGCAGGAGCCCCGCGTCCCTCCCGCCGTAACGCGAGGGCCAGGTGACGACCGACCAGCGGTGCGCGGCCAGCTCCGCCTCCCAGACGCGGTGCGCGGCGAAGCCCTCCTCGGTCTCCAGGGAAGGCAGCGGGGCGCGCGGCACGTGCGCGTGCAGCCACTGCCGCACCTCGGTGCGGAACTCCTCGTCCGCCGGGGAGAACGCCAGGTCCACGACCACTCCCTCCTTCCCTAACAAGTGTTTGGTAGGTTAGCGTGAGCCCATGACAGACGTCGAGAGTCCGTCGTACGTCCCCGGCCACGGCCTGCTGAAGGGGCGGACCGCCGTCGTCACCGCGGCGGCCGGCGCGGGCATCGGCGGGGCCACGGCGCGGCGCTTCCTGGAGGAGGGCGCGCGCGTGCTCATCAGCGACGCCCATGCGCGGCGGCTCGAGGAGTTGGAGGCGCGGCTGGCCGGCGAGTTCGGCGGGGCGTCGGTCGCCGCCGTGCCCTGTGACGTCACCGACGAGACGCAGGTGCGCGTGCTCTTCGAGACGGCCGCGGCGGAGCACGGGCGCCTCGACGTCGTGGTCAACAACGCCGGTCTCGGCGGCACGGCGGAGCTCGTCGACATGACCGACGAGCAGTGGTCCCGCGTCCTGGACGTGACGCTGAACGGCACCTTCCGGTGTGTCCGGGCCGCGCTCCGGCACATGAAGGGCACCGGCGGCGGGGTGATCGTCAACAACGCCTCCGTCGCCGGCTGGCGCGCCCAGGCAGGTCAGGCACACTACGCCGCCGCCAAAGCGGGCGTGATGGCGCTGACCCGGTGCGCGGCGGTCGAGGCGGCCGGGTACGGGGTGCGGGTCAACGCCGTGGCGCCCAGCCTCGCCATGCACCCCCACCTGGTGAAGGTGACCACACCCGAGCTGCTCGCCGAGCTGACCGCCCGCGAGGCCTACGGGCGGTACGCCGAACCCTGGGAAGTGGCCAACGTCATCGTGTTCCTCGCCTCCGGCTACTCCTCGTACATGACGGGAGAAGTGGTGTCCGTCAGCAGCAGGCATGCCTAGGACGACAATGGACCCGTGCCTCCTACGAAGAAGAATCCCCAGGTGACCGCCACCGAGCCCGCGGCTGCCGCCGCCGCTCGCGACCGCCGCGGCGAACTCCTCGGCACCGCCGCCGAGGTCTTCGCCGAGCAGGGCTACAACGCCACCACCGTCCGCAAGATCGCGGACCACGCGGGGATGCTCGCCGGCAGCCTCTACTACCACTTCGACTCCAAGGAGTCGATGCTGGAGGAGATCCTGCGCAGCTTCCTCGACGAGCTGTGGGAGGGCTACGACACCGTCCTGGCCGCCGGGCTGGGCCCGCGCGAGACGCTTCAGGCCCTGGTCACCGAGTCGTTCCGGGAGATCGACCGGCATCGGGCGGCCGTCGCGATCTATCAGAAGGAGAGCAGGCAGCTGGTTGCGCAGGAGCGGTTCGCGTTCCTCGCCGAGTCGCAGCGCAGGTTCGAGAAGGCCTGGCTGTCCACGCTGGAGCGCGGCGTCGCCGAGCGGGCCTTCCGGGCCGACCTCGACGTCCGGCTCACCTACCGGTTCGTGCGCGACACGGTGTGGGTCGCCGCCTCCTGGTACCGGCCGGGCGGACAGCACAGCCCGGACGAGATCGCCCGGCAGTACCTGTCGATGGTGCTGGACGGGATCGCCGTACGCGAACAGCCCCTATAAGCGGAGGAGTCGTCATGGCCGAGGCCTACATCGTCGAAGCGGTGCGGACGCCCGTCGGGCGGCGCGGGGGAGGGCTGAGCGCGGTCCACCCCGCCGACCTCGGAGCGCACGTCCTCACGGCGCTGATGGACCGCTCGGGCGCCGACCCGGCCGCCGTGGAGGACGTCGTCCTCGGCTGTCTGGACGCGGTGGGGCCGCAGGCCGGGGACATCGCGCGGACCTGCTGGCTGGCGGCCGGGCTGCCCGAGGAGGTGCCGGGCGTGACCGTCGACCGGCAGTGCGGCTCCTCGCAGCAGGCCGTGCACTTCGCCGCGCAGGCCGTCCTGTCCGGCACCCAGGACCTGGTGGTGGCCGGCGGGGTGCAGAACATGTCGATGATCCCCATCGCCTTCGCCACCCGGCAGGCCGCCGAACCGCTCGGGCTGACACAGGGCCCGTTCGCGGGCAGCGCGGGCTGGCGGGCCCGGTACGGGGACAAGCCCGTCAACCAGTTCGTGGGCGCCGAGATGATCGCCGCGAAGTGGGGGATCAGCCGGCAGGACCAGGAGGAGTTCGCCCTGCGCTCCCATCGCCGGGCGGTGCGGGCGATCGACGAGGGCCGCTTCGGCCGCGAGACCGTGCCGTACGGGGAGGTCACCGCCGACGAGGGCCCGCGCCGTGACACCTCCCTGGAGAAGATGGCCGGACTCAAGCCGGTCCTGGACGGCGGCACCGTCACCGCCGCCTGCTCCTCGCAGGTCTCCGACGGGGCGGCGGCGATGCTGCTGGCCTCCGAGCGGGCCGTGCGCGACCACGGGCTCACCCCCCGCGCGCGCGTGCACCACCTCTCCGTGCGCGGCGAGGACCCGATCCGCATGCTCACCGCCCCGATCCCGGCCACCGCGCACGCCCTGAGGAAGACCGGCCTGACCATCGACGACATCGACCTCGTCGAGATCAACGAGGCCTTCGCGCCGGTCGTCCTGGCCTGGCTGAAGGAGACCGGCGCCGACCCGGAGCGGGTCAACGTCAACGGCGGCGCGATCGCCCTGGGGCACCCCCTCGGCGCGACCGGCGTCAAGCTCATGACGACCCTGCTGCACGAACTGGAGCGCACCGGCGGCCGGTTCGGCCTGCAGACCATGTGCGAGGGCGGCGGCCAAGCCAATGTGACGATCATCGAACGGCTGTGAGCCGCGCCAGCGTCTCGTCGGCCTCCTTCATGATCCGCTCCACCAGCTCCGCGCACGACGGCAGGTCGCCGATCACCCCGGCGACCTGCCCGGACGCCATCACCCCCAGGTCCGTGCGGCCGTCCACCATCGCCGACTTCAGCAGCATCGGCGTGTTCGCGGCGAGCAGCACCTGACTCCAGGTCAGGTCCTTGGCGTGCCTGAGGGCCAGCCCGTCGCGCACCAGCTGCGGCCAGGTCCGCCCGGACAGCCGCCGGAATCCGGCCGCCGCGCGCACGGCCCGCACCAGCGCCCGGGCCCGGCCGGCGTCCTCCAGGGCGGCCACCAGTTCCGTACGCAGCATGCGGTGCGGCAGCCCGTCCACCGCCCGGGTCACCGTCACGTCCCGCACGGTCGCCGCGAGATACCTCGCCTTCACCGCGTCCGGCACGGTCGAGTCCGAGGTCAGCAGGAACCGCGTGCCCATCGCCACGCCTGCCGCTCCGTAGGCGAGGGCCGCGGCCAGCCCGCGCCCGTCGAAGAAGCCGCCCGCCGCGACGACCGGGATCCGCACCGCGTCCACCACCTGCGGCAGCAGCACGGTCGTGGCCACCTCGCCGGTGTGCCCGCCGCCCTCCGAGCCCTGCACGAGCACCGCGTCCGCGCCCCACGCTTCGACCTTCTCGGCATGCCGCCGCGCCCCCACCGTCGGCATGACCACCACACCGGCCTCCTTGAGTTCGCCGACCAGCTCACGGGAGGGGGCGAGGGCGAAGGAGGCGACGCGGACGCCCTCCTCGATCAGGATCCGGACGCGGTCGCCCGCGTCGGCCGCGTCCGCGCGCAGGTTCACCCCGAACGGCGCGTCGGTCCGGGCCTTCACCTCCCGGACGGCCGCCCGCAGGCGGGCGGGCGTCATCGTGGCGGAGGCCAGGATGCCGAGGGCGCCCGCGTTCGCCGTGGCGGAGACCAGACGGGGTCCGGCCACCCAGCCCATCCCGGTCTGCACGAGCGGATGGCGGACGCCGGTCAGCCGGGTGAGCGCCGTCCCCCTCACGCGGCGGCCCCCCTCACGCGGCGACCCCCTTCATGCGGCGACCCCCTTCATGCGGCGACCTCCCTCGTCCGGGCCCCGGCCGGGTCGACGACCTCGCGGATCAGCCGGAGTTCCTCACCGGTCGGTTCCCGGGTCGGCGGCACCTCGTCCGGCACGGTCAGTTCGAAGCCGGTCGCCTCCCTGACCTGCCCGAGCGTGACGCCCGGGTGCAGCGAGGCCAGCCGCATCGAGTGGTCGGGGGTGGCGAAGTCGAAGACACCCAGGTCGGAGACGACCCGGGGGATGCGGTGGTGACGCGCACCGGCCGCACGGTCGTAGCCGACGCCGCAGACCATGTCGACCCGCTCGACGAAGACCCGCCGGGAGTGCCTCGGGATCCAGTAACTGGTCGGATTGTTCAAGGTGTTGACCGGTGCGCCGCGCACCCCGAGCAGCTGCCGTGTCGGCCGCTCCCAGTCGCCGATGCACGAGATGTTCTGGTTGCCGAACCGGTCGATCTGGCTCGCGCCCATCATCACGTGCCGCCGCCCTGCGGTGACCCAGGCGAGATGCTCGCGGTACGGCAGCCAGCCCTCGGGTGCCCCGTCCGGGCGGACGAGCAGCGCCTCGCCGTCGGTCAGCAGCAGGTCCGGCGCGAAGGTGAGCCGGGCCAGCCGGGCGCCGATCGAGGGGATCAGCCCCATGGGGCTCGCCAGTACCTCGCCGTCGTCCCGCCAGGCCTCGGCGCAGGCGATCACGCAGTACTCCGCGCGGGTGGGCCCGGTCATGTCCCCTCCCGCACGGCCGCCTGGTAGGTCTGCTCGTCCCCGGCGAGGAACCCGGCCTCGAAGTCGGGCCACGGCGTGGTCGCGTACGTCCTCTGGAAGGCCTCGTCCCGGCCGTAGTCGGGCGCGCAGGACGTGAAGTGCGCCCCGTTCGGGGACTCGACGACACCGGTGACCGTGTGGCGTTTGATCAAGAGGGTCTGCGGCGGGCCCTCCTGCGTCAGCTCGGCCGTGTCGACGATCCGCTCGCAGCTCATGTACGCCGTGTCGGCCGCCGCGCAGAACAGGTCGTCGAAGTACGGGTCGGGGCCCAGGTACTGCCCGTTGCCCGACCGGTCCGCGCGGTTGATGTGCACCAGGGCCGCGTCCAGCCGCAGGGCGGGCACGGCGACGAACGTCTCCCCGTCCTCGTACGGCGAGGTGACCGTCCGCAGACCCGGGTTGACCCGCATCACGTCCGAGCCGAACCCGGCCCGCACCGGCAGGAACGGGAGCCGGTTCGCCGCCGCCCGCAGACCCCACAGGAACATCGCCTCGTCGATCTCCGTCAGGGCGAAGGCGCCCCGCTCACGGGCCGCCCGGTAGTGCGGCTCCAGGGGGATCGAGTCGAGGGTGACGAAGGCCGTGACCAGCCTCCGGATCCGCCCGGCCGCCGCCAGCATGCCCACGTCGGGGCCGCCGTACGAGACGACCGTGAGGTCGGTGATCTCCGACCGGAGCAGGGCTCGCACCAGGGCCATCGGCTTGCGGCGCGAGCCCCAGCCGCCGATGCCGAGGGTCATGCCGCTGGACAGCCGGGACACGGCCTCGTCCGCCGACATCGTCTTGTCCCTCATCGCGCTCCCTCCCGCCCCGCGCCGCCGAAGGTGCCGCGCACCCGCGCGCCCACCCCGCTGAGACCCGCCTCGAAGGTGAAGCCCTGCTCGAAGCGGTAGCTGCGGCGCACGTCCACGGGGTCGATGCCGTTGAGCGCCGCCTTGGCCAGGCGGAGCAGCCGGCCGTCCTTGGCGGCGATCTCCCGGGCCAGCTCCAGGACGGCCGCGCGCAGTTCGGCGCGCGGCACCACCCGCCACACCGACCCGTGCGCGTGCAGGTCGGCCGCGCTCGCCGTACGCGCCGTGTAGTAGAGCGCCCGCATCAGGTGCTGGGGGACCAGCCGGGCCAGGTGTGTGGCCGCTCCGAGGGCGCCGCGGTCCAGCTCGGGCAGCCCGAACACCGCGTCCTCGCTCGCCACGATCGCGTCCGCGTTCCCCACCAGGCCGATGCCGCCGCCCAGGCAGAAGCCCTGCACCGCCGCCACGACCGGCACCTCGCACTCGTAGACCGCAGCGAAGGCCTGCGCGCAGCCGCTGTTCGCGCCGAGCAGCGCGCTGTGCTCCCGGTCGTCCGCCTGCAACTCCTTGATGTCCACACCCGCGTTGAACCCGCGCCCCTCGGCGGCCAGCACCACGCACCTGACCCCCGGGTCGCGCCCGGCCGCGCGCACCGCGTCGGCCAGGGCGAACCAGCCCGCCACCGGCAGGGCGTTCACCGGCGGGAAGTCGACCGTGACGACGGCGATGCCCTTTTCCCCGCTCGAGGTGGAGACACCCATGGCCGCATCAGCTACCTTTCCACCAAACGTTTGTTAGGTGGAAAGGTAGCAGCGCATGGAGCTGGACGGAAAGGTCGCCGTCGTCACCGGCGGGACCCGGGGCGTCGGCGCCGGCATCGCACATGCCTTCGTACGGGCGGGTGCCGAGGTCGTGGTCTGCGCCCGCCGGCCACCGGAAGTCCCGCTCCCCGGTACCGAGTTCCTGCCGCTGGACGTCCGGGACTCCGACGCCGTCGGGTGCCTCTTCGCCGGTCTGCCCCGGCTGGACGTCCTGGTCAACAACGCGGGCGGCGCACCCCACCGCCTGCTCACCGAGGCGGGGGCGGACCGGCACGCGCGCGTGGTGGAGCTCAACCTGCTCGCGCCGCTGACCGTGTCCCTCGCCGCGTACGACCGGCTGCGCCGCTCCAGGGGCTCGATCGTCATGATCGGCAGCGTCAGCGGCGGCCGCCCCTCGCCCGGGACCGCCGCCTACGGTGCCGCCAAGGCCGGCCTGGAGAGCCTCGCCCGCTCGATGGCCGTGGAATGGGCGCCCGAGATCCGGGTCAACACCCTCGTCGTGGGCATGGTCCGCACCGAACTGTCCCACCTCCACTACGGCGACCAGGACGGCATCACCGCGATCGCCCGCACGGTCCCGCTGGGCCGTCTCGCCGAGCCGTCCGACGTGGGCCGCGCGGCGGTGTTCCTGGCGTCCGGCGCCGCCGCCTACATCAGCGGAGCGAGCCTGGCGGTGCACGGGGGCGGGGAACGGCCGGCGTTCCTGGACGCGGCCACCGCCGCCCACACGCCTGCCACGGACGAGGAGAGCTGACATGAGCGGAATCTGCGCGGGCCGGGTCGTCGTCGTCACGGGCGCGGGGCGGGGGCTCGGCCGGGCCCACGCGCTCGCGTTCGCGGCCGAGGGGGCCCGGCTGGTCGTCAACGACCTCGGGGTGGGCCTCGACGGCACACCCGAACCCGACGGCCCCGCCGCCCGGGTCGTGGCGGAGATCCGCGCGGCGGGCGGCGAGGCCGTGGCGCACGGCGGCGACATCGCCACCGGCGAGGGCGCCGCCTCCCTGGTCCGCACGGCGCTGGAGACGTACGGCCGGCTCGACACCCTCGTCAACAACGCGGGCTTCCTGCGCGACCGGATGCTGGTCAACCTCGACGAGGACGACTTCGACGCCGTCGTACGCGTCCACCTCAAGGGCCACTTCCTGCCCCTGCGGCACGCGGCCGCGCACTGGCGCCGCGAGGCGAAGGCGGGCCGCCGGCCCGAGGCCCGGATCATCAACACCAGCAGCGGAGCCGGGCTGCTGGGCTCGGTCGGACAGGGCAACTACAGCGCCGCCAAGGCCGCAATCGTCGCTCTGACCCTGGTCGCGGCGGCCGAACTGCACCGCTACGGCGTCCAGGTCAACGCGATCGCCCCCGCGGCCCGGACCCGGATGACGGAACGCACCTTCGCGGACGCCATGACCGCCCCCGGCTCCGGCTTCGACGCGATGGCCCCGGAGAACGTCTCGCCCCTGGTCGTCTGGCTGGGCTCGGCGGCGAGCACAGGCGTGACCGGCCGGGTCTTCGAGGCGGAGGGCGGCCGGATCACGGTCATGGAGGGATGGAGGCCCGGGCCGAGCGCGGACAAGGACGGGCGGTGGAGCCCGGCCGAAGCGGGGGAGCAGGCACGGAAACTGCTCGCGGAAGCGTCAGAGCCCCGGCCGGTGTACGGCACCTAGCGGCGTCACCGACCTGTCCGGTCAGCACGAGGCGTTCACGTGTCGCACTCCAGCACGCTCCGGCACAACGCGCACCGCGCCCGGACCCGCCCCCGCACCGGCACCCTGATCCGCTGATGACACGTGGGGCAGGGAAACGACACCCGCAACCGCCCGCCCCCGTCGGGCGAGAACGCGTACCGCACCCCCGGCTGCGGCGGGCCCGCCGCAGCATGCCGACGGTCCCGGGCGTACCGGCGCCGCCCCGCCCACCCCGCCGCCGTCAGCGGCGGCTGCTGCTCGTCGCGGCGGGCCAGCTCCATCCCCTTCCCGTATGCCGTGTAGGCCTGCGCACTGGTGAACCACACCGACGGGTCCTCCCCGAACACCAGCGCCCGCTTGGCCAGCACATACCCGAACTCCTCCGGCGTGAGATACCCCAGCTTCTGCGACGACGCCCCGTCCTCCCGGTACGCGTCCAGCAGCAGCCACCCCGCACCCAGGTAGGTCGTCGCCGTGTCCGTGAGGATCTCGTTGTCCCGGACACCGGGGAAGGACAGGTCCAGACGATGCAGGTACACGTGCATCACCTCGTGCGCGAGAGCCGCCCCGATGTCCCGCCGATGCGTACGGAACCGGTCGTTCAGCTCCACGAAGTACTCCGGCCCGGCCGCCAGCTCCACGTTCGCCGCGTGCCGCATCTCCCGGAAGCTCACGATCAGCCGGGCATCCGGCAGCCGGTAGTGCCGCACTAGCTCGTGCGCCACCCGCTGCGCCCCCAGATACAGGTCGTCGGTGTCGCAGAACGCCACGTCGGCGGGGACCACGCTGGCCTCGAACGTCTGGATGGTGTCGTTCGACAGTCGCCTGTACAGCGCCGTGATGGCGGCCCGCACCGTCTCCAGATGCGGGTAGCCGTGCTCGACCGGCCCGTCGTTCGCCACGCCTCACCCCCAAGACGCCCCGGAACCCGGTTCCACTGTACGAGGACGCGACCCGCGGCGGACGGGCCGTGCCACGGCGAAAACCGGTCGTCACCGCCGGGGGCCTCCGGCAGAATCCGGGCCGTGACCAGCGAACAGCGCACCGTCGCCGCCTCGCTCCGGGTGGGCGGCCAGGACGACGACCTCGAGAAGCGGCTCGACGAGGAGCTGACCGCCTTCAACACCGCCGCCGCCGACGGCGCCGTCACCGAGCCCCTCTCCGTCCGCGTCACCGACGAGAGCGGCGAACTGGTCGGCGGGCTCACCGCCTGGACCTGGGGCACCCTGTGCTCCGTGGACATGCTCTGGGTCCGCGAGGACCAGCGGCACGCCGGCTGGGGCGGCCGGCTGATGCGCGCGGCGCAGGCCGAGGCCGCCCGGCGCGGCTGCACCGACATGATCGTCTCCACGTACAGCTTCCAGGCACCCGGCTTCTACCCGCGGCTCGGCTTCCGGGAGCGGGCCCGCATCCAGGGCGTGCCCGGCGGCCACGAGGACGTCTACTTCCACAAGCGACTCCCATCGCCGAAGAATGAGACGGCCGGCGGCCCCCCGGCGTGATCCCCGTAGGCTGACGCCCCATGACCACCAGCAACACCGGTTCCCGCGACGTCGACCCCGCCGTGCGTGAAGAGCTCGCCCGGCTGCGCGACAGCATCGACAACATCGACGCGGCCGTCGTCCACATGCTCGCCGAACGCTTCAAGTGCACCCAGCAGGTCGGCCACCTCAAGGCCGAGCACCAGCTTCCGCCCGCCGACCCGGCCCGCGAGGCCCGCCAGATCGCCCGGCTGCGCGCCCTCGCCGAGAACGCCAAGCTGGACCCGGCCTTCGCCGAGAAGTTCCTGAACTTCATCGTCGCCGAGGTCATCCGCCACCACGAGCGCATCGCGGACGCGGCGCTCAACGGCTCCACCACAAGCGGCAACTGACCGCGCGCGACCCCCGGGGGGAGTGACACGGCGGCCCGCTCGCGGCATGCTGCGCTGTACACAGCATGTCAGCTGACGAGCACTGCGCGTCAGTGTCCCGGACTACTCTGGTCCTCCACGAGGGAGGGGCGTCGGGCCATGCCGTCGGATACCAGGATCCTCATCGTCGACGACCACGAGGACACGCTGTACGCGCTGGAGAGCGCCCTGGCCCCGCTGGGCTACCAGCTCAGCCGGGCCACCAGCGGCGACGAGGCGCTCAAACAGGTACTCCGCGGCCAGGTCGGCCTGTTGTTGCTCGACGTGCGCATGCCCGGTGTCAGCGGGCTGGAGGTCGTGCGCTACATGCGACGCGTCGAGCAGACTCAGCACATCCCGGTCATCCTGCTGACCGGTTTCGGCGTCGACCAGGAACTGACCACCGCCGCCTTCCGCCTCGGCGTCGCCGACCTCGTCCTGAAACCCGTCGACCCATGGGCGCTGCGCACCAAGGTCCGCTACCTCTACGACGCCCACCGCCGCCACCTCGCCCTGGAACGGGAGGTCCGCCGGCTGCGCACCCTGGTCCGGGAGCACACCGGGACCGCCGCACACCCCCCGGGCCCCGTACTGCCCCACCCCGACGCGCACGTCCCCGTCCAGCGCCCCCAGGGGGCGCACGCCGGGGAGCTCGAAAAGGACCGCACCTAGACCGGACATTGGGCGCGTACCGATCCGCCTCTGTGCCTTGCCGACGCCATCAGGCAGCATGTCACGCATGTCCGTACTGACGCGCGACGAAGCGCAGACCCGAGCAGAGCTCCTCGACGTCCACCGCTACACGATCGAACTCGACCTGACCGGCGGAGACGACACCTTCGACTCCCACACCCTGATCAGGTTCGGTGCCCGCGTGGACGGGGACACCTTCGTCGAGCTCAAGCCCGCCGAGCTGCGCTCCGTCACCCTCGACGGACACGCCCTGGACCCGGAAACCCTGGACGGCAACCGGCTCGCCCTGACGAACCTCACCGCCGGCGAGCACGAACTGCGCGTGGACGCGCGGATGCGCTACTCCCGCACCGGCGAGGGCATGCACCGCTTCACCGACCCCACCGACGGCGAGACCTACGTCTACACCCAGCTGTTCCTCGACGACGTCCAGCGCGTCTTCGCCGCCTTCGACCAGCCCGACCTGAAGGCCGTCTTCGAGCTGTCGGTGAAGGCCCCCCAGAACTGGACCGTCCTCGCCAACGGCGTCACCGAACAGGCCGACGGCGTATGGAAGGCGGCCCCCACGCCGCTCATCTCCACCTACCTGGTCGCCGTCGCCGCAGGCCCCTGGCACTCCGTACGCACCGAGCACCGCGGCCTGCCCTTCGGACTGCACTGCCGCCGCTCCCTCGCCCCCTACCTGGACGCCGACTGCGACGAACTCCTCGACGTCACACGCGCCTGCTTCGACCGCTACCACGAGAAGTTCGACGAGCCCTACCCCTTCGACTCCTACGACCAGGCCTTCGTCCCCGAGTTCAACGCGGGCGCCATGGAGAACCCCGGCCTCGTCACCTTCCGCGACGAGTTCGTCTACCGCTCCGCCGTCACCGACACCGAACGCCAGACCCGCGCCATGGTCATCGCCCACGAGATGGCCCACATGTGGTTCGGCGACCTCGTCACCCTCAAGTGGTGGGACGACATCTGGCTGAACGAGTCCTTCGCCGAGTACATGGGCTACCAGACCCTCACCGAAGCCACCCGCTTCACCGACACCTGGACCGACTTCGGAGTCACCCGCAAGTCCTGGGGCTACGACGCCGACCAGCGCCCCTCCACCCACCCCGTCGCCCCCGAAGCCGTCGACGACACCGCCTCCGCACTGCTCAACTTCGACGGCATCTCCTACGCCAAGGGCGCCAGCGCACTGCGGCAACTGGTCGCCTGGCTCGGCGAGAAGGACTTCCTCGCCGGCATCAACACCCACTTCGCCCGGCACAGGTTCGCCAACGCCACCCTCGCCGACTTCATCGACAACCTCGCCGGCGCCACCGACCGCGACGTCCACGCCTGGGCCGACGCCTGGCTGCGCACCACCGGCGTCGACACCCTCACCCCGCGCATCGCCCCCGGCGAGCACGGCACCTGCGCCCTCACCGTGGACCGCGCGGGCAGCCGCCCGCACCGCATCGCCGCCGGCCTCTACGACCGGGACCTCGGCGACGACGGCGGCCAGCTCGTCCTGCGCGAACGCCTCCACCTGGACCTCCCGCAGACCGACACCCACCCCATCGGCAAGCGGCCGGCCCTGCTCCTCCTCAACGACGGCGACCTCACCTACGCGAAGGTCCGCTTCGACCCCGAGTCCTTCGAGACCGTCCGCAAGGAGCTGTCCGGCCTGCCCGAACCGCTCACCCGCGCGGTCGTCTGGAACGCCCTGAGGGACGCCGTCCGCGACGGCGCACTCGCCCCCGCCGCCTACCTGGAGACCGCCAGGGCCCACCTGCCGCTGGAGACGGACCTCGCCATCGTCCAAGGCGTGCTCGCCTTCGCGTCCACGTACGTCACCGACCGCTACCTCACGCCCGAGGAGCGGCCCGCCGCGCTCGCCACCCTCTCCGAACTGTGCCGCGACCTCATCCGCCGCACCGAGGACGGCGACAACCCCGGCCTGCGCCTGATCGCCGTACGCCACCGCATCGACGTGGCCGCCCACCCCGACACCATCGCCGCCTGGCTCGCCGACGGCACCGTCCCCGGCGGCCCGGAGCTCGACCCCGAGCTGCGCTGGCGCGTGCTGGCCCGGCTCGCCGTCCTCGGCGCGACCGACGAGGCCGCCATCGCCGCCGAACTGGAACGCGACCCGAGCGCCACCGGCCAGGAGGGCGCCGCCCGCTGCCGGGCCGCCCTGCCCGACCCGCAGGCCAAGGCCCGCGCCTGGCAGGCGATGTTCGGCTCCGACGACCTGTCCAACTACCTCTTCACCGCCACCGCCCGGGGCTTCTGGCAACCCGAACAGGCCGACCTGGTACGCGAGTACGTCGCGCGCTACTACGCCGACGCGGTCGCCGTCGCCGACCGCCGCGGCCCCGCCATCGCCGAAGCGGCCGGCCGCTGGGCCTTCCCCGCGCACGCCGTCGACGCCGACACCCTCCGCCTCGGCGAGGAATGCCTGCGCGACGCCGACCCGATCCCCGCGCTGCGCCGCAAGCTCGTCGACCAACTCGACGACCTGGCACGGGCGCTGCGGGTCCAGGGGATCGGGGAGGAGTAGGGGCGGCGACGCAGGCCTCTCGGGGGGCGGCCGGCCCCTTTCCGTCCCCGCACGCCGGGGCAGCGGCAGGCCGGCCCGCCCCTTCGCGGACCCGGGCCGAGACCACACGGCCGACGTCAGGACCGGGCCCCGGGGGCCGCCCGGCTCCGGCAGGTTTTCCGGTACGGAAGTACCTCCACCCGGGTTATGTCGTTGGACTCTTCGGGCGCGCCGCCCCGCGCCCCGGAGGACAGTCCCATGAGCAACCCGCCCCTCGCCTCAGGCCCCGAAGGGCCCCGCGCCCTGCGGCCCTTGCTCGACACCGTCCTCGAAGCGCTGGACACCGGTGCCCGGGCCCGGGGCGGACCGCTGCCGGCGGGCGGCCCGGAGGCGGTCGCGGCCCGGACGAGACAGGCGGTCGGCGACGTCCTCCCCGACCAGGGCGACCCGCACGCCGTCCGCACCCTGGTCCACGCCTTCGCCGAGACCGCCGCCGACCCGGCCCACCCCCTGTGCGCCGCCCACCTCCACTGCCCCCCGCTCGCCGTCGCCGCGGCAGCCGACCTCGCGGCCTGCGCCCTCAACCCGTCCATGGACTCCTGGGACCAGGCACCCGGAGCATCGGAACTGGAAAGGCTCGTCGCGCAGGCGCTGGCCCGGCAGATCCACGGGACCGGGAAGCCCGCGCCCGCCGACTCCCTCATCACCACCGGCGGCACCGAGGCCAACCAGCTCGCCCTGCTCCTCGCCCGGGAGGCCCACGGCGGATCCGTCCGGCTCGTGTGCGGGGCCAACGCCCACCACTCCCTGCCCCGCGCCGCCTGGCTGCTCGGACTGCCCGACCCCGTCGTCGTACCCGCCCCACGCGGAACACTCGACCCCGGCGCGCTCGACGACGCCCTCACCGGCACGCCCGGCCCGCTGCTCGTCGCCGCCACCGCCGGCACCACCGACGCCGGACTCATCGACCCGCTGCCCGAGATCGCCGCCCGCTGCGCGGCCCACGGCACCCGGCTGCACGTGGACGCCGCCTACGGCGGAGGCCTCCTCTTCAGCGACCGGCACCGCACGCGGCTCACCGGACTCGACGCCGCCGACACCGTCACCCTCGACCTGCACAAACTCGGCTGGCAACCGGTCGCCGCCGGCCTCCTCGCCGTCCGGGACGCCCGCGACCTCGCCGCCCTGCGCCAGCGCGCCGACTACCTCAACGCCGCCGACGACACCGAGGCCGGGCTGCCCGACCTGCTCGGCCGGTCCCTGCGCACCACCCGCCGCCCCGACGTCCTCAAACTCGCCGTCACCCTCAAGACCCTGGGACGCAGCGGGCTGGGCGCGCTCGTCGACCAGGTCTGCGCCCACGCCCGGGAGTTCGCCTCCCTCGTCGACGACCACCCCGGCTTCGAGCTGCACGCCCCGCCCGTCATCAGCACGGTGCTGTTCCGGCCCACGGGCGCCACCGACGCCACCGTGGCCGCCGTACGCCGCGCACTGCTCACCGCCGGCCGTGCCGTCCTCGGCCGGGCCCGCCTCGACGGCCGGCTCTGGCTCAAGGCCACCCTCCTCAACCCCGTCACCGGGCCCGCAGACCTGGCCGCCCTGCTGCACCTCGTAGCAGCGAGCCGAGCCACACTCGTGGAAGGACACACCCCTCGATGAACCCCACACCGACCCCCGACCCCGACGCCCCCCGCGACCTCGTCGGCATCGGCATCGGCCCCGCCAACCTCTCCCTCGCCGCGCTCGCCCACCCGCTCGGCGACCTCGACACCGTCTTCTACGACCAGCGCCCCGCCTTCGGCTGGCACACCGGCCTGCTCATCGAGGGCGCCACCATCCAGGTCCCGTTCCTCGCCGACCTGGTCTCCCTCGCCGACCCCACCAGCCCCTGGACCTTCCTCAACTACCTCAGGTCCCGCGAGCGGCTCTTCCCCTTCTACTTCGCCGAGCGCTTCCACATCCAGCGCGCCGAGTACGACGCCTACTGCCGCTGGGTCTGCGAGAACCTCCCGGGGCTCCACTTCGGCCACCAGGTCGACGCCGTCCGCTGGAACCCCGAACGTGACCTCTTCGAAGTCGACTTCACCCAGCTCGACGCCGACGGAGAAGCCGAAGCCCTCGGCCGGACCTACGCGCGGCGCGTCGTCCTCGGCATCGGCACCGAGCCCCACGTCCCCGAGCCCCTCAAGCCCCTCGTCGAAGCCCCCGGCGTGCCCGTCGTGCACGCCGCCGACTACCTCGACCACCGCGCCGCCCTCCTCGCCGCCGAGCACGTCACGGTCGTGGGCATCGGACAGTCCGGCGCCGAGGTCTTCCTCGACCTGCTCCGCAACAGGCCCGCCGGCAGCGAGAAACTGCACTGGCTCGGCCGCACCGAGGCCTTCGCACCGATGGAGTACTCCAAGCTCGGCCTGGAGCACTTCACCCCCGACCACACGCGCTACTTCCACGCCCTGCCCGAGTCCACCCGCGACCGGCTCGTCGACGGCCAGTGGCAGCTGCACCAAGGCATCGACGCCGCCACCGTCGCAGCCATCCACGACGAGCTCTACCGCCGCACCCTGCACGGCGGCTGGCCCGACGCCGTCCTCACCCCCGGCGTCCACGTCCGCACCGCCGGCCGGGTCGCCACGACCAAGGTGGAACTGCACCTGGAACACGTCCCGCAGAACAGCCGCTCCCGCCTCACCACCGACGCCGTCGTCCTCGCCACCGGCTACCGCGAACGCCCCCTCGACCGGATCCTCGCCGGCCTCGACCCCTACATGCGCCGCGACAACCGGGAGCGGCCACGCGTCGACGAGGAGTACCGGCTCGTCCTCGACCCGTCCGTCACCGGCACCGTCCACGTCCAGAACGCCGAGACCCACACCCACGGCGTCGGCGCCCCCGACCTCGGCCTGGCGGCCTGGCGCAGCGCGATCATCCTCAACTCCCTGACGGGCAGGGAGGCCTACGGACTCCCCGCCCGCACCGCCTTCACCACCTTCGGTCTCACCCAGCGGGGGCACGTCCCGCCACCCCGCGAGGCACCGGCACTGACCCCGCTGGTCGACGACCGAAGGTGACGAAGCACGCGGCTCAGAAGACGGGCGTGCCCTCGCGCGTGAGCTTCCAGTCCACCCCGGCGAACTCGGCCGGGTCGATCGAACCCTTCGCCTTCACCCAGGCGATCATGGTGTTGCGGATCTCTTCCGAGTTCGACCACAGCAACTGGGCGGCGGCGACGTGCGGGAAGTTCCCGCCGCCGTTGGCCCGGTAGTTGTTCACCGCGAACACGAACTTCGCGTCGTCCGCGAGCGGCTGCCCCCCGAAGCGCACATTCGTCACCCGCGACCCGGCCGGCTTCGCGATGTCGACCTCGTACGCCAGACCGCTCACCACGTCGTAGTTGTAGTCCGGCGTGCCGTTCGCGTTCGTCAGCTTCGCCGGATCCACCGGGGCGCCCGGAGCGGTCTGCACGAAGTAGTTCGCCGAGAACTCCAGATACGCCTTCATCTGCGCGCCCGTCATCAGACGCGCCTCCAGCGTGTTCTCGAAGACGTACAGACCGGCCACGTCCCGGATCGTCACCTGGCCCGCCGGGATCCGGGCGCTGCGCGAGAAACACGCCGCCTGCGACAGCACCGGCAGCGCAGCGTACTCCGTGCCCGCCAGCGCCTGCTTCACCGTGTCGGCCTGGATGTGGTTGATCAGATCGATGATCGGCACGTCCTTGTACGGCGCCTCGGCCGACGTCATCTCCGCCGCGTTGGTGCCGATGACCTGGTTGACGTACGCCACGACCTTCTCGTGCTCGTCCCCGAGCAACTTCGTGATCTTCGGGTCCTCCTCCACCGTGTTGGAGTTGAGGACCTTCGCCCCCACCTTCTCGACCTTCCAGCAGCCCTTCTCCCAGACCAGCTCGAAGTCGAACAGCGTCAGCCGCTGCCCCCACTTCAGCGGCTCCGACAGCACGACCTGCTTGCCGGTCTTCTTGTTGGTGACGAAGTACTCGGGGATCTCCGTGTGCGCGTGCCCGACCAGGATCGCGTCGATCCCCGGCACCTGCTCGGCCACCAGACCGGCCGCGTTCTCGATGTACGGCAGCTGATCACCGTAGGACGACGTCCCCGACGAACCGCTGTGCGCCGACACGATGACCACGTCCGCGCCCATCGACCGCAGCTTCGGCACCCACTTCGCCGCCTGCTCCTCCAGACCCGGGAACGTCATCTTGCCCTGCACGTTCGCCTTGTCCCAGATCGCGATGCCCGGGTTGGTCAGGCCCAGCACCGCCACCTTCACGTCCCGCCCGAACGGCGTGCGCAGCCGGTGCATGCTGTACGGCGCGAACGCCGGCCGCAGCGTCTTCGCGTCCAGCGCGTTCGCGCCCAGCAGCGGGAAACGGCACTGCTGCTCGAACTTCCGCAGCACCGGGATGCCGTAGTTGAACTCGTGGTTGCCGAGCGCCGCCGCGTCGTAGCCCATGGCGTTCATCGCCTGCGCCATCGGGTGCACCGGGCCGCCCTCGGCCGTGATCGGGTCGACCTTGGCGTAGTAGTACGACAGCTGCGTGCCCTGGATGGTGTCGCCCGCGTCGATCAGCAGCGTGTTGCGGCGGCCCTTCTCCTCACGGATCCGGTTCACGAGCGTCGAGACCTTCGCGAGGCCCACGTCGTTGTGGTCCTTGTCGTCGAACTCCTTGTCCGTGAAGTAGTCCCAGTTGAAGACGTTGCCGTGCAGGTCCGTCGTCCCCAGCACGGTGAACGCGTACCGCTTGGTGCCGCCCTTCGCCTCGGCCGCCTGCGCACCCGGCGCTGCGACCGCACCGGCCAGCGCCACCCCCGCCCCGGTCACGGCGGACTTCTCCAGGAACTTCCGGCGGTTCAACGGCATGTCTGGCTCCTCGCGGAATCTGTGAACGACGCGCGTAGATAACGCGCGTAGATTCTGACCCGGCCATGACCGGACGCAACAGACCCGCCAGGTTGCGATCTGATGACTCGGCCCTCGAATCCCGAGCCGCCAACCAGCCCAGACATGACAGAGTGGGGCGTATGACCGCGGCCACCCCAGACGCCTCCCAGCCCGCCGTCCCCTACGGCACACCCGAGGCCCCCCGCATCGCCGTCCGCGGCGAGGCCCGCCTCGAAGTCGACCCCGAGATCGCCCGCATCGGCATCACCGTCGCCGCCCGCGGCCGCGACCGCCGCTCCGCCCTCGACGACCTCACCCGCCGTAACGCCGTCGTCCTCGACCTCGTCAAGTCCTACGGCGACGCCGTCGAACGCCTGGAGACCGGCGCCTTCTCCATCACGCCCGAACTGACCAAACACGGCCGCGGCGAACGCGTCCGCACCTACCACGGCAGCGTCCGCGTCACCGCGGAACTCACCGACTTCACCGCCCTCGGCGAACTCACCACCCGCCTCGCCGACCTCGACCTCACCCGCGTCGACGGCCCCTGGTGGGCCCTGCGCCCCGACTCGCCCGCCCACCGCGAAGCCCGCAAGAAGGCCGTACGCGAAGCCGTCCAGCGCGCCCGCGAGTACGCCGAAGCCCTCGGCACCAGCCTCTCCGCCCTGGTCGAACTCGCCGACATCGGTGCCGAGAGCGCCCCGCCGGCCTACCCCCAGGCTCCCGGCCGCATGCGCTCCGCGGCCTTCGCCGGCGCCGCCGAGGACACCCCCGCCCCCCTCGACCTCGAACCCCAGCGCCAGCGCGTCCACGCCCAGATCAACGCCCGCTTCACCATGGTGCCGCCGCAGCTGTGATCCCCGCCGGGCGAAATCCCGAAAGTGCGACCGAATTCCCTCGGGTGCTCATCGGAGCGCCCTGCCGCACAATTCAACACTTGTCAATAACGCTTCACGCAAAGTCTGTTGAGTCGTCATGCCCGACCAATTCACTACCAGTCGGTAACTCATAGGCTCGTTTCATGCGCCGAGCCAAAATCGTCTGCACCCTTGGACCCGCCACCGACTCGTACGACCAGATCAAAAACCTGGTCGACGCCGGAATGGACGTAGCCCGCCTCAACCTCAGCCACGGCGGCCACGCCGAACACGAGGAGCGCTACCACCGGGTCCGCAAGGCCGCCGACGAGACCGGCCGCAGCGTCGGCCTCCTCGCCGACCTTCAAGGCCCGAAGATCAGACTCGGCCGTTTCACCGAAGGCCCCGTACTCCTCGAACGCGGCGACAGCTTCACCATCACCGTCGAAGAAGGCGTCGAAGGCGACCGCGACACCTGCGGCACCACGTACGCCGGCCTCGCCGACGACGTCACCACCGGCGAACGCATCCTCATCGACGACGGCAAGGTCTGCCTCAAGGTGACCTCGGTCGACGGCCCCCGAGTCCACACCACGGTCCTCGAAGGCGGCGTGATCTCCGACCACAAGGGCCTCAACCTCCCCGGCGTCGCCGTCTCCGTCCCCGCCCTCTCCAAGAAGGACGAGGACGACCTCCGCTGGGCCCTGCGCACCGGCTTCGACGTCATCGCCCTCTCCTTCGTCCGCACCGGCCGCGACATCCAGGACGTCCACCGCATCATGGACGAGGAAGGCCGCCGCCTCCCCGTCATCGCCAAGGTCGAGAAACCCCAGGCCGTCGAGAACATCGACGACATCGTCGCCGCATTCGACGGCATCATGGTGGCCCGCGGAGACCTCGGCGTCGAAATGCCGCTGGAACAGGTCCCCATCGTGCAAAAGCGCGCCATCAAACTGGCCAAGCGCAACGCAAAGCCGGTCATCGTTGCCACCCAGATGCTCGACTCGATGATCGACAACGCCCGCCCGACCCGGGCCGAAGCCTCCGACGTCGCCAACGCCGTCATCGACGGCACCGACGCGGTGATGCTGTCCGGCGAGACGAGCGTCGGCAAACACCCGATCGAAACGGTCCGCACCATGGCCCGCATCGTCGAAGCGGCGGAAGAGGACATCCTCGCCAAGGGCCTCCCGCCCTTGACGGAACGCAACAAGCCCCGCACCCAGGGCGGAGCGGTAGCCCGCGCAGCGGCGGAGATCGGCGACTTCCTCGGTGCGAAGTTCCTGGTCGCCTTCACCCAGTCGGGCGACACCGCCCGCCGCCTCTCCCGCTACCGCTCCCCGATCCCCCTCCTCGCCTTCACCCCCGACCAGGCGACCCGCTCGCAGCTCGCCCTGACGTGGGGCGTGGAGACGTTCCTCGGCCCGTGCGTGGACTCCACGGACGCGATGGTCGACCAGGTCGACGAGTTGCTCCTCCGTCTTGGCCGCTGCCGCCCGGGCGACACGGTCGTCATCACGGCCGGCTCCCCGCCCGGGATCTCCGGCTCGACGAACATGGTCCGGGTCCACCACATCGCGGAGTAGCCATGTCAGTACTTGGGGCCGACGTGGGCGTCCATGAGGGCGACTGAGGCTTTGCGGGCGACGGAGATGTTGAACGGGTTGCCGTTGCGGGTGCAGTGCGTCCACTCGACCCCGAGTTTGTCCAGGGTGTCGGTGTAGAGCCGCCGGATGTCATCGGAGACGTTGGTGAAGAAGTACCGGGGATACTCGTACCGCTTCCGCTCACCGGCGACCATCCGGGTCGTGCAGTTGGTGATCCGGCAGCCGTCGGAGTGAATGAGCCCGCGGATGAATTCCCAGGGGTGGGCGTCGACGATGGCTTGTTGCCAGGGTTCGAGGGCAATGAGGCGGTCGTGCTTCTTGCCGGGGCCGTGCTGGGGGAACAGGCAGTGCAGGTGCTTCGAGTAGACCTTCACGTTGCTGCAGCCGGTTCTGCGGACACGGCAGGTCGAGTTCGCGGGAAAGACCGCCCGCATGGCCGCTTCGCAGGCGTCCATGAGGCCGGGCCATGATTCCGTGCAGGCGATCATGAGGTTGGGTACGCGGTGCTCGGAGTAGTGGCTGACGTGTCCGTCCCCGAGATACAGACCCAGCAGATAGGAATAGGCGGGCTCGTCCAGATCCCGACCGTCGCACCGGGGGCATTTCGGATCGTGGCGCCCGGGACACTCGCCGCGCTTCGCGCGGTCCAGATGCTTCCAGTAGCCGACCGTCCCCAGTGGCACATTGAGGCTACGGGCCACCTCCGCGTTCCTCGCGCCCCCGCGCAGAAGAGTGATGGCCTTCTGTCGCACGTCAGTGCCATGGAAGTTCATGCGACCACTGTGTGTCGCAGGCAGTGACCGTGGGCAGCAAAAAGCGGAGAATCACGCGAACGTGATCCTCCGCTTCTGATCTTGTGGTGCCCGGTGTGGGATTCGAACCCACATGCCCAAAGGGCACGGCATTTTGAGTGCCGCGAGTCTGACCAGTTCCTCCAACCGGGCAAGTCAGGGGACCGATGAGCAGTGTACCGGTTGAGTGTGGGGCCTTGCTGCTAGGTACGCTGCTTGGGAGCAGTACCGGCCTGCCCCTACCAAGGAGCCCACGTGAGTGCCCCCGAGTCGCCCCAGCCTGTTGACGTGCCTGAAGAGGACAAGTCGCACGTGCCCCCGATGACGACGCGGGTCGTCATCGCCGAGGACGAGGCGCTGATCCGGCTCGATCTCAAAGAGATGCTGGAGGAGGAGGGGTACACCGTCGTCGGTGAGGCCGGTGACGGTGAGCAGGCGGTGGAGCTGGCCCGGGAGCACCGGCCCGATCTGGTGATCCTGGACGTGAAGATGCCGAAGCTGGACGGCATCTCCGCGGCGGAGAAGATCGCGGAGGAGAGCATCGCGCCGGTGCTGATGCTGACCGCGTTCTCGCAGCGCGATCTCGTGGAGCGCGCTCGGGACGCGGGTGCCATGGCGTACCTCGTGAAGCCGTTCAGCAAGACCGACGTCGTGCCGGCGATCGAGATGGCCGTGTCGCGGTTCACGGAGCTGAAGGAGCTGGAGAAGGAGGTCGCGGACCTCACGCTCCGGCTGGAGACGCGCAAGCTGGTGGACCGGGCGAAGTCGATTCTGCAGACCGAGTACGGACTGTCGGAGCCGGCGGCGTTCCGGTGGATCCAGAAGACGTCGATGGACCGGCGGATGTCGATGCAGCAGGTCGCGGAGGCGGTCATTCAGGACGCCGACGAGAAGAAGGCCAGCAAGGGCTGAGTGCAACGCGAGAGGCCCGCCCCCCTTCGGTTGGGAAGGGGGGCGGGCCTCTTCGTATTCGGGCGTGACCTCAGTCCTCGCCCAGGTACGCCTTGCGTACCGACTCGTCGTGCAGCAGGTCCTGCCCCGTCCCGGAGAGGACGACGTTGCCGACCTCCATGACGTGGCCCTGGTCGGCGAGGGAGAGCGCGGCCTGGGCGTTCTGTTCGACGAGGAGGATCGTCGTGCCCTGGGACTTCAGCTCCGAGATGGTCGCCATGATCTTCTGCATCATGATCGGGGAGAGGCCCATGGAGGGCTCGTCGAGCATGAGCAGCTTGGGCTGGGACATCAGGGCGCGGCCCATGGCGAGCATCTGCTGCTCGCCGCCCGACAGCGTCCCCGCTGCCTGCTTGCGGCGTTCCCCGAGGATGGGGAAGAGGTCGTAGGCGCGCTGGATGTCCTTTTCGATGCCTTCCTTGTCCTTGCGGAGGAACGCTCCGAGCTGGAGGTTCTCGGTGATGGTGAGGCGGGGGAAGATGTGCCGGCCTTCGGGGGAGTGGGCGAGGCCGAGGGCGACGATCTTGTGGGCGGGGACGCCGTTGAGGGGCTTGCCGTCGAAGAGGATCTTCCCGGAGGTGGGCTTCAGCAGGCCCGAGAGGGTGCGCAGGGTGGTCGTCTTGCCGGCGCCGTTGGTGCCGATGAGAGTGACGACCTGGCCGGCTTCGACGCTGAAGGAGATGCCTTTGACGGCTTCGATCTTGCCGTAGGAGACCCGGAGGTCTTCGACCTCGAGGAGTGCGGTCACTGGGCTTCTCCCTTGGTGCTGCTGGTGCTGCTGGTGGTGCTGGTCGCGTCGGCGGCGGCTTCGGCGGCCTCGACCTCGGCGGCTTCGGCTTCGCCGGGGTCGCCTTCGAAGGTTTCGCCGAGGTAGGCGGCGATGACGCGCTCGTCGGCCTGGACGACGTCGGAGGTGCCTTCGACGAGCTTCTCGCCCTGGACGAGGACGGCGACGCGGTCGGAGAGGTTGAAGACGAAGCGCATGTCGTGCTCGATGAGGAGGACGGCGATGCCCTTGTCGCGGATGGCGAAGACCAGTTCCTCCGTCGCCCGGGTCTCCTGGGGGTTCATGCCGGCGGTCGGCTCGTCGAGCAGCAGCAGGCCGGGCTCGGAGGCCATGGCCCGTGCGATCTCCAGCTTGCGCTGTTCGCCGTAGGGGAGGTTGCGTGCCAGGTGGTCGCGCTTGTGGGCGAGGCCGATGAACTCGAGGAGTTCCATGGCGCGTTCCTCGCTGTCGCGTTCGGCCTTCTTGAAGCCGGGGCCGCGCAGGAGGGCGGACCAGAGGCCTTCTTTGGTCCGGGTGTGGCGTCCGACGAGGACGTTTTCCAGGACCGTCATGTTGGCGAACAGGCGGATGTTCTGGAAGGTGCGGGCGATGCCGGCCTGGGTGACCAGGTGGGGCTTGGGGGGGAGGACGGTGCCCTTGTAGGAGACGGTGCCCTCGGTGGGGACGTAGAGGCCGGTCAGGCAGTTGAAGAAGGTGGTCTTGCCGGCGCCGTTGGGGCCGATGAGTCCGACGATCTCGCCGGCGTTGACCGTGAAGTCGACGGAGCGTACGGCGGTGAGGCCGCCGAAGCGCATCGTGACGCCGCGTGCTTCGAGTACAGGTGTGGGCTGTGTTGTCATCGTGGCTATGCCCCCGCCTTGGTGACGGCCGGTTCGTCGGTCAGCGTGGTCTGTTTCGGTACGTCGAGTTGGCCGGTCTCGTGGAATTCGAGCTGGCGCCGGCGGTTGGCGATGATGCCTTCGGGGCGGAAGCGCATGAGGAGGATGAGCGCGATGCCGAAGGCGAGGAGTGACTTCTCCTGGAGGAAGACGAGCTTCTCGGGGAGCAGGTAGAGCAGGGCTGCGCCGAGGAGGGGTCCTGCGACGGTGCCCATGCCGCCGAGGACGACCGCGGCCAGGAGGAACGCGGAGTTGGGCGGGGTGGAGCCGGCGAACTGGTAGGGCGTGGGGACGACGCTGTAGGTGACGTGGGCGCTGACGGTGCCGGCGAGGCCGGCGAGGGCGGCGCCGAGGGCGAAGGCGACGAGTTTGACGCGGAAGCCGTTGATGCCCATGGCGGTTGCGGCGGTCTCGTCCTCGCGGATGGCGATCCAGGAGCGGCCGATGCGGGAGTCCGCTGCACGCGTGTAGACGAGGACCACGATGGCCATGATGAGGACCATCAGCAGGTAGTAGTTGGCGAAGCGGCCGAGGGTGAATCCGCCGATGTCGTGGGCCTGGCCGAAGTTGAAGCCGAGGAGGTTCAGGTCGGGGATGTTGGCGATGCCGTTGGGCCCGTTGGTGACGTCGGGTCCGGAGTCGCCGTCCATGTTGTTGACGGCGATGCGGAAGATCTCTCCGAAGCCGAGGGTGACGATGGCGAGGTAGTCGCCGCGCAGTCGCAGGGTCGGGGCGCCGATGAGGACGCCGAAGACGAGGGAGGCGGCGGCGCCGGCGAGGGCGGAGGCCCAGAAGGGCAGGTGGACGCCGGAGATGGTGGAGAACTCGGAGCCGGAGACGAGGGCGGCGGTGTAGGCGCCGACGCCGAGGAAGGCGACGTATCCGAGGTCGAGGAGTCCGGCGAGGCCGACGACGATGTTGAGGCCGAGGGCGACGGTCCCGAAGATCAGGATGTTGACGCCGATGTTGGCGTAGTGGTCGTCGGTCTGGGTGAAGGGGAAGGCGATGGCCGCGGCGAAGCCCATGGCGAGGGTGAAGCTGCGGTTGCCGGCGACCAGGGCGGAGAAGCGGTCGAGGAGGCCGGCGGTGTGCAGTGCCCAGATGGCGAAGGTGACGACGAAGAGGTAGCCGATGAAGAGTTCGCCGTACTCGGTGTCGATGCCGTAGGTGAAGACGCCGAGGCCGATGATGGTGACCACGGTGATGATGGCCCGCTGGATCCAGGGCGCGGTGGCCTGGGGGGCGGGGATGCGGTCGGGTTTGGCGATGTAGGCCTTGAGGACTTCCTTGGTGCTGTCGGCGCCGGTGCGCTCCTGGGGGAGGGCGAAGGCGCCGATGACGGGAAGCAGGGAGACTACGGCCGCGATCCAGCCACCGGGTTCGAGGTTGACGACGCCGCCGAGCGTGGTGCTGATGGCGATGACGGTGAACCAGGTGACGGCGAAGCCGCCGAGGGCGGTGAGGACGAGCGGCGCGTTGTTGCGGGCGGGCAGCAGCCAGCCGAGGCCGCGGACGCCGTAGCCGGCGAGGGCGAACAGCGCGGTGAGGATGCCGGCGGTGAAGGTCAGCCACTGCAGGCCGCCGGGGTAGCCGTTGATGGTGAGGTCGCCGGGGAACTCGGCGGTCCAGGTCCAGGCGAGGAACGCGGAGGCGGCGGTGGCGATGCCGCCGGCGAGCAGCAGGGCGCGGGCGGCCGCGGCGGGCAGGGGTATGAGACCGCGCAGGGCGGGCGTCGGGGTGGGGGCGGCGTCCGGCGCTGGGGTCTTCTTGGTCGTCTCGGTCATGTGATCACGCCCTGTCCGCGACGCGCTCGCCGAGCAGGCCCTGTGGCCTGAAGAGGAGCACGAGGATGAGGAGGCAGAAGGCCCAGACGTTCGCCCAGCTCTGGCCGCCGAGCTGCTGCATGCCGGGGATCTCGTCGATGTAGGCGGAGGCGAGGGTTTCGGCGATGCCGAGGACGACGCCGCCGAGCATGGCGCCGTAGATGTTGCCGATGCCGCCGAGGACGGCCGCGGTGAAGGCCTTGAGGCCCATGAGGAAGCCCATGCGGTAGTCGACGTTGCCGTACTTGAGTCCGTAGGCGACGGCGGCGACGGCGGCGAAGAAGCCGCCGATGGCGAAGGCGATGACGATGATGCGGTTGGTGTCGATGCCCATGAGCTGCGCGGTGTCGGGGTCCTGCGCGGTGGCCTGCATGGCGCGGCCGGTGCGGCTGCGGCGCACGAAGAAGGCGAGGGCGGCCATGCAGCCGATCGCGGCGAGGATGAGGAAGATGTCGGCGTCCTTGATGGTGACGGAGCCGATGTCATGGGTGGCGTCGAGGCCGGGGAAGGCGCGGGCGCGGTCGGCGCCGGGGTAGAAGTTGCGCACGACCTCCTGGAGGGCCAGGGAGAGGCCGATGGCCGTGATGAGCGGTGCCAGGCGTGGTGCTCCGCGCAGTGGTCGGTAGGCGAACCGTTCCGCCCCGACGGCGATGAGGATGGCCACGAGGGCTCCGCCGAGGAGCATGAGGGGTACGGCGATGGCCATCGAGGTGCCGTCGGGCAGGATGTAGAAGTAGACCGTGAGGGCGCCGAACGCCCCGGTCATGAAGATCTCGCCGTGCGCGAAGTTGATGAGCTGGACGATGCCGTACACCATCGTGTAGCCGATGGCGATCAGCCCGTACATCGAGCCGAGAAGCAGCCCGTTGGCCAGCTGCTGCGGCAGGGTGTTCACCGCATGGCCTCCATGTCGCTGGTGGTCGTGTGCACTGGATGTGTGCGTGGTCGTGTGCTGTGTGGGGGTGTGGAAACGGGCCGCGCGGTCGGGGTCCCCTTCCGCGCGGCCCGTGGTGCGGCGTTGTGGCGGGCCGGGCTACTGCAGGTCGGCGGTGCCGGTCTCCACGTCCTTCCAGGCACCCTTCTCGACCTGGTAGACCGTCAGCTGCTTGTTGGTGGTGTCGCCGTACTGGTCGAAGGAGATCTTGCCCGTGAGGCCTTCGAAGTCGGACTTCTGGACACCGTCGACGACCTTGGAGCGCAGGTCGTTGATGTCGGTGGGCACCTTGCCGCCGTTGGCGTCGGCCGCGGCCTTGACGGCCTTGATGATGGCGGTGGTGGCGTCGTAGGCGTAGGCGCCGTACGCGCCGTAGTCGCCCTTGTAACCCTTGTCCTTGTACGTCTGGATGAACGTCTTGGCGGCGGGCAGGGTGTCGGCGGGGACGCCGATGGCGGTGGCGAGGTCGCCCTCGGAGGACTTGCCGGCGGCCTCGATGTAGGTGGTGGCGAACATGCCGTCACCGCCGAACAGCGGGATCTTGACGCCGGCGTCCTTGAGCTGCTTGGTGAGCAGCGCGGACTCGTCGTACTGGCCGCCGTAGTAGAGGAGGTCGGCACCGGAGTTCTTGATCTTCGTGACGAGGGAGCCGAAGTCCTTGTCACCGGTGTTGACGTGGTCGGTGCCGACGACCTTGCCGCCGAGCTTCTTGTACTGCTCGTTGAAGATCTTCGCGAGACCGGCGCCGTAGGTCTGCTTGTCGTCGACGACGAAGGCCTTCTTCTTCTTGAGGCCGTTGTAGGCGTAGCCGGCCGCGAAGCTGCCCTGGAGTTCGTCGGTGGTGGCGGTGCGGAAGTACGTCTTGAACGGACGCTTCTTGTCCGTCTGCCAGTTCTTGCCCTGGGTCAGCTCGGGGGCGGTGTTCGCGGGGGAGATCTGGACCATGTTGGCCGAGGCGAACACCTGCTGCATCGTCTGGGCGACGCCGGAGTTCAGCGGGCCGACGGCGCCGACGGCCGTCTTGTCGCCGACGATGCTGGTGGCGTTGGACTGGCCGGTGGCGGGCTGCGCCTTGTCGTCCAGGGCCTTGAGCTTGAATTTCACGCCCGGGACCCAGTTGTTCTTGTTGGCGTCGTCGATGGCTATCTGGGCGCCGTACTGGATGCCGAGGCCGGTGGTGGAGTTCTCACCGGAGAGGGGGGCGTCGACGCCGATGGTCAGCGTGGTGCCGCTCCCGCCGTCTCCGCCCTTGTCACCGCTGTCGTCTCGGGAGCCGCAGGCGGTGAGAGTCAGAGCTCCGGTCGTGAGAACGGAGGTAAGAATCACCAAGGAACGCTGTCGCACAATCAGTCCTTTCACAGGCAGGCCCCGCCCTGGTCGGGGGGTGAGTGCCGCGCTGGTACCGAACTCCCGATGGAGGCGGTGACTGGCCGTGACTCTAAGCCCGGGGTAAGGGCAGGGTCAGCGGCGTGGGCTGGCTTGTGACTTTCTTGTTATGACGCCGTGGATGCCGGGTCCCGGCCGGGGACCCTCTCGGCGGGTTTGGTGGATTTTCGCCGAGGTCCGCATTCTGAGAACCCGCACTTCCGGTTGGCCCTGGCTGAGATCATGCGGTGGTCGGGCCGTATGCGGCCCGAAAGAGATCGGAAAGGCCCCGGGCGCAGACGCGGCCGAAGATGAGACTTCGGTGTTGTATTGCGCGCGCGTTACGGAGCGTTACTCCGAGAGAGGGGTGGTCGGCGTCCGGGGGGAGTTCCGGTGCCGGTGCCCTGGCGGGGAACGGCGGGGTGCGTTCGACGGGCGCGGCGCAGCGGCCGGCGGTGCCGGGCGGGCGCGAGGGCCTGGGGAGTGCTGCGGCCGAGGCTGCGGCGACGGCGGTCACGGCCGCCGTGACGACCGCCCTTCTCCGTGCGGGCGGGAGCCCGGTTCCAGCGGCCCGCGAGCCGGTCGGTCAGGCGCGGCGCGTCGCTGCTGATGGCGCCCCAACTCTGCTCTACGTTCGCCGAGTTGACGGGTTCTGCGGGGCCGAACGCCCCCGCCGCCCCGCCGCTCCGGCGGAGGGCGGGGGCGGCGGGTTCTGCGGGGGCGGTCGGCCGTGCCGTGTGGTCGGTGACGCGGAGTGCGGCGTCAGGGGTTACGGCGTCACGGGTTGCGGCGTCACGGGCTACGGCAGCTTCACGAACGGCGAGAGGAAGGCGCGGGCCCCGGGGGTGTCCAGGCGGTACGTCACGTTGGTCGCGTAGCAGGGGGTGTCGCCGGTGATGGTGGTGGCGGCGAGGATGCTTCTGCCGTCGATCACGGCGAAGTTGGGGCCGCCCGAGTCGCCGTAGCAGGCGCCCCCGTTGCCCTGCGGCGCGGTCATCGCGAGCCGGGCCCAGGAGTCGTTGAGGGCGTTGAAGGTGACGGGTGCCTTCATCCGGACACCGCCGCCGGGGTGGGTCTGGCCGCCCGGGCCGTTGACGGCCTCCTGGGTGCCGTACCCGGCGACGAGCCAGTCGGTGGCGTTCAGGCCCTGCGGGCCGAGTCTGCCGAGCTGGTTCGCGGTGGGCAGGGCGGCCGGGGTGAAGCTCCAGCGGGCCTTGACCTGAGCGGCGGGCAGCTGGATCACCGCGATGTCGTGGGTGTCGGAGGCGGGCCCCGGGTAGCCGGGGTGGGTGTGGGCGGTGCCCGGAACGGCTACGGCGGCGGCTTGCGCGGCCGGGTCGCCCGGGTACTTCTTCGCCGCCGCGTCGAGCCCGGACTGCACGTCCTGGTCGAGGGAGACGTAGAACCGCACGTTGTCGGGCCAGTCCGAGGTGCAGTGCGCGGCGGTCAGGAAGGTGTCCGCGTCGATCATGGTGCCGGAGCAGACCCAGTCGGCCCGGTCGGGGGTCGCGGGGTCGCCGTCGTCGTCCCAGGTGGCCACGAGGGCGCCGACCTCGGTGCGTTCGGGGGCGGGCGCGGCGTTGTAGGAGTTGATGGCGGAGGACGGCAGTGCGGTGGCGAGCACGGCGGCACAGGCCGCTGCGGTGACGGCGAAGGCGCGTACGGAGGTCAAGAGAAACCCTTCTGGGGGTGGGACGGGTCTTCTCCTGTGGGGGGAGCGCCAGTGAAGCGCCCGGGGGCGGCCGCGACAAGAGCGCGCCCGCCCCTCCAGGGTTTTCCCTATGTCGGCCTCCGTCGGCCTGCGTCGCTCAGTTGGCGGCGCGGATGAGCTCCTCGTCTGCCGGCTTTACGTCGCGCAGGAGGCAGGTCAGCCGGGCCGTGCACACCCTTTTGTCGTTTTCGTCCGTGATGATGACTTCGTAGGTGGCGGTCGACCGCCCCCGGTGCACGGGCGTGGCCACACCGGTGACGAGCCCGGAGCGCACTCCGCGGTGGTGGGTGCAGTTCAGGTCGACGCCCACGGCGATCTTGGAGCTGCCGCCGTGCAGCATCGATCCGATCGAGCCGAGCGTCTCGGCCAGCACCGCGGACGCCCCGCCGTGCAACAGCCCGTAGGGCTGGGTGTTGCCCTCCACCGGCATCGTCCCGACGACCCGGTCCGCCGACGCCTCGGAGATCTGGACGCCCATCCGGTTCCCGAGGTGGCCCGCGGAGAACAGGGCCAGGAGGTCCACGCCGAGCGCGGCGTACTCGTCGATGACCTCTTGCGGGAACTTCACATGCTGCTGCTCACCCATCGGGCCCGGCTCCGTTCGTCCTCGTCACTCGGCTGCCTGTGTCACTGAGCGAACGCTCAGTCGGTCGCCGATTGTTCCAGACGCACCACGACGGACTTGCTGGCCGGGGTGTTGCTGGTGTCCGCCGTGGCGTCCAGCGGCACCAGCACGTTGGTCTCCGGGTAGTACGCGGCGGCACAGCCCCGGGCCGTCGGGTAGTGCACGACGCGGAAACCGGGCGCCCGGCGCTCCACGCCGTCCTTCCACTCGCTGACCAGGTCGACGTAGACGCCGTCAGCCAGCTTCAGGGCCCGCGCGTCCTCGGGGTGGACCAGCACCACCCGGCGGCCGTTCCTGATCCCGCGGTAACGGTCGTCGAGGCCGTAGATCGTGGTGTTGTACTGGTCGTGCGAGCGCAGCGTCTGGAGCAGCAGGCGGCCCTCGGGCAGCTCCGGGTACTCCACGGGCGCGGCGGTGAAGTTGGCCTTGCCGGTGGCCGTGGGGAAGCGGCGCTCGTCGCGCGGGGCGTGGGGGAGCGCGAAGCCTCCGGGGCGCGCCACGCGCGCGTTGAAGTCCTCGAAGCCCGGGATCACACGCGCGATACGGTCCCGGACCGTCGCGTAGTCCTTCTCGAACTCCTCCCACGGCGTACGGCTGCTCTCGCCCAGCACGCGGCGGGCAAGGCGGCACACGATGGCCGGCTCCGACAGCAGGTGCCGGCTCGCGGGCTCCAGCCGGCCCCGGGAGGCGTGCACCATGCCCATCGAGTCCTCGACCGTCACGAACTGCTCGCCGCCGCCCTGGAGATCGCGCTCGGTGCGGCCGAGCGTCGGCAGGATCAGGGCCCGCGCGCCGGTGACCGCGTGCGAGCGGTTCAGCTTCGTCGACACGTGCACGGTCAGCCGGGCCCGGCGCATGGCCGCCTCGGTGACGTCCGTGTCGGGGGACGCCGAGACGAAGTTGCCGCCCATGGCGAAGAAGACCTTCGCCTCGCCGTCGCGCAGGGCGCGGATGGCCCGTACGACGTCGTAGCCGTGCTCGCGGGGCGGCGCGAAGCCGAACTCCTTCTCCAGGGCGTCCAGGAACGCCGGGGCGGGGCGCTCGAAGATGCCCATCGTGCGGTCGCCCTGCACGTTCGAATGCCCGCGCACCGGGCACACGCCCGCGCCCGGGCGGCCGATGTTGCCGCGCAGCAGGAGGAAGTTGACGACTTCCCTGATCGTCGCGACGGAGTGCTTGTGCTGGGTGAGGCCCATCGCCCAGCACACGATGGTGCGCCGGGAGCCGAGGACCATGCGCAGGGCCTTCTCGATGTCCTCCTGGGCCAGACCGGTCGCCGTGAGCGTCTCGTCCCAGTCGGCGGCGCGGGCGGCCTCGGCGAACTCCTCGTAGCCGTGCGTGTGCTCCCGCACGAACGCCTCGTCGACCGCGCCGTCCGTCTGAAGGATCAGTTTGTTCAGGAGGCGGAACAGGGCCTGGTCGCCGCCGATGCGGATCTGCAGGAACAGGTCGGTGAGCGCGGCACCCTTGACCATGCCCTGCGGGGTCTGCGGGTTCTTGAAGCGCTCCAGGCCCGCCTCGGGCAGTGGGTTGACGCTGATGATCCTCGCGCCGTTGGCCTTGGCCTTCTCCAGCGCGGACAGCATGCGCGGGTGGTTCGTCCCCGGGTTCTGCCCGGCGACGATGATCAGGTCGGCCTTGTACAGGTCCTCCAGCAGGACGCTGCCCTTGCCGATGCCGATCGTCTCCGACAGGGCCGAACCGGACGACTCGTGGCACATGTTCGAGCAGTCGGGCAGGTTGTTCGTGCCGAGCTCGCGGGCGAACAACTGGTAGAGGAACGCGGCCTCGTTGCTCGTGCGGCCCGATGTGTAGAAGACGGCTTCGTCCGGGGAGCCGAGCGCGGCGATCTCCTCGCCGATGATGTCGAAGGCGCGCTCCCAGGTGACCGGCTCGTAGTGGGTGCCCCCCTCGGGGAGGTACACGGGGTGGGTGAGCCGGCCCTGCTGCCCCAGCCAGTAGCCGCTGCGGCCGGCCAGGTCGGCGACGGGGTGCGCGGCGAAGAACTCGGGCGTGACCCGGCGCAGGGTGGCCTCCTCGGCCACAGCCTTCGCGCCGTTCTCGCAGAACTCCGCCTTGTGCCGGTGCTCCGGCTCCGGCCAGGCGCACCCCGGGCAGTCGAAGCCGTCCTTCTGGTTCACGCTCAGCAGCGTCAGCGCGGTGCGCTTCACACCCATCTGCTGCTGGGCGATCCGCAGCGTGTGCCCGATCGCCGGGAGCCCCGCGGCCGCCCGCTTCGGCTCTGCGACCTGCGGCGCGTCCTGAACCGGATCACTCTTCGGCGGCTTCGACGCCATCGCACACTCCTCTTCGAACGCGCTGTGAGGTACGTCTCCGATCCTCGCACGCGGTGGTGACAGCGGGTGCGGGCGGGCCGGGGGAGAGGCCTACGGCGCGGAGGTGCGCGGTGTCCCGGGCGCGGGTGCGCCCGGCCCCGGCACACGCGGGGCCGGGGCCGGGTGTCAGTGGGGCGTGGCAGGATCGGGGGCGTGGCAGAGACAGCATCGAAGACGACCGACCAGACCTCCGGCGGCAGCCGGCCGCGACTGATGCTCATGGACGGGCACTCGCTGGCCTACCGCGCGTTCTTCGCGCTGCCCGCGGAGAACTTCACCACCGCGACGGGCCAGCCGACGAACGCGATCTACGGCTTCGCGTCGATGCTCGCCAACACGCTGCGCGACGAGGCGCCCACGCACTTCGCGGTCGCCTTCGACGTCTCCCGCAAGACCTGGCGCTCCCAGGAGTTCACGGAGTACAAGGCGAACCGCTCCAAGACCCCGGACGAGTTCAAGGGCCAGGTCGAGCTGATCGGCGAGCTCCTGGACGCGATGGGCGCCCAGCGCTTCGCGGTGGACGGCTTCGAGGCGGACGACGTCATCGCCACGCTCGCCACCCAGGCCGAGGCCGAGGGCTTCGAAGTGCTGATCGTCACCGGCGACCGCGACTCGTTCCAGCTGGTCAGCGAGCACACCACGGTGCTGTACCCGACCAAGGGCGTCTCCGAGCTGACCCGCTTCACCCCGGAGAAGGTATTCGAGAAGTACGGGTTGACGCCCGCGCAGTACCCCGACTTCGCGGCCCTGCGCGGCGACCCCTCCGACAACCTCCCCGGCATCCCCGGCGTCGGCGAGAAGACCGCCGCGAAGTGGATCAACCAGTTCGGCTCCTTCGCCGAGCTCGTCGAGCGCGTCGAAGAGGTCAAGGGCAAGGCCGGCCAGAACCTCCGCGACCACCTGGAGTCCGTCAAGCTCAACCGCCGGCTCACCGAGCTGGAGCGCCGGGTGGAGCTGCCCAAGGGCGTCAACGACCTGGAGCGGGCGGCCTACGACCGCAAGGCCGTCGCGATGGTCCTGGACACCCTGGAGATCCGCAACCCGTCGCTGCGCGAGCGGCTCTTCGCCGTCGACCCCGGCGCCGAGGAGGCCGAGACCACACCGATCAGCACCGAGGGCGTGCAGCTGGACGGCACGGTGCTCGACACCGGCGAGCTGCCCGCCTGGCTCACCGAGCACGGCAAGCAGCCCCTCGGCATCGCCACGGTCGACACCTGGGCACTGGGCACCGGCTCGGTCGCCGAGGTCGCCCTGGCCGCGCCCGGCGGCCCCGCCGCCTGGTTCGACCCCTCCCAGCTGGACGAGGCCGACGAGCGGGCCTTCGCGGCATGGCTCGCCGACGCCGCCCGGCCCAAGATCTTCCACAACGCCAAGGGCGCCATGCGCGTCTTCGCCGAGCACGGCTGGAGCGTCGAGGGCGTGCGCATGGACACCGCGCTCGCCGCCTACCTGGTCAAGCCGGGCCGCCGCTCCTTCGACCTGGACGCGCTGTCCATGGAGTACCTGCACCGCGAGCTGACCCCGGCCGCCGCGGCCGACGGCCAGCTCGCCTTCGGCGCGGACGACGGCGCCGAGGCCGAGGCCCTGATGATCCAGGCCCGCGCCGTCCTCGACCTGGGCCAGGCCTTCGAGAGCCGCCTGGCCGACGTCGGCGCCGCCGACCTGCTGCGCGACATGGAGCTGCCCACGTCCGCCCTGCTCGCCCGCATGGAGCGGCACGGCATCGCGGCCGACCGGCCCCACCTGGAGGCCATGGAGCAGATGTTCGCCGGAGCCGTCCAGCAGGCGGTCAAGGAGGCCCACGCGGCAGCCGGGCACGAGTTCAACCTGGGCTCCCCCAAGCAGCTCCAGGAGGTCCTCTTCGGCGAGCTGGCCCTGCCCAAGACCAAGCGGACCAAGACCGGCTACACCACGGACGCCGACGCCCTCGCCTGGCTCGCCGGCCAGACGGACAACGAGCTTCCGGTGATCATGCTCCGCCACCGCGAGCAGGCCAAGCTCCGCGTGACCGTCGAGGGACTGATCAAGACGATCGCCGCGGACGGCCGGATCCACACCACGTTCAACCAGACCGTCGCCGCCACCGGCCGCCTGTCCTCGACCGACCCGAACCTCCAGAACATCCCGGTCCGCACCGACGAGGGCCGCGCGATCCGCCGCGGCTTCGTCGTCGGCGAGGGCTTCGAGTCCCTCATGACGGCCGACTACAGCCAGATCGAACTGCGTGTGATGGCCCACCTCTCCGAGGACGCGGGCCTGATCGAGGCGTTCACCTCCGGCGAGGACCTGCACACCACGGCCGCCTCCCAGGTCTTCGCGGTCGAGCCGACCGCGGTCGACGCCGAGATGCGCCGCAAGATCAAGGCCATGTCGTACGGCCTGGCCTACGGACTGTCCGCCTTCGGCCTCTCCCAGCAGCTGAACATCGAGGCGGCGGAGGCCCGCGCTCTGATGGACGCGTACTTCGAGCGGTTCGGCGGCGTACGGGACTATCTGCGCCGGGCGGTCGACGAGGCCCGGGCGACGGGCTACACGGCGACGCTCTTCGGGCGCCGCCGCTACCTCCCCGACCTCAACAGCGACAACCGCCAGCGCCGCGAGGCCGCCGAGCGGATGGCCCTCAACGCGCCGATCCAGGGCACGGCGGCCGACATCGTCAAGATCGCCATGCTCAAGGTCGACGACGCCCTGAAGGAGGCCGGCCTCGCCTCCCGCATGCTCCTCCAGGTCCACGACGAAATCGTGCTGGAGATCGCCCCCGGGGAGCGGGCCGCCGCCGAGGAACTGGTCCGCCGCGAGATGTCGAACGCCGTCCACCTCCGCGTCCCGCTCGGCGTCTCGGTGGGCGCGGGCCCGGACTGGGAGTCGGCGGCCCACTAGTCCGCTGCGCGGCTCGGCCGGGGCGCTGAGGTTCCGCCTCGGCCGAGACACGGGGGTTCCGCCTTGGCCGGAGCATCGGGCCCAGGCCGGGGCGAGGACCGACAGCCGCGGCGAGGCCCCGATTTCGGCTCGGGCGGGACGCCAGTGCCCCAGCTGAGGCGGACCCCGATGCCCCGGCTCAGCCGGGCCCCGACGCACCAGCGAGGCGGGACCGGCCGCGTGGGTACTCTCCGCCCGCCCGGTCCCGCAGCCAGGGCACCGAGGCGCCGCACCCTTTGCCCCCGGCCCCCGCGGAAACCGTCACTCGCGTGGCCCCCGAGAAGGCGCCCCCGCCCCCGGCGGTCGCGAGGATGCGGGGCATGGGTATACGCACGCACCTCAGCCGCACGGCATCAGGCGTGGCACGTGCGCCGGTCCCGGCGTTCGAGGCCGCCGCGAGCACGGTTCGCGTCCCCGTCCCCTTCACCACGGCCCTGCGCCGGGCGACGGCGGACCTCCGGCAGCGTCTCGCCACCCGCGGACGGCGGCCCACCGGTTCCTCCGGTACCGGCGACCTCTCCGCCGCGAAGGCCTTCCCGGGCGTCGACACCGTGCCGGCCGGCACCCATGGCGCTCCCGGCACTCCCGGAACCCCTGGCAGATCCTCCCGCCCCTGGGCCCGACTGGCCCGCGGCTACCTGACTCTCGTCCTCACCCTGCTCCCGCGCCCCCGCCCCGCGCACACCCCCACCATCACCATCACCGTGTACCTCACGACGACCGACAGCGTCGTCAGCGAGCGGCCGGGCGGCTCGGCTCCGTCTCGGCGACCGGGGCGGGACCGGCGGGGGCCGGAACCGGACGCCGCACCCTGACTCCCACGGAGTAGAGCAGCAGCGCCGGGACGAGCCCCGCGCCCGCGCCGAAGCACACCGTCGGGATGATCTCCCACGGCTTCGCCTCCGAGCCCCAGTACGCCCACCACCGCGACGCCCGCTGCACCGCCCCCACCAGCGCGAAGCCGCCGATCACGACAGCGGCCGCCCACCGGTCCCGTACCGCCAGCACGGGGACCCCCACCGGCTCGCCCATCGGCGCCCGTCGCAGCGCGTGCGCCACGAACACGGCGATCACGACCGCGGCCACCGCCGAACCGCCGTACTGCAGGTACCAGTACAGCGGCGAGCCCGCCACCTCGCGGCCCAGTACCGGGAACAGCCGCATCCCCCACCGGTCGAGATGCGTGAACGCGTCCCACACGACGTGGGTCGACGCACCGAGCACCGCGGACACGTACCACCGCGCCACCAGCGACGGCCGCACCCGCGCGCGTGGCGCCCCGCACCGCAGCAGGGCCGCCACCCGTCCCTGCCGGGCCCGCGGCAGCAACGCCACGAGCGGCTCACGCACCAGCAGCCACAGCCCCACCAGCGCCCAGGCGATGAGCACATCGACCGTGAGGACGCCCGGGAACGCGTGCGTGACGTCACCGAACTCCATCGCCCCGGACAGCACACTCGCCGCGTAGTAGGTCATGTCGGGCGCGAAGGACCCCGCCACGAGCACGGCGGGCACCAGCGGGCCCCGGCCGGTGCCGTCGGTGCGGACGGCGGGCAGTACGGCTGCCGCATGGCTCAGCGTGAACGGCAACTCGGCTCCTCGCGACGGTTGTTGCACCAGGCCGGGCGTGCCCGGCGGCCAGTGGCCCAGTATGCGGGAGCCACCACACCGACGGCGTCGCGATCGCGCATGACCAACCGGTGAAAAACGGGCACGAACGGGTGCCCGAGCAAAGGAAGTTGTCGTAGGGTCGCCAGAGTCTCCGCGCCGGGAGCGTGTCACATGCGCGATCCCGGTGAAGAGCAGAGCACGCAAGAGAACAGAGTTGTGGCCGTCGGAGGGCAACCTCTCGGGCGGTTGGATCGTCACAACAGGGCGAACACAGACGTAGACCGGACGCTCGGCGTCCACGGGAGGGGTTCACTCTATGGCGGCGCAATTCGGCAGGAGGCTGCGCAAGGGGGCGGCGACCACCGCCGTGGCCGCGGTAGCGGTCGCGGCCCTGTCCGCCTCCCAGGCTCCGGGCGTGAACGACCACGGCAGACAGACCGCCGCCGACGCCACGCCCGCACCCGAAGCGAGTGCCTCCGACGGCAGCGCCACCGGCAACTCGCCGTACTACACGGACCTGCCCCCGCTCAAGAGCCCGAACCCGTCACCGTCCACGGGCCCCGCCCCCGGCGGCACGGGCACGACGGAAGCCGGCATCCCCGCGACCGTCCTCGACGCCTACAAGAAGGCCGAGAGCGCGCTGCGCGAGGCCAAGCCCGGCTGCAACCTGCCCTGGCAACTCCTCGCGGCCATCGGCCGGGTGGAGTCGGGCCAGGCCCGTGGCGGCCGCGTCGACGCCGAAGGCACCACCCTCAAGCCGATCCTCGGCCCACAGCTCGACGGCAACGGCTTCGCCCTCATCAAGGACACCGACGACGGCGCGTACGACGGCAACAGCTCGTACGACCAAGCCGTCGGCCCCATGCAGTTCATCCCCTCCACCTGGGCCTGGGCCGGCCGCGACGGCAACGCCGACGGCAAGAAGGACCCCAACAACATCTACGACGCCGCACTCGCCGCCGGCCACTACCTGTGCCGCAACAACTGGGACCTGTCCCAGCAGGGCGATCTCGACCGGGCGATCCTCAGCTACAACAACTCGCGGGACTACCTGAACCTCGTCATGAGGTGGCTGGAGTACTACCGCAAGGGCACGCACGAGGTCCCGGACGGCACCGGCACGCTGCCCGACAACCGCAGCGACGACGGCGCGGGCGCGAGCCCGACGCCCACCACACCGGGCACGACCGCTCCGGGCGGCTCGACACCCAAGCCGAGCCCCAAGCCCGAAAAGCCACAGAAGCCCGGGAAGCCCGAGAAGCCCGGCGGCGGTACGGCGACTCCGAAGCCGCCCACCACCCCGCCCGGTACCCCGGCCCCTCCGCCTACGACGCCCCCCACCCCCACCGACACGGTGGACCACCTGGAGGACGCCGGAACGGCGAAGCTCACCGCCATGGCCGGAGACGCGTTCAGCCGGCGGATCAGCACCCGCGCCGAGACGGAGGCCGGCAAGGCCGTCGCCAAGGTCAGGGTCCGCTTCACCATCGTCGGCGACACGGACACGACCTTCACCGGCGGCGAGAGCGTGGCCACGGTCGCCACCAACAGCTCCGGCGTGGCCGTGGCTCCCGTGCTCCAGGCGGGGGAGAAGACCGGCTCCGTCACCGTCCGCGCCACCGTGGTGGGCCGTGCCGTTCCGGGCCTCGACTACAAGGCCACCGTCACCGAGCGCGTCGCCGACGCCCTCGCCCGCACCGGTGACGCCGCGCTGACCTGCGCCCCGGGCGGCGCGTTCGCGAACCAGGTCGAGGTGAAGGCCACGTACAACGGCGCCGTCGCCGACGGTGTCGCGGCCACCGCCACGCTGGTCACATCGGCGGACGACCCGACGGCCAACGACAAGGGCCCCTACTTCAAGGACGCCGACGGCAAGACCGTCCGCACCCTCACGGGCCTGAAGACGGACGCGAAGGGCCTGCTGAAGCTGCCCAAGCTGTACGCGGACGACACGACCGGCACGTTCCTGCTCCGCATCACCACGGCAGGCGGCGCGACGCTCACCGTCGAACTGACCGTGGCGGCGGCCGAGGCGTCCTCGCCGAGCCCGTCGGCCAGTCCGAGCGCGTAGCTCTCGAGTGCGACCGACGACGCCCCTCTTACAAGAGGGGCGTCGTTGTGTGTGCAACGTGTTCTCATCTCCGCCGCGCGTTGCTACGGTGCCGAGAAACCTGACGGAGTATCAGCTCTTGCCGTCACGACCCGTGGGGAGGCTCCGTATGCGTGCCCTCATCGCCGCCGCCACCGGTCTCGCCGTCGCGTTCGCCGTGGTCCTGACGCTGACCGCCCTCGGCTCCCCCTCGGGCGGGACGTCCCCGAAGCCGCTGCTGACGACCGTGCCCGCACACCCCTGACCGCCCGCCCGGGAGGGAGGCCGAGATGCGCCGCAAGGCCGGCCTGGTCCTGCTCGCCCTCGCCGTGTTCTTCGCGGCCCTGTCCCCGCTGCTGCGCTGGTACGCCTTCCCGCGCCTCGCCAAGGTCCCCGCGCACCAGTACCAGGACATGGTTCTGGAGGCGAAGGACGCCACCCTCCTCGACTACGGCACCATGCGGGCGAAGAAGGTCTCCGAGGTCACCATCGTGCAGACGCTCAAGGGCAACGTGGAGGCCTCCGAGCGGATCGAGGAGTCGGCCGGCCGGGACGTCGTCGTCTGGGACGGCCTGTCCTACGTCGTCGGCCCCGACGGCACGATGGTGTCGAAGATCCCCGAGCGCTACATCTTCGACGCCCACACCCAGGAACCCGTCCACGCCACCGGCGAGATGGTCGACGGCGACCCGGTACGCCGCCAGGGCATCGAGTTCAAGTGGCCGTTCCTCACGGAGAAGCGGGACTACGACTACTTCGACGCCCAGGCCCGCGTCACCGCGCCCATCGAATACAAGGGAACCCAGGACTTCCGCGGCCTGGAGGTCTACTACTTCGAGCAGACCATCCCCTGGACCAAGGTGAAGATCCCGAAGACCCTGCCGGTCGAGGGCCTCACCCCCGAGGCGGTGGCACAGACCGGCACGACCCGCTGGTACACCACGGTCCGCAGGTTCTGGGTCGAACCCCTCACCGGCGCTCCTGTGTACGGAGAGGAGATCCACCGGGAGGAACTGCGCGGCGGCACCCTGCTCGGCGACCGCGACAAGGTGACCGCGTTCGCCGGCCACGTGAAGATGCGCGAGGACTACATCACGCACACCGTCGACCTGGTGAAGTCCCAGCGTCTGCTCATCGCGCTGATGACGTCCTACCTGCCGTGGGGCTTCCTGGCCCTCGGCGTCGTCCTGCTCGCCCTCGCGCTGTACCTGGAGGCCCGCGGCCGCCGCCCCTCCGGACGGGCCTCCACGGCGGCCGAGGAACCGTCGTCCGTCAGCGCCTGAGCCGCGCGTTGGTGTGCCGCGTCGGCTCGGCCCCCGCCGGGTCCTCGGGCCACGGATGCTTCGGATAGCGCCCCCGCAGCTCCGCCCGTACGCCCTTGTAGCCGTCCCGCCAGAACGAGGCGAGATCGGCGGTGACGGCGGCCGGCCGCCCGGCCGGGGACAGCAGATGCACGAGCAGCGGCACCCCGGCGACCCGGGGCGACTCCTGGAGCCCGAACATCTCCTGCAACTTCACCGCCAGCACGGGCTGCTCGGGCCGGGAGTAGTCGATCCGGATCCTCGACCCGCTCGGCACGGTCATCCGCTCCGGGGCCAGTTCGTCGAGCCGCCCCGCCTCTCCCGAGGCCCAGGGCAGGAGCCGGGCGAGCGCGTCCCCGGCGTCGATCCGCGCCAGATCGGCCCGCCGCCGCGCCCGGCCGAGCTCAGGCTCCAGCCACTCCTCCACGCGCGCGTGCAGCGCGTCGTCGGACACGTCCGGCCAGGGCTCCCCGAGATGCAACCGCAGGAACGCGAGCCGCTGCCGCAGGACGCCGGCCTCCGCCGACCACCGCAGCAGCCCGAACCCCTCCCGCCGCAGCCCGTCGAGCAGCGCGTCGCGCACGAGCCCGGGGTCGGCGTCCTTCAGCGCCCGCACCGCCAGCTCCACGGCCCCCAGCCGCTGCACCCGCCGCGCCACGACGTCCCCGTCGTCCCACCCGACCTCGTCCCGCTCCTCCAGCAACGCGCCGGCCGCGAGCCGGGCCGTCTCCTCGTCGACGGCGGCCCCGAGCCGCACGCGCGCGTGCCCCTTGCCGACGGGCCGGTCGGCCATGGCCACAGCGATCCAGGGGGAACCGCGCAGCGCGCTCCCGTCGCCGGTCTCGGCACGGGTTCCGGACGCCATGAGATACGACCCGCCGTCGGCCTTGGCGACCCGCTCGGGAAAGGCGAGAGCGGCGACGAGCCCGGCCTGCTGCTCCGGGGAGAGGCTCTCCCGCCCCTCGACTTCTTTTCCTGCCGTGTGGGGAACCCCGGAGACGACGGCCCGCAGGCGCCGAACCTCCGCCCGCCACCGGGAGGAATAGGCGTCACCCCCGCGCCGGGCACGACGCAACGCACCCGCCAGATCGTCCCCGTACTCCCGCGGAGCCTCCTCACTGAGCAACGCGATGACCTCAGCGGCCCTCTCCGCCCCGAGCGAGCCGGACCCGTCCAGGAGCGCCCGCCCGAGCCGGGGATGCACGCCCATCCGGCTCAGCCGCACTCCCCGCTCGGTGGCCCGTCCGGCGGAGTCCACCGCCCCCACCGCCACCAGGGCTTCCCGCGCCGCCGCCATGGCCCCGCCCGGCGGCCCGTCCAGCAGCGCCAGCCCGGACGCGTCCGGATCCCCCCAGCACGCCACCTGCAAGGCGAACGCCGTCAGGTCGGCCACCTTGATCTCCGGCGACGGATACCTCGGCAGCCGCGTGTCCTCGGCCTCCGTCCAGCAGCGGTACACCGCCCCCGGCGCCTCCCGCCCGGCCCGTCCGGCCCGCTGCCGTCCGGCCGCCTGTGACGCCCGGACGGTGGTCAGCGCGCTCAGCCCGCGCGCGTGGTCCACCCGCGGCTCGCGCGCCAGCCCCGAGTCCACGACGACCCGGACCCCCGGCACCGTCAGCGACGACTCCGCGACGGACGTGGCCAGCACGACCCGCCGCCGCTCCCCGGGCGCCAGCACCGCGTCCTGCACGGCCGCCGGCGCCCGCCCGTGCACCTGGAGCACCTCGACGTCACCGAGCTCACCGAGCTGCCCGGCGACCCGGGCGATCTCGCCCACGCCCGGCAGGAAACACAGCACGTCGCCGTCCCGCTCGGCCAGCGCCCGCCGGACCACGGACGCCACATGCGCCAGCAGCGCGGGGTCGACCCGCATCCCGTGCGGCGGCCGTACCGGACGCACCGGCGGCGCCCACACGGTCTCGACCGGGTACGCCGCCCCCTGCGCCTCGATCACCGGCGCCCCGCCCAGCAACTGCGCCCATCCCCGCGCGTCCGTCGTCGCCGAGGCGGCCACCAGCCGCAGCTCCGGCCGCAGGGTCTGGCGTACGTCCCACAGGAACGCCGCAGCCGTGTCCGCGTCCAGGTGCCGCTCGTGGCACTCGTCGAGCACCACCACGTCGGCACCGGCCAGCTCCTGGTCCCGCTGCAGCCGCTGGAGGAGCACACCGGTCGTGACGACCTCCACGCGCGTGTGCCGCCCGACGACCCGTTCCCCGCGCACGGTGTAGCCGACGCTCCCGCCGGGCTTCTCGCCCAGCAGCCAGGCCATCCGGCGTGCCGCGGCCCGGGCGGCGATCCGCCGCGGCTCGGCCACGATCACCCGCCGCCCGGACCCCTCCCCGAGCAGTCCCGCCAGTGCCAGTGGCACCAGGGTCGTCTTGCCGGTGCCGGGCGGCGCCACGAGGACGGCGGTGCCGTGCCCCTCCAGGGCGTCGTCCAGGGCGGGCAGGGCACCGCGTACGGGCAGGGCTTCCAGGGCGTCGTAACGGATCACGTCATCAGTGTCGTACGCCCGGGAAGAGGGCCCCGCGCGCGTGGGTCAGTCCCTCCCGCAGCCTTCGGCCGGGGGTGCCCCCATCTCGCTTCGCTCGCACACGAAGATCGCCGTCCCCGGGATCAGGTTCCCGCGCAACGGCGACCAGCCGCCCCACTCGGACGTGTTCCAGACGGGCCACTCCGGCTCCACCAGGTCGACCAGGCGGAAGCCCGACGCGACGACGTCCCGGACGCGGTCGCCGAGCGTGCGGTGGTGCTCGACGTAGACCGCGCGGCCCTCGTCGTCCTGCTCGACATAAGGAGTGCGGTCGAAATAGGAGGCCGACACCGACAGGCCCTCCGGGCCCGGCTCGTCCGGGAAGGCCCAGCGGATCGGATGCGTCACCGAGAAGACGAGCCGGCCCCCGGGCCGCAGCACCCGGCGCACCTCCCGCAGGACCTGACGCGGGTCGGCGACGAAGGGCAGCGCCCCGTACGCCGAGCAGGCCAGGTCGAACGAGCCGTCCGCGAAGGGGAGCGCGCCGGCGTCGGCGCACACCAAGGGGAAGGAACCACCGATCCGCAGCGCGTGCTGGAGCTGCCGGTGCGAGATGTCCAGGGCGACCGGTCGCGCCCCCTGGGCGGTCAGCCAGCGCGAGCACTGGGCGGCGCCGGCACCGAGCTCCAGGACGTCCCGGCCCTTCAGCCCCTCCGGCGGGCCGAGCAGCTCGGCCTCCACCTCGTCCAGACCCTCGGGGCCCCACACGAAGCGGTCGTCGCCGAGGAACGTGCCGTGCTCGATCTGGTACTCGTCCGCGTTGCGGTCCCACCAGCCACGATTGGCGCGGGAGCTCTCCGTGGCCCCGGCGTCACGCCGGGTGGCCTCGGGTTCGGACGCTTCGGACTCTTGGATGATCGGCTCCCTCGTCGTACTCTTCCGTTCAGCCGGTCCCGGCGGTGTGTCACAAAGGGGACGTCGTACGGCCCGCGTGGCCTCGGACGACACGACTTGTGCCGGGAATGCGGCGATCCGCCCCGCGTGGGCGGCTTCGCGCATTGACCCCGCCCGGCTGCCCCCGTATGCTACAAGTTGCGCTGCGGGCCTGCGCACCTCAGACGTAGCAGGCTGCGCTCGCATCTGTATGTATGTCCCCTCGGTTGTCGAGGCGCCACCGTTTTTGCGTGGCGCTTCCTTGGCTGTCCGGCTTCTGCAGAGCGAAACGGGCTCCCGGCGTAGCAGTACCTACGACTTCAATGTCCGTACCGGAGCCCTTTCCCACATGACGAGCAGCACCGAGACCACCGCCACCACCCCGCAGGTAGCGGTCAACGACATCGGTAACGAGGAAGCCTTCCTCGCCGCGATCGACGAGACGATCAAGTACTTCAACGACGGCGACATCGTCGACGGCGTCATCGTGAAGGTCGACCGGGACGAGGTCCTGCTCGACATCGGTTACAAGACCGAAGGTGTGATCCCGAGCCGCGAGCTCTCGATCAAGCACGACGTCGACCCGAACGAGGTCGTCGCCGTGGGTGACGAGATCGAGGCCCTTGTTCTCCAGAAGGAGGACAAGGAAGGCCGCCTGATCCTCTCGAAGAAGCGCGCCCAGTACGAGCGTGCCTGGGGCACCATCGAGAAGATCAAGGAAGAGGACGGGATCGTCACCGGTACCGTCATCGAGGTCGTCAAGGGTGGTCTCATCCTCGACATCGGCCTCCGTGGCTTCCTCCCGGCCTCCCTGGTCGAGATGCGCCGCGTTCGCGACCTCCAGCCCTACGTGGGCAAGGAGCTCGAGGCCAAGATCATCGAGCTGGACAAGAACCGCAACAACGTGGTCCTGTCCCGCCGTGCCTGGCTGGAGCAGACCCAGTCCGAGGTCCGCCAGACGTTCCTCACCACCCTCCAGAAGGGTCAGGTCCGTTCCGGCGTCGTCTCCTCGATCGTCAACTTCGGTGCCTTCGTGGACCTGGGTGGCGTCGACGGTCTGGTCCACGTCTCCGAGCTCTCCTGGAAGCACATCGACCACCCGTCCGAGGTTGTCGAGGTCGGCCAGGAAGTCACCGTCGAGGTCCTCGACGTCGACATGGACCGCGAGCGTGTCTCCCTGTCGCTGAAGGCGACCCAGGAAGACCCGTGGCAGCAGTTCGCCCGCACCCACCAGATCGGCCAGGTCGTGCCCGGCAAGGTCACGAAGCTGGTTCCGTTCGGTGCGTTCGTCCGCGTGGACGAGGGCATCGAGGGTCTGGTCCACATCTCCGAGCTGGCCGAGCGCCACGTGGAGATCCCGGAGCAGGTCGTCCAGGTCAACGACGAGATCTTCGTCAAGGTCATCGACATCGACCTCGAGCGCCGTCGCATCAGCCTCTCGCTGAAGCAGGCCAACGAGTCCTTCGGTGCCGACCCGTCGGCGGTCGAGTTCGACCCGACCCTGTACGGCATGGCCGCGTCCTACGACGACCAGGGCAACTACATCTACCCCGAGGGCTTCGACCCCGAGACCAACGACTGGCTCGAGGGCTACGAGACCCAGCGCGAGGCCTGGGAGACCCAGTACGCCGAGGCGCAGCAGCGCTTCGAGCAGCACCAGGCGCAGGTCATCAAGTCCCGCGAGGCGGACGAGAAGGCTGCCGCCGAGGGTGGCGAGGCCGCCGCTCCGGCCGCGTCCGGCGGCGGTGGCGGTTCGTACTCCTCCGAGGGCCCGGACAACTCCGGTGCGCTGGCCTCGGACGAGGCGCTTGCCGCTCTGCGGGAGAAGCTGGCCGGTGGTCAGAGCTGACGTCGGCTTCTAGCTGAGGGCAGTTGAAGGCTTGAGGGGCCGTACCTTTCGGGGTGCGGCCCCTCAGTCGTGTCGCTGCCAAGATCATGAATCTCCTTCTCCGGGAATGCCCACGCCCGCAACGGCGTTGTGGAGTGTGAACACGAGGAGGAGCGGTCACTGTGCTTGATCCGCAGGATTTGTACGCCTGGGAGCCGAAGGGGCTGGCCGTCGTCGACATGGCGCTCGCCCAGGAGTCGGCCGGACTTGTCATGCTCTACCACTTCGACGGATACATCGACGCGGGCGAGACGGGCGACCAGATCGTCGACCGGGTGCTGGACACCCTGCCCCACCAGGTCGTCGCCCGCTTCGACCACGACCGGCTCGTGGACTACCGCGCCCGCCGCCCGCTGCTGACGTTCAAGCGCGACCGCTGGAGCGACTACGAGGACCCCGCCCTCGAGGTGCGGCTCGTGCAGGACGCCACCGGCGCGCCCTTCCTGCTGCTGTCCGGCCCCGAGCCGGACGTGGAGTGGGAGCGCTTTGCCGCCGCGGTGAGGCAGATCGTGGAGCGGCTCGGCGTCCGCCTCTCCGTGAACTTCCACGGCATCCCCATGGGCGTCCCGCACACCCGGCCCGTCGGCCTCACCCCGCACGGCAACCGCACCGACCTCGTCCCGGGCCACCTCAGCCCCTTCGAGGAGGCGCAGGTGCCCGGCAGCGCCGAGTCCCTCGTCGAGTACCGCCTGCTCCAAGCCGGGCACGACGTCTTGGGCGTCGCCGCCCACGTCCCGCACTACATCGCCCGCTCCCCGTACCCGGACGCGGCTCTGACGGTCCTGGAGGCCATCACGGCGGGGACGGGACTGGTCCTGCCGGGCATCGCCCACGCCCTGCGCTCGGACGCCCACCGCACCCAGACGGAGATCGACCGGCAGATCCGCGAGGGCGACGAGGACCTCACCGCGCTCATCGAGGGCCTCGAGCACCAGTACGACGCCGTCGCGGGCGCCGAGACCCGGGGCAACATGCTCGCCGAGCCGGTGGACATCCCGTCGGCGGACGAGATCGGCCTGGAGTTCGAGAAGTTCCTGGCGGAACGAGAAGGCGACAACTGATCACGGCAGGGCCTGGGCGAAGGCCCTGCCCGGGCAGGGCCTAAGCTGCGGGACATGCTGAAGGTGGGCCTGACCGGCGGCATCGGTGCCGGCAAGAGTGAGGTGTCACGGCTGCTCGTCGCGTGCGGAGCCGTGCTGATCGACGCGGACCGCATCGCGCGGGAGGTCGTCGCCCCAGGGACGCCGGGGCTGGCCTCGGTCGTCGAGGCCTTCGGCGAGGAGATCCTCGCCGCCGACGGCAGCCTGGACCGGCCCCGCCTCGGCGCCATCGTCTTCGCCGACGCGGAGAAACTCGCCACCCTCAACTCGATCGTGCACCCCTTGGTGGGCGCCCGATCGCGCGAGCTGGAGGAGGCCGCCGCCGAGGACGCGGTCGTCATCCACGACGTCCCCCTCCTCACGGAGAACGGCCTGGCGCCTCTCTACGACCTGGTGATCGTCGTCGACGCGGCCCCCGAGACCCAGCTCGACCGGCTGGTGCGACTGCGCGGCATGACCGAGGGGGACGCCCGCGCGCGGATGGCCGCCCAGGCGACGCGCGAGCAGCGCCGGGAGATCGCCGACATCGTGATCGACAACGACGTCCCGCTGGGCGAGCTGGAGCAGCGTGTGCAGGACGTATGGGCCGAGCTGCTGCGCAGGTCGCAGGCATCCCGGCCGTCTCCCGCGGAATAGCGGCACCCCGTGGGGCGTTGAACCACCGCAGTGAGGGAAGGACTCTGCCGTGCCCGAGACCAGCGGTTCGACCGGACGTACCCCGGAGACGCATGTCATCGACTTCCGTGCCGCCGAGCAACTGCTCGCCGCGCGGGACCCGCGGGGCGCGGTGAAGCTGCTGGACGGCGTCATCGCCACGCACCCGGAGAACACCGCGGCGCGGCTGCTGCGGGCGCGTGCCTTCTTCGCGGCGGCACAGCTGAGGCCGGCGGAGCTCGAGTTCCAGATCGTCCTGGAGCGGGAGCCGGACAACGCGTTCGCGCACTTCGCGCTCGCCCGTACGTATGAGCGGCAGGGCCGTCCCGACCAGGCGAAGCGCCACTTCCGCCTGGCGGCCGCGCTGGACCCGAATCCGGAGTTCCTGAAAGCCGCGCGCTTCGACGCGTGACCGGCCGCTCAGGTCTGCTTCAAGGGCGTTCGTCCGGCGGCCGGTAGGGCGGGATGTCGGGGCCCGGCTGGTAGTGCGGGCCCTGCCGGATGTGCCGCAGGACGACGGCCAGGTCGATCGTGACGATCAGCAGCAGCACACCGCAGGCGATGGCCCACCCGGTCCGCCCGGCGATCACGAACGCGACCGTCCCGAAGAGGGCCCAGACCAGCCCCCACAGGCCCAGCCAGAAGCGCGCCCGCAGGGCACTGCGCGCGGTCCGCGGTTCACTGCCTGTCCGCATGTTCGATCACCGCTCCTGCTTGCAACGTACTCTTCGTGGCGAGTGTTCACCAAGGTCGACAGGGGAGCCGCGCATGCTGCCGGACGCCGACACACTGCCCGAGATCCTGCTCGACCTGGCGGTGCCGCACCAGGACATCAACGATCTGGTCGCCCTGCGGCGGACGGTCACCGCGGACACCGGGGTCGTGAGGCTCCTGGAGGAGTGCGTCGAGGAGCTGATACGGGACATCGGGGAGGTCGGTGTCGAGGTTCCGCTCCACGAGCGCGTCGCCGAAGCCCCGGCCGCGCTGGGCCCGTACTTCACCGTGTACGTGTTCGTCGCGGCGTTGCCGCACACGCGGGCGTACCACCGCGAGCGGGGTGTCACGGCCGACGTCAGCCGCCGCACCCTCGCCGACCTCGGGCGGAACATGGCGTTCCACCGACGTCGGCACGGCACGGGAGGGGTGGAGGTCCCACAGTGGCTCACGCACCACTTCCGGGGCGAGCTGTACCAGCTGGGACGGCTCCAGTTCGAGCGGGCCCGCCTCGGGCGGCGGACCGGGCGGGCGGTGGCGGTGACCGGCCTGGAGGCCATGCCGGCGGAGCCCTGCTTGAACCTGCACATTCCGGACTTCTATGGGTCGCTGTCACCGGCTGCCTGCGACCGTTCCCTGGACCTGGCGCGGGAGTTCTTCGCCCGCTGTTTTCCGCACGAGCGGTACCGGGTGGCGGTGTGCCATTCCTGGCTGCTCGACCCACAGCTGAAGCGCCATCTCGACCCGGACTCCAACATCGTCCGGTTCCAGGAGCGCTTCGAGCCCGGCCGCGACGCCGGTGAGGAGCCGGAACCGGCGGACACCGAGCCCGTCCGTTTCGTCTTCGGAGACCCGGACCTGCCGGTCGGCGGTCTGCCGAGGCGCACATCGGTGGAGCGGGCGGTGGGGGACCATCTGCGGGCGGGTGGCCATTGGTACATCGGGCACGGCTGGTTCCCGCTGTGACCTCCGCGGTCCTCGACTCCGGCGCCCCGCCCCCCTGTTCACTCGGTCGAGTGAAGACGGTTGTCAGGGGAACGGCCGTGCGGATGCGGCCCGTTGGACGGGCATGGAGATGAAAATGCGTGAGGGGTACGAGGGGACGGGACCCGGGGCCATCACCCCGGACGGCTGCGCGGTGGAGCTCTACTCACGGCTGCCCGTCGGAGACGAACCGGATGTGATCGCCGCCGCGGTGCCCCGGGGCGCGCACATCCTGGAGCTCGGCAGTGGGGTCGGACGCATGACCCACGCCCTTGTGGACCGCGGGTTCACGGTCACGGCGGTGGACGAGTCCGCCCCGATGCTGGAGCGTGTGCGCGGCGCGCGGACGATATGCGGCCCGATCGAGGAACTGGACCTGGGCGAGACGTTCGACGTGGTGCTGCTCGCGTCGTTCCTCGTACATGCGGGAGACGTCGAGGTGCGGCGCGGCATGCTGCGCACGTGCGTACGGCATGTCGCGGAGGGCGGCTGCGTACTGATCCAGCGTGAGGGCGAGGACTACCACGAGAACGTGCCGCGCGAGCGCAAGGATCCCAGCGGCTTCACCGTGCGGATCGCGTCGTCGGAGCCGGCCGGCGACGGAGTCAACTCGGTGCGCGCGGAGTACGAGTTCCCGGACGCGGTCTGGACCCAGACGTTCCGCGCCCGCCCGCTGACGAAGGAACAGTTCGAGGAGGCGCTGGGGGAGGCGGGCCTGAAGGTGGACCGGTACCTGACGGAGGACCGGATATGGGTGCGGGCGGTGCCGGCGCTCTAGGCACCGGCACCGGCGGGACATCGGCCAGGCCGAAGTCGTCCGGCGTCCGGCGATGAGTTCGAGGGCGAGGGGCGGTCTACCCCTGCGACACCACCACGGACCGCTTCCCCCAGGAGACCTCCATGTCCGAGACCACCGCCCCCACCGCCTCCGCCCCGGCCGGCGTCGTCGCCGAGTCCGCGACCGTTCGAGGGCGGCGTGCCCGGATCGTGCTGCGCGCTCTTCAGGTGCTGCTCGCGCTCTTCTACGCGATCGCGAGTGCTCTGCCCAAGCTGATCGGGCACGCGTCGGCTGCCGAGTCCTTCGAGCAGCTCGGCTGGGGCAGTGCGGGGATGTACACCATCGGCGCGCTCGAACTGGCCGGGGCCGTCGCCCTGTTGACACCGCTGCTCCAGTCGGTGGCGGCGATGGCGCTGAGCGCGTTGATGGTGGGCGCGTTCATCGTGCAGACAGCCGCTTTCGACGGGGAGTACGCGGCGACGCCGCTGATCCTGATCGTGCCGCTCGCCCTCATTGCGTGGGCGCGGCGGGGGCACAACGCGGATCTGCTCCGGCTGCTTCGGCGACGGGCGTGACCGGGTGCGACCTGTCGCTCATGGCTCCGGCGGCGTCCGGGAGGGCCCAGGGGCCCGTCCCGGGCGCCGGTCCGGTCCGGTCCGTCCGTTCGGTGACGCGGACTCCTCGGGCTGCTCACGGCCTCGGTCTGCCCGAGCCGCTGCCGAAGCCTCCGCCGGGACCAGGGCCGGGGCCAGGCCCGGGCATGCTGCCCGGGGCCGTCACGCCGCGGAGGCGTTCCATTTCCCGGCGGTCGCGCTTCGTCGGGCGGCCCGCGCCGCGGTCGCGGACACCGGCGGGTGCGACGGCCTCGCGGGGCGGGGGCGGCGGGGAGTTGTCGATGTAGCACTGGGTGGCCACGGGCGCCCCGACCCGCTTGCGGATCAGCCGCGTGACGACGACGACCCGATCGCGGCCCTCGTGCCGTAGACGCACCTCGTCACCGACGCGGACGGCGTGAGCGGGCTTCACCCGCTCGCCGTTGACGCGCACGTGGCCGCCCCGGCAGGCGGTGGCTCCCATGGAGCGGGTCTTGACGAGGCGTACGGACCAGATCCAGCTGTCGACGCGGACGGTCGTGCCGCCCTGCGGGCCTGCGGCCTCGGCAGCGGCGATCGCCGAGGCGACCTTCGGGTCCAGGGGCTGCGCGGCGCCGCTCCGGGAGCCGGCCGCGGCCTCCGGGGACTCGGGCACCGCGACTTCGACCCCGTCCGTCCCCTCGTTCTCCGCACCTTGAGAAGCCATGTCCCCGACCTTAGTCCTCCGCGTCGCCCTCCCGGGCGGGATATCGCCCTCCGAACCAACTCTGCCAAACAAGTTTTGCAAAAACTCTTTTGCTAAGTGGCATGGGGGCCTAACCTCCCGGCATGGACAGCGACGAGCACAAGCGCGTACTCGATCCCGAGCACGACACCGCCGCCCTGAAGGCCCTCACCCACCCCCTGCGGATCCAGTTGCTCGGGCTGCTGCGGCAGGACGGGCCCGCCACGGCGAGTGAACTGGCCGCGCGGACGGGGGAGTCCTCGGCGTCGACGAGCTACCACCTTCGCGTGCTGGCGAAGTACGCGTTCATCGCCGAGGCCGAGCACCGCGACGGGCGGGAGCGGCGCTGGCGGGCACTGCACACCGTCACCTCCTGGAGCAACGAGACGATGGAGGCCACCGCGGCGGGCCGGGCCTTCGTCAGCCTGGCGCGGCGGCGGCAGATCGAGCACCTGGAGAGATCCCTCGCCCGGCACGAAGCGGACATGGCCGCCGGGCGCCTCGGCCAGGAGTGGGTGGAGCCGTCCGGGATCAGCGACCTCATGCCCCGGCTGACGGCGGCGTCGCTCACCGAGCTCTTCGACACCGTCGCCGGGAAGCTGGCGGAGCTGACCGCCCGGGACGCGGACGATCCGCGCGCCGAACACGTCGTGTTCCTCACCGCCGGGCTGCCGCTCGCCCCGCACGAAGCTGCCGGCCCCGCCCCCGAAGACTCCGAGGATTCCGACCCCGAAGACCGCAAGGACCCCGAGAACCCCGAGAACCCCGGCAGCGAAGGCGCCTCGTGACGCGGCTGATGACCGAGCCGCCCGGGACACAGGCCGCCCGCCGCCGGTACGTCACCGTCTGCGCGCTCCTCTGGCTGCCGCCGGGCCTGAGTATGGCCACGATGGTCCTGCTGTTCAGTGAGCGTGGCATGTCCCTCGCCGCGATCGCGGGGCTGTTCGCCGCGCACTCGCTCACCGTGGCGGCGCTGGAGCTACCCACCGGAGGGCTCTCGGACGTCCTCGGACGCCGGCCGGTCCTCGCCGCGGCCGGTGCGCTCGGCGCGGTCGCCTTCGTTCTGGTCGGCCTCGGCACCACCGCCTGTTCGCTCACCGCCGGCATGGTGCTCATGGGCGCGGCCCGGGCCCTGGCCAGCGGTACCGCCGAGGCCTGGTACGTCGACACCGTCCAGGCATGCTCCGGTTTCGACGCCGAACTGCGCACGGGCCTGGCCCGTGGCGGCTCCGCGACCTCCGCCGCGCTGGCGGCCGGCATCCTGCTCGGCGGCGCCCTGCCCTGGCTGCTCGGCCTGGGACCCGACCTCGGTGCCCGGCTGAGCCAGGCGACGTCCGGGGCGGTGCTGCCCCTGTCCGTTCCCCTGCTGCTGGGAGCCGCGCTGAGGATCGTCTTCGTGGTGTACGTGCCGGCCGCTCTGCGGGAACCCCCGCGACCGCCTGCCACCCTGCGTTCCGTGCTGCGCGGCGTTCCCGCCACAGTGCTGGACGGGCTGCGGCTGGGCGGCCGGGACGCGCTTGTCCGCCGGATCCTGCTCGCCTCCGCGGCCGCCGGCAGCGCCCTGGCCGCCATCGAACTGCTCGTACCGGGCCGTGCCGCCGCACTGACCGGCGCGGCCGGCTCCGCAGCGATGGTCTACGCCGGGCTGTCCTGCGCGGGCTTCGTCTGTTCCGGTGCCGGCAGCCACCTCGCGCCGCTCACCGCCCGGGTCGCGGGCAGCGGCGAACGGGCCGTGCTGGTCGGTCTCGCGGCCGGTGCGGGCGGCCTGCTGCTGCTCGGGGTCACCGCGTCGTCGGCCCATCCGGCGGCCACGGCCCTCGCGGTCGTCGGCTTCGGACTGGTCTACCTCGGTTTCGGCGCGGCGGGCCCGAACGAGAACGACCTCCTGCACCGCCGGGTCGCCGGCCCGGGCCGAGCCACCGCCCTGTCCGTCCAGTCCCTCGCCCAGCAACTGGCCGGCGCGCTCACCGGCCTGGCCGTCGGGGTGCTGCGCCCCGGCCCGCTGCCCTGGCTGCTGACGGGTGCCGTGCTGCTGGCCGGGGCCCTGCTCTGGCTGCGGCGGAGCGATGAACGGGCCGTGCGGGTCACCGGCGTACCGACGTGTGGGGAGCGGTCCCCGCCGATCTCGCCCCCGCGACGACTACGACCCCCCACCTGCCCCTACCGTGGAGTGATGGATGCGAGCGGCCTTCCCCTCCTCGACCGGCGCATAGCGGACTGCCGGGCCTGCCCGCGGCTGGTCTCCTGGCGCGAGGAGGCGGCACGCGCCAAGCGAGCCGCCTTCGCGGACTGGACGTACTGGGGCCGGCCGGTGCCCGGTTTCGGGCCGGCGGACGCCCGGCTGCTGATCGTGGGACTCGCCCCCGCCGCCCACGGCGGCAACCGCACCGGCCGGATGTTCACCGGCGACCGCTCCGGGGACGTCCTCTTCGAGGCGCTGTACGACGTCGGTCTCGCCTCCCAGCCGACCGCCGTGCACGCCCACGACGGTCTGGAGCTGTACGGAGTGCGCGTCACCTCGCCCGTGCACTGCGCCCCGCCCGCCAACAAGCCCACCCCCGAGGAGCGGGACACCTGCCGCCCCTGGCTCGTGCAGGAACTGCGGCTGCTGCGACCGACGCTGCGGGCCGTGGTCGTGCTCGGCGGCTTCGGCTGGCAGGCCGCGCTGCCCGCGTTCGCCGAGGCCGGCTGGCCGGTGCCCCGGCCGCGTCCCGCCTTCTCCCACGGCGCACGGTTCGCCCTCGACGGCCTGGAGCTGTTCGGCTGCTTCCACGTCAGCCAGCGCAACACCTTCACCGGCCGGCTCACCCCCGCCATGCTGCGCGACGTCCTGCGGACGGCCGGGCGGGCGGCGGAGCTGCCGGCCCGAAGCGACTAGGGAGCCTCGTCGCCGAACAGGTGACGGACGGTGGAACGGTAGTTGGTCCGTACGTGCGTCAGCGCGTGCGCGCGGGCCCGCTCCGGGTCGCCCGAGGCGATGGCCTCGTACAACTCGCGGTGTTCCACGAGGAGCTGGGGCCACTCCTCGTTGCGCCGGGTCATCCAGCGCAGCCGGCCGGCGACCGGTTCCAGGGCCTCGGTCAGCAGGCTGTTGCCGGCCATCGCCACGATGCGGTCGTGCAGCCGGCTGTTGACGTCGGTGATCGCCTCGGCGTCCCCGGCCTCCGTGGCGGCGGCCGCGCGGTCGATCAGCTCCCGGACCTCGGCCAGCTCCTCCCGGGTCGCGCGGGACGCGGCGAGTCCGGCGGCGTAGACCTCCAGGGCTTCTCGCAGTTCGAACAGTTCCTTGACGTCGGTCGGGGTGAGGCGGCGTACTACCGTCCGGCGGGGTGTCTCGAAGTGGACGAAGCCCTCGGCCACCAGGGCCCGGATCGCCTCCCGGACCGGCACGCGCGAGACACCGAAACGTTCCGCCAGCTCGCGTTCGACCAGGCGGTCTCCGGGACGGAGGCTGCCCGCGATGATCTCCTGGCGCAGATCGGCCGTGACGCGTTCGCGTACCGCTCCGAGGGGTTCGATCTTCGTCATGAAGCCCATCTTCGTCGACGCGAGGTGTCTTTTACGCAGCGTTAACAAGAGCGACATCGGTCGGAACGGTTGACGGGGAGACCATGACGCAGTTTGGTATACCAAACGCCTCGCGGGGCGGCCGTCCGCAGTCCTGCCGAGCAGTCCTCCGTCGTCCCCTTGCTCTGGAGGCCCCCGTGTCCCTCGCCGACCGTGCCGCAACCACCGGCACCCCAGCGTTCGTCCCAGACCCCCGGCTCACCAACGAGGACCTGGCGCCCGCCGAGAAGCGCAACTGGAAGGTCTTCGACCTCTTCGCCATGTGGATGTCCGACGTCCACAACCTCGGCAACTACACCTTCGCCGCCGGGCTGCTCTTCCTGGGCATGAACGTCTGGCAGATCTTCACGTCCCTGCTCGTCGGGTTCGTGATCATCTACATCGGCATGAACTGGATGGGGAAGATCGGCCAGCGCCACGGCGTGCCCTTCCCGGTGGTCAGCCGGATCGCGTTCGGCGTCTGGGGCGCCAACATCCCCGCGCTGATCAGAGCCGTGATCGCCATCATGTGGTACGGCATCCAGACCTACCTCGCCTCCGTCGCCGTCAACGTGATGCTGCTGGCGGCCTGGCCGGGCCTGGAGTCGTGGACGCACCACTCCTTCCTGGGCCTGGACGCGCTCGGCTGGTTCTCCTTCGTCGCGCTGTGGCTGGTCCAGGCGGCGATCATCAGCCGGGGCATGGAGTCCGTCCGTAAGTTCCAGGACTTCTGCGGCCCGGCGATCTGGCTCGTGATGATCGCGCTGGCCGTGTGGATTCTCGCCAAGGCCGGCTGGACGATCTCGCTCACCTCCACCCCGCACCCGGTCTCCGTCGGTGAGCAGTGGCGTCAGTGGTTCGGCGCGATCGGCCTGGTCCTCGCCACGTACGGCACCCTGATGCTCAACTTCTGCGACTTCTCCCGCTTCGCGCCCGACTACAAGGCGGTCCGGCGCGGCAACTTCTGGGGTCTGCCCGTCAACTCCACGGCCTTCGTGATCGTGTCGGTCATCGTCACCGCGGGAGCCTTCGAGGTCTTCGGCAAGGAGATCACCGACCCGGCCTACCTCGTCGCCGAGATCGGCAACACCTGGGTGCTGGTGCTGGGCGCGCTGACCTTCGCCATCGCCACCATGGGCGTCAACATCGTCGCCAACTTCGTCTCACCGGCGTACGACCTGGCCAACGTCTGGCCGCAGAAGATCACCTTCAAGGTCGGAGGCATGATCAGCACGGTCGCGGCGCTGCTCGTCACCCCCTGGAACCTCTTCTCCAACCCGACCGTCGTCAACTACTTCCTCGGCGGCCTCGGCGCCTTCCTCGGCCCGCTGTTCGGCGTGATCATGGTCGACTACTACTGGGTCAAGCGCGGCCGCGTGAACGTGGACGAGCTGTTCGACGCCTCGCCCGGCGCCCGCTACCACTACCGCAGGGGCTTCAACCCCAAGGCGCTGTGGGCGTTCCTGCCGGCGGCCGGTGTCGCGGCGGTGCTCGCGCTGGTGAAGACCTTCAGCGACGTCGCCCCGTACTCCTGGTTCATCGGCACGGCGCTCGCCGCCGCGATCTACGCCGCCCTGTGCCGTCCCGAGCGCGCCACCGCGGAGGTCTGAGAGACGTGCGGATCGTCGTCACCAACTGCAACACCACGCAGGAGATGACCGAGGAGATCGTGCGAGGTGCCCGGGCCGCCGCAGGCCCGGGCACCACCGTGACCGGACTGACCCCCGACTGGGGACCGGCGTCCGCGGAGGGCTGGCTCGACAGCTACCTGTCCGCCGCGGCCGTCCTGGACACGCTGCGGACCTACGACGGACCGCCGTACGACGCCGTGGTCATGGCCGGATTCGGGGAGCACGGGCGGGAGGGCGCACGGGAGCTGGTGGGCGTGCCGGTCGTCGACATCACCGAGGCCGCGGCACATCTCGCCTGCCTGCTGGGCCGCCGCTACGGCGTGGTGACCACGCTGGAGCGCTCGCGCGGCCAGATCGAGGACAGCCTGGAGACGGCGGGTGTGGCACGCAACTGTGCGGCGATCGTCGGCACGGGCCTGAACGTGCTCGACCTCGGCGACGACGAGCGGACCGAGACGGCGTTCCTGGCCGCCGCGGAACGGGCCTGCGCGGCCGGGGCGGAGGTCCTGGTGCTGGGCTGCGCCGGCATGACCGGGCTGCAGCGGGTGGTCGGGGAGAAGCTGGGCCTGCCGGTCGTGGACGGGGTCGCCGCGGCGGTCAGACTGGCGGAGTCGCTGGTGGCGCTGGGCCTGACCACGAGCCGGGTGGGGAGCTACGCCGAGCCGCTGCCGAAACGGAGGGTGTGGGGCAGGCCCGGAGGGCGGTAGCTCATGCCGGGCCGTCGAGGGTGACGTCGTCGCGGTGGGCCCCGTAGAGCTCCGCCTGCCGGGCCATGACCTCGCGCATGGAGGTGCCGCGCGGGATGCCGTAGACCGTGCCCGGGAAGTCCAGCGCCTCCTGGATCTGCCAGAGTTCGTCGTGCTCCCCGGGTGCGAAGAGCCGGGCCCGGGGTGCGCCCGCCGCGATCCAGCCGATGGGCAGGACGGTGCCGGGCGGCAGCACCGAGTTGACGTGCAGCACGCTGTGGATCCGCAGCTCCGAGCCGACGCCCGCGACGGCCCCCGGGAAGACGCAGGCGCCGGTGGCCACGAAGACCTCGTCCTCCAGGGTCGCCCCGTTGACATGGGCGTGCGGGCCGACGAGCACCGCGTCACCGATCACGGCCGGGTGCGCGGACCGCCCCCGCACCAGCGCGTTCTCCATGACGACGACGTCCGAGCCGACCCGCACCTCCCCGTCCTCCGCGGTGAGCACGGCCCCGTGCAGCACCCGGCTGCGCTCCCCGAGGACGACGGCCCCGCACACGACGGCCGTCGGAGCGACGTACGCGGACTCGGGGACGACAGGGCGCTGCCCGCGGTGCTCGATCAACATGGAGTCCTCCTCAGGCAGGCGGCCCGTCGGGCACGACGGCTGTCGCCGTAATCTCCACCAGCTGTCCCGCGTATCCGAGACACGCCACGCCGATCAGCGTCGACGAGTGCGGGCCCGCACTGAGGCCGGACGCCTCGACCACACTCCAGACGGCGGACAGCACGGCTGGTTCATCGCTCACCACGTACACGTCGGTCGCCACGACGTGCGCCAGATCGCTCCCCACGGCGGCCAGTTGCTCCCGCAGGTTGCCGATGACCTGCTCGGCCTGCCGCACGGGATCTCCGGGCCCGACGAGTGTGCCGTCCGGGCCCAGCGGCACGGACCCGGCGAGGAACGCCAGCCGCGTGCCGGCCTCGACGACGGACGCATGGGAGTAGGCGGGCGGCGGGAAGAGGCTCGGGACGGTGACGCGGCGGATCACGTGAGGTCTCCGATCTGCGGGCGGCGACAGGACAACCCCCGATCATGAGGGGCCCGGCACGCGCACGCACCCGTATTTCGGTTCCCGGCGGCCGGACCGTCCCCCTACGCTTCCCTGGACCCCGCCTGCCCAGGAGCCCGCCGTGCCCGCCGTCCCGGACCACACCTTCCTCGACACCACCGCCGACCGCCTCGCCGCCCTCCCCGCCGTTCGAGCCGTCACCCTCGGCGGCTCCCGCGCCCAGGGCACCGAACGGCCCGACAGCGACTGGGACCTGGCGGTCTACTACCGCGGCGCCTTCGACCCGGCCGATCTCCGCGCGGTCGGCTGGGAGGGCGAGGTCTGCGAGATCGGCGCGTGGGGCGGCGGCGTCTTCGACTCAGGCGCCTGGCTGACGATCGAGGGCAGGAAGGTGGACGTCCACTACCGCGATCTGGACGTGGTCGAACACGAGCTGGCCGAGGCGGAGCAGGGCCGCTTCCGTGTGGAGCCCCTGATGTTCCACCTGGCGGGCATCCCGACGTACCTCCTCGTCGCCGAACTCGCGATCAACCAGGTGCTGCGGGGCGAACTGCCGCGTCCGGGGTCCTATCCGCGGGCGCTGCGCGCGAGTGCCCCGGCGCACTGGCACGGCATGGCCACGGCCACCCTCGCCTACGCCAAGGCCGGCCACGCCCCCAAGAGCGCCGTCACCCAGGTCGCGGGCGCGATCGCCCTCGCCGCGACACAGACGGCGCACGCGGTGCTGGCGGCGCGCGGCGAATGGGTCACCAACGACAAGGGGCTGGTGGCACGTGCGGGGTTGCGGGAGGTGGACGCGGTCGTACGGAACCTCACCGACGATCCGGCCGCCCTCGCCCGGACCGTCACCGACGCCGAGACGCTCCTCGCCCGTGCCGTGAACGCCGTCACCGACGGGTGAACTGGACGCGCGTCGGCTGGACGGCGTCCGGGCGGACCGCGATGCCGTCGACGGTGAGCTGTTCGCCGTAGATGTCGGTGAGCCTGAGGGAGCCGCCGCAGCCGGTGCCGTCGGGGGAGAGGAAGTAGTTGTACTCCGTACGGGTCAGTCGGCTCCAGCCGCTGCCGGTCCTGACCTCCAGCCGGGCCAGCGGGTTGCGGTGGCCCAGTGCCTGGATGCCGCACCAGTGGCGGCTGGAACCGGTCTTGTAGCGGATCGAGATCTTCTCGGACGTGCCGGGGCTCAGCAGGCTCCAGGTGACCGCTGTCCGGCCCACGGAGAGGCCGGCGAGCTTCGCGAACGCCTCCTTGCTGAGGTCGAGCTGGCCGGGGGCGCAGGGCAGGGGGCATTCGTTGGTGATCCGGACGGTGACGGAGGCGCCGCTCGCCGCGCGGACGAGGATGTACGCCCCGCACGCCTGGGACGTCTCGTAGTCGGCGTGGTTCATCGCCGCGACCATCAGGTCGGGGCTCGGGCCGTACAGGCAGGCGCCGTCACCGTCCTTGGCGTCGTAGTGGGTGGCGACGCCGTTGTAGGTGGTTCCGGGCTTGATCCGTCCGGCCAGGGCTGCCGTGCCGGACGCCGGACGCGGTGCGGACGACCGGGTGGCGGCGGGCGAGGGCCGCGCCGACGTGGTGGCCGGCGCGGGTGTCGGAGTCGACGAGGCCGGGGAGTCCGCGGAGGGCTTCGGCGCCGGTGTGGGCTTGTGTGTCGTCGGCGGGGCGCTCGGCCGGGTGCCGGTGGCGGTCGCGGCCGCCGTCCGCACCGTGTCCGGTTCGCTGCCGGGGCGCAGGGCGATCACGAGGGAGACGAGAAGTCCCACCGCTGCCACGGCGACGGCCCAGACGAGGGCCGTGCGCCGCTTGCGGAGGGGACGGCGGTGGGATGCGGATGCCACGGATGAGTCCTTCGAGTCCTTGCGTGGTTCAGGAGAACGCGCGCTCACGACCCACCAGTGGTCGCCGTGGCCGAAAAGGTTGCCGGGGTCTCGGTTCTTGATTGCGTACATAAAGAACGCCGGTTTCGAGCCGCCCGACACGTTCCGGACACCTATCCTCCAGGAACCCCACCTAGCGTGGACAGCCCCGCCCCGCCCCGGCCACCGTCGCCCGAAGGCTTCCCCTGCCCTCGTCGAGACGACAGGAGCCCCGTGTCCCGCCGCATCGCCCCGCACCTTCCGCCCTGGCTCGCGCACGCCCTGCGTGCCCAGCGGGGGCCCGTGCCCTGGAGCGCGGTGACGCGGGGGGCCCTGTCCGCCGGACCCCTGCTGCTCGTGGCCGTGCAGAGCGGTCTCACCTCCCTCGGCGTCGTCGCCGCCGTCGCCGCCATGCTCGCCGGGATCAACGACCGGCCCGGCAGCCGCCGCGTCTCGGTCCAGCGGATCGGAGTGCCCGCCCTGGGCGGTGCCGTGGGGCTCGTGGTCGGGACGTACACCGGGCAGGGGACAGGGGCGGTCGTGCTCACCGTGGTGCTCACGATCGTCGGGCTCGTCGCCGGAGGGATGAGCGCCGTCGGGCCCGTCGCGTCCGCCGTCGGGACGCAGTTGCTCGTCGGCGCGGCGATCGGCGCCGGGATGCCCCTGCCGGAGCCGGGATGGGAGCGGGCGCTCGCCTATCTCGCCGGGGCGGGGTGGCTGCTCGCGCTGCGGCTCGTCCTGCCCACGCCCGGCTCCCTCGCCGGTGACTTCCGCTTCGACGGGGAGCGGGAGGCCGTGGCCGGTGTGTACGAGGCCGTCGCCGAACTGCTCGACGCCGTCGGCGGGCCGGACGCCATCCGCCGCCGGGCCGCGCTGACCGCCGCCCTCGACCACGCCCAGGACGCCCTCGCCGGGCCGCGGCTGCGCCGGTACGCCTCCTCCTCCACCGAGCGGCGGCTGCACGCGCAGTACGCCGCGGCCCTGCCCCTGGCCGAGGCCGCCACCGCTCTCGCCTGGGCCGAGGAGGCCGTCGCCGAACGCGCCTCCGAAGGCCCCCGGCGGCTCGCCGCCGCCGTACGCGGCAACACCCACACCGGGCCGCTGCCCGCGCCGTCCCGCTCGGCGCCCGCCCTGCGCGCCCTCGACGACGCCCTCCTGCACGCCGCCGAGGTCTTCGACCGGGGCCGGGGCGGCGATCTGCACACCCGGCCCCGCAGCGCCGGGGACCGGCTGCGCGCCGCGTTCGGCAGTGCCGGACGTGAGTACGGGCTGCGCGTCGCCCTCTGCTTCGGGGCCAGCTCGGCGGTGGCCCAGGCCCTGCACCAGAGCCAGTGGTACGGGCAGCACGAGCACTGGTACTGGCTGCCCGCCACGGCCGTCTTCCTCGTCAAGCCGGACCTGGGGCCGCTGGCGTCACGGGTGCTGAACCGGGCCGCCGGGACCGTCCTCGGGGCGCTGCTGTTCGCCGGGTTGGCCGCCGTCCTGCCCCGTCCGGAAGGGCTCATCGCGCTCGTCGCCCTCAGCGGAGCGCTCATACCCGTCGCCACCCGGCACTTCGCCGCCCAGACCGCCGTCGCCACCGTCCTCGTCCTCGCGCTCGTCATGGTCGGCGGCGAAGCCCAGGCCTCCGCGGGCCGGATCGGCGAGACGCTGCTGGCCTGCGCGATCGTGCTGATCGTCGGGCACCTGCCGATGCCCGGCCAGCGCGGCGGGGGCGTACGGGCCCGGCTCGCGACGGCGACCGAGGCCGCCTACGCCTACCTGACGCACGTCCTCGACGAGGCCGACGCCCCCCGCATCGGAACCTCCGGCACCCCCTCCGACCACCGCACCACCCGCTGGACCCTGCGCCGCGAGGCCTATCGCACCCTCGCCGAGGCCCGTTCGGCCATCTCCCTCGCCGCGCACGAACTGCCCGCCCTCGCCCGGCACACCGAGGGCGCGGACGAGGTGGCCGACCTCCTCGAACGCCTCGTCGACACCACGACCGCGTGCGCCGTGCACCTCGACGACACGGGCCGGATCGGGCCCCGCCACGAGGAACGCCTCGCGGCCGTCCTCGCCGAACTCGCCGACCACGGAAACCGGGTGGGACTACGGCCGCCCCGGACACCCCTCGCCGGGTAGGACGCCCGGCACCGGGCTGCCGCCCCTCCGCCCCTGGCCACAGCGGGCGCCCGGGCACGGCAGCGTGCTCAGCCGCCGACCCGTACCCACACCGGAGCGTGGTCCGAGCCGGGCTCGCCCCGGCGTTCCGCCGGATCCGGGCCGACCGACGGCAGACCGGGCGGGCCCTCGCCGGGCAGACCCGTGCCCGCCGCCGTCACCCGGTGCACCAGGCGGTGGCTCAGCAGCACGTGGTCGATCAGCTCGCGCCGCCCGGAGTTCACCCGGGACCAGCGCTGCCCGGGCGGGATGAGCGGGGCCACGTCCCACAGCCGCGTCGCGTCGCCCCGGTCGGACCGGTCGTAGCCCGGTGTGCCGATCTCCGAGCCGGGCGGGCCGAGCAGGATCTGCGTGGTCGCCGCCCGCACCTCGTCGTTCAGGTCGCCCAGTATCGCCACGTCCCGCCCCTGTCCGTCACCGGCCAGCAGCTCGTCCGCGAGGGCGCGCAGGGCCGTCGCCTCGGCCGCCCGCCGGTACAGGGCGTAGGCACCGTAGCGGGCCCGCTCGCCCTCGTCGCGCGGCTGGAACCGGCCGTCGGGATACGTCAGCAGCTTCGACTTCAGATGACAGACCGCCACCCGCAGCGGTCCGTCCCCGCTCTCGACCTCGACCGCCAGGACGCCCCGCCCGGCCTGCCCCGCCGTCAGCCCCGAATCGTCCGCCTGGACCGGGCGCAGCTCCGCCGGGAACGCCCGCGTGTCGGCCACCACCGTGACGGCCGTACGGCTCAGGAACCCGACCCGTATGCCCCGGCTGTCCGCATGCTCGGACAGGGCGACGTGCCAGTCGTCGTCGAGCATCCCTGCCAGGTCCTTCAGGGCCTCGGGGTCCCCGACCTCCTGCACGCCGAGCAGCGTCGGATCGAGTTCCGTGATCACGGCGGCGAGCGAGGCGAGCTTCGCCGCGTACCCGGCCTCGTCCTTCGGGCCGTAGGGGCCGCCGGGCCGGTAGAGGTTCTCCAGATTCCAGGTGCCGAGGAGCATGCCGGGCTCCTTTCAGAAGCCGACAGACGGGGTGGTGAGGCCAGGGTGCGCGCCCGGCCCGCCCCGCGACAGAGCCGTGACGGGATGTGCGGTCCGGGTCATGCCGCCCTACGACGCCGTCGTACGTTGGCGTGGTGACGCCTTCTGCCGCGAACAGTCCCGCCGACCTCATCATCAGCGCATGTACGGTCCTCGTGCACGACGATCAAGAGCGGATCGGGTTCGCGCAGGACGCCGCGATCGTCGTACGGCACGGCGTCGTCGAGGCGGTCACGACCTCCGCCGAGGTCGCGGAGCTGCCCGCCGCCGAGCGCATCGACGCCCCCGGCCAGGTCGCCCTGCCCGGCCTGATCAACTGTCACACGCACGCGCCGATGGTCGCGCTGCGCGGCCTCGCCGAGGACCTCCCCACCGAGGAGTGGTTCAACGACGTCGTCTGGCCGGTCGAGTCCAACCTCACGGCACGGGACGTCGAGTTGGGGGCGCGGCTCGCCTGCGCCGAGATGATCCGCGCGGGCGTCACCTGCTTCGCCGACCACTACTTCGCCATGGACGCGGTGGCCCAAGTGGTCGCGGAAACCGGCATGCGGGCGCTGCTCGGCGAGGCCTTCTTCTCCTCGCAGGGCCCCGAAGGCCGCGAGCGGTCACTGGAGTTCGCGCTGCGGCACCGCGGCGCGGCCGACGGCCGGATCACCACCGCGCTCGCGCCCCACGCCCCCTACACGGTCGACGACACCGACCTCGCCGCCACCGCCCGGCTCGCCCGCGAGCACGGCCTGCCCGTGCACCTGCACGCCGCCGAGAACCGCGACCAGACCGACACCAGCCTCGCCCGCCACGGCGTCACCCCGATCGAGGTGCTGGAACGCACCGGCATCCTCGACGCGGACGTGCTCCTCGCCCACGGCACCGGCATCACCGACGGGGACCTGCCCGTCCTGCGGCGGGCGGGCGGTCGTACGGCCGTCGCCAGCGCGCCCCGCGGCTACCTCAAGTTCGCCTGGCCCGACACCACACCCGTCCGCGCCCTCGGCGACATCGGCGTCGACGTCGGACTCGCCACCGACGGCGCCGCCTCCAACAACTCCCTCGACGTGTGGGAGGCCATGGCCCTCACCTCACTGGTCCAGAAGTCGGCCGAGGGCGACCCGCGCTGGCTGACCTCCCGCCAGGCCCTGCACCACGCCACCCTGCAGAGCGCCCGTGCCGTCGGCCTCGGGGACAGCGCCGGGAGCATCGCCCCCGGCCGGCGGGCCGACATCGTCCTGGTCGACCTCACCGGGCCGCACACCCAGCCCGTCCACGACCTCGCCGCCACCCTCGTGCACAGCGCCCGCTCCGCCGACGTCCGCACCACGATCGTCGACGGACGGATCCTGATGCGCGACCGCGAACTGCTGACCGTCGACGTCCCGGCGGTGGTGGGGGAGCTTCAGGAGCGGCTGCCCGCCCTGGTCGACCGCAGCCACGGCCGGCGCGTCCAGCGGTACGACACCTGACGGCACGCGGAGGGAGCCCAAGGGGCGCGCGTCGGCCTTTGGTGCGCCTGTGCGAAGTGAGCGCATGCGGTATCACGACGAGTGCGACGACTGATACGGAAAGTGAACACATACGCCAAGGGGCTGAGAGGTTGGTCACACTTGGCGGTGAACGCGTGTCAACTACGTCTCAGAACCGTCACTTCGCGAGCCGTTCACCCCATGGTTGGCGTTTAACTCTACGAGTACAGCGCTACATGGAGGTGCAGGGTGAACGGGCGAACGGTGCTCGAGCGCTTTCCCGCAGGTGGGCCGCGCGGGTCCTGGCCTGCGGAGGAGTTCGCGCAGGCGCGGCGTCGGGAAGGCCTGCCCGCCGAGGTGGTCATGGACCTCGCCACGGACATGTTCCTGGTGATCGTGCGCAGCGGGGACGTGGCCGACGCCACGGCCTGACGTGTGCCCTCAGCCCGCCTTCGGCGCCGGCACCTTCCTGACCGGTGCGGGGGACGAGGCGAACTGCTCCGCCTGGAGCGCGTACAGCTCGGCGTAGAGCCCGCCGGTGGCCAGCAGCTCGTCCGGCGTCCCGGACTCCACGACCCGGCCGTGGTCCAGGACGTGCACGAGGTCCGCGTGCCGTACGGACGCCAGCCGGTGCGTGATCAGCACGACCGTCTGGCCGCTGTCGGCCAGGGCGCGGATCCGCTCGAAGACCTCCAGCTCGGCCCGGGCGTCCAGGGCCGCCGTCGGCTCGTCCACGATGAGGATGCGGCCCCTGCGGTAGGCCGCCCGGGCGATGCCCAGCCGCTGCCACTGGCCGCCCGACAGTTCGTGCCCGCCGCTGAAATTGCGGGCGAGCAGCGTGTCCAGCCCGCGCGGCAGGTCCGCGACCACCGCCTCCGCCCCGGCGTCGGCGACCGACGCGGCCAGCCGGTCCTCGCACACCGGCACCGAGGGGCGCCCCAGGGCGACGTTCACCCGGGCCGTGAACGGCCACCGCTTGAAGTCCTGCGCCACCATCGCGATCCGCTCGGCCAGCCGGTGCCGGTCGGCGGTCGCCGCGTCCACGCCGTCCCACAGGATCCGGCCCCGCTCCGGTGTGTACAGCCCGGCGAGCAGCTTGACCAGGGTGGTCTTGCCGGAGCCGTTCTCGCCGACCAGTGCCACGATCCGGCCCAGCGGCAGGCTGAGCGTCACGTCGTCGAGGGCGGGCCGGGCCGAGTCGCCGGGGTAGCGGAACGTGACGTTCTCGAAGCGGATCTCGCGCGGATCCTCCGGCAGCGGCACCCCTCCCGCCGGGATCGCCCACTGGTCCGCCTCGGTGTACAGCCGATGCAGGTCGCCGACGAAGAGCGCCTCCTCGTGCAGCGCGTTGACCTCCACCACGAGCGTGTCGAGGCTCTGCGAGCCGGTCCGGATCGCGATCACGGCCGTGCCCGCGACGGACAGGGCCATCGCCCCCGCCAGCAGCAGCCCGCCCAGCGTCGCGTACGTCGCCACCGTCGCCAGGCCCGTCCATGCCGCCGCGATCAGGCCCGTGCGCGCCGCGAGCCCGGCCAGGCGGGCCTGCTCGGCCTCGGCCGTCTCCGACATCGCGCGGAAGTGCCGCAGCAGGAAGGAGCCCACCCCGTGCACCCGGATCTCGGGGGCCGCCTCGGGCTCGATCAGCAGGCTGCCGAGCAGCCGGCCCGCGCGGGCGTGCTGCACCCAGGCGTGGAAGGACTCGTAGCGCCGCCGGGCGACGGTCAGCGCGCTCCAGGCGCTCGGCAGGGTCATCGTGACCAGCAGCGGCAGCAGGGCGGGGTGCAGCACGGTCAGCACGCCCGCCGCCGCGACCAGCGAGATCATCGCGTTGATCACACGCGTGCCGTAGGAGATCATCCGGCGTGCGGAGGCGGCGCCGTACTGCGCGGTGTCCAGCAGCTTGTGGAAGGCGTGGTCCTCGATCGCGGCCAGCTCGACGGCCGCGGCCCGCTCCAGGTACCGCTCGGTCGCCACTCGCTCCACCTTGGGCTCCAGCCGGCCGGTGGCGTAGGTGCTCGCGGCTCGCAGCAGGGCCGCGAGGAACATCACGACGGCCACCGTGACCAGGGCGGGGACGGCTCCGCGCAGACGGTCGTCGATCGGGCCGCCGCCCATCAGCCGGGCCAGCACACTGTTGACCGCGAGCAGACTCACCGCCTGCGCCGCGCCCCGGCCCGCCTCGGCGGCCAGCACGATCCGTGCGGCGCCCCTGTCGGCCTGCCGAGCGAGCCGGAGGCTGGACGCCAGCAGGGACGGCAGCCGGGTGATCATGGCGCGGAAGTTCAGCTCCAGGAACGCGTCGGCGTGCTGGTTCCAGCCCATGTCGTAGCGCAGCGGCCCGCCGAAGAGCAGCCGCTCCGACTCGGACACCTCCGGCGCGGTCCGCTTCTTCCCCACCGTCCACCGACCTCCCAGCTCGGGCCCGCTCGTGACCGAACGGCCACTATCGCCGGGCGGGCGCTCGCCCGGGCAGGGCGCAGCCCGGGGCGCCGGATGCGCGCGGGCGCACGACGCGACCGGGGAGAGGTGGGTGGCGGCGCGGGGGTGTGGGGTGGTGCGGGGGCGAGGGGGCTGCGCCGGGGGGAAGGGGGAGGCGGGGCGAGGGTTCGCGGGGGGTGGCGGTCGTGCGCGGGGGTCTGCCGTGGGCGGGCTGATCGTGCGGGGGTCTGCCGTGTGCGGGCTGATCGTGCGTCGAGCGGTCGAGCGGTCGTGCGAAGGGCGCTCGCGCTGGGCCGGCCGTGCCGTGGGCGATCGTGCGGAGGGACTCGCGTGGAGGTCTGCCGGGTCCGGCCTACGCGCTGACCGGGCGTGACCAGGACGGGGCCGTCCCCGTCACGCGGCACAGCGCCAGGTAGAGGGGTATCGGCGGGGTGTACGGAAACGTGCCGTCCGGGCGGTGGATCAGGTCGGGGATCACCAGCAGGTCCGGGACGATCGCGCCGGTGACGTAGTGCGCCGGGGCGGGCCACTCCAGGGCGTGGTCGGAGTCGGACGGCACCAGCCACCACCAGTGCGTCTCGTCGGCGTAGACGCAGCCCACTCGGGGCAGCCGGGGCATCACCAGCGGGCCGAAGCGGGCGGGAACCGCGACCGCGTCGCAGCCGAGCGGGGCGGTCATGCCGTCGGGCACGGGCAGACGCAGCGCCGGGCCGGGCGTGCGCAGTCCGCGCCGGACGCGGACCAGCGTGTCGAGGTTCAGCACGCCGCCTCCGTGCACGGGGCTCATGCGCGCCCCCGCTCTCGGCGGCGCTCCTGCTGGGGAACCTCCGGGGTACCCCGTACGTGGCGTGCCTGATGGGTTCCGTCCCCGTCGCCCGGGTCGTCGGACGGGCCCCGCTTCGGGCGGGCGCCCCAGCCCAGGTCGCTGCGGGGTTCGGCCGGATCCTGCGGGGTGTCCGCCGTGCGCGGCAGCTCGGCCCAGACCAGCAGCCCGGGGCCGTCCTCATGGGCACCCCAGGCACGGCAGAGGGCGTCGACGAGAAGCAGTCCCCTCCCGTGCTCCTCCTCGGGCCGTGTCCGGCCGGCGGCGTGGGGCTGGCCCGGGGCGCAGCCCTCGTCACGTACGGCTATCCGCACCAGGTCGTCGCCGTCGTGCAGCTCGCACACTATGTGGGTGCTCGCCGTGTGCACGATGGCGTTGGTGACCAGCTCGGAAACCACCAGGGCCGCGCTGTCGCACGTGTCCTCGCACACCGACCAGCCGGTCAGCCGGGCCTGCGTCAGGCGTCTGGCCCGAGCGGGAGAACCCGGATGTGCGGCCAGCTCGAAACGGAACCGGCGCTCGGCAGCGACCCCGAGGGGGGCCTCTCCCGTGGCGGCGCCAAGCCCGAGGGGGCCTGCGGCGGCATCTGTTCCTAAGGGCGCGGACGGAATCACGCTTGCCACTATCGCCCCGCCGTGAACACTTGGCAAGTGTCACTCTGAAAATTGCAGAGTGCCGTGTGACGGTCTGGAAGGCCGTGGCACACTGCTCGCAACAGCACTCCGCGCGGCGCCAGTTGAGATCGTCGAAGATTCGTTCGAAACGCTTTGTTCGGATCAGCTCTTCGAAAAGGTCTTCGAATGGCGCCGCCGGGCTGTCAGCGTCTTTTTCGTGGCCGGCTCGTCAGAACTCTTCGTGGAGGTGGAGCGTGAGTGAACCGCGGTCCGCGCCGACGGTCGGTCAGGTCGTACTCGGCCGACGCCTGTTGGACCTGAGGGAACGCGCCGGGATGAAGCGCGAGGAGGCCGCGCGCATCCTCCGCGTCGCCCCCGCCACGGTCCGCCGTATGGAAATGGCCGAGGTCGCGCTCAAAATCCCTTACCTGCAACTGCTCCTCAAGGCGTACGGAATCTCCGACGAGGAGGCCGAAGCCTTCGTCCGGCTGGCCGAGGATGCCAACAGGCCCGGCTGGTGGCAGCGTTTCCACGACATCCTGCCCGGCTGGTTCTCGATGTACGTGAGCCTGGAGGGCGCGGCCGGCGTCATCCGCAGTTACGAGCCCCATTTCGTCCCCGGACTGCTCCAGACCGAGGACTACGCGCGCGGGGTGCTGCAATCCGGCGCCATCGGCCAGACCCGGCCCGAGGACATCGAGCGTCATGTCGCCCTGCGCATGCGGCGCCAGGACCTGCTCACCCGCGAGGACGCGCCCCGGCTGTGGGTCGTGATGGACGAGACCGCGCTGCGGCGCCCGGTCGGCGGCCCGGAGGTGATGCGTGCCCAGATCGACAAACTGCTCGACGCCACGAAGCTGCCCAACGTGACGCTGCAGATCGCCCCGTTCGCCAATGGGCCGCACCCGGGCACGTACGGGCCGTTCGTGCTGTTCCGATTCGCCGTGGCCGAACTGCCGGACATGGTCTACAGCGAGTACCTGACCGGCGCGGTCTATCTCGACGCGCGCACCGAGGTGGCGACCCACCTCGAGGTCATGGACCGCATGGCGGCGCAGGCCGCCTCGGCACATCGCACGAAGGAGATCCTCCGCGATCTCCGCAAGGAGCTGTGAATGGATCGCATCAAGCCGCGCAAACACGTCTACAACGGCATGCCCGCGCGTGACTTGGGCAGCGAAGGCTGGCACAAGCCGTGGAGCGGCGGAAACGGAGGCAACTGCCTGGAGGCGATGAAGCTCGCCGACGGCCGGATCGCCCTCCGGCAGTCCACCGACCCGGACGGTCCGGCGCTGATCTACACCACGGACGAGATGACGGCCTTCATCGAGGGAGCGAAGGCGGGGGAGGCGGACTTCCTGCTGTCCTGACGTGATTGCCGTTGCTGTCGCTCGATACCTTCCGTTCCTCACGTTGTCACTGAATCGCTGGTGCTGAACTGACCACCCGCCGCGCCTTATGGAGTGCCTCATGACCGGGCAGGACCCCACGTCGGCCGTCCAGATCGACACGACCCGACCTCATCCCGCGCGGATGTACGACTGGTACCTCGGCGGCAAGGACAACTATCCGGTCGACGAGGAGATGGGGCGGCAGATGCTCACCCTCGACCCGAGGGTGCCGGTGATGGCGCGGGTCAACCGCGCGTTCATGCACCGGGCCACGCGATGGCTGGCCCGGAGCGGTGTGCGGCAGTTCCTGGACATCGGCACCGGCATACCGACCGTGCCCAACCTTCACCAGATCGCCCAGGAGACCGCCCCCGACGCCCGGGTCGTCTACTGCGACAACGACCCCATCGTGCTGGCCCACGCGGCGGCCCTGCTGCGCGGCACGGACGAGGGCGCGACAGAGTACCTCCAGGCCGACGTGCGCGACCCGGACGCCATCCTGGAGGGCGCGAGGAAGGTCCTGGACCTCACCCGGCCCGTCGCACTCTCGCTCGTCGCGCTGCTGCACTTCGTCTCCGACGAGGACGGGGCCCACGACCTGGTCCGCCGGCTGCTCGACGAACTGCCCTCCGGCAGCCACCTGGTGATGACCCACGCGACCGCAGACTTCACCCCGGAGGAGTCGAAGGCGGCCACCGAGAAGCTGCGCGCCGCAGGCGTCACCCTGGCCCTGCGCTCCCGCGAGGAGTTCACCCGCTTCTTCGACGGCCTCGACCTCGTCGACCCCGGCGTCGAGGTACCCCACCGCTGGCACCCCGAACTCGGCGAGCCCGTGCCCGGGCAGGACGACGGGGTGATCCCCGGGTACGGGGCGGTGGGACGCAAGCCGTAGCCACCTTGCTTCACGGGCCGGTCACGGCGGCGGCAGCGCACCGCACAGCGCCTCCAGGGCCGGTCCGTAGGCGTGCTCGGAGGGGGTCGCGTACCCCACGACGAGGCCGTCGCCCGCCGGCATGTCCGTCTCGGGGTGCCGGAACGCGGCGAGGCCGTCGAGGGCGATGCCCTGCCAGGCGGCGGCCTTGACCGCGGACGCCTCGGTACCGGGCGGCAGCCGCAGCACCGCGTGCAGCCCGGCCGCGATGCCAGTGACCTCGATGTGCGGCGCGTGCTCGGCGAGCGCCGTGACGAGCCGGTCCCGGCGGCCGCGGTACCGCAGCCGCATCCGCCGCACGTGCCGGTCGTACGATCCCGAGGCGATGAAGTCCGCCAGGCCCAACTGGTCGAGGACGCTCGCCCACGCCTCGCGCTCGCCCTTGGCGGCCAGGACGGCGCCGACGTACCGCTCCGGGAGCACCATCCAGCCCAGCCGCACCGCCGGCGACAGGCTCTTGCTGACCGAGCCGATGTGGATCACCCGCTCGGGATCGAGCCCCTGGACGGCACCGACCGGTTTGCGGTCGTAGCGGAACTCCCCGTCGTAGTCGTCCTCCAGGACCAGTCCGTCACGCGCGCGTGCCCAGTCGATCACGGCGGCGCGGCGCGCGGGATGCAGCGGGCCACCGGTCGGGAACTGGTGCGCGGGCGTGAGGAGCACCGCCCGCTCGCGCCCCAACCGGTCGACCCGTGCGCCGTCTTCGTCGAGGGGGAGCGGCACCGTGCGCACCCCGGCCGCGGCCAGGACCTCCCGGTGGAACCCGAGCCCGTACGCCTCCACCGCCAGCGGCCCGCGCAGGACGCCGCCCCCGAACAGCAGCCGCAGGGCGTGGGCGAAGCCGGAGCAGATGACGATGCGGCCCGGCTCGGTCCGCACGCCGCGCGCGCGGGCCAGGTACTCCGTGAGTGCCTCCCGCAGTTCCGGTCGCCCGGCGGGGTCGCCCGGCCCGAACACCTCGTTGGGCGCCTGCTGGAGGGCCCGCCGGTAGGAGGCCAGCCAGGCGGTGCGCGGGAACGCCGAGGCGTCCGGCGTGCCCTGCATGAGGTCGTGCCGGGGTCCACGCGCGCGGGGAGGTGCCTTCTTGGGCACGCGAGCGGCGGGCCTCAGCGGCTCGGCGCGCTCCGCGACCCGGGTGCCCGAGCCCTGCCGGGCGATGAGCCAGCCCTCCGCGACGAGCTCCGCGTACGCGTCCGCCACCGTGTTGCGGGCGACGCCGAGGTCCGCCGCGAGCGAGCGGTACGGGGGCAGCCGCGTCCCCGGAGCGAGCCGCCCGCTGCGTACGGCCTCCCGCAGGGCCCGGGTCAGGGCCGCCCTCCGGCCGCCCGGGCCGGTGAGCTCCAGATGCAGGTCGGACCCGATTCGTTCTGCGGAATTGACCCACGATGTCGCCATGGAAATGCACCCTACAGCGGGTCTTTCGGGCTCGTAGGTTGAAGGACATGACGACGCACACGAACACGAACAGCACCCACGGGACCGCGGCCCGCCTGGAGTTCGGCAAGTCGGCCCCGAAGGCCTTCCGGGCCCTCATCGCCTTCGACGCCGCCGCCCGTGAGGGCATCGACCCGGCCCTCGTGGAGCTGATCCAGATCCGCTCCTCGCACCTCAACCACTGCGCGTACTGCCTGCACATGCACACCAACGACGCCCGCAAAGCCGGCGAGAGCGAGGACCGGCTGCACATGGTCGCCGTGTGGCGCGAGGCCCGCCACTTCTTCACCGAGCGGGAGCAGGCGGCCCTGGCCCTCACGGACGCGATGACCCTCATCGCCGACGCCGGCGTCCCGGACGACGTCTACGCGCAGGCCGCCGCACGGTTCGACGAGCGGGAACTGGCCCAGGTCCTCGCCCTGATCTGCACGATCAACACATGGAACCGGGTGGCGCTGTCGACGGGGAAGGTGGCGGGGACCGACGAGCGGTGATCGTCCTTCGGGTGGGCGGTGACCGTCCGTCGAGCGGGTCCACGGCCTACACCGCCATGGGCCGGTCGTACGGCCCTATCGGTGCCGGCAGCCTCGAACCGCCCGTCAGATGACGGTCGACGGCCGCCGCCACCGCCCGCCCCTCGGCGATCGCCCACACGATGAGCGACTGCCCCCGGGCGGCGTCCCCCGCGGCGAACACCCCGGGCACGTTCGTGGCGAAACCGGAGTCCCGCGCGATCGTCCCGCGGGACTCCATCTCCAGCCCCAGCTGGTCGACGAGCCCGTCCTCCCGGTCGGGCCCGGAGAAGCCGAGGGCGAGCAGCACGAGGTCGGCGGGGAGCGTGCGCCCGGTGCCTTCCACCGGGCGGCGCCGCGCGTCCACCTCGACCAGGTGCAGCGACCGCACATGCCCCCGCGCGTCACCGTCGAAGCGCAGTGTGGACGCCGCGAACAGCCGCGCGTCCGCGTCGGCGACCGGGGCGGTCCGCAGGTCCCGGGCCTCTTCATGGGCGGCGGACAGCCGGTAGACCCGCATCGGGTACGTCGGCCAGGGCTCGGAGTCCTCGTCGCGCTCCGCGTCCGGCAGCGCGTAGATGTCCAGCTGGGTCACGGACGCGGCACCCTCGCGGACGGCCGTGCCCAGACAGTCCGCCCCGGTGTCGCCGCCGCCGATGATGACGACGTGCTTCCCCGCGGCCGACAGCGGAGACGTCTCCAGATCACCCTCGCGCACCCGGTTGGCCAGCGGCAGGTACTCCATCGCCTGGTGAATGCCCGTCAGCTCCCGCCCCGGCACCGGAAGTTCACGCCATGCGGTCGCCCCGGTGGCGAGCACCACGGCGTCGTAGCGGGTCCGCAGCCCGTCGGCTCCGATGTCCCGTCCGACCGCCGTCGAGGTCCGGAACTTCGTCCCCTCGGCCCGCATCTGCTCCAGCCGCCGCTCCAGATGGCGCTTCTCCATCTTGAACGCGGGGATGCCGTACCGCATCAGCCCGCCGAGCCGGTCGTCCCTCTCGTACACGGCGACCGTGTGCCCGGCCCGGGTCAGCTGCTGGGCCGCGGCCAGCCCGGTCGGGCCCGAACCGATCACCGCGACGGTCTTGCCGGACAGCCGCTCGGGTGGCCTCGGCGGCGCGAAGCCCTCCTCCCAGGCGCGGTCGGCGATCGCGCACTCGACGTTCTTGATGGTGACGGCCGGCTGGTTGATCGCCAGCACGCAGCCCGCCTCGCACGGTGCCGGACACAACCGGCCGGTGAACTCCGGGAAGTTGTTCGTGGCGTGCAGCCGGTCGGCGGCCGCCCGCCAGTCCTCCCTGGACACCAGGTCGTTCCACTCGGGAATCAGGTTTCCCAGCGGGCAGGCGTCGTGACAGAAGGGGACGCCGCAGTCCATGCACCGGTCGGCCTGCTTGCTGATGATCGGCAGCAGCGCCCCGGGGACATAGACCTCGTCCCAGTCCCGCGCCCGCTCCGCGACCGGCCTGCGCGGCCAGTCCTGGCGGGGCGTGGTCATGAAACCCTTGGGATCGGCCATGGCCGTCTTCCTTGCGTGCGCTGTGACAGGCCGTGCGCGTCGGGCGGCACTCTTCTCACTCGTCGTGCGGCACTCTTCTCGCCACGATACGTCCGCCTCCCGGCCGGTGCCTGTCGCCGCGTGGCGTGGGTGTCAGGTGAGCGCCAGCAGGTACGCCAGCGCCGCCCCGGCCGAGGCGGCCGTGCGGACGTGGTTCCACATCGTCCACTCGCGCACATACGCCGGCCAGTACTCCGCCGCCTCCGGGGTGCCCGGCTCCAGCTCGGCCAGCGCGTCGTTGCGCGGCACGTTCGCGACCATGGTCAGCCCGAACGCGCCGAACAGGTACAGCGCGCTGCCCACCAGAAGCTCCACCGTCCCTTCGTCCGGCCACAGCACGAACGTCACCACGGCGATCACCGCGCACAGCACCGCCGACCCCAGGAACACGATCATGAAGGGCAACGTCACCGCCGCCACGTTGATCGCCTTCATCGCGGCGACCCCCTGGGCGGGCGGCAGCATGCCGAGGCCCCGCATCACGAAGGTCGAGAACCCGCAGAACACCCCGGCCACCAGGCCGGTCCCGAGCACACCCAGCACCGTCAGCACGAAGTACGGTCCGTCGATCATGTCCCTCTCCCGCCGTCGAGCCGGGGTCCGGGCCCGGCACCCTTCCTCGCCACCAGTGAATTCCCGTACGACCGCAGTGACCATGGCCGAGGGGCGCGGCGCCATAAGCGAACGTCCACGGCCCGTCGAACGGCCGTGTCGACGGCATGACGGCTCGACGCCCGGGACCTCACGTCACCCCGCGGAACCGAGCCCCGCCTCGGTCCACCCCCTCAGCACCGTCGCCACCGTCGCCGCGATCCGCCGCCGCGCCTCGTGTCTCGGCACGCCGCTCATCAGCAGCCGGTCGTACGGCGTGTCGAGATGCCGTACGGACGCCACGACCGCCGAGGTCACCGCCCCCTCGGTCAGCGCACGCCCCGCCGCGCTGCGGCCCACCCGCCCGCTGCCCCGCTCCGAGGCGTGCAGGGCGATGGTCCGCGCCCGATCGGCCGGGCACCCGGGAAACAGCCGCAGTATCTCCTTCGCGAACGCCTGGGCGAACAGGGCGTCCTGAGCCGCCCGTCGCCGCGCGTCCCGCACCCGGCGCCGCCGTCTCGCCTCGGCGTCGGCCAGACAGCGCTGCTCGGCCCTCGCGAGTGCCGCCTCCTCGACCAGCACGCCCTGCCGCTCGTACCGGCCCTTGCGCCGGTTGAACCGCACGACCACCGCCGACAGCGTGCTCTCCTCCCGCGATCTGCGGGTCAGCGCGGTGTCGCCGCTCGGCAGGAACACCAGATGCCCGAGGTCGGCGCAGTCGAGGCACCGCGGGGCGCCGTCCTCGAGGACGAGCAGCGGCAGCGGCCCCCGCCGGCACTCGGCGCAGTAGCGCCCCTTGAGGGGCTGGAAGACGAGAAGTCCGGTGAGGGGCGGGAGCGTCGCGCGGGGGATCATAGAGGGTTCATTCCCCCTGACGGCGGTGCGAACTACGCACGCCATGACAGACCCTGGCGATCCGGTCGCCGCCCCTGCGCGGCACCCGCGGGCGGGACGCCTCCGGCCCCGGCCTGACGCATCATGGGCCGTGTGCGACTCGAAGCGATCACCTGGGAACGGCTCGGCGACCTGCTCGCCGAGCGCCTGCTCGAGCTGAAGCCCGCCGACGGCTCCCCCCGGCTTCGCATCGCCCTCGACGGCGCCCCGGCCGCCCGCCCCGGAGACCTCGCCGACCGGGTCTCCGAGGCGCTGCGCGTCCGCGGCCGCTCCTCGCTCGTCGTGGGCACGGAGGGCTTCCTGCGTCCCGCCTCCGTACGGCTGGAGTACGGCCACCGGGACGTGGAGGCCTACTACAGCGGCTGGTACGACACCGGCGCCCTGTGGCGCGAGGTGTTCGGCCCGCTCGAAGCCGACGGCGACGGCCGTGTCCTGCCCGACCTGTGGGACCCGGCCGCCGATCGCGCCACCCGCAGCCCCTACGTCGAACTCCCGCCCGGCGGCGTGCTGTTGCTGCACGGACCCTTCCTCCTTCGGCACTGGTTCCCCTTCGATCTGAGCGTCCACGTCCTCCTCTCCCCGGGCGCCCTGCGCCGCCGCACACCCGAGGCCGAGCACTGGACCCTCCCGGCCTTCGAGCGCTACGAGCAGGAGACGGACCCGGTGGGCACGGCCGACGTCCTGGTGCGGGCCGATGACCCCCGCCATCCCGCCTGGAGCGGCTGAGCCGGCCGGGCTCCGGCGCCAGGGGGGTGGGGACGGGTTTTCCGTGTGCGGGCATCCGGCGGCGCGGCGAGAATGAAGGGCGCCGGGACTCGCGGTGCGTCCGGCACCGCGCCGGCCGTCCGGCACCGGGAGGTACTCCATGACCACCGCCGGAGACATCATGCACCGCGGCGCCCAGTGGATCCCCGCCCACGAAACCCTCGACCGCGCCGCCCAGCTCATGCGCGAGCTGAACGTCGGCGCCCTGCCCATCAGCGACGAGAACGAGCGGCTCTGCGGCATCCTCACCGACCGCGACATCGTCGTCGGCTGCATCGCCATGGGCCACGACCCCGCCAGGGTCACCGCGGGCGAGATGGCCAAGGGCACACCCCGCTGGATCGACGCCGACGCCGATGTCGGCGAGGTGCTCCGCGAGATGCGGGAGCACCAGATCCGCCGGCTGCCCGTGATCCAGGACAAGCGACTGGTCGGCATGATCAGCGAAGCCGACCTGGCCCGGCATCTCGCGAAGGACCAGATCGCCTCCTGGGCGGAGAGCGTCTACGCGACGACCGCGATGCACTGACCCGCTGCTCACGGCGCGGGCATCCCGTAGCCCCTCCGCGGGTCACGGCCCGCTTCAGAGCCAGCCGCTGCGCCGGAACCCCCGGTACAGCGCGAGACACACGACGGATATCACGCCGATGACCATGCCGTAGCCGTACCGCCAGTGCAGCTCCGGCATGTGGTCGAAGTTCATGCCGTACACCCCGCACACCATCGTCGGCACGGCGACGATCGCGGCCCACGCCGTGATCTTCCGCATGTCCTCGTTCTGCGCCACCGTGACCTGCGCGAGGTGTGCCTGAAGGATGGAGTTGAGCAGTTCGTCGAAGGCGGCGATCTGCTCCTTCGCCCGCAGCAGATGGTCCGAGACGTCCCGGAAGTACGCCTGTATCTCCGGGTCGACCGCCCGGATCGGCCGGGTGGCGAGATCCTCCAGCGGCCGGCTGAGCGGTACCACCGCCCGCTTCAGTTCGAGCAGTTCACGCTTGAGCTGGTAGATGCGCCCCGGGTCGGCCCGCGCGCCGGTCTCCGAGAACACGTCGGTCTCGACCTGGTCGATGTCCGCCTGCACCGCGTCCGTGACCGTCAGGTAGTCGTCGACCACGTGGTCCGCGAGCGCGTGCAGCACCGCCGACGGGCCCTTGGCGAGCTGGCCGGGATCGGACTCCAGCTCCTCGCGCAGCGGGCCCAGCGAGCCGTGCCGGCCGTGCCGCACGGTGATCACGAAGTCCGCGCCGACGAACACCATGATCTCGCCGGTGTTCACCACCTCGCTGGTGGCCGTGAGTTCCTCGTGCTCGACGTAGCAGACCGTCTTGAACACCGCGAAGAGCGTCTCGCCGTAGCGCTCCAGCTTGGGGCGCTGATGAGCTTCGATCGCGTCCTCGACGGCCAGCGGGTGCAGGTCGAAGAGCTCGGCGATGCCGGCGAACTCCTGGTCCGTGGGCTCGTGCAGACCGAGCCAGACGAAGCCCTCCCGGTTCTTGCGCACCCGCTCCACGGTGTCCACCAGATCGCCGCGCGCGGGGGTGCGGACGCCGTCCCGGTACGTCACGCAGTTCACCACCGAGGAGCCCAGCGGGGACCGGGCCGGGTGACTCAGGTCGACGCGGGGGCGCCGCCTGGCCAGCCGAGCCACCTTGCGAAGGCCGTCGACCCCGCCGAGGCTCGTGACCTTCCGCAGATTCCCTGCCATGGACATCCGGATCTCCTTGCGTGGAACTCCTCGCGCCGCTCCTGCGCCTTGGCGCGTCAGTCTGCCAGGCCTGCGTGAGCTGCGGGTAAGCCTGTGGAAACGACCCATTCCGCTTGGTTCCCGGCTGTGGACGAAGGACGCGCAGACGTGGGGACTCTGACTCATCGACGCATGCCCGAGCCGGGCGGTTCTGGCGTACGGCAGCGTCCGACGCGGTTCTCCGTGCCGGAGCGTCGACGAGTACGGATAAGTCGGACAACTGGGATGATCGCGGCATGATGCGAACCGATGGGTACCTCCTCGACAACCGGCAGACCGAGGCGGCGGAGCACTTCAGGGCCTTCGCCGTTCTCTTCGACCCCACGACGTTCCGGCATCTCGACGCGCTCGGGGTCGGTTCCGGCTGGCGGTGCTGGGAGGTCGGCGCCGGCACCACCGTGGTGTCCTGGCTGGCGAAGAAGGTCGGCCCGACCGGACGCGTCGTCGCGACCGACACCGACACCTCACGGCTCGTCTCCGCCGCCCGGCCACCCGTCGAGGTGCGGGTCCACGACCTCGGCGCGCAGGAGCCGCCGGGGGAGGGCTTCGACCTGGTCCACGCCCGCCTCGCCCTCGTCCACGTGAGCGACCGGGAACGGGCGTTGCGGTCCATGGTCGAGTCCCTGCGCCCTGGCGGGCGCCTCCTCGTCGAGGACGCCGACCCCGCTCTGCAGCCCCTGCTCTGCCCCGACGAGTACGGCCCCGAGCAGCAGCTCGCGAACCGGCTGCGGCAGGGCTTCCGCAGCCTGCTCGCCGACCGCGGGACCGACCTCCCCTGCGGCCGCACCCTGCCGCGGCTGCTCCGGGAGGCCGGACTCACCCGGGTTCACGCCGACGCCTACTTCCCCCTCGCCTCGCCGGCCTGTGCGGCCCTGGAGTCCGTCACGATCCGCCAGATCCGCGACCAGCTCGTCACCGCGGGCCTCGCCACGGACCAGGACATCGACCGGCACCTCGTGAACGTCACGTCGGGCGTGCTCGATCTGACGACGGCACCGATGATCTCGGCATGGGGGCGCAAGCAGTAGCCGGCGGTGCCGAGGGTTCGGGATGCGGGGTCGGGGAGCAGCGGGGCGAAGGCCTCGGTGAGGGGTGTCAGCTGGGCAGAGGCGGTCTGCCGCCCACCTTCTCCACCGCTCGCGCGCCCGCCCGGCAGCCCTCCGCCGCAGCGTCCTCCGGCCCGGCGCCCGCGAGCAGGGCGGCGAGGAACGCGCCGGTGAAGGCGTCACCGGCACCGGTGGTGTCCCGTGGTGTCGCCCGCACGGCCGGAACACGAGCGCGCACCTTCCCCGAGCGGGCCACGACAGCCCCCTCGTGGCCCTGCTTGGCGACGACCAGCGGCACGCGAAGGCTCAGCTCGGCCGCCGCCTCGGCCGCGTCCGCCAGCCCTGTCAGCAGGCACGCCTCGTCCCGGCTGGGCAGCAGGACGTCCACGCCCTCGACGAGCGCCAGGAACCGCTCGGAGCCCAGCTCCGCGAGGAAGCCGGCCGATGCCGGGTCCAGACTCACCGGCACGCCACGCGCGCGTGCGGCTGCGAGGGCCACCGTCACCAGGGCCCGGCTCGGCTCGGAGAACAGGAGGTAGCCCGACAGATGCAGCCGGGCCACGCCGTCGAGCAGCGCGTCCGACCAGTCGGCGGGTTCGAGCCGCAACGACGCGCCGCTGTCGGTGAGGAACGTCCGCTCCGCCGCAGCGCCCCCGTCGACCATGCAGATCACCGTGCCGGTCGGCACCAGCGGGTCGACGACGAGCTGCGGGCGCACGCCCTGCGCGACCAGCTCCCGCTCGTGCCAGCCGGCCGCCTCCGTCCCCACGCGCCCGAGCAGCCGCACGTCCGACGCTCCCCGGTGGGCAGCCCAGCACGCCACATTGGCGCCCGCCCCGCCCGCCACCGTCCGGATCGAGGCAGGCGTGTCCGTGCCGGCCGCGAGCGGTCCCCGGTGCCGGGCGACGACATCGGTGATGACATCCCCGACGACCAGCAGCCCGCGGTCCCCTGCCGAACCCGCGACCCCGGCGCCCGGTTCCGCTCCCCGCCCGGCGCCGCCGGCCGCCGTCATCCCCGGGTCCAGGCCGCCGCTATCCGGGCCGCCAGGCGTACGTTGCCGCGGACCGCCGCCAGGTTGGCGCTGAGGGAGGCGCCGTCCGTGTGCCGGACCAGATGGTCGAGCAGGAACGGCGTGACCGCCTGGCCGGTGATCCCCTCCTCCTCGCACGCGTGCAGCGCGTCCGCGAGCACGCGCGCGTGCAGCTCCGGATCGAGCTGCTCCTCCTCGGGGACCGGGTTGGCGACGATCAGCGCCGACTGCGGCCCGTCGAGCGCGTCTTGGGCCCGCATGACGTCCGCCACCTGCTCCGGCGTCCCCAGCGTCCAGTCCACCGGATGCCCCGAGTCGGAGAGGTAGAAGCCGGGGAACCGGCCGGTGCCGTAGCCGGCCACGGCGACCCCCAGCGTCTCCAGCCGCTGCAGGGTCGCCGGCACGTCCAGGATCGACTTCACCCCGGCACACACCACGGTGATGCGCGTGCGCGCCAGCAGCCCCAGGTCGGCCGACTCGTCCTGCGTCACCGTCCACTCCCGGTGCACCCCGCCGAGCCCACCCGTCGCGAAGACCCGCACGCCGGCCAGCGCCGCCAGCAGCGCCGTGGCCGACACCGTGGTCGCCCCGCTCGCCCCGGACGCCACCGCGAGCGGCAGGTCACGGTGGCCGAGCTTGCGGATCCCGTCCTCGTTCGCGACCCGCTCCAGCTGCTCCTTGTCCAAGCCGACGTGGGGCCGCCCGTCCAGGACGGCGATCGTGGCGGGGACCGCGCCTTCCCGTCTGACGGCCGTCTCCAGCTCCAGTGCCACCTGGAGGTTGCGCGGGCGTGGCAGCCCGTGGGCGATGATCGTGGACTCCAGGGCCACGACGGGTCGGCGCGCGTCGATCGCCTCCCGCACTTCGTCGGACACCACCAGCACCACGCGCCTGCCTCCTGTCAGTCGGTCAGTCGGTCTTCCCTCATCTCTGGCGGGCGGCGCGCCGGGCCAAACCCTTGCGGCCTGCCGGAGTTGTCACGAGCCTGGGGTGCATGACGGACCACATACCACGTCTCGACCACGTCGTCCTCTGGGTGCGCGACCCGCTCGCCGCCGCCGACTTCTACGAGAAGGCCGTCGGCATGGAGGCGGTCAGGCTCGCGGAGTTCACGTCGGGTGAGGTGCCGTTCCCGTCCGTGCGCGTCAACGACGAGACCATCCTCGACCTCATGCCGCTGACCTTCGCGGAGCGCATGAGGATGCTGCCCGGCTCCGCCGACAGCGCGGGGCACCCGGTCAACCACGTCTGCCTGGCGCTGTCCCGTGGCGACTTCGACGCCCTCCTCAACCGCCTTGAGGAACGCTCCGTACCGATGTCGGACCTCTCCCACGACTCCTTCGGAGCCCGGGGCAAGGCCACCCGCAGCTTCTACTTCCGCGACCTTGACGGCAACGTCTTCGAGGCCCGGCACTACGACTGAACAGGCCCGGGTCTCAGAAGAGCGGCTCGGGGAGGACCCCCTCCAGGGCGAGCAGCCTCCGCTTGGTCTCCAGGCCGCCCCCGAAGCCGCCGATGCCGCCGCCGCTCTCGACGACCCGGTGGCAGGGCACCACCACCGGGAGCGGATTGGCGCCCATCGCCATGCCCACGGCCTGGGCGGCGCCCGGCTGACCGACCCGCCCGGCCAGGTCGCCGTATCCGACGACCGTGCCGTACGGCACGCCCGAGGCCAGTTCGCGCAGGACCTCCCGGTTGAAGCCGGAGATCAGCGACCAGTCCAGCGGCAGGTCGAAGTCGCGTCGCGCACCTGCGAAGTACGCCTCGACCTGGCGTATCGCCTCGGCCAGCAGCGGGGAGCCGGGTGCCTCGACGGGCTCGGCGCCCAGCCTCGACGCCAGCCGCTCGACCGCCCGGTCCCGCACCGCGTCCGTGGCGTGGAACACGACGTTGACCAGGCCGTCCCGGCTCGCGGCCAGCAGCAACGGCCCGATCCCGCTCTCGACGACCGCCCACACGACCCGCGGCCCGACCTGCCCTTGGCTGTCCATGCGCCCACAGTAGGACCCGCCACTGACAACGCCGCACGGGTGGAACGCCGGATCAGCCGCCCACGGCCTTGCGCACCACGTCCGGCTTGTTCGTGATGATCCCGTCGACCCCGTACCCGGCGACCCGCTGGGCCGTCCTGGCGTCGTCGACCGTCCAGGCGAAGACCTCCATCGGCCTGCCGTGCGGTCCGTCGAACGCCTGCACGGAGGACACGTACGCCGGGGAGAGCGAGCTGTACGAGGGGTTGATCTGGTCGGCGAACTCGGCGCAGTCGAGCAGGTCCGACACCGGCGGTGTCCCCAGAAGGCCCGTCTTCACGCCGGGCTTCAGCTCGTGGACCGTCCGCACGCTCTCCGCGCTGAAGCTCTGCACGATCAGCCGGTCCGTCAGATGCGACCGGTCGAGCCAGCCCTCGTTGCTGAGGACCTTCAGCGTCTGCTGCTCGATGCCCGGGTACAGCTCCGGGTTCTTGATCTCGAGGAGAAGCTTCTGGTGATGGCGCTCCAGGCGGTGCACGAACTGCTCCAGCGTCGGCACGCGCGCGCCGGCGTACGCGGGCCCGAACCAGCTGCCCGCGTCCAGACGGGCGATCTCCGCGGCGGTGAAGTCCTTCACCTTCCAGGGGGCCCGGCCGGGGAACACCTCCTCGGCGTCGGTGGTGCGCCGCAGGTTGTCGTCGTGGATGACGACCAGCTCTCCGTCCCTGGTCCGCTGCACGTCGTTCTCCACCCAGAGGATGCCCAGCCCCGCCGCTCTGTCGACCGAGGCCAGGGTGTTCTCGGGCGCGTACGCGGAGGCGCCCCGATGCCCGATGACCAGCGGGGGCGTGCCGCCCCCCGCGGCCCGCGCGGGGGAGACGGGGAACAGGAGAGCGGCGGTCCCCAGGAGTGCGGTGGTCGAAGCGGCGACAGCGCGCGCGTGCATGCGTACTCCTCGCGACGAGTGGTCGGACAATCACAGACAGCACAACTCTGACAGCAGAGGGTCAACGCGAGAGGGGTACAGGATGGCCACACGTTGAACGGGGCCGGCCCAACTCCGCTCACTGGTACCGCACAACTGGGGCAGGGCCGTGATTCTTTGCCGGAAAGTCGTTCGACCATTCCGGTGGGGGTCATACTCTCTGCGTCGACCCTGACCGCTCGTGCGGTCCTGGGAGGGGGCGCACATCAGGAATTCCGGGACGTACGAGGGCGGGAAGGGCAGCCGCGCATGCAGGGCACGGTCGACGGATTCAGCTACGGCCTGGTCACACCCCTGGTGGCCTACTTCATGGCCTGCCTCGGCGGCGCGCTGGGACTGCGCTGCACCACGAGATCCATGCTCGTCGCCCAGTCCTGGCGCCCCGGCTGGCTCGCCCTCGGCTCGGCGGCGATCGGCTCCGGCATATGGACCATGCACTTCGTCGCGATGATGGGGTTCACGGTCCGGGGAACCCCCATCCACTACGACAAGGCGATGACCTTCGCGAGTCTCGCCGTCGCGATCATCATGGTGGGCATCGGGATCTTCATCGTCGGCTACAAGGGAGCCCGCGGAACGGCCCTGTTCACCGGCGGCACCATCACCGGCCTGGGCATAGCGTCGATGCACTACCTCGGCATGGCCAGCATGAGCCTGGACGGGAAGCTTCAGTACAACACCGTCACCGTCGGCATCTCCGTCGCGATCGCCATGGGCGCCGCCACCGCCGCCCTGTGGGCCGCCGGCCAGGTCAGGGGTTTCCTGTGGAGCGTGGGCGCCGGCCTCGTCATGGGACTCGCGGTCAGCGGCATGCACTACACCGGCATGGCCGCCCTCAGCGTCCACCTGCACGGCACGGCCGAACCCACCACGGGAGAGTCGCCCGCCACCCTGCTCGCCCCCATGCTGGTCGGCCCGCTCGCCTTCCTGCTCCTCGCGGGCGTCGTCGTCATGTTCGACCCACTGATGGTCATGGGGAAGCCGACCGTCGTCCCCGCCGAGCAGAAGCCCGGCATCCCCGCCCACACCCGCGTCCGGCACTCCGCCCACCGCCTGCGGTTCCGCCCCCGCCGCACCGTGGAGCACCGAGGGTCCCGCACCCCGCAGAACCGCTGATCAGAACCCGTTGTCAGTGCGGGGTCGTACGGTGGAACCCATGCGGCCCGTTTCAAAGATCGAACGCACGGTGGCGCCCTTCGAGGTCGTCAGCCCCTACCAGCCGAACGGCGACCAGCCGACGGCCATCGCCGATCTCGCCCGGCGTATCGAGGCGGGCGAGAAGGACGTCGTGCTGCTCGGCGCGACCGGCACCGGCAAGTCCGCCACCACCGCGTGGATGATCGAGAAGCTCCAGCGCCCCACGCTCGTGATGGCGCCGAACAAGACGCTGGCCGCACAGCTGGCGAACGAGTTCCGCGAGCTGCTCCCGAACAACGCCGTCGAGTACTTCGTCTCGTACTACGACTACTACCAGCCCGAGGCGTACGTCCCGCAGTCGGACACCTACATCGAGAAGGACTCGTCGATCAACGAGGAGGTCGAGCGGCTGCGCCACTCCGCGACCAACTCGCTGCTCACCCGCCGCGACGTCGTCGTGGTCGCCTCGGTCTCCTGCATCTACGGACTCGGCACCCCGCAGGAGTACGTGGACCGCATGGTCCCCCTCCGCGTCGGCGAGGAGATCGACCGCGACGAGCTGCTGCGCCGCTTCGTGGACATCCAGTACACGCGCAACGACATGGCCTTCACCCGCGGCACCTTCCGCGTCCGCGGCGACACGATCGAAATCTTCCCGGTGTACGAGGAGCTGGCCGTCCGCATCGAGATGTTCGGCGACGAGATCGAGGCGCTGTCCACCCTGCACCCGCTCACCGGCGAGATCATCAGCGACGACGAGCACCTCTACGTCTTCCCCGCCTCCCACTACGTCGCGGGACCCGAGCGCCTGGAGCGGGCCGTCAACGACATCGAGAAGGAGCTGGCCGAGCGCCTGACGGAGCTGGAGAAGCAGGGCAAGCTGCTGGAGGCCCAGCGCCTGCGCATGCGGACCACGTACGACATCGAGATGCTGCGCCAGATCGGCAGCTGCTCCGGCGTCGAGAACTACTCGATGCACTTCGACGGCCGCTCGCCCGGCTCCCCGCCCAACACCCTCCTGGACTACTTCCCGGACGACTTCCTCCTCGTCATCGACGAGTCGCACGTCACCGTCCCGCAGATCGGCGCCATGTACGAGGGTGACGCCTCCCGCAAGCGCACCCTCGTCGACCACGGCTTCCGGCTGCCCTCCGCCCTGGACAACCGCCCCCTGAAGTGGGAGGAGTTCCAGGAGCGCATCGGCCAGACGGTCTATCTGTCGGCCACCCCCGGCACTTACGAGATGTCCCGCGCGGACGGCTTCGTCGAGCAGATCATCCGCCCCACCGGCCTCGTCGACCCGGAAGTCGTCGTCAAGCCCACCGAGGGCCAGATCGACGACCTGGTGCACGAGATCCGGCAGCGCACGGAGAAGGACGAGCGCGTCCTGGTCACCACGCTCACCAAGAAGATGGCCGAGGACCTCACGGACTACTTCCTCGAGCTGGGCATCCAGGTGCGCTATCTGCACAGCGACGTCGACACCCTGCGCCGTGTCGAACTGCTGCGTGAACTGCGCGCCGGCGAGTACGACGTGCTGGTCGGCATCAACCTCCTGCGCGAGGGCCTCGACCTGCCCGAGGTGTCCCTGGTGGCGATCCTGGACGCCGACAAGGAGGGCTTCCTGCGCTCCGGCACGTCCCTGATCCAGACCATCGGCCGCGCCGCGCGCAACGTCTCCGGTCAGGTCCACATGTACGCCGACAAGATCACCCCCGCGATGGAGAAGGCCATCGACGAGACCAACCGGCGCCGCGAGAAGCAGATCGCGTACAACACGGAGCGGGGCATCGACCCCCAGCCGCTCCGCAAGAAGATCAACGACATCGTCGCCCAGATCGCCCGCGAGGACATCGACACCGAGCAGCTGCTCGGCTCGGGCTACCGCAAGGCGAAGAAGGACGGCGGGGGCACCAAGGCGCCCGTGCCCTCCCTCGGCAAGGCCGCCGGGACGGCCAAGACCGCCAAGGGTAAGGCCAAGGCCAAGGAGACGGTGCCGACCGACCGCCCCGCGGCCGAACTGGCCGGGCAGATCGAGGAACTGACCGCGCGGATGCGGGCCGCCGCCGCGGAGCTTCAGTTCGAGATCGCGGCCCGGCTGCGCGACGAGGTCTCCGAGATGAAGAAGGAGCTGCGCCAGATGAAGGAGGCCGGCCTGGCCTGACAGCGTGCCGCGTACGCGCAGTGTTGCAAGACCGACACAAAGTGCGGACCGGGGTACGTCACTGTCAGTGCCCCTGCGTAGGGTTCTGCTCAACCGCGACCACGCGGCAACAGGGGACGTTCGAGAGGGGAATCAGCGCGTGACCGTCAACATGACCAAGGGTCAGGCCATCAGTCTGCAGAAGAACGACGGTGGCAGCCTGACTGCGGTGCGCATGGGTCTCGGCTGGCAGGCGGCTCCCCGGCGCGGCCTGTTCGGCTCGCGTACGCGCGAGGTCGACCTCGACGCCTCCGCCGTCCTGTTCGCGGACAAGCAGCCGGTCGACGTCGTCTTCTTCCGCCACCTGGTGAGCGACGACGGCTCGGTGCGCCACACCGGTGACAACCTCGTCGGCGGTGTCGGCCAGGGCGGCGACGACGAGGCGATCCTCGTCGACCTCGCGCGGGTCCCGGTCCACATCGACCAGATCGTCTTCACCGTGAACTCCTTCACGGGCCAGACCTTCCAGGAGGTGCAGAACGCGTTCTGCCGCCTCGTCGACGAGACCAACGGCCAGGAGCTCGCCCGCTACACGCTCGCCGGCGGCGGCCAGTACACGGCCCAGATCATGGCCAAGGTCCACCGCTCGGGCCCGGGCTGGACGATGACGGCCCTCGGCAACCCCGCCAACGGCCGCACCTTCCAGGACCTGATGCCGGCGATCCTGCCGGTGCTCTGACGCACCCCGGGCCGCGGCAGGATTCGGACGGCGGGCCCGGCGAGCAGCACACGACACCACACAACGACACAGGGGGACGCAGGCGATGACGGCCGAGCTGGTGCGGGGGCAGAACCACCCGCTCTCCCAGGCCCGTCTCGAGATCCGGATCTCGGCCGGTACGCCGATCGTGGCCGTGGCCGCGCTCGGTGACGAGAACGGCCGGATCCACGGCGCGGAGTGGGTGGCCCACCCGGGCGCACCCACCCAGCCGGGTCTCGAGGTCTCCCGGCAGGCCGCCGCCGACCACCGCCTCGCGGTGGACCTGGACGCCGTGCCGGAGGCCGTCCACCGTGTCAGCGTGCTGCTCGCCCTGCCCGCCGGGGGGACGGGCCCGGTCCGTTTCGGTGCGGTGGCGGCCCCCTTCGTCGCCGTCACCGGCCTCGACGGCCACGAGGTCGCCAGCTACACCATCACCGGCCTGGAGGCCGAGTCGGCCGTCGTCGCCCTGGAGCTCTACCGCCGGCAGGGCGCCTGGAAGGTGCGCGCCGTCGGCCAGGGCTACGCGGGCGGCCTCGCCGACCTCCTCACCGACCAGGGGCTGCCGCAGGCCCACCAGCTGGCCGGCAGCATCAACGACGCGGTGGCCCAGGGGCTGGCCCGCTCGGTGCAGGCGCCCCCGCCGCGCACAGCGGACGGCGACCGCTCCCGGCAGGCGGCCGCCCCGGCCCTCGGCCCGGACCAGGGCGGCACGGCGCCTCAGTCCGGTCCCGTACCGCCGATGTCACCGTACGGGGCCCAGACGCCCGGCGGCCCGGGGCAGCCCGCCCCGCAGCAGCCGTCGTACCCCGGCGCCGCGCCCGATCCCCACGCCGTCACCCAGCCGTCCGCACCCACGGCCGGCGGTCCGATCGACTACAGCCACCCGCGCCGCCAGAACGCCGCTCCGCCCCCGCCTCCGCCGACCGCGGCCCCGGCCGCACCCGGGCAGCCCGCACAGCCCGTCGCGGGTGACGCGACCGGCTGGTCCATGGAGGAGCGGCTCTACAACCAGGTGTGGGGCATGTTCGAGGACCTGGCCCGCACCACCGCCGCCTATCGCAGCGCCGTCGACTTCGCCGAGTCACGCATGGACAAGGAGCTGGAACAGGTCCTCTCCGACCCGCGCAGCCGGATCGGCGGGCAGGGCGACGCCGCCCGTGAGACGGCCCGGGCCCGGCACGCCCAGCTCGTCGCCCAGGCCCAGGAGGCCCTCGACCGGGACCTCACCCAGCTCGCGGCCGAGGCCGACGTCGTCGAACCGGCCCTGCCACCGGCGTACGCCCGCTGGGACAACCCCGTCTGGCACGCCTACCGGGTGCCGATGGAGATTCCGATGGCCCTGCGCCTGGGCGACCTCCATCTCCCCGAGGCCGACCGGATCCGCATTCCGATGCTGGTCCGGCTGCCGCTGGAGCGCGGCCTGTGGATCGACAGCGGAGCGGCCGGATCGTCCGACGGATCGTTCACCGACTCCCACGCCATGAGCCGTCTCGGCATGGAGACGGCGGTCGCGCACGCGGCCCGGCTGCTGGCCGTCTATCCCGCGGGCGACTTCACCGTCCATGTCATCGACCCGGCCGGCTCGGGGGCACAGCCGCTGGCGCCCCTCGTGCAGACCGGCGTGCTCGCGGCCCCGCCCGCGCTCGGCGCCGCCGGGGTGGCGGACGTGCTGGGCCGGCTCACCCAGCGCGTCGACCTGGTGCAGATGGCGGTCCGGGGCGGCGCCGCCGACTCCCTCCCGCCCGGCTTCGACACCTCCCAGCAGCTCCTGATCGTCAACGACTTCCCGCACGGATTCGACGACCGGGCCGTGAACCAGCTGCGCTACCTCGCCGACGAGGGCCCCGCCTTCGGCGTCCACCTGATGATGGTGGCCGACCGGGAGCAGTCCTCCGGGTACGGGCCTTTGCTCGACCCGCTGTGGCGTTCGCTGCTGCGACTGACACCGGTGGCCGACGATCACCTCGCCGACCCGTGGGTCGGTCATGCCTGGACGTACGAGCCGTCGCTCGTACCGCCTGGCAGCCATGTCCTCCAAGAGGTGCTCACCCAGGTCGCCACCGCCCGCACCAAGTTCCTGTAAAGCCTCTGACCAGGAGTTTTGGCCTTTCTTTTGCCAAGCGCTTTACCTGTTCTTGGTGATTGGGTACTGTTGACGGCACGGAGGGGAGTACTCCCTGTCTGCTGCGGCGTACCCGTCAATACGGATCAGGCCAGATCCCGGGGCGTCGGCCCATCGTTGGGTGGAAGAGACCTCCGGCAGCGACGACGCTGACATTTGCCGTTACGACTGCCGGAGGCGCAGTGGATGTTTCCGTGACCCTATGGGTCCTGACGATCGTGGGCCTTGCCGCCCTCATCGCGGTCGACTTCTTCATCGGCCGCAAGCCGCACGACGTGTCGATCAAGGAAGCCGGGATCTGGACGGTCGTCTGGATCGTTCTGGCCGCCCTCTTCGGGTTCGGCCTGCTCCTCTTCGCCGGTGGCCAGCCCGCCGGTGAGTTCTTCGCCGGCTTCATCACCGAGAAGTCACTCAGCGTCGACAACCTCTTCGTCTTCGTCCTGATCATGGCGAAGTTCGCGGTGCCGTCGCAGTACCAGCAGCGGGTGCTGCTGATCGGTGTCCTCATCGCCCTGGTCCTGCGGGCCATCTTCATCGCCGCCGGTGCGGCGATCCTCGCCAGCTTCTCCTGGGTCTTCTACCTCTTCGGCGCCTTCCTGATCTGGACCGCGTGGAAGCTCATCCAGGAGGCCCGGGCCGACGAGGAGGACGAGGAGTTCGAGGAGAACAAGCTGCTCAAGGCCGCCGAGCGCCGCTTCGGCGTGGCGGACCGGTACCACGGCACCAAGCTGTGGATCGAGGAGAACGGCAAGCGGGTCATGACCCCGATGCTGGTCGTGATGCTGGCCATCGGCACCACCGATGTGCTCTTCGCCCTCGACTCCATCCCCGCGATCTTCGGCCTGACGCAGGACCCGTACATCGTCTTCACGGCCAACGCGTTCGCCCTGATGGGTCTGCGCCAGCTGTACTTCCTCATCGGCGGCCTGCTGAAGAAGCTGGTCCACCTGAGCTACGGACTGTCGATCATCCTGGGCTTCATCGGCGTGAAGTTGGTGCTGCACGCGCTGCACGAGTCCGGGGTGCATGTCCCCGAGATCAGCATTCCGGTCTCGCTCGGCGTGATCTGCTCCGTCCTGATCGTCACCACGATCACCAGCCTGCGAGCTTCCAAGAAGCAGGCGGCGGCCGAGGCGGCGCAGGGCAAGAGCGAAGGCGCTCCGAAGGACAGCATCGACGTCTGACCGCGTCGGACTCGAGGAACAACCATCACCGGGACCGGTGGCCGGCGAATTGCCGACCACCGGTCCCGGTGCTTGCTTGTTCCTGAACGCGTTCCCCGCCCCGGGGGCGCCGAGGCGGCTGGAGGTGCCATGAAGTTCGTGCAGATCATCGAGTTCGAGACCGAGCGTCTGGAAGAGATGCAGCAGGTGCTCGACGAGGCGGGGCAGCGCAGCGCCGGCCGTACGGACGGCCCCACCCGCAGCATGCTGCTGAAGGACCGGGACAAGCCCAGCCGCTACCTGGCGCTGATCGAGTTCGAGTCGTTCGAGGAGGCCATGCGCAACAGCGACGACCCCGAGACGAGCAGGATGGCGGAGCGGCTGAACGCGCTCAGCATCGGCGATCGGGTGTACACCAACTGCGACCTCCTGGACGTGCGGGACCTCAAGTAGCCCGACTGCGCCGCCTTGGGGGCCCGGCACGACGGAGTGCGGGGCCCCTGGACGTCTGCGACGATCACTTCATGATCGCTCGGCTCATGCGGCTCGCGGCACGGTGGACGACGCTGGTGCCCTTGCTCGCGGCCGTGCTGCTGATCCTGACCTGGGGACAGGATCTGCCCGTCGCGGTCGTCGCGCTGGTGACCCTGGTCCTCGCGGGAGCCGTCCTGGCCGCCGTGCACCACGCCGAAGTGGTGGCCCACCGCGTGGGCGAACCGTTCGGTTCGCTCGTGCTCGCCGTCGCCGTCACGATCATCGAGGTCGCCCTCATCGTCACCCTGATGGCCGACGGCGGGGACAAGAGCTCGACACTGGCACGGGACACGGTCTTCGCAGCCGTGATGATCACCTGCAACGGCATCGTCGGCCTGTGCCTCATGGTGGCTTCGCTGCGGCACGGCACGGCCGTCTTCAACCCGGAGGGCACCGGTGCCGCACTCGCCACCGTCGCGACCCTGGCCACGCTCAGCCTGGTCCTGCCGACGTTCACCACCAGCAAACCCGGACCCGAGTTCTCCACCGTCCAGCTGACCTTCGCGGCGCTGTCCTCGCTCATCCTGTACGGCCTGTTCGTCACCACGCAGACCGTGCGGCACCGGGACTACTTCCTGCCGATCACGCGGCACGGCGAGGTGATCACCACCGAGGAGCACGCCGAGGCGCCGACCGCCCTCACCGCCCGGATCAGCCTGGCCTTGCTGGGCCTCGCCCTGATCGGCGTGGTCGGCCTGGCCAAGGGCGTCTCGCCCACCATCGAGTCCGGAGTGGAGGCCGCGGGGCTCCACCATGCCGTCGTCGGTGTGATCATCGCGCTGCTGGTGCTGCTCCCGGAGACCATCGCCGCGCTGCGGTCCGCTCGTCGCGACCGCGTGCAGACCAGCCTGAACCTCGCCCTCGGCTCGGCCATGGCCAGCATCGGCCTGACCATCCCCGCCGTCGCACTCGCCTCCCTCTGGCTCTCGGGCCCGCTCGTCCTCGGCCTCGGCTCCACGCACATGGTGCTGCTCGCCCTGACCGTGGTGGTGGCCTCGCTGACCGTGGTGCCGGGCCGGGCCACACCGCTCCAGGGCGGGGTCCACCTGGTGCTGTTCGCGGCGTACCTGGAGCTGGCGATCAACCCGTAGGGGCGCGCAAACGCTCAGGCAAGCCGCGCCGGGCTGGCGTGCGCGCAAACGCTCGCGCAAACGCTTACGCGCACCGCACTGGCACCGCCCCGACTCACCCCGCAGCGGCCTCCGCAGCCGCCCCCGTCCGCACCGGACGCGTCTCCGGCAGCAACGCGAAGCACCCGAGGCTGAACAGTGCGATCACCGTCAGATAGGCGGCCACGCCCCACGGCACCCGCCCGCCCTGCTCGGCCAGGGCCGTCGCCACGATCGGTGTGAGGGCGCCCCCGACGACCCCGCCGAGGTTGTAGCCGACGGCGGCGCCGGTGCAGCGCACCCGCGGCTCGTACAACTCCGGCAGATACGCGGCGATCACGGCGAACATCGTGATGAACGCCAGCATCGCCCCGAGGAAGCCCAGGAACATCGGCAGCGGCGCCCCGGTGGCCAGGAGCGCGACCATCGGGAACATCCACAGGGCGGCGGCAGCGCACCCGATCAGGCACAGCGGCCGCCGGCCGTAGCGGTCCCCGAGCAGTGCCATCAGCGGGGTGAGCGCGCCCTTCACCAGCACCGCGCCCATGATGCAGGTCAGCATGACGTTGCGGCTCACGCCGAGCCGCTCCGTGCCGTAGGCGAGGGACCAGGTCGTCACGGCGTAGAAGATCGCGTAGCCGATCGCGAGTCCTCCGCCGGTCAGCAGGAGGAGCCGCCAGTGGTTGCGGACGACCTCGGCGAGGGGCACGCGCGCGTGGTCGTCGATCTTCAGGAAGCTGGGGCTCTCGGTGAGCGACGACCGCAGCCACAACCCCACGACGGCCAGCACTCCCGCCGCCCAGAACGGCACCCGCCATCCCCACGCGGCGAACTGCGCCTCCGTCAAGGTCGAGGACAGCCCCAGCACCACACCGTTGGCGAGCAGGAACCCCAGCGCGGGCCCGACCTGCGGGAAGCTCGACCACAGGGCACGCCGTTCGGCCGGCGCGTGCTCCACGGCCAGCAGTACCGCCCCGCCCCACTCGCCGCCGAGCCCCAGCCCCTGGAGGAAGCGCAGCACCAGGAGCAGCAGGGGAGCGGCCACGCCGATCGTCTCGTACGTCGGCACGCAGCCGACCGCGACCGTGGAGGCCCCGGTCAGCAGCAGGGAGGCGACGAGGACCGGCCGACGCCCACGCCGGTCCCCGATGTGCCCGAACAGCACCGATCCGAGGGGCCGGGCCACGAAGCCGACACCGAAGGTGGCGAAGGCGGCCAGCGTCCCGGCCACCGGTGAGAAGGTCGGGAAGAACAGCGGCCCCAGGATCAGGGCCGCCGCGGTGCCGTAGACGAAGAAGTCGTAGAACTCGATGGCGGTGCCGGCGAGCGAGGCGGCCGCGAGGCGCGGCATGGAGGGTGCCCTTACGGTGCGTACGTCGTGCATGCCGCGTCAACTACCCACCGTGATCGCCGGTTACGGGGGCGTGCGGAGGGCTTGGGGGCCCTCAGTACATGACCGTGATGCGCCGGGCCGGTCCGTCCACGCGCACGGTTCCCCCGTACGGGATCACCAGTTGCGGATCGGTGTGCCCGAAGTCCACGTCGAAGACGACCGTGGTGTCGGGGGCGTAGGTCCGCATGGCGCGCAGGACGGCCTCGCGCTGGTCGGCCGCGTAACGAGCCGCTTCATCAGGGGTGTTGGGCCGCTCGAAGGACCATGTCTTCGGCCGGCCCATCAACAGGGCCGGAAAGCGCCCCAGCAGCCCGCGCTCGCCCATGCTGCGCAGGGTGTGGAAGACCTCCGTGGCGCTCGGCATGTCCTCGGAGGTCTCCAGGAGCAGCACGCCGCCGTCGTACTCGGACAGGTCACGCGCGATCTCCCGGTCGGCCATCAGCAGCCACCCGACGATCTCCAGGCAGCCGCCCCAACTGCGGCCCTCGACCACTTGGTCGGCGTTCACCCAGGTCCAGCCCGTCCCGGGCCGGGTCTCCGGCTCCGCGTCGAAGGTCGCCGGGTCGGCCCAGTCCCGGTCGATGTCGCGCCACCGCTCGGCGGGCCTCAGCTCGTACGGTCCCGAGGTGAACAGGGCCGCGCGCAGGGACTCGGCGGTCTGCGGGTGCATGGCCCCGGGGCGGCCCAGCTCGCACATCACGCTCCCGCCGTGGAAGCCGACGATGCCGCAGGTGCGCAGAAACGCGAGCAGGTTCGTGTTGTCGCTCATCCCGAAGAACGGCTTCGGGTTCGCCCGGATCAACTCCCGGTCAAGACAGGGCAGCACGGTGATTTGGTCGTCCCCGCCGATCGACGCGATGACCGCCTTGATGTCCGGGTCGGCGAAGGCGGCGTGGATGTCGTCGGCCCGCTCCCGGGGTGTGGAGCCCATCGTGCGGGTCGCCGGATACTCGACCGGCTCAAGCCCGAAATCCTTGCGTAGCCGCTCCAGGCCGAGCTCGTAGGGGAGCGGGAAGAGCCCCGGCAGGCCGGAGGAGGGCGAGATCACGGCGATGCGGTCACCGGGGGAGGGCTTCGGCGGACAGGTCGGGCTGGTCAGGCTCGTCATGGCGGGAGGCTACGGCCCGGCGGGCTGCCGGCGCACGGTGATAAACCGGCCGTGCGCACTGAGGGAGAGCGGCGTGCGCACCGTGATAGACCGGCTGTGAGCAGCGGTCCGCCTCGGGCCGCCCGACCCTGAACGGACCGGAGGAACCGTGCCCCGCACCCTGGCCCACGCCCCGATCATGATCCTCAACGGCCCCAACCTGAATCTGCTCGGCCAGCGCCAGCCGGAGATCTACGGCTCCGACACCCTCGCCGACGTCGAGGCCCTGTGCGCCAAGGCGGCGGCCGCGCACGGGGGCACGGTCGACTTCCGCCAGTCCAACCACGAGGGCGAGTTGGTCGACTGGATCCACGAGGCACGGCTGAATCACTGCGGCATCGTGATCAACCCCGGTGCCTACTCGCACACCTCCGTCGCCATCCTGGACGCCCTCAACACCTGTGACGGCCTGCCGGTGCTGGAGGTCCACATCTCCAACATCCACCAGCGCGAGGCGTTCCGGCACCACTCCTATGTCTCGCTGCGCGCCGACGGGGTCATCGCGGGCTGCGGCGTGCAGGGGTACGTGTTCGGCGTGGAGCGCGTCGCGGCGCTGGCCGGGGCGGGCACGGCGGACGCGTGAGGTGCTGCCGTCGAGCCCCGCCGACCGGTAAGTCCCGCCGACCATGGTGGGTGCCCCTTACAGTCCGGCTCCCTACAGCCGCCCCGCCTCCACGATCCGCCGCAGGAAGCGTCGCGTGCGCTCCTGCTGCGGATCCCCGAAGACCTGCTCGGCGGTGCCGCGCTCCAGCACCACGCCGCCCTCCAGAAAGCACACCTGGTCGGCGACCTCCCGCGCGAAGCCCATCTCGTGAGTGGCCAGCACCATGGTCATGCCCTCGTCCTTCAGGCCGCGGACGACGGTGAGCACCTCGCCCACCAGCTCAGGATCGAGGGCGGCGGTGATCTCGTCGAGCAGCAGCAGCCGGGGGCGTACGGCCAGGGCGCGGACGATCGCCACGCGCTGCTGCTGCCCACCGCTCAGCCGGTCCGGGTACTCGCCCGCCTTCCCGCCGAGCCCCAGCCGCTCCAGCAGCTCACGCGCGCGTGCCTCGGCCTCGGCCCGCGGCACCCCGTGCACACGGCGGGGGGCGAGTGTGATGTTCTCCAGGACCGTCATGTGGGGGAACAGGTTGTACGCCTGGAAGACCACGCCGATCCGCCGGCGCACGGCGTCCTGGTCGGCGCGCGGGTCGGTGATCTCCTCGTCGTCCAGCCAGATCGCCCCGTCGTCGATCTCCTCCAGCAGGTTCGCGCACCGCAGCAGCGTGGACTTGCCGGAGCCGGAGGCGCCGATCAGCGCGGTGACCGTGTGCGGGGCGACCTCCAGGTCGACGGCCCGCAGGACGACGGAGTCGCCGAAGGTCTTGCGGACGGACTCCATGCGCAGCACGGGCGTCTTCCTCATATGGCTCCTCCCTGGGCCTGCCGGCGGTCCATCCGGGCCGTCACCCAGTCCGTGAAGCGGGTCATGGGGATGGTCAGCGCGACGAAGACCAGACCCGCGACGATGTACGGCGTGTAGTTGAGGCTGCGGCCCACGATGATGTCGGCGGCCCGTACGGCGTCCACCGCACCGCCGATCGAGACGAGCCCGGTGTCCTTCTGCAGGGACACCAGGTCGTTCAGCAGCGGTGGCACCTGGCGGCGCACCGCCTGGGGCAGCACCACGTACCGCAGCGCCTGCCGGTTGCTCAGCCCCAGTGAGCGGGCCGCGGCGCGCTGCGAGGGGTGCACGGACTCGATGCCGGCGCGGAACACCTCGGCGACGTAGGCCGAGTACGTCAGCGTCAGCGCGGTGCCGCCGAGGAGCACCGGGTCGACGGTCACCCCCTGGAGCCGCAGCGCCGGGACACCGAAGACCACGATCATCAGGTTGATGATGAGCGGCAGACCCCGGAAGAAGTCCGTGTACGCGGCGGCCAGGAAGCGCAGCGGGAAGAACACCGGGCCGCGCAGCGTACGGGCGACGGCGATCAGCATGCCGAGGACGAGCACCGCGGCCCCGCAGATCAGCAGCAGCCGGACGTTCAGCCACAACCCTTCGAGAACCTTCGGGAACGCCTCGCTCGCGAACTTCCGGTCGAAGAAGGTCTCCTTGGTGCGCGGCCAGCCCGGGGCGCTGACGACGACCACGTAGAGGACGGCCGCGGTGACGAGGGTCGAGAGTGCGCCGATCGCCGTCGCGCGCCGGGCGCGGGCACGTCTGTAGCGCTCGCGCTCCAGGCGCCGCGGCGACGGGACGTAGCCACCTGCCGGATCGTGCTCGCCGGAGCCCGGTTCGTCCTTGTGCACCGTCACTTGAGCACCGGCGCGTCGACGGCGTCCGACAGCCACTGCTGCTCGATCTTCGCGAGCGTGCCGTCCTCGCGCAGCGCGTCCACGGCCCGCGAGACGCAGGACGTGAGCGCGCTGCCCTTGTCGAGCACGAGACCGAACTGCTCCGGCGTAGCGCCCTGGTTCTCGAACTGGCCGACGATCCTCGCGTCGGTGACCTCGGCTCCGGTGATGTAGAACGCGGTCGGCAGGTCCACGACGATCGCGTCGACCTGGCCGTTCTTCAGTGCGGACTTGGCCTGGTCGTTCTTGCCGTACGCGGCCGCGGCCCGCGTGGGGCGGACCACGTCGTTGATGTAGTCGAGGCTGGTGGTGCCGACCTGCGCGCCCAGCAGCACGCCCTTCAGGTCCGCGATGCTCTTGGCCTTCGCGGCCTTGGAGCCCTTCAGCGCGACGACGGCCTGGCGTACGTCGTAGTAGCCGGAGGAGAAGTCCACGGCCTTCTTGCGTTCCTCGCTGATGGACACCTGGTTGATGTCGAAGTCGAAGGTCTTCTCGCCGGGTGCGAAGGCCTTGTTGAAGGGGACGGTCTGCCAGGTGACCTTGTCCTTGCCGTAGCCGAGCTGTTCGGCGACGGCGTAGGCGACCGCCGACTCGAAGCCCTTGCCGCTCGCGGGGTCGTCGTCCTTGAACCAGGGCTCGTAGGCGGGCTGGTCGGTGGCGATGGTCAGCTTGCCCGACGTCCGGGTCGCCAACTTGCCCTTGTCGCAGGTGCTTCCGGCCGATGCCGAGGATCCGCCCGACGCCTCCGGTTGCGGAGCGCAGCTCACGGCGGCGGCGAGGAGAACGACAGCGGCGGCAGCGCGGCGCAGGGCACGCGGGGCAGGATGCATGGCGGGAGAGTGACAGCCGACGGTCCCGTTTGTCGAGGTCACGGCAACACCTGTCCGGATCGTGGGAACGGGCGTTGCAATCATGTGAACAGGCTGCGGGATCCGCCGTGTTCGGCATGCGCCGGGGCCGCCGGCCGAGGGCGGGGATCGACAGGCCGGCGGCCCATCCGCCCAGGAGCCGTCATCCTGCGCGGGGCTGATACCAGTTGACTGCGCAACAAAGGAGGAAGGGAGCGCATGTGCGACGCCGGTGTGTGTGAACGATTCACACGGGGCGCGTGCGCGGCTCACCAGCTCACGCGTTCGCGTTCCGCGCAGTCGTTCACCAACCGCGCGCGTGACTCACCGCTCGTGCGCGTGCCTCACCACCCGCACGCGTCTCTCACCACCCGCGCGCGTGCCACTCCGGCAGGTGCGGGCGCTCCGCGCCCAGGGACGTGTCGTTGCCGTGTCCCGGGTAGACCCAGGTCTCGTCCGGGAGGGCGCTGAAGATCTTGGTCTCGACGTCGTGGAGGAGACTGGCGAACGCCTTCGGGTCCTTGTGGGTGTTGCCCACACCGCCGGGGAAGAGGCAGTCCCCTGTGAACACATGGGGATGCCCGTGCGGGTCGTCGTACACGAGGGCGATCGAACCGGGCGTGTGCCCGACCAGGTGGCGCGCGGTGAGTTCCACGCGCCCCACCCGGATGGTGTCGCCGTCGTCGACCAGCACGTCGGTCCGCACGGGGATGCCCTCGGCGTCCTCCCGGCCCGCGTAGGTGCGGGCGCCGGTGGCCGCCACGACCGCGGCGAGCGCCTGCCAGTGGTCGCCGTGCCGGTGGGTCGTGACGACCGACGCGATGCCGTCGCCACCGATCATGCCGAGCAGCGTGTCCGCCTCGTTCGCGGCGTCGATCAGCAATTGCTCGTCCGTGGACCGGCAGCGCAGCAGATAGGCGTTGTTGTTCATCGGACCCACCGCGATCTTGGTGATCATCAGGTCCTTGAGTTCGTGCACGTCGGCAGGTCCGCCGACCGTCACCTGTCCGCTGTACGTCATGCCCGCCAGCCTATAGCGGGGGAGTGGCCACGGTCCCGCGGCCGCAAGCGGCCCTACAGCGGGGGCAGTGCCGGAAGCGGGCCCCCGTCCACCCTCAGTGCGGTCCCGGTGCGGCGGCCGGCGAGCCAGCCCAGCAGTTCCGCCGGGGAGCCCGTGACGGTCACCTCCGGTCCGTCCGGTGCCTCCCGTCCCGTGCTCCACGCGCGCGTGCCGTCCGTGAGGCGTGTGGGCGGCACGTCCGGGTGCCCGGCGAACCGGTCGGCGAGGAAGTCGATCTCGCGCTCGGTGAACTCCGCCGGAAGATCCTCCAGCTCGTACCCGATCCCCAGGTCCACGTGATGCAGTTCCACTTCGACCCACCGCCGGAACGGCACCCGGGACGCGGAGTCCGTGACCCCGTTGCGCAGCTCCACGGTGCGCGCCCAGTCCGCCGGGGCGTCCCCGGCCTCCTGGAAGCGGGCCGCGCTCGCGCGCAGGTCGGCGAGCTGGACGTCGAGTGCGCGCGGGGCGTCCCGCTCGATGTCGGCGTCCCGGGCCTCGCCGGAGACGTACATGGGGCGGCCCTCGAGCACGTTCACGAGGGCGTCCGCGTTGCGGGCGAGATGGGCCAGGACATGGCCGCGGCTCCAGCCGGGCAGTCGTGACGGGTGGGTCACAGCCGCGTTGTCCAGTTTGCCGACTGCGCTCAGCAGCCGCTCCGTCGCGTCACGTACAGACGCCAGGTCATGAGCGTGATCAATCATGGTGCTGACCTTAACTGCGCCACTCCTTCGGGTGAAGGTGGTGAAGGAGTGCCGGAATTCGAAAGCACGTGCTATATGGTCGGACGTGGCGTCGGGCATGCTGGAGAGCCGGGGTTTGTTGGCAACCCGTGAATCCGACCGGCGTTGTCAGTGGCTCCCCCTAGTCTGAGAAGGACGGGGGCCCCGCCCCTGTCACTTCTCTCAAGAAAGGTGCGGACCGGCGTGGCCGACCGTCTCATCGTTCGTGGAGCGCGCGAGCACAACCTCAAGAACGTCTCGCTCGACCTCCCGCGCGACTCGCTCATCGTCTTCACGGGCCTGTCGGGGTCGGGCAAGTCCTCGCTGGCCTTCGACACCATCTTCGCGGAGGGGCAGCGGCGCTACGTGGAGTCCCTCTCCTCGTACGCCCGGCAGTTCCTCGGCCAGATGGACAAGCCGGACGTCGACTTCATCGAGGGCCTGTCCCCGGCCGTCTCCATCGACCAGAAGTCGACCTCGCGCAACCCGCGTTCCACGGTCGGCACCATCACCGAGGTCTACGACTACTTGCGGCTGCTCTTCGCGCGCATCGGCAAGCCGCACTGCCCCGAGTGCGGCCGACCGATCTCGCGCCAGTCGCCCCAGGCCATCGTCGACAAGGTCCTGGAGCTGCCGGAGGGCAGCCGCTTCCAGGTGCTGTCGCCGCTGGTGCGCGAGCGCAAGGGCGAGTTCGCCGACCTCTTCGCCGATCTCCAGACCAAGGGCTACTCCCGCGCGCGGGTGGACGGCGAGACGATCCAGCTGTCGACCCCGCCCACGCTGAAGAAGCAGGAGAAGCACACCATCGAGGTGGTCGTCGACCGCCTCACGGTGAAGGACTCCGCGAAGCGCCGCCTCACCGACTCCGTCGAGACCGCCCTCGGTCTGTCCGGCGGCATGGTCGTGCTCGACTTCGTCGACCTCCCGGAGGACGACCCCGAGCGCGAGCGCATGTACTCGGAGCATCTGTACTGCGCGTACGACGACCTGTCCTTCGAGGAGCTGGAGCCGCGCTCCTTCTCCTTCAACTCGCCCTTCGGCGCCTGCCCGGACTGCTCCGGCATCGGCACGCGCATGGAGGTCGACGCGGAGCTCATCGTCCCGGACCCGGACAAGAGCCTCGACGAGGGGGCCATCCACCCCTGGTCGCACGGCCACACCAAGGACTACTTCGGCCGCCTGATCGGCGCCCTCGCCGACGCACTGGGCTTCCGCACGGACATCCCCTTCGCGGGCCTGCCGCAGCGCGCCAGGAAGGCCCTGCTCCACGGCCACAAGACCCAGGTCGAGGTCCGCTACCGCAACCGCTACGGACGCGAGCGCCGGTACACCACGGCCTTCGAGGGTGCCGTCCCGTTCGTCAAGCGCCGGCACAGCGAGGCCGAGAGCGACGCCAGCCGCGAGCGCTTCGAGGGCTACATGCGCGAGGTGCCCTGCCCGACCTGTGAGGGCACGCGCCTGAAGCCGATCGTCCTCGCGGTCACGATCATGGACAAGTCCATCGCGGAGGTCTCCGCGATGTCGATCAGCGACTGCGCGGACTTCCTGAGGGAGCTGAAGCTCAGCGCCCGCGACAAGAAGATCGCCGAGCGCGTCCTGAAGGAGGTCAACGAACGGCTGCGGTTCCTCGTCGACGTCGGCCTGGACTACCTCTCGCTGAACCGCGCGGCCGGCACCCTCTCCGGCGGCGAGGCCCAGCGCATCCGCCTGGCCACCCAGATCGGTTCCGGCCTCGTCGGCGTCCTGTACGTCCTCGACGAGCCGTCCATCGGTCTGCACCAGCGCGACAACCACCGGCTGATCGAGACCCTGGTCCGGCTGCGCGACATGGGCAACACGCTCATCGTCGTCGAGCACGACGAGGACACCATCAAGACCGCCGACTGGGTCGTCGACATCGGCCCCGGCGCCGGTGAGCACGGCGGCAAGGTCGTGCACAGCGGCTCCCTGAAGGAGCTCCTAGCCAACGACGAGTCGCAGACCGGTCAGTACCTGTCGGGCAAGAAGGCCATCCCGCTGCCCGACATCCGGCGCCCGCTGGACCCGTCCCGGCAGCTCACCGTGCACGGCGCCCGGGAGAACAACCTCCAGGACATCGACGTCTCGTTCCCCCTGGGCGTGTTCACCGCCGTCACCGGCGTCTCCGGATCCGGCAAGTCGACGCTGGTCAACGACATCCTGTACACGCACCTGGCCCGCGAGCTGAACGGCGCGCGGAGCGTGCCCGGGCGGCACACGCGCGTGGACGGCGACGACCTCGTCGACAAGGTCGTGCACGTCGACCAGTCGCCCATCGGCCGCACCCCGCGGTCCAACCCGGCCACGTACACCGGCGTCTTCGACCACATCCGCAAGCTGTTCGCCGAGACCACCGAGGCGAAGGTCCGCGGCTACCTGCCCGGCCGCTTCTCCTTCAACGTCAAGGGCGGCCGCTGCGAGAACTGCGCGGGCGACGGCACCATCAAGATCGAGATGAACTTCCTCCCGGACGTCTACGTCCCGTGCGAGGTCTGCCACGGTGCCCGGTACAACCGGGAGACCCTGGAGGTCCACTACAAGGGCAAGTCCATCGCCGACGTCCTGAACATGCCGATCGAGGAGGCCACGGAGTTCTTCGAGGCGGTCCCCGCGATCTCCCGCCACATGAAGACCCTGAAGGACGTCGGCCTCGGCTACGTCCGGCTCGGCCAGTCCGCGACCACCCTGTCCGGCGGTGAGGCCCAGCGCGTCAAGCTCGCCAGCGAGCTCCAGCGCCGCTCCACCGGCCGCACGGTCTACGTCCTGGACGAGCCGACCACCGGTCTGCACTTCGAGGACATCAGCAAGCTGCTGACGGTCCTGTCCGGGCTGGTCGACAAGGGCAACACGGTCATCGTCATCGAGCACAACCTCGACGTGATCAAGACGGCCGACTGGGTCGTCGACATGGGCCCCGAAGGCGGCGCCGGCGGCGGTCTGGTCGTCGCCGAGGGCACGCCCGAGCAGGTGGCGGGGATCCCGGCCAGCCACACCGGCAAGTTCCTGCGGGAGATCCTCGGCGCCGACCGCGTCAGCGACGCGTCCTCGGTGAAGGCTCCGCGCAAGACGACGGCCCGAAAGACGGTCGCGGCCAAGACGGCCTCGACCCGCAAGACCGCCACCAAGACGGTCAGCGACACGGCCGCCAGGAAGACCGCGGCCAAGACCACCAAGGCCGCCGCGAAGAAGACGACCCGGACCAGCAAGGACTGACGTCTCCCGCGACGCGCCGTGCCCCACAGGCAAGCCCTGTGGGGCACGGCGCGTTCGGAGCGCGGTCAGGCCGGCTTCGGCTCCACGAACTCGGGGGAGCCTGCCCGTGTCAGCCCTCCAGCTCGTGCGCGTACGGCGGTTCCGCCCCGGCCCGTGAGCAGGTGATCGCCGCCGCGCGGGCCGCGAAGCCCAGCAGTTCCGTCCAGCCGTCGGGGCCCAGGGCGGCGAGCGCACGGGCGCTGAGGGCATCGCGTACCGCGAGCCCGTGCAACAGGGCGGCGTTGACCGTGTCGCCCGCGCCGATCGTGTCCACGACCTCCACGCGTTCACCCGGCACCGTGTATGTGCCGCCGTCGGCGGTGAAGGCGGTCAGCCCGTCACCGCCCCGGGTGATCACGACCGCGGCCGGCCCGGCCGACAGCCACTCGCGGGGCGTCCCGCCGAGCCACTCGGCGTCCTCCGCCGACAGCTTCAGCAGGGACACCGACGGCAGCCAGCTCTTGAACCGCGCCCGGTAGGCGTCCGCGTCCGGGATCAGCCCGGCCCTGATGTTCGGGTCCAGCGCGGTGAACACGCCCTGCCCGGCAGCCCGGCGCATCAGCCCCTCGTACGCGCTCGCGCCCGGCTCCAGCACCAGCGAGCAGGTGCCGAAGGAGATCGCCCGGGTCCCGGACGGCAGAGCGGAGGGCGCCGCGAACAGCCGGTCCGCCGTCCCGTCCACGTAGAAGGAGTACGCCGCCGAGCCGTCCGCGCCGACCGTGGCGACGGCGAGGGTCGTCGGCTCGGTGCCCTGCTGCACCGCGGACACGTCGACCCCGGTTTCGCGGAGTCGGTCCAGCAGGGCCGCCCCGAAGGCGTCGGACGACACCCGGGAGCAGAAGGCGGCGGGGGAGCCGAGTCGGCCCAGCGCCACGGCTGTGTTGAACGGGCCGCCGCCGAGCGCCGGCTGCAACGCCGCCAGGGCACCCGTGCCCTGCGGTACCAGGTCGATCAGTGCCTCACCGGCGACGACGATCACGACAGGCTTCCTTTCTCGGACGGGCTGGGGCAGCCGCACGATGTGCGGTGGACGAAGGTGCAGGGCAGGCGCAGGGTCCGGGCGGGCCGGTCCGGCTCGGCGAGACGCTCCAGGAGCACGCGCACGGCCCGGGCACCGCTGTCCTTGCCGGGTTGGGCGATCGCGGTGAGCCGGGGCGAGAACAGGTCCGCCCAGGCGAAGTCGTCGAAGCAGCACAGTGCGATGTCGCCCGGCACGGACAGGCCGTGCGCGCTCAGGGCGCGCAGCACCCCGATGGTCATGGCGTTGTTGCCGGTGACCAGCGCGGTGGGCGGCACACCCAGGGACAGCAGGGCCTCGGTGGCCTGCTCGGCGCCGGCCGACTCCGAGTCGCCGTGCACCAGCAGCCGCTCGTCGTACGCCAGCCCCGCGAACGCCAGACCGCTGCGGTAGCCGATGATCCGCTCGCTCGTGGTGCTGAGCCCCGGCCGCCCCGCCACCAGCCCGATCCGCCGGTGACCGAGCTCGGCGAGATGGGTGACCAGCCGGGACGTCGGTTCGGCGTTGTCGGCGCACACCTGGTCGAACCGCGGACCGCCGTCCGCTCCCGGCGCGTCCACCAGCCGGTCCAGGAACACGGCCGGTACGGCGTGCCGCTCCAGGTAGGCGAGCAGTCCGCGCGGATCGGCGGAGGGCGCGACGATCATGCCGTCCACCCGGCGCTCGTGCAGCAGCTGGACGACCTTGCGCTCGTGCTCCGGGTCGTCGTGCGGATCGGCGATCAGCAGGCTGTAGCCGGCTTCCAGTGCGGCGGCCTCGACTCCCTGGAGGATCTCCGTGAAGTACGGGTTGCTGATCGCCGACACCGCCAGCCCGATGGACCGGGTGCGGGCCGTCACCAGGGAACGTGCCAGCGTGTTCGTGGTGTAGCCGAGTTCCTCCACGGCGTCCAGGACCGCCTGGCGGGTGTGCGGCAGCACCGGCCGGGTGCCGTTCAGCACGTGCGAGACGGTCGCCACGGAGACACCGGCGCTCCGTGCGACGTCGGCCATGGTCGCCATGCCGTTCCCCGCCTCCTCTGTCAGGTCCAGGCGGGGAACGTATCGCATCAGGCGGCAGACGTAAACGTTTGCGCAATCGCTTACGTCCGCGACCGCGGGGCTACTCCCAGTCCCAGCCGATCCCCAGGAACCCCGTCCGCACCCGCGGCTCGACCAGATGCACCGAGCGGTGCCGGCCGCTCAGCGCCAGGCCCTGGCCTCCGCTGCGCGGCGCCGCCGCCGAGTGCTGGGTGAAGCGGTGGCAGCGCGCCGGGAGGGCCGCCGCGTCGAAGCACACCTGGAGGGCGTACTGGCCGCCGGGGGAGTCGAAGCCCCGGACGTACTCGCGGGACACACTCGCCGTGCCGTCCTCGACTCGATAGCGGAACAGGAAGGTGTCCCCGGCCCGCAGCCGGGTGTCGAAGAGCAGCTCGGCCGCGAGCACGCCCGTGTCGCGGTGCCAACGGACGCGCCCGGTACGGCAGTTCTCCAGGGCGTGTACCCGCATGCGCTCCGGCGCGGCTCCCCGGTCGCCGTGGTGGACGGCCACGAAGCGGTCGATGCCGTCCCGGTGGGCGCGCACGATGTGGTGCGACTCGCGCTCGGCCAGTTCGCGCCGCGCCCCGATCCGGAGCCGTTCGTGGTGGCCGAGGGTGTGCAGGCCCCCGTCCGGCGAGCAGTCCAGCTCGGCCAGCAACTGGTCCAGGACCCCGGAGGCCTCGACGAGGGAGCGGTAGGAGCGGGCGGCTGACCGCGGTCCCGAGGGGCTCTGCCCGGACTCGGCGAGCAGCCGGATCAGCGACTCCTCGGGAAGCTCCAGGATCTCCTCCAGCGCGCGCACGGCCCGCAGCGACTCCGGGCGCTGTGGGCGCCGGGCCCCCTGCTGCCAGTAACTCAGGCTCGTCACGCCGACCTTCACCCCGTGGCGGGACAGATGGTGCTGCACGCGTTGCAGGGGCAGCCCGCGGGCGGCGATCGCGGCCCGCAGGGCGACGTGGAAGGGGCCGCCTCGCAGGGCCGAGTCCAGTTCCGCGGTGGCGACGTCCGCGTGCTGTGGGGCGTGCGGCATGCAGGGGCCTCTCTGTGAGTCGGCGACGGCTGGTCAGACCGTCGGCGCGGGCCGCCCGGGGCCGTCCCGCCGGCACGCAGGGGAGTCTTCACATCCGTACGCCGTCGTTCAGGGCCCCGAGTTCCCCCGCATTGAAGCGTGTTGACCTGGTCCCGACAACACCTGATGCCGGACAGTGACGTACGCGCTCCCGGCCGATTCCGTCCGGACATGCGAACGCCCGGGGCGTGCGCCCCGGGCGTTCGCGGTGGACGTGAACTTCTAGGAGCGGTCGCTTCCGCCCCGTTCCTCCAGGGCCAGGCGCTTGGCCCGCACGATGTCGGGATCGCGCGGGTCCAGGGCGTCGGGCAGCGCGAACGGCTCGTCCGCGTACCGGCGGGCACGGACCGTCCGCCGGGTTTTCTCGATCCGCATCCGCTTCATCTGCGCAGCCCTCCGACCCGTGGCCCGCCCGCTCCGTACCGGAAACGGCCGGTCCGCACCGACAACCTGTGCCTGCACCGACACGGACTCCGCCCGTCGGACGTCGCCGTGTCCCGTGGGTGAGCCCCATTCCCGCTCCTGGTGGGCCGTAACCCCGGGGCGGGCATGCCGTTGGAAACTGCCCCCCGCCGGAGCCCCTGATCGTGTCCCGCTGCCGCGTCGGACTGTCGGTGCTCGCCAGTAGGGTGTGAGACATGGCCGACCCCTCCAGCTACCGCCCCAAACCGGGTGAGATCCCCGACTCGCCGGGGGTCTACAGGTTCCGTGACGAGCACCGCCGGGTGATCTACGTCGGAAAGGCGAAAAGCCTGCGCCAGCGCCTGGCGAACTACTTCCAGGACCTGGCGGGCCTGCACCCGCGCACCCGTTCCATGGTCACCACGGCCGCGTCCGTGGAGTGGACGGTGGTGTCCACGGAGGTCGAGGCGCTCCAGCTGGAGTACTCGTGGATCAAGGAGTACGACCCCCGGTTCAACGTCAAGTACCGCGACGACAAGAGCTACCCGTACCTCGCGGTGACGATGAACGAGGAGTTCCCGCGCGTGCAGGTGATGCGCGGTCACAAGAAGAAGGGCGTGCGCTACTTCGGGCCGTACGCGCACGCGTGGGCGATTCGCGACACCGTCGACCTGCTGTTGCGCGTCTTCCCCGTGCGCACCTGCTCGGCGGGCGTGTTCAAGAACGCCGCCCGCACCGGCCGCCCCTGCCTCCTCGGCTACATCGGCAAGTGCTCCGCCCCCTGCGTGGAGCGCGTCTCCGCCGAGGAGCACCGCGAACTGGCCGACGAGTTCTGCGACTTCATGACCGGCCGTACGAACACCTACATCCGCCGCCTGGAGAAGCAGATGGGCGAGGCGGCCGAGGAGATGGAGTACGAGCGGGCCGCCCGGCTGCGTGACGACATCGGGGCCCTGAAGAAGGCCATGGAGAAGAACGCGGTCGTACTCGCCGACGCGACCGACGCCGACCTGATCGCGGTCGCCGAGGACGAGCTGGAGGCGGCCGTCCAGATCTTCCACGTGCGCGGCGGACGCGTGCGCGGCCAGCGCGGCTGGGTCACCGACAAGGTGGAGGAGATCACCACCGGCGCCCTCGTGGAGCACGCCCTGCAGCAGCTGTACGGCGAGGAGACGGGCGACGCCGTCCCCAAGGAGGTCCTGGTCCCGGCCCTGCCCGACCCTGTCGAGCCCGTCCAGGAGTGGCTCACCGCGCGGCGTGGCTCGGGCGTCTCCCTGCGCATACCGCAGCGCGGCGACAAGAAGGCCCTCATGGAGACCGTGCAGCGCAACGCCCAGCAGGCGCTGGTGCTGCACAAGACCAAGCGCGCCTCCGACCTGACCACGCGCTCGCGCGCCCTGGAGGAGATCGCCGACGCCCTCGACCTGGACAGCGCCCCGCTCCGGATCGAGTGCTACGACATCTCCCACCTCCAGGGTGACGACGTCGTGGCGTCCATGGTCGTCTTCGAGGACGGGCTCGCCCGCAAGAGCGAGTACCGCCGCTTCCAGATCAAAGGCTTCGCCGGGCAGGACGACGTCCGCTCGATGCACGAGGTGATCACCCGCCGTTTCCGGCGCTATCTCGCCGAGAAGGAGAAGACGGGCGAGTGGACGGACGGCGAGAACGCCGACAGCGCCGAGATCGGAGAAAGCGCCGGGATCGCCGAGACCGCCGGGAACGGTGAGAGCCCCCTCGCCAGTACGAACACCCTCACCGAGGACGACGGCCGCCCGAAGAAGTTCGCCTACCCGCCCCAGCTCGTGGTCGTCGACGGCGGCGCCCCCCAGGTCGCCGCCGCCCGGCGCGCCCTGGACGAGCTCGGTATCGACGACATCGCCGTGTGCGGCCTCGCCAAGCGCCTGGAGGAGGTCTGGCTGCCCGGCGACGACGACCCGGTGGTCCTGCCGCGCACCAGCGAGGGCCTGTATCTGCTCCAGCGCGTCCGTGACGAGGCCCACAGGTTCGCGATCACGTACCAGCGCACGAAGCGGTCCAAGCGCTTCCGCTCCAGCCCCCTGGACGACGTCCCCGGCCTCGGGGACACGCGCAAGCAGGCACTTCTGAAGCACTTCGGTTCGTTGAAGAAATTGCGATCCGCCACCATCGACCAGATCTGCGAGGTCCCCGGCATAGGCCGCAAGACGGCCGAGACGATCGCCGTGGCCCTCGCCCGCTCGGCCCCGGCCGCACCCGCCGTCAACACGGCCACCGGAGAGATCATGGAAGAGGAACCGGGCACCATGGGTTCCAGTGGGGAACCCGTGGCAGCGGGCGCCCCGGACGAACGACGGGGGCAGGAGACATGAATGTGAACGAGCACGACGGCTACACAGAGCAAGCCGGAGACGGAGCACAGGTGAGTACGGGCACGCCCAACGAGAAGGCCCCGGTCCCGGACGCGGCCATCCCCGAGTTGGTGATCATCTCCGGCATGTCCGGAGCCGGGCGCTCCACGGCGGCGAAGTGCCTGGAGGACCTCGGCTGGTTCGTCGTCGACAACCTGCCGCCCGCGCTGATCCCCACCATGGTGGAGCTCGGCGCCCGCTCCCAGGGCAACGTGGCCCGCATCGCCGTCGTCGTCGACGTCCGCGGCCGCCGCTTCTTCGACAACCTCCGCGAGTCCCTGGCCGACCTGGAGGCGAAGAACGTCACCCGGAGGATCGTCTTCCTGGAGTCCTCCGACGAGGCCCTGGTGCGCCGCTTCGAGTCGGTGCGCCGCCCGCACCCGCTACAGGGCGACGGCCGCATCGTCGACGGCATCGCCGCCGAGCGCGAGCTGCTGCGCGAGCTGCGCGGCGACGCCGACCTGGTGATCGACACCTCCAGCCTGAACGTGCACGAGCTGCGCGCCAAGATGGACGCCCAGTTCGCCGGCGAGGAGGAGCCGGAGCTGCGGGCCACGGTCATGTCGTTCGGCTACAAGTACGGCCTCCCGGTCGACGCCGACCTCGTCGTCGACTGCCGCTTCCTGCCGAACCCGCACTGGGTCCCGGAGCTGCGCCCGTACACCGGCCTCAACGACGAGGTCGCCGGGTACGTCTTCAACCAGCCCGGCGCCAAGGAGTTCCTCGACCGCTACACGGAGCTCCTCCAGCTGGTCGCCACCGGCTACCGCCGTGAGGGCAAGCGCTATGTGACCATCGCCGTGGGCTGCACGGGCGGCAAGCACCGCTCGGTCGCCATGTCGGAGAAGCTCGCTGCCCGGCTCGCGGCCGAGGGCGTGGAGACGGTGGTCGTACACCGGGACATGGGACGCGAATGACACGACGTACTCCGCGGCTGAGCCGGCTGCGCGGGGTGGTGCCCGAGGGCAGCACGGGCGCCAAGGGCGGCCGGCCCGTCGAGGCCCGGGGCGGCAGAGCGCGCCGCCGCGGCACCCAGCCCAAGGTCGTCGCCCTCGGCGGCGGCATGGGCCTGTCGGCCTCGCTCGCCGCGCTGCGCCGGATCACCGGCGATCTCACCGCCGTCGTCACCGTGGCCGACGACGGCGGCTCCAGCGGGCGCCTGCGCGACGAGCTGGGGGTGCTGCCGCCCGGCGACCTGCGCAAGGCGCTGGCCGCGTTGTGCGGTGACGACGACTGGGGCCAGACCTGGGCCCGGGTCATCCAGCACCGCTTCCAGTCCAAGGGCGACCTGCACGAGCACGCGGTCGGCAACCTGCTGATCGTCGCCCTGTGGGAGCAGCTCGGCGACCATGTCCAGGCCCTCGACCTGGTCGGGCGGCTGCTGGGCGCCCAGGGGCGCGTGCTGCCGATGTCCGCCGTGCCGCTGGAGCTCCAGGCCCTGGTCAGGGGCCACGACCCGGCGCGCCCGGAGGAGGTCGACACGGTCCGCGGTCAGGCGACCGTCGCCCTCACCCCGGGCGAGGTGCAGTCCGTGCACCTCGTGCCGAACGACCCGCCGGCCGTGCCCGAGGCGGTCGAGGCCGTCCTGGACGCGGACTGGGTGGTGCTCGGCCCCGGCTCCTGGTTCTCCTCGGTCATTCCGCACCTGCTCGTGCCCGAGCTGCTGGACGCGCTCACACAGACGAAGGCCCGCCGGGTACTCTCCCTGAACCTCGCGCCGCAGCCCGGAGAAACCGAGGGCTTCTCCCCGCAGCGTCATTTGGAGGTTTTGGGACGACACGCCCCTAAACTCGCCCTGGACGTGGTGCTGGCCGACGAGGCCGCCGTGCCCGACCGTGACTCCCTGACCGATGCCGCCAAGCGGTTCGGGGCCGCGGTCGAGCTGGCGCCGGTGGCCCGGCCCGACGGCACCCCGAGGCACGACCCGGAGCTGTTGGCCGCCGCGTACGACCGTATTTTTCGGATGCATGGAAGGATCGGCCCATGGCGATGACGGCAGCGGTGAAGGACGAGATCTCTCGGCTCCCCGTCACCCGGACCTGCTGCAGAAAGGCGGAGGTCTCCGCCATTCTGCGGTTCGCCGGCGGCCTCCACCTGGTGAGCGGTCGGATCGTGATCGAGGCGGAGCTGGACACGGCGATGGCGGCCCGCCGGCTCAAGCGGGACATCCTGGAGATCTTCGGCCACAGCTCCGAGCTGATCGTGATGGCCCCGGGCGGGCTGCGCCGCGGCTCGCGCTACGTGGTGCGGGTGGTGGCGGGCGGCGACCAGCTCGCCCGCCAGACCGGCCTGGTCGACGGGCGGGGCCGCCCGATCCGCGGCCTGCCCCCGCAGGTGGTCTCGGGGGCCACCTGCGACGCCGAGGCCGCCTGGCGTGGCGCGTTCCTGGCACACGGCTCGCTCACCGAGCCCGGCCGCTCCTCCTCCCTGGAGGTGACCTGCCCGGGCCCCGAGGCGGCACTCGCCCTGGTCGGCGCCGCCCGTCGGCTGTCGATCGGCGCCAAGGCCCGCGAGGTGCGCGGCGTGGACCGGGTCGTCGTCCGGGACGGTGACGCGATCGGCGCCCTGCTGACCCGCCTGGGCGCGCACGAGTCGGTGCTGGCCTGGGAGGAGCGCCGGATGCGCCGCGAGGTGCGCGCCACGGCGAACCGGCTCGCCAACTTCGACGACGCCAACCTGCGCCGCTCGGCCCGCGCGGCCGTCGCCGCGGGCGCCCGGGTGCAGCGCGCCCTGGAGATCCTCGGCGACGACGTGCCCGAGCACCTGGCCGCCGCCGGCCGGCTGCGCATGGAGCACAAGCAGGCCTCCCTGGAGGAGCTGGGCGCACTCGCCGACCCGCCGCTGACCAAGGACGCCGTCGCCGGCCGGATCCGCCGTCTGCTCGCCATGGCCGACAAGCGCGCCTCCGACCTCGGCATCCCGAGCACGGAGGCCAACCTCAGCGACGAACTGGCCGACAACCTCGTGGGTTGACCCCACAGACCGTCATCACACCGGTGCCGACGCCCATTTGGGTGGTCGGCACCGGTGTTCGCGTGTCGGTGAGGCGCCCTTGACTCGATCATGGTCTGTCATGAGCCTGGCATCTGTTCGCTGCTGTGGCGGACCCACGCTAGGGGGGTTCATGAGACGAAGAGCGAGATCGATCCTCGCTGTCGGCGCGCTCCTGATCGGCGGAGCGAGCTTCGCACCCATTGCCCAGGCAGAACCGGGGAGTTCGAACCCGTCCGACCCGGACGAAGTCAAGGTCTTCCGTGCCAACGTCACCCAGAAGCAGGTACCCCTGCTGCTGGCGGCCGGCCAGGACGGCCACGAACTGAGTGAGCGGGTGCCCGAGAAGGGCACCGCGACCGTCGAGGCCTATCTGACGGACCGGCAGGCGAAGAAGCTGGCGAAGCAGGGCGTCGACCTCACCGAGCACGAACTCTCCGCCCGGGCCGCGGCCCGTGTCGAGGACGCCGCGGAGGGCGTGTTCCGCCCGTACAGCGGCAAGGGCGGCCTGCGGGAGGAACTCCTGCGGACCGCTCAGGAGAACCCGGACCTCACCAAGGTCGTCTCCATCGGCAAGACCATCAAGGGGCAGGACATCCTCGCGCTGAAGCTCACCAAGGGCGCGAAGAAGACGAAGGACGGCTCCAAGCCCGCCGTCCTCTACATGTCCAACCAGCACGCGCGGGAGTGGATCACGCCGGAGATGACCCGGCGCCTGATGCACCACTACGTGGACAACTACAAGAAGGACCGGCGCGTCAAGAAGATCGTCGACTCCACCGAACTGTGGTTCCTGCTGTCGGCCAACCCGGACGGCTACGACTACACCTTCGCGGATCCCGGCAACCGGCAGTGGCGCAAGAACCTGCGGGACGTCAACGGCGACGGCACCATCACCACCGGTGACGGCGTCGACCTCAACCGCAACTTCGCGTACAAGTGGGGCTACGACGACGAGGGTTCGTCCCCCAACCCCACCAGCCAGACCTACCGCGGCGCGGGCCCGAACTCCGAGCCGGAGACCCAGGCCCTGGACGCCTTCCAGAAGCGGATCGGCTTCACCTACGGCATCAACTACCACTCCGCCGCCGAACTCCTCCTCTACGGAGTCGGCTGGCAGGTGGCCACGCACACCCCGGACGACGTCCTGTACAAGGCGCTCGCCGGTACGCCCGACAACTCCGCGATCCCCGGTTACCACCCGCAGCTCTCCTCGGAGCTGTACACCACCAACGGTGAGGCGGACGGCCACGCGGCGAACGTCAACGGGCTGGCGATGTTCACCCCCGAGATGTCGACCTGCCAGACCGCCTCGAACCTCGACCCGAACGACGAGTGGAAGGCGGCCGACTGCCAGTCGGTCTTCACCTTCCCGGACGACGAGAAGCTGATCCGGCAGGAGGTCGCCAAGAACATCCCGTTCGCGCTCTCCGTCGCCGAGTCCGCCGCCCACCCCGACCGGCCGTCCTCATCGGTCGGCCTGACCGCCGCCGACTTCACCCCGGCCGCGTTCGGCACGTCGTACTCCCGCGGCGCCGACCAGGAGGTCTCCGTCGTCGTACGGAAGTCGGTGCGCGACAAGGAGCTCAAGTACCGCGTCAACGGCGGCCGCACCGAGGACATGGCGCTCAAGCCGTGGAAGGGCGGCGAGACCTACGGCGGTGAGGACAACCTCTACTTCGACGAGTACCGGGCGAAGGTCAAGGACGGCGAGCCGGGCGACAAGGTCGAGGTGTGGTTCACCGGCGAGGCGAAGAACGGCAAGAAGGTCACCAGCGAGCACTTCACCTACACCGTCGCCGAGCGGGCACGGGCCAACACCCTCGTCGTCGCCGAGGAGGGCGCGGCCGCCACGCAGGCGCAGACGTACGTGGACGCGCTCGAGGCGAGCGGCCGCAAGGCGGTCGTCTGGGACGTCGCCAAGCAGGGCGCGCCGGACGCGCTGGGGGTGCTGGGCCACTTCGACACCGTCGTCCACTACACGGGTGCGAGCGTTCCGGGCGTCGCCACCCAGCTCCAGCTGCGGGCCTTCCTCAACGAGGGCGGCCGGCTGATCGCGGCCGGTGAGCAGGCCGGTGGCAGCGTCGACCTCGGCGGCGGCGCGCTGTCGAACGACTTCAGCCAGTACTACCTGGGCGCCTACACCCGCACCGCCACCCCCGGGGCCACCGGTTTCACCGGCTCCGGCGAGCTGGGCGGCGTCAACAGCCCGCTGGGCGCTGCCCCCGGCAACCCGCTGGACAGGGCGGGCACCTACAGCGTCACCTCCGACGAACTGGGGATCGACGAGTTCCCGCAGTTCGCGAGCAAGGGCGCCGGACAGTTCGCCGGCACCGTCAACCCGTACGGCCCGTACGCGGGCTCCTCGATGGCGGCCGCCGTCCACACCGACGACGCCTACAAGCGCCTCACCCGCACCGTGGACCTCACCGGTATCGCGGCGTCCGACAAGCCCACCCTGCGCACCCAGCTGCTGTGGGACACGGAGTCCGGTTACGACCATGCCGTCGTCGAGGCCCACACCGCGGGCGCCGACGACTGGACGACCCTTCCCGAGGCGGGCGGCGCCACCAGGAACGCCGTGCCGACGGAGTGCGAGGGCGGGTTCTACGTCAACGAGCACCCCTGGCTGAAGCACTACCTGACCGTGGCGGCCGACGGCTGCACCGCGACCGGTACCAGCGGCACGTGGAACAGCCTCACCGGCGCCTCCAGCGGCTGGCAGCAGGTGAACTTCGACCTGAGCGCCTACGCGGGCAAGACGGTCGAGGTGTCGATCAGCTACGTCACCGACCCGGGCAGCGGCGGTCACGGCGTCCTCGCCGACGACGCCTCGCTCGTCGTCGGCGGCACGGCGAAGGAGACCGAGGGCTTCGAGACCTCGCTGGGCGCCTGGAAGGTGGCCGGACCGCCCGAGGGCAGCCCGGCCGTCCTCAAGGACTGGGCACGCACCGGCGCCCTGTTCCAGACCTACGGGGCGATCACCACGGACGACACCGCACTGCTGGGCTTCGGCCTTGAGCACGTCACGGCCGCCTCCCACCGGGCGGCACTGATGAGGAAGGCACTCGCGTCCCTGGACGGGTGACATCGCTGGTCAACGGGGAACCCGCCCGGTAGCGAAATCGAGTGATCTTGCTCTCGGCGGTGGGCGGTCCGTACCCCTACTGGCGGGTACGGACCGCCCTGCCGTGTATGGGGCATCTGGATGTCACCACAGCCGCCTCAGAGAGGTAGGGTCGTAGGCGGTCGGGGACATCCCAAACAGAGCTCGCCGGCTCTTCATGGCCGGCGTACCAACGAGGAGATCGGTTCGTGACGATCCGCGTAGGCATCAACGGCTTCGGCCGCATCGGTCGTAACTACTTCCGCGCGCTGCTGGAGCAGGGTGCAGACATCGAGATCGTGGCTGTCAACGACCTGGGTGACACCGCGACCACCGCTCACCTGCTGAAGTACGACACGATCCTCGGGCGCCTCAAGCAGGAGGTCTCGCACACCGAGGACACCATCACCGTCGGCGACAAGACCGTCAAGGTCCTCGCCGAGCGCAATCCCGCCGACATCCCGTGGGGCGAGCTGGGTGTCGACATCGTCATCGAGTCGACCGGCATCTTCACCAAGAAGGCCGACGCCGAGAAGCACATCGCCGGTGGCGCGAAGAAGGTCCTCATCTCGGCTCCGGCCAAGGACGAGGACGTCACCATCGTGATGGGCGTCAACCAGGACACGTACGACCCGGCGAACCACCACGTCATCTCCAACGCCTCCTGCACCACCAACTGCGTGGCGCCGATGGCGAAGGTCCTCGACGAGAACTTCGGCATCGTCAAGGGCCTGATGACGACGGTGCACGCGTACACGAACGACCAGCGGATCCTGGACTTCCCGCACAAGGACCTGCGTCGCGCGCGTGCCGCCGCCGAGAACATCATTCCGACCACGACCGGTGCCGCCAAGGCCACCGCGCTGGTCCTGCCCCAGCTGAAGGGCAAGCTGGACGGCATCGCGATGCGCGTCCCGGTCCCGACGGGCTCGGTCACCGACCTGGTCCTCGAGCTCGGCCGCGAGGTCACCAAGGAAGAGGTCAACGCCGCCTTCCAGAAGGCGGCCGAGGGCGAGCTGAAGGGCATCCTCGAGTACACGGAGGACCCCATCGTCTCGTCCGACATCGTCAACGCCCCGGCGTCCTGCACCTTCGACTCCTCCCTGACCATGGTCCAGGAGGGCAAGAACGTGAAGGTCATCGGCTGGTACGACAACGAGTGGGGCTACTCCAACCGCCTCGTGGACCTTACGGTCTTCGTCGGCAACCAGCTCTGATCAACCCAGCAGGCACGTCCATGTGAGAACAGGGCTCGGGCGGCGCGAGGACGCGCCGCCCGAGCCCTGACTCACGTACAGATCAGAGCTGTTCGATCACGAGCGCTTACGAGCGATCACGAGCTCTTTCAGGAGAGTCCCCTCATGAAGACGATCGACGAACTCCTCACCGAAGGGGTCGCGGGCAAGCGGGTCTTCGTCCGCGCCGACCTGAACGTGCCGCTGGACGGCACGCGCATCACCGACGACGGCCGCATCCGCGCCGTGCTGCCCACGGTCAAGGCCCTCGCCGAGGCGGGCGCCCGGGTGGTCGTCGCCTCTCACCTGGGCCGCCCCAAGGGCGCCCCGGACCCGGCCTTCTCCCTCGCCCCGGCCGCCGCGCGCCTCGGCGAACTCCTCGGGGCGGACGTGGCCTTCGCGACCGACACGGTCGGCGAGTCCGCCCGCGCCACCGTCGACGGCCTCGCCGACGGCCGGGTCGCGGTCGTCGAGAACCTGCGCTTCAACGCCGGCGAGACGAGCAAGGACGACGCCGAGCGCGGCGCCTTCGCCGACGAGCTCGCCGCCCTCGCGGACGTCTACGTCGGTGACGGCTTCGGCGCGGTGCACCGGGGGCACGCCTCGGTCTTCGACCTCCCGGCCCGCCTGCCGCACTACGCCGGATACCTCATCGCCACCGAGGTCGGCGTCCTGAGGAAGCTGACCGACGACGTGGAGCGGCCTTACGCCGTCGTCCTGGGCGGCGCCAAGGTGTCCGACAAGCTCGCCGTCATCGACCAGCTGCTCGGCAAGGCCGACCGCCTGCTCATCGGCGGCGGCATGGTCTTCACCTTCCTTAAGGCCAAGGGCCACGAGATCGGCACGTCCCTGGTCCAGGAGGACCAGCTCCCGGCCGTCCGGGAGTACATCGAGCGCGCCGAGAAGAACGGCGTCGAGCTGGTCCTGCCCGTGGACGTCGTGGTCGCGCCGGAGTTCCCGGACCTCAAGACCAAGGCTCCGGCCCGGCCCAGCACGGTCGCCGCGGACGCCATGCCGTCCGGCCAGATGGGCCTGGACATCGGCCCCGAGTCCCGCAAGCTGTACACCTCGAAGATCGCCGACGCCGCCACCGTCTTCTGGAACGGCCCCATGGGCGTCTTCGAGCACCCCGATTTCGCCGAGGGCACCAAGGCGGTCGCCCAGGCCCTCCTCGACTCCCAGGCCTTCACGGTGGTCGGTGGTGGCGACTCCGCCGCGGCCGTCCGCATCCTGGGCTTCGACGAGAACGCATTCGGCCACATCTCGACCGGTGGCGGCGCCTCCCTCGAATACCTCGAGGGCAAGACGCTCCCCGGCCTCGCCGCACTGGAGGACTGACCCTGATGAGCACGCGCACGCCGCTGATGGCGGGCAACTGGAAGATGAACCTCAACCACCTCGAGGCCATCGCCCACGTCCAGAAGCTCGCCTTCGCCCTCGCCGACAAGGACTACGAGGCCGTCGAGGTCGCCGTCCTGCCGCCCTTCACCGACCTGCGCTCCGTGCAGACCCTGGTCGACGGCGACAAGCTCAAGATCAAGTACGGCGCCCAGGACATCTCGGCGCACGACGGCGGGGCCTTCACCGGCGAGATCTCCGGCCCCATGCTGGCCAAGCTGAAGTGCACGTACGTCGCCATCGGCCACAGCGAGCGCCGCCAGTACCACGCCGAGACCGACGAGCTGGTCAACGCCAAGGTCAAGGCCGCCTACAAGCACGGCCTGACCCCCATCCTGTGCGTCGGCGAGGAGCTGGAGGTCCGCGAGGCGGGCAACCACGTCTCCCACACCCTCGCCCAGGTCGAGGGCGGTCTGAAGGACCTCCCCGCCGAGCAGGCCGAGACCGTCGTGATCGCCTACGAGCCCGTCTGGGCCATCGGCACCGGCAAGGTCTGCGGCGCCGAGGACGCCCAGGAGGTCTGCGCGGCGATCCGCGGCAAGATCGCCGAGCTGTACTCGCAGGACCTGGCCGACAAGATCCGCATCCAGTACGGCGGCTCGGTCAAGGCCGGCAACGTCGCGGAGATCATGGCCCAGGCCGACATCGACGGCGCCCTGGTCGGCGGCGCCTCGCTGGACGCCGACGAGTTCGTCAAGATCGTGCGCTTCCGCGACCAGTGAGTAGGCGGTAGCGGCGTTCCGTCGTACCCTTGCGGGGTCCAGCACTGTGCTGGGCCCCGCGTCGTCCATCCGCATCCGAGGAAGTTGGTCCAGTCGTGGTTCTGGGGTTCTCCATCGCCCTGATCGTCTTCAGCCTGCTGCTGATGCTGCTGGTGCTGATGCACAAGGGGAAGGGCGGCGGCCTCTCCGACATGTTCGGTGGCGGCATGCAGTCCTCCGTCGGCGGCTCCTCGGTCGCCGAGCGCAACCTCGACCGGATCACCGTCGTGATCGGTCTGCTGTGGTTCGCGTGCATCGTCGTGCTCGGCATCCTGATGAAGGTGAACAACTGACCGAGCCGCAATCCGCACGGACCCGTACGTAAGGCCCCATGTTCGGTACGCGCAGCTGAGCGCGGCCTATCATGGGGCTTGCGTCTAGGTGTGAGGGTTGTAACTCCAATCACTGGACGCGCGTTGGGCCTTACGTAGACTGAGGCGCTCGCGGCGAAGCGGAACGCCGACTCGCTTCGCGGCACCATCACGCAGGGAGTTACGACCGTGGCAAGTGGCAACGCGATCCGGGGAAGCCGGGTCGGGGCGGGGCCGATGGGCGAGGCCGAGCGCGGCGAGTCCGCGCCGCGGCTGCGCATCTCCTTCTGGTGCTCCAACGGACACGAGACCCAGCCGAGCTTCGCCAGCGACGCGCAGGTGCCCGACACCTGGGACTGCCCGCGCTGTGGCTTCCCGGCCGGCCAGGACCGGGACAACCCCCCGGACCCGCCGCGCACCGAGCCCTACAAGACGCACCTGGCGTATGTGCGGGAGCGGCGCAGCGACGCGGACGGCGAGGCGATCCTCGCCGAGGCCCTCGCCAAACTGCGGGGCGAGATCTAGAAGTCGAGACCGGCCGGACACCAGCAGGTGCCCGGCCGGAGCTGCCTCCCGACCTCGCCGCCGACCGATTGTCAGTGGTGCCCTCTACGGTTTGTGCATCGGGCGAACCGTGAGGGGGAAGCAGTGTCGACGGTCGAGGCGGGGAAAGTGCGCGCGCCCGCGTGGAGCGGGGGCTTCGGGCGGCTGTGGAGCGCCGCCGTGCTGTCCAGCTTCGGCGACGCACTGCGGACGGCCGCGCTGCCCCTGCTGGCCGTCACCCTGACCGACGATCCGCTGCTCATCGCCTCCGTCACGGCCTGCGGCTATCTGCCCTGGATCGTCTTCGGCCTGCTCGGCGGGGCCGTCGCCGACCGTGTGGACCAGCGGCGGGCCATGTGGATGGTGGACGCCGCGCGCGGTCTGCTGGTCGCCGCCTTCGCGCTGGCCGTCGCGCTCGGACACGCTTCTATCGGCCTGCTCATCGTGCTGGCCGTCGCCCTCACCACCCTCCAGACGCTCTTCGACAACGCTGCCACGGCGCTGCTGCCCGCCCTGGTCCACCGGGACGCGCTCGGCAGTGCCAACGCCCGGTTGATGACCGGTCAGCGCATCGCGGGCGGCCTGCTCGGCGGTCCGGTCGTGCCCCTGCTGCTGGCAGCCGGTACGGCCGTGCCCTTCGCGGCCGATGCCGTGACCTTCCTCGTGGCCGCCGCGCTGATCGCCGCCCTGCCGGCCGCCGGCCCCGACCGCGAGCCGAGACCGGCGGGCAGCACGCTGCGCCGGGACATCGGGGAGGGACTGCGCACCCTCTGGCGCGACCGTGCCCTGCGCGCCCTGTGCGCCGCCACGGCCCTGTGCAACATCGGCATGGGCACCCAGGTCGCCCTGCTGGTCGTCGTCGTCACCGACTGGCTCCGGGCGGGCCCGGCGGGCTATGCGGCGGCGGGCACCGCCTTCACCCTGGGCAGCCTGGCCGGGGGAGTGGTGAACGGCCGGCTGGTGGCGCGGCTCGGCCGGCTGCGGTCGGTGCTGCTCGCCGGCTCGGCGCAGACCGCGCTCCTCGTCGTCATGGGCACCGTACGCAGCCTGGCCGTGCTGGTGGGCGCCCTGGCCGCGTTCGGGCTCCTGGGTATGGTGTGGAACGTCAACACGACGACGCTCATGCAGGAGCGCAGCCCCGCCGGGCTCCTGGGCCGGGTCAGTTCGGCCTTCCGGACCCTGGCGTTCGCCGGGGTTCCCCTCGGGGCCCTGCTGGGCGGAGCCGTCGCGGCCGCCTGGGGGCCGCACACCCCGCCCCTGCTCACGGCCGCCTTCTTCGCCCTCGCCGTCATCGCGCTGATACCCGTGGTCAAGGTGAACGTATCTGGTGTCGAGCCGGAGGACGGCGCCACGACAGCCGATGTCACGCGCTGCTCCATTAGGTTGGGACCGGCAGCGGGGCAAGGTACGCAGGCAGGACAGGAAAGAAGGCTGAAGTCCCAGATGAACGCAGACGGCCGTACCAGGCTCAACCAGACGTCCGAGTGGACGGCACTGGCCAAGCACCGCGAGGAGCTGGGCGACGTCGGGCTGCGCGAGCTGTTCGCCGCCGACTCCGGCCGCGGCACCGCGTACACCCTTCGGGTCGGCGACCTGTACGTCGACTACTCCAAGCACCTCGTCACCGACGACACCCTGCGGCTGCTGCGCGAACTGGCCGCCGCCACCGACGTGTTCGGGCTCCGGGACGCCATGTTCCGCGGCGAGAAGATCAACACCACCGAGAACCGGGCCGTGCTGCACACCGCGCTGCGCGCCCCGCGGGACGCGGTGATCGAGGTCGACGGCGAGAACGTGGTGCCCGATGTGCACGCGGTGCTCGACAAGATGGCGGACTTCGCCGACCGGGTGCGTTCGGGCGAGTGGACCGGTCACACCGGCCGGCGGATCCGGAACATCGTCAACGTCGGCATCGGCGGCTCCGACCTCGGCCCCGCGATGGCGTACGAGGTGCTGCGCGCCTTCACGGACCGCTCGCTGACGGTGCGTTTCGTGTCGAACGTGGACGGCGCCGACCTGCACGAGGCGATCCGGGACCTGGACCCGGCGCAGACGCTGTTCGTCATCGCCTCCAAGACCTTCACCACCATCGAGACGGTCACCAACGCCACGTCCGCGCGCTCCTGGCTGCTGGACGCGCTCGGTGACGACGCCGCCGTCGCCAAGCACTTCGTCGCGCTGTCGACCAACGCCGAGAAGGTCGCCGACTTCGGCATCGACACGGCCAACATGTTCGAGTTCTGGGACTGGGTCGGCGGCCGCTACTCGTACGACTCAGCGATCGGCCTGTCCCTGATGATCGCCATCGGACCGGACCGCTTCCGGGAGATGCTCGACGGCTTCCGCATCGTCGACGAGCACTTCAGGACCGCTCCCGCCGAGTCCAATGTGCCGTTGCTGCTGGGCCTGCTGGGCATCTGGTACGGCAACTTCCACGACGCCCAGTCGCACGCGGTGCTGCCCTACAGCCACTACCTGTCCAAGTTCACCGCCTACCTCCAGCAGCTCGACATGGAGTCCAACGGCAAGTACGTCGGCCGGGACGGGCGCGAGGTGGAGTGGCAGACCGGCCCGGTCGTGTGGGGCACGCCGGGCACCAACGGGCAGCACGCCTACTACCAGTTGATCCACCAGGGCACGAAGCTGATCCCGGCGGACTTCATCGGCTTCGCCCGGCCGGTCGGCGAGCTGAGCGACGAGCTCAAGGCGCAGCACGACCTGCTGATGGCCAACTTCTTCGCCCAGACGCAGGCGCTCGCCTTCGGCAAGACCCCGGACGAGGTGCGGGCCGAGGGCGTGCCGGAGGAACTGGTGCCGCACAAGACGTTCCTGGGCGACCACCCGACGACCACGATCCTCGCACCCGAGCTGACGCCGTCCGTCCTCGGTCAGTTGGTCGCCCTCTACGAGCACAAGGTGTTCGTGCAGGGCGCGGTGTGGAACATCGACTCCTTCGACCAGTGGGGCGTGGAGCTGGGCAAGGTCCTCGCCAAGCGCGTCGAGCCCGCGCTGACCGAGGGCGCCGAGGTCGAGGGCCTGGACGCCTCGACCAAGGCCCTGGTCGCCACGTACCGGGAGCTGCGCGGCCGGCAGTGACCGTCGCCGGACGGGAAGCGGGCGGCAGCGCGCCGTCCGCTTCCCGTGGACTCCGGTCGATCATCACGGCGAGTGCTCGGGGGAGCGCGAAGTGGCACGCACACGCGGACGTTGGACCGGTGGCACCCTGACGGCCCGGTCCCTGCTCAAACCCCAGGACGTGGCGCGGGCGGTGTTCCACCCCGCGTGGATACCGCAGCCGCTCGATCCGTCGGTGGAGCGGCTCAAGAGATTCCGCGTCATCGCCGGGGCGGTGGCGTCCCTCGGGGTCTTCACCTTCATCGAGGGCGGCTTCGACTTCACGGAGCTGCTGGAGAACGCGATGACGGCCTCCGTCGTCCTGCTCTTCCTGACGCCGCTGACGGTCGGGGCGATGCTGTGGGTCTGGCGGCGCGGCGGCACGGTGCGGCAGCTGCGGGTGCCCCTGCTCAACTCCTTCCTGCTGCTTCTGCTGTTCGTCGGATGCGTGGCGGCCTTGCTGCTGCTGGTGCAGACCGTGAACGGGTCGGCGAACCCCGCCGTGATCATCGGGGTCGGCCTGACGATGATGTGGATGCTGATCTTCACGGCCTACGGGGCTCTGCGGGTCTCCGGCAACTTCTTCGGCACGGCCGCCGTGCACCGCTGCCTGCCGCCGCTGCTCGCCCTGGTGACCAGCTGGCTGGTGGCCGTCCCGGACCTCGTCACCGGTGATCTGCACGGGCTCAGCCTCACCCTGGGGATCATCTTCATCCTGGGCGCTCCGGTGACCGTCACCGCCATCGCGCTGCTGGAGATGGGGCGGCTCGAGCGGCGGTACGGGATCCGCCTGAAGGCTCATCCCGCGACCCTGGCACCGGCGCCCGGGCCGGTCCCGCCGATGCCTCCGCCGATGCCTCCGGCGGGAGCTCCGTATCTGCCGCCGCAGGGGAACCCGTACGGCCATCCCTACGCACCGGGCGGCCAGCACCCGTACGCCCCGCACCCGCAGCCGCCGTACAGCTCGCGGCACCCCCACGGCGGCTGACCGTCGGCGAGGTCAGGCCACGGCGCTGAGCGTGTCCGCGAGCCGCCGCCGTGCCGCCCGGGCCGCGGGGACGGCCGCCAGGGCCGCCGCGCAGAGCACCGCTGCCGCGCCGAGCAGCACCATGAGCACGGCGGACGGGCCCTGGGCGATCCCGGTGCCGATACCGCTGGATCTGCCCTGGGCGTCGATCAGCCAGTGGGCGAGCGGCAGCCCCAGGGCCGTGGCGGCGAGGACGGCCGCCAGAGCCGTGAGACCCGTGGCCGTGACGGTGATCGCGGTGATCTGCCGGGGAGACAGGCCGATGGCCTTCAGGGCCAGCAGGTCCCGTTCGCTCTCGCGGACGGTGCCGCCGATCGCGGTCAGCAGCTCGATGAGCCCGATGAGGGCGAGCACGGCGATCAGCCCGGCCACGACCGCGCGCAGCGGGGACAGTCCGTCCGCCGGGTTGGTCACCGTGTGCACGTCGAGGTGGCCGCGCCCGGCCGTGGCGAGCCGGTCGGCCACCTCCCGCGGGTCGGCTCCGGGGTCCAGGCGAAGCTCGTAGAGGGTCGGGCGGAGTCCGGGATCGTTCGCGCGGAGGGTGTCGAGGGACGTGGAGATGACCCGGCCGGCGTTCTCCGGCTCGATGCTGCGGCCCACGATGTGCAGGATCTGCGGCTGGTCGCCGACGGTCATCCGGACCCAGTCGCCGACCCGCACGTCCAGCAGGTCGAGCAGCCCCTGCCCGGCCACGGCCTCGTCGGCGCCGCGGGCGGGGCGGCCCTCGGCGAGGGTGTACGGGTAGGGGTCCTGGTGGGTGCCGAGGCCGCGCAGCGCGATGGTCGCCGTCTGGCCCGGGACCAGGGCGGCCGTCTCGACGCCCGGGTAGGCGGCGGTCACCTGCGGGTCGCGTTCCAGCAGCGCGCGGGTCTGCTCCTCGCTCCGGCCGGCGTCGGAGCGGACGCTGAGCGTGGTGGGCAGGCCGATCTGCTCGGGCTCGCTGTGGAAGCGGTCGATGGTGGTCCAGGCGCTCATCGCCACCACCATCAGCAGCAGCGGCAGCGCCAGGCGGGCGACGGTGGCCAGGGACCGGGGGCGGCGGGTGAACGCCTTGTGCCAGCCCAGCACCAGCGCCGGGGGAATGCGCACGCCGAGGGCCCGGCGCGCCACGCCGGACAACCGTCCGCCCGAGGTCGCGGCGGGTCTCGGCACCGGCACCGGCGGCACGCGTCCGGCCCGCCAGGCGGCCAGCCCGGTGGTCGCGCCGATGAACAGCACCGCGCCCACCGGGACCACGAACAGCGCCACGGTGTGCCCGGGCAGTCCCTGCCACACGCCGACCGCGTCCCCGAGCCGCCCCGGGATCCGGCTGCCCAGGGCCTCGGCGAGACCGGCGGCGGCCACGGCCCCCAGCAGGGCGTAGGCGAGGTGCTGGAGCAGGAAGATCCGGACCACCTGGCCGGGGGTGAAGCCGATGGCCTTCAGGACGGAGAGGTCGCGCAGGTGTCCGCGGATGCGGGTGCCGATCGCCCCGTGCACGGCGAGCCCGGCCGCGACCAGCGCGCCCAGCCCGAACAGGCCCAGCACCTGGCCGAGCAGCCGGTTGTCGCCCTGCGCCTCGGCCCGAGCCTGCTGCCAGGTGGACACTTCACCGATCGCCCCGGCCCCCAGCACGGTCACGGCGCGCTGGACGACGTAGGAGGTGTCGCCGGGGTCGGTCAGCCGCAGCCCGATCACCTGGCCGCCGGGATCCGGTACGGCCTGCGGCAGGGCCCACACCAGGCCCGGCTGCTCGCCCGGCCGGTAGCGCGGCTCGGCGCTGTCGGCGAGGCCCACGACGGTCAGCTCACGGGCGGTGCCGGGCACGGTGAGGGTGTCGCCGGGCTCGGCCAGCAGCGCGCGGGCGAGGCGGCTCTCCAGGACCACCCCGTTCGGGGCCGAGGGGTCCAGCCAGTGGCCGGAGACGATGGGCGGGCGGCCGACGGAGGGCCGTTCGGGGGTGGCGCGCAGTTCGACGGAGGCGCGGCTGCCGCGGGAGGAGACCGTGGTGGAGGCGGTGGGGTAGGGACCCGTGACGGAGTCGACGCCGTCCAGCGCGGCCAGCTTGCCGGTGTCGGCCGACCTGTCGGTGTGCAGCCACACATGTGCGCCGTGCGACTGCGTGAAGACGCGCTGCCAGGGGTTGGTGGCGTAGCCGAACAGGGCCGTGGCCAGCAGCAGGGAGGCGACGATGCCCGCGGTGGCGAGGACGAGGAACAGTGCCTCGCCCCGGTGCGTGCGCAGATCGGAGTGTGCCCAGCGCAGGGCGGCTCGCACGGGCCTCAGCCCCTCGGCCCGGACACCGGGCAGTGGTCGTGGACCCGCATGTCAGTCCTTGAGCTCCAGCACACCGGATATCCCGGAGCGGCGCGGCGGGGTGGTGCCGCCGTCGAGTTCCGCGTCGTCGGCGATCCGGCCGTCGAAGAAGCTGATCACCCGGTCCGCCGCGCTCGCCAGCCGGGCGTCATGCGTGACCAGGACGATCGTCTGGCCGCGCTGGTGGAAGCGGGACAGCAGCCGCATCACCTCGCGGGTGCCCTTGCTGTCGAGGCTGCCCGCCGGCTCGTCCGCCAGCAGCAGCGGCGGGTGGTTGACCAGGGCCCGGGCCAGGGCGACGCGCTGCTGCTCACCGCCGGACAGCTCGCCCGGCATGCTGCGCTCCTTGCCGGTGAGGCCCAGCTCGGCCAGCAGCGCCTCCCGCTCGGCGCGCGCCTGCTTCGGCGGGGTCCCGGCGAGCAGGGCGGGCAGCTCCACGTTGTCGGCGACGGACAGGTTCGACACGAGGTTGAAGAACTGGAAGACGATCCCGATCCGCTTTCTGCGCTCCACCGCCCAGCGGGCCTCGCTGTAGGTGTCGGTGGACTCGCCGTCGAGCCAGATGCGGCCGGCGTCCGGCCGCTGGAGCCCGCCGAGCAGATGCAGCAGCGTCGACTTGCCGGCGCCGGACGGGCCGGTGATCGCCACGAACTCGCCCTGCCGCACGCACAGGTCGACCCCGCGTACGGCATGGGCGGGCGCGCCCTCGCCGTGATGCGTCTTCACCAGCCCCTCGGCGCGCAGCACAGGAGCGGGACGGTCGTCGCTCACTCCAGCTCCTCCAGCTCTTCCTGGCACCGTTCCAGCCAGTCGAGGTCGGCCTGCAGGTGCAGCATCGCACCCTCGATCAGCAGATGCGCGATGCGGTTGTCGCGGTCTTCGGCGGCGGCCAGCCTCGACAGCTGCCGCATGGTGTTCAGGTACTGGCGCCGCTGCTGGTTGATCAGGGTGATCTGCTCGGCGAGACCGGTCTGCGGAGCGAGCGCCAGCTTCATGAAGAACTCGTCCCGCACCCGCGGCTCGTCCTCGGGCTCCTCGAACCAGGCGCGCAGCGCCTCCCGCCCGGCCTCGGTGAGGTGGTAGACCTTTTTGTTGGGCCGGCTGGACTGCGCCACGTCCTCGCCCTCGATCAGTCCCGACTTCTCGAGGCGGCCGAGGGTCACATAGATCTGGCCGACGTTCGGCTGAGGGTACGCGGAGCCCAGCAGTTGCTCAAGGTCCTGCTTGAGCTCGTAGCCGTGGGCGGGTCCGCGGGCGAGGAGGGCCAGGAGGGGCAGGCGCACGCGTGCAGTCCTCCTGTCCGGTCCAATGTGCTCCAGGCCCTAGTATCGCCCATACCTAACAGGTATACATGGCCTCTGTTCCGGGCAAGGGTGCCCAGCGCCGGTGTACAGGGAGGAACCTATGCGGTGGATCCATGCCGCGGGTAGGGGCCTTCTCGTTCTCGTCGTGGTCCTGACAGGCTACGTCGCCGCCGGAGCGCGGGCGGGCGAGCCCTCCGAGGGGGCTCGGGGGCCGCTCACGGTGGCCACCGCCGGAGACCTCACCGGCTACCTCGGCCCCCTGCTCGAGGGCTGGAATCGTACGCACCCCGGCGAGAAGGTCACCCTGGTCGAGCTGCCGGACTCGGCCGACGAGACCCAGGCCCAGATGGCCACCGACCTGCGCGACGGCGACCGCAGCCGGTTCGACGTGCTCAACATCGACGTCAACTGGACCTCGGAGTTCGCCGCGGCGGGCTGGATCAGGCCCCTGCCCCGGGACCGCTTCCCCCTGAAGACCTTCCTCCAGCCGGTCGTGGACACGGCGACCTACGACGGGCAGCTCTACGCCGTCCCGTACGTCACCAACGCCGGCCTGCTCCTCTACCGCAAGGACGTCCTCGCGAAGGAGGGCGTCGAGCCGCCGCGCACCTGGGCGGAGCTGGAGCGGTACGCGAAGACCATCGCCCCGAAGCACGGCCTCGGCGGCTACGCCGGACAGTTCCTGCCGTACGAGGGCCTCACCGTGAACGCGGCCGAGGCCGTCTACTCGGCGGGCGGCTCGATCCTCGGCGACGAGGGGGAACGGGTCACCGTCGACTCGGCGGCGGCCCGCCGGGGCATCGGTTTCCTGGCCCGCGGAGTGCGCGAGGGCTGGATCCCCAGGGAAGCGCTGACGTACAAGGAGGAGGAGTCCAAGCAGGCCTTCCAGGACGGACGGCTGCTCTTCCTGCGGAACTGGCCGTACGCCTACGTCGGCGCCTCCGCCCCCGGTTCGAAGGTCGCCGGGAAGGTCGGCGCGGTACCCCTGCCCGGGCCCGACGGGCCGGGGACGAGCGTTCTCGGCGGCTCCAACCTGGCCGTCAGCGCGCACACGCGGCACCCCGACTCGGCGGCCCGCCTGATCGCCTACCTCACCAGTGAGCGCGTCCAGCGCCAGGTCCTCACCCGCGGCGCGCTGCCCCCGGTACGGGCCGATCTCTACGAGGACCCCGCGCTCATCCGCAGGTTCCCCTACCTGCCGACCCTGCGGACGAGTGTGCTCGCGGCCGAGCCGCGCCCCAAGAGCCCGCGCTACGACCAGGTCAGCCTGGTCGTACAGGCGGTCGTGCACGACGCGATGGCCGGGCACCAGACGCCCGCGGCGGCGGTGCGGCGACTGGCGCGGGAGCTGGCCGCGATCTCCCGCCGCTAGACCCCTCTAGTTACCTGTTAGGTAACGCGGACGTCTCATCTCGCTGCGTGATGCCCCAATAAGTCCAGGTTTCGAGGCCCAACTTGCCAGGAGTCTCTGACCTTTTCATTGACACCCTCTCGACACGCCTACTTAACATGCATGCATAACCGCTGCCCTCCTCAGAGACAGGTCGATGGGTTGAACAGGCACCACTGGTGGCGTGACGCAGTGATCTATCAGGTCTATGTCCGCAGCTTCCTCGACAGCACCGGCGACGGCATCGGCGACCTCGCCGGCGTCCGGGCCGGACTGCCGTACCTCAAGAAGCTCGGCGTCGACGGGATCTGGCTGAGCCCCTTCTATCCCTCGCCGCAGCACGACCACGGCTACGACGTGGCCGACTACTGCGACGTCGACCCGCTCTTCGGCGACCTCGGCGAGTTCGACCTGCTGGTGGGTTCCGCGCGGCGGCTCGGCGTCAAGGTGCTGCTCGACATCGTCCCGAACCACTGCTCCAGCGAGCACCCCTGGTTCCGCGAAGCGCTCGCCGCGCCCGCCGGCAGCCCCGCCCGGGCCCGCTTCCACTTCGCCGACGGCCGCGGCCCGGACGGATCCGAGCCGCCCAACAACTGGCACTCGATGTTCGGCGGCCCCGCCTGGACCCGGGTCACCGAGCCCGACGGCCGGCCCGGCCAGTGGTACCTGCACATGTTCGCGCCCGAGCAGCCCGACTGGAACTGGCGCAACCCCGAGATCGGCGCCGAGTTCGACCGGGTCCTGCGCTTCTGGCTGGACCGGGGCATCGACGGCTTCCGTATCGACGTCGCCGCCGGGCTCTTCAAGCACCCGGAGCTGCCCGACTCCGACGACCCGGAGGCCGACGCCCGCACCCGCGACTCGGTCAACCCGCTCGCCTGGAACCAGCCCGAGGTGCACGAGGTGTGGCGGCGCTGGCGCTCCATATGCGAGGAGTACACCGAGCGCGACGGCTGCGAACGCCTGCTCGTCGGCGAGGTCTCCGTCCCGACCGCCCGCGAGCACGCCCAGTACGTCCGCCCCGACGAACTGCACCAGGCCTTCTTCTTCGATCTGCTCAGCGCCTCCTGGGACGCCGACGCCTTCCGCAAGGTCATCTCCGAGGCCATGCAGGACATCGCCGGCACCGGATCGACGGTCACCTGGGTGCTCAACAACCACGACCAGGTCCGCACCGTCACCCGCTACGGCGAACCCGCCACCGAGGGCAGCGGCCTCGGCGCCGCCCGCGCCCGCGCCGCCGCGCTGCTGATGCTGGCCCTGCCCGGCGCCGCCTACATCTACCAGGGCGAGGAGCTCGGTCTGCCGGAGGTCGTGGACCTGCCCGACGACGTGCTCACCGACCCGATCTTCCGCCGCACCGGCAGCCGGGCCCGCATCCGCGACGGCTGCCGGGTCCCGCTGCCCTGGTCGGGCCAGGCCTCACCGTTCGGCTTCACCCCCGGCGTGGAGAGCGCCAAGCCGTGGCTGCCGCAGCCCGAGTACTTCGCCGAGTACGCCACCGACCGCGCCCTCGCCGACACCCGCTCCTTCTGGCACCTGTACCGCGACGGCCTCCAACTGCGCGCCGCCCTGCCCCAGTTGGGCGAGGGCACGCTGCGCTGGCTCGACGTCTCGCCCGGTGTCCTGGCCTTCGAACGCGGCGACCTGGTGTGTGCCGTCAACTTCGGTACCGCCCCCACACCGGCGCCGGTTCCCGGCTCCCCCCTGCTCGCCAGCGGCACCTGCCCGCCCGGAGTGCTCTCCGGGTCGACGGCCGCCTGGTGGATCCGTTCCTGACCGCACAGCCAGCGACATCCCGTAAGCGAAATCCGCGTAAGCAACATCCGCGCGAGCGAACTCCCCGCAAGCGAACCCTCCGAAGGGACATCAACGATGATGCGACGTACCACCCTGCTCACGAGCTGCACCGCCCTCGCCCTGGCACTCGGCGCGACCGCCTGCGGCGGCGGCCCCGTCTCGGCCGGGGGCGGCGACAAGGCGCTCGGCGGCCAGTCGATCACCGTGGCCGGCGTCTGGTCCGGCACCGAGCAGAAGAACTTCCAGAAGGTGCTGGACGCCTTCACCGAGAAGACCGGCGCCAAGACGCAGTTCGTGTCCACCGGCGACAACGTCTCCACCGTCGTCGGCAGCAAGATCGAGGGCGGCAACGCCCCCGACGTCGTGATGGTCCCGCAGGTCGGCGTGCTCAAGCAGTTCGCGCAGAAGGGCTGGCTCAAGCCGCTGTCGAAGAAGACCGAGCAGGCCGTGGACGCGGGGTACGCCCCGGTGTGGAAGGAGTACGGCAGCGTCGACGGCACCCTCTACGGCCTGTACTTCAAGGCCGCCCACAAGTCGACCGTCTGGTACAGCCCCGACGCCCTCGAGCAGGCCGGCGTGAAGCCCCCGAAGTCCTACGACGACATGCTGAAGGCCGGGCAGACCGTGTCCGACTCCGGTCTCGCCGCGTTCTCCGTCGCCGGGCAGGACGGCTGGACCCTCACCGACTGGTTCGAGAACGTCTACCTCTCCCAGGCCGGGCCCGAGAAGTACGACGCCCTCGCCGCACACAAGCTGAAGTGGACCGACGCGTCCGTCGTCGACGCCCTCACCACGCTCGGCAAGCTCTTCAAGGACAAGCAGCTCATCGCGGGCGGCCAGAAGGGCGCCCTGAACACCGACTTCCCGGGCTCAGTGGAAAAGGTGTTCGGCCCCGAACCCGAGGCCGGCATGGTCTACGAGGGCGACTTCGTCGCCGGTGTCGCCAAGGACCAGTTCGGCAAGAAGGTCGGCCAGGACGCCAACTTCTTCCCGTTCCCGGCGGTCGGCGGCGGCGAGGCTCCGGTCGTCAGCGGCGGTGACGCCGCCGTCGTCCTCAAGGACGGCAAGAACCAGAAGGCCGCCCAGGCCCTCCTGGAGTACCTCGCGACCCCCGAGGCCTCGGCCGTGTGGGCCGAGGCGGGCGGCTTCCTCTCCCCGAACAAGAAGCTCGACCTCGCCTCCTACGGCGACGACGTCACCCGCGCCACCGCCAAGTCCCTCGTCGAGGCCGGGGATTCGGTCCGCTTCGACATGTCCGACCAGGCCCCGGCGGCCTTCGGCGGCACCAAGGGCACCGGCGAGTGGAAGCTGCTCCAGGACTTCCTGCGCGACCCGTCCGACCCGAAGGGCACCGCGGCGAAGCTGGAGGCCGCGGCGGCCAAGGCGTACCAGGACTGATACGCCATGACAGCGACCCTCGTGAAAGAGACGAGTTCCCCACCGCCCGGCCCGGTCGCCGACCGCACCCGGCGACTGCGCCGGCGCGGGAAGATCATCGCCCTGCTGTTCGTGCTGCCCGCGTTGCTGCTGCTCGGGGCGCTCGTCGTCTACCCCGTGCTGTTCAGCATCGGCCGCAGCTTCTTCGACGCCTCCGGGACGAGCTTCGTCGGCGGCGACAACTACGCCGAGATGTTCCGTGACCCGGCGACCCTCAAGGCCGTCCGCAACACGGCCGTCTGGGTGGTCGTCGCCCCGGCCCTGCTCACCGGCCTCGGGCTGATCCTCGCCGTGCTGGTGGAGAAGGTCCGCTGGGCGACGGCCTTCAAACTGCTCCTCTTCATGCCGATGGCGGTCTCCTTCCTCGCCGCCGGCATCATCTTCCGGCTGGCCTACGACGAGGACCCCGACAAGGGCGTGCTCAACGCCGCGGTGGTCTCCGTCCACGACGCCTTCAAGGGGGAGTCCTCGTACCCGACGGCCCGGGCGCGTGACGGCCAGGGCCTGACCAAGGACAAGGACGGTTCGTACCGCACGAGTACGAGCGTGTCCCCCGGGGACGCGGTGACGCTGGGCCTGGTCGGCGTACAGCCCGCCGACCTGCCCGGCGGCGCCCGGCCCGCCTCCGCGGCGGCGGGGCAGAAGGCCGGCCCCGACGAACTGCGCGGGGTCGTCTACCTGGACTTCGTGCCCGGCGGGGGAGGGGAGCAGGGCAAGGTCGATCGGGGGGAGAACGGACTGCCCCGGATGAAGGTCGAGGCGGTCCGCGACGGTGAGACGATCGCCACGACCACCACGGCCGCCGACGGTTCCTTTCGCTTCCAGGGCCTCGCATCGGGTTCCTACCAGGTGGAACTGCCGTCGTCGAACTTCGCCCAGCCCTACGAGGGTGTCTCCTGGCTCGGGCCGGCGCTGGTCACCCCGGCGATCATCGGCGCCTACCTGTGGATCTGGACCGGCTTCGCCATGGTGCTGATCGGCGCGGGTCTGTCGACGCTGCCGCGGGACGCCCTGGAGGCGGCGCGGATGGACGGCGCGAACGAGTGGCAGATCTTCCGGCGGATCACGGTCCCGCTGCTGGCACCCGTCCTGTCGGTCGTCTTCATCACCCTCGTCATCAACGTGATGAAGGTCTTCGACCTCGTCTACATCATCGCGCCCGGGCCCGTGCAGGAGGACGCGACCGTGCTCGCGACGCAGATGTGGCTGGTGTCGTTCGGCGGCGGCAACAACCAGGGGCTCGGCAGCGCGCTGGGTGTGCTGCTCCTGCTGCTGGTGGTCCCGGCCATGGTGTTCAACGTCCGCCGCTTCCGAAGGAGTAACCGATGAACGCGGTTCGGCGCGGGTTGGGCAACGGGGTCGTCCAGGCCTTCCTCGTGGTGGTCGGCCTGGTGTGGATGACGCCTCTGGCCGGGCTGTTCCTGTCCTCGCTGCGGTCCGCCGAGGACACGGCGAAGGGCGGCTGGTGGACGGTGTTCTCCAGCCCCGGGCAGCTGTCCCTCGACAACTACTCGTCGCTGCTGGGGAACGCCGGGATCACGCAGGCGTTCTGGAACACGGTGCTGATATCGGTGCCGACGACCGTGCTGGTCGTGGTGATCGCGGCGCTCGCCGGATACGCCTTCGCGTGGCTGGACTTCCCCGGGCGGGAGGCGGTCTTCCTGGTCGTGGTCGCGCTGCTGGTGGTGCCCGTGCAGATCGGCCTGCTGCCGGTCGCCAAACTCTTCGGGCAGCTCGGCCTGTTCGGCACGATCCCCGGCGTCGTGCTCTTCCACGTGGCCTACGGTCTGCCGTTCGCGGTGTTCCTGCTGCGCAACTACTTCGCCGAGATGCCGAAGGAGATGCTGGAGGCCGCGCGCATGGACGGCGGCAGCGAGTGGCGCATCTTCACGCGGCTCGTCCTGCCCGTGGGGCGGCCCGCCATCGCCTCCCTGGCCATCTTCCAGTTCCTGTGGGTGTGGAACGACATGCTGGTGGCACTGCTGTTCGCGGACAGCGCGTCACAGCCGCTGACCGTGGAACTTCAGTCCCAGATCCGCCAGTTCGGCAGCAACATCGACGTCCTGGCGCCCGGAGCGTTCGTCTCCCTGGTCGTCCCGGTCGTCGTGTTCTTCGCGTTCCAGCGGCACTTCGTACAGGGCGTGATGGCGGGGTCGGTGAAGTAGCGCATGCGTTTCGGGCCCCCACTTCGCTACGAGGTGGGGGCCCGAAGGCGTTCACGCCGACGCTGGTGGATACAGCGAACGCGGCAGTCGGGAAGCCGCCGCCCCGTCCAGGAGCCACAGGGTCCGGCTGCGGCCGTACGCCCCCGCCGCCGGTGCCTGGATCTCGCCCGCGCCCGAGAGGGCGATCGCCGCCGCCTGAGCCTTGTCCTCGCCCGCGGCCAGCAGCCACACCTCGCGGGCCGCACGGATCGCCGGCAGTGTCAGCGTCACCCGGGTCGGTGGCGGCTTGGGCGCGCCGTGGACACCGACCACCGTGCGGTCGGTCTCCCTGACCGCCGGCAACTCCGGGAACAGGGACGCGACATGGGTGTCCGGGCCGACACCCAGCATCAGTACGTCGAACGTCGGCACGGGACCGTGGTTCTCCGGGCCCGCCGCCTGCGCCAGCTCCTCCGCGTACGCGGCCGCCGCCGCGTCCACGTCGGTCCCGTGGGGGCCGTCCGACGCGGGCATCGCGTGCACCCGCTTCGGATCGAGCGGCACCGAGTCGAGAAGAGCCTGACGCGCCTGCGTGACGTTGCGCTCCGGATCACCCTCGGGCAGGAACCGCTCGTCGCCCCACCAGAGGTCGAGCCGGCTCCAGTCCACCGCGTCCCGGGCGGGCGCCGCCGCCAGGGCGGCCAGCAGGCCGTTGCCGTTGCGGCCGCCCGTCAGGACCACGGACGCCGAACCCCGGGAGGCCTGCGCGTCCACGATCTTGGTGATCAGCCGGGCCGCCGCGGCCTGCGCCATCAGCTCCTTGTCGCGGTGCACGACCAGCTGCGGTGCCGTACTCACTTCGTCGTCGCCTTCCGTACCGGTTCCAGCTCGGGCGGTTCCCGCTTCACCGGTGCCTGCGCCGTCGCTTCCGCAGCGGGTGCTTTCGCAGCCGCTTCAACGGGAGCGGGGAGGGCGAGTCCTGCCCGCCCCCCACTTTTGGGCACCGACGGCACCGACGACGAGGACGTCAGCCGGTCCACCCCGTACCGCAGGGCGGACGCGTACGTGTCGTCCGGGTCCAGCCGCCGCAGCTCCTCCGCCATCAGCTCGGCCGTGTCGCGGCGCTTGAGCGCCACCGCCCGGTCCGGCTGGCCCTCGATGGAGAGCGTCGCCAGGGAGCCGTCTGCCCGGTCCAGCTTGATCGGGCCGCAGTTGGTGTCCATCCGGACCGCCGTCAGGCCGGGGCCGCCGGACAGCGAGCGCTTCACGGGGACGTCCAGCCGGTCCGCGAGCCACATCGCCAGCAGTTCACAGCTCGGGTTGAACTCCTCGCCCTCCACCTCGACGGCCCGGACCTCGCAGGTCACCTGGTCAAGGGCCGCGGCCAGCATGGAGCGCCACGGCGTGATGCGGGTCCAGGACAGGTCCGTGTCGCCCGGGGTGTAGGTTCCGGACCGGGTGGCCAGGTCCCGTACCGGCTGCTCGGAGGCGTACGTGTCGGTGACGCGGCGCTGCGCGAGGGCGCCCAAGGGGTCCTTCGCCGGGTCGAGCGGCGCGTTCACCGGCCACCACACCACCACCGGGGCGTCCGGCAGCAGCAGCGGCAGCACCACCGACTGGGCGTGGTCCGCGACCTCGCCGTACAGCCGGAGCACGACCGTCTCGCCGGAGCCGGCGTCCGCACCGACCCGGACCTCCGCGTCGAGGCGGGACTGCGTGCGGTCGCGGGGCGAGCGGGAGACGCGCTTGATGACCACGAGCGTGCGCGAGGGATGCTCGTGCGCGGCGTCGCTCGCGGCCTTCAGCGCGTCGTAGGCGTTCTCCTCGTCCGTCACGATGACCAGCGTGAGCACCATGCCGACCGCGGGGGTGCCGATCGCCCGGCGGCCCTGCACCAGCGCCTTGTTGACCTTGCTGGCCGTGGTGTCCGTCAGGTCTATCTTCATGGCCGGCGCCAGCTCCGTCCGTGTCGCTCGAGCATTTCGTCCGCCTCGACGGGCCCCCAGGTACCGGCCTGGTACTGGGCGGGCTTGCCGTTCTTGTCCCAGTACTCCTCGATCGGGTCGAGGATCTCCCAGGACAGCTCGACCTCCTCGGTGCGCGGGAAGAGGTTTGAGTCACCGAGCAGAACGTCCAGGATGAGACGCTCGTACGCCTCCGGGCTGGACTCCGTGAAGGACTCGCCGTAGGCGAAGTCCATCGACACGTCCCGGATCTCCATCGACGTGCCCGGCACCTTCGAACCGAAGCGGACCGTGACGCCCTCGTCCGGCTGGACGCGGATGACGATCGCGTTGGAGCCGAGTTCCTCGGTGGCCGTGGAGTCGAAGGGGGAGTGCGGGGCCCGCTGGAAGACGACCGCGATCTCCGTCACCCGGCGGCCCAGGCGCTTGCCGGTGCGCAGGTAGAAGGGGACGCCCGCCCAGCGGCGGTTGTCGATCTCCAGCTTGATCGCGGCGTACGTGTCGGTCTTCGACGAGGCGTCGATGCCGTCCTCGTCGAGGTAGCCGATCACCTTCGCGCCGCCCTGCCAGCCCGCGGAGTACTGGCCGCGCACGGTGTCCCGGCCCATGTCCTTCGGCAGCTTCACGGCACCGAGCACCTTGGTCTTCTCGGCGGCCAGCGCGTCCGCGTCGAAGGAGGCCGGCTCCTCCATGGCGGTCAGGGCCATGAGCTGGAGCAGGTGGTTCTGGATGACGTCACGGGCGGCGCCGATGCCGTCGTAGTAGCCGGCGCGGCCACCGATGCCGATGTCCTCGGCCATGGTGATCTGTACGTGGTCCACGAAGGACCGGTTCCAGATCGGCTCGAACATCGTGTTGGCGAAGCGCAGCGCCAGGATGTTCTGGACGGTCTCCTTGCCCAGGTAGTGGTCGATGCGGAAGACCTGGTCCGGGGCGAAGACCTCGTGGACGACCTTGTTGAGCTCCTCGGCCGAGGCGAGGTTGTGGCCGAACGGCTTCTCGATGACCGCGCGCCGCCAGGAGCCGCCCGTCTGGTCGGCCAGTTGGTGCTTCTTCAGCTGCTGGATGACGACGGGGAAGGCCGACGGCGGAACCGACAGGTAGAAGGCGAAGTTGCCGCCCGTGCCCTGCGCCTTGTCGAGCTCCTCGATCGTGGAGCGCAGCCGCTCGAACGCGTCGTCGTCGTCGAAGGTGCCCTGCACGAAGCGCATGCCCTGGATGAGCTGCTGCCAGACCTCCTCGCGGAAGGGCGTGCGGGCGTGCTCCTTGACCGCGTCGTGGACCTCCTGCGCGAAGTCCTCGTGCGCCCACTCGCGGCGGGCGAAGCCCACCAGCGAGAAGCCCGGCGGCAGCAGACCCCGGTTGGCGAGGTCGTACACGGCGGGCATGAGCTTCTTCCGGGACAGGTCGCCCGTGACGCCGAAGATGACCAGGCCCGACGGCCCCGCGATACGCGGGAGCCGTCGGTCCGCGGGGTCACGCAGCGGGTTGCTGCTCGACACCTGTTCAGCCCTCCGAGGGGGCGAGGCGCTTGAGCTCGGCCTCGGTCGACTTCAGCAGATCGGTCCAGGACGCCTCGAACTTCTCGACGCCCTCCTCCTCCAGCAGCCGGACCACGTCGTCGTACTTGATCCCGAGCCGCTCGACCGCGTCGAGGTCGGCGCGGGCCTGCTCGTACGTGCCGGCGATCGTGTTGCCGGTGATCTCGCCGTGCTCCTCGGTGGCGTACAGGGTCGCCTCCGGCATGGTGTTCACCGTGTTGGGCGCGACCAGGTCGTCGACGTACAGGGTGGGCTTGTACGCCTTGTCCTTCACACCGGTCGACGCCCACAGCGGACGCTGCTTGTTGGCGCCGGCCTTCTCCAGGGCGTTCCAGCGGTCCGAGGAGAAGACCTCCTCGTACGCCTGGTAGGCCAGACGGGCGTTGGCGAGGGCGGCCTTGCCGCGCAGCGCCTTGGCCTCGTCGGTGCCCAGCGCGTCGATCCGCTTGTCGATCTCGGTGTCCACGCGGGAGACGAAGAACGACGCCACGGAGTGGATCTGCGACAGGTCCAGGCCGCGCTCCTTGGCCTTCTCCAGGCCGGTCAGGAACGCGTCCATGACCAGGCGGTAGCGCTCCAGCGAGAAGATCAGCGTGACGTTGACGCTGATGCCCAGGCCGATGGTCTCGGCGATGGCCGGGATGCCCGCCTCGGTCGCCGGGATCTTGATGAGCGTGTTCGGCCGGTCCACCAGCCAGGCGAGCTGCTTGGCCTCGGCGACCGTCGCCCGCGTGTTGTGCGCCAGACGCGGGTCGACCTCGATCGAGACCCGGCCGTCCTGGCCACCCGTGGCGTCGAACACGGGCCGCAGGACATCGGCGGCGTCGCGGACGTCCGCCGTGGTGATCATGCGGATGGCCTCTTCGACGGTGACCCTGCGGGCGGCGAGGTCGGTCAGCTGCGTGTCGTAGCCGTCGCCCTGCGAGATCGCCTTCTGGAAGATCGACGGGTTGGTGGTGACGCCCACGACGTGCTGCTGGTCGATCAGCTCGGCGAGGTTGCCGGACGTGATCCGCTTGCGCGACAGGTCGTCCAGCCAGATCGCCACGCCTTCCTCGGAGAGGCGCTTGAGTGCGTCTGTCATGGAAATTCCATCTCCTACGTGTCGTATATGAGCGTCAGCGCTGGGCTGCGGCGATCGATTCCCGCGCGGCGGCGGCCACGTTCTCGGCAGTGAAACCGAACTCGCGGAAGAGCACCTTGCCGTCGGCCGAAGCACCGAAGTGCTCCAGGGAAACGATGCGGCCGGCGTCCCCCACGTACTTGTGCCACGTGAGACCGATCCCGGCCTCCACCGCGACACGGGCCCGGACGGACGGCGGCAGGACGCTGTCCCGGTACCCCTGGTCCTGCTGCTCGAACCACTCCACCGACGGCATGGACACGACGCGTGTGGGCACGCCGGCGCCCTGGAGCTGCTCGCGCGCCTCGACAGCGACGTGCACCTCCGAGCCGGTGGCGATGAGGATCACCTCGGCGTCGCCGCCCTCGGCCTCGAACAGGACGTAACCACCCTTGGCCGCGTCCTCGTTGGGTTCGTACGTCGGCACGCCCTGACGGGTCAGCGCCAGACCGTGCGGCTGTCCCTTGCCGAACTCCTTCGTCCAACGGCGCAGGATCTCGCGCCAGGCGATCGCGGTCTCGTTGGCGTCCGCCGGGCGCACGACGTTCAGGCCCGGGATCGCCCGCAGCGACGCCAGGTGCTCGACCGGCTGGTGCGTCGGGCCGTCCTCACCCAGACCGATGGAGTCGTGCGTCCACACGTACGTCACCGGCAGGTGCATCAGCGCCGACAGCCGCACCGCGTTGCGCATGTAGTCGGAGAAGACCAGGAACGTGCCGCCGTAGATCCGGGTGTTGCCGTGCAGGGCGATGCCGTTCATCTCGGCGGCCATCGCGTGCTCGCGGATACCGAAGTGGATCGTGCGGCCGTACGGGTCCGCCTCAGGCAGCGGGTTGTCCGCCGGGAGGAAGGAGCTGGTCTTGTCGATCGTGGTGTTGTTGGAGCCGGCCAGGTCGGCCGAGCCGCCCCACAGCTCGGGGATGACCCCGCCGAGGGCCTGGAGGATCTTGCCGGAGGCGGCACGCGTGGCCACGCCCTTGCCGACCTCGAAGACCGGGATCTTCTCCTCCCAGCCGGTGGGCAGCTCACCCTTGGCGACGCGGTCGTACTCCGCGGCGCGCTCGGGGTTGTTGTCCCGCCACTGCTGGTACGCCTTCTCCCACACCGCGCGGGCCGCCCGGCCCCGCTCCAGCGCCCGGCGGGTGTGCGTGATGACCTCGTCGGAGACCTCGAAGGTCTGCTCCGGGTCGAAGCCCAGGACCCGCTTGGTGGCCGCGACCTCGTCGTCGCCGAGCGCCGAGCCGTGCGCGGCCTCGGTGTTCTGCGCGTTCGGGGCCGGCCAGGCGATGATCGAGCGCATCGCGATGAACGACGGCCGGTCCGTGACGGCCTTGGCCTTCTGGATCGCCTCGAAGATCGCGGCCGGGTCCAGGTCGCCGTTGGCCTGCGGCTCGACCCGCTGCACGTGCCAGCCGTACGCCTCGTACCGCAGAGCCGTGTCCTCGGACACGGCCGTCTCGGTGTCACCCTCGATCGAGATGTGGTTGTCGTCCCACAGCAGGATCAGGTTGCCGAGCTTCTGGTGGCCCGCGAGGGAGGACGCCTCGGCGCTGATGCCCTCCTGGAGGCAGCCGTCGCCGGCGATGCAGTAGATGAAGTGGTCGAAGGGGGACTCGCCCTCGGCGGCCTCCGGGTCGAACAGACCGCGCTCGTAGCGGGCGGCCATCGCCATGCCCACCGCGTTGGCGACACCCTGGCCGAGCGGGCCGGTCGTCGTCTCCACACCGGTCGTGTGCCCGTACTCGGGGTGGCCGGGGGTCTTCGAGCCCCAGGTGCGGAAGGACTTCAGGTCGTCCAGCTCCAGGCCGAAGCCGGCCAGGTACAGCTGGGTGTAGAGGGTCAGGGACGAGTGGCCGGCGGACAGCACGAAGCGGTCCCGCCCGACCCAGTCGGCGTCCGCCGGGTCGTGCCGCATCACCTTCTGGAAGAGGGTGTAGGCGGCAGGCGCCAGGCTCATCGCCGTACCCGGATGGCCGTTACCGACCTTCTGTACGGCATCGGCGGCCAGGACACGCGCGGTGTCGACGGCCCGCTGGTCCAACTCGGTCCACTCGAGGTCTGTGGTGGTCGGCTTGGTGCTCACCCTGGGTCAGGGCTCCTCTCCACATGTCGGATGCCGGTGTATCGGGGCGCCCACCGGCCGCAGTCGAGCCTACCCCCGTGGGACGTGCGTTTTTTCGAGTCACTCCAGAGTGCCGGGACTGATCCCGATCCGCCTCCTGACTGGGGCGTACCGCATTCGACAGGTGAATACGGAGCCGCTCATCCGGGTGCTCAATCGAGCTTCGACGCGCCCTTCGGAAGGTGCCTGCCAACACGAGCCGACCCCCGCGAATGTCCGAGTCTGGGCAACGTCTAAAGTGGCGTGGTACGCGCGAGCCTTTACCGGGACTTCACAGGGGTGAGGCTTGCTGGGATGTCTCTGTAGGGGTGTGCGTGACGGCCGTTGAATCCCGTCCAGCGGGGATGATCGGGGCGGACCAGAGCCCGGCCCACCGGCCGTTCGGGGCCCGTGTCAAGGCGTTCGTGGCTCTCACCAAGCCGCGGATCATCGAGCTGCTGCTGATCACCACGGTGCCGGTGATGTTCCTGGCGCAGCAGGGCGTGCCCGACCTGACGCTGGTGCTGCTGACGTGCCTGGGCGGCTACATGTCCGCGGGCGGCGCCAACGCGCTCAACATGTACATCGACCGCGACATCGACGCGCTGATGGACCGCACCTCGCAGCGGCCCCTGGTCACCGGCATGGTCAGCCCGCGCGAGTGCCTCGTCTTCGGCATCACGCTGGCCGTCGCCTCGACGCTGCTGTTCGGCCTCACGGTGAACTGGCTGAGCGCGTGGCTCGCTCTCGGCGCGCTCCTCTTCTACGTCGTCGTCTACACGATGATCCTCAAGCGCCGTACCTCGCAGAACATCGTGTGGGGTGGCATCGCCGGCTGTCTGCCCGTGCTGATCGGCTGGTCCTCGGTCACGAACTCCATGTCGTGGGCGCCGGTCATCCTCTTCCTCGTCATGTTCTTCTGGACGCCGCCGCACTACTGGCCGCTGTCCATGAAGGTGAGGGAGGACTACGCGCGCGTGGGCGTGCCGATGCTGCCGGTGGTGGCCTCCAACAAGGTCGTCGCCAAGCAGATCGTGCTCTACAGCTGGGTCATGGTCGGCGTGTCGCTCCTGCTGCAGCCGCTCGGCTACACCGGCTGGTTCTACACCTCGGTCGCCCTGCTGGCCGGCGGCTTCTGGCTCTGGGAGGCGCACGGCCTGCAGAACCGCGCGAAGGCGGAGGTGACGGGCGCGAAGCTGAAGGAGATGCGCCTGTTCCACTGGTCGATCACCTACGTCTCGCTGCTGTTCGTGGCCGTCGCGGTCGACCCGTTCCTGCGCTGACGTACGTCACACCGCCCTGCCCTCGCGAGACGATCTACCCGTGAGTAGCATCCTGGCCATGGCAGACACGCAGCAGGTTGACCCGAAGGCCGAGCGCAAGGTGGCCCGGCTGGCCAAGCAGATCTCCTCCTTCTCCCAGGCCCACGGCGGCGCCGAGGGCCAGGTCGCCTACCTCGGCGAGCGCGGCGCCCGCATCGTCCTGGTCGGCGAGGACGGCACCTGGGGAGACCTGGTCGCCCCCTCCTACGAGATCGCCGAGCAGGCCGTGGAGAAGTCGGGCATCACCGCCCACGAGTCCTTCGACGGCGAATTCGCGGCGAAGGTGAAGACGGGCCGCTACGAGTGGTCGCGGATGGCGGGCATCCAGGTGGGCGGTCCCAGGAACAGTTGAGCAGCCGGTCCAGGGGCGCGGGGCTGTACCGATGGGCGGCTCCGCCGCGTGGGCGCGAGCGACCGCATCCGGTCCGCAGCCGCCCGCTGACCCGCACCCCTCCGGGACCGCGACCTTCACCCCGGTTCACCCGTTAGGACCCTTGAGGACAACAGGGTCCACACCGGGAGGCCCGGATGATCGAAACGCCGTCACTGGTGGACCAGTACTGCCACGGAGTGCTCCGCACGGAGCTGGGCCTCGGCACCTTCGAGGCCCACCTCAGCCGCACCGAGGGCCCACCCGCCCCCGGCACCACCCTCTTCGACACCCAGACCGGCTTCGCCGTCAGGCGCTGGTGCCCACCCCTGCTCGGCCTCGAACCGCACTGCACGCCCGCCCGTTACCTGGCCCGACGCCGGGAACTGGGCGTCCTGGAGTCCGGCCGCCGGCTCCTGCGCGGCAGCGGCATCACCACGTACCTGGTCGACACCGGCCTCCCCGGCGATCTGACGGAACCCGGCGAACTGGCCGCCGCGGGAGCCGCCGAGGCCCGCGAGATCGTGCGGCTGGAACTCCTCGCCGAGCAGGTCGCCGACACCTCCGGAACCGTCGAGTCCTTCCTCGCCAACCTCGCCGAGTCGGTGCACGCGGCCGCCGCGAACGCCGTCGCCTTCACCTCGGTCGCGGGCGTACGGCACGGCCTCGCGCTCGCGCCGGAGCCGCCCGGGCCGGGGGAGGTGCGCGGGGCGGCCGGCCGCTGGCTCGCCGGGCGCGGCGTCGGCGGGGAACTGAGCGACCCGGTGCTGCTACGGCATCTGCTGTGGAGCGCGGTCGCCTCGGGGCTGCCGCTCCAGCTGCACGCGGGGCTGGGCGCCCCGGGCCTGCGGATCGACCGTACGGACCCGGTGCTGTTGACAGACTTCGTGCGAGCCACGGCCGGGCTCGGCACGGACCTCGTCCTGCTGCACGGCTACCCGTACCACCGGCACGCCGCCCATCTCGCCGGCGTCTTCCCGCACGTGCACGTCGACTGCGGCGCCGCCCTGGTCCGCACGGGCGCCCGGGCCGCGACCGTCCTCGCGGAGATCCTGGAGCCGGCGCCCTTCGGCAAGATCCTCTTCTCCACCGGCGCACAGGGACTGCCCGAACTGCACGTCGTGGGCGCCCGTCTGTTCCGCGAGGCCCTGGGGCGGGTCCTCGGCACCTGGGTCGCCGAAGGGGCGTGGTCCCTGGCCGACGCGCAGCGGGTGGCGGGCATGCTGGCGTCGGGGAACGCACGCAGGGTGTACGGGCTGGACTAGGCCTTGGTCAGGGTGGCCTCGGCCGTGGGCTCGGGCAGGTCGGCCACGGCCTGCGGCCGCTCGCGCAGCGACAGCACCACCCGCAGCACCCAGATCCACATCACGGCCGAGCCCAGCATGTGCAGGCCGACCAGGACCTCGGGCAGGTCCGTGAAGTACTGGACGTAGCCGATGACCCCCTGCGCGAGCAGGATCAGGAACAGCTCGCGGGTACGGTTCAGCGGGCTCTTGGGCGCGTCGACCGCCTTGAGGACGAACCACAGGGCGAACGTCAGGGTCACCACGATCCACGCCAGCACGGCGTGCAGCTTGCTCACCGTCTCCCAGTCGATGGGCATCCGCTCGACCTCGCTGGAGTCGCCCGCGTGCGGGCCCGCGCCGGTGACGACCGTGCCGACCAGGATGAGCAGGACGGCGGCCGCGACCAGGAACCACACCAGTTGCTGCACCGCCTTGCCGACCAGCGGGCGCGGGGCCGTGTCGCCCTCACGGGTGCGCTGCCACATCACCGTGGCCACCGCGATGAGCGCGGACGTCGCCACGAAGTGTGCCGCCACCGTGTACGGGTTGAGCCCGACCAGCACCACGATGCCGCCGAGCACCGCGTTGCTCATCACGATCCAGAACTGTGCCCAGCCCAGCCGGACCAGGCCGCGCCGGTACGGCTTCTGCGAGCGCGCGGCGATGATCGCCCAGCCGACGGCGGCGCACAGCACGTACGTCAGCATGCGGTTGCCGAACTCGATGGCGCCGTGGAAGCCCATCGCGCTGGTGGCCGTGAGCGAGTCGTCGGTGCACTTGGGCCAGGTCGGGCAGCCCAGGCCCGAACCCGTCAGCCGTACGGCGCCACCGGTGACGACGATGAGAACCGACATCAGGAGCGCGGAGAGAGCCGCGCGCCGGACCGTCCGGGGTTCCGGGGTCCAGCGCTCGGCGATGAAGGCGAGCGGGTTGCGCAGGGCGGCCTTGGCGTCGGCGCGAGTCACGTTTGGCACGCGAACCATCGTAGGCCGCCGCTTGTGCACGCTTTCACGAGGGTCCGTCACAGGACACCGTCCCTACTCCCAGCGGAAGAACTTCCCGGCCGCAGCCAGCCCCGCCACCGCCCACACGCCCAGGATCCCCAGGTCGCCCCAGGGCATCCCGGCGCCGTGCTGGAGCACGTCCCGCAGCCCGTCGGACAGGGCCGAGATGGGCAGCAGGCCGAGCACGTCCTGCGCGCCGGAGGGGAACTTGTCCAGCGGCACCACGACCCCGCCGCCGACGAGCAGCAGCAGGAACACCAGGTTGGCCGCGGCCAGCGTCGCCTCGGCCTTCAGCGTCCCGGCCATCAGCAGGCCCAGGCCCGAGAAGGCCGCCGTGCCGAGGACCAGGAGCGGCAGGACGGCGAACGGGTTGCCCTGCGGCGACCAGCCGAGCGCGAAGGCGATCACCGTCAGCAGGACCACCTGGAGCACCTCGGTGACCAGGACGGACAGGGTCTTCGCCGTCATCAGACCCCAGCGGGGCAGGGGCGAGGAGGCCAGCCGCTTCAGCACGCCGTAGCGGCGCTCGAAGCCGGTCGCGATGGCCTGCCCCGTGAACGCCGTCGACATCACGGCGAGCGCGAGGACGCCGGGCGCGAGGAAGTCGACCGCCTCGCCGGCGCCGGTGTCGACGATGTCCACGGTGCTGAACAGCGCCAGCAGCAGGGTCGGGATCACCACCGTCAGCAGCAGTTGCTCGCCGTTGCGCAGCAGCATCTTCGTCTCGAGCGCGGCCTGGGCCGCGATCATGCAGGGGAGGGGCGCGGCCCCCGGCTTCGGCGTGTAGGTGCCGGTGGCGGTCACGAACGCAGCTCCTTACCCGTGAGCTCCAGGAAGACGTCCTCCAGGGTGTGCCGCTCGACCGAGATCTTCTCCGGCATCACGCCGTGCTGGGCGCACCAGGAGGTGACCGTCGCGAGCAGCTGGGGGTCGACCTTGCCGACGACCCGGTAGGAACCCGGCGTCAGCTCGGCGGCCGAGCAGTCGGCGGGCAGGGCCTTCAGCAGCGAGCCCACGTCCAGGCCGGGTCGGCCCGAGAAGCGGAGCGTGTTCTCCGCGCCGCCCCGGCACAGCTCCTCCGGGGAGCCCTGGGCGATGACCCGGCCCGCGTCGATGATCGCCACGTCGTCGGCGAGCTGCTCGGCCTCGTCCATGTAGTGCGTGGTGAGGATCACGGAGACGCCGTCGGCGCGCAGGTCCCGCACGAGCTCCCAGGTGGCGCGGCGGGCCTGCGGGTCGAGCCCGGCGGTCGGCTCGTCGAGGAAGACCAGCTCCGGGCGCCCCACCACGGCCATGGCCAGCGCGAGCCGCTGCTGCTGCCCGCCCGACAGCCGCCGGTACGTCGTACGCCCGCAGGAGCCGAGACCCAGCCGCTCGATGAGCGCGTCGACGTCCAGCGGGTGCGCGTGCAGCTTGGCGACGTGGCGGAGCATCTCGTCGGCCCGGGAGCCGGAGTAGACGCCGCCGGACTGGAGCATCACGCCGATGCGGGGCCGAAGGTCGGCGGACTGCCGCACCGGGTCGAGGCCCAGGACGCGCACCGTGCCGGAGTCCGGCTTCCGGTACCCCTCGCAGGTCTCGACCGTGGTCGTCTTGCCCGCCCCGTTGGGGCCGAGCACGGCGGTCACACCCACCCGGGCCACCAGGTCGAGCCCGTCCACCGCGGTCTTCGGGCCGTACCGCTTCACCAGGGCCTGGACCTGGACCACGGGCTCACTTCGCATGGGTCCAGAGTCTAGGTAGGTGCGCGGGGCCTCAGAGCGGCGGGTGCTGGAACTCCTCCTCACGAGGCCGGTGGACCGCCAGCCACCGCTCGGCGAAGGCCACCGCGTCGGCCACCGGGAACAGCCGCGCCTCGGCCGCGCCCACCTTTCCGCGGACGACGGGACGGTCCCGTTCGAAGTCGTAGCCCAGCTCGTCGAAACGGTCCGAGCTGATCGACACCTCGGTCACGGTCTCCCAGCCCTCCGGACCGGGCCGGCCCACCGCGACGCGCGGGGACGGTATCCGGTACTCGGCGAGGTGGAAGCTCGTGCAGGAGGCGTAGCCGGCACCCAGCAGCAGCACGCGGGCGCCCATGGCCTCGAGTTTCGCCAGCGGGCTCCGCTCGCCGAGCCGGCAGTCGGGTGCGTGCCCGTCGAGCACCTCCGCCGCACGCGGGCCGAGTGCCGCGAACGAGGTCTGCGGATGCGCGCTGCGCAGTGCGCCGGGCCAGGTCCGCACGGTCTCCGGGACGACCCCGACCCCGCGGGCGGGCGTGATCCGCGGGTCGTACGCGGGCATGGTGGCCCGGATGGCCGCCCACCATTCCGGTGGCACGGGCGGGTTGCTCCACAGGGCCGGGTCGGAGAGGTCGCCGGTCTGGGTGGGGACGACCAGCGTGCCCTGCGGGCCGAGCGCGTCGAGCAGTCCGTGCACCACCGCGACCGCGCCGCCGTTGACCCAGCCGAGGGCGCTGAGGGATGAGTGCACGAGAAGGGTCTCCCCGGGGCGTACGCCGAGCTCGCCGAGCTGCGTCCGGAGCGTCTCGCGGGTGACAAGAGGGCCGGTCGGAGGGGGTGTGGGCATGGTTCCGGAGTGTCCCCGAAGCCGCTGCCGCATGCCACCGGTTTGATCGATCAGAGATCGTTTCCGCAGGTCAGATTAGGTAAACCTAAGTGACGCAGGGCACCGTCCAGTGCATCCGCGCGGCTTGCCCGGTCCCGAAGAATTACGCAACAATGGCGTTGTGAAAAACGTCGGCGAGGCACCTCACGAGGAGCTGGCGACCGGGGAGCGGTCCACCCGCAACCGAGTCGCGCGGTCCATCCTGGACCACGGCCCCTCGACCGTCGCCGAGCTCGCCGAGCGGCTGGGCCTCACCCAGGCGGCCGTGCGCCGGCACCTCGACGCCCTCACGGGCGACGGTGTCGTGGAGGCGCGCGAGCAGCGGGTGTACGGCGCGCGGACCCGCGGCCGCCCGGCCAAGGTGTTCGCCCTGACGGACTGTGGCCGGGACGCCTTCGACCAGTCGTACGACAAGCTCGCGGCGGACGCCCTGCGCTGGATCGCCGACCGCGAGGGCGGCAACGAGGCGATCGCCGCCTTCGCCCGCGCCAGGATCGCCGCGCAGGCGGGCGCCTACCGCCGGGCGGTCGAGACCGCCCCGCCCGAGCAGCGGACCGAAGCGCTGGCCAAGGCCTTGAGCGCCGACGGGTACGCTGCTACGGCGCGCAACGCGCCCCACCCGCAGAAGGGTGAGCAGCTCTGCCAGCACCACTGCCCGGTCGCCCACGTCGCCGAGCAGTTCCCGCAACTGTGCGAGGCGGAGACGGAATTTTTCGCCGAGCTGCTCGGTACGCACGTACAGCGGCTCGCCACCATCGCGCACGGCGACGGCGTCTGCACGACGTTCATCCCCAAGATTTCCCACAACGCATCTGCAAGCACGGCCGGGAGGAACCCCGCATGACTCTCCCCACGGAGACTGCCCACCCCGAGCTGGAGGGCCTGGGCAAGTACGAGTACGGCTGGGCCGACTCCGACACGGCCGGCGCCTCTGCCAAGCGCGGCATCAACGAGGACGTCGTCCGGGACATCTCCACCAAGAAGAGCGAGCCGGAGTGGATGACCAAGCTCCGCCTCAAGGGCCTGCGCCTGTTCGAGAAGAAGCCCATGCCGAACTGGGGCTCCGACCTCTCGGGCATCGACTTCGACAACATCAAGTACTTCGTGCGCTCCACGGAGAAGCAGGCGGAGTCCTGGGAGGACCTGCCCGAGGACATCAAGAACACGTACGACAAGCTCGGCATCCCGGAGGCGGAGAAGCAGCGCCTCGTCGCCGGTGTCGCCGCCCAGTACGAGTCGGAGGTCGTCTACCACCAGATCCGCGAGGACCTGGAGGAGCAGGGCGTCATCTTCCTCGACACCGACACCGCGCTGAAGGAGCACCCGGAGCTCTTCAAGGAGTACTTCGGGACGGTCATCCCCGTCGGCGACAACAAGTTCGCGTCGCTGAACTCGGCCGTGTGGTCGGGCGGCTCCTTCATCTACGTGCCGCCGGGCGTGCACGTGGAGATCCCGCTCCAGGCCTACTTCCGCATCAACACGGAGAACATGGGCCAGTTCGAGCGGACCCTGATCATCGTCGACGAGGGCGCCTACGTGCACTACGTCGAGGGTTGTACGGCCCCGATCTACAAGTCGGACTCGCTGCACTCCGCGGTCGTCGAGATCATCGTCAAGAAGAACGCCCGCTGCCGCTACACGACCATCCAGAACTGGTCGAACAACGTCTACAACCTGGTCACCAAGCGCGCTGTCGCCTACGAGGGCGCGACCATGGAGTGGATCGACGGCAACATCGGCTCCAAGGTGACGATGAAGTACCCGGCCGTCTACCTGATGGGCGAGCACGCCAAGGGCGAGACCCTGTCCATCGCCTTCGCGGGCGAGGGCCAGCACCAGGACGCGGGCTCCAAGATGGTCCACATGGCGCCGAACACGTCGTCGAACATCGTGTCGAAGTCCGTGGCGCGCGGCGGCGGCCGCACCTCCTACCGCGGTCTCGTCGAGATCGGCGAGGGTGCCCACGGCTCGAAGTCCAACGTGCTGTGCGACGCGCTGCTCGTCGACACCATCTCGCGCTCCGACACCTACCCCTACGTGGACGTCCGCGAGGACGACGTGTCCATGGGGCACGAGGCGACCGTCTCCAAGGTCTCCGAGGACCAGCTCTTCTACCTGATGAGCCGGGGTCTGAGCGAGTTCGAGGCGATGGCGATGATCGTGCGCGGCTTCGTCGAGCCCATCGCCAAGGAACTCCCCATGGAGTACGCGCTGGAGCTCAACCGGCTGATCGAGCTGCAGATGGAGGGCGCGGTCGGCTGACCCGCCCCCTCGACAGCAGACGACGTCCTACTCAGGAAAGAGAGCACTACGACAGCCATGGCTGAGGCCCAGAACATCCCGGTGGGCTCCACCACCGCCGGCTCGATCGCGGTTGCCGCGGAGTCGACCGTCGCCACGCGCATGAGCGCGCCCCCCTCCTTCGACGTCGCGGACTTCCCCGTCCCGCACGGCCGTGAGGAGGAGTGGCGGTTCACTCCGCTGGAGCGCCTGCGCGGCCTGCACGACGGCACCGCCGTCGCCGACGGCAACGGCGTGAAGGTCGACGTCCAGGCCCCCGAGGGCGTCACGGTCGAGACCGTCGGCCGCGACGACGCGCGGCTCGGCAAGGCCGGCATCCCGGCGGACCGTGTCGCCGCCCAGGCCTACTCGGCCTTCGAGAAGGCCTCGGTCGTGACCGTCCCCAAGGAGACCGTCCTCACCGAGCCCATCCGCATCGCGGTGCACGGCGAGGGCGGCACCGCCTTCGGCCACCAGGTGATCGAACTGGGCGCCTTCGCCGAGGCCGTCGTGGTCATCGACCACACCGGTGACGCGGTGCTCGCCGCCAACGTCGACTACCTCCTGGGCGACGGCGCCAAGCTCACCGTCGTCTCCGTCCAGGACTGGGCCGAGAAGGCCGTCCACGTCGCCCAGCACAACGCGCTCGTCGGCCGCGACGCCTCCTTCAAGTCCGTCGTCGTCACCTTCGGCGGCGACGTCGTCCGGCTGCACCCGCGCGTGCAGTACGCCGGTCCCGGCGGCGAGGCCGAACTGTTCGGCCTCTACTTCACCGACCAGGGCCAGCACCAGGAGCACCGCCTCCTGGTCGACCACAACGTCCCGCACTGCAAGTCGAACGTCGTCTACAAGGGCGCCCTCCAGGGCGAGGACGCGCACGCGGTGTGGATCGGCGACGTGCTCATCGAGGCCAAGGCCGAGGGCACCGACACGTACGAGATGAACCGCAACCTGGTCCTCACGGACGGGGCGCGGGTGGACTCCGTACCGAACCTCGAGATCGAGACCGGCGAGATCGTCGGCGCCGGCCACGCCTCGGCGACCGGCCGCTTCGACGACGAGCAGCTCTTCTACCTCATGGCCCGCGGCATCCCGGAGCACGAGGCCCGCCGACTGGTGGTCCGCGGCTTCTTCGCCGAGCTGGTCCAGCAGATCGGCCTCCCCGACATCGAGGAGCGCCTGATCGCCAGGATCGAGCAGGAGCTGGAGGCGGCGGTCGCATGACCTTCGTACGCGCCTGTGGACTGGGCGAGCTGGAGGAGGACACCCCGAAGCGGGTGGAACTCGACGGCACGCCCGTGTCCATCGTGCAGACCGAGGGCGAGGTGTTCGCGATCCACGACATCTGCTCGCACGCGAACGTCTCCCTGGCGGAGGGCGAGGTCGACGACTGCCACATCGAGTGCTGGCTGCACGGCTCGCGCTTCGACCTCCGTTCCGGCAAGCCCGACGCCCTCCCGGCGACGCGCCCCGTCCCCGTTTACCCCGTAAAGATCGATGGGGACGACGTGCTCGTCTCCCTCACCCAGGAGTCCTGAGGCATCCATGGCAACGCTTGAAATCCGAGACCTGCACGTCACCGTCGAGGCCGACAACGCCACGAAGGAGATCCTCAAGGGCGTCGACCTCACCGTGAAGCAGGGCGAGACGCACGCCATCATGGGCCCCAACGGCTCCGGCAAGTCGACCCTCGCCTACTCCCTCGCGGGTCACCCGAAGTACACGATCACCGGCGGCACCGTCACCCTCGACGGCGAGGACGTCCTGGAGATGTCCGTCGACGAGCGCGCCCGCGCCGGCCTGTTCCTCGCGATGCAGTACCCGGTCGAGGTTCCGGGCGTCTCCGTGTCGAACTTCCTGCGCACCTCCGCCACCGCCATCCGCGGCGAGGCCCCCAAGCTGCGCACCTGGGTGAAGGAGGTCAAGGAGGCCATGGAGCGCCTCAACATCGACCCGTCCTTCGCCGAGCGCAACGTCAACGAGGGCTTCTCCGGCGGTGAGAAGAAGCGCCACGAGATCCTTCAGCTGGAGCTCCTCAAGCCGAAGGTCGCGGTTCTCGACGAGACCGACTCCGGCCTCGACGTCGACGCCCTGCGCGTCGTGTCGGAGGGTGTGAACCGGGTCCGCGAGACGGGCGAGGTCGGCACCCTGCTGATCACGCACTACACGCGCATCCTCCGCTACATCAAGCCCGATCACGTGCACGTCTTCTCCGGCGGCCGGATCGTCGAGTCCGGCGGCGCCGAGCTCGCCGACAAGCTGGAGAACGAGGGCTACGAGGCATACACGAAGGGTGGCGCATCCGCGTGACACAGCTGCCGGGCCTCCTCGACACCGAGGCGATCCGCAAGGACTTCCCCATCCTGGACCGCCAGGTCCACGACGGCCGGAAGCTCGTGTACCTGGACAACGCGGCGACCAGCCAGAAGCCGCGCCAGGTACTGGACGCACTCAGCGAGTACTACGAGCGCTACAACGCCAACGTCCACCGCGGTGTGCATGTGCTCGCCGAGGAGGCCACGGCGCTGTACGAGGGCGCGCGCGACAAGGTCGCGGAGTTCATCAACGCGCCCAGCCGCAACGAGGTGATCTTCACCAAGAACGCCTCCGAGTCGCTCAACCTCGTGGCGAACATGCTGGGCTGGGCCGACGAGCCCTACCGCGTGGACTCCGAGACCGAGATCGTCATCACGGAGATGGAGCACCACTCCAACATCGTGCCGTGGCAGCTGCTCGCGCAGCGCACGGGCGCGAAGCTGAAGTGGTTCGGCCTGACCGACGACGGCCGCCTCGACCTGTCGAACATAGACGAGGTCATCACCGAGAAGACGAAGATCGTCTCCTTCGTGCTGGTCTCCAACATCCTCGGCACGCAGAACCCGGTCGAGGCGATCGTGCGCCGCGCCCAGGAGGTCGGTGCGCTGGTGTGCATCGACGCCTCCCAGGCCGCGCCGCACATGCCGCTGGACGTACAGGCCCTGCAGGCCGACTTCGTGGCCTTCACCGGCCACAAGATGTGCGCCCCGACCGGCATCGGCGTCCTCTGGGGCCGCCAGGAGCTGCTGGAGGACCTGCCTCCGTTCCTCGGCGGCGGCGAGATGATCGAGACGGTGTCGATGCACTCCTCGACCTACGCCCCCGCGCCGCACAAGTTCGAGGCGGGCACGCCCCCGATCGCCCAGGCGGTCGGACTCGGCGCGGCGATCGACTACCTCGACTCGATCGGCATGGACAAGATCCTCGCCCACGAGCACGCGCTCACCGAGTACGCGGTGAAGCGGCTGGCGGAGGTCCCCGACCTGCGGATCATCGGCCCGACCACGGCCGAGGACCGCGGCGCGGCGATCAGCTTCACCCTCGGCGACATCCACCCGCACGACGTGGGCCAGGTCCTCGACGAGCAGGGCATCGCGGTCCGGGTCGGCCACCACTGCGCACGACCGGTCTGCCTCCGCTACGGAATTCCTGCGACCACGCGAGCGTCGTTCTATCTGTACTCCACGCCGACCGAGATCGACGCGCTGGTCGACGGCCTGGAGCACGTACGGAACTTCTTCGGCTGAGGGGCGTGCTGAACGGTGAAACTGGACTCCATGTACCAGGAAGTCATCCTGGACCACTACAAGAACCCGCACGGGCGGGGCTTGCGGGATGGCGACGCCGAGGTGCACCACGTCAACCCGACGTGCGGTGACGAGATCACGCTGCGCGTGAAGTACGACGGCACCACGATCGAGGACGTCTCGTACGAGGGCCAGGGCTGTTCGATCAGCCAGGCGAGCGCGTCCGTACTGAACGAACTCCTCGTCGGCAAGGACCTCTCCGACGCGCGGAAGATCCAGGAGACCTTCCTGGAGCTGATGCAGTCCAAGGGGAAGCTCGAACCCGACGATGCGATGGAGGACATCCTGGAGGACGCGGTCGCGTTCGCCGGGGTGTCCAAGTACCCGGCGCGGGTGAAGTGCGCCCTGCTGAGCTGGATGGCCTGGAAGGACGCGACGGCCCAGGTGCTGGGCGGAGCCGACGCCGAGAAGGAGACGACGGCATGAGCGAGACCGTTGAGATGAAGCCGGCCTCGGAGGAAGAGGTCCGTGAGGCGCTGTACGACGTGGTGGACCCCGAGTTGGGCATCGACGTCGTCAACCTCGGCCTGATCTACGGCATCCACATCGACGACGCGAACATCGCGACCCTCGACATGACCCTGACCTCGGCGGCCTGCCCGCTGACGGACGTCATCGAGGACCAGGCCAAGTCCGCGACGGACGGTCTCGTCAGCGAGTTGCGCATCAACTGGGTGTGGATGCCGCCGTGGGGCCCCGACAAGATCACGGACGATGGCCGGGAGCAGCTTCGGGCGCTCGGGTTCAACGTCTGAGATCCGGTGACTGACGCAAGGGCGGCACCTTCCGGGGTGCCGCCCTCGCGTATGCTCAGGCCGGCCCGGCGACCATCTGGAACGACGCGTCCGAATGGTACTGGTGGCTGTTCTCGTAGGGGTCCAGGCGGATCTGGAAGTCGCGGTGGCGCAGGAAGCGGCCCGGGTAGTTGACCGACTCCAGGCTGAGCGTGCCCGACGGGGACCAGTAGTGGGGGCAGAACGTGGCGTCCTTGCGGAAGAGCGACGAGCCGTCGTTCGTGTTGGCGACCAGGACGAAGCTGCGGTGGCGCAGATAGCGGCCGTCGGCAGTGGTGAAGGAGTAGCAGGAGGAGTCGGCGAGGCCGGTGACGCGCTGGAAGGTGGCGTCCTCGCGCTGCTCGGGGCCAGAGCCGATCTGGTCCAGGCCCACGTATCCGTCGCGCACCCGCCAGTAGCGGTCGGGGAAGTTGACCGAGCGTATGGACATGCCGTGCGAGGACGGGGCCTTCGGGGGTTTCGACGGGGCGGCGGACGCCTTCGGTGGCTTCGGAGCCTTCTTCCGGGGCTTCGGACTCGGCGTGGCCGTGGGAGCGCTGGTGGTGGGGGTGGGGGACGGGTGGGCGCGGTCCGTGCCGGGCTTCGGGCTGCCGCCCTTGGAAGGCGTCGCGAAGGAGATCAGGCCGCCCGGGGCCGAACTGCTGAGGGTGGTCGGCTCCGCCGCCCGGTGTTCCGGCTCGCCCGACTCGCTGTTCATCACGGTGATGGCCGTGACGCACGCGGTGATCGTCGCCAGGGCCAGCGCGCCCGCCAGCCAGAGCCGTCGGGTGCCCGGTGCCCGGGTGGTGTCCGGGGCCCAGCCGCTCTCCCAGGGGCGGTCCTGCGGCGGCCGGGACTTCTCAACTGACATGCGCTCTTCCTCCGGCCGGGCACCCTTGACGGCGGCGCAGTTGTGGTGGCCCGGTGTGTGATCGTGACACCGTAGTGGACGCCTGGGGCAGGTGTGGCGCGTTTTATGAGAGCGGTTTCTCTCCGATTCCACTCCGATATTCAGGCTTCCGTTGCGTACGGGTGTACAGGTGGTGTGTACGCTCGTACATATGGGATATCTGCTGCTGGCCGGGGCCATAGCCGCCGAAGTGGGCGCGACCACGGCCATGAAGTACAGCGACGGTCTCAGCAGGCTCGGGCCGTCGCTGCTCACGGTCCTCGGATACCTCGTCTCCTTCGCGCTGCTCGCGCAGACCCTGAGGACGGTGTCGGTCGGCACGGCCTACGCGATCTGGGCAGGGGTCGGCACCGCCGCCATCGCCACGATCGGGATCGTCTTCCTGGGGGAGGGCATGACCGTCGCCAAGGCCGCCGGCATCGCGCTGATCATCGTCGGGGTCGTGGTGCTGAACCTGGGAGGTGCTCACTGATGCCCAGGCGCTACGACCCCGAGCGGCGGCAGCGGATCATCGACGCGGCGATCCGGGTCGTCGGGGCGAAGGGGATCGCCGGGCTGAGCCACCGCAGTGCCGCCGCCGAGGCCGATGTGCCGCTCGGCTCGACGACGTACCACTTCCAGACCCTCGACGAACTGCTCGTCGCCGCACTGCGGCAGGCCAACGAGGGCTTCGCCAAGGTGGTCGCCTCGCGCGGCGGCCTGGAGGACCCGCGTACCGATCTGGCCGCCGAACTCGCCGCCTGGGTGGGGGAGTGGCTCGCGGGTGACCGTACGGGGGTGGAGCTGGAGTACGAGCTGTACCTGGCCGCCCTGCGCCGGCCCGCCCTGCGGCCCGTCGCCGCCGAGTGGGCCGAAGGCGTCGCCGAACTGCTGTCCCGGCGCACGGATCCGGTGACCGCGCGGGCGCTGGTGGCGGTCGTCGACGGCATCTGTCTGCAGGTGCTGCTGACGGGGGTGCCGTACGACGAGGAGTACGCGCGGGAGGTGCTGGGGCGGGTGCTCGCGGGGGCAGCTGGATGAGGCCGGTGGGCGGGGGTCTGAGGGAGGGGGGAGTGGGGGGCCGGCTGCGTGCGGGCGTTCATGACGGGGGCCGGTCCGGTGGGAGCGTTCGTGGGCGCGGCCGGTCCGTTGGGCGCGTTCGTGGGGGAGCGCCCGTGCGGCCACGGCGGCCCGTCGGCGAGGTTGCGTGCGGCGGCGGGTCCGTGCGCCCCGCCGGGGGCGTCGGCGGGGTGTCCGGGCTGCTGAGGGGGGCCTTCGCGGGGTGGATACCGCCCGTCCCGTGAGACGCCCCCGCACCGGTTCGCATCCATCGGCGTCCGCCGGTTAGGTTGCCCTCATGACCGACACGACTGCTTCTCGCACCACCGGCGCCGTGGCCGCCGGCCTCGCCACGATCGCCGCCGACGGCACCGTTCTCGACACCTGGTTCCCCGCCCCTGAGCTGGCCGACCAGCCCGGCCCGTCCGGCACCGAGCGGCTGTCCGCCGAGCGTGCCGCGGAGCTGCTCGGCGGTGGCGCGACCGCGGCGATCGGCCCGGACGCCCGCCGGGGCGTCGAGGTGGTCGCGGTCCGCACGGTCATCGCCTCGCTCGACGAGAAGCCGATCGACGCGCACGACGCCTACCTGCGTCTGCACCTGCTCTCCCACCGCCTGGTCAAGCCGCACGGCCAGAGCCTGGACGGCATCTTCGGCTTCCTCGCCAACGTCGCCTGGACCTCGCTCGGCCCGGTCGCCGTCGACGACCTCGAGAAGGTGCGGCTCAACGCCCGCGCCGAGGGCCTGCACCTCCAGGTGACCTCTGTCGACAAGTTCCCGCGCATGACGGACTACGTGGCCCCCAAGGGCGTCCGGATCGCCGACGCCGACCGGGTCCGCCTCGGCGCCCACCTCGCCGAGGGCACCACCGTCATGCACGAGGGCTTCGTCAACTTCAACGCCGGCACGCTCGGCACCTCGATGGTCGAGGGCCGCATCTCCGCCGGTGTCGTGATCGGCGACGGCTCGGACATCGGCGGCGGTGCCTCCACGATGGGCACCCTCTCCGGCGGCGGCAACGTCATCATCTCCGTCGGCGAGCGCTGCCTGATCGGCGCCGAGGCGGGCGTGGGCATCGCCCTCGGCGACGAGTGCGTGGTGGAGGCCGGCCTCTACGTCACCGCCGGCACCCGCGTCACCATGCCCGACGGCCAGATCGTCAAGGCCCGCGAGCTGTCCGGCGCCTCCAACATCCTCTTCCGCCGCAACTCGGTCACCGGCACGGTCGAGGCCCGGCCGAACAACGCGGTGTGGGGCGGCCTGAACGAGATCCTGCACAGCCACAACTGACGATCCCGTACGGATGACCCGGCGTGACCTCGCGGTGGTTCTGGCAGATGAACGGGTGGACGCAGTGTCCGATCAGCCGCAGAACCGACGAAATGAGGACCGGGGCATGAGGAACGAGCGGGGGCGGGCCGTGGCGCGCCGGCTGGCCGGGGTGGTCGCGGCGCTGGCGGTGTGCTGGCTGCCGGCGGGAGCCGCGCACGCCGACGAGACCAACACGGGCTCGCACAACGGCCATCGGGTCGGTCTGATCAACGTCAACACCGGTCAGATCGACGACCCGGCGGAGGACGTGCTGGAGCACACGCTGCTGTTCGGGGACGGGTACGCCTGGAACTGAACGGGCAGAGCAGACGGGACGGCCCGTGCCGCAGGCGACTGCGGCACGGGCCGTCCCGTCTTTCTTCCTGGCCGGTGGCATAGCGGGGCGTGTCCGCACGCGTCACAGGGAGTACGGGGGGCGGGCACAGGGTTCGCCCCGGGGGAGAGCGAAGGTGACGATGGATGCCGAAGCGCAGGAGAGTTTCCGGGAGTTCGTGGCGAACCGGTCGTCCGCGCTGCTGAAGACCGCCGTCCTGCTCAGCGGCGGCGACCGGCACGCGGGCGAGGACCTGCTCCAGAACGCGCTGATCAAGGCGGCGGGCCGCTGGCACCGCATCGACGAACCCGAGGCCTACGTCCGGCAGGTCCTCTACCGGCAGCAGGTCAGCCGCTGGCGGCTGAAGTGGCCGAGGCGTGAACTGAGCGTCGCCCAACTGCCGGAGACCGGCATCGATCCGGATGCCTCCGGGGCCGCCGAGCTGCGTCTGGTGATGCGCGGCGCGCTCGCCCGGCTGACCGCGCGGCAGCGCACCGTGCTCGTGCTGCGCTATTTCGAGGACCTGCCCGAGGGCGAGGTGGCCCGCATCCTGGGCTGCTCCGTCGGCACCGTACGGTCCGCCACCCATCGTTCCCTCGCCCGGCTGCGCGCCGTCGCACCCGAGCTGGCCGCCCTCGGCCCGGCCGCCGCCGAGCAGCGGCCCTCCCGTGACTACTCGCCCGTGGAGGTGCGTCAGTGAACGTCGACGAGCTCGTGCGTGACGCACTGCGCGACCAGGCCGAAGGACAGCCGCCCGCGGCCCCCGGCTTCGCCGACCGGGTGCTGGCCGTCCGGCGGCGCCGCCGCAGCCGGCGGATCGCGTCCCTCGCTGCGGCGGCCGCCGCCGTGGTCGCCGTCGCCGTGGCCGTGCCGGTGCTGGACTCCGGCAAGCAGGACGTGCGCCCCTCGGGCGGGGTCGAGCAGACCGGCCTCACCGCCCACCCGGACCAGTCGCCGCCGCGCGACATGATCGCGGCCGGGCGGGTCGCGCTGGCCGCGTACTACACCACCAGGACCGTCGAGCAGTCCGCCGACCGAGCCGTCTCGGAGCGTACGTATTGGCTGCTGAACCCCGGCACGAAGAAGTACGCGAAGGACGACCGGTGGTCGTACGTCGCGGTCGCGCCGGGGCTGAGGACCGCCGCCGTTCTGGAGCGGAACCTGCCGGTGAAGCGCATCGGGCTGCTCGATCTGGCGAGCGGCCAGGTCAAGAGGTGGATCCCGGTCGACCGGCCGGTGGCGGGGGTGGAGTTCTCCACCGACGGCAGGAAGCTCGTCGCGACGGCGTACAGCAAGAATCCCGACCGCCGGGTGAAGATGGACGGGTCGGAGGACTGGGACGCCCCGTTCATGGAGTCGGACCGGACCGGGTTCCACGTCATCGACGTGGCCTCCGGGAGCAGTTCCTGGGCCGGGGTGGAGATCGGCGGGGGTGCGCACAACCCCGCCGCGTTCCTCAACTCCCGCCAGGACTTCGCGTTCACCCGCGACGGCCGTCTCGTCTGGTCCGGGATGCCCACCGAACCGGGTAAGAAGTTCTACGACGTCACCGGCAAGGAAGTCCCCGCGCCGGCGCTGGAACGGTACCGGGACTGGTTCGTCGACGCGGGGGTGTCGCCGGACGGGCGGCTCGTCGCCGGTCAGTTCGCGGGGCGGAAGTGGAAGACGTCGTCCTTCGTCCTCGACGCCCGCACCGGGAAGCAGCGCGAGGTGCGCGGGCAGCAGTTGCTGGCCTGGGCGGACGGGAACTCGCTCGTGGCCTGGGACATCGGGCCGGACGGGAACGAGTACCACCAGAGGCTGGTACTGGTGACCATCGGCGGCGAGAAGACCACCCCGCTCAGCGACTTCCGGTCGCCCAAGGACAACACCAAGGGGCGGTGGGAGCCGGTGTTCGCAGTGCGGTGATCAGGTCTTGGCGAGGTCCGCGTGGAGCGAGAACAGGGTGTCGGTCGTGGCCCGGTCGGCGGCCCGGAGCGGGGCGCGGACCGGGCCCGCGGGGAGGGCCAGGGCGGTCAGGAGTGCCTTGACCGTGACGGTGCCCGGCAGGCCGGCCGACATGATCGCCTCGATGAGGGGTGTCGCCCGTTGCTGGAGGCGGGCCGCCCGAGCCGTGTCACCCGCGTCGAACGCGTCCAGGACGGCCCGCAGGTGGGCCGGGACCACGTTCGCGACCGTGCTGACGTAACCCGTGCCGCCGACGGCGTACAGCGCGAGGTTGTGTTCGTCGCAGCCCGCGTAGTACGCCAGGTCTGTGCGGGCCAGGACCTTCTGGGTGCCCAGGAAGTCGTGGGAGCAGTCCTTGACCGCGACGATCCTGGGGTGTTCGGCGAGGCGCAGGACCGTCTCCGGTTCGATGCGGGAGCCGGTGCGGGCCGGGATGTCGTAGAGCATGAGCGGGAGTCCGGAGGCGTCCGCGACCTCTCGGAAGTGGGCCTCGATCGCGTCCTGCGGGGGGCGGCTGTAGTACGGAGACACCACCAACAGGCCGTCCGCGCCCGCCTTTTCGGCCTCCCGGGCCAGTTCGCTGGTGTGGCGGGTGTCGGGGGTGCCGATGCCGGTGACGACCTTGGCCCGGTCGCCCACCGCCTCCCGGACGGCAGCGACGAGGGCCGACTTCTCGGCGTCCGTGGTCGTGGGGGACTCGCCCGTGGTGCCGGAGAGGACCAGGCCGTCGCAGCCGTTCGCCACCAGGTGGGTGGCGAGGTGCTGGGCTCCGTCGAGGTCCAGGGTTCCGGAGGGCGTGAAGGGAGTGATCATGGCGCAGAGGGCGCGGCCGAGGACGGGTGGTGCGGGCGGTGGAGTCATGGGGGTAGTGTCGGCCCGTTGATCGTGTAGCTCCACTTAATTCTGCTTACAGATTTTCGTTAGCGTTGCTTCAATCTCGGGGAGGCGCTCGGTGGGCCGGGTGGGCGAGAGGCAGGGGTAGCAGCCGGGCCGTCCGGGTACCCGGGTGTTCCTGACTTCGGGAGGAGGCGGAACACGTGACCGGAACCATGGATCATCGGACCGTGCACGACGAGCGTCACTCCGTGGGCGAGCTCGTCGGGCAGGCCGCAGAGCAGCTCTCCACGCTCGCACGGCAGGAAGTGGCTCTCGCCAAGGAGGAGCTGGCCGAGAAGGGGCGGCGTGCGGGGCGTGGCGGCGGGCTGCTCGGGGCGGCGGGTGCCGTCGCGTACGCCGGGCTGCTCGTGCTGGCCGGAGCGGGTGTCGCCGCGCTCTCGTTGGCGCTGCCCGTGTGGGCCGCGGCGCTGATCGTGACGGGCGTGCTGTTCCTGATCGCCGGTGTGCTGGCGGCGACCGGGCGGGGGCAGCTGCGCAAGGCCGCGCCACCCACGCCGGAGAAGACTCTCGGCAGCGTCAGGGCCGACGTGGAGGAGATCAAGGAGAGGGCGCATCGATGACGGACGCGACGGGTGGGGCCAAGGGGCCCGACGAGCTGCGGCGGCAGATCGAGCGAACCCGCAGTGAACTCGGCAACACGGTGGAGGAGTTGGCGGGGAAGGCGGATGTGAAGGGCCGTGCTCGGGCGCGGGCGGCCGATCTGCGGGACAAGGCCGGGGCGATGACTGTGCAGTTGCGCAGCAGTGCCGCGCAGGCGGGGCACACGGTGCACGACAAGGCGACGCATGCCGGGCCTCGTCCGGTGCGGACCGTTGTCCAGGCGGGCATGCGGCATCCGGGGCCGGTGCTGGTGGCCGGGGCGGCGGGGGCCGTTGTGGCTGTCGGGGTGCTGCGGTGGAGGCATGCGCACGGGCATCGGTGAGCGTCGAGTCCTTGCCCCGGTGGGAGTGGGCGTCCGCTTCGCCTGCCTCCGGGGGCGGGTCGGGGCCGCGCCGGGTGTCCGTCCTCGGAACGGCGCGAGGGGGCCGGGCGCCGACTGACTGTTCGTCGACGCGCCGACGACCGCTGCGGGCGGACCCCCGACACGTCCCCTTCTCGCCGTACGGGGGTGCGGGAGCGCTGTGGCTTCGCGGTGCGGCGGCAACCCGCGCCGCCGGGCTGGGGAGTCACCCGGCTCCAGTGACGACGCCGAGTCGCACCGCCCCCCCTCTTGACCTCAAGCTTGGTCGAGGTCGGAAGGTGGGGTGTGTTCGCGACCGGCGCTACGACTGGAGTGTTCATGAGCCGTCGAACCGAGCAGCACCCCGATCTCACCGACCCCCGCATCGGTGCCCCCTTCTTCAGTACCTGGCGGGTGGGCACCCCCGAGCGGCAGCGGCAGACCGTGGAGGCCATAGGGAGCACCTGGGCGCGGCGCCCCTGGCCCGCCGGGGATCTGCTGGCGTATCACGTGTACACGGGGCACGACGGGTCCACCCTGATGCACTACTCGCAGTGGACCGGCGAGCAGGCCTACGAGTCCTTCGTCAAGGCTCACCGGCAGGAACGCGTGGACGAGATCGACACCGCCGTGCCGGGGATCGAACGGGTCGGGCTCGGGCGGTACCGGCGGTATCGGAGCCGGGAGCGCGCTGCCGGGGACACGCGGGTGCCGGGTCTGATCGTCACCGTGCGGGTCGACTTCGAGAGCGGGGCGCAGGGGCGCCGCGAGGAGTGGGTCGACCTCGTGGTGAAGGCCGTGGACGACGACCCGGCGGGGAACGCCGGGCTGCTCTCCGCTCACTTCCATCTCAGTACGGATGGCACGCACGTACTGAACTACGCGGAGTGGGAGAGCGCCGAAGCCTATGACCGGGCGCTGGCCGCCCCGACGAGCGAGGTGTGGGAGCGGGTGCGGACGTATCCGGGGGTGAAGGGAAGCACCGGCAGCCGGTACGAGCACGCTCTGGGGTTGGTGCCGGGCTGATCGGCTTGTGAGGGCCGGCCGGGCGGAAGGTCCGGCCGGCCCCACGGGGTGTTACGGGCGGAAGCGCAGGATCTGCGGGTCGTGGTCGCTGATCTGGTCGTTGAACTCCGCGTTGACGTGCACGCTGTCGTACTCGAAGTCGCAGTCGCGGCGGATCGACGGGCTGATCAGGATCTGGTCGAGGACCTGGCTGTTGCCCTGGTAGACGTACGAGTAACGCTCGCTGCGCGGGAGCGACTTGATCGCCGACCACAGTTCGCCGCGGCCCTCGAGGAGCTGCGCGGTCTTCGAGAACTCGAAGTCGTTGATGTCGCCCAGGGTGATGACGTCCGCGTTCTTCTGGGTGTCGAGGATGTCCTTGACGAAGGCGTTCACCAGGGTGGCCTGCTGGTGGCGCTGCGTCTCGGAGCTGCGGGACGGCGGCTGGTACTGGGAGGTCAGGCCCTGGTCGCCGCCCTTGGAGTTGAAGTGGTTGGCGATCACGAAGACCGAGCGGCCGCGGAAGACGAACTCGCCGGCCAGCGGCTTGCGGCTGTTCTTCCAGGCCTCGTCGGCGGGGGCGATACGGCCGGGGCTGAGCGTCAGATGCGCCTTGCCGCGGATCTTCGTCACGCCGGTGGCCGTCGTGGCGTCACCGCCCGCGCGGTCCGCGAAGGAGACCCGCTCCGGGTTGAACAGGAATGCCTGGCGGATGTTGCCGCCCGGCTCACCGCCGTCGGTGCCGTCGGCCGGGTCGATCGAGCGCCAGTCGTACGTCGGGCCGCCGGCCGCGACGATCGCGTCGATCAGCTTGGTCAGCGTCTGGTCGGCCGCGACCGTGCCGTCGTTCTTCGCGCCGTTGTTGTCCTGGATCTCCTCCAGGGACACGATGTCGGGCGACTTCAGATTGTTCACGATCGCGGAGGCGTGGGCGGCGAACGTGTCGTCGGTCGGGTCGAGGTTCTCGACGTTGTAGGTGGCGACCGCGAGCTCGGAGGAGCGCTGCTTACGGGTCGTCTCGCGCTCCAGGCCCGCGCTCTTCAGGGTGCCCAGTTCGCTCGCGACCAGGGTGTAGCCGCCAAACTGGTTGTAGTCCAGAGGGCCCGCGGTGGTGCCCGTGAGGGTGTCGCCCACGTTCGCCTTGGGGAAGTCCGCCGTCGCGCCGAGGGACTGGATCTGGAGGCGGCCCGTGTTCTGGTCGTCGTAGGAGCCGTAGACCGTGCCGCCGTGGCGGTTGCGGTTCTCGTGCGGCTTCACCGTCACCCACAGCTCGGTGTACGGGTCGGTGGCCCCGACGACGCGGGTGTCGGCGACCTTCACGGCCATGCCCTCCAGCGCCTCGTAGTAGTCCAGGGCGTACGTCGCGGGCTGGAGGGGGAGCGCGTTGATCGAGCCGTTCGCGGCTTGGTCGCCGGCCGGGGCGTAGGCGGCGGGGACCGAGCGCGAGGTGATCGCCGTGGCGGCGGGCAGCGCGTTGCCGCTGGAGACGACCGTGGTCGTCGGCTTGGTGATCTCCGTCAGCGACTGGTTGCCGGAGGTCGTGCCGCCGGGGACGTACTCCGAGACCGTGCCGTTGACCGTGACGGAGTCACCGACGGCGACACCCTTCGGGGCGGAGCTGGTGAAGACGAAGACGCCCTCGCTGGTCGCCGGGTCGGCGTCCGGGTTCGGGTCCTGGATCCAGAAGCCGCGGGAGGAGCCGTAGGTCCGGATGCCGGTGACGATTCCGGCCACGTCCGTGACCTGCTTGCCGGCGTACGGGGACATCCGGGTGCTGCCCTGGATGTCGTGGATGCGGACCGACTCCGCGTGCGCGGGGGTGGTGAGGACGATCGTGGATGCCGCGGAACACGCGGCGGCGACGGTGAGCGCGGCGAGACGCGCGGACGACTTGCTCGGCAACGGGATTCCCTCCGGGGACGTGACAGGGCGCCGGGACGAGGGCGGAAACGTGGAATGGCTGACTGCCGCTACCTGTGGGGCGGATGCGGTGACGCGCGTAGACGCAGGGAACGGGTGGGCCTGGTGGGGCCGGCCCGGTGAACAAGTGTCCGCCGACTTCTACGCGCGTCAATCTCCAGCCTGGTCACGTCACTTGTCAAGGTTTCGGCCATGTACGGCAGCTGACGGGGAGATGAAGTGGGCGGCATGGGTGGAAATCCGTCTAGGCTGAGCGGCTGAGTCCTATGAAGGCGCCCTAGGAGAAACAGCCGATGTCAGACAGCTCCCCCCTGCCGCCGGTGCGGCTGCACCCCGAAGCGGAGCTGGCGCGCGACGCACTGTCCACGCCGTTGCTGTCCCGGGCCGCCCGGCTGGCCCGCTGGGCCGGGCCGGACACCCGAGTCGATGCCGGGGGCGGGCTCGTCGACGAGCAGCTGCCCGCGGCCGCCGAGGCGCTCGGGCTGAGCGGGGACGACGCCGCCGCCGACGCCAGTGAGGCGTGGCGGGTCGCCGTGGACGCCGGGCTCGTCGAGGTCGTCGACGAGGAGGAGGGCACCGTGACGGCCGGCGAGGAGCTGGCCCTGCTCACCGCCGGCTCGCCGCAGGACGTGCTCGCCGTGTGGCTCGCCGCCCTGGAGACCGTGCTCGCCGACGCGAGCGTGCCCGACCTGGACGGGCTCATGGACGAGGACGGCGTGGTCGACCTCTCCTCCCTCGACTGGGACCCGGAGGCCGAGGCCGAGTTCCTCGACGGCGTGCTCGGCAACCTCTATCTGCTGACCGCCGGCGAGGACGCCCCCGGCGGCGCCCCGGTGCCGCTGCCGGCGCTGGCCGCCTCGGTGATCGTGCCCAGCGGCATGGGCGAGCCCACCAACGACGTCCTGGAGCAGGTCTCCGACGCGATGATGCGGCTGGACGACCAGTTCCGGATGCTGGAGCCGGTGGGCTTCGTCGCGTACCAGCCCGTGGACGAGGCGCTCATGGCCGACGCCGACGAGGAGCCCGCGGCACCCGTCGACGACACGGACGTCTCCCGCTACGGCATGGTCCGGCTCACCCCGCTCGGTCTGTACGGCATGCGCGCCCGGCTGCTGGAGGCCGGGTTCGACGCACCGGCCGTCGGCGACCTCGCGGACAAGGGGGCCGACGCGCTGCTCGACGGCACGGCGGAGTTCCCGCCGGGTGCGGCGCAGGCGGAGACCGAGCAGTGGCTTCAGCGGCGGGAATCGCTCGCCGCCGCGCGGGAGTTGCTGGCGGCGGCCCGGGGCTCCGATGCCGGGGCGCCGTTGCGGCGGCTGCGGTGTCAGCAGGCCCTGTCCCTCGTCGGAGCCTCGGCCGAGCCCGCCTTGCGGGAGGTGCTCGACGACGCCGAGCTGGGCGGGCTCGCGCGGGTGTGGCTGACCGAGCACGGCGCGGTGGACGTGCCCGCGCCGTCCGAGGCGATGGTGTACTGGCTGACCATCGACACGGTGGCCGCGCAGCTCGCGGCGGAGGGGAACTCCGAGGAGCTGCGGGCGCTGGTGGAGGGGCTCGCGCGGCAGCACGGCGGGTTCTTCGCTGCTGTGTGGCGGGTTGATCATCCGGCCACGGCCGATGTGCTGGAGGCCATGGGGCGGTTGCATCCCGACAAGAAGGTGGCGAAGGAAGCCCGGAAGGCTGCGTTCAAGGCGCGATCCCAGCAGGCGGGCTGATCCCGGTTCACGGATGCGGCGCCGTCTCGGCTTGTCGCGCAGTTCCCCGCGCCCCTGGGGTGTTGTTCAACCGGCGTTCACGGATGAGCGGGACGGTTTCGCCGAACGAGGTCCGCCACCCTCCACGGCATCCTCACCGTCACAGGAGACACCATGTCGCTCACCCGCAGGGACTTCGCCAGAAACTCCGCGATCACCGGTGCCGGTGTCGCGCTGGCGGGCAGTGTCGGCGCCCTCGCCACCGCGCCGAACGCCCTCGCGTCCACCGACACCGACAGCGCGGGCGACGGGGCGGCGGACACCCGGCACGGAGTCGGCTACGGGCCGCTCGTCCCCGACCCCAAGGGCATCCTCGCCCTGCCCGCCGGCTTCACGTACCGGATCATCACCTACAGCGGCAAGACCAAGCTCGAGTCCGGTGAGCCCACGCCGTCCAACCACGACGGCACCGCCACCTTCGACGGCCCCCGCGGCACCACCCTGCTCGTCAACAACCACGAACTGAAGGGCCCGCGCGCCAACTGGAAGTACCCGGTGCCGCTCACCGAGGGCCTCGTCTACGACCCGGCCGCGGCCGGCGGCTGCACGGTCGTCGAGGTGCGCCCCGACGGACGGGTCGCGGAATGGGTGGGCATCGCCGGCACCTCCACCAACTGCGCCGGCGGCAGCACCCCCTGGGGCACCTGGCTCACCTGCGAGGAGAACTCCGACAAGGCCGGCGTCAACGGCATGACCAAGGACCACGGCTACGTCTTCGAGGTCGACCCCTGCGACCGGCGCGCCAACCGCGCCCCCAAGCCGCTGAAGTTCTTCGGCCGCTACGACCACGAGGCCGTCGTCATCGACCCCAAGCGCGGCCACGCCTACCTCACCGAGGACGCCGCCGGCCCCAACGGCCTCTTCTTCCGCTGGACCCCGCCCAAGGGCTTCGCGTACGGCCCCGGGAAGTTCCGCGAGCTCGCCGACGACGCCGGTGTCCTCCAGGCGCCCAAGTGCTTCGACTCCGGTGGCACGTTCATCGACGACCTGTCCCGCGCCACGAAGATCGGCACCGTCTACGGCGTCGACTGGGTGGACGTGCCCGACCGCGACGCCCGCACCACCCCCGTGCGCAAGCAGTTCAAGGACGACCAGGTCACCCGCGCCCGCAAGCTGGAGGGCATGTGGTGGGGCGACGGCGGCGCCTACATCGTCTCCTCCTACGCCCGTGAGGAAAGCCCCGTCCAGCACGACGGCCAGGTCTGGTTCTACGACCCCAAGCGCCGCACGCTGACGCTCAAGGTGCTGCTCGGCGTGAACCCCGACCCCTCCAAGGACGGCGCGTTCGACGGCCCCGACAACATCACCGTCTCCCCCTACGGCGGCCTCGTCATCGCCGAGGACGGCGAAGGCGTGCAGCACCTGTTCGGCGCCACCGACAGCGGGCGTACGTACCCCATCGCCCGCAACGAACTGAACATCGGCACCGAGGAGGAGCCGGAGTACAGCGAGTTCGCCGGTGTCACCTTCTCGCCCGACGGCCGGACCCTCTACGCCAACATCCAGACGCCCGGCATCATGCTCGCCATCACCGGTCCCTGGAAGCGCCAGAAGCGGTCATAAATTCGCTCGCAGTTCCAAAGGCGCGCCTCCTACAGTGAGATCACAACGTCACGCACCTCCCGGTGCGATGGCAGCGGCTACTTCTCTTCCAAAGAATCCGACGCCGCCGCCGACTTGATCTCGGGAGGCGCAGCATGTGGTGGGTGCCCGGTGCGAAGGCAACGGTTACTTCCTGGGATCAGAGGGTTGCGGGTTCGAGTCCCGTCAGCGACTTCGGGTCGCTGTAGCTCAAGTGAGTAGAGCATCTGAATTAGTCCGTCGCCGACTTCTGTCCTCGGGCACCCACCTCTTTTCCGCATGCAGCGTCTTCCCCGAAACACGAACGAATTCGGGGGAATTCACCATGGCGCGATTCAATTCCAAAGCAGCCCGCGCGCGTCCCGTCTCGCGCGTGACGTCCACCGGGCGTGTGCTGCGCACGTACGAGGGCGGCCGCGGCCGCGAGCGGGACGCCCGCTCCGAGCTCTTCCTGCTCGCCGTGTCCCACTTCGTCTCCCAGCAGACCTTCTACGAGACCGGCGCCGACCGCGACGACCGGTTCCAGCGGCTCGTGCGCGAGCTCGCCGTCACCGACCCGGAGTGGACGGCCGGCCTGCTCGGCTGGCTGCGCGGCGCGGGCAACCTGCGCACCGCCTCGGTCGTCGGCGCCGCCGAGTACGTCAAGGCCCGCCTGGACGCGGACGCCACCGACGGCCCGTCCAACCGGCAGGTCGTCGCCTCCGTCCTCCAGCGGCCCGACGAGCCCGGCGAGCTGCTCGCGTACTGGACCGCGATGTACGGCCGCAATGTGCCGAAGCCGGTCAAGCGCGGCATCGCCGACGCCGTGCGCCGGCTCTACCACGGCAAGGCGCTGCTGAAGTACGACACCGCCTCCAAGGGCTACCGCTTCGGTGACATCCTCAACCTCGTGCACGCGGCCCCGGACCCGGACAAGCCGTGGCAGGGCGAGCTGTTCCGCTACGCCCTCGACCGCCGGCACCACCCGGACACCGCCGTACCGCCCGCGTCGGACCACGTCCTCACCGCGCACCGCGAGCTGATGGCGCTGCCCGTCGAGGAGCGGCGTGCGGTCCTGACCGCCGAGGGCGGTGCCGAGCGGCTGGCCGCGGCCGGGATGACGTGGGAGGCGCTGGCGGGCTGGCTGCAGGGGCCGATGGACAAGGCGGCCTGGGAGGCCGTGATCCCCTCCATGGGAACCATGGCGCTCGTGCGGAACCTGCGGAACTTCGACGAGGCCGGGGTCTCGGACGAGGTGGCCGAGCGGGTCGCCGCGCGGATCAGCGACCCGGCGGAGGTCGCGCGCTCGCGGCAGTTCCCGTTCCGGTACCTCGCCGCGCACCGGCACGCGCCGTCGCTGCGCTGGTCGTACGCACTGGAGCGGGCGCTCGGCCACTCGCTGGCCAACGTGCCCGCGCTGCCCGGCCGGACGCTGGTGCTCGTCGACCGCTCCGGCTCGATGTTCTGGTCACGGCTGTCCGACCGCTCGGAGCTCACCCGCGCCGACGCGGCGGCGATCTTCGGTACGGCGCTGGCGCTGCGGGCGGAGCGCGCGGACCTGGTCGAGTTCGGCTCGACGAGCGACCGCGTGAGGTTCAGCGGCGGGGAGTCGGTGCTGAAGATCCTCGACCGCTTCGGGGACCTGGGCGGCACCGACACCACGGGGGCGGTGCGCCGGCACTACAAGAAGCACGACCGGGTGCTGATCGTCACCGACGAGCAGTACACGCACCACCACCGGGGCGACCCGACCGAGCAGATCCCGGCCGACGTGCCGGTCTACACCTGGAACCTCGCCGGATACCGGGCGGGCCACGGTCCGTCGGGCAAGGGCGACCGGCACACGTTCGGGGGGCTCTCGGACGCGGCGTTCCGGATGGTGTCCTTGCTGGAGCGTGGCAGTGAAGGGCTCTGGCCGTGGCTTGAGCGAGGGAACGCGTAGGGGAATCATCCGGCGGGCCGTCGGGTTGTCGCGGTCAGCCGATGCCTTGGAGGAGCCGCCATGTCCGACGAGCCAGCCGTTCGCGAACTCCGCCTGGTCGTGACCGCCGACGACTACGACGCCGCGCTGCACTTCTACCGGGACGTGCTCGGCCTGACCGAGCAGGCCGCGTTCGCCTCGCAGGACGGGCGGGTCACGATCCTCGACGCCGGGCGGGCCACCCTGGAGCTGACCGACCCCAACCACGCCGCGTTCATCGACGAGGTCGAGGTGGGGCGGCGGGTGGCCGGGCACATCCGGGTCGCCTTCCAGGTGGACGACTCCGTCGCCACCACGGCGAAGCTCGCCGCAGCCGGAGCGGAAGTCGTCGCCGAGCCGACGCGCACCCCGTGGAACTCCCTGAACTCCCGCCTCGAAGGCCCGGGCGCCCTCCAGCTGACGCTGTTCACCGAGCTCGGCGACTGAGGCACCACAGGGCGCCGGTCCCGCTGCGCATCCGGAGGGGGGGGGGGCCGTCCGGCTGCCCCTGCCGGGCAGGCTGCGGTGCCGGATACAGTGCTGGGCGTGTGGACGGACAATCAGCGTGCGGAGCCGAGTGCCGAGCGGCCCGACGGTGCCCGGCGCCGGGCCACGATCCACGACGTCGCACGCCTGGCCGGGGTGTCACGCCAGACGGTCTCCCGGGCGGTCAACGACAAGGGTGAGATCGACCCCGGCACCAAGGAGCGGGTCCTGGAGGCGGCGCGGCTCCTGGACTACCGCCCGAGCCGGTTCGCGCGCGGACTCGTCCAGAAGGGGGCCGTCACCGCCGGTCTGGTCATCCCCGACCTGCGCAATCCGTTCTTCCCGGAGGTGGCAGCCGGGGTGCTGGAGGCGGCCGAGCAGCGCGGCTGGCAGGTCGTCGTGTGGGACTCCCGGATCGACGAGACGAGGGAGCGGGAGGCGCTCGACGTGCTCTCCCACCAGGCGGACGCCGTCGTGGGCTACTTCAAGGACCCGGACGACGTGCTCGCCCGGCACCTCGGGGGCGTGCCGCTGGTGCTGCTGGAGCGCGGCCCGCAGCAGACCCGGTTCGCGGCCGTGGGCATCGACGCCGCCAGCGGTGTCGAGCAGGGCATGAGCCATCTGTTCCGCGCGGGGCACCGCAGGATCGGCATGCTGGACGGCGTGCACGGCCCCGGCCCCCGCAGGCAGGCCTTCCTGGAGCAGGCGCGGCGCCTCGGCCTGCCGGTCGGCGAGGACTGGGTCGTGGTGTGCCCCGAGCACAGTGTGGCGGGCGGCGAGGCCGGCATGGACCGGCTGCTGACCGAGCGGCCCGGGATCACCGCGGTCTTCGGCTTCAACGACCTGATAGCGGTCGGGGCGATGCGCGCCGCCCGCCGCCGTGGCCGGGCCCTTCCGGACGACCTGGCCGTGCTCGGCTTCGACGGCCTCTCCCTGGGCGAGCTGGTCGAACCCGCCCTGACCACCCTGCACATCGACAAGCGGCGGCTGGGACGGCTGGCCGTGGAGCAGGTGGCCCGGCTGCGCGCGGGCGAGGAGCCGCTGCGGGGCGCGGACGCGTGGGTGACGCCCGAACTCGTGGTGCGCGACTCCGCCTGACGTTCCGGCCGCCCGGCCCTCGCAGGAGTGGCCCCGTGGCGGCGGCGCGGGAGCGGACGCGGTGTCCGTCTCGCGGGGTCTCCGGTCGGCAGGGGGACCGGGCCGCTCTCGGTAAGGTGCGCAGTAAGGACCCCTGAGTCCCCGGTCGGTGAGGAGTGGTCGCGTGGCGCAGGTCAGGCCCATGCGGGCGGATGCCCGGCGCAACTACGAGCGGTTGCTGACGGTGGCCGCGGAGGCGTTCGCCGAGCACGGGGAAGGCGCCTCGCTCGACGACATCGCCAAGCGTGCCGGGGTCGGCTCCGGCACGCTGTACCGGCACTTCCCGACCCGGCAGGCGCTGCTGGAGGCCGCGTATCTCGACCGGGTCGAGGCGATCGCGGCGAGGGCCGATGTGCTCGCGGCCGAACTGCCGCCGCGTGAGGCGCTGGGGGAGTGGCTGTACGAGCTCGGCGCGGGATTGATCCGGATGCGCGGCCTGAAGGCCCTGCTCGGCCCGGCCGTCACCGAGAGCGGCTCGGCCGTGGCCACGGCCTGCGGCGACTCGGTGAAGGGCGCGGCAGAGCGGCTGGTCCGGGCGGCGCAGGAGGAGGGCACGCTCCGGGCGGACGTCGAGCCGGTCGATGTGCTGCGGCTGGCCCACGGGGTGGCGACGGCGTCGGAACTGGCGGACGGGGAGGGCCGGCACATCCGGCGGTATCTGACGCTGCTGATGGAGGGGCTGGGGCGCGGCGCCCCTGACGGTGGTGAGCCGGACGCCGAGACGCCCCCTGGGTGAGGGGGCGTCCCCGCAGGCCGGTTCAGTGGGTTACAGGGCCTGTGCCGCCGGCTTCACCATTCCCCTCACCGTGCGGGACTTGACGAAGTCGCCCATGGCCGTCATGTCCCACTCGCCGGAGAACTGGCGGATCAGCTTGGCCATCATCACGCCGGTCTGCGCCTCGGCGCTGGTGAGGTCGAAGCGGACCAGCTCCTCGCCGGTCGTGCCGTCCAGGAGGCGGCAGTAGGCCTTGGCGACCTCCGTGAACTTCTGGCCGGAGAAGGAGTTGACCGTGAAGACCAGGCCGGTGACCTCCTGGGGGAGACGGCCGAGGTCGACGGTGATGACCTCGTCGTCTCCGCCGCCCTCCCCTGTGAGGTTGTCGCCGGAGTGCCGGATCGAACCGCCCACGATCTGGAGCTTGCCGAAGTAGCAGCTGTCGATGTGGTTGCGCTGCGGCCCGTACGCGATCACCGAGGCGTCCAGGTCGATGTCCTTGCCCCGGTAGGCCGGCTCCCAGCCGAGACCCATCTTCACCTGGGAGAGCAGGGGGCGGCCGCCCTTGATCAGGGAGACGGTCTGGTTCTTCTGGAGGCTGACGCGGCCCTTGTCGAGGTTGATCTTCCCGGCGCCGGGCGCGGGCGGCGGAGGCGTGGCCGGGGCGGCCGGGGGCGCGGCGGGCGTCGAGACCGGCGGGGCCACGGGCGGCTGCGCCGGGGCCGGCGGCGGCGCCACCGGCTGGGGCGGGGTCACCGGCTGGGCCGGGGCGGCCGGTTCCTCCACCGTGACACCGAAGTCCGTGGCGATGCCGGCGAGGCCGTTGGCGTAGCCCTGGCCGACGGCTCGGGCCTTCCACTGGCCGTTGCGCAGGTAGATCTCGACGATGACCAGGGCCGTCTCGCTGCCGAGCTGCGGGGGCGTGAACGTGGCCAGGACGGAGCTGTCGTCGGCGTTGCGGATCGTGGCCGTCGGCTCGATGCCCTGGAAGGTCTGGCCCGCGGCGTCCGGGCTCGCCGTGACGACGATCTTCTCGATGCCCGGGGGCACGGCCGCCGTGTCGACCACGATCGCGTCGGGCGCGGTGCCGCCGCCCGAGCGGTGCGTCACGCCCGGGCCCGACGGCTGGTTGTAGAAGATGAAGTCGTCGTCGGAGCGCACCTTGCCGTCGGCGGTGAGCAGCAGGCCCGATACGTCGAGCCGCACCGGGGCGGTGACGTCCACCGTCACGCGGGCGGCGGACAGGGGGATGTTCGAGCCGGGGGTCATAGCTGTCATGCCGGGTGAACGAGCGAGGCGGTTTTGCCGTTCCCTTACCAAGCGGCCAATCGGGTCACCGGCGATTGCGGAGGTGATCGCGGGCGGCGCGTTCGTTGCCCCGCTTGTAGTTGCCGGTCCAGCGGGCCATGACCAGCTGCGGGTCGGAGGCCTCGACCTCGGCGAGGAACTGCGCGGCACGGGGGCCGTTCAGGGTGGTGGCGGGGCGGCCGTGGTGGCTGATGCGGACGGTTCCGCCCGCGTGCTGCTCGTAGGTGAATCCGTGGGGTCGTGGCATGCCGCGAGCGTAGGGGGGCGGGGACGGACGGCCCACTGAATTTCGCCCGCCCCGCCCGCGGCGGCCGGTTGCCCTACGGCACGACCACGATCTTGCGGCCGACCCCCGCCGCGAACTGCTCCAGCGCCTGCGGGTACCGCTCCAGCGGGATGCGGTCGCTGATGAAGATCTCGGGGTCGAGGACGCCGTTCGCGAAGAGTTCCGCCGCCCGCTCGAAGCTGTGCAGGACCGCCATCGAGCCCGTGATGGTGATCTCCTGGTTGTAGACGCGGTACGGGTCGATCGTCACGCGGGTCGCGTAGTCGGCCACGCCGAACTGCAGAAACGTGCCTGCCTTCGCCACCCGGTCCAGGCCGTCCTGGATCGCCGCCGCGTTGCCCGTGGCGTCGACGACCAGGTCCCAGCCCTGCGGACGGTCCAGTTCGTCGGGGTTCGCCGCCGCCGCCGAGACGCCGAGGCGGCGGGCCGTCTCCAGGCGGGCCGGGTTCACGTCGACGACGTCCACGCTCGCCGCGCCCGTGCGCTTGGCCAGCTCCAGCATCATCAGGCCCATCGTGCCCGAGCCGTAGATCAGGACGTGCGCGCCGAGGCGGGACCGGAGTACGTCGTAGCCGCGCACCGCGCAGGACAGCGGCTCCACGAGCGCCGCGTCCTCGGTGCGCACGTGCTCGGGGAGCTTCACGCAGTTCGCCACCGGGGCGACCGCGTACTGTGCCGCGCCTCCGGCCGTGGTCACGCCGATCGCCGCCCAGCGCTCGCAGAGGTTGTTGTGGCCGGTACGGCAGTAGCGGCACTCGTAGCAGTAGAGGGACGGATCGACCGCGACGCGGTCGCCCACCGACACCTCCGTGACCTGCGTGCCGACCCCGACGACCGCGCCGGCGAACTCGTGCCCGGGCACGATCGGGAGCTTCGGGGCGAACTCGCCCTGGAGGATGTGCAGGTCCGTGCCGCACAGCCCGCAGGCCGCGACCTCGACGACGACCTCACGGGGCCCTGGCGTCGGGTCCGGGACCTCGGCCACGACGGCCTTGCCCACGGACTCGATGACGGCGGCCTTCATTTCACGGCTCCCAACGACAGGCCCTGGACCAGCTTGTCCTGGGCGGCGAACCCCGCGGCGAGCACCGGCAGGGAGATGACGAGCGACGCGGCGCACACCTTCGCCAGGAACAGGCCCTGGCTGGTGATGAAGCCGGTCAGGAAGACGGGGGCGGTCTCGGCGACCACACCGGTCAGCACCCGGGCGAACAGCAGCTCGTTCCAGCTGAAGATGAAGCAGATCAGGGCGGTGGCGGCGATACCGGGGAGGGAGATGGGGGCCACCACGCGCGCGAGGACCGTCGGCAGCCTGGCCCCGTCCACCCGGGCCGCCTCGATCACCGCGACCGGGATCTCGGCGAGGAACGACTGCATCATCCACACCGCGATCGGCAGGTTCATGGAGGTGTAGAGGACGACCAGCAGCCAGATGTTGTCGAGCATCCCGGCGTTCTTCGCGAACAGGTAGATCGGCAGCAGGCCCGCCACGGCCGGGAGCATCTTGGTGGAGAGGAAGAAGAACAGCACGTCCGTCCACTTGCGAACCCGGTTGACGGACAGCGCGTACGCGGCCGGGAAGGCCAGCACCAGGACGAGCAGCGTCGAGGCCACGGACGCGACCAGGGAGTTGATCAGGGCAGGCCAGGGGCTCGCGCCGCCCCCCGCGCCGAAGAACTCGCGGTAGCCGTCCAGGGTCAGCGAGGCCGCGAAGGACGGCGGGTTGGTCGCCGCGTCCGCCTCCGAGTGGAAGGACGTCAGCGCCATCCACGCGATGGGCAGGAAGAACGCGACGCCGAGCAGCCAGGCCAGCAGGCCCATGCCCGCCCCCTTGCCACGGACACGGCGGGCACGCGGTGCGGTCGTGCTCATGCGCGGGACACCTCCTCGCGGAACAGGGACGACACCACGCGCAGGGCGAAGGTCGCGATGACGATCGAGCCGATGACGACCAGGACGCCCGCGGCCGAGGCGAGGCCGTTCTCATGGGCCTGGTAGAAGCTCTGGTAGACGGTGTAGGGGAGGTTGGCGGTGCCCAGGCCGCCGGACGTGATCGTGAAGACCGCGTCGAAGTTCTGGACGATGTAGATCGAACCCAGCAGGGCGCCCAGTTCGAGGTAGCGGCGCAGGTGCGGAAGCGTCAGATGGACGAAGATCTGCCAGTCGCTCGCGCCGTCGACGCGGGCCGCCTCGATCTGCTCGTGGTCACGGCTCTGCAGTCCGGCGAGCAGGATCAGCATCATGAACGGCGTCCACTGCCAGACGAGGGACGCCTCGACCGCGAGCAGCGGGGTGCTGGAGATCCAGTCGGGCTGTGGACCGCCCACATAGTGCAACAACCCGTTGAACAGGCCGTACTCAGGGTTGTAGAGCACATGCTTCCAGAGCAGGGCCGCCGCGACGGGCACCACCAGGAAGGGCGCTATCAGCAACGTCCGGACGATGCCCCGGCCGCGGAACCTCCGGTCCAGGAGCAGCGCCAGGAGCAGTCCCAGGACCAGGCTGGCCAGGACCACCGCCACCGTCAGCAGCACGGTCGTCCACACCGAGTGGCGCAGGTCCGGGTCGGTGAGGACCTCCTGGTAGTTGTCGACGCCGGTGAAGCGGCGGGCGTCGGGATAGAGGGAGTTCCAGTCGAAGAAGGAGATCACCAGCGTGGCCACGAAGGGCAGCTGGGTGACCACGATCATGAAGATCAGGGCGGGCAGCAGCGGGGCCCGGGTGGCCCAGGCGCGGAGCCGGGGGGAGGGGCGGCGGACCGGGGTGCGCGTGTCCGGTGCGGCCACGGGGGCCGTTGTCGTGGCGGTCATCGTCCCTCGTACTCCTCGGCGATCTTCTCGGCGAGCGCTTGCGCCTTCCTCAGGGCCGACTCGACGGACTGGCGTCCGGCGATGGCCGCGCTGATCTCCTGGGAGACCCTGGTGCCGAGGTCGGTGAACTCGGGGATGCCGACGAACTGGATGCCGGGCGCGGGGCGCGGCTGCACGCCGGGATCGTTCGGGCGGGCCTGCTCGATGGCCTTCCTGGTCATCTCCTGGAAGGCGGCGGCCTCCTTGCGGTAGTCGGCGTTGGCGTACGTCGACGCCCGCTTGCCGGCCGGGACGTTCGACCAGCCGACCTGGTCCCCGACCAGCTCCTCGTAGCCCTTGCCGGACGCCCAGGAGACGAACTTCCAGGCGTTGTCCGGGTTGCGGGAGGCCTTCTGGATGCCCCAGGCCCAGGTGTAGAGCCAGCCGGAGGACCTCGTCTTCTCGACGGGGGCGGGGGCGTAGCCGACCTTGCCCTTGACGGGGGAGTTCGCCGCCTCCAGGGATCCGGCCGCGGAGGTGGCGTCGTACCACATGGCGACCTTGCCCTGGGTCATGTTGTTCAGGCACTCCGCGAAGCCGGACTGGGCCGCTCCGGACTCGCCGTGTTCACGCACCAGGTCGACATAGAACTTCGTCGCCTTTTCGAAGGCGGGGGAGTCGAGTCGTGCCTTCCAGTCCTTGTCGAACCAGGTGCCGCCGAAGGTGTTGACGACGGTGGTGAGCGGGGCCATCACCTCGCCCCAGCCGGGCAGGCCGCGCAGGCAGATGCCCTTCATGCCGGGCTCGGCTCCGTCGGCCCGCGCCGCGAGGTCCGCCACCTGCTGCCAGGTGGGGTGCGCGGGCATCGTCAGGCCCTGCTTCTCGAACACGTCCTTGCGGTACATGAGGAACGACGACTCGCCGTAGAAGGGCTGGCCGTAGAGCTTGCCGTCGTCGCCGGTGAGGGACTGGCGCATCGGCTTCAGGACGTCCTGCTCGTCGTAGCCGGGGTCCTTGGCGACGTAGCCGTTCATCTCGTGCAGCCAGCCGTTGCGGGCGTAGATCGGTATCTCGTAGTTGGACAGCGTGGCGACGTCGTACTGGCCGGCCTGGTTGGCGAAGTCCTGGCTGATCTTGTCGCGGACGTCGTTCTCGGGCAGGACGGTGAAGTTGACCTTGATGCCCGTCTCCTCGGTGAAGTGGGCGCGGGTCAGCTTCTGCAGCTCGACCATCTGCGGGTTGTTGACCATCAGGACGTTGATGGCGTCGCCGCCGGATCCGGCCCCGCCCGCGCCGACCCAGCAGCCGGAGAGCAGCGGGGCGAGCAGCGTCCCTGCGGCGGCCAGGGCGAGCGTGGCTCGCGGTGGCCGTCGTCGGCTCTGGGTTCGCATGGATCGCTCCTGGATGTATGGGGAGTATGAGGAGATAAGGGGCATGGCAGGGTGTGGAGGTGCCCTGGGGGACGTGGGTGAGGCAGGGTCAGACGCGGATGACCTGCGGTCCGAGCAGCGAGTAGCGGTGGGCCTCGGCGGCCGGCAGCAGGGTGCTCGTCACGATCGCCTCCAGCGCGGCGACCTCGGCGAACCGGCAGAAGCTGACCGCTCCGAACTTGGTGTGCACGCCCGCGAAGACCACGCGGCGGGCGGCGCGGATCGCCTGGGCCTTGACCTCGCTGACGGCCGGGTCGGGGGTGGTGAGGCCGTGTTCGCGGGAGATGCCGTTGGCGCCGATGAAGGCCAGGTCGACGACGAAGCCGGACAGCATCTTCGTCGTCCAGTGGTCGACGGTGGCGAGGGTGCCGCGCCGCACCCGGCCGCCGAGCAGCAGCACGGAGATGTGCTCGGCCTCGGCGAGGACGCCGGCGACCGGCAGGGACGCGGTGACCACGGTCAGCGGCCGGTCCCGGGGGAGCGCCTCGGCGATGAGCTGCGGGGTGTAGCCCTCGTCGACGAAGACGGTCTCGGCGTCGCCGAGCAGCTCGGCCGCGGCCGCCGCGACCCGGCGCTTCTCGGGCACGTGGCTGGTGGCCCGGAACGCGAGCGTCGTCTCGAAGCCGGCGCTCTCCACGGGGTAGGCGCCGCCATGGGTGCGGCGGAGCAGGCCGTGGTCCTCCAGGATGCGCAGGTCCCGCCGTACGGTCTCCTTGGCCACGCCCAGCTCGGCGGCGAGGGTGGTGACGTCGACCGAGCCGTCACGCCGTGCGGCCAGCACGATCTCGCGCTGGCGTTCTTCCGCGGTTCTGTTCATGGCCGTCACCCGCCTTCCTGCTGTGCTGCCCGTTCGGGCCCTCGGTCGGGCCATGGGGGAAGTTCTACAGCCGGTGTTCCCTGGTGACCAGGTCTGCTGGGGGTGCGATCCTGCCCGTCTGTGCCCGTTCGGTCGTGGGGCTGCGCGGTGTGCCGGGGGGAGGCCGTGGCCGTCCGCAGGTGCGTTGTGGCTGGTCGCGCGTTTCCCCGCGCCCCTGGCGGCGCTGCCCCACTGCTTCCGGGCCGTGCCCGGATGCCCGAGCGGGCGGGCCCGTTCTCTGCCCGCCCGCTGCTGTGGGTGAGGTGATGACGGTCAGTACGGCCAGACCGGCGGGTCCGTCACGAACTGGCCGCCCAGGTAGGCGTGCGCCTCGTTGCCGTCCTGGAGTTCGCCCTGCTCGGCGATGAGCTTCTCGGCGAACGGCTCGGAGTCGTCCTGCGGCTCGTAGCCGAGCGCCCGGGCACTGGTGAGGTCCCACCACAGCCGGGTGTTGGCGGAGGAGCCGTGGACGACGGTGTGGCCGACGTGCTCGGCGGTCAGTGCCGCGTGGAAGAGACGGGCGCCGTCGGCGGGGCTCATCCACACCGAGAGCATGCGCACGCTGGTCGGCTCGGGGAAGCAGGAGCCGATGCGCACCGAGACCGTCTCCAGGCCGTGCTTGTCCCAGTAGAGCTGCGCGAGGTCCTCGCCGAAGCACTTGGACAGGCCGTAGAAGGTGTCCGGGCGGCGCGGGGTGTCGATCGGGATGAGTGGGTCATCGCCCCGGGGGCGCGGGGTGTAGCCGACGGCGTGGTTGGAGGAGGCGAAGACGATCCGGCCGACGCCCTCCTCGCGGGCGGCCTCGTACAGGTGGTAGGTGCCCTCGATGTTCGCCTTGAGGATCTTCTCGAAGGGGGCTTCCAGGGAGATGCCCGCGAGGTGGATGATCGCGTCGACGCCCCGGACCGCCTCGCGCACGGCGTCCCGGTCGGCGAGGTCGGCGGTGATCGCGTCGGGCGCGCCCTCGATCGGGCGCATGTCCAGCAGGCGCAGGTCGTAGCCGTAGTCCGGGAGCAGGTCCCGCATCAGGGTGCCGAGGCCGCCGGCGGCGCCGGTGAGCAGGACGGTGCGGGGAGCGGGCATCCTCGGTCTCCTTGATCGCCAACCGTGCACATGAGCGCACGGCATTCATATGCATGGACACGCTAAGGATCAGGGGCGGACCCCGTCAAGTAGGGCCCGGAGGGGGCGAATCCGCAGGTGTGTCGCGGGTGCGTGCGCTTGACCGGCCCCGAGGCGGCGCCTTAGCGTGGACTCGTTCAGAAATATAGACGCCAATCATGAATATGGAACCGGGAGAGCTCGTGACGTCAGCCCCTCTCGCCGCTCGACTCAACGTCCCCAGCGGGCCGCTGTTCTTCCCGGTCACCGCCTTCGGACCCGACGGCTCCGTGGACCTCGACACTTACCGCACGCACGTCCGCCGCGGGGTGGAGGCCGGGGCCGCCGCCGTGTTCGCCTGCTGCGGCACCGGCGAGTTCCACGCGCTGACGCCCGAGGAGTTCGAGGCCTGCGTGCGGGCCGCCGTCGAGGCCGCCGACGGGCGGGTGCCGGTCGTCGCGGGCGCCGGGTACGGCACCGCGCTCGCCGTGCGTTACGCCCGCCTCGCCGAGGCCGCCGGGGCGGACGGGCTGCTCGCCATGCCGCCCTACCTCGTCGTCGCCGGGCAGGAGGGGCTGCTGCGGCACTACCGCGAGGTGGCCGCCGCGACCGCCCTGCCGGTCATCGTCTACCAGCGCGACAACGCCGTGTTCACCCCCGGGACGGTCGTCGGACTCGCCCGCACGGAAGGGATCATCGGCCTCAAGGACGGGCTCGGCGACCTCGACCTCATGCAGCGCATCGTCAGCGCCGTCCGCACCGAGACCCCGGGGGACTTCCTCTACTTCAACGGCCTGCCGACCGCCGAGCAGACCCAGCTCGCCTACCGCGCCCTCGGGGTCACGCTCTACTCGTCCGCCGTGTTCTGCTTCGCGCCGGAGATCGCCCTCGCCTTCCACCAGGCCCTCAGGAACGGCGACGACAACGCCGTGGACATGCTGCTGGACGGCTTCTACCGCCCGTTCGTCGAGCTGCGCGCCCAGGGCCGCGGTTACGCCGTCGCGCTGGTCAAGGCAGGTGTACGGCTGCGCGGCCTCGACGTCGGGGAGGTGCGGCCCCCGCTGCACGAGCCGGCCGGGGATCATGTCAAGCGGCTCGCCGAAGTGATCGAGCGGGGCTACGCGCTGCTGGAGGAGGCCAAGTGAAGGCGTCGGCATTCGTCTACCCCTGGGACGTCAACGGGGACCCGGAGGCACCCGCGCAGATCGCCGCGCTCGGCGTGGAGCAGGTGACCCTCGCCGCCGCCTACCACTCCACGCGTGCGCTCACGCCCCGTCACCCGCGCCACCGCATCGTCACCGCCGAGCACGCCGCCGTGCTGTACCCGGCGGACGACCGCTGGGCCGGGCGCGAGCTGCGCCCCTACCCGGCCGGCGCCTGGGCCCCCGGGGACGCCTTCGGCGAGGCCGCCGCCGCGCTCACGCAGGCCGGCCTCGAGGTGCACACCTGGGTCGTCCTCGCGCACAACTCCCGCCTCGGCGCCGAGCACCCGGACACCTCCGTCGTCAACGCCTACGGCGACCGCTACCCCTGGGCGCCGTGCATCGCGCAGCCCGCCACACGCGCCTACCTGACCGACCTGGCCGCCGAGGCGGCCGTCCGGCCCGGGGCTCGCGGCACCGAGCTGGAGTCCCTCGGCTGGTACGGGTTGCAGCATCTGCACGCCCACGACAAGACCGGCGGCATCGGCCTCGGGGACGCCGGGCAGTACCTGATGGCGCTGTGCTTCTGCCCGTCCTGCCGGGACGGCTACGGCCGGCACGGCCTGGACGCCGACGCGCTCGCGGCCGCCGTACGGACGGCGCTGGAGCCGGTGTGGCAGGGCGCGCCCTCCGACGGAGGCTGGACGGGCATCGAGAAGCTGCTCGGAGAGACCCTCGCGCACACCACGCGCGCCTACCGCGACGAAACCGCCCGCACCCTCCAGGAGCAGGCCGTCGCGGCGGTCCGGGCGGCCGCGCCCGAGGGCTTCCAGGTGCTCCTGCACGCGGACCCGGTGTCGTACCACGTCGGCGCCAACCCCGGCGTCGACCCGGCGCACATCCTGTCCGTCGCGGACGGAGTGGTCGTGCCCTGCGCGGGCGGCACCAGCACGCTCCCGCCGTTCGCACGGCAAGGCCGCCAGGGCGCCGTCATCGCCGCCAACTTCACCGTCGTCTCGGGGATGGGCGGCAGCCCGGGCACCCTCGCCGCCGACGCCGCCGGGGCACGGGAGCTCGGTGCCACCGAACTGCGGCTCTATCACGCCGGGTTGGCGTCCGACGACGACCTGGAGACGGTCCGCTCCGCCCTCACCGGGCTCTGACCCAGCGCGGCCGCCGTCATCAGCAGGGCCACGCCCAGGGCCACCAGCACCGGCCGGTGGCTCACCAGCTCGACCAGGGCCGCCCCGGCGGCCAGCCCGACCACGTTCGGTGTGTACACCAGGGTGTTCGCGGTGGCCGTGACCCGGCCCAGCAGCGCACCCGGCGTCTCGCGCTGCACGGACGTCAGCGCGGCGATCAGCACCGCGGGCAGCCCCACGCCGATCGCCGCGCTGCACACCAGCGCCACCGGGTCGGACGGCACCGCCCGCAGGGCCACCGCGACAGCCGGCAGGGCGATTCCGGACGCCGCGAAGCGCCGGGCGCCCAGCCGGCGCAAGGCGGGGCCGGAGAGCAGGCCGGTCGCGACCGAACCGGCGCCCTGCACGGCGTACAGCACGCCGGTGTACGCGGGGGAGTGCCCGAGGCCGTCGACGACGGCGTACACCAGCGCCCCGTTCACACCGGCGCACAGCATGGTGGCGCCGCCCGCCAGAACCAGGGAACGCGGCACGGGGTGCGCCCACAGGTGCCGGACGCCCTCGGCGGTCCGCCGCCGACGGCTGCCGGTGGGCCGCGCGGGCTTGTCCTCCCGCACCCGCAGCGCCGCGTACAGACCCGTGGCCAGCACGAACGTCGCCGCGTCCAGCAGAGCGACGCTCCCACCGCCGTACGCCGCGTAGAGGCCCGCGCCCGCCAGCGGGGCCAGGAGTTTCATGCCCTCCGTGGCGGTCATGCGCAGGCCGTTGAAGTCGCCCAGCAGGGACGGGTCGACCGCGCCGGCCACGAGCGCCGACTCGGCCGCGTCGTGGACGACGCCCGCCGCGCCGTACACGACCAGCACCGCGTACAGCAGCCACAGGTCGCCCGGCGAGTCGATGCCCACGAGGGTGAGCAGAAGGGTGGCCAGGAGCACGTTGACGCCGATCAGCAGCGGCTTGCGGCGGACCCGGTCGGCGAGCGTGCCCAGCAGCGGTCCTGCCAGGGTCGGCAGCCACAGGGCGAGCATGCACAGCGCGGCCAGGCCGTCCGAGCCGGTCAGGTCCTTCACCCACACGCCCGAGGCCAGCCACAGGGCCGAGGTGCCGAAGCCGGATACCACCACGCCGGAGAGGCAGAGGCGGGAGTCGCGGTCGCGCAGGACGCGCACGAGGGGCCGGGTCGTCTTGGTCGTCATGTCTCGCCATCGTGCGGCTGAGGCCCCGGGCGGCGGATCGGGCAGGTTCCTCGGAAACGGGCCGGGCGCGCGATGAGTTTCCCGGCCGGGGTCGGTCTACCTCCCGAGACGACCCTCCGGAGGAGCAGCCCCATGACCGACACCACCGGGACGACCGGTACGCCCCTCGACCTCGGACCCCAGACGGAGGTCCTGGCACGACTCGTCGCCGGCGTCACCGACGAACAACTGGCCGGCCCGACGCCCTGCCCCGAGTACGAGGTGCGCCACCTGCTCGGCCACCTGGCGGGACTGGCCGCCGCCTTCCGTGACGCCGCCCGCAAGGACCTCGGCGTCACCACCGACACCAGCCCGGACTCCGCGCTGCCGGACATCGCGCCCGGCTGGCGCGAGGAACTGCCCAAGGTCCTCGCCGAACTGGCCGGTGCCTGGCGCGACCCGGCGGCCTGGAGCGGCATGACCCGGGCCGGGGGCGTCGACCTGCCCGGCGAGATCGCGGCCCTCGTCGTCACCGACGAACTGGTCGTCCACGGCTGGGACCTGGCCCGCGCGACCGGTCAGCGGTACGCGCCCGACCCGGCCGCGCTGGGGTTCTGCCACGACTTCCTCGCCGCGTCCGTCGACGACCCCGAGCGCGGCGCCATCTTCGGCCCCGTCGTCTCCGTCGAGCCGGAGGCATCCCTGCTGGCCCGGGCCGTGGGACTCAGCGGGCGGGACCCGGGGTGGGCGCCCATGCCATAGAAAGCGATTGCAGTTTCTTTGCCGGAAGCATTGACGCAGCGAACGCGCCCTCCTACCGTCATCGCGTCGTACTTCGTACGTCATATATGAGACGCGATACGCGAGATCCGATACGCGATCCACCGAGACGCGAGATCCGAGAGGCGCGCATGACCTCTGTGCCCACGCCGATCCCCTCCCGCACGCAGTACGTGCTGGAGGGGATCAAACACCGCATCCTGACCGGGCAGTTGACGCCCGGGCAGGCGCTGGTCGAGACCGAGCTCGCCGCGCAGTTCGGGGTGTCCAAGACCCCGGTGCGCGAGGCGCTCAAGACCCTCGCCGGCACCGGCCTGGTCGTGATGAGCCAGTACAAGGGCGTCACAGTGCGCCTGGTGGACGCGGACATGGCGCGCGAGGTCTACGACGTACGGCTGCTGCTGGAGCCCGAGGCGCTGCGGCGGGCCGTGCGGCGCGGGGCCTCCCTGGACGTCGCCCGCGAGGCGCTGACCCGGGCCGACGCAGCCACCGACACCGCCGAACGCTCACTCGCCAACCGCGAGTTCCACCGCGCCCTGTACCTGCCGTGCGGCAACCCGCTGCTCGGCCGGATGCTCGACGAGGTCCGCGACCAGGCCGCCCTCGTCTCCGCCGTCGCGTGGGCCGCCTCGCCCTCCTGGGACCGGGAGGCCGGCGAGCACCGGGAGATCCTGCGGCTCGCCCTCGACGGCGACGCCGACGGCGCGGCGCGTGCCCTGCACGCGCACATCGCGTCCTTCGTGCAGCGCGCTTTCCCCCAGGCAGGACTGGAACAGGAAGGTCAGGAATGAGCAGCGTGGCGTTCGAGACCCAGCGGGCGGCCCTGGCCGACGTGGTGGCGATCCCGGTGACCCCGTTCGCCGAGGACGGCTCCGTCGCGCAGGACACCCACCGGGCCCTGCTGCGCCGTCTGCTCGACGGCGGCATCACCACCCTCACCCCGAACGGCAACACCGGTGAGTTCTACGCCCTGACCCCCGAAGAGCGCCGGCTCGTCACCGAGTTGACGATCGACGAGGCCGGGGATCGGGCCGTCGTCCTGGTCGGCGTCGGACACGACATCCCGACCGCCGTCGCCTCCGCCCGGCACGCCCGGGACCTCGGCGCCCGGATGGTGATGGTCCACCAGCCCGTCCACCCGTACGTCTCCCAGGCCGGCTGGGTCGACTACCACCGGGCCATCGCCCAGGCCGTGCCCGAGCTGGGCGTCGTCCCGTACATCCGCAACGCGCAGCTCACCGGTGCCCGGCTCGCCGAACTCGCCGACGCCTGCCCGAACGTCATCGGCGTGAAGTACGCCGTCCCGGACGCGGCCCGGTTCGCCGCGTTCGCCCGGGACGCGGGTCTGGAGCGATTCGTGTGGGTCGCCGGGCTCGCCGAGCCGTACGCCCCCTCCTACTTCTCCGCCGGCGCCACCGGCTTCACCTCGGGGCTGGTGAACGTCGCCCCGGCCGTGTCCCTGAACATGATCGAGGCGCTGCGCTCCGGCGACTACCCGGCCGCCATGAAGGTCTGGGAGCAGATCCGCCGCTTCGAGGAGCTGCGCGCCGCCAACGGTTCCGCCGACAACGTCACCGTCGTCAAGGAGGCCCTCGCCTCCCTGGAGCTGTGCCGGCGCGAGGTCCGCCCGCCGAGCAAGCCGCTGCCGGAGAGCGAGCGGGCCGAGGTCGCCGCCATAGCCGCCGGGTGGTCGCTGTGACCGGCGGGAACCAGCGGGGCAAGCGTCCCGAGGAGCTGCGCAGCCACCAGTGGTACGGCACCGAGGGGCTGCGCACCTTCAGCCACCGGGCCCGCACCCGCCAGCTCGGATACCTGCCCGAGGAGCACCTGGGCAAGCCGGTCATCGCCATCCTCAACACCTGGTCCGACATCAACCCCTGCCACGTCCATCTGCGCGAGCGAGCCCAGGCCGTGAAGCGGGGGGTGTGGCAGGCCGGTGGTTTCCCGCTGGAGTTCCCGGTCTCCACGCTCAGCGAGACCTTCCAGAAGCCGACCCCGATGCTCTACCGCAACCTGCTCGCCATGGAGACGGAGGAGCTGCTGCGGTCCTACCCGGTCGACGGGGCCGTGCTGATGGGCGGCTGCGACAAGTCGACGCCCGCCCTTCTGATGGGGGCGGCCAGCGTCGACCTGCCGGCGGTGTTCGTGCCGGCCGGGCCCATGCTGCCGGGCCACTGGCGCAACGAGGTCCTCGGCTCCGGCACCGACATGTGGAAGTACTGGGACGACAAGCGGGCCGGGGTCATCGGCGACTGCGAGATGCAGGAGCTGGAGAGCGGTCTCGCCCGTTCGCCCGGCCACTGCATGACGATGGGCACGGCCTCCACCCTGACCGCCGCAGCCGAAGCCCTCGGCGTCACCGTCCCGGGCGCCTCCAGCATCCCGGCCGTCGACTCCGGGCACGACCGGATGGCCGCCAAGGCGGGCATGACGATCGTCGAACTGGTCCACAAGGACCGGAAGCTGAGCGACATCCTCACCGCCGAGGCCTTCCAGGACGCCGTGACGACCGTGCTCGGACTCGGCGGCTCCACCAACGCCGTGATCCACCTGATCGCCATGGCGGGCCGGGCGGGCGTCCGGCTCACCCTCGACGACTTCGACCGCATCGCCCGCACGGTCCCGGTGCTGGCCAACGTACGGCCGGGCGGACGGACGTACCTGATGGAGGACTTCCACTTCGCGGGTGGCCTGCCCGGATTCCTCTCCCGGATCCCGGACCTGCTCCACCTGGACCGGCCGACCGTCTCGTACGACACGCTGCGGGAGCAGATCGACGGCGCGCAGGTGCACAACGGCGACGTCATCCGGACCCGGGACGACCCGGTCGCGCCGGAGGGCGGAGTCGCCGTGCTGCGCGGCAACCTCTGCCCGGACGGCGCGGTCATCAAGCACATCGCCGCCGAGCCGCACCTGCTCAAGCACACCGGCCCCGCCGTCGTCTTCGACGACTACAGGACGATGCAGCGCACCATCAACGACCCGGCGCTCGGCATCACCCCCGAGCACGTGCTCGTGCTGCGGGGCGCCGGCCCCAAGGGCGGCCCGGGCATGCCCGAGTACGGGATGCTGCCGCTGCCCGACTACCTGCTCAAGCAGGGCGTGCGGGACATGGTCCGGATCTCCGACGCCCGGATGAGCGGCACGAGTTACGGCGCGTGTGTACTGCACGTCGCGCCCGAGTCGTACATCGGCGGACCCCTCGCCCTCGTGCGGACCGGCGACTCCATCACCCTCGACGTCGAGGCACGCACGCTGCACCTCCACGTGGACGACGAGGAGCTGGAGCGGCGCAGGGCGGACTGGACGCCGCCGCCGACCCGTTACGAGCGCGGCTACGGCGCGCTCTACAACGAGCAGATCACGCAGGCCGACACCGGCTGCGACTTCGAGTTCCTCGCCCGTCCGGGCCGGGTCGCCGACCCGTACGCGGGCTGACCACCGCACGAGCCAAGCGCCACCGCACGACGGCACCAACCGCGCTCCTCAGCACGACCCGGCACGACCATGCCCGGGAAGAAAGCGCTTCCCGCGCACGTACCGACGCACGACGTACCAGACGTACTGAGAACGGAGAACAGTCATGGCCCAAGCCGCAGCCGTGGCGAAACCGCCCGCGCCACCCCGGCGGCGCCGGGCCTCCGCCACGCCGCGCAGGCTCCCGTACCTGCTGATCGCGCCGGCCGCCCTGCTCATGCTGGGGTTCATCGCCTACCCGGTCATCAGCGTCTTCTACTACAGCCTTCAGAACTACAACCCGACCAAGCCGTGGCGGAACGGCTTCGCGGGCTTCGACAACTTCGTCCACGCCTTCACCGAGGACCCCGTCTTCTGGGACACGCTGGTCTTCAGCGCCAAGTGGGTCGTCGTCGAGGTCGGCCTCCAGCTGCTGTTCGGCCTCGCGCTCGCCCTGATCGTCAACCAGACCTTCGTGGGCCGGGGCCTGGGACGCGCCCTGGTCTTCTCCCCGTGGGCCGTCTCCGGCGTGCTGACCTCCGCGATCTGGGTGCTGCTCTACAACTCCCAGACGGGCATCACCCGCTACCTCGCCGACATGGGCATCGGCTCCTACGGGACGAGCTGGCTGTCGGACACCTCGACCGTGTTCCCGGCGGCGATCGTGGCCGACCTGTGGCGAGGGGTGCCGTTCTTCGCGATCCTCATCCTCGCCGACCTCCAGTCCGTCTCGAAGGACCTCTACGAGGCCGCCGAGGTCGACGGCGCGAGCCGGCTGAAGCAGTTCTGGCACATCACCCTGCCGCACCTGAAGGACGCCATCATCCTGTCCACGCTGCTGCGCGCGGTGTGGGAGTTCAACAACGTCGACCTGCTCTACACCCTGACCGGCGGCGGCCCCGCAGGCGAGACGACCACGCTGCCGCTGTACATCGCCAACACATCCGTCGACGCCCACAACTTCGGCTACGCGTCGGCCCTGACCACGGTGGCGTTCGTGATCCTGCTCTTCTGCTCGATGGTCTACCTGCGGCTGAGCAAGTTCGGAGGCGAGAGCAAGTGAGCGTCGAGGAAGCCACCAAGACGGTCCCCGCCCCCGTGCGCGCCACCCCCGAACCGCCGCGGCCCGCCAAGGGCCACCGGGCCTGGGACGAGGCGCCCCGCTGGCAGATCTACCTGCCCCTGGGCATCTACCTGATCTTCACCCTCGTCCCCTTCTACTGGATCCTGCTGTTCTCGCTGCGCCCGGCCGGCTCGACCTCGCTCGTGCCCTGGCCGATGACCTTCGACCACTTCGAGAAGGTCTGGACGGAGCGCAGCTTCGGCACCTACTTCACCAACAGCGTCCTCGTCGGCGTCGCCACCCTGCTCATGACGACGCTCGTCGCGCTGGCCGGCGGCTACGCCCTCGCCCGGTTCGACTTCAAGGTCAAGCGGGCGTTCATGCTGGCCCTGCTGTGCTCCCAGTTCGTGCCGGGCGCGCTGCTGCTGGTCCCGCTGTTCGAGATCTTCGCCGAACTGCAGATGATCAACTCGCTCGGCAGCGTCATCCTCGCCGAGACGGTCTTCCAGCTGCCGTTGTCGATGATCCTGATCAGCAACTTCATCAAGAACGTGCCGTACTCCCTGGAGGAGGCGGCCTGGGTGGACGGCTGCAACCGCATGACGGCCTTCCGGATCGTGGTGCTCCCGCTGCTGCGCCCCGGGCTCATCGCCGTCGGCTCGTTCGCCTTCGTCCACTCCTGGAACCACTTCCTGTTCGCCCTGATGTTCCTGAACAACCAGGACAAGCAGACGATCCCCGTCGGCCTCAACTCCCTGATGAGCGCGGACAGCGTCGACCTGGGCGCGCTCGCCGCGGGAGGCATCATCGCGGCCGTGCCGGTCGTGATCGTGTTCGCCTTCATCCAGAAGTGGCTGATCACCGGGTTCAGCGCGGGGGCGGTGAAGGGATGAGAGCGAAACGACTCGCCCTTGCCGCAGGGTTGTCGGGGGTGCTCTGCATGCCCGCGCACGCCGATGCCCGGGACATCGGCCGCGACACCCTCCCGGCGAACGACGGCTGGGCCGCCCAGGGAGCGGGGACCACCGGAGGAGCGGCCGCCGACGCCGAGCACGTGTACACGGTGACCGACCGCGCCGGGCTCGTCCGCGCCCTCGACGGCGGCAGCGACACTCCGAAGATCATCAAGATCGCCGGCACGATCGACGCCAACACCGACGACGACGGCGACCGCCTGGACTGCGCCGACTACGCCACCGGCGGCTACAGCCTGAAGAAGTACCTCGCCGCCTACGACCCCCGCACCTGGGGCTCCGCCAAGCCCAGCGGCCCCCAGGAGGAGGCCCGCCAGGCCTCCGCCGCACGGCAGGCCGAGCGGATCGTGCTGCCCGTCGGCTCCAACACCACCCTCGTCGGCCTCGGCGACTCGGCCGTCCTCAAGGGCGCGAGCCTCCGGGTCAAGGACGCGGACAACGTCATCGTGCGCAACCTGGACGTGCGCGACGCCTACGACTGCTTCCCCGTCTGGCAGCCCAACACCGGCGGCCTCGGCGACTGGAAGACGGCGTACGACAACATCTGGCTGACCGGAGCCACCCATGTGTGGGTGGACCATGTGACCTTGAGCGACAAGGGCCACCCGGACTCCGGCGAGCCCACCCACTTCGCCCGCAACTACCTGCGCCACGACGGCCTGCTGGACATCACAGGCGGCTCCGACCTGGTCACCGTCTCCTGGAGCCGGTTCGCCGGCCACGACAAGGCGATGCTCATCGGCAACGGCGACACGGCCACCGGCGACCGCGGCAAGCTCCGCGTCACCCTGCACCACAACGCGTTCGAGTCGGTCGTCCAGCGCGCCCCGCGTGTCCGCTTCGGCCAGGTGCACGTCTACAACAACCGGTACGACATCACCGGCGACGACTACCGCTACTCCCTCGGCGTCTCCACCGAGTCGAGGATCCACGCCGAGAACAACGCCTTTCACGCGCCCGGCCATGTGGAGGTCGCCGACCTGGTCAAGAGCTGGAACGGCAGCGCCCTGCACCAGAGCGGCACGCTCTTCAACGGCTTCCCGGTCGACCTGCTGGCGATCCACAACGCCTACAACTCGGGCAGTGAGCGCGACCTGACGGCCGACGTCGGCTGGACGCCCACCCTGCACGGGCGGATCGACAGCGCCCGGGCGGCCGACCGGGCGGTGGCCCGCGGTGCGGGAGCGGGGAGGATCCCATGACCGGTCGCATGATCGACTCCATGGACGAAACCCACAGCAGCGCCCGCGACCGCCCGCTGAGCACCCCCCTGCCCCTCGTTCTCGCCGGCGCCCGCGGTCACGGCCGCTGGCACGTCGAGAACATCCGCCGCCTCCAGCGCAAGGGCACGGTACGGCTCGTCGGCGTCTGCGAGCTGACGCCGCTGACCGAGGAGGAGCTCGGCGACCTGGGCACGCCCGAGCAGTCCGCAGACTTCGGTGCCCTGCTGGACTCCACCGGCGCCCGGATCGCCGTGGTCTGCACCCCTATCCCGACCCACACCGACCTCGCCCTCACGGCGGCCGAACGCGGCGTGCACCTCCTCCTGGAGAAGCCGCCCGCCCCCTCCTACTCCGAGTTCCGCCGGATGGCCGACGGGGTGGCCGCGGCCGGTGTCGTCTGCCAGATCGGCTTCCAGTCGCTGGGCTCGCACGCCCTGCCCGCCGTCCGCGCGCTGGTCGAGGAGGGCGCGATCGGGCAGCTGGTCGGGCTCGGCGGAGCCGGTGCCTGGGTGCGCGACGAGGACTACTTCCGGAGGGCGCCCTGGGCCGGCAAGCGGCGGCTGAACGGCGTCGACGTGATCGACGGGGCGCTGACCAACCCCCTCGCCCACGCCGTCGCCACCGCCCTCGCCCTGGGCGGCAGCACCCACGCCGAGGACGTCACCGGCATCGAGACCGAACTGCTGCGCGCCAACGCCATCGAGTCCGACGACACCTCCTGCGTCCGCGTCACCACCGCCCAGGGCCACCCGGTCACCGTCGCCGCGACCCTGTGCGCCGAGCAGGCGGACGAGCCGTACGTGCTGGTGCACGGCAGCAGCGGCCGGATCACCTTCTGGTACAAGCAGGACCGCGTGCTGCTCCAGCGCGCGGGGCACGGCCCGGAGGAGTCCGAACACGGCCGCACCGATCTGCTGGAGAACCTCGTCGACCACCTCACCACCGGCGCGGACCTGCTGGTCCCACCGGACGAGACCGGCGCCTTCATGAAGGTCGTGGAGGCCATCCGCACGGCTCCCGACCCGGCGCCGCTGCCGGACACCGCCTGGCACCGGGTCCCCGGCGAGAGGCGCCGGGTGGTGCCCGGAATCGACGGACTCGTCGCGGCCGCCGCCGACACCCTCTCCCTCTACTCCGAGCTCGGCGCCCCCTGGGCGCACCTGTCGAACGAGGTGAGCACCCGATGACCAGCAACGACACCGCGGTCCTGCGCGTCGCGGGCCGGCCGGTCGGCCGGTACGTCACCCGGCCCGAGCTGCCCGTCCGGCTCTCCCCGCGCCCCTACCTGCACCCAGTCACCACCCTGGCCGGCACGACCGTGACCGAAGTCGGCCCGGCCGACCACGCACACCACCTCGGCGTCGGTGTCGCCGTTCCCGACGTCGAGGGGTTCAACTTCTGGGGCGGACGCACCTACGTCCGCGACCAGGGCCCGACCGAGCTCGACAACCACGGCTCGCAGCGGCACATCGCCTTCCAGCTGCGCGACCCGGACGGCTTCGTGGAGGAGCTGCGCTGGGTGGCCCCGTGCGGCGAGCTGCTGCGCGAACGCCGTACGGTAGCGGCCACCGAACTCACCGGCCGGGCCTGGGCGCTGGACCTCACGTTCTCCCTCACCAACGTCACCAGGAGCCCGCTGTCGGTCGGCAGCCCCGCGACCAACGGGCGCCCGGGCGCGGCCTACGGCGGCTTCTTCTGGCGGGCCCGCAAGGAGTCCTCGGCGCCGGAGGTCTTCACGGCCGGGGCCGACGGCGAGGAGAAGGTCCACGGCCGTCCCGCCGACTGGATCGCTCTGCGGGGCGGCACCTGGACGCTGGTCTTCGCCGGCGCCACCGAACAGACCCGCCGCGACCCGTGGTTCGTGCGCACCGAGGAGTACCCGGGGGTCGGCTCCTCCATGGCGTACGACGAGCGGGTGCCGATCCCGCCGGGCGAGACCGTCGTGCGCCGGGTGGTCACCGTCGTCGCCGACGGCCGTCTCGACCGGGACGACGCGGCGTCCCTCGTCCGCAAGGCGGTGAGCCTGTGACCTCCGAGACCTACCGCAACCCCATCCTCGACGCCGACTGGTCCGACCCGGACGTCGTCCGGGTCGGCGACGACTTCTACCTGACCGCCTCCAGCTTCGGCCGCGCCCCCGGACTGCCGCTGCTGCACTCCCGGGACCTGGTCAACTGGACCCTGGTCGGGCACGCCCTCGAACGGCTCGAACCGGCCGCCGAATTCGACAGGCCCCGGCACGACTGCGGAGTCTGGGCCCCCTCCCTCAGGTATCACGACGAACGCTTCTGGATCTTCTGGGGCGACCCCGACCAGGGCATCTTCCAGGTCAACGCCCCGCAGATCAGGGGTCCCTGGACCCGGCCGCATCTGGTGAAGGCCGGCAAGGGCCTGATCGACCCCTGCCCCCTGTGGGACGAGGAGACCGGCGAGGCCTATCTGGTCCACGCCTGGGCCAAGTCCCGCTCCGGCGTCAAGAACCGCCTCACCGGGCACCGGATGCGTCCCGACGGCACCGAACTCCTCGACGAGGGCAAGGTGATCGTCGACGGGGACCGCATACCCGGCTGGTTCACCCTCGAAGGTCCCAAGCTCTACCGGCACGACGGCTGGTTCTGGATCCTCGCCCCCGCCGGGGGAGTGGAGACCGGCTGGCAGGGCGCCTTCCGCTCGCGCGGCTTCTTCGGGCCGTACGAGGAGAGGATCGTCCTGGAGCAGAAGGACACCGACGTCAACGGCCCCCACCAGGGCGGCTGGGTGCGCACCCCGTCCGGCGAGGACTGGTTCCTGCACTTCCAGCAGCGCGGCGCCTACGGCAGGGTTGTGCACCTCCAGCCGATGCGCTGGGGTCCGGCCGGCTGGCCGGTGCTCGGGGACGACGGCGCTCCTGTCACCGAACACCGCCGCCCCGCCCTGCCGCCACAGCCGCCCGCCGCGCCCGCCACCGACGACGACTTCCCCGGCGGACGGTACGGCCGACAGTGGCAGTGGACGGCCAATCCGCGCGACGGCTGGGCCACCCAGCACTCCGCGGACGGGCTGCGGCTGGCCTGCGTCCGCTCGGTCGACGCCCACGACCTGCGCAAACTCCCGAACCTCCTCACCCAGCGGCTGCCCGGCGCGCCGTCCGCCGTCGAGGTGGAACTGCGCCTGCACAGTGAGGAGCCGGGGGCGAGGGCCGGACTCGCGGTCCTCGGGGACGCGTTCGGCTGGATCGGCCTGCAGCGCGGGGCCGACGGCTCGGTCCACCTCGTGCACCGGTTCGCCGAGGGGGTCGCCGAGCGGGAGCGCGACGCGGCCCACCCGCGCCTGGCACCCGAGGGGCGCGTCAGGCTCCGCATCGAGATCGGCGCCGGAGCCCGCTGCCGCTTCTCCTACGACCTCGGCGACGGCCCGTGCCCGTCGGGTCCCGTTTTCGCCGCCACCCCCTGGCGCTGGGTCGGCGCCCTGCTCGGCCTCTTCGCCCTCGCGCCCGTGGGGTCGGGGCACGCGGGCGCCGCCACGTTCACGCACTTCCGGATCAACGCCCTGTAACCCACCGCATCTGTACGCCCCTCTCGCCTGTTGGGAGCCGCAATGACGCACCTCCGTAGCAAGCGCTTGCCCAGACCGGGTGTCGCCCTGGCCGCCGTCGCGGGCCTGGTCGCCGCCCTGGGACTGGGAATGACCGGGGAGGCGAGGGCCGCCGAACCCGTCTCCGCCGAGAAGTCCGCACCGGCGGCCGCCCGCTGGACCGACCGGGCCCACGGCTTCGCCTCGTTGGCCGGAGGCACCACGGGCGGTGCCGGCGGCAAGGTCGTCACGGTCACCGACCAGGCCTCGCTGGCCAAGTACGCGGCCGCCGAGGAGCCGTACGTCATCCGGGTGGCGGGGGCGGTCGCCGTCCAGCCCTTCGGCTCGGACATCGTCGTCGCCTCGAACAAGACGATCATCGGCGTCGGCGACACCGGTGAGATCGTCCACGGCGAACTGCACCTCAACCCCGGCACGCACAACGTCATCATCCGCAACCTGACGATCCGCGACTCCTACGTCGAGGGCGACTGGGACGGCAAGACCACCGACTTCGACGCCATCCAGATGGACTCCGTCCACCACGTCTGGATCGACCACAACCGCTTCACCCACATGGGCGACGGCCTGCTCGACATCCGCAAGGACAGCCAGTACGTCACCGTCTCCTACAACCAGTTCACCCATCACAACAAGGCGTTCGGAATCGGCTGGACGGACAACGTCCAGACCCAGATCACCATCGACCACAACTGGTTCACCGGCACGAAGCAGCGCAATCCCTCGGCGGACAACTGCGCCTACGCGCACCTGTACAACAACTACGTCTCGGCACAGGTGGCCGACGGCGACCCCGTGTGGACGTACGGGAACTGGTCCCGGGGCCGCACCAAGATGGTCATCGAGAACGGTTACTACGACCGGGTCCAGCACCCCTACCAGGCCGACGCCACCGCGGAGCTGGTGGAGCGCGGGTCGATCCTGAGGAAGACCACCGGGCGGACCGACGAATGGGGTGCGGCCTTCACCCCGCGCGACTTCTACGACTACCGGCTGGACCCCGCCCGCGCCGTCCCCGCCCTGGTGAAGAAGTTCTCCGGTCCGCAGGAGCGGATCGGTGTGACCCTCGACGTCCCGGGCGCCTACCCGACCGTGCAGGCGGCCGTGGACGCCGTGCCCGACGGCAACGACGTGCCGGTGACGATCGCGGTCGCGCCGGGCACCTACCGGGAGAAGGTGGTCATCCCGGCGGCCAAGCCGAAGATCCTGCTCCGGGGGACCGGCCGTGACCGTTCCGACACCGTCATCGTCCACAACACGCCCGCCGAGTACGGGGGTTCGACCGGCAGTGCCACCGTGCGGATCGCGGCGAACGACGTCACCGCACGCAACCTCACCTTCAGCAACGACTTCGACGAGGCCTCGGTCGAGCTGAAGGGCGAGCAGGCCCTGGCGATGAAGACGACCGGCGACCGGATCGTCTTCGAGGACACCGCCTTCCTGGGCAACCAGGACACCCTGATGACCGACAGCCCCAAGCTGAACGTGATCAGCCGGGTGTACGTCCGCGACTCCTACATCGAGGGCGACGTCGACTTCATCTACGGGCGTGCCACGACCGTGATCGAGCGGTCCGTGATCAAGGCGCTCAGCCGCGGGTCGACGACCAACAACGGGTGGGTCACCGCCGCTTCGACGTGGACGGGCAACCCGTACGGGTTCCTGATCACCCGCTCGAAGATCGTGAGCGACGCGCCGGACGCAAGCTTCCACCTCGGCAGGCCCTGGCACCCGGGCGGCGAGCCGAACGCGGTGGGCCAGGTACTGATCCGCGACACCCGGCTGCCCGCCGCGATCAAGTCCTCGCCGTGGACGGACATGAGTGGCTTCTCGTGGAAGGACGCGCGTTTCACGGAGTACCGGAACTACGGGCCGGGGGCCGCTGTCACCCAGGACCGGCCGCAGATGAGCGACGAGGACGCGAGGACGCACACCGTCACCGCCTACCTCGAGGGCAACGACAACTGGGCGCCCCACGCACGCCACTGACCCCCACAGCTTCATATCTCCGTTTGATCCAGAAGAGAGAGCCGACCATGAAGAGCAGCATCCGCAGAAGCAGGCACGCGGCCACCGCCGTCGCCCTGGGCTCCGTCCTCGCCCTGACCGCGACCGCCTGTGGTGACGACGGCAGCGGCGCCGGCGGCGACAAGGGGGCCGAGGGCAGCGGCAAGGGCAAGATCGTCTTCTGGGACAACAACGGCGGTGTCCGCACGGACATCTGGAAGCAGATCATCGCCGACTTCGAGAAGGCGAACCCGTCCATCAAGGTCGACTACGTCGGTATCTCCGCCACGGAGTACCAGTCCAAGGTCGACACCGCCATCCAGGGCGGCGGTCTGCCGGACGTCGGCGGTGTCGGCGCGGCGATGGCCGCCGGGTTCGCCGCCCAGAACGCGTTGGATCCCCTGGACGGCCGACTCGGCAAGTCCACGCTCAAGGACAAGCTCAACGAGGGCATGGTCGAGTCGCTGAAGTCCGCCGGTGGCGGGGACGCGCTGTACTCGATCCCGACCTCCGCGAACAACGGCACCCTCTACTACCGCACCGACCTGTTCCGGAAGGCGGGCCTGGACGCGCCCACCACCTGGGAGAAGTTCTACGAGGCCGCAGAGAAGCTCACCAACGCCAAGAAGAACGAGTTCGGCTACACGATCCGCGGCGGCGCGGGCTCCATCGCACAGGCGCTGGACGCGATGTACGGGCAGTCCGGCATCACGTCCTTCTGGGACGCCGACGGCAAGAAGACCACGGTCAACGACCCGAAGAACGTCGAGGCGCTGCAGAAGTACGCCGGCCTGTACAAGAAGTACACGCCGGCCGCCGACCTCAACAACGACTTCACCAAGATGGTCGCGCAGTGGGACTCCGGCACGATCGGGATGCTCAACCACAACCTGGGCTCCTACCAGGACCATGTGAAGGCGCTCGGCCCCGGCAAGTTCCGCGGCATCCCGCAGCCCACCGGTCCCGGCGGCAAGCGCGTCCAGGTCTCCAACCCGGTCGACGGTCTCGGCCTGTTCAAGAGCTCCAAGAACAAGGAGGCCGCCTGGAAGTTCATCGAGTTCGCCGCCTCGCACGAGTCCAACTCCAAGTGGAACGAGTCGGCCGGCGCCATCCCGTCCAACACGGACGCCGCCAAGGACGCCTGGATCTCCAAGGCCGAGCCGACCAAGCTCGCCGCCGGGGCCCTCAACGACGGCTCCACCACCATCGTCCAGCTGCCGTACTACCTGCCCGACTGGAACACCATCTCCAAGGCCGACAACGAGCCCAGCTTCCAGAAGGTCCTGCTCGGCGACATGAGCGCCGAGGAGTTCCTGGACAAGATGGCCGATCAGCTGAACGAGGCTCAGGCGGAGTGGGACCAGCAGAAGGGCTGACGCTGCCGGGTTTCGCCCTGGGACGGCCTGCGGTGTGCAGGCTGCGGGCCGTCCCGGGCTGGTCGCGTACACGCGGTGGAGCCACATACGGAAACACCCCCGCGCCCCTGGGTGCCCGCTGAAAGAAGGGTTTGTCGTGTCACTGAGCCGTAGACAAGTCACCTCGGCCGCTGTTGCCGCCGTTCCTCTCACCTTCGCCGCCACCGGTACCGCGCAGGCCACCGGCCGCCGCGCCCGGACCCTCTACATCGCCGGTGATTCCACCGCCGCACAGAAGTACGCCGATGCGGCGCCCGAGACCGGGTGGGGAATGGCGCTTCCGTTCTTCCTCCACAAGGATCGGCCGGTCGCCAATCACGCGGTCAACGGACGTAGTTCCAAGAGCTTCGTCGATGAAGGACGGCTCGCTGTCATCCTCCGCCAGATCCGGCCGGGCGACTTCCTGCTCATCCAGTTCGGTCACAACGACGAGAAGGCGAACGACCCCGCCCGGTACACCGAGCCCTGGACGACGTACCAGGACCATCTGCGGATGTACATCGACGGGGCCCGGGCGCGTGGGGCGCGGCCCGTGCTCGCCACGTCCGTCGAGCGGCGCAAGTTCGACGCGGCCGGCAAGGCTCTGCCGACGCACGGCGACTACCCGGCGGCCATGCGGGCGCTCGCCAAGGAGGAGCAGGTGACTCTGCTCGACATCCAGGCGCTGTCGATCGCGCTGTGGCAGAGGCTGGGCGTCGAGGAGACGAAGAAGTACTTCAACTGGACCGCGACCGAGCAGGACAACACGCACTTCAACCCGCCGGGCGCGATCGCGGTGGCGCGGCTCGTGGCACGGGAGATGCTGCGTACCCGGGTGCTCACGCCGGGCGACGTGCGCCGGCTGGACGAGACGATCCCCGAGTCCTGGATCACCTGGCCGAAGGCCACCGCGTAACACCCCCGCCCCTCGAAAAGGAGATGCGCACCATGCACCCACGTAGATGGCATGGGCATGCCATGACGATGAGGGTTGCCGCCCTCGCCGGCTGCACCGCGCTGGCGCTGTCCCTCACCGGCACCGCCGCCGCCCGGGCCGACTCCCGCGATCCCGCCCGGCAGACGCTCGGGGCGAAGGACGGCTGGGGGTCCTACGGCACCGGGACCACCGGCGGCGCCGCCGCCGACGCCGAGCACGTCTACACCGTGAGCACCTGGGCCCAGTTCAAGGCCGCCCTCGCCGCGGGCGGCAGCGCACCGAAGATCATCAAGGTGAAGGGGACCATCGACGCGGTCTCCGAGGGGTGCGACGCCTTCGCCGCGCCCGGATACGACTTCGACGCCTACCTGAAGAAGTACGCGCCCGAGACGTGGGGCCTGGACAAGGACCTGAGCCAGGAGCCCGCCGACAGCCCGGAAGGGCTGCGCCGCGCCTCCGCCGACAACCAGGACCAGGCCATCAAGGCCGGCGTGCCCGCCAACACCACCATCATCGGGCTCGGGAAGAACGCGGGCTTCAAGGGCGCCAGCCTCCAGATCAAGGGCGTCGACAACGTCATCGTCCGCAACCTCACCTTCGAGAGCCCTCTCGACTGCTTCCCGCAGTGGGACCCGACCGACACCTCCACGGGCGCCTGGAACTCCGAGTACGACACCGCCGTCGTCTACGGCTCCACCCATGTCTGGATGGACCACAACACCTTCACCGACGGCAGCCACCCCGACAGCGAGGCACCGACGTACTTCGGCACGCTGTACCAGCAGCACGACGGGCTGCTGGACATCGTCCGGGGATCCAACTACGTCACCGCCTCGTGGAACGTGTTCGCCGACCACGACAAGACGCTCATGATCGGCAACAGTGACAGCGAGTCGACCGCCGTGGGCGACCGGGGCAAGCTCAAGGTGACGCTCCATCACAACCTGTTCCGCGACGTGGTCGAGCGCGCGCCGCGCGTCCGCTTCGGACAGGTCGACACGTACAACAACCACTTCGTGGCCGGCCAGGACTACGTCTACAGCTTCGGCATCGGCAAGGAGTCCCAGCTCGTCGCCGAGCACAACGCCTTCACGCTGCCCAAGGGGCTCAGTCCGGCGAAGATCCTGAAGAAGTGGATGGAGGCGCCGGTCACCGCCGCGAACAACTACGTCAACGGCAAGCCGACCGACCTGATCGCCGTCCACAACGCGGAGATCCCCGGCGAGACCCTCCAGTCGGGCGCCGGCTGGACGCCGACCCTGCGGACCAAGGTCGACCCGGCGAAGGCCGTGCCCGGAATCGTCGACCACCGCGCGGGCGCCGGCCGCATCTGCTGACGCTCCCGAGAACCGGCCGGGCCGGGCGCACGCCACGAGGTGCGCCCGGCCCGGCCCCTCCCCGGACCATCACCCGGCACGAGCCGCACCGCGAAGGGACAGCCGCATGTCCTCGCACTTCCACCGTTCCATCCCCCGCAGAGGATTCCTCGTCGCGAGCGCCGGGACGGGCGCCGCACTCGCCCTCGCGCCGGTCCCCGCACGGGCCACCGGACGACAGCGCCCGTTCGGCCGGTACGGTTCACCGGCCGCCCGCCTCAGCCCGAAGACGCTGTACGTCGATCCGCGCGGCCGCGGCGACCACACCTCCGTCCGGGAAGCCGTCGTCGCCGCCGGCAGCGGCTGGACGCTGGTCATCGCTCCGGACACCTACCGGGAGACGGTCGCCGTCGACCGCGCCCGTACGGGGATGACCTGGATCGGGGCGAGCGAGAACCCCCGTGACGTCGTGATCGTGTACGACAACGCGGCCGGAACCCCCAAGCCCGAGCGGTGCCACTTCCGGACCCTGACACGGACCGACCCGACCGGCGCCCCGTACGGGTTCGTCTTCGCGCCGTCGACCGCCGCCGCCGATCCGCTCGGCTACCTGGTGACCCGGAGCCGCGTCAGCAGCGAGGCACCCGACGGCTACTACAAGCTGGCCCGGCCCTGGGTGCCCAGCTCCGACACCACCGCCCGCCCCATGCTCACCGTGCGGGACACCCGGCTCGGCCCGGGCATCGACGCGGTCGCTCCCTACGCCGACATGTCGGACGCCCACCCGTGGCAGAACCAGCGCTTCGCCGAGTACCGCAACACCGGACCGGGCGCGGACATCTCCGTCCCCGCCAACCGGCCCCAACTCACCCCCGTGCAGGCCCGGTCCGCGACTCGCGCCGCCTGGCTCGGCGACTGGGAGCCCTGGAAGGGGGAGTGCTGAGCGCACCGGCGCCCTGCTCACCGGCGGGGGAGCGGTGAGCGGGGCGGAGGCGGCGGTCGTCGACGGGCCGCTGCCCGGCTTCCACCCGGCCCTGAAGGACGCCCTGACCTTCCCGCTGGCGTGGGGACGGTCCCCGATCCGCGACGTCCGCGCCTGGCGGCGGGCCGCCCGCGCCACCGTCGAGGAACACCTCCTCGTCGAGCGGCAGGACGGGACGCCGTACGCGCCGGAGTTCACCGGCCCTTCCCGGACGCGGGACTGCACCCGCGAGCTGGTGACCGTCTCCCTCACCCGCTACGAACGGGTCCGCGGCGCCCTGCTCACCCCGCACGGGCGCGGGCCCTTCCCCGCCGTGCTGCTCCTGCACGACCACGGCGGCGGGTTCGACATCGGGAAGGAGAAACTCGTCCGGCCCTGGTACGACGACACGCGCCTCGCCTCCGCCCGGGCCTGGGCGGACAAACACTTCAGCGGGCGGTTCGTCGGGGACGAACTGGCCCGGCGCGGCTATGTGGTGCTGTGCCTGGACGCGCTCGGATGGGGCGATCGCGGGCCCCTCGCCTACGACCAGCAGCAGGCGCTGGCGTCCAACTTCTACCACCTGGGCTCCTCGCTCGCCGGGTTCATGGCCCGGGAGGACCAGCGGGCCGCCGCGTTCCTGGCGGGCCTCGACCGGGTGGACGCCCGGCGGGTCGCGGCCGTCGGCTTCTCCATGGGCGCCTACCGGGCCTGGCAGACCGCCGCCCTCAGCGACCACGTCGCGGCCGCCGCGAGCGTGTGCTGGATGACCGGGCTGACGGAGATGATGGTGCCCGGCAACAACACGCTGCGCGGGCAGTCGGCGTACTACATGCTCCACCCCGGCCTCGCCCGGCACCTCGACATCCCCGACGTGGCGAGCATCGCCGTCCCCAGGCCGATGCTGTTCTTCGACGGCGGACTCGACACGCTGTTCCCGGCCGAAGGCGTGCGGGCCGCGTACGACAAGCTGCGTGCCGTCTGGCGTTCGCGTCATGCCGAGGAGCGGCTGCGGACGAAGACGTGGCCGGAGCTCGGCCACGTCTTCGCCGATCAGATGCAGGACGAGGTCTTCAGCTGGCTCGACGACGTCCTGTGAGGCTCACCGACGTACCGGCTGGATGCCCCCCAGCGTCGGGACCACCGGCTTGACGGTGCCGTCGGCCGCGAACTCCATGCGGTCGACGGTGGTCTCGCGGTGCATGCCGTCACCGCCGGGCCGGCCGGGGCCGTTGAGGGCGAAGCGGTGGTAGACGGCGTACCAGTCGTCGGTGCCGGGGGTGTTCACCGCCGAGTGGTGACCGGTGCCGAGGATGCCGTACTCGGGCCGCTTCTCGAGGATCGTCCCGCGCTTGGTCCACGGGCCGAGCGGGGACGGTCCCGTCGCGTACGCCACGTGGTAGTTCTCGCTGCGGGTGTCGTCCTCCGACCACATGAAGTAGTAGGTGCCCTTGCGCTTGATCACGAAGGAGCCCTCGCGGAAGTTCGCCGGGGTGATGTCCCGCACCTTCGACGCGTCGTACGACACCATGTCGTCGTGGAGCGGCACCACGTACCCGCGGCCGTTGCCCCAGTACAGGTAGGCCTGGCCGTCGTCGTCGGTGAAGACCGCCGGGTCGATCATCTGGCCCTTCAGCGATCCGCCCTTGGCGACCAGCGGCTTGCCGAGCGCGTCCTTGAAGGGGCCGGCGGGGGAGTCCGCCACCGCCACGCCGATCTGCTGCTCGGCGCAGAAGTAGAAGTAGTACTTGCCGTTCCGCTCGGCGATCGCGGGGGCCCAGGCGTTCTTGTCGGCCCAGCTCACGTCCGGCCCGAGGTCGAGGATGACGCCATGGTCCTTCCAGTGGACCAGGTCCTTCGACGAGTACGCCTTGAACTGGGTGCCGCTCCAGCCCGGGAAGCCGTCCGTCGTCGGGTAGATCCAGTACCGGCCGTTCAGGTACTGCACGTCGGGGTCGGCGTTCAGGCCCGGAAGGATCGGGCTGCGGGTGCGGACCGCCTCGACCGTCCAGGTGCGCCGGGTGCCGTCGGCGGCGGTGACCGTGTACTTCTGCGGCTTGCGGAAGTCACGGCGGGTGCCGGACTTCGGGCTCAACTCGGCGCCTTCACCGACCCACAGCCTGGGGGCGAGGCCCCGCACATCGGCGTCCGGTTCCATCGGCAGGACGACCTTCGAGGCGCTGTCCGTGACGATCGAGTAGCCCTTCTGGTGCTTCGCCGTCGCGTCCACGACCGAGGTGGGCGTGGCCGGGTAGGCGGCCAGCAGACGGTCGTACTCCTTCTGCGTCACCGGCAGGACCGTGCCGTGCCGGGGGCTCGCCGGGAGCTGGTAGTTCTCCGAGGGGGTCCACTTGCCGGAGGCGAGGTCGGTGGTCTCGAAGGGGAGGTAGCCGCGGCCGCCGTACTCGTCGATGAACAGGTACCACTTCTTCTCGGTGTTCGACTTGAACACCGTCGGGCCCTCACCGCGGTCCATCGCGCCCTTGCCGATGCAGTCGGCCACGAAGTCGTACCTCGTCGAGGTCAGGGAGGTGGACTTCTCCCCGGTGATGAACTTCGAGCAGAGGCTGGAGGAGCTGGGGTCCCGCTCGTCCTTGGTGTAGCGGTAGTACTCGTCCTTGTACTTCACGACCGTGGAGTCGATCACCGAGTAGCCCGGGTCGTTCCAGACCTTCGGCTCGCTGAAGGTGCGGAAGTCCTTGGTCGTCGCGTACAGCATCTTGTTGTACGTGTTGCCCTTGTGGTCCGGGTCGTCGTCGGCGTACAGCTTCGACGCCCAGAAGACGACGTACGCGTCCTGCTCGTCGTCCCAGTAGGCCTCCGGGGCCCAGGTGTTGCCCGCGCTGTCCGGGGAGACCTTCACCAGACGCTGGTCGGTCCAGTGGACCAGGTCGGTGGACTCCCAGACCATGATCGACTTGCTGCCGTGCCGCTGCACCTGGTCCCAGCTGCCGCTGGAGTTCTGGTACATCCGCAGGTCGGTGGCGATCAGGTAGAACTTGTCGCCCTCGGGGGAGCGGATGACGAACGGGTCGCGCAGGCCCTTCTCGCCGATCGTGGACGTCAGTACCGGCTTGCCGGCGTTCAGCTCACGCCAGTGCAGCGGGTCGTTGCCGCGGCTGAGGGCGTAGCGGATCTGCTCGCCGTCGGCGGTTCCCTCACCGGTGAAGTAGGCGAAGAGATAGCCGGCGTACTTGCTGTGCTTCACGGGTGGGGCTCCGGGGTCTGCGGTGCTGGGCGGTGCCGTGAGGAGGGTCAGGAGCAGGCCGGTCAGGGCCAGGAAGGGAAGCAGGAGCGTGCGGGCGATGCGGGGGCGCATGACACTTCCTGTCGGAGTGTGGGGGATTCTGTTGGATAGCGGCCCTCGGAGTTTCACCGGAGGGACGCGAGCCGTCAACGGGTGGACATGAGGCCGGTGGTTCCGAAAGTTTCGGAACGTCGAGGTCTCCGGCGCACGTGACGGCGGCAACCCTTTCCGGCGCGGCGACGACTGATGGACGGGAAACGGGCCGGGGCGGGCCCCTCCGAACCGTTTCCGTCCCCGATCCCCCAGGAAAGGAACGCTCCGTGCTGCCGAGCACCGGACGTCATCGCAGGACCCGTACGCTCTCCATCGCCGCAGCCGTGGCCTGTGCCGCGGGGGCCGGCGGCGTCTACCTCGGGCTGTCGACCGGCGGCGCACGGGCCGCCTCGACGACGGTCACCGTCTCCACCGCGGCCCAGCTCGAAGCGGCAGTGAGGCACGCCACCGCCGGCACGGTGATCCAGGTCCGCGGCGGCACCTACTACCCGTCCGCCACCCTCAGGTCCACCGCCGATGGCACGAGGCACGCGCGCATCACCCTTCGGGCCCACGGCGATGAGAAGGTGCGGATCGACGGGTCCGAGCTGCCCGCCGGCTCCTGGCTGGCCGGGATCAAGGGTGACCACTGGACCGTCCAGGACCTCGCGTTCGTCAACTCCCCCGCCCAGGGTTTCGTCGCCACGTCCTCGGTCGGCGGGATCTTCAGGAACCTGGTCACCGCGGACAACGGCGGCTCCGGCTTCACGCTGCGCGGCGACGGCACCACCGGCAACCTCGTGCAGAACCTGGACAGTCACGGCAATCACGACCCGGCCGGTCACGGCCAGAACGCCGACGGCATCGCCGTCACGTTCGGCTCCGGGAGCGGCAACCGGATCACCGGAGCCCGGCTGTACGACAACTCCGACGACGGCCTCGACCTGTGGCAGTTCTCCTCGCCGGTCACCGTCGAGCACTCCTGGGCCTTCGGCAACGGCGAGAACCGCTGGAACGACACGGCCTTCGAGGGCGGCGGCAACGGCTTCGAGCTGGGCGGCGGGGGCGCGTCCGTCGCCCATGTCGTCGACAACAACGCGGCCTGGCGCAACGCGCTGCACGGCTTCACCGAGAGCTCCAACACCGGAGCCATCGCCCTGCACCGCAACACCGCCTGGACCAACGCCGGGAACGGCTTCCGCTTCGCGACCGGCACGGCTCGCCTCGGCAAGAACATCGCCGTCGGCGACAAGGGCGGTCCGGCCGAGTTCGGCTCCTCGGCGGTCTCCGCCGGCAACACCTGGGACAGGGGCATCGCCACCCCGTCCTTCCGGTCGACGGACGCGGCCGGCGTGTACGGGGCCCGTCGGGCGGACGGCTCCCTGCCCACGACGTCGTTCCTGAGGACCGGCTCCTCGACCATCGGCTCGACGATGGACTGAGACCGCTCGTCCGAACGGCGACGCCCCCGTCGGTGCGAAGCGACGGGGGCGCCCTGCCGACCGGCCGAGGGGGGCTCGACCGGTACCGTCCGGCCGTCCGGAGGGGGGCTCCGGAGGGCCGAGGTGCCGGGACGTCCGACTGGGGGGCCGGACACCCGGCATTCCGGCCGGCCCAAGGGGGGACGAGGGCCAACCGGAGTCACAGGGGAGCAGGCCCTACTGGTAGCTGATGTCGGAGGCCTTGAACGTGCAGGTCTTGCCGTCCGGGCCGGACGGCGTCAGCTCCTTGGGCTCCTTGCCCGTGTTGTTGCCCTCGAAGCGCACACACGTCTTGATCTTCTTCTTGCCGTCGCCGTGGATACGGATCTTCGACAGCGTCGCCGTGTCGCCGTAGTTGGCGTTCACCCCGACGATCGAGTTCATCGGCGCCGTCACGTCGATGTCGCTGAGGACGATCGTGCGCTTGTACTGCGTCTTGCAGTTGCCGCAGGAGCGGACCAGCTTGCCGGCGTTGTGCACCTGGAAGCCCGACACGTTCAGCGTGCCGGCGCCGTTGAACTGGAGCACCTTGTCGTCGGCGTTCTTCGCGCCGCCGCCGATCACCTTGTACACCGCGGACGCGGACTTGCCCTTGAAGCTGGCCGCGTCCTCGCCGACGTCCGTCCACCACACGTTCTGGAGCGTGCAACTGCCCTTGCAGTGCACGCCGTCCGCGGCCGGGGTACCGATGATGACGTTCTTGAGGACCGCGCCGTCGGCCAGTTCGAAGAGCGGGTCCTGGCCCTCGTCCTGGCTGCCGCCGCCGAGCGCGCCGGTGCCGTAGAACATCTTCATCCCGCCGTCGCGCACACCGGAGACGGGGATGGTCTTGGACACGGGTGTCTTGCCCTTGTCCGTGGGCCAGGAGGACGCGGCGCCCGCCGTCGACAGCATCGACGTGGTGACGATCGCCGCACCCGTGATGCCGAACGCGGACACCGCCGCGATCACCGCCCGCCGCTTGGTGACACTGCGGCGGTGGCGGACGCGCTGTTCTGCTGGTGCAGTCATGTACCGATTCCTCAGCTGGGTGACTCTTGCGCCTGATGGTCGCCACCGGTGAGGAAAGGGTTGCCGCGTCCTCAGACGTTTTTCACGAGTCGCCGTCGCCGTCGTTCAGGGCGGCGAAACCGCCGCCCACCGACAGCTGCCGCGAACCGGCGGTGGCCGTCACCGAGTAGCGGTCCTCGCCCGCGTCGCGACCGCCGCGGGCGTGGTCGAACTGACCGGCGAACACCCACTCGCCCGCCGGGACCGTACGGCCCTCCTTGAGGGTCCAGGTGTAGACGAGGAAGCCGTCCCGCTCGGCGACCGTGAGGGAGAAGTCGCTCTCGGGCAGGGAGCGCCACGCGCCCGTGTCGGAGACCCCGCCGGTCTGGGCGACCTTCAACCGCACGGTCAGCGCGGTCAGTTGCTCGCGGGTCTTGAGGGTGATGTTGCTCTGCGCCCAGAAGTCGTTGCTGTGCGGGTCGACCGAGCCGTCCGACCACAGCGGGCCGTCCTCGGGGGCCGCGGGCGGCCGCTCGGTGGCCGGGGCGCTCGGCGTCCTCGACGGCGGCGGGCTGGACTCGCGGCGCTCCGGCGGGCTGCTCGGCGTCGGCTCCTCGGGAGGTGGGGGTACGGGGGCCCGGCTCGTGGCCTCCGGGGACGGCGTGGGCGTCGGCGAGGTCGCCACCTCCTGCTGCCGCGGGGCGGTCTCCTCCTTCACCGCGGACGCCACCGCGTAGCCGCCCACCGCCAGTACGCCGGCGACCGCGGCCGTCGCACCGGCCACCCGCATCCAGCCGAACACCGGCGGACGCGTCGCCCGGTGGCCGGAACCGGCCGGACCGGCCATGCCGCGCTCGATCCGGGCCAGCATGCGCTCCCGGTCGGGCTCGTGCACCCCGGCCGCTTCGTGCAGCCGGGTGCGCAGCTCCTCGTGCACGTCGCGCCGCATGGTCATCGGTCCCTCCCTCCGCCCTCACCGGTGCGCACGCCCTCCACGGCGGGCGAGCAGCGGCGAGCACCCAGCGCCACGTGCATCCGCTGCGGCACTCCCCGCGTCCCCAGCAACCGCTGGAGTTCGGCCATTCCCTTCGAGGTCTGGCTCTTCACCGTACCGACCGACACACCCAGCGCCGAAGCGGTGTCCTTCTCCGAGAGGTCGAACGCGTGCCGCAGCACCACACAGGCGCGCTTGCGGAACGGCAGCCTGCGCAACGCCTCCTGCACATCGACCACGCCCGCGACGTCCGGGTTCTCGGTGTTCTCCTCGCGCTGGGACCAGAACAGGGCGATGCGCCGCCGCTCGCGCACCGCGCTGCGGATGCGGGTACGGGCCAGGTTGGCGACCACCCCGCGCGCGTACGCCACCGGATGGTCGGCCGCGCGCACCCGGTCCCAGCGGTGCCACAGCGCCAGCAACGCGTCCGCCGCCAGATCGTCGGCGATGTCCGCCTCGCCCGTCAGGAGGTGGGCGAGACGGGACAGTTCGGCGTAGTGGCGCTCGAAGAAGGCGTGGAACTCCACGGAGGCGGCGTCGTCGACGACTGTGCCCACGGGCGACCTCTCCTCGCAGCGGCTGGGGGCGCTCCCGTCCGGGGCACCCTGTGGCTGTCATGCAGATGACATGTGATCATCCGGGGGAGACCCGGACGAGATCGGGAAGCGTAGCAGCGATCGTCGAACGGTTCGTACGGAGCTTCGAACGGCGTATGACGGGCCGGACTCTGATTCCGTAACACGGAGAAAACCTGAACGGGGTTCAAGGCGGGCACAATCCGGCCAGCATCCGCACACCGATCACCCAGGCACCGAGGAGCACGCGCCATGTCCGAACCGCAGCAGATCACCGGCCGGCCACCCACCGAGGAACCCGGGGCGAACAGCGTCGACCGGTTCTTCCGGATCTCCGAGCGGGGTTCCACCTTCGGCCGGGAGATCCGCGGCGGCTTCGCCACCTTCTTCACGATGGCCTACATCCTTGTCCTGAATCCCATCATCCTGGGCAGCGCGAAGGACAAGTTCGGGCACCAGCTGGACCCCGTCCAACTCACCACCGCCACCGCCCTGGTGGCCGCGGTCATGACGATCATCATGGGCGTGGGCGGCAACCTGCCCCTCGCGCTGGCCGCCGGACTCGGTCTGAACGCCGTGGTCGCCTTCCAGATCGCCCCGCTGATGAGCTGGGACGACGCGATGGGCCTGATCGTCCTCGAAGGTCTGCTGATCTGCGTGCTGGTCGTGACCGGTCTGCGCGAGGCCGTCATGCACGCGATACCCCAGCCGCTCAAGCAGGCGATCAGCGTCGGCATCGGCCTGTTCATCGCCTTCATCGGCTTCGTCGACGCCGGGTTCGTCAGCCGCATCCCGGACGCCGCGAACACCACCGTGCCCGTTCAGCTGGGGGGCACCGGCACCCTCGCCGGCTGGCCGATGCTCGTCTTCTGCCTCGGCGTGCTGCTGACGATCGGACTGCTCGCCCGCAAGGTCAAGGGCGCCATCCTGATCAGCATCGTCACCATGACCGCGCTGGCGATCCTGATCAACTCCCTGGCCGACATCAAGTCCTGGGGCCTGACCACACCCTCCTGGCCGGACCGGCTCGTCGACGCCCCCGACTTCGGACTCATCGGCGACTTCGACCTGTTCGGCGCCTTCAGCGCCCCCGGCGTCGGCGTCATCACCGTCGTCCTGCTGGTCTTCACGCTGATCCTGTCCGACTTCTTCGACACCATGGGCACGGTCGTCGGCATCAGCGCCGAGGCCGGCCTGCTCGACGAGGACGGCAAGGTCCCGAACCTCGGCCGGGTGCTGCTCATCGACGGTGCCGCCGCGGTCGCGGGCGGTGCGGCCTCCGCCTCCTCCGCGACCTCCTACATCGAGTCCGCGGCCGGTGTCGGCGAGGGCTCGCGCACCGGCTTCTCCAACCTCGTCACCGGTGGCCTGTTCGGCCTCGCGCTGTTCCTGACCCCGCTGCTCACCATCGTCCCGCTCCAGGCGGCCGCCCCGGCCCTGGTCGCCGTGGGCTTCCTGATGATGACCCAGGTCAAGCACATCGACTGGGACCGCTACGACATCGCCATCCCCGCGTTCCTCACCATCGCCGTGATGCCGTTCACCTACTCCATCACCAACGGCATCGGGGCCGGCTTCCTCGCCTACGTCGTCATCAAGACCGTGCTCGGCAGGGCGAAGGAGGTGCACTGGCTGCTGTGGGGGACCTCGGCGCTGTTCCTCGTGTACTTCGCGATCGACCCGATCGAGCAGCTCCTGGGAGCGAAGTAGCGAGGACGGGCCGCCCCCGGGGGGAAGGGGGCGGCCCGTCTCGTCCTTACAGACGGCTTTTCGACGGCTGAGGTTCAGTCCTTGAGCGCCGCTTGCATCATCGCCTTGGCGACCGGCGCCGCCAGGCCGTTGCCGCTGACCTCCGAGCGGGCCGCGTCCGACTGCTCGACGACCACCGCCACGGCGACCTCCTTGCCCGACGAGTCGGACTTGCCGTACGAGGTGAACCAGGCGTACGGCACCTGGCTGTTGTTCTCCCCGTGCTGGGCCGTACCCGTCTTGCCGCCCACGGTCGCGCCCGGCACCTGGGCGTTCGTGCCCGTGCCCTTGTTCACGACCGTCTCCATCGCCGACTGCAGTTGCTCGGCGGTCGAGGAGCTGACGATCTCCTTCGTGCCCGCGTCGTCGTCGTAGTCCTGCAGCACATCACCGCCGCTGTTGGTGATCTGCGAAACCATATGCGGGGACACCAACTTGCCGCCGTTGGCTATGGCCGCGGACACCATGGCCATCTGCAACGGGGTGGCGGTGACGTCGAACTGGCCGATACCCGTCAGGGCCGTCTGCGAGGGGTCCATGTCCGACGGGTACACGCTCGTGTAGGCCCGGACCGGCACGTCCAGCCTGTCGTCGTTGAAGCCGAACCTGTCGGCCATCGCCTTCACCTTGTCCTGGCCCAGCTTCACGGCCATCTTCGCGAAGACGTTGTTGCACGAGTACTCCAGCGCCGTGCGGATCGTGGCGTTCGTGCAGGGCGCGTTCGGGTTCTCGTTCGTCAGCTCCCGGCTGGTGCCCGGCAGCGTGTACGGATCGGGGCTGTCCGTCCTCTCGTCCACCGACGAGTACAGCCCGTCCTCCAGCGCGGCCGCCGCGACGACCAGCTTGAACGTCGAGCCCGGCGGCAGCGGCTGCCGCAGCGCGCGGTTGACCAGAGGCTTCTCCGGGTCCGCCGTGAGCTTCTTCCAGGCCGCCCCCGCCGTGTTGGCGTCGGTCAGCGAGGAAGGGTTGTACGACGGCGTCGACACGACCGCGAGGATCTTCCCGGTCTTCGGGTCGATGGCGACGGCACCGCCCTTCTTGTCGCCGAGCGCCTCGTAGGCCGCCTTCTGCACGTCCGGGTCGATGGTCGTGACCACGTTGCCCGGCTCGGCCCGCTGGTTGGTGAGCGTGTCCATCACGGACTTCAGCCGGCTGTCCGTGCCGTTGAGCAGGTCGGTGTAGATGCCCTCCAGCTGAGTCGGGGCGTACGCCTGCGACGCGTATCCCGTCACCGCCGCGTACAGCGGACCGTCCGTGTATGTCCGCTTGTACTTCAGGTCGCCCGTCTTCGTCGGCGCCGAGCCGGTGACCGACCGGCCGCCCACGATGATGTTCCCGAGCGGCGCCGAGTACGTCTCGATCGCGTTCCGCCGGTTGTCCTTGTCGTCTGCCAGCGCCTGGCCCTCGTAGAACTGCACCCAGGTCGCCCTGACCAGCAGAGCCAACACCAGGAGCAGTGCGAAGACCGAAGCGCGCCTGATCGTCTTGTTCATTCCGAACGGAAGGACGAGCCACACCGGGCGGATCGTTCCCGTCCGTCCTGGTTTCTCATCCGCGGGCCGGTTTTCTCATCCGCCGTTCAGAAAGCCCGCCTCGTACGCGGCGATCACCGCCTGTGTACGGTCCCGGGTGCCGGTCTTCGCCAGGACCGCCGCGACGTGCGACTTCACCGTGGCCGGGCCGACCTCCATCCGGCGGGCGATCTCCGCGTTGGTCAGCCCCTGCGCCATGTGCCGCAGCACCTCCCGCTCGCGTCCGGTGAGCTTCGCCACCCACGCGGGCGGCGCCGGGTGTGCACGGGCGTGCTCGGTCGCGAGGGTGCGGACGGCCGCCGGGAACAGCAGGCTGTCGCTGCGCGCGACCAGCCGGACCGCCTGCACGAGCGCGTCGGCGTCCGCCCGCTTCAGCAGGAACCCGGCGGCTCCGGCGCGCAGCGCGTCGTACACGTAGGAGTCGTTCTCGAAGGTCGTCACGACGATGACGCGGGGCGGCTCGTCCAACGTGGCGAGGATCTGCTCGGTGGCGCGGATCCCGTCGACCTCCGGCATCCGCACGTCCATGAGGACGACGTCCGGCCGCAGCTCCCGGACGGCCGACACCGCCTCGGCACCGGTGGCCGCCTCGCCCACCACCTCCAGGTCCGGCTCGGCGGAGAGGATGGCGCGCAGCGCGGTGCGCACCATGCGTTCGTCGTCGGCGAGGACGACACGGATCGGGGCCGGGCGGGTCATACGGGTCCTCTCATCGGCAGGCGTGCGTACAGCCGCCAGGTCTGGGCCGCGGTCGGTCCGGCCGTCGCCGTGCCGCCCAGCAGCCTGGCCCGGTCCGCGATACCGCGCAGCCCGTGGCCGCCGCCGGTGCGGGAGGGCGCGGGGCCGGTCACCGGGTTCTCCACGGTGATCTCCAGATCGCCGCCCGTCACCGCGATCCGCATCTCGACGGCGGCCCGCTCGCCGGCGTGCTTGAGGGCGTTGCTCAGCCCCTCCTGCACGATGCGGTAGGCCTCGCGGGACAGCAGCGGGGGCAGCGCCTCCGGGTCGGCGTCCACGGCGGCGGTCACGCGCTGTCCGCCCGCCCGGGTGCGCCGCAGCAGCCCGTCGAGGTCGGCGGCGAGGGTGGGCGCCGGGGCCGTGCCCGGGGCGTCGCCCTCGCGCAGCACACCGAGCACGGCGTCGAGTTCACCGACCGTGCGCCGGGTCGTGTCCTCGATCGCGGCGAGGGCCTCGCGGACGAACTCCGGGTCGGAGCCGAGGACCCGGCGGGCCGCGCTCGCCTGGAGGGTGACCGCGCTCAGGGCGTGACCGACGGAGTCGTGCAGCTCCCGCGCCAGCCGGTTGCGTACGGCCAGGTCGGCGGCGCGGGCCTCGGCGGCGGCGAGCCGCTCCCGGGGCGTGGGGCCGAGGAGCGGGGGCGCCCAGCGGGCCAGCAGCGCACCGCAGCCGGCCGCGCAGCCGGCCAGGGCGACGAGCGAGAGAACGCCCGCGACCGGGGCGAGCGCCAGGACCCAGGTCTGGTCGTAGGCCTCGGGCAGTCCGAGCCGGCTGTCGCGCAGTCCCGCGAGGACCGGCAGCACGATCAGCACGGCGGCGAACGGCGGCAGCGCCAGCGACATCCCGGCGATGATCCCGCCGAGCCCGAGATGCAGCGTGAACCAGGCGGCCGTACGGCCCTTCTCACCGCGCGCCCGGGCGGGCCCGAACGCGAGCCGGTCCTCGTCCACACCGCACAGCCAGTGCACGGCGGCCGACTCCAGCGGCCGGGTCAGCGGGAACAGCGAGGTGACGGCCGCGAGCGGCAGGCCCACGCCGAACGAGGCGAGCTGGAGGGGAAAGGAGCCGAAGACGTCCGTGGCACCGGTGGCCGGGCCGATGATCACTGAGCCGACCAGGACGTACGGCATGGCCAGCGCACCGCCGAGGATCAGATGGATCCAGCGCAGGCGCGCCCGTCGGCCGAACAGCGACCGGGCGACAGCGCTCATGCCGCCCGCCGCGCGGCCCCGGCCGAGCGCTCCGCGACGTGGTAGGCGCCGATGGAGGCGACGAGGAGGCCCACGAGCATCTGGCCAGCGTAGGCGAGATGCATCAGCGGCGTGGGGCGGTCGGCGAGGTCCGCCACGCCGCCGAGAGAGGCCAGCGACAGCCATCCGCCCCAGCAGGTCACGGCACTGGAGCCGACCCAGGCGAGAGCGAGCGGCACCGACACGGGCAGGGCCCGGCCGCGCCGGAAGGCCAGAAGCACGGCTCCGGCGACCGCCGCGACGAGGAACACGACGTACAGGGCCTCCAGGACGTAGAACTCCCCGCCCCGCTCCGCCGCCCGGCCCTCGCGGAGGCCGGTGGAGACGCCGCAGGCCCACAGGGCGTGGAGTGCGAGCGGTGGCAGGGCGAGCACGGCGGCGGCCACGGCGAGGGCCCGGTGGGCCGGACCGACGGCGCCGACGGGCAGCTCCCGCATCCGCCCGCGCCACAGGTGCCCCCAGCGGTCCCGGGCGTAGAGCGCGAACAGGCCGCCGAGGGCGAGCCCCTGCGCGATGAAACCCGTGTACACGACGGCGAACACCCACTCGTCCAGGAAGGCCTCCCGGCCCGCGGACGAGGCGCCGCCTCCGCCGAACGCCTTCACCACCAGCTGCGCCGGGAACCCGGCCATGATGGGCGCGAGCAGCCCGGTCGCGACCCACACGGGGAACGCGAGCAACCACGCGGGCACCCGCAGCCCCCACGGCCGGGTCAGCACCAGCGCCAGCACGATCACCGCGCTGTCCAGCAGCATCGAGAGACCGTTGACGACGGCCATGGTGAGGCGGTCGTCGAGCAGCGAACTCCCCTCGGGGATCCCGATGTGACTCCCGGCGATCCAGGCGGCCTTGAGCGCGAGGTACGGCACACAGGAGACGACGGCGACGGCACGGAGGATGCGCCGCGTGCGGCCGGGACCGGCGGCGGGGCGGGGAGCGGCGGGGGAAGCGATGGACTGCGTCATGCGATCAGGCTCCCGCGGGGAAGGCCGCCGGCACGTCCTGCCCGGCGACGATCCGCCTCCGCCGGGCGGGGGAGAGGTCTGGAGCCCGCTCAGCCTTCCAGGATGAGCACCGTCTCGTCGATCTCGGCACCCCGGGCCGTGGCGTACCCCTGGGCCGCCGCCACCGCACGGAACCCGCACTTCTCCAGCACGCGCAGCGACCCCGCGTTGTCCGACGCCGCCCGCGCGTACAGCGGGCGCTCGGGCACCTCGGCGAGCAGCGCCCGCAGGGCCTCGGTGGCGATGCCCTTGCCCCAGTACGCGCGGTCGATCCAGTACGTCACCTCGCGCTCACCCGGCACCCCGTACACCGCCGCGCTGCCGACCACGTCACCCTCGGCCAGGACCGTACGGGCGACGACGTCGGGCGAGGAGCGCATCCGGGACCACCGGGCGTCGAAGGCGGCCCGGTCGGCGGGATCCTCCGGGGTGAAGGCCGCCATGTGCAGGGACTCGGGGTCGTTCATCTGCCGGAAGAACACCGGCAGATCGCTGTCGTGGACCCGGCGCAACTCGATGTTCATGCCTCAGAGCCTACGGGTGGCCAGTGTCAGCCGGTCCCGCGCGTCGAAGAGGGCGTCCTTCACCAGCTGCTCGTGCGCCGGGGTCAGCCGGGCCACCGGCACGGAGCAGCTGATCGCGTCCCGCGCCGGGGTGCGGTACGGGATCGCCACGCCGAAGCAGCGCAGCCCCAGCGTGTTCTCCTCGCGGTCCACGGCGAAGCCCTGCTCCCGCACCTGGCGCAGCTCCTCGATGAGCTTCTCCCGGTCGGTGATCGTGTGCTCGGTCAGCGCGGGCAGCGTCTCCGGGAGCATCTTGCGGACCTGCTCGTCCGAGTACGTGCTCAGCAGCGCCTTGCCGAGGGACGTGGAGTGCGCGGGCAGCCGGCGGCCGACCCGGGTGAAGGGGCGCAGGTAGTGCTGCGACTGGCGGGTGGCCAGGTAGACGACGTTGGTGCCGTCGAGGCGGGCGAGGTGGATCGTCTCGGTCGTGTCGTCCGAGAGCCGGTCCAGCGTCGGGCGGGCCGCCGCCACGACCTCGTCACCGTCGATGTACGACGTGCCGACCAGCAGGGCCCGCACCCCGATCCCGTACCGCGTGCCCGTCGCGTCCGTCTCCACCCAGCCCAGTTCGACCAGGGTGCGCAGCAGCATGTAGAGGCTGGACTTGGGATACCCGACGGCCTCCTGGACCGCCGCGAGGGAGTGCATGCCGGGGCGTCCGGCGAAGTATTCGAGCAGTTCAACCGTTCTCACCGCGGACTTGACCTGCGCCCCGCCGCCCGTCTCGCCAGCCGACATCGCCCTTGACCCCTTCGTTGGACGGGAAATAGTCTCCACAGCATATTCATCATCAGAGACAGCGTTCAGTATATCGAACGTCCCTGGTGGATGACCCAGTACTGCGGCAATACATGTGTGGAGGGACCCGCGGTGGCAGCAGCACCAGTCTGGAGTGTCGACCCCCGAACCGGGAAGCAGCGTGAACAGGTTGCGGTGGAGGCCACAGCCCAGGAGGTGGACGCCGCGGTCCGTGCCGCGCACGACGCGCGCGGCGCGCTCGCGGACCGCACGGTGCGCGCGGCCTTCCTGCGCGGCGCCGCCGAGGAGCTGGAGGCGGCCAAGGACGGTCTCGTCGAGACCGCCGACGCCGAGACCGCGCTCGGCCCGGTCCGGCTGACCGGCGAGCTCGCCCGCACCTGCTACCAGCTGCGGGCCTTCGCGGACATCGTCGACGAGGGCGCCTTCCTCGACGTCGTCATCAACCACCCCGACGACACCGCGACCCCGCCGATCCCTGACCTGCGCCGCTACAAGGTGTCGCTCGGCGTCGTCGCCGTCTACTCGGCGTCGAACTTCCCCTTCGCCTTCTCCGTCGCGGGCGGCGACACCGCGAGCGCCCTCGCGGCCGGCTGCCCGGTCGTCGTCAAGTCCCACCCGGACCACCCGGCCCTGTCCGAATACGTCGCCAAGATGCTGCGCCGCGCCGCGGCCCGGCACGACATCCCCGAGGGGGTCGTGGGCCTGGTCCACGGCTTCGAGGCGGGCGTCGAGCTGATCAAGCACCCGCTGGTCGCGGCGGCCGGCTTCACCGGTTCCGTACGCGGTGGCCGGGCCCTCTTCGACGCGGCGGCCGCCCGCCCGGTCCCGATCCCCTTCCACGGCGAGCTGGGCTCGCTGAACCCGGTCGTCGTCACGGAGGCCGCGGCCGCCGAGCGGGCCGAGGCGATCGGTGCGGGGCTCGCCGGCTCGATGACGCTGGGCGTGGGCCAGTTCTGTGTGAAGCCGGGCCTCGTCCTCGCGCCGGCCGGAGCCGCCGGTGACGCCCTGCTGAAGTCCCTGACCGACGCCGTCAGCGACACCGACGCCGGGGTCCTGCTCGACCACCGCATGCGCGACAACTTCGTGGCCGGCGTCGCCGAGCGGGCCGAACTGCCCGACGTCGACTCCCCGGTCACCCCGGGCGCGGGCGGCGAGCACACCGTCAGCGCGGGCTTCCTCACGGTGCCGGCGAGCAGGCTGGCCGCGGAGGGCGAGCACGACCTGCTCCTGGAGGAGTGCTTCGGGCCGGTCACCGTGGTGGCCCGCTACGAGGACGAGGCCGAGGTGAAGGCGGTGCTGTCGCGGCTGCCGGGCAACCTGACGGCGACGGTGCAGCTGTCCGAGGAGGAGGCGGCGGGGCAGGGCCGTGGCGCCGAGATCCTCGCCGAGCTGACGCCGCTGGCGGGGCGTGTGCTGGTGAACGGCTGGCCGACAGGGGTCGCCGTCGCGCCGGCTCAGCATCACGGGGGTCCGTACCCGGCCACGACGTCCACGTCGACGTCGGTGGGCGGTACGGCGATCGAGCGGTGGATGCGGCCTGTCGCTTATCAGAACACGCCCGAGGCGTTGCTGCCGCCGGAACTGCGGGACGAGAACCCGCTGGGGCTGCCGCGGCGGTTCAACGGGCGTTTGGAGCGTTAGCGCCGCGGGGGGTGCGGCGGGCTGCGGGCTGCGGGCTGCGGGTCGTTCGTGGTTGATCGCGCAGTTCCCCGCGCCCCTTCAGGTCGGAGCTGAAAGACTCGGTCGAATGGATCTGCAACTTTCCGAACTTCCCTTCGGCCTGCGTTCGTACGGGCCCGACGGTCATTGGTCCTATGAGGGCGGCGTGCTCACCGGGTGGGCCGGGCCGCGGCAGGACCGGTTCGTCCCGCCCACCGGTGAGGGGCTTGACCCCGCTTCCGACGCGCCTCGGCTGCTCGGGGCACCGGAGGGCGACTTCCAGCTGATCGCCAAGGTCACCGTCGGGTTCGGCGCGGCCTTCGACGCCGGGGTGCTCTACGTCCACGTGGGGGAGCGGGCCTGGGCCAAGCTCTGCCTGGAGTACTCCCCGGACGTCCCCACCGTCTGCACGGTGGTGACCCGGGGCCACTCCGACGACGCCAACTCCTTCACGGTGGACGGCAGTCACGTCTGGCTCCGGGTCAGTCGCACCGGCCGCGCCTTCGCCTTCCACGCCTCGCGCGACGGCGAACGCTGGACCTTCGTCCGCCTCTTCACCCTCGCCGACGAGAAGGAGACGGACGCGGCCCTGGTCGGCTTCATGACCCAGTCCCCGATGGGGGAGGGGTGCGTGGTGACGTACGAGCACATCGAGTTCCGGCCGAGCTGGCCGAACGATCTGCGCGACGGCAGCTGAGGCCGGGCCGGGAACCGTGTCCCGGGCGGGCACGTCCTCCGTTTCATGATCAGGGACCGAGTGACGTCAGACCGTGTGATCCGTACCGTCCTGCCCGCCGAGGTGGCGGACGTCGTCGCGCTGCACGCCCGGGCCCGGGCGACGTACTACCCCGAAGGGATGCCGCAGGACGGCACCGACTGGTCCGCCTCCTGGCGCAGCGCCCTCACGCGACCGGACGGCCGTGTGCTGTGCGTCGTGGAGGCGGGCCGCATCATCGGCCTGGCCTCCTTCCGCGTCCCCGAGGGCGCTCCCGCGGACACGGTGAAGCTGTTCCAGTTCCACGTCGACCCCGATCACTGGCGCGGCGGCGTCGGCACCGCGCTGCACGCGGCCTGCGTGGAGGAGTGGCAGGCCGACGGCAGGCGGGAGGCCGTTCTCGAAGTGCACGTGGACAACCGGCGGGCCCAGGGGTTCTACCGGCGGCTGGGATGGGTCCCGGAGCCGGCCGGGCCGGGGGGCCACCATCTGCGGATGCGGTTCGCCCTGCCCGGGGAATGAACCCCGCTGCTTGAACGTTCATGCACCCGGCGGAGGGAGTCTTCGCACCGTACGACCTGGAGAGAGCCGAGACATGCGCGTCGAGATCTGGAGCGACATCGCCTGCCCCTGGTGCTACGTGGGCAAAGCCCGCTTCGACAAGGCGCTGCGGGACTTCCCGTACCGCGACGAGGTCGAGGTGGTGCACCGCTCCTTCGAGCTGGACCCGGGACGCGCCAAGGACGACGTCCAGCCCGTGATCACGATGCTCACCAGGAAGTACGGGATGAGCGCCGCGCAGGCCGAGGCCGGTGAGGACAATCTGGGCGCCCAGGCCGCCGCCGAGGGGCTCGACTACCGCACCCGGGGCCGCGACCACGGCAGCACCTTCGACATCCACCGCCTGCTCCACTTCGCCAAGGAGCAGGGCCGCCAGGAGCAGCTCCTCGATTCGCTCTACCGGGCCAACTTCGCCGAGGAGCGCTCCGTCTTCAACGACGACGAGCGGCTGGTGGAGCTCGCCTCGGACGCCGGGCTGGACGCCGAGGCCGTGCGCGCGGTGCTCACCGACCCGGGCGCGTACGCCGACGAGGTACGTGCCGATGAGCGCGAGGCCGCGCAGCTCGGGGCGAACGGCGTGCCGTTCTTCGTCCTCGACCGCACGTACGGCGTCTCCGGCGCCCAGCCCACCGAGGTCTTCGCCCAGGCCCTGACCCAGGCGTACGGCGAGCGCTCGCCCCTGAAGATCGTCGAGAGCGCGGATGCCGACGGCGCGGACGCCTGCGGCCCGGACGGCTGCGCGGTCCCCCAGCACTGAAAAGCCCAGCTCGGAGCGCATCCATAAGCGTTCCTTCGCGGCATCACGCAGAAATCGGCAATGGACGGGGAGATCCGGGGGACGCAGAGTGGTCCCATGGAGACCTTCGAGAACCTCGTCCGTGCCGAGTTCACCCCGAAGCACACCTACCTCAACACCGCGAGCAACGGGCTCCTGCCCGCCCGTACCGTCAGCGCCGTCCAGCAGGCGGTGCGGATGCGTGCCGAGGGAACGCCCCTGGGTCCCCTGTACGAGGACGTGGAGGCCGCCCGCGCCTCCTTCGCCCGGCTGGCCGGCGTTCCGGCCGAGCGCGTCGCGACCGGTGCCTCGGTCGCCGAGTACGGCGGACTGATCGCCGCGTCGCTGCCCGCCGGTGCCGAAGTCCTCACGGCGGAGGGCGACTTCTCCTCGCTGGTCAACCCGTTCCACACGCGCGGCGACCTCAAGGTGCGCGCCGTGCCGCTGGAGCGGCTCGCCGAGTCCGTCCGCCCCGGCACCGCGCTCGTCGCGGTCAGCGCCGCCCAGTCCGCCGACGGCCGCCTCGCCGACCTGCCGGCCGTGCGCGAGGCGGCCCGGGCGCACGGCGCCCGCACCTACGTCGACGCCTCCCAGTCCGCCGGCTGGCTGCCGATGCGGGCCGACGCCGACGACTTCCTCGCCGCCGTCGGCTTCAAGTGGCTCCTGGGCCCGCACGGGGCCTCGTTCTTCGTCGCCCCGCAGGACTTCGGCGGGCTCACGCCGCTGCTCGCCGGCTGGGTCGCCGGGGAACGCCCCTGGGACAGCTGCTACGGCCCCGTCGAGGAACTCGCCCACTCCGCGCGGCGGTTCGACGTCAGCCCCGCCCTCTTCACCTACGCGGGGCTGCGCGCCTCACTGGAGCTGCTCGAGGAGATCGGCATCGACGTCGTGCACGCCCACGACGTCGGCCTCGCGGACCGCTTCCGCGCCGGGCTCGCCGGTCTGGGCCACGAGCCGGTGCCCGCGCCGGGCTCGGCGATCGTGTCGGTGCCGGGGCTCGGCCACCGGCAGGGCGAACTGAGCCGGGCGGGCATCGAGGTCTCCGACCGGGCCGGGAACCTGCGGGCCGCGTTCCACCTCTACAACACGCCCGCGGACGTCGACCGGCTCCTGGACGCCTTGAAGGCATGAAAAACCGGGTGGGGCCTCCCGTCCCACACGAGGAGGCCCCACCCGGCAGCTCTGTCACACGGTCACGTCACCGCTGACCGGCGGTCACTGCACCGGCGTGAAGTCCCGCGCCCCGATGAACTCCGGTCGCCGCACGGGCGCCGCGAACGGTTCCACCGCCGTGTTCTCCACGCTGTTGAACACGATGAACACGTTGCTGCGCGGGAACGGCGTGATGTTGTCACCGGAACCGTGCATGCAGTTGCAGTCGAACCAGGTCGCCGAACCGGCCTTGCCCGTGAACAACTTGATGCCGTGCTGCGACGCCAGCCGGCTCAGCGCCTCGTCCGAGGGCGTGCCCGCGTCCTGCATCTGCAGCGACTTCTTGTAGTTGTCCTTCGGCGTGGCCCCCGCGCACCCGAGGAACGTCTTGTGCGACCCCGGCATGATCATGAGCCCGCCGTTGGTGTCGTAGTTCTCGGTCAGCGCGATCGAGACCGACACCGTGCGCATCCGCGGCAGACCGTCCTCGGCGTGCCACGTCTCGAAGTCCGAGTGCCAGTAGAAGCCACTGGCGCCGAACCCCGGCTTGACGTTGATCCGCGACTGGTGGACGTACACGTCCGAACCGAGGATCTGCCGCGCCCGTCCGACGACCCGCTCGTCGCGGACCAGCCGGGCGAACACCTCGCTGATCTTGTGCACCTCGAAGACCGAGCGGATCTCCTGGGACTGCGGCTCGACGATCGACCGCTCGTCCGCACGGATGTCCGGGTCGGTCACCAGCCGGTTGAGCTCGTCCCGGTAGACGGCGACCTCGTCCGGGCCGATGAGCTCGTCGATGGCCAGGAAGCCGTCGCGCTCGAAGGACAGCAGATCGGCCGGCGCGACCGGGCCCGGGGCGTCGGGGGCGCCCCAGACGACCGGGTCCTGACGGGGGGTGAGCACCTCGGTGGCGCCGCGACTGGGGTAGAGGTCGGTGATACCGGTGGTGGTGGTCTCGGTGGTGGCGGTCATGGAAACGTCACACCTCCTCGGTGAGCAGCGGGTAGACGCCGTTCTCGTCGTGGTCCTCCCGTCCGGTCACGGGCGGGTTGAACACGCAGAGGCAGCGGAAGTCCTGCTTGACCCGCAGCGTGTGCCTCTCGTGCCCGTCCAGGAGGTACATGGTGCCGGGCGTGATGGTGTGCTTCTGCCCGGTCTCGTGGTCGGTCAGCTCGGCCTCGCCCTCCACGCAGACGACGGCCTCGATGTGGTTCGCGTACCACATCGACGTCTCCGTACCCGCGTACAGGATCGTCTCGTGCAGGGAGAAACCGACCTTCTCCTTGGCGAGGACGATGCGCTTGCTCTCCCACGTACCGGACGCGGCCTTCACGTGCCGGTCGGTACCTTCGATCTCCTTGAACGAACGGACAATCACGGTGCTGCGATGCCTCCTAGATGAGTGATGCTCGGTTGGTCAGGCGGTCTCTCGGACGGCGCGGGCCAGCGTGCTCAGGCCCTCGTCCAGTTCCTCCGGCGTGATGGTGAGGGCGGGAAGCAGCTTCACGACCTCGCTCTCCGGGCCGGACGTCTCGATGAGCAGTCCGAGCTCGAAAGCGCGCTTGGCGACCTTTCCGGCGCGGGCCTTGTCGTGGAACTCCATGCCCCACACCAGGCCGCGGCCCCGGTACTCCTTCACGTCGGCCAGGTTCTCCTCGGTGATGGAGATCAGCGCCTGCTCGACCTGCTCGCCGCGCGTGCGGGTCTGCTTCTCCATGGCGGAACCGTCGGCCCAGTACGTCTCCAGGGCCGCGGTGGCCGTGACGAACGCGGGGTTGTTGCCGCGGAACGTGCCGTTGTGCTCGCCGGGCTCCCAGACGTCGAGCTCGGGCTTGAACAGGCACAGCGACATGGGCAGGCCGTAGCCGCTGATCGACTTGGAGACGGTGACGATGTCCGGCGTGATGCCCGCCTCCTCGAAGGAGAAGAACGCGCCGGTACGGCCGCAGCCCATCTGGATGTCGTCGACGATCAGCAGCATGTCCTGCCGCTCGCACAGCTCCGACAGCGCACGCAGCCACTCGGGCCGGGCCACGTTGATGCCGCCCTCGCCCTGCACGGTCTCGACGATCACGGCGGCGGGCTTGTTGAGGCCCGAGCCCTGGTCCTCCAGGAGCCGCTCGAACCACAGGAAGTCCGGGACCTGGCCGTCGAAGTAGTTGTCGAACGGCATCGGCGTGCCGTGGACCAGCGGGATGCCGGCGCCGGCCCGCTTGAAGGCGTTGCCGGTCACGGCCAGCGAGCCCAGCGACATGCCGTGGAAGGCGTTGGTGAAGGACACGATCGACTCGCGGCCCTTCACCTTGCGCGCCAGCTTCAGCGCGGCCTCCACGGCGTTGGTGCCGGTCGGGCCGGGGAACATGACCTTGTACGGCAGGTCACGCGGGCGCAGCAGCAGGTTCTGGAACGCCTCCAGGAACGTGCGCTTGGCGGTGGTCGACATGTCGAGCCCGTGCGTGACGCCGTCCCGCTCCAGGTAGTCGATCAGCGCGCGTTTCAGGACGGGGTTGTTGTGCCCGTAGTTCAGTGACCCGGCTCCGGCGAAGAAGTCGAGGTACTCATGGCCGTCCTCGTCGTACATGCGGCTGCCCACCGCACGGTCGAAGACGGTGGGCCAGCCGCGGCAGTAGCTGCGCACCTCGGACTCGACGGTCTCGAAGACGCTCAGGTCGGGCTGGGTGATGGTCACGACGAATCGCTCCTCGGTACGTGGGGGAAGTCTGCGGGAGTGGGGTGGGGAAGGAAGTCTCAGTGGGGCAGGGGGCCGATGCGGTACAGCACCTCTGCGTCGTGCGGCCCGTCGGGGAACAGGCCCGTGTCGAACAGCACCTCGCGCTCCAGCCGCGCGCCGTGACGCTCGGCGAACGACGTGAACAGGCGCTCCGAGGCGGTGTTGCCCGGAGTGATGGTGGTCTCCACCGTCGTCACCCCTCGCTCGGTCACGGTCCGCGCGACCAGTCCGTCGAGCAGCGCGGCGGCCAGTCCGCGCCCGCGGTGGGCCTCGTCCACCGCCACCTGCCAGACCAGCAGGGTGCGCGGGCTGTCCGGCCGCACGTACCCGGTGATGAACCCCATCGGCTCGCCGTGCTCGTCACGGGCCACGGCCGAGGTGGCGGCGAAGTCGCGGCACCACAGCAGATAGCTGTAGGACGAGTTCAGGTCGAGAACCTTCGAGTCCTTCGCCATCCGCCAGAGTGCGGCTCCGTCAGCCACCGTGGGGCGGTCGATTTGCGGATCTGCTTGTACGGCGGTCATGCGAATTGAACTTACCCAGCGAAATTCGAAATTGCATCGCCGATGGGGGTTACATATGGACCTCGTCTGTGTTATCGCGCGAGCGCGAAGGTTCACGCCGCGAGACGGCGAGATGCCTGACATTGTCCGGGAATTACCGGGCAAAGTGGTCACAGTGTGTAACGCGTCACAGCCGTGTAAGTCGCACGGGACCGGCCAGAATTTCCCCGCCGAGTGTCCTCAAAATCTGCGCGTTTAGGACCGGGAAAAGCGGGCAGAAGAATACGGGAAGCTATTCTTGAAAGAATTCTTAATTGTGCGCCAGCTTACATGTGGGACGTCTCGGAAAACACGTGGAATTCAAGCCCCGGTCACTCCGTCGAGGCGTTCCCGCAGGAGATCGGCGTGACCGTTGTGCCGTGCGTACTCCTCGATCATGTGGATGAGCACCCAGCGCAGACTCACCTCCATGCCGGGCACCGGCCCCTCGGCGACCCGCCCGATGTGGTCCAGCGGCAGCCCGGCGCACAGCTCCCGCCCCCGCGCGATCTCGCGCCGCCAGATCCCGAGCGCCTCGTCGAGCCCCCGCGCCGGATCCAGCGCGTAGCCGGTCGGGTCCTCGAAGACGGGCGGCACGGAGAGCCCGCCGGCCACCCTCTGGAACCAGTTCCGCTCGACCTCGGCGAGGTGCTGCACCAGTCCGAGCAGCGTCAGCGACGACGGCTCGGCCGCCGCGATCCGCACCTGCGCGTCGTCCAGCCCGGCACACTTCAGCTCCAGCGTGGCCCGGTGGAAGTCCAGCCAGCTCTCCAGCATGGCCCGCTCGTCACCGGTCAGGTGGGGGACAGGGCGCCCGTCGGGGAGGGCAGGGGTGTCAGCAGGCGTGTTGGCGGTCATGCGCGGAGCATGGCACGGGGCACTGACAACACTGCCCCGGTGCATCTCGGCCGAGGACTACCGCCACGCCTCCTCGGCGGCCCGCAGCGCCCCCTGCACATCCACCGTCAGCCCCTGCTCGGAGAGCGCCGCCCCCAACGCCGCCAGACTCGCGCGCACAGCCCCGGGCGTCGCATCGGCCCCATAGTGGTTGACCCGGATCATCTCCTTGGCCAGCGCACCCCCGCCCGCGGCCAGCGGCACCGCCGGATCCGCCGCCAGCGCCCGCCGGACCAGCTCCGACGCCACCAGCCCGGACGGCGCCCGCAGCGTGGTGGCGACGGGCGCGGCGTCCCGGGCCTCGTACACGTACGGCTCCAGGCCGCCACCGAGCGCGACCGCCCCGGCCCGGGTCGCCGCCGCGGCGGACGCGTGCCGGGCCATCACGGCCTCCGGCCCCACCGCCTCGATCCGCTCCACGCACGCCTCGAGCGCCAGCATCTCCAGCTGCGCCGGCGCGTGCAGCAGCGCCGTGCGGCCGCCGTCGATCCACCGCTCCTTCCAGTCGAGCAGCGACAGATACGACCGGCGCGGAGCGTTCGGATTGGCCGCCATCCGGGCCCAGGCCCGCTCGCTGACCGACACCGCCGACACCCCGGCCGGGCCGCCCATCGCCTTCTGCGCGCCGATCACGCACAGATCCACTCCCCAGGCGTCCGGCAGCACCGGCTCGGCCCCGATCGACGCCACGGCGTCCAGGTAGAACAGCGCCCCGTGCGCCCGCACGACCTCGCCGATCTCCGCGACCGGGTTGGTGTTGCCGGTCGCCGCCTCCGCGTGCACCAGGGACACGAAGTCGATGTCCGGGTGCTCGGCGAAGGCCTGCCGGATCTGCTCGGCCGTCACCGCCGTGTGGAAGGGCACCGCCAGGTCGATCACCGTGGCACCGCAGTCCCGCAGCCAGTCGCCGAAAGTCTGCCCGTACGGCCCCGTGATGACGTTCAGCGCCGTCGTGCCCGGACCGGCCGCGGCACGGATCGCGCCCTCCAGCGGCAGCAGCGCCTCGCCCTGCATGATCACGACGTCCTGCCCGGTGTCCAGCAGCCGCGCCACACGGTCCTCGATCGCGGCGAAGCGGTCCGCGCCGAGCGGGGCCAGGTCCAGGAACGGATGCGTCACGGAAGTGCCCTCTTTACTCACAGCGAATTCGATCGCATCGAGGGTAACCGGCCCCCTTAGAGGCCGGGCGGCCGGCTTACTAAGGTGCGGTGCATGAGCGATCGCACGGTGCTGCACGTGAAGGGACGGGTGCTCGTCGGGCCCGAGGACGTCCGGGACGAGCTGTGGGTGGTCGACGGCCGCATCTCCTATGGCCGCCCCGCCGGCGCCCGCGACGTCCGCACCGTCGTCGGCTGGGCCCTGCCCGGCCTCGTCGACGCGCACTGCCACGTGGGACTCGACCGGCACGGCCCCGTCCCCGAGGACGTCGCCGAGAAGCAGGCCCTGACCGACCGGGACGCGGGCACACTGCTCATCCGCGACGCCGGCTCGCCCTCCGACACCCGCTGGATCGACGACCGCGAGGACCTGCCGAAGATCATCCGCGCCGGGCGGCACATCGCCCGCACCCGCCGCTACATCCGCAACTACGCCTGGGAGATCGAGCCGGAGGACCTGGTCGCCTACGTCGCCCAGGAGGCCCGGCGCGGTGACGGCTGGGTCAAGCTGGTCGGCGACTGGATCGACCGCGACCTCGGCGACCTGTCGGCCTGCTGGCCCCGCGAGGCCGTCGAGGCGGCGATCGCAGCGGCCCACGACCTGGGCGCCCGGGTCACCGCCCACTGCTTCGCGGAGGACTCCCTCAGGGACCTGGTCGAGGCCGGCATCGACTGCATCGAACACGCGACGGGCCTGACCGAGGACCTCATCCCGCTGTTCGCCGAGCGGGGCGTCGCCATCGTCCCGACCCTGGTCAACATCGCCACCTTCCCGCAGCTCGCCGACGGCGGCGAGGCCCGGTTCCCGCGCTGGTCGGCCCATATGCGCCGGCTCCACGAACGCCGCTACGACACCGTCCGGGGCGCCTACGACGCCGGGATCCCGGTCTTCGTCGGCACCGACGCCGGTGGCGGCCTCGCCCACGGGCTGGCCGCCGCCGAGGTCGCCGAACTGGTCACCGCCGGCATCCCGCCCGTCGAGGCCCTCGCCGCGGGCACCTGGACGGCCCGCACCTGGCTCGGCCGCCCCGGCCTGGACGAGGGAGCCCCGGCCGACCTCGTCGTCTACGACGAGGACCCGCGGACCGACGTGCGCGTGCTGGCGTCGCCGCGCCGGGTGGTGCTGAACGGCCGCGTGGTCGGGTAGCGGCGAGGGTGACGGCGGGGAACGCCTGTGCCCGGGGATTCGAAGGGATCCATCTTTGCGGGTCCCGAGCCGGTCTCGCCTGGAGTCCCCACCGTGAACAGCCCTTCTTTCGCATGCCCGCACGCCGTCTGGCGACCGTCGCGACCGCCACGGCCCACGCCGCCGGGCCCGTGGCACTGACCGGTGTGAGCCCGGCGCACGCCACCGGCCACCACGGCCGCGCGAGCGCCACCGTCCTGCGCACCGGCCTGGACGTGTCCCTGCTGAACAAGTCGGTGAACGTCCTCCTCGCCGTCTCCCTCAACGACGTCCAGGCCCCGCGGAGCGCCGAGAAGACCACGCTGACGACCACCCTCGACGCGGTGGACGGCGGCCGGCCCTTCAGCGTGCTGCGCGCGGAGGCGGCCGAGGCGAGAGCCTCGGCGACCGCCACGAAGGCCGAGGGGACCACCACCCTGGCCCACGCCCGCCTCCACGTCCCCGGCCTGCCCCTGCTGCCGCTGATCGAGGTCGAGCAGGTCACCTCCAAGGCCACGTGCGTGGCCGGGAAGAAGCCGGTCGCCACGACCTCACTGCCCGGCTCGGTGACCGTGCTCGGCAAGCGCGTGACCCTGACCGCCGACGGTCCGACGGACGTCGAGGTGCCGGGCGTCGGCGACGTGCGCCTGGACCTCTCCAGCACCCGGACCACGGCCCGTACGGCCGCCGCCACCGCCCTCGGACTCGAGGTGTCCGTCAACCCGTCGAAGCTGAACGTCGCGGAGGTCGACGGCACCGTCACCCTGGCCGAGGCGACCTGCGGAACCCCCCGGACCGAGGTCGCGGCACAGCCCCCGGCCGAGCCCTCCGCCCCGCCCGCCGACGCCGAACCGCAGGGAGAGCCCGCCGAGACGGACCTGGCCGAGACGGGCGGCAGCTCGACCACGCCCTACCTCGTGGGCGGCGCGATCGCCCTGCTCGCGGCGGGCGGCGGAGCGGTGGCCCCGGCCCGCCGCCGGGGCTGACCCACCGGCCGTCCGGGCCCGGACCGCCGGGCCGGACGCAAGTGAGGCGTCAGTCCGTCAGAGCCTGCTCCAGCGCCCGCAGAAACCCGTCGGTCGTCCTGCGGTCCCGCACCGCCAGCCGCAGCCACTCCTCGTCCAGGCCGGGGAAGGTGTCCCCGCGGCGCACGGCGTAACCGAGGTCGCGCAGCCGCCGGCGTACGGCGGACGCCCGCTCCATACGGACCAGGACGAAGGGGCCCTGCGCGGGCCCGGCCACCCGCAGCCCGGCCGGGGCGAAGCGGGCGAGACCGGCCACCAGACGGGCGCGGTCAGCCGCGATGCGGTGGGCCGCGTGGGCCGCCTCCGCCAGCGCCCGCGGCCCCACACACGCCTCGGCCGCGGCCAGCGCCGGGGTCGACACCGGCCACAGCGGCTGCGCCCGCTGAAGGTCCTCGACGGTCTCCGGCGCCGCCAGCACGTATCCGATCCGCAGCCCGGCCAGCCCCCACGTCTTGGTCAGACTGCGCAGCACCACCAGGCCCGGCACGTCGACACGGCCGGCCAGGGCCTCGCGCTCGCCCGGCACCGCGTCCATGAACGCCTCGTCCACCACCAGCACCCGCCCGGGCCGGGCGAGTTCGGCGATCGCGTCCGCCGGGTGCAGCACCGAGGTCGGGTTCGTCGGGTTGCCGATCACCACCAGGTCCGCGTCCGCGGGGACGGCCGCCGGGTCCAGCCGGAAGCCGTCCTCCTCCCGCAGCAGCACCCGGCCGACCGTGTGCCCCGCGTCCCGCAGCGCCGCCTCCGGCTCCGTGAACTGGGGGTGGACGACGACCGGCCGGCGCACCTTCAGCGCCCGCGCCAGCAGCACGAACGCCTCCGCCGCTCCCGCCGTCAGCAGCACCCGCTCCACCGGCAGACCGTGCCGCGAAGCCACCGCCGCCCGCGCGGCACGCCCGTCCGGGTAGGCCGCGAGCCCGCCGAGCGACGCGGCGATGTGCTCCCGCAGCCAGACCGGCGGCGTGTCCGCGCGGACGTTCACGGCGAGGTCGACGAGCGAGCCGCCGTCGTCCCGCACCTCCGCGTCCCCGTGGTGACGCAGATCGTGCCCGCTCTCAGTGCGCATGCGAGGGGGCGCCGTGGTGGTGGTGACCGTGCCCGTGGTGGTGGTCGTCGTCGTCCGGGTGGAAGTGCGGCTGCTGCGGCATGCCCACCTTGTCCTCGAAACCGGGCAGCGCGATGCGGTACACGCACGAGTCGCAGTTCATCCGCAGATCGCCCTTGACGGCCTCCTCGTACCGCTCCCACACCAGGTCCAACAACTCCGGCTCCGGCCCGATGACGTCGGCCGAGAGCACCTCGACCTCCGGGTGCGCGGCCGCCCAGCCCTCCGTCTGGTGCCGCACCCGGTCCGGCAGGATGCCCGTGAACAGGAAGTAGGGCAGGACCACGACCCGGCGGGCGCCCAGCCGCACACAGCGGTCGAGGCCGCTCGGCACGTCCGGCGCCGCCAGCGACACGAACGCCGTCTCGACACCCGCGTACCCGCGCCCCTCCCACAGCAGCCGGGCCGCCTTGTGCACCTCGGCGTTGGCGTCCGGGTCCGTGGACCCGCGCCCCACCAGCAGCACCGTCACGTCGGCCCGGTCCCCGGGCGTGCGGCCCGCCGCCCCCAGGGCCTCGTCCAGCCGCCGCTCCAGCACGTTCAGCAGCGCCGGATGCGGGCCGAGCGGACGCCCGTACGTGTACGAGATGCCCGGGTGCCGCTCCTTCTCGCGGGCCAGGGCCGCCGGGATGTCGCCCTTGGCGTGCCCGGCGGAGACCAGCATCAGCGGGACGGCGGCGAACCGGCGCACGCCCTGCTCCACCAGCTCGGTGACGGCCTCGCCCAGCGGCGGCGGGGACAGCTCGATGAAGCCGCCCGCGACGGGCAGTTCGGGGTGCCGGGCCCCCAGCTGCCGTACGAAGTCGCGGAACGCCTCGGCTCCGGCGTCGTCGCGGGTGCCGTGGCCGGCGATGAGCAGGGCGGGCGGGGTGGTCACAGTTTCTCCTCGGCGGAAGTGGGGTGATAAAGCAGGGCGTTGAGCGCGGCGGCGGCGACCGCCGACCCGCCCTTCTCGGACACGTTGCTCACGGCGGGCAGTCCGCTCTCGCGCAGCGCGGCCTTCGATTCGACGGCTCCGACGAAACCGACGGGCAGTCCGATGACGAGCGCGGGGTCGGCGTCGAGCGTCAGCAGCTCCTCCAGCGCGGTCGGCGCGTTGCCGATCACCCAGAGGGCACCGGGGCCGACCTGCTCGTGGGCGAGCCGGATCGCGTGCGCGGAACGGGTCAGCCCCGGCCCGGACGCGGCGTCCTTCAGACGGCAGACGGTCTCACGCCGGGTGATGCCGGCGCCGACCATCGCCACGTCCACGACCACGGGCGCCCCGGCGTGCAGCGCCGCGTGCGCCTTCTCCAGGTCGGCCTCGTCCATGACGAGGTCGGTGGCGTAGTCGAGGTCGGCGGCGGAGTGGATGACCCGCTCCACGACCGCCCGGGTCAGCGGCGGGAAGTGCGAGGTGTCCAGCCGGGCGCGCAGCCGCCGGTAGGACTCCTCCTCGATCGGATGGACGACGCGGTTCACTCGGCCCCCTCCTGCGCCGACTGCCAGCGGTAGCCGCGCGGGGTCACCATGCGCCCCGCGATGTCCCGGGTCGCCGTGTTGCCCACGGTCACGACCGTCATCATGTCGACCGTCGCCGGGTCGAGAGCGCCCAGCGTCGTGAGCCGGCTGGACTCGTCCGGCCGCGAGGCGTTGCGCACCACGCCGACCGGAGTGGCCGGCGTCCGGTGCTCGGCGAGGATGCCCAGCGCCTTGGGGAGCTGCCAGTCACGTCCGCGTGAGCGCGGGTTGTAGAAGGTGACGACGATGTCCGCCTCGGCCGCGGCCCGCACCCGCCGCTCGATGACCTCCCACGGCGTGTGCAGGTCCGACAGGCTGATCGACACGTGGTCGTGGCCCAGCGGGGCACCCAGGATCGCACCGGCCGCGAGCGCCGCCGTCACCCCGGGCACACCGACCACGTCGATGTCGTCGGAGGCCTCGGCCAGCGCGGGGGAGGCCATGGCGTAGACGCCGGCGTCCCCGCTGCCGATCAGCGCGACGGCCTGCCCCTTGCGGGCCTCCTCGACCGCCGTGCGCGCCCGTTCCTCCTCGGCGCCGAGCCCCGACTCCAGGATCCGGGTGCCGGGCCGCAGCAGGTCACGGATCTGGTCGACGTACTGGTCGAGCCCCACGAGCACGGAAGCCCGCCGGAGTTCGGCCTTCGCGCGCGGCGTCAGCAGGTCCCGGGCGCCCGGCCCGAGCCCGACCACCGCGAGCCGCCCGCGTCCCGGCCGCCGTACGACGGCACAGGTCGCCATCGCCGGGCTCGCGGCCGACTTCCGCTTGGGCACGAGGAGTTCGCCCCCGCCGACGAGCGCGGAGGCCTCCGCCACGGACGGGGTCCCGACGGCCGCGAGCGGCGCGTCGGACGGATTGGGCACGTCGACCCCGGCCAACTCCTCGGCGGAGTACGTCACCAGGGGCACCCCGAGCCGTCCCGCGGCCTCGACGATGCCGGGCTCCCCGGCCTTGGCGTCGACGGTGGCCAGCTCGGCGACGGACGCCGCCGACAGCCCGGCCTCCCGCAGGGCGTCCTCGACCAGCCCGAGAACCTCCTCGACGGGGGCGCCCCTGGACGCCCCGACCCCGACGACCAGCGTCGGCGGCCGCAGCACCACCTCGCGCCCGGCCGCCTCCACGAGCCGGTCGGTGACCCGGATCGTGTACGACCCCTCGTCCGTCACGGGCAGCGGCGGCAGCGGCCAGGCCACCTCGGCCCGCAGCGCCACCGCCTCGCCGTCCAGCAGCGCCCGCGACACCCCGGCGACATCGCCCTCCACGGGCAGGCCGAGGGTGTCCAGGCCCGCCAGGTCCACGGCGTCCGTGGCCGTCGTCACGACCGGCTCGGCACCCAGCAGGTCACCCACCTCACGGGCGAGTTCGTTGGCTCCGCCCGCGTGCCCGCCCAGCAGGGACACGGCGAACCGCCCGCCCTCGTCGACGCACACCACACCCGGGTCCTCGCTCTTGCCGGACAGCAGCGGTGCCACCAGCCGCACCACCGCCCCCGTCGCCAGGAAGCACACGAGCTGCTCGCACTGCGCGAACGCGGCCCGTACGGCGTCCCCGACGGGACCCTCGTACACACGCGTGCGGTCCGGCCACGCCGCGGCCAGCCGGTCCCGCGCAGCCGCTCCCGCCGCGGTGGCGGAAATGAGGCCGATCACTGAGCGACTCCTTCTTCGACAGCTGCCGGAGGCCGGACGCCCCACAGCAGGAAAACGGGGTTGGTCGCCGCGAGCCGGGTCACGTCCCCGGGCAGCGGTGCGAGCCGCGACGACTGCAGCAGCACGCCGTCGCAGGTGAGACCGGCGCCCCTCAGGGCCTCGCGCGCGGCCGGTACCCGGTCGAGCGCCGCCATGGCGACGACCACCGTGCGCCGGGCCCGCCGCGCACACGCGGCGACGATGTCGGGCAGTTCGCGCCCGCCGCCCCCCACGAACACGGCGTCCGGGGTCTCGGCGAGATCCGCCAGCGCGTCCGGTGCCGCGCCCCGCACCACCCGCACGTCCACGCCGTGCGCGACGGCGTTGGCGCGGACCCGCTCCACCCCGTCCGCGGTCTTCTCCACGGCGGTCACGGCTGCGCCCAGCCGGGCGCACTCCACGGCCACGGAGCCCGAGCCCGCGCCCACGTCCCACACCAGGTCGCCCGGGCGCGGTCCCAGCCGGGCCAGGGCCAGCGCCCGTACCTCGAACTTGGTGATCATCGAGTCCCGGTGGGCGAACTCCGCCTCGTCCAGAGCCCAGCCGGCGGGCCGCTCCCCGGACCCCGCGACGGTCCGCACGGCCCCGAGCGCCCGCGTCTCGTCCAGGCACAGCACCACGTTCACCGCCGTACCCCAGTCGCGAGCGGCGGCCTCGGCGGGCGTCACCCGCTCCACGCGCTCCGCCTCCGAGCCCAGCCCGGAGGCGACGACCAGCACCCGCGGCGCGTCCCGCAACGCGGCCCCCAGCTCCGCCGGACCCGCGCCCGGCCCGGTCAGCACGGCCGTCTTGGCCTGCGCCCGGCACACGTTGACGGCCGTCCGCAACTCCCGGCCGTGGGCGCTCACCACCACGGCGTCGTCCCACGGCAGCCCGATCCGCGCGAACGCGGCGGCCACGGACGACACCCCGGGCCGCACCTCCAGCCGCTTGGGCCCGAACCGCTCGGCCAGCACCCGCACGATCCCGAAGAACCCGGGGTCCCCGGAGGCCAGCACCACAACGGGACGGTCCTTCGCGACATACTCCCCGATGGTGTCGAGGGCCGGTGCGAGCGGCCCGAGCACGACCCGCTCCGCCCTCTCGGGCAGCCGTACGGCATCGAGATGCCGCCACCCGCCCACGACCAGCTCCGCACCGGCGAGGACGTTCTCGGAAGGCGCCGCGCCCGTCCCCGTCCCGACCACGGTGATCATGTACTGGCACCCCGTTCACGCAGGGCTCTGCGGGCCTCCGGGTCGGCCTTGCGGTAGCCGTGGAAGTGACCCGGGTGGTACAGGTGCGAGCGCGTGCCGTGCGCGTCGAGCGCCGGGCCGACCAGGAACAGGGTGTGCTTCCAGAGCTTGTGCTCCTTGACCGTCTCCTCCAGCGTGCCGATCGTGCACTTCACGATCAGCTCCTCCGGCCAGGTCGCCTGGTACGCCACCACGACCGGGGTCGTCGTCGGGTAGCCGCCCTCCAGCAGCTCCCGCACCAGCTGCCCGCTGCGGGCGGCGGAGAGGAACACCGCCATGGTGGTGCCGTGCTTGGCGAACTCCCGGACCTCCTCCCCGGGAGGCATGGGCGTCTTGCCGCCGCCGAGCCGGGTCAGCACGACCGACTGCGCGACCTCCGGGATGGTCAACTCGCGCTGGGCGAGCGCCGCGACGGCCGAGAAGGAGGACACCCCGGGCACGATCTCGGTGGCGATGCCGACCTCGGCACACCGGTCGAGCTGCTCCTGCGTGCCGCCCCACAGGGCCGGGTCACCGGAATGGATACGGGCGACCTTGAGTCCCTCGCCGCGGGCCCGCTCGTACACGGCGACGACGTCCTCCAGGGACATGGTCGCCGAGTCCAGGATCTCCGCGTCCTCGCGCGCGTGCTCCAGGACCTCCGCCTGAACCAGGCTGGCAGCCCAGATCACGACGTCGGCCTCGGCGATGGCGCGCGCGGCGCGGAACGTCAGCAGGTCGGCGGCGCCGGGGCCGGCGCCGACGAAGGTCACTTTGCCGGCGGGGGCGTCGGCCATGGGATGGGTCCTCTCGTGGTTCACGGGTGTCACAACTTGCCGCCGCGTCCGCCGTCGCGCCGCGCGGGCGCGATGAGCGTCGACAGGTACGGCAGGGGAGCGCCGTCCAGTTCGGCTGCCGGGCGGATGGACTCCTCCGGCAGCCCGAGCGCCGACCCCCACACGGCGTCGCCGAGCCGCCCGGTCTCCCGCAGCGCCCCGGCGACCTCGTGCGCCTGCCGCCCGAACTTGTAGGCGACGACGGTCCCGGGCCCGGCCAGGGCCTCCTTGAGCACCGTCGCCCCCGCGGTGACGGGGACGAGCGTCAGCGGCTCGGTGCCTTCGGTCAGCACGGCGCCCGACCGGGCGGCGAGGTCCTGCATGGCGGTGATCCCGGGCACGGTCTCCACGACCACGCCCGGCACCAGCTCGACGATGGTCTGCGCGAGGTACGTGAAGGTCGAGTACACATTGGGATCGCCGATGGTCGCGAAGGCGACGCTGCCGTGCTCCTCCAGCAGCTCGACGACCCGCCCCCCGGCCGCGTCCCACGCCGCCTCGCGCCGCCCCCGGTCGCTGCGCTCGTTCAGCGCGAACACGACCCGGACGACCTTCTCCTCGGGCACGTAGTGCAGCACGGTCGCCTCGGCCCGCCCGCGCTCCCCGCTGTCCATTACGGGGACCACCACGACATCGGCTTCCCGCAGGGCGTTCACGCCCTTGACGGTCACCAGCTCCGGATCCCCGGGGCCCACCCCGACTCCGACCAGCCTGCTGCTCATGACGTCCGGCACCTCTCCACGAACCGACGGGCGACACCGGGCTCGGACGCCCAGTGCGTGTGCAGATAGCTCGCGTGCACACCTCGCTGTACGAAACCTTCGACCCGCGGCCGGGGGCTGCGGACCCCCCAGGCGGGCTCCGTCCCCGAGCCGGGCTCCACGACGGTCCGGTGGAACTCGTGCCCCCGCATCCGTGTCCCGGCCGCCGCGAGCACGCTGTCGCCCACGGCCACGGCGTCCCGGTAGCCCAGGGTGAGCCGCTCGGTCATCCGCGCCCCGGCGTCCAGCACCCCGCACATCGGCAGCCCGTCCAGCTCCCGGCACAGATACAGCAGCCCCGCGCACTCGGCGGCGACGGGAGCGCCGCTCTCCGCCAGGGCGGCGACCGCCATGCGCAGGGGTTCGTTGGCGGACAGCTCGGCGGCGTACACCTCGGGGAACCCGCCCCCGATCACCAACCCCGCCGCCCCCTCGGGCAGTTCCTCGTCCCGCAGGGGGTCGAACGTGACGACCTCTGCCCCGGCGGCGGTGAGCAGCTCGGTGTGTTCGGCGTAGGAGAAGGTGAAGGCAGGCCCACCGGCGATGGCGACGACGGGCGCTCGCTGCTCGTCCGACCGCGTCGGGTGGTGGGTGGGCGAGGCGGGGGTCCAGGGGGCGGATCCCCCTGGTACGGCACCGGCAGCACGCGCCAGTGCTTCCAACGCCCCCAGGTCACAACCGTCCAAGACCTGCGCGGCCATCGCCGCCACCGCCTCCACGGCGGCGGCCTGCCGCTCGGCGACCGGCACCAGCCCCAGATGCCGCGACGGCGTGTCCACCTGCGGAACGCGCCGCAGCACCCCGAGGACCGGCACCCCCGCCTGCTCCAACGCCTCCCGCAGCAGCTCCTCGTGCCGGTCCGAGGCGACCTTGTTCAGGATCACGCCCCCGACCCGCACCTCCGGGTCCCAGGACGCGAACCCGTGCACCAGCGCCGCCACCGACCGCGACTGCGACGACGCGTCGACGACCAGCACCACCGGCGCCCGCAGCAGCTTCGCGACATGAGCCGTCGACGCCAGCTCACCCTCACCCGCGGCCCCGTCGTACAGCCCCATCACGCCCTCGACGACGGCGATGTCACACCCCCGGGCCCCGTGCAGGAACAACGGCGCCACCAGTTCGGGCCCGCACAGGTACGCGTCGAGGTTCCGCCCCACCCGCCCGGTCGCGAGCGCGTGATACCCGGGGTCGATGTAGTCCGGCCCGACCTTGTGCGGGGACACGGCGAGCCCCCGCGCGGCGAACGCGGCCATCAACCCCGTGGCAACGGTGGTCTTGCCGCTGCCCGACGAGGGCGCGGCGATGACCAGCCGAGGGACGGAAGCATTCACCACTCGATGCCCCTCTGGCCCTTCTGGCCCACGTCCATCGGATGCTTGACCTTGGACATGTCGGTCACGAGATCGGCGAAGTCCACGAGCTTGTCAGGCGCGTTCCGCCCGGTGATGACGACATGCTGGGTCCCGGGCCGGTCCCGGAGCACGGAGATCACCTCGTCCGTGTCCACCCAGCCCCAGTGCATCGGGTACGCGAACTCATCCAGCACGTACAGCTTGTACGTCTCGGCCGCCAGGTCCCGCTTGACCTGCTCCCAGCCCTCCCGGGCCTTCTCCTCGTTGTCCATCTGGGCGTCGCGCTGCACCCACGACCAGCCCTCGCCCATCTTGTGCCAGTCGACGGAGCCGCCCTCGCCGGACGCCCCGAGCACCCGCAGCGCGTTCTCCTCGCCGACCTTCCACTTCGCCGACTTGACGAACTGGAACACCCCGATCGGCCACCCCTGGTTCCAGGCCCGCAGCGCGAGCCCGAAGGCGGCGGTGGACTTGCCCTTGCCGACGCCCGTGTGCACGACGACCAGCGGCCGGTTGCGGCGCTGCCGTGTGGTCAGTCCGTCGTCCGGCACCACACTCGGCTGTCCCTGCGGCATTACGCGGCCCTCCTCTGCACGTCCTTCACCAGCCCGGCGATGCTGTCCGCCCGCAGCTCGTCCAATGTCACGGCCGTACCGCCCAGGTCACCGGCGAGCTGCCCGGCGAGCCCCAGCCGTACCGGCCCCGACTCGCAGTCCACGACCACCGACGCGACACCGTCGGCCGCGAACAGCCGCGCCGCCCGCCCGGCCAGGGCGACCGGCTCCGGGCCGCCGGTGGCCCGCCCGTCCGTCACCACCACGACCAGCGGCCGCCGCGCCGGATCCCGCAGCCGCTCCACGCGCAGCACGTCGTGCGCGCGCAGCAGCCCGGCGGCGAGCGGTGTGCGCCCGCCGGTCGGCAGCGTCTCCAGCCGGGCCGCCGCCGCGTCCACGGACGAGGTCGGCGGCAGCGCGACGTCCGCGCCCGAGCCCCGGAAGGTCACCAGGCCCACCTTGTCGCGCCGCTGGTAGGCGTCCAGCAGCAGCGACAGCACGGCGCCCTTCACGGCGCTCATCCGCTGCCGTGCCGCCATCGACCCGGAGGCGTCCACGACGAACAGCACGAGATTGCCCTCGCGCCCCTCCCGGGTGGCCTGCCGCAGATCGTCCCGGCGCACCACCAGGCCCGGCCCGGACCGTCCACGCGCCCGCTGGTGCGGCGCCGCGGCCTGCACGGTCGCCGCCAGGTGCAGCTTGGTGAGCGCGCCCCGGGGCCGCCGGGCCCCGGTCGTCCGCCCCTGCTCGGTCCGCGCCCGCGAACGCCGCCCGGCGGCACCCTCGCCGACCCCGGGCACGCTCAGCACCTTCGTCCGGAACGGTTCGGAAGCCCGTACGGCCGACTGCTCGCCGGCCCCCGAGGGCTGCGGCTGCCCGTCCTCCCCGGCCTCGGGCCGGGCCCCGGTGTCACCGTCGCCCTGGGGCGCGTCGTCGGGTTCCGGCTGTCCGCCGCCCCCGCCGGGCCCGTCCGGCCCGGGGTCCGGATCCGGATCGTCGTCGTCCGAACCGCCGAACTCCTCCAGGGTCTCGTCGAGCTTGTCCTCGTCCAGCCCCGGCGCGTCGAAGGGATTGCGCCGCCGCCGGTGCGGCAGCGCGAGCAGCGCCGCCTGCCGGACGTCCTCCGCGAGCACGTCCGTGCGCCCGGCCCAGGCCGCCAGCGCGGTGGCGGTCCGCGCCATCACGATGTCCGCGCGCATGCCGTCGACCTCGAAGGCAGCGCAGGTCGCCGCGATCTGCCGCAGCGCCCCGTCGCCCAGCCGCACGGACGGCAGCAGCTCCCGCGCGGCGATGATCCGCGCCCGCACGGCGGCCTCCTCCTCGGCCCAGCGCGCGGCGAATCCGCCCGGGTCGTCGTCGTACGCCAGCCGCCGCCGGACGACCTCCACCCGCTGGTCCGGCTCCCGCGAGGCCGCGACCTCCACGGTCAGCCCGAACCGGTCGAGCAACTGCGGGCGCAGTTCGCCCTCTTCGGGGTTCATGGTGCCGACGAGCAGGAAGCGGGCGGCGTGCCGCACGGAGACGCCCTCGCGCTCGACGTACGAGGCGCCCATCGCGGCGGCGTCCAGCAGCAGGTCGACCAGGTGGTCGTGGAGCAGGTTGACCTCGTCGACGTAGAGGATCCCGCGGTGCGCGTCGGCGAGCAGGCCCGGCTCGAAGGCCTTCACGCCCTCGGACAGGGCCCGCTCGATGTCCAGCGCGCCGACCAGCCGGTCCTCGGAGGCGCCGACGGGCAGTTCGACCATCCGGGCGGGCCGCCCGGCGCCGGCGCCGGCCTCGTGCGGCCCGTCCGGGCACGCCAGGTCGGGGGAGGCCGGATCGCAGGAGAAGCGGCAGCCCGGGACGACCGCCACCTCCGGCAGCAGCGCTGCCAGGGCCCGCACCGCCGTCGACTTGGCCGTGCCCTTCTCGCCGCGCACCAGCACACCGCCGACCGCCGGTGACACCGCGTTCAGCAGCAGCGCGAGCCGCAGGTCGTCCTGGCCCACGACGGCCGTGAACGGAAAGGGGGTGGTCACTTCTCGTCGCCCTCCAAGTCGCCTTCGAGTTCCAGGTAGGTGGCGCGCAGCCGCTCGAGCGTCTCCGCGTCGGGCTCGGCCCACAGTCCGCGCTCGGCGGCCTCCAGCAGCCGCTCGGTGATGCCGCGCAGCGCCCAGGGGTTGGACTTCTTCATGAAGTCCCGGTTCTCCGGGTCGAAGACGTACTCGGCGCTGAGCTTCTCGTACATCCAGTCGTCCACGACCCCGGCCGTGGCGTCGTACCCGAACAGGTAGTCCACGGTCGCCGCCATCTCGAAGGCGCCCTTGTAGCCGTGCCGCCGCATGGCCGCCATCCAGCGCGGGTTGACCACCCGGGCGCGGAAGACGCGGTGCGTCTCCTCGCCGAGCGTGCGGGTCTTCACCTGGTCCGGGGTGGCCGAGTCACCGACGTACGCCTCGGGACTCGCGCCCGTCAGGTGCCGCACCATGGCGACCATGCCGCCGTGGTACTGGAAGTAGTCGTCGGCGTCGACGAGGTCGTGCTCACGGGTGTCGACGTTCTTCGCGGCGACGGCGATCCGCTTGAACGCCGTCTCCATGTCCCCGCGCGCCGCCCGCCCGTCGAGCCCCCGGCCGTAGGCGTAACCGCCCCACACCGCGTACACCTCGGCGAGGTCCGCGTCGGAGCGCCAGTTGCGGGCGTCGATCAGCGGCAGCAGACCCGCCCCGTACGCCCCCGGCTTGGAGCCGAAGATGCGAGCCGTGGCCCGGCGGCGGTCGCCGTGCTCTGCGGTGTCCTGGTCGGCGTGGGCCCGGACGTAGTTGGACTCCGCCGGTTCGTCCAGCTCGGCGACCGTGCGGACCGCGTCGTCGATCAGGCCCACCACGTGCGGGAAGGCGTCCCGGAAGAAGCCCGAGATGCGGACGGTGACGTCGATGCGCGGCCGGCCGAGCTCGGCCAGGGGGATCACCTCGAACCCGGTCACCCGGCGCGAGGCGTCGTCCCACACCGGCCGGCAGCCCAGCAGTGCCAGGATCTCGGCGATGTCGTCGCCCTGGGTGCGCATGGCGGAGGTGCCCCACACCGTCAGCCCGACGGACGTGGGGTACGCGCCGGTGTCCTGCAGGTACCGCTGCACCAGCGAGTCCGCGAGCGACTGCCCGACCTCCCAGCTCAGCCGGGACGGAATGGCCTTGGGGTCGACGGAGTAGAAGTTCCGGCCGGTCGGCAGGACGTTGACGAGTCCGCGCGTCGGCGAACCGGAGGGACCGGCCGGGACGTAGCCGCCGTCCAGCGCCCGCAGGATGTGCCCGATCTCGTCGGTGGTCTTCTCCAGCCGCGGCACGACCTCGGCGCAGGCGAACTCCAGCACGGCGACGGCCTCGGGCAGTTCGGTGCCGAGGACCTCCCGGATCAGCGGCGCGCTCTCGGCGACCGCCCAGCCGCGCTCCTCCATGCCCTCCGCGATCCGCCGGCACAGCTGCTCCAGCAGGTCGATCGCGTCGGCGGCACTGCGCGACGGCCCGTCCACCAGGTCCGTCAGCTCCACGGGCACCTTCACCGGAGCGCCCGGCTCGGCCAGCAGCTCCTTCTCCACCAGCCCGAAGTGCCGCGCCAGCGACGCCCTGAGCCCGGGCAGCGCGTTGGCCTGCCCGCCCCACACCTGCGAGGCGCGCAGCACGGCCAGCACGAGGTTGACACGCGGCTCACCGACCGGCCCGCCGCCCAGGATGTGCAGGCCGTCGCGGATCTGCACGTCCTTGATCTCGCACAGATAGCCGTCGATGTGCATGACGAACTCGTCGAACGCCTCGTCGTCCGGCTGCTCGTCGACGTGCAGGTCGTGGTGGAGTTCGGCCGCCTTGACCAGCGTCCAGATCTGGGCGCGCACGGTCGGGGCCTTCGCCGGGTCCAGGTCGGAGACGAGCGCGTACTCGTCGAGGAGCTGCTCCAGCTTGGCCAGGTCGCCGTAGGTGTCGGCGCGGGCCATCGGCGGCACGAGGTGGTCGACGACCGTGGCGTGCCCCCGTCGCTTGGCCTGGGTGCCCTCGCCGGGGTCGTTGACGATGAACGGGTAGATCAGCGGCAGGTCCCCGAGGACCGCGTCCGGGGCGCAGCCCCCGCCGAGCCCGAGGCCCTTGCCCGGCAGCCACTCCATGGTGCCGTGCTTGCCCATGTGGACGATGGCGTCGGCGCCGAAGCTGTTCTCCAGCCACCGGTAGGCGGCCATGTAGTGGTGGGACGGCGGCATGTCCGGGTCGTGGTAGATCGCGATGGGGTTCTCGCCGAAGCCGCGCGGCGGCTGGATCATCACGACGACGTTCCCGAACTGCAGGGACGCCAGCACGATGTCGTCGCCGTCGACGTAGAGGCTGCCCGGCGGCTCGCCCCACGCCTCGGTCATCGCGTCCTTCAGCTCCGGGTCGAGCTTCTCGAACCACGCCCGGTAGTCCGCCAGCGGTACTCGCGCGGGCGCGGCGGCCAGCTGCTCCTCGGTCAGCCACTCCACGTCGTGCCCGCCGGCGTTGATGAGCCGGTGGATCAGCTCGTCACCCTCGTCCGGATGTCCCTCGACGACGTACCCGGCGTCCCGCAGCGCGTCCAGCACCCGCACCGCCGAGGCCGGGGTGTCGAGCCCGACCGCGTTGCCGACCCGGGAGTGCTTGGTCGGGTACGCGGTGAAGACCAGCGCCAGCTTCTTCTCGGCGTTCTCCTTGTGCCTGAGCTGCGCGTGCCGTACGGCGATGCCGGCGACGCGCGCGGCCCGTTCCGGGTCGGCGACGTAGACGGGCACGTCGTCCGCGCCCTGCTCCTTGAAGGAGAACGGCACGGTGATCAGCCGCCCGTCGAACTCCGGGATCGCCACCTGCATCGCGGCGTCCATGGGGGAGAGGGCGGCGTCCGACTCCGCCCAGGCCTGCCGCGAGGACGTCAGGCACAGACCCTGAAGCACGGGGATGTTCAGCTCGGCGAGGGCGCCGATGTCCCAGGCCTCCTCGTCGCCGCCCGCCGAGGCCTGCGAGGCGTGGGTGCCACCGGCGGCCAGGACGGTGGCGACCAGAGCGTCCGCCCGCCCGAGGATCTCGTACAGCCCCTCGTCCGCCCCGCGCAGCGAACCGCAGTAGACGGGCAGCGCGTTGGCGCCCCGCGCCTCGATCGCGTCGCACAGGGTGTCGACGAAGGCGGTGTTGCCGCTCAGCTCGTGGGCCCGGTAGAAGAGCACGCCGACGGTCGGCCGGCCCTCGGTGTGCGGACGCTCCCCGTGGACGCCGTACTCCGGCATCTTCCGCGGCTCGACGAACCCCTCACCCGTCAGCAGCACGGTGTCGGAGAGGAACCGGGCGAGTTCGGTGAGGTTCTCCGGCCCGCCCTCCACGAGGTACTTCAGCGCCTCCGCCACGACACCGGCCGGGACGGACGACTCGGCCATCAACTCCGCGTCCGGCACGGCCTCGCCGCCGAGCAGCACGGTGGGGATGCCGGAAGCCTTCAGCGCGGCGAGCCCGTCCTCCCAGGCCCGCTTGCCGCCGAGCAGCCGGACGACGGCGATGCCGGCCCCGTCCAGCAGGGCCGGAAGCTCCTCCCGGACGTCCACGCGGGTCGGGTTGCCGATCCGGTAGTCGGCACCGGAGGCGGCCCGGGCCGCCAGCAGGTCCGTGTCGGCGGTCGACAACAACAACACAGTGCTCATGCGGGCGCTCCCGGTGGAATGAAGGGCAGTCCTTGCGGCGCGCCGGACTCGATGAGCCGCCACAGCGCGTCGGTGTCCGCGTGCTGTTCGATCAGGTCGCCGAGCCGGTCGAGCTGCTCCTCGCGCAGCGCGGCGAACGAGGTGTCCGGCGCCGGCACGAAGCGGCGGCCCGCGGCGGCCGCCACCTCGCGCAGAAAGGCCCGCCGGAAGCCGTCCGACTCCAGTGAGCCGTGCCAGTGCGTGCCCCAGGTCTGGCCGACCCGGCAGCCGTCCAGGAACGGAACTCCTCCGGTGACGTCGGCGACCCCGTGGTGGATCTCGTAGCCCTCGACGCGTTCCCCGAGGGCCTCGCCCGCAGGCCGCGTGAGGGTCTTCTCGCGGGCGAACCGTACCCGCACGGGCAGGATCCCGAGCCCGTCGACGTGGCCCCGGCGGCTCTCGACGTCGTCCTCGATGTGCTCGCCGAGCATCTGGAAACCGCCGCAGATGCCGAGGACGGGCCGCTGCTCGGCGGCCCTGCGGGCCAGGGCGTCGGCGAGCCCCCGCTCGCGCAGCCACTCCAGCGCCCTGACCGTTCCCCGGGTGCCGGGCACGATGACGAGGTCGGCGTCGGACAGTTCCTCCGGCCGGTCCACGAACCGCACCACGACGCCCGGTTCGGCGGCCAGCGCGTCCACGTCGGTGAAGTTGGACATGAGCGGCACGGCACAGACCGCGACCCGCAGCACGTCCTCCCCGAGCGGCGGGGCCACGACGGACTCCCGCACCGCTCCCCGCAACGAGACCCGCAGACCGTCCTCCTCGTCGATCCCGAGACCGTGCCGGAACGGCAGCACACCGTACGTACGCCGCCCGGTGAGGTCGCGCAGCATGTCCAGGCCCGGCTCCAGCAGGGAGACGTCCCCGCGGAACTTGTTGACGAGGAACCCGGCGACGCAACGCTGGTCCTCGGGGGACAGCAGCGCCACCGTCCCGAAGAACGAGGCGAACACACCGCCCCGGTCGATGTCGCCGACGACGAGCACGGGCAGCCCGGCGTTCCGGGCGATCCCCATGTTCACGATGTCCGTCCGCCGCAGATTGATCTCGGCGGGAGAACCGGCCCCCTCGCAGATCACCGCGTCATACGTGCCCCGCAACTGCTCCAGACAGTCCAGCACCGTCCCGAGCAACTGCTGCTGCCGCCCGCCGTGGTAGCCGCGCGCACTCAGCTCCCCGACCGGTTTGCCGAGCAGCACGACCTGACTGCTCTGCTCGCCACCGGGCTTGAGCAGTACGGGGTTCATCAGCGCGGTCGGCTCGACCCGGCAGGCCTGCGCCTGCATGGCCTGCGCCCGCCCGATCTCGGCCCCCTCCTTGGTCACGAAGGAGTTCAGGGACATGTTCTGCGCCTTGAAGGGCGCGACCTTGACGCCCTGCCGCACCAGCCACCGGCAGATCCCGGCGGTCACGACGCTCTTGCCGGCGTCGGAGGTGGTACCGGCGACGAGAAGACCACCGCTCATGTCATTTCCCCCTCTTCAACGACCGCGCACTCCGCAGCAACCGCGCACCGGCGCACACCCCGAGCGAGAGCCAGGTGACGCGCCGCGACAGCCGCACGGCCCGTTCGACGTCGCGCGTGCCGACGGCACGCCCTTGCGTGTTCAGCACGGGCCGGTGCTCCACCCGCCCGCCGTACGAGAGCGTCCCGCCCAGCCGCACCCCGAGCGCCCCCGCGAACGAGGCCTCCACGGGCCCGGCGTTGGGACTCGGATGCTTCGCCGCATCGGCCCGCCAGGCCCGCACGGCCCCCCGCGGATCCGGCCCGGCCAGGGCCGCGAGGACCGCGGTCAGCCGCGCTCCCGGCCACCCCGCGAGGTCGTCCAGCCGCGCGGAGGCCCACCCGTACCGGAGGTACCGGGCCGACGTGTGCCCGACCATGGCGTCCAGGGTGTTGACGGCCCGGAACCCGAGCAGCCCCGGCACCCCGCCGACGGCCCCCCACACCAGCGCCCCCACCACCGCGTCGGAGGTGTTCTCGGCGACGGACTCGACCACGGCCCGGGCGATCCCGTCGGCGTCGAGGGCCTGCGGGTCCCGCCCGCACAGATGCGGCAGCCGGGCCCGGGCCGCCTCGACGTCCCCGGCCTCCAGGGCACGCCCGATGGCCTGCGCCTCCCGGGCGAGCGAAGTCCCCCCGACGACCGCCCAGGTGGCGGCGCCGGTCAGTGCGACGGAGGCGACGCCGGACGTCCGCACGGCACGCGCGGCGACGGACCCGAGGGCGACGGCCCCTCCGGCGCACACGGCGGTGTGCAGCGCGCCCCACCCGCGGTGGTCCCGCCACAACACCCGTTCCACGGCACCCGCGGCCCGTCCGAACGCGGCGACCGGATGCCCCCGGCGAGGATCACCGAGCAGCAGGTCACCGATCAGACCGGCGGCGGCGCCGTACGCGAAGACGCGACCGGCACCCATGGGCTCAGCCGGCCAGGAGGGCGGGCAGGGGTGGGGAGTTGAACCTCGATCGGCAGCCGCGCATGGCGATGTGTGTCCTCACTCAGGGTGTCCACGCCCTGGTTCGACGAGACCGGCGGTGAGAGTTCCTGGCTCCCGGGGATTTGCTACCCCGGTGACAGTGGCGGGACCGCGCCGGACTTGCACCGGCTTCCTCTCCTGCCGCCGTACTGGCCCCGGCAGTCCACCACGGCCGGGAACCGCCGTCAACTTGCCGTTGACCTGCGAGGGGAGAGTGTGGAGAACCCCACACCGCTCCCTGTGCACACACGACGGCCGGGCGGCGCGGGAGAAGAAGTCCCGCGCCGCCCGGCCGACACGACGTGCAGTCAGGCCCTCAGGCCACGATCAGATAGATCCCGTAGCCCACAGCCGCCGCACACGCCGCGAAACACGCGTACGCTCCCGTGACCGCGAGCCCGGCGGACCCGCCCTGAGCCACCGCACGCTCGCGGCGCGACAGGCCGGTGATGCCGAGGGTGAACAGGCCGACGAGGGCCACGGTGACCACGAGGCTGACGCCGAAGACGGAGCCGAGGGCCGCCCAGTCGATCTTCATATCGGAGACTCTTCCTTGTAACCGGTGGGCGGGGTCAGACCGAGGTGGTCGTGGTCGGCGTCCGTTCGGCGGTGGCCTGCGCCGGGAACGCGGGAACCGGCTCCTCCGACGCCGTGCCACCCACCGGCGGCGGCGTCACCGCGGCCATCGCCGTGGTCACCACGCCCGCGGGCTCCGCGTCGTCGGTGTCGTTGACGTTGGTGTGGTCGACGATCTCTCGCCGCGAGAGCTTCCAGATCGCCGCGCTGGAGGCGATGAGGAAGACGGCCACCACGGCCGTGCCCCAGTCGCCGAAGCCGGTGACGTACTCGGCGAGCGCGCCCACCAGAGCGGCCGCCGGCAGCGTCAGGCCCCACGCGACGAACATCCGCGTCGCGGTGGACCAGCGCACCACGCCGCCCTTGCGGCCGAGCCCCGCGCCCATCACCGAGCCGGACACGGAGTGCGTCGTGGAGAGGGAGAAGCCGAGGTGCGAGGAGGCAAGGATGACCGTGGCCGCGGAGGTCTGGGCGGCGAAGCCCTGCTGCGGCTGGAGGTCGGTCAGTCCCTTGCCCATGGTGCGGATGATGCGCCAGCCACCCAGGTACGTGCCGAGCGCGATGGCGAGACCCGCCGACAGGATGACCCACATGGGCGGGTCGGAGTCGGGCGCGACGGCGCCGCCGGCGACCAGGGCGAGGGTGATGACGCCCATCGTCTTCTGGGCGTCGTTGGTGCCGTGGGCCAGGGAGACCAGGCCGGCGGAGGCGATCTGGCCGGCCCGGTAGCCCTTCTTGGACGCCTCTCCGTCGGCCTTCCTGCCGAGGGAGTACGTCAGCCGGGTGGCGAGCAGCGCCGCGATGCCCGCGACCAGCGGGGCGGCGATCGCCGGGATCAGCACCTTGGTGACCAGCACGTCGCCGTGCACCGCGCCGACGCCCGCCGAGGCGATCGTGGCGCCGATGAGACCGCCCATGAGGGCGTGCGAGGAGCTGGACGGCAGGCCGACCAGCCAGGTCAGCAGGTTCCAGAGGATCGCGCCGACCAGGGCGGCGAAGATGACCTCGGGCCGGATGCCGGCCTCGTCGACGAGGCCCTTGGAGATCGTGTTGGCGACTTCGACGGACAGGAAGGCGCCGACCAGGTTGAGGACCGCGGACATGGCCACCGCAACCTTGGGCCTCATGGCGCCCGTGGAAATGGTGGTGGCCATGGCGTTCGCGGTGTCGTGGAAACCGTTCGTGAAATCGAACGCGAGTGCGGTTACCACCACAATCGCGAGGATCAGCGAGAAGCTTTCCATTTACCCAGGCAATCGTTCGAGGTCATTGGCTGGACGAACGTAGGCAACCTGAGTGAACGGAAGATGAACTGGGAGGGGCGCAGGGGTGACCGCAACGAGGGGTCATGACTCCGCCCCTGAACGGTGGCCCGCCGGCGCCCCGGTGGCCAGGCGCCCCGCGCGGGGATTCAGCTCATCGAATGACCCGTCGAAGAGATTTTTGTCACCCGGCTGGATGCGGCCTTTGTGTCGACAAACGCCATACGGCCGGTCGGTTTCCGGCCTGAAGTGCCCCGCCCGGCGGTGCCTCGAGCCCTTGCCTGGCAGGATCGCGGCATGGCTGAGCAGCGAGGCGACGAGCGGGGCGCGGGGGACGTACGGGAGGGTGAACCGGGCGTGGGGGAGCCGCGGCGCCGCGTGCGCCCCGAGGAGGCCCGCGCCTGGGAGGACCTCGTCGTGACGGCCCGCCGGACGGTCTCGGACGGACTCGTCGTCGGCACGTCCGGCAACGTGTCGGTGCGCGTCGGCGACACGGTGCTGGTCACGCCGTCGGGTGTGCCCTACGACCGGCTGGCGCCGCACGACGTGACCGGGGTGGACCTCGACGGCCGGCAGGTCCTCGGCACGCTCGTCCCGACCAGCGAGCTGCCCATGCATCTCGCCGTCTACCGCACGACCGGCGCCCTGGCCGTCGTCCACACCCACGCCGTGCACGCGACGGCCGTCTCGACGCTCGTGAGCGAGCTCCCGCTGATCCACTACATGGCCGCGGCGCTCGGCGGCCCCGTCCGAGTCGCCCCTTATGCCACGTACGGCACCGACGAGTTGGCCGAGAACATGCTCCGCGCCCTCGCCGACCGCTCCGGCTGCCTCCTGCGCAATCACGGCACCGTCGCCTACGGCACCACCCTCGCCCAGGCCTACGACCGCACCGCCCAGCTGGAGTGGATGTGCCGCCTGTGGCTGACCGCCTCCTCGGTGCCGGGTCTGACCCCGAGCCTGCTGTCCCGGGAACAGCTCGCCGACGTGGAGGAGCGCCTGCGCGGTTACGGCCAGCGGGGCTGAGCCGTCCGTACGGCCGCCGCGGACGTCACCCCGCCGTTGCCCTCCACTGGTCGCCCACGGCATCCGCCAGGACACTGGAGCCGTGCGCACTGTCAAAGCGACGGCCGCTGCCGTCACCGCCGTGCTCGGGGCCGGTGCCGCCGCGGTGGCCGCCGGCCGGCTCGCCAGCGACGCCGCGCTCAAGGCGCCCCCCGGCAAGCCCCTGCCCACCGAACCGCGGCTCACCGTGCACGGCACCGCCGCCGGGCGGATCAGCCTCACCCGGGACCTCGCCGCCCTGCGCCCCGGCCGCTACGGCCTCTCCGGCAACGGCTCCCACGCGGTCGTCGGCCCCGTCCTGCCCGACGCCCCGCACAGCGCCGACACCGTCGTGCGCCGCCTGGAGAGGATCACGCACGGCACCCTGAACCCCGGCGACAAAGCCTGGCTCACGCCGAACGTGTACGTCGGCAACCCCAGCGCCGCCCTCGGGCTCGAACATGCCGACGTCGACGTCCCCGGCGAACTCGGCGCCCTGCCCGCGTGGTTCGTGCCGGGCAGGCGGGACACCTGGGTGATCGCCGTGCACGGCCTGGGCACCACCCGGGAACTCGCCCTCAACGTCATGGAATTCCTGCACCGCAGCCAGTTCCCGGTGCTCGCCCTCGCCTACCGCGGCGACCTGGGCGCACCCCGCCCGCCCGACGGCCTGAACCACCTCGGCGAGACCGAGTGGCGCGACCTCGACGCGGCCATCCGCTACGCCGTGCGCTACGGAGCCCGGCAGGTCGTCCTGCACGGCTGGTCCACCGGCGCCACCATGGCCCTGCGCGCCGCCGCGCACTCGGGGCTGCGCGAGAGGATCTCCGGCCTCGTGCTGGACTCCCCGGTGCTCAGCTGGGAGACCGCCCTGCGCGCCCTCGCCTCGGCCCGCCGCACGCCAGGCGCGCTGCTGCCCCTCGCGGTCCGCGCCGCCCAGGGCCGCACCGGACTGTCCGGCGACCGCGCCGCGGGCACCGCTCCGGCCGACGGACTGCGGGTCCCCGCGCTCGTCATCCACGGACCGGACGACACCGTCGCCCCCTGGCAGCTCTCCCGCCGGCTCGCCGACGCCCGCCCCGACATGGTCGCCCTCCACACCGTCCGCAACGCCCCCCACGGAGCCATGTGGAACGCGGACCCCAAGGCATACGAGGAAGCGCTCCGGCGCTTCCTGACGCCCCTCATGTGACCCCGTTCACAGAAACCCGCGGGTGCGGCCTCCGTCGCCGGTCCCGCCGACACCCTGCGTTCACGCCCCCGTCGCCCCGCCGCAACCACGTCGCGTCCCGCTCTCCACCGACCGGTCGCGACGATTCCGTTTAGCGTCGTACCACTGGCCTGTTCCCGGCCCTCGACCACTCCCTGGAACCGGTGCGTTGGCCATCCCCGTCGCCCGCCGTGACATTCCGTTTGGGTTTTCGGACCGTCAACCGGAAGACTGCACCCGTGACGTCCCGTATCCCGCGCGACTCCAGGCTTCGACTCGTCCGCCCGCGACCCCTGGCCGCCGCCCCACCAGCGATGAACCAGCGGCGCTCGCGCCGACCCGCACCGCGCCCCCCGGAGGGCACCCCGGCACCGGCCGAGCTGGCCAGAATGGCACGCTCAGGTCTCGCCGCCGCGGCCCGCGTCGCCCGCTGGGCCGACGCCGCGCTCGGCCCGGGCCGGGACAGCGCCACCGACGACGGCAAGGCCACCCTCTCCGACGCGACCGCCGAACGGGCCGCCCGCGAGCTGGGTCTGACCCCGGCTCAGGTCAGGGCCGACTGGGACACCGCCCGCCTCGCCGGCCTCGTCGAGGTGCACGGCGACAGCGCCCGCCCGGGCTGGCGGCTGCGCGCCTGGGACCGTGACGACAGTGCCGTGCTGCGCGGCTGGGTCGCGCTCTTCGACGCCTGGTCCCTCGCCCATCCGGAGCCCGCGGACCACGAGCCCGCCGCCGTCGCCGAGGTCGTCTCGGCCATGCCGCAGGCGCTCTCCTTCCTCCAGCTGTCCGCCGGGCCCGTCCCCGTGGAGCAGCTCCTCGATCTCCTGGAGCAGCGCGTCACCGAGCTGCGCACCGCCCGCTGCGAGATCCCCTACGGTCCCCAGCCCGAGCCGACGGCCGAACCGGAGCCCACCGACGCCCCGCTCGCCCCCCTGCTCGACTGGGCCCTGCGCGCCCTCGCCGCCGTCGGCGCCCTCACCTACGGCGACGGCCAGGCCACGCTCACCCCGCTCGGCAGCTGGGCCGTCTGGGTCAAGCTGGAGCAGATCTGCGTCGCCGCGCAGAGCCCCGCCGGGAACATCGAGCAGGCCGCCGACGACATGCTCCGCGGCTGCGCCCAGCTGCGCCCGAACGCGGCCCGCGCCGAGTACCGCGCCTGGCTCGCCGCCCGCCCCGTCGGCAGCGCCGTCACCGAACTCCTCGGCGCCGCCCGGGGCGAGGACGCCCTGCTGCGCGGCCTCGCCTTCGAGGCCCTGCGCGTGGTCGGCGCCCCCGCCGAGCCGGACGTCCGCGCTGTGCTGACCGAGCCGACGCTCAGGCCGTACGCGCTGCTGTGGCTGGCCGAGCACGACGGGGCCGACCCGGAGGACGCCCACGAGGTCCTCACCCGCGAGGAGGCGACCTGGCTGTGGGTGGACACCGCCGCCGCCGTCGCCGACCACGGGGAGGCGCCGCTGCTCGTCCGCCACCTGGAGTCCGCGGTGCAGCCGACCATCCCGATGCTCCTGGACGAGGTACGCGCCGTGGGGCACCCGCGCACCGTGCAGGTCCTGGTCGCCCTCGCCGCCGCCCACCCCGACCCGGCCCTGGCCAAGGCCGTGCGCCGGGCCGCCTTCCAGGTGCACACCGGCGGCAGCTAGCGTCCGCGGCCCGCCCCGCGGGCTGTCAGCCCGCTGTCTCGGGCGCGTACGTCCCGAAGCTCCACACGTTGCCCTCGAGGTCCCGGGCCATGTAGTCCCGCGAGCCGTAGTCCTGGTCCGTCGGGGGCATCAGGACCTCCACGCCGTGGTCCACGGCGCGGCGGTGGTGCCCGTCGACGTCGTCCACCACCACGTACACCCCCGTGGTGCCCGCGTTCTTCATGGCGGCGTCGAACACGCCGCCCGTGCCCTTGGTGCCGACCATCACCGCGCCGTTGCCCTGCGCCAGCTCCGCGTGCAGCACCGAGCCGTCCTCGCCCTCGTACACCGACAGCTCCGTGAAGCCGAAGGCCTCCGTGAGCTGCCGGATCGCCGCCTTGGCGTCCGCGTACAGCAGCGTCGGATAGATGCTCGGACGCCCGCCGGCCGTGCCTGCCATGGCGATCACTTCCTCGTGTCTCGCGGGGCTGTCCCCCTCAGTGTTCCACCGGCCACCGACACCGGCCCTTCGTGCCGGCGGCCGCCTCGAACACCCGCACACAGAAAAAGTGGTTGCACGGCCCCGTTAGACTGTCCTCATGGCCATTCTCCTCGCGCATTAGACGGCGGGAACGTCCTCAGCCGTCCATCCCGCCCCCGTATCCGCCCTGGAGTCTGTCCGTGATCTCCGCCTCCGGTATCGAGCTGCGCGCCGGTGCCCGCGTCCTCATCGAAAACGCCTCGTTCCGCATCGCCAAGGGCGACCGCATCGGCCTGGTCGGCCGCAACGGCGCGGGAAAGACCACCCTCACCAAATGCCTGGCGGGCGAGGGCATCCCGGCCGGCGGCACCATCACCCGATCCGGCGAGGTCGGCTACCTCCCGCAGGACCCCCGCACCGGCGACCTCGACATCCTGGCCCGCGACCGCATCCTGTCCGCCCGCGGCCTGGACGTACTGATCCGCAAGATGCGCGACAACGAACAGCGCATCGCCAACGGCACGGGCGCCACCCGCGACAAGGCGCTCAAGCAGTACGAGCGCCAGGAGACGGAATTCCTCACCAAGGGCGGGTACGCCGCCGAGGCCGAGGCCGCCACCATCGCCGCCGCGCTCAACCTGCCCGACCGGGTGCTCGGCCAGCCTCTGCACACCCTCTCCGGCGGTCAGCGCCGCCGTATCGAGCTGGCCCGCATCCTGTTCTCCGACGCGGACACCCTGCTGCTCGACGAGCCCACGAACCACCTCGACGCCGACTCGATCATCTGGCTGCGCGACTACCTGAAGACCTACCGCGGCGGCTTCATCGTGATCTCCCACGACGTCGACCTGGTCGAGACGGTCGTCAACAAGGTGTTCTACCTGGACGCCAACCGCGCCCAGATCGACATCTACAACATGGGCTGGAAGCTCTACCAGCAGCAGCGCGAGGCCGACGAGAAGCGCCGCAAGCGCGAGCGCCAGAACGCGGAGAAGAAGGCTTCCGCGCTGCATTCGCAGGCCGACAAGATGCGGGCCAAGGCCACCAAGACGGTCGCCGCGCAGAACATGGCCCGCCGGGCGGACAAGCTGCTGGCCGGCCTGGAGGCCGAGCGGAAGTCCGACAAGGTCGCCAAGCTGCGCTTCCCCGAGCCCTCGCCGTGCGGCAAGACCCCGCTCATGGCCGAGGGCCTGTCGAAGTCCTACGGATCGCTGGAGATCTTCACTGACGTCGACCTGGCCATCGACAAGGGCTCGCGCGTCGTCATCCTCGGCCTCAACGGCGCGGGCAAGACGACCCTGCTCCGCCTGCTCGGCGGGGCCGAGAAGCCCGACACCGGCAAGGTCATCGAGGGCCACGGCCTCAAGCTCGGCTACTACGCGCAGGAGCACGAGACCCTCGACCCGGAGCGCACGGTCCTGGAGAACATGCGCTCGGCCGCCCCCGACCTGGACCTGGTGGAGGTCCGCAAGACGCTCGGCTCGTTCCTGTTCTCCGGCGACGACGTCGACAAGCCGGCCGGGGTGCTCTCCGGCGGTGAGAAGACCCGCCTCGCCCTCGCCACCCTCGTGGTGTCCTCGGCGAACGTGCTGCTGCTCGACGAGCCGACCAACAACCTCGACCCGGCCAGCCGCGAGGAGATCCTCGGCGCGCTGCGCACCTACAAGGGCGCGGTCGTCCTCGTCACGCACGACGAGGGCGCGGTCGAGGCGCTCCAGCCGGAGCGGATCATCCTGCTGCCGGACGGCGTCGAGGACCTGTGGGGCGCCGACTACGCGGACCTCGTCGCCCTGGCCTGAGTGTCAGTGGCGCTTGATCGAATACGTGATCAACGGAGTATGGATCATTCGGCCCAGCGGTGATCCATCATCTGTGTGAGATCTCCTCGTACCGAGGTGTGTCCTACATCGATTTCGCGGCCGAGTCCCCGATTCTTCGGGGCTCGGCCGCGCCGCCTTTCTGACCTGGCATTTTCCGGCACCGTCCGTTCGGCCGTACGGACATCACCCTTCGGAATTCCACATTCCGCATGTGGGGATGTGCTCCCGTCGTCACAACCTTGTCTCACGGACCTTGCCGAATGGGTGGCCAGGACGGCCCGGAGGGGTGATCATGAGGAGACCAGAGCGCACTTCCCATGAGGAGGCACGGGTGGCCGAGACTCTGAAGAAGGGCAGCCGGGTGACCGGCGCCGCGCGCGACAAGCTCGCGGCAGACCTGAAGAAGAAGTACGACGCCGGTGCGAGCATCCGGGCGTTGGCCGAGGAAACCGGCCGCTCGTATGGCTTTGTGCACCGCATGCTCAGTGAGTCGGGCGTCACACTGCGAGGGCGTGGCGGGGCGACCCGGGGCAAAAAGGCCACGGCCTGACCCCGGGTGGCCCCTCGGCTTCGATGGTGGCCACCCGGTCGACCGACTGATCGGCCGGGTGGTTACTGTGCAGTCACTTGAGCGTGACCTGCTACGGCGCAAGCCGTCGCAGGGACACGCACGACGACCGCACACATCGGAGGCGTCCCATGGCTTCGCCCGACAAGGACCTCGTTCCCGTACTCGACAAGGACGGCGTACGGCTCACCGTCGACGACGCGATCGCCACGGTGACGCTGACCAACCCGGCCAAGCGCAACGCGCAGAGCCCCGCTCTGTGGCGGGCGCTCACCGAGGCCGGGCGGCAGCTGCCGGGCTCCGTCCGCGTCGTGGTGCTGCGGGCCGAGGGCAAGTCCTTCTCGGCCGGGCTCGACCGGCAGGCGTTCACGCCCGAGGGCTTCGACGGCGAACCGTCGTTCGTCGACCTCGCGCGCGGCGCCGACGCCGAGCTGGACGCGACCATCGCCGAGTACCAGGAGGCGTTCACCTGGTGGCGGCGCAGCGACATCGTCTCCGTCGCCGCTGTCCAGGGGCATGCCATCGGGGCGGGCTTCCAGCTCGCCCTCGCCTGCGACCTGCGCGTCGTCGCCGACGACGTGCAGTTCGCCATGCGTGAGACCAGCCTCGGACTCGTGCCCGACCTGACGGGCACGCATCCGCTGGTGGGACTCGTCGGATACGCCCGCGCGCTGGAGATCTGCGTGACCGGGCGCTTCGTCGCGGCCGAGGAGGCCGTGAACACCGGGCTGGCGAACCTCGCCGTGCCCGCCGACCAGCTCGACGGCACCGTACGCGACCTCGCCTCGGCCGTGCTCGCCGCGCCCCGTGACGCGGTCATCGAGACCAAGGCCCTGCTGCGCGGCGCCCAGGACCGCACGTACGAGGAGCAGCGCTCGGCGGAGCGCCAGTCCCAGGCGCGCAGGCTGCGGGACCTCGCGGGCGTAGGGGACTGAGGACCGCCCACCCTGCCGGGAGCGCGGTCAGCCGATCGCGCTCACCACGACCGCCACCGTCGGGTGATCCGGCAGCGTCCTCCTGACCACCGTCCGGACCTCGCGGGCCACGTCCCGGGCCCGCTGGTCCGCGCCCACCGCCAGCTCCAGCCGGACATGGCGATGCGCCAGCGCGGCGTCCTCGCGAGGGAGTTCCTCGATGTGCACGGGGTGGCCCAGTGTGCCGGTCAGGTGGAGTACGCCCTGGACCCCGAGTGCGGCGGCGGCCACGCGGGCCTCGTCGCCGCCGTCGGCCCGCGCGGCCTCCGGGAGCTCGGGAAGAGGTGCGGAGGTCCCGGCTTCCGCGGGCTCCTGAGCGTCCAGCAGCCCCGTCACCCGCAGGTCCACCTCCGCCACGGCCAGGCCGAGTCGCTGGGTGGCGGCGGTCGCCAGTGTCGCCCGCAGCAGGGACGCCGTCGCCGGCAGGGGCTGCGAGGCCGTCGCCGCGAACTCCGCCGTCACCCGCAGCGGGCCGGGCGGCAGGGCACTCGGCGGAGCCGGTACGGCCGGCTCCGCGGTGTCCCCCGTGTCGGAGAGCGCGACCCGGAGCGCTGCGAGGCGTACGCCCGGCGCGTCCCGCGCCGCGCTCCGCAGCACCGCCTCGGCTGCCCGTTCCGCGATCCACGCGCCGTCCCGCGCGTCACCCAGCGGCAGCAGCCTGCCGATTCTCAGCTGATGTCTCACTGCCTGCGTCAATCGATCGGCTGTCATTCCTCCAGCCTGCCGCATCAGAGGCGCGCTCCCACGCAACCGTGCTTACGGTGGTCCAAGGACGTCAACCGAAAAGGACGTACGGCGATGACTGACATGAACGAGAACCGGGGCGGGGAGACCGAGACGTCGGCGGCGCGCAGGAGCCCGCTGGCCAAGCGCAGCGGGGGAGACGCCGGTTCCCGCGGGCGGACGACCATCGCCGACGGAGTCGTGGAGAAGATCGCCGGCCTCGCCGCACGCGACGTCGACGGCGTGCACGCCATGGGCAGTGGCCTGTCCCGCACGTTCGGAGCAGTGCGCGACCGTGTGCCCGGCGGTGCGAAGTCGGTGTCACGCGGCGTGAAGGCCGAGGTCGGCGAAGTGCAGGCGGCCCTCGACCTGGAGATCGTGGTCGAGTACGGCGTGTCGATCGCCGATGTGGCCCGTGACGTACGGGAGAACGTCATCACCGCCGTGGAGCGGATGACCGGTCTCGAGGTCGTCGAGGTCAACATCGCGGTGAGCGACGTGAAGCTGCCGGACGAGGAGGAAGAAGAACCGGAGCGTCGAATCCAGTGAGGCACGGGCCATCGGACAACGACACGCTGCTGAGGAGCTGAGGTGCGCATGAGCATGGCCGTGGTCGGCATGATCGCCGGCATGGCGCTGGCCTTCGCCGGGTATTTCGGCGGATTCGGTGCCTTCCTGCTGGTGGCGGCACTGGGTGCCGTCGGCTTCGTCGTCGGCTGGTTCCTGGACGGCGACTGGGAGTTCGGCGACTTCTTCCGTCCTCGTGAACGTGAACGGCGGCGGTGAGGCCCGTGAGTACGAGGGCCGTTGAGTTCGACAAGCCCCTGACCGTCGTCCCGCCGGGCGAGCGCGGCGCGACCCGGATCGCCGACCGGGTCGTCGCGAAGATCGCCTCGCAGGCGGCCCGCGAGGCCGTCGGCACGCTGCCGCCCGACGCCGGCCGGCCCTCCGCGTCCGTCGTCGTCCACCATGAGGTCGCCCACGTCCGGGTCCACCTCGAACTCGGCTACCCCTGCGACATCGGCGCCCGCTGCCGCACGGTGCGTCACCAAGTCGTCGAGCGGGTGGGCGCCTTGGTGGGCATGCAGGTGCCGGAGGTCGTCGTCCAGGTGGAGCAGCTGCACCTGATCGCGGCGCCCGGCGCGGTACAGGGGAGGACGCGATGAGCGAACCCCAGGGCACAGAGCCCCCCGAGGGCACCACACAGCGTCTGCCCGTCCTCGACCAGCAGGGGGCGCGAAACGGCAACGGACCCGACCGGTCCGATTCGTCGGCCGCCGAGGGGCAGCCGCCGGAGCTCGAGGGCGAGGGCGGCCGCGTGGGCCGCTTCTGGTCGGCGCGCCGCATCCCCGCGGGCATCGTCGCCCTGCTGCTCCTGGGCCTCACCGGCCTGTTCCTCTACGACATCGTCTCCGTGCGCGCCGGCCGGCCCGGAATGCACTGGCGCCGGGAACTGGCCCGGCAGCTCGCCGAACGGCCGCTCGACGACATCTGGGTGCTGGTCGGCGCCGGGGTCGCCGCCGTCCTCGGCCTCTGGCTGCTGACCCTGGCCGCCACACCCGGCCTGCGCAGCGTCCTCCCGATGCGGCGCTCGCACGCCGACGTACGTGCCGGACTGCACCGGGACGCCGCCGCGACCGCGCTGCGGGACCGGGCCATGGAGGTGCCCGGCGTGCAGTCGTCACGCGTTCGGGTGCGCCGGCGGCGGGCGGACGTCCGCGCCGTGTCGCACTTCCGGGAACTGGACGACGTACGAACCGATCTGGACGCCGTGCTCGGCGACGCGGTCCACGGGCTGGGGCTGTCCAGGCCACCGTCGCTGCGGGTGCGCGTCCGGCGGCCCGGGCGGAAGGGGTGAGAACGGTGCTCAGAAGCGTCAACCGCGTGTTCCTCGGCCTGGTGGGCCTGGTGTTGCTGGTGCTGGGCGGCTCCGTCCTGGCCGTCGGCCTCGGCGCCCCGCTGCCCTCGTGGTGGATCCACGACGACAGGCACGACGTGCTGCTGAGCGACGCCGAGCGCACCCGCTGGCGCGACGACGGCTGGTGGTGGCCGGTCGTCATCGCCGCCCTCGCGGTCCTGCTGCTGCTCGCCCTGTGGTGGCTCGTCGCCGTACTGCGCCGGCGCCGCCTCGCCGAGGTCCTCGTCGACACCGGAGACGGCGAGGGCGCGCTGGTGCGCGGCCGGGCCCTGGAGAACGTCCTCACCCAGGAGGCGGCCCACATCGACGGCGTGGACGGGGCCCACGCCCATCTGAGGGGCCGCCACAGCACCCCTGAGGCCCACGTCCGCCTCGCACTGGAGCCACACGTGGACCCGGGAACGGTCCTGAACGACTTCACGACCGGCGCCCTCACCCACGCCAGGGCGTCGGCGGGCCTTGCGTCACTTCCGGCGGAGGTGAGGCTGAAGGGCGTCAAACACGGAGCCGAACGGGTGAGTTGAGCAGGGTCCCTCAGAACCCGTGGCGTGCTCCGCCGTCGACCGGCACCATGACCCCGGTCAGATAGGAAGCCGCCGGCGACATCAGGAACGCCGCCACCCGCCCGAACTCCTCCGGCGCCCCGTACCGCCGCAGCGGAATGCGCGACTCGGAAGCCGCCCGGGTCGCCTCGGGGTCCGCCGACAGCGCATCCAGCTGCCGCACCCGGTCGGTGTCGATCCGCCCGGGCAGTACACCGACCACCCGGATCCCCCGCGGCCCCAGCTCGTCGGAGAGCGACTTGGCGAAGCCCGCCAGCCCCGGCCGCAGCCCGTTGGAGATGGTCAGCCCCGGAATCGGCTCGTACACCGACCCGGACAGCACGAACCCGATGACACCACCGGCCTCCATCTCGGCGGCCGCGGCGCGGGCCAGCCGTACCGCACCGAGGAACACCGACTCGAACGCCGTCTGCCACTGCTCGTCCGTGTTGTCCGCGACGAACCCGGCCGGCGGCCCGCCCACGCTGACGAGGACACCGTTGAAACGGCCGAAGTGCTCCCGCGCGGCCCCGATCAGCCGGGCCGCCGCCTCCGGGTCGGCGTTGTCGACGGCGACCCCGACCGCGTTCGGCCCCAGCTCGGCCGCCGCCTCGGCCACACTCTTCTCGTCCCGACCCGAGACGACCACCTTCGCCCCGTCCGCGACGAGCTCACGCGCGGTGGCATTGCCGAGGCCGCGTGTGGCCCCGGTGACGACGTACACCCGGTCCTTCAATCCAAGATCCATGGTCCCTATCCTGCCCCGTCCTCCCCGAACAGGGCGAGGGCGGTGTTCACCAGCCCGATGTGGCTGAACGCCTGCGGGAAGTTGCCGAGATGCCGGCCGGTCACCGGGTCGAACTCCTCGGACAGCAGCCCTACGTCGTTGGCGAGCCCCGCCAGCCGCTCGAACAGCTCACGGGCTTCCTTCGTGCGGCCCGTCATGTGCAGGGCGTCCGCGAGCCAGAACGAGCACACCAGGAAGGCGCCCTCACCGCCGGGCAGTCCGTCGACCTCACCGTCGTCCGTGCTGTAGCGGCGCAGGAAGCCGCGGTGGGCCAGCTCCTCGCGGACCGCGTCGATCGTGCCGATCACCCGCGGATCGTCCGGCGGCAGGAACCCGACGCGCGGAATGAGCAGCAGCGCGGCGTCCAGTTCGCGTGAGCCGTAGGACTGCGTGAAGGTGTTGCGTTCCGCGTCGTAGCCCTTCTCGCACACCTCCTGGTGCACCTCGTCGCGCAGCGCGCGCCAGCCGTCCAGGTCGCCGTGCAGGTCCGGATGGCGCTCCAGGGTGCGTACGGCACGGTCGGCGGCCACCCACACCATCACCTTCGAGTGCACGAACTGGCGCCGGCCGCCGCGCACCTCCCACAGTCCCTCGTCCGGCTGCTGCCAATGGGTCCGCAGGAAGTCCAGCAGGGCCGTCTGCAGCGCCCACACGTCCGGCTGGGCGGACAGGCCCGACTCGCGGGCCAGCGACAGGGAGTCCATGACCTCGCCGTAGACGTCCAGCTGGAGCTGGTTCACGGCGTCGTTCCCGATGCGTACGGGGGCGGATCGGTCGAAGCCGGAGAGCCACGGCAGCTCGAACTCGGGCAGCCGTCGCTCACCCGCCAGGCCGTACATGATCTGAAGGTCGGCCGGGTCGCCCGCGACCGCGCGCAGCAGCCAGTTCCGCCAGGCCTCGGCTTCCTCCTGGTAGCCCGCCGCGAGCAGCGCGTTCAGGGTGAGGGTGGAGTCGCGCAGCCAGCAGTAGCGGTAGTCCCAGTTGCGCACCCCGCCCGGCTCCTCCGGCAGCGAGGTGGTGGGGGCGGCGACGATGCCGCCGGTCGGGGCGTAGGTGAGCGCCTTGAGCGTGATCAGGGAGCGGACCACGGCGTCCCGGTGCGGGCCGTCGTAGCGGCAGCGTGACACCCAGGCCCGCCAGTCCTCCACGCTGTGGCGCAGCGCGTCGTACGGGTCGACGAGCGGCGGGCGCTCCTCGTGGGAGGGGTGCCAGGTCAGGACGAACGCGACCTTCTCCCCCTTCTTGACGGTGAACTCCGCGTGCGTGCCGAAGTCCTCGCCCCAGCTGTGCACCTCCGGCTCGCTGCGCAGCCAGGTCGAGTCCGGGCCGGCGACGGCGACGCGGTGACCGTCGGACCGGCGCATCCAGGGGACGATCGAGCCGTAGTCGAAGCGCAGCTTGAGGACGCTGTGGAGCGTCACCTCGCCGTCCAGGCCCTCGACGACGCGGACGAGGTCGGGGGCACGGTCGCGTTGGGGCATCAGGTCGGTGACCCGGACCGCCCCCCGCTCGGTCTCCCACTCGGTGTCCAGGACGAGGGTGTCGCGTCGATAGGCGCGCCGGGTGCAGCGGTCCGCTCCCACGGGGGCGATGCGCCAGTGGCCGTTGTCCTCGTCACCGAGCAGTCTGGCGAAGCAGGCGGCCGAGTCGAAGCGGGGCAGACACAACCAGTCGACGGATCCGTCCGAGCCGACCAGGGCCGCGGTCTGTTCGTCGCCGATGAGCGCGTAGTCCTCGATGCGGGGGTGCACGGAGTGCGGGTTCCCGGCAAGTCGGCGCGGCAATCCGGGTGGGGCCGGGGGAGTGATATGTCCTTGCCGACAGGGGCGGGGCGGTGAGGTGGAGCGGATCAGACGCGACCGGCCGGATTGCGACGGGTGTGGTTCAGCGCCGGCGGCCGGACAGCGACGCGTGGTTCAGCGCAGGCGGTCGGGTCTCGACGCCGACGGATCAGCCGGCGTCGGTCGGATCTCGCCGGCCCTGGATCGGTCCGCCGGTGGCGTCTACACCGATGCCGGCTCGCTCGGTGTCGTGTCGGCTTCCGCTGCCGCCTCCTGGGCCCGCTCGCGGGCCTCGCGGCGGGCCAGGACCACCCAGCCGACCGGGACGGCCGCGGAGAACAGCCACCACTGGACGGCGTACGCGTAGTTCAGCGCGGCGTCCTCCTTGCCGGGGTCGCCCAGCAGCTCGGGGACGTCACCCTTGGGCTCGGGAGCCGTCTGGGCGATGTAACCGCCGAGCACCCGGGCATCCAGGCGACGGGCCTGCTGCTCGCTGTTGATCAGCATGATCTGCCGGTCCGGCAGGCCCTGGAGGTTCTTGATGCCGCTCGCCGCGGTCGTCTCGTCGGGCATCAGCCGCCCCTCGACGGTGACCTCGCCGCCCGGCGGTGCGGGAACCTTCGGGAACGCGGTCTGGCTCGGGCCGTCGGAGGGGATCCAGCCCCGGTTGACCAGCAGCACCTTGCCGTCGTCGAGGACGAACGGGGTCAGGACGTGGTAGCCGACCTCGTCGTCGGAGTTGGTGCGGCGGCGGACGACGACCTCGTCCTCCGTGTCGAAGCGGCCCTTCGCCGTCACCGTGCGGTACCGCTCCGCGCTGGTGACGGTGTGCCCGGGCGTGGTCAGCTTCTCCACGGGCACCGGCTCGGCCGCCAGCGCGTCGGTGACCAGCTGGTTCCGGGCGGTGCGCTCCTCGTAGCGGTGCATCTGCCAGATGCCCAGCCTGATCATCGTGGGGATGAGGAGCAGGGCGATCAGCGTGAGGATCACCCACTGCCGGGACATCAGGAAGCGGTACACCCCACGACCGTACAACTCGGTCGTGGGGTGCATTCAGGCGGGTACGGGTTCACACCTTGTCGACAATTCCTACCTTTCCCTCCGCGCGGGCGCAGTGCGCGCCGCAGTACCAGTGACCCTCGACCTCGACGCCCTGGCCGATGATCTGCACCCGGCAGTGCTCGCAGATGGGGGCCATGCGGTGGATCGCGCAGGAGAAGCAGTCGAAGACGTGCACCGCGCCCTGCGCGTGCACCTCGAAGGTCATTCCGTACTGATTGCCACATACCTCACAGGTCGCCATGCGCCACAGGGTGAGCCGTCGCCCGCGTGCGGGCGAGCCGTCGCCGGGCGAGTCGCCCGGCAATCACCCGTCCGTACGGTCATCCCTCCGACGCCGGCTCCACATCCGCGAGGAGTTGCCCGAACGCCGCCTCGTCCACGACCGGCGTACCGAACTGCCGGGCCTTGACGACCTTCGACGTGCCCGATTCCGGGTCGTTCGTGACGAGCAGGCTGGTCAGCCGGGACAGACTCGTGGCCACGTGCAGCCCGGCCTCGGTCGCGCGGTCCTCCAGCAGATCCCGCTCGATGGAGGTGTCACCCGAGAAGGCGACCCGCATGCCCTGCTTGAGCCGCCCGCCCGCCTCGTAGCGTCCGGGGTTGGGGTAGGGGCAGGCGGGGCGCTTGCGCGCGGGGCGCCAACTGCTCGGCCGGTAGTTGCCATACCCACCGGGGCCCGCCTGCTGCCCGATGCGGGGCGCGGCGGGGCGGTCCGCCCACTCGGTCAGCGGCCGGCACTCGTGCAGCGGCAGCCGTACGTTGTTCGCCGCAGCGGCCCGCAGGCTCGGCCGGAACGCCTCCGCCAGCACGCGCGCGTCGTCCAGCGCGTGGTGCGCCCGCTGCTGGACGACGCCGAAGTGCGCGGCGAGGGACTCCAGCTTGTGGTTGGGCAGCGGCAGCCCGAGCTCCTTGGAGAGCGCGATGGTGCACAGCCGCTGCCGCACCGGCGCCTCGCGCTCGGCGCGCGCGTACTCCCGGGCGATCATCTGCCAGTCGAAGACGGCGTTGTGCGCGACGAGCACGCGTCCCGCCAGCCGGGCGGTGAACTCCTCGGCGATGTCCGGGAAGAGGGGCGCGCCCTCGAGCGCCTCGCTCGTCAGTCCGTGGATCCACACCGGGCCCGGGTCGCGCTCCGGGTTGACCGTCGTGTACCAGTGGTCCTCGACCTCACCGCGCTCGTCCAGCCGGTAGACCGCCGCGGAGATGATGCGGTCGTCCCGGGCCAGGCCCGTGGTCTCCACGTCAACGACCGCGTATCCCTTGGGATACGCGGTCGGCCACGGCGTGGCAGAGAACACTGCGGTCGTCAGGTCTTCCAGCATGGTCCCTGAGGATACGGGCCACGACTGACACCACCGTCTGCCAGGTGTGCCCGCCCGCCCTTCCGATGCTCCCTCAGGCGTGTTGTCCGGTCTGTCCGTTCGCGGGGCGTACGTCTGATCGATGCTCAGTCGATCGCCACGGACCCGAGGCCGCCCGGTGAGCTGCGGGCCGGACGGGACGCGCCGCTGTCACCAGCGGATGGGCACCGGAAGCGCCGTCAGCAGTCCGGACGCCGCGACCGCCAGCCCCAGGACGGCCACCTCCGCCCGGGCCGGCGCACAGGCGGTCAGCGGGTCGGCCGCCCGGCGCAGCCGCCGCCGGGCCCACACGGCGAGTGCGGCGACGACCGCCACGAGCAGCACCTTGGCGAGCAGTGCGCGCCCGTAGGCCGTCCCCGTCAGCTGCTCCAGGACCGTCTCCGGCGGCATCCGGCGCAGCGAACTCCACACGCCCGTCGCGGTGATGGCGGCGAGCAGCACGAGCGCCACGCGCGCGTAGAGACCCAGCAGGGCCGCGCCCGCCGTGCGGGGCCACAGCCGGAGGGTGCGCAGGGCGTGCAGCAGGCCGCCCGCCCACAGCGCCGCGCACGTCAGATGGACGAGCGTCAGCGCGGAGCCGGTCAGCGGGCCGTGCTCGGTCGGGGGGTGTGCGCGCAGGGCCTCGGCGACGACCACGGCGGCCAGCGGCCACACCTGCGTGACCGGCCGGCGCGACAGGGTGCACAGCCCCGCCACGAGGAACGCGTTGACCTCCAGCAGGGCGAGCTTGCCGTCCCGGGACGCGTAGAGCCCGCCGGCGTCGATGTCCGCCACGTGGTCCGGCACGAGATTGCCGGTGGCCACGACCGAGGCGAGCCCCAGGGCGGCGGCGAAACCGGCGGCGGCCGCGACGGGGGACCAGCTGCGGGGCACCGGGTGCCCCTCCGTGCCGGGCAGCGAACGCGCCAGCCGGTTCACGAACAGCTCACCGACGGGTATGCACAGCGCCGCGAACAGCACCGTACGCAGCAGGGCTGTGCCACCGGCGCCGGGCGCTCCGGCCTCCCCGGTGCCGTGCAGCGCGGCGGACGGGCCGAGCAGCGGGATCAGCGCGGCCAGTGCCACCAGCACCAGGACGGCGACGGCCCGCCCCGCACCGGCGCGCGGCACCGGCTCCTGCGGATCGGGCACCCCGGGTGTGGGTCTTGTCAAAGTCACCCCAGGATCTTCACCAACCTCCACACGGCCGGGCAAGTCGGCAGAACTCAAGACACGGAACGGGCCGGACAGGTACCCCCGCCCGGCCCGTTTCGCCATCACACGGGCTCTACTTGGTCACCGCGTCCAGCGCGTCCGCGATGCCCCAGCCGTAGAAACCGTTGCGGTTCTTCGAGCCCTCGCACACCGCGTCGATCTTGCCGTCGGCGTCGATGTCGTACGGGTCCGTGCACGGCGTGGCGTCGGCCTCCGCGTACAGCAGGGCCTTCACCAGGGCCGGAGAGGCGTACGGGTGCGTCGACTTGATGAGGGCGGCGACGCCCGCGACGTGGGGGGAGGCCATCGACGTACCGGCCATGTAGCCCCACTTGCCGCCCGGCAGCGTGCCCAGGATGAGGCCGCTCGTGGCCGGCGCGTCCGGCTTCTGGTAGGCGGTCGAGTCACCGCCCGGGGCGGCTATGTCTATGACGCCCAGACCGTGGTTGGAGAAGGACGACTTGATGCCCTTCGCGCCCGTCGAGGCAACCGTGACGACACCCGGCAGCTGGGTCGGGATGTCGAGGCACTTCGAGGGGTCGACGACCCGGTCGCCCGGCGTGGTGTCGTTCGGGGACGACGGGTCGGTGATCTCGTCGGCGGCGAGGTCGTAGTTCTCGTTGCCGGCCGCGGCGACATTGACCGCGCCCTTCTTCTCCGCGTACCGCGAGGCCCGGGTGACGGCCTCCACGAGCGCCTTCTGGTCCGGGTCGTTCTTGCAGTTGAAGTACCAGGGGTCGGTGTAATAGCTGTTGTTCGTCACGTCGACCCCGTGCTCGGCCGCCCACACGAAGCCGCACACCACGGCCTCCGTGTAGAAGAAGCCGGCCGTGGTGGACACCTTGATGCCGGAGACCTTCACCCCGGGCGCGACACCGGTCATGCCGACGCCGTTCTTGGCGGCGGCGATCTCACCGGCGACGTGCGTGCCGTGCGGGCTCTCCGCGGCGCTCGGCCGCCAGGCCCCGTCGGCCGTGTCCGGCTTGCCCGACACGCAGTTGACCGAGGCCTCGCGGTCGAAGTTGGGCGCGATGTCGGGATGCGTGTCGTCGACACCGGTGTCGATCACGGCGACCGTGACCTTCTTGCTGCCCAGCGACTTCTCGTGCGCCTTGTCCGCCTTGATGGCGGGCAGGTCCCACTGCTGGGGCTGCAGCGGGTCCTGCCCGGCGGGAGCCTCGGCCTCGGCGACCTCCGCCGCGCTCAGCACCTTCGGCGCGCCCAGGTCACCCGTCGACGCCGAGGGCAGCGGCGCGGTGCGGGTGGCGCCCGCCGACTGCACGCCGCGCACGGTGCGGATGGTCTTGGCGAAGTCGGCGTTCGAGGAGTGGACGACGATGACGCCGATCTGGTCGTACGACGTCACGATCGTGCCGCCGGCCTTCACGACGGCCTTCTTCACGTACGCCGAAGTGCCGTGCCCCGGCTTGACGTTGACGACATAGCTGAGCGGGGTCGCGTCGGTGCGGGCCGCCGCGGGAGCCGGGGCGTCCTCGGCGGCCGTGGCCACGGTGTTCGGCAGGAACGCGAGGGCCGTGGCCATGGCCATCCCGGCCGGGATCGCGACGGCGCGACGGTAGCGCGCGTACGGCGCAGTCATGGTGTCTCCAGTTCGTTCACGGTACGAGCTGATCTTGCGGAGGGTCTCGGTGGCGGGTCGGGTCACTTGACCGCGCGCAGCGCGTTGACGATGCCGTACCCGTAGAAGCCGTTGACGCGCTTGCCGCCCTCGCAGACCGCGTCCTGCGTGCCGTCGCCGTCCTGGTCGTAGGACGCGGGGCAGGCGGTCTTGTCGGCCTGCGCCTTCAGCAGCGCCTGGAGCTGGGCCGGGGACGCCCAGGGGTGCTTGGACTTCAGCAGCGCGGCGACCCCGGAGGCGTGCGGCGAGGCCATGGAGGTGCCTTGCAGGAAGCCCCACGCGCCGTTCGGTAGGGTGGACAGGATGCGGCCGTCCTTCGAGGGCGTGTCCGGGATCTGGTAGCGGCGGTCACCACCCGGCGCGGCGACGTCGACGACGCCCTTGCCGTACGTCGAGAAGTACGACTTGACGTTGTCGACGCCCGTCGAGCTCACCGTGACGACACCCGGCAGCTGGGTCGGTATGTCGAAGCACTCGTGCGGGTCGATGGTGCGCTCGGCGGGCGTCGTGTCGTTCGGGCTGGAGTCGTCGACGATCGCGTCCGCGTCCAGGTCGTGGTTGGAGTTGCCGGCCGCGGCGACGTTCAGCGTGCCCTTCTTCTGGGCGTACAGCTGCGCCCGGTTGACCGCGTCGACGATGGCACGCTGGTCCGGGTCGTCCATGCAGTTGTACAGCCACGGGTCGACGTAGTAGCTGTTGTTGGTGATCTCGACGCCGTGGTCGGCGGCGAACACGAACGCGCAGACGACGCTCTCCGGGTAGAAGAGGCCGTTCGCCCGGTCGGTCACGTTGATGCTGGACACCTTCACACCGGGAGCGACGCCCGCGACGCCCACGCCGTTGCGGGCGGCGGCTATCTCACCCGCGACATGCGTGCCGTGGTAGTCCTCGGGCGTGTACGGCCGCCAGGCGCCCTCGCTGGTGTCGGGCTTGCCGCCGGCGCAGTTGGCGGACTGGGACGCGGAGAAGTTCGGGGCGATGTCGGGGTGGGTGTCGTCCACGCCGGTGTCGATCACGGCGACGGTCACCTTGCGGCTGCCCGGGTTGATCCGCGCGGCCTGGTCGGCGCCGATCGCGCGCAGGTCCCACTGGTCCGCCTCGAGGGGCTCGCTCTCGGGCGTCTTCGCCGAGGCGGCCTCGGTGCGCTTCGCCTGGGCGGCCGTCAGGTACTCGACCGCGCCCTCCTCCTTCGTCCCCGCGGCCGTCAGTGGCGCCGTCCGCGTCGCACCCGCCGACTGGACCCCGCGGGCCTTGCGGATCGTCTTGGCGAAGTCGGGGTTCGAGGAGTGGACGACGATCACGCCTATCCGCTCGTACGTGGCCACGACCGATCCGTCGGCCTTCCCGATCGCCTTCTTCACCGACGCGATCGTGTGGCGGTCCAGCTTGGTGTTGACGACGTACGCCAGCTTCGGCGCGTTCGCCGTCCGGGTGGCCGACTCCGTGTGCGGGGCCGCCGACGCGGCGGCCGGCAGGAAGCCCAGCGAGGCCGTCAGGGACAGCACGACGGGCACGGCGAGGGCGAGCCGGCGTCTGGAACGCAAGTGAGACATGGGGTCTCCACATCCTCCGGAAACGAAACCGGCCCGAGGCACAGGTGGTGCTCGGGCAGGTACATGACGTGGTGGTGCAGGGTGAAGTTATCCCGGCCTCTCGCTGGCCAGCAACGCTTTGTCGAAACGACTTCGGAAAGAACGCCGGGCCGTTGAACCGGTTCTCGCGTGCCGCCGTGACGTTGAACAGGGAGCGCGAGGACACTCGCCCCCGTCCCCGTTCACAACCGCTTCCGTCATTGCGAGGAGACTCCGTGGCCACCGACGCACCGCCCCCCTCGAAAGAGCAACACAAGCTCCCCTCACCGGAGGAGTTCACCGAGGTGCAGGAGAGCGCGGAGTTCGGTGAACTGCGCCGCTCCTACCGCTCCTTCGCCTTTCCGCTGACCGTCGGCTTCATCACCTGGTACCTGCTGTACGTCCTGCTCTCGAACTACGCGGGCGGCTTCATGGGCACCAAGCTGTTCGGCAACATCAACGTCGCCTTCGTCCTCGGCGTCGCCCAGTTCGTCACCACGTTCCTCATCGCCTGGTGGTACTCGCGGCACGCCGCCGCGAAGCTCGACCCCAAGGCCGAGGCCATCAAGACCCGGATGGAGAGCGGCGCATGAGCCCCGTACAGCAGACCTTCCTCGCCGCGAACGAGGCCAGCGAGCACCGCCCGCTGATCATCACCCTGTTCGCGCTGTTCGTCCTCGCGACCCTCGGCATCACCATCTGGGCGGGCCGCCAGACCAAGGACGCCGCCGACTTCTACGCCGGCGGCCGCCAGTTCAGCGCCTTCCAGAACGGTCTCGCCGTCTCCGGCGACTACATGTCCGCCGCGTCGTTCCTCGGCATCGCCGGCGCGATCGCCATCTTCGGCTACGACGGCTTCCTCTACTCCATCGGCTTCCTGGTCGCCTGGCTGGTCGCCCTGCTCCTGGTCGCCGAGCCGCTCAGGAACTCCGGCCGCTACACCATGGGCGACGTCCTCGCGTACCGCATGCGCCAGCGCCCGGTCCGTACCGCCGCCGGCACCTCCACGATCGTCGTGTCGATCTTCTACCTGCTGGCGCAGATGGCCGGCGCGGGCGTCCTCGTCTCGCTGCTGCTCGGCATCACCTCCGACGCCGGCAAGATCCTCATCGTCGCCCTGGTCGGCCTCCTGATGATCGTGTACGTCTCCATCGGCGGCATGAAGGGCACCACCTGGGTCCAGATGGTCAAGGCCGTGCTGCTCATCGGCGGCACCCTCCTGATCACCTTCCTGGTGCTGCTGAAGTTCAACTTCAACATCTCCGACCTGCTCGGCACGGCGGCCGAGAACAGCGGCAAGGGCGCCGCCTTCCTGGAGCCCGGCCTCCAGTACGGCGCGACCGGCACCTCCAAGCTGGACTTCATCTCCCTCGGCATCGCCCTGGTGCTCGGCACCGCCGGTCTGCCGCACATCCTGATCCGCTTCTACACGGTGCCCGACGCCAAGGCCGCCCGGAAGTCCGTGAACTGGGCGATCGGCATCATCGGCGGCTTCTACCTGATGACGATCGCGCTCGGCTTCGGCGCCGCCGCGCTCATCTCGCAGGAAGAGATCATCGCCTCCAACCCCTCCGGCAACACGGCGGCACCCCTGCTCGCGCTGCACCTGGGCGGCGTCGACTCGACCTGGGGCGCGATCCTGCTCGCCACGATCTCGGCGGTGGCCTTCGCGACGATCCTCGCCGTCGTCGCCGGCCTCACCCTCGCCTCGTCGTCCTCCTTCGCGCACGACATCTACGCCAACGTCATCCGCAAGGGGAAGGCCTCCGGCGCCGAGGAGGTCCGCGCGGCCCGCTGGGCGACCGTCGCCATCGGCATCGTCTCCATCGGCCTCGGCGCCCTCGCCCGCGACCTGAACGTGGCCGGGCTGGTCGCCCTCGCCTTCGCGGTCGCCGCCTCCGCGAACCTCCCGACGATCCTCTACAGCCTGTTCTGGAAGCGCTTCACCACCCAGGGCGCGCTGTGGTCGATCTACGGCGGTCTGATCGTCGCCGTCGGCCTGGTGCTGTTCTCGCCCGTGGTCTCCGGCGACCCCAAGGCGATGTTCCCCGAGGTCGACTTCGCCTGGTTCCCGCTGAAGAACCCGGGCATCATCTCCATCCCGTTCGGCTTCCTCATGGGCTGGCTCGGCACGGTCCTGTCCAAGGAGGAGCCCGACGCCAAGAAGTTCGCTGAGCTGGAGGTCCGGTCCCTGACCGGCACCGGAGCCCACTGAGCACGACCCTCTCCACGCGGCCGCGTCGTAGGAACCTCCAGGTTCCTGCGGCGCGCCCGCGTCCCGCGTCGTGGGATCGGGCCTGTGGCGTTGTCGGCGCGGTCACGTAGGCTCGCAGGTGTCGGAGAAACAGTGCCGCACGCACGATCCGCGACGAGGGAGGGGGCCCACGTGCTCATCGACACCTACGGCCGGGTGGCCACCGACCTGAGGGTCTCGCTGACCGACCGGTGCAACCTGCGCTGTACGTACTGCATGCCCGAGGAGGGTTTGCAGTGGCTGGCCAAGCCGGACCTGCTCACGGACGACGAGATCGTCCGCCTGATCGACATCGCGGTCACCTCCCTGGGGATCGAGGAGGTCCGCTTCACCGGCGGCGAGCCCCTGCTGCGCCCGGGCCTGGTCGGCATCGTCGAGCGCGTCGCGGCCCTGGACGCGCGCCCCCAGATGTCGTTGACCACCAACGGCATCGGCCTCAAGCGCACGGCGGCCGCTCTGAAGGAGGCGGGCCTGGACCGCGTCAACGTCTCCCTGGACACACTCCGCCCGGACGTCTTCAAGACCCTCACCCGACGCGACCGCCACAAGGACGTCATCGAGGGACTGCACGCCGCCCGCGACGCGGGCCTGACCCCGGTCAAGGTCAACTCGGTCCTGATGCCGGGGCTCAACGACGACGAGGCCCCGGACCTGCTGGCCTGGGCCGTGGAGCACGACTACGAGCTGCGCTTCATCGAGCAGATGCCCCTGGACGCCCAGCACGGCTGGAAGCGCGACGGCATGATCACGGCCGGCGACATCCTGGCCTCCCTGCGCACGCGTTTCGAGCTGACCGCCGAGGGCGAGGAGAAGCGCGGCTCGGCCCCCGCGGAGCGCTGGCTCGTCGACGGCGGCCCGCATGTGGTCGGCGTCATCGCCTCCGTCACCCGCCCGTTCTGTTCGGCCTGCGACCGCACCCGCCTCACGGCCGACGGCCAGGTCCGCACCTGCCTGTTCGCCCAGGAGGAGACGGACCTGCGCGCCGCCCTGCGCTCGGGCGCCCCGGACGAGGAGATCGCCCGCATCTGGCGTCTGGCGATGTGGGGCAAGAAGGCGGGAGCGGGCCTGGACGACCCGTCGTTCGTGCAGCCCGACCGGCCGATGTCGGCCATCGGCGGCTGAGGAACTAGCCGGTCTCTTCCCATTCCCGGAGAAGGACCACGTCCTTCAAGAACCCCCGCACCCCGAGGAACTGCGACAGATGCTCGCGATGCTCCTCGCAGGCCAGCCACGTCTTGCGCCGCTCAGGCGTATGCACCTTCGGGTTGTTCCACGCCAGCACCCATACCGCGTCGACACGGCAGCCCTTGGCGGAACAGATGGGCGTCTCGTCACTCACAGGCTCGTCTCACCACTGCACACAGAAAAGGCGACGCCGAGCAGCCACGGGGGGAGCTGCCCGGCGTCGGTCCGTCGCTCCGACGGGGGATGCGGAGCGCGTACGAAGTATGTCACGGGTAACCCCGGGCCCGGCACTGGAACAACATGATTGATCTGAGCTTTTCTTGAGCTTGGCGGGAAGCTGACTTCCGTTTGTGATCGCCTCCCGGGTGCCCTACCGCTCGTGCGGCTCCGCCCGCGCCCCCGGCACCGTCCCCGACACGGCATCTTCCGCGACGGATTCCGCCGGCCCGTCCTGCGGCCCCGGCGGCGCGATCATCGGCCGCACCGGTGGCGTCACGAACGTCGACGGCAGAGACGGCGCGTTCTCGCGCCCCGCGTTCGCGATCACCACCGCGATGTACGGCAGCACCAGCCCGAGCACCAACGCCACGATGGCGACATGCCGTTCGACGTTCCACAGCGTGGCCGCGAGGATCACGGAGATCGTGCGGACCGTCATCGAGATCACGTAGCGGCGCTGCCGCCCGCGTACGTCCTCCTGGAGTCCCGTCCGGGCGCCGGTGATCCGGAAAACCTGGACGTTGCCGCCGCCGTGCTGCTTCCGCATCGCATTCCACCATCCGCCCGTATCGGACTCTCCCCGCCCCGTAGCCGCCCGGGCCGGCCGGGGACCCAGGCCAGGACAACTCCCACGTTACGCCGCGTCCGCGTCGGCCACGAGACCGGGTTGCGTCCCCTGCCCGCACGAGCGGCCCGCGCCGTAGCCCGTACGGCGTTCGTCGGCATGCGGCGCAGGGCGTCTGGGTCGACACTGGCCGTAGTGCTCACGTCGAGCCGTACGAGGAGGCAGCGATGGGCTGGTTGTGGGCGATCATCGTGGGACTGGTACTCGGTCTGCTGGCCAAGGCCATCATTCCGGGCAAGCAGCACATCCCCCTGTGGCTGACCGTCATCCTGGGCATGATCGGCGGCATCGCCGGCAACGCCATCGCCCGGGCGGCCGGTGTCGACGCCACATCGGGCATCGACTGGTGGCGGCATGTCTTCCAGCTGGTGGCCGCGCTCATCCTCGTCGGCCTCGGCGACAGGGCCTGGACGGCGGCCAGGGGAGACAGACGCAGGGCATGACGGGGTGCACGGCGAAGGGGGTGGTCTCCGCACCGGAGACCACCCCCTTCCCACGCCTGCTCAGTCGCCCGTGACCTCGACCGCCGCCAGGTTCTTCTTGCCCCGGCGCAGCACCAGCCAGCGGCCGTGCAGCAAGTCCTCCTCGGCGGGGACGGCGTCCTCGCCGGCGACCTTGACGTTGTTCACGTAGGCGCCGCCCTCCTTGACCGTGCGGCGCGCGGCCGACTTGCTGGCCACCAGGCCGACCTCGGCGAAGAGGTCGACGGCCGGGCCGAGCTCGGCGACCTGGATGTGCGGCACCTCGGACAGGGCCGCGGCCAGCGTCCTGTCGTCCAGCTCCGCCAGCTCGCCCTGCCCGAAGAGGGCCTTGGACGCGGCGATCACGGCGGCCGTCTGGCCGGCGCCGTGCACCAGCGTCGTCAGCTCCTCGGCGAGGGCCCGCTGCGCGGCCCGGGCCTGCGGACGCTCCTCCGTCTGCCGCTCCAGCTCCTCCAGCTCCTCGCGGGAGCGGAAGGACAGGATGCGCATGTACCGGGAGATGTCCCGGTCGTCCACGTTCAGCCAGAACTGGTAGAACGCGTACGGCGTCGTCATCTCCGGGTCGAGCCAGACGGCGCCGCCCTCGGTCTTGCCGAACTTGGTGCCGTCCGCCTTGGTCATCAGCGGCGTGGCCAGCGCGTGCACGGTCGCGTCGGGCTCCAGGCGGTGGATCAGGTCCAGGCCCGCGGTGAGGTTGCCCCACTGGTCGCTGCCGCCCTGCTGAAGCGTGCAGCCGTAGCGCCGGTAGAGCTGGAGGAAGTCCATGCCCTGCAGGAGCTGGTAGCTGAACTCCGTGTAGCTGATGCCCTCGGAGGACTCCAGGCGGCGGGCCACGGAGTCCTTCGTCAGCATCTTGTTGACGCGGAAGTGCTTGCCGATGTCCCGGAGGAACTCGATCGCGGAGAGGTTCTCCGTCCAGTCGAGGTTGTTGACCATGACGGCCGCGTTCTCACCCTGGAAGTCCAGGAACGGCTCGATCTGGGCGCGCAGCTTGGCGACCCAGCCGGTGACCGTCTCCGGGTCGTTCAGCGTGCGTTCGGCGGTCGGGCGCGGGTCGCCGATCAGGCCCGTGGCACCGCCGACCAGCGCCAGCGGCCGGTGACCGGCCTGCTGGAGCCGGCGCACGGTGAGCACCTGCACCAGGTGCCCCACGTGCAGCGACGGCGCCGTCGGGTCGAAACCGCAATAGAACGTGACGGGACCGTCCGCGAGCGCCTTGCGCAAAGCGTCCTCGTCAGTGGACAGGGCGAACAGCCCACGCCACTTCAGCTCGTCGACGATGTCCGTCACGGTTCTCGTGTCTCCTTGAACGATCTTTCGGGCAGTCGAGTGACAGCCGCCTACGAGGTTATACGCCCTGACTGACAGAGCTCATGTTGAAATCGGGGATGCGCAGCGGGGGCATCGCCGCCCTGGTGAACCAGTCGCTCCATTCTCGCGGCAGCGTCTTCTCGGTCCGACCCGCCTCCGTGGCCCGGCCGAGCACCCCGACCGGCGACTCGTTGAACCGGAAGTTGTTCACCTCGCCCGTCACCTCGCCGTTCTCGACGAGGTAGACGCCGTCCCGGGTCAGGCCGGTCAGCAGCAGCGTCGCCGGATCGACCTCGCGGATGTACCACAGGCAGGTCAGCAGCAGCCCGCGCCCGGTGTTCGCGACCATCTCGTCCAGGGACCGGTCCTCACCGCCGTCCAGGACGATGTTGTCGATGCCCGGCGCGACGGGCAGGCCGGTCAGACCCGCGCTGTGCCTGCTGGTCGTCAGGTGCCGCAGCTCGCCCTCGCGCATCCACTCGGTGGCCGCGAGCGGCAGCCCGTTGTCGAACACCGACTGATCACCCCCGGAGGAGTGCGCGATCACGAAGGGCGCCGACTCCAGGCCCGGCTCGTTCGGGTCGCTGCGCAGGGTCAGCGGCAGGCCGGTCAGCTTCTCGCCGACCCGCGTGCCGCCGCCCGGCTTGGAGAACACCGTGCGGCCCTCGACCGCGTCCCGGCCCGACGCCGACCACATCTGGTAGATCAGCAGGTCCGCCACGGCCGTCGGCGGCAGCAGCGTCTCGTAGCGCCCCGCCGGCAGCTCCACGCGCCGCTCGGCCCACCCGAGGCGCACGGCCAGCTCCGCGTCCAGCGCCGCCGGGTCGACGTCCTTGAAGTCCCGCGTGGAGCGCCCGGCCCACGCGGACCGGGTCCGGTCCGGGGACTTGGCGTTCAGCTCCAGCGTCCCGTTCGGCTGGTCGTGCCGCAGCCGCAGCCCCGTGGACGTGCCGACGTACGACGACACCATCTCGTGGTTGGCGAAGCCGTACAGCTCGCGGCCGCCCGCACGCGCGCGTGCGAAGGCCTCGCCGAGCGCCGGAGCGAAGTCGGCGAACACGGTGGAGGAGGTCTCGGCGGGCGCCTCCGTGAACTCCGGCGACCGCTCCACGCCCGTGACCAGCGGCTGCGCGTCCTCGGCGGGTCCGGCGCCGCGCGCGGCGGCCTCGGCGGCCCGCACCAGGGGCTCCAGTTCGTCGGCGGTCACGGCGGACCGCGACACGACTCCCGAGGCCGTGCCCTCCTTGCCGTCGACCGTGGCGACGACGGTGAGCGTGCGTCCGCGCGTGACGCCGTTCGTGGTCAGCGTGTTGCCCGCCCAGCGCAGGTTGGCGGTGGACTGCTCGTCGGCGATGACGACACAGCCGTCCGCCCGGGACAGTTCGAGGGCGCGCTCGACGACCTCGTGCGGCTTGCTGGAACGCGCGCTCATCGACCGGCCTCCTGGGTCGTGTTGAGGATGTTGACGCCCTTGAAGAGGGCCGAAGGGCAGCCGTGCGAGACGGCCGCGACCTGCCCCGGCTGGGCCTTGCCACAGTTGAAGGCGCCGCCGAGCACATAGGTCTGCGGGCCGCCCACCGCCGACATCGAGCCCCAGAAATCGGTGGTCGTCGCCTGGTAGGCGACATCGCGCAGCTGCCCGGCGAGCCGCCCGTTCTCGATGCGGTAGAAGCGCTGACCGGTGAACTGGAAGTTGTAGCGCTGCATGTCGATCGACCAGGACCGGTCGCCGACGACGTAGATGCCGCGCTCCACACCCCCGATGAGGTCCTCGGTCGACATCCCGGCAGGGTCCGGCCGCAGCGACACGTTGGCCATGCGCTGCACCGGCACGTGCCCGGGGGAGTCGGCGTAGGCGCAGCCGTTGGACCGCTCGAAGCCGGTCAGCTTCGCGATCCGCCGGTCCAGCTGGTAGCCGACGAGCGTGCCGTCCCTGACCAGGTCCCAGGACTGGCCCTCGACGCCCTCGTCGTCGTACCCGATGGTGGCCAGGCCGTGCTCGGCGGTGCGGTCGCCGGTGACGTTCATCAGCTCCGAGCCGTAGCGCAGCCTGTTCAACTGGTCGAACGTGGCGAACGACGTGCCGGCGTAGGCGGCCTCGTAGCCGAGTGCCCGGTCGAGCTCGGTGGCGTGCCCGATGGACTCGTGGATGGTCAGCCACAGGTTGGACGGGTCGACGACCAGGTCGTACAGACCCGGCTCGACGCTCGGCGCGCGCATCTTCTCGGCGAGCAGCTCCGGGATCCGCTCCAGCTCGGCATCCCAGTCCCAGCCGGTGCCCCGCAGGTACTCCCAGCCGCGCCCCACCGGCGGCGCGAGGGTGCGCATCGAGTCGAACTCACCACTCGACTCGTCCACCGACACCGCGTTGAACACCGGGTGCAGCCGCACCCGCTGCTGGGTGGTCACGGTCCCCGCGGTGTCGGCGTAGAACTTGTTCTCGTGGACCGTGAGCAGCGAGGAATCGACATGGTCGACCCCGTCGGCCGCCAGCAGCCGCGCGCTCCACTCCGCGATCAGACCGGCCTTCTCCTCGTCGGGCACGGAGAAGGGGTCGATCTCGTACGACGAGATCCACGTCTTGTCGGCGTGCACCGGCTCGTCGGCCAGCTCCACCCGCTCGTCCGAGCCGGCCGCCCTGATCACCTGGGCGGACAGCTTGGCCATCGCCACCGCCTGCCCGGCGACCCTGGCGGCCGCGTCCATGCTGAGGTCGACGCCGGACGCGAAGCCCCATGCACCGCCGTGCACCACCCGCACCGCGTACCCGAGGTCGGTGGTGTCCGACGACCCGGCGGGCTTGGCGTCGCGGAACCGCCAGGAGGCGCCCCGCACCCGCTCGAACCGGAAGTCCGCGTGCTCGGCGCCCAGCGCACGCGCGCGTGCGAGGGCCGCGTCGGCGAGGGCGCGTAGGGGGAGGGCCGTGAAGGCCTCGTCGATGGTATGAGGCACCGCCGTCTCTTTCTGTCGAGGTGACCGTGGTTGCCGTGCGACTGACTGCTCCGATCATGTCGCCCATCCCGCGCGCGGGCCATGAGTTTGATGGGCCGGACCCGCGGCTTTCTGTAGGGATCCGACAGTGAGTCCCGTACGCCACTGTGGGTGCCCGATTGTCCGAGGGGCTGCCCGGACCGATAGGTTTTCGAGGAAGCCGCCTGTCATCGCCGCCTGTCGTCCAGGTGCCGGGCGGGGTACCAGACCGCTATCGAAAGGGTGATCCGTTGAGCCGCTCGGTTCTCGTCACCGGAGGCAACCGGGGCATCGGCCTCGCCATCGCCCGCGCTTTCGCCGATGCCGGCGACAAGGTCGCCATCACATACCGCTCGGGTGAGCCGCCGGCCGCCCTGACGGAATTGGGCTGCCTGGCCGTCAAGTGCGACATCACCGACGCCGAGCAGGTGGAGCAGGCCTACAAGGAGATCGAGGAGGCCCACGGCCCGGTCGAGGTCCTCGTCGCCAACGCCGGCATCACCAAGGACCAGCTCCTGATGCGCATGTCCGAGGAGGACTTCACCTCGGTCATCGACACCAACCTCACCGGCACCTTCCGCGTGGTCAAGCGCTCCAACCGCGGCATGCTGCGCGCCAAGAAGGGCCGCGTGGTGCTCATCTCGTCGGTCGTCGGGCTGTACGGCGGTCCCGGTCAGTCGAACTACGCCGCCTCCAAGGCCGCGCTGGTCGGCTTCGCGCGTTCCCTCGCCCGTGAGCTGGGCTCGCGCAACATCACCTTCAACGTCGTCGCGCCCGGCTTCGTCGACACCGACATGACCAAGGTGCTCACCGACGAGCAGCGCGAGGGCATCGTGAAGCAGGTGCCGCTCGGCCGGTACGCGCATCCGGAGGAGATCGCCGCGACGGTGCGGTTCCTCGCCTCGGACGACGCCTCGTACATCACTGGAGCCGTCATTCCCGTTGACGGCGGACTGGGAATGGGTCACTGATCACCATGAGCGGAATTCTCGAGGGCAAGCGCGTCCTGATCACCGGTGTGCTGACGGAGGCCTCCATCGCCTTCCACACGGCCAAACTGGCCCAGGAGCAGGGCGCCGAGGTCATCCTCACGGCGTTCCCGCGGCCCACGCTGACCGAGCGCATCGCCAAGAAGCTCCCGAAGCCCGTCAAGGTCATCGAGCTCGACGTCACCAACGACGAGCACCTCGGCCGCCTTGCCGACATCGTCGGCGAGGAGCTCGGGGGCCTCGACGGTGTCGTCCACTCCATCGGCTTCGCCCCGCAGGACGCTCTCGGCGGCAACTTCCTGAACACGCCGTTCGAGTCGGTCGCCACGGCCATGCACGTCTCGGCGTACTCCCTGAAGTCGCTCACCATGGCCTGCCTGCCGCTGATGCAGAACGGCGGTTCCGTCGTCGGTCTGACGTTCGACGCGCAGTTCGCCTGGCCGCAGTACGACTGGATGGGCCCGGCCAAGGCCGCCCTGGAGGCCACCAGCCGCTACATGGCCCGCGACCTGGGCAAGCAGAACATCCGCTGCAACCTGGTCTCGGCCGGTCCGCTCGGCTCCATGGCCGCCAAGTCCATCCCGGGCTTCGGCGAGCTGGCGTCCGTGTGGGACTCCCGCTCCCCGCTGGAGTGGGACCTGAAGGACCCCGAGCCGGCCGGCCGGGGTGTCGTCGCGCTGCTGAGCGACTGGTTCCCGAAGACCACGGGCGAGATCGTCCACGTGGACGGCGGTCTGCACGCCATCGGAGCCTGACCTCCGCTACGTCTTCGACGCCCCGTTCCCCGCGGCGTGCGGGGAACGGGGCGTCACCCGTTCGGCTCAGCCGGCCGGGCGGGGGAGGCCCGCAACTGGGCACTCTGGAGTACGCGTTCACCACGCGAGCCCCTCCCCAGCACGGCCGAGGAGGTCCCCTTGTGCGCTTGTCCCGCCGAACGGCCTCAGTGTCCCTCGCCGTCGCCCTCGTCCTGACCGTGGCGTACGAGGCGGTGCCCCGCGCGCGCGTGCCCGCCGACGACCACGAGTCCGCCGATCCCTTCGGCGCCGCCTGCCGGATCAGCGTGACCGGCTCCAAGGTGACCGTGTACTGCCACAACCCCTACCCGGAGACCGACCGCGTGAGCCTGCACGTGGAGTGCGCCCGCTGGTGGGACATCGACACCGACAGCTCACCGGTCGAGGCCGGGCCCGCGCAGACCGTGCGGCTGACGGGCCGGTGCTGGAAAGAGGTCGGCCACGTGTGGATCAGTCACCGGCGGGAGAGCTGATCCCGCCCAGCCGGCACAGGAACGGGTAGCGGGCGGCCTCCGCCGCCGCCGCGTCCGCCTCGCCCGCGCGGATCGCCTCGAGCAGCCGCCCGTGGTCCATGTGCGTCTCCGGGGTCAGCTTCTCGCCGACGTCCTCGCGCAGCCAGTCCCGCAGCACCTCGCCCAGGTCCGCGTACATGGCCGTCATCACGTCGTTGTGGGAGGCGGACACGACGGCCAGGTGGAAGGTGGCGTCCGCGGTCACGAACGCCTCCTTGTCGCCCGACTCCCAGGCCTCCTCGCGGCGCAGCAGCAGCGCGTCGAGCTGCTTGAGGTCCCTCTCCGTACGCCGCTCGGCGGCCAGCCGGGCGGCGGCCGACTCCAGCGTGGAGCGCAGCTCGGCGATGTGCCGGGGATCGGCGTCGGCGAACCGGCGCTGCATCACGCCCGCCAGCTCGCTGGTCGCCACGACGTACGTGCCGGAGCCCTGGCGGATGTCCAGCAGGCCGTTGTGCGACAGCGCGCGAACGGCCTCACGGACCGTGTTGCGGGCGACCCCCAGCTGCTCGACCAGTTCCGGCTCGGTCGGGATCCGGGAGCCGACCGGCCACTCGCCCGAGGTGATCTGGGCCCGCAGCGCGGCGATGACCTGGTCGGACAGGGCCGAACGACGGGGATGGCTCAGGGGCATGGCTCACCTTCCGACGACCGGGGCGCCGCAGGGCAGCCGACGACTGGACAGTCAATCATCCCATGATTCTATGATGGGCCTCATGCCCCGTGAGGAAACCCGGACGATGACGCCCCCGACCGTACGCAGCGCAGCGGCGCACGACGCCGGGAAAGAGGGCGGCGCGTCCACGCGCGCGTGGACGATGCGGCTGCTCGTCCTCGGCATCGTGCTGGCCGCGCTGAACCTCCGCCCCGCCATCACCAGCCTCGGCGCCCTCCTGGAGGAGGTCCGCGACGGGCTGGGCATGAGCGGGAGCGTGGCCGGGCTGCTCACCTCCGTGCCGCCGCTGTGCTTCGCCGTCTTCGGCGTCATGGCTCCACGGCTCGCCCGCCGTTTCGGGGCCGGGGCCGTGGTGTGCGCCGGCATGGCCGCCATCGCCACCGGCCTGCTCGTCCGGCCCTACGCCGGCGGCACGGCCGGTTTCCTGGCCGGCAGCGCCCTCGCCCTCATGGGGATCGCGGTCAGCAACGTCCTGATGCCGGTCATCGTCAAGCACTGGTTCCCCGACCGCGTGGGTTCCATGACCGGCCTGTACTCGATGGCCCTCGCCCTCGGTACGGCCCTCGCGGCCGCCGTGACGGTGCCCCTGACCGACACCCTAGGCGGCAGCTGGCAGACGGGCCTGGCCCTGTGGGCGGGGCTCGCCGTGGCAGCCGTCCTGCCGTGGCTGCCCTTCGTCCGGGGACGCGCGACGCCGCCCGGGGCGGGGGACAAGGCCGCGGCGCCGCAGACGCAGGGCCCGGCCTCGACCTCGACGGAGCACGCGCGCGTGGAGGCGCCTCGGCTGCGGATGGCCCGGAGCCGTACCGCCTGGGCCCTGGCCGTCTTCTTCGGGCTCCAGGCCACCGCCGCCTACATCACCATGGGCTGGATGGCGCAGATCTTCCGGGACGCCGGTGTGCCCGCCGGCACCGCGGGCCTGCTGCTGGCGGTCACCATGGTGATGGGCGTGCCCCTGGCCTTCGTCATACCCCGCGTGGCCACGCGGCTGCCCCACCAGGGCCCGATCGTGCTCGCCCTGGGCGTCTGCGGCCTCGCCGGCTACGCCGGGCTGTACCTCGCGCCCGCCGCCGGCGCCTGGGCCTGGGCCCTGCTGCTCGGCGTCGCCAACTGCGCCTTCCCGCTCGCCCTGACCCTGGTCGGCATGCGGGCCAGGACCGGCCCGGGCGTGGCCCAGCTGTCGGCGTTCGCGCAGAGCACCGGCTACCTGATCTCCATCCCCGGACCGCTGCTGGTGGGCGTCCTCTACCAGCACAGCGGCGGCTGGGGCCTGCCGATCGCGCTGATGAGCGCCCTGATGATCCCGCAGATGGCCGTCGGCTTCCTGGCCGGCCGCGACCGCACGGTGGAGGACGAGGCGGCCCGCTGAGACCCGCCCCCGGGGCCGGCAGGCACCCCGGGGCATCCGGCACGTGCGGCGGGTGGGAGACTTGCCCCATGCCAGTGCTCGACCCGAATCCCCAGCACGGTCAGAAGAAGATGCTGCTCGTGTTCGGCGCCTTCTTCGCGATCTTCATCGTCATCGCCGTCATCGCGACCATCGCCTCGCCATGACCGGCGCTCACACGGCCCATGGTGGGGTTAGCCCCCCTGTCCCCTAGGGGGTGAGGGTCAGGGTCAAGTGGGTGGATCACCGGATGGGTCGGCAGCCGCGGATTCCGTAGCTTCGAGTGTGTGACCGCGAGACGGTCACCGACCACTCGAAGAGCGGAGGCACCCATGTCGGCCCCTACGCACACGCGGCCCCACCCGGCGACCCGGGCCGGTGCCGCCGGCCGACTGCCCTGGTGGGCTCTCGCCCTGCCCGTGCTCGCCTTCACCGCGCTGCTCGCCCTGATCCTCAACCCGTCCGACGCGCACGCGGCCGCCGGTGACCCCGCCATCCCTCACCTCTTCGAGCGCATGCAGCAGCTGATAGCCCACTGATCACGGCCGAAGCCCGTGGTCAACTCCCTGCGCCCCATGGCGTGTTTCATGCGAAGCTGGATCTCATGAGCGTCGCAGAACCCCGCAGGATTGTCCTCTTCCGCCATGCGAAAGCCGACTGGCCGCAGGTGACCGATCACGAGCGTCCGCTCGCCGACCGGGGCCGAATGGACGCGGCGGAGGCCGGGCGCAGGCTGACCGACACCGGTATCGCCTTCGACCTGGCCCTGTGCTCCACCGCGGTCCGGACTCGCGAAACCTGGAAGCTCGCCGTCCAGGAGTTCCCGCAGCGGCCGAAAACCGTCTACGAGGAGCGGATCTACGAGGCCTCGCCGGGCGAGCTGATCGCCTTGCTGAACGAGACCCCCGACGACGCGCAGAACGTCCTCATGATCGGGCACAACCCGGGCATCCAGGGCCTCGCCGAAGTCCTGGCGGGCTCGGGCGAGGACGAGGCCCGGGAGCGAATGGCCCGCCGTGGATTCCCGGCCGCGGCCTTCGCCGTGCTGTCGTTCGGCGGCGCGTGGAAGAGCCTGGAGCCGGGCGTGGCCACGCTGCGGGACTACTGGGCGCCGGCCGAGTGACGATCTCCGTGTGACAGGGGCCCGGCGCCGGTGCGGTGCCGGGCCCCTCCCGCACGGTTCAGACGATGTCGAGGATGTCCGCCGCCTCGACCTCTTCACGCGTGATCCCCAGCAGGTACAGGACGGTGTCCAGGAAGGGGAAGTTCACCGCGGCGTGCGCGGCCTCGCGCACCACCGGCTTGGCGTTGAAGGCGACCCCGAGACCGGCCGCGTTCAGCATGTCCAGATCGTTCGCACCGTCACCGATCGCCACGGTCTGCGACAGCGGCACACCCGCCTCCGCGGCGAACCGGCGCAGCAGCCGGGCCTTGCCCGCACGGTCGACGATCTCGCCGGTGACCTTGCCCGTCAGCCGGCCGTCGACGATCTCCAGGGTGTTGGCGTGGGCGAAGTCCAGCCCCAGCCGCTCCTTCAGATCGTCGGTGACCTGGGTGAAGCCGCCCGAGACGACACCGACTTGGTAGCCGAGCCGCTTCAGCGTACGGATCAGCGTGCGGGCGCCGGGTGTCAGCCGCACCTCGCTGCGCACCTTGTCCACGACCGAGGCGTCCAGCCCCTCCAGCAGCGCCACGCGAGCGTGCAGGGACTGCTCGAAGTCCAGCTCCCCGCGCATCGCGGCCGCCGTCACCTCGGCGACCTTGTCCTCGCAGCCCGCGTGAGCGGCGAACAGCTCGATGACCTCGTCCTGGATCAGCGTCGAGTCGACGTCCATGACGACCAGGCGCTGCGCACGCCGGTACAGGCCGGCGCCGACGACCGCCACATCGATGCCGAGCCTGGCCGCGTCGGTCACCAGGGCGGTGCGCAGCGGCTCGGTCTCCACGCCGGAGACGGCGAACTCGACGGCGGTCACGGGGTACTTGGCGAGCCGGAAGATACGGTCGATGTTGCCGCCGGTCTTCGTGATCCGCGCGGCGATCGCAGCTGTCGCCTCGGCGGTGAGCGGGTGCCCGAGCACGGTGACCAGGGAGCGGCCCAGCCCGCGCGGGCGGTTGTCGCCGAGGCCGGAGATGATCTCCGCCTGCATCTTCATCGACTCGGCCCAGCTGTGGACCGTCGCCCGCAGATCTCCCTCCAGCCCGGGGGGCGGCTCGGTCACGAGCGCGCACAGCACCATTCGGCCACGGGTGACGACCTGCTCGATGTCGACGACGTCGACGGAGTAGGCGGCGAGGGTGTCGAAGAGGCCGGCCGTGATGCCCGGCCTGTCCTTGCCGAAGATCTTCACAAGGAGGGTGGGGACGTCGGAAGACGAGGTCTGCGAAGCGCTCATGGTGGTTCCACCGTATCCGGCGGGCAGGGCATACCGCCCTCGAGGTCCGTCTGGCGGACAGCGAACACTGCATGTCGCGTCGGTGGCGGGGACATTGCGTACCGGTACGGCGTCTCGTGCCCCTCGCCGATCACCTCCCGCCCCGCGGCTTCCGCGGCGGCGGGGGAGGCGGCGGCGGAGGCGGTGGCCCGTCGTCCGGCCGCGCGGGCGGCCCGTTCCCGTTCCTCGGCCCGGGCGCCTGCCCGGGACCACGCGGGGGCGGCCCGACCGGCCGCACGACGGTGGGGGCGCCGTAGACGTCACCGGGGGCGGGGGGCTCGTCGTCCGGCGGCGTCGGCCGGCCGGGTTGCGGGGGTTGGCCGGGGCGGTGCGGGCAGGGTTCGTGGGGTTCACCGCTGCTCGGTGGAGGCCCGGGTCGCGGGGCGTGGCCGGGGCCGGGGTGACGCTGGTCCGGCCAGGGCTCCTTGCCGGGGCGCCGCCGCGGGCCCCCTGACCGCTGTTCCTCGCCGCCCCCCTGCCGTCCCGCTCCGTACGCATGTGGGCCGTCCGATGTCCGCTCCTCGCCCGCAGGCCGGGCGTCCTCCGGCTCTCGCAGTTCGTCCGGCACCCGGAGGTACGGGTTGGTGCCCGGGTTCGGCGGCCGGTACGGCCTACCCGGTGCGTACGGCCCGGCTTCCTCACCCCGCGACGCCCACGCGCCTCGCTCCCGGCCCTGAGCTCCGGACCTCCCGACACCGGCGCCGCCCCGTGGCCGCACCGTGCCCACGTCCGGCCGGGCCTGCCCGGGACCGGCATCGCGCTCAGGCCGCTCGGTGCCGGCGTCAGGCCGGTTCTGTCCGCTGCCCTCGTGGTGCGCTGCCGGGCCTGGGCCGCCCCGGGTCCCGGCCTGCCCGGCACCGGTGCTGCCCCCTGGCTGCTCGGTGCCGGTGTCCGGCCAGGCCTGACCGCTGCCCTCGTCGTACCCCGCCGGGCCAGGGCCGCCCCGGGTCCCGGCCTGCCGCCCGGCATCGGCCCCGTACCCGCCCCGCCAAGCACCCGTTCCGGGCCCGGACCGTCCCGCCACGGTCCCGGCCCACCCGGCGCCCGCCAAGCCCTCTGTCCCGCCGGTCCCGGCCAGGGCATCCCCCCGGGCCGGTGCCGTAGCCCGTCGCCCCGCCGCCCCGCACGCCCACGCGAGCGACGCCCCCACGGCCCCGGCCCCCGCGCCCCACGCCGCGCCGAGCAGCAGGGCCGTGCCGACGTGGCCGTGCAGTTCGATGCCCGCGCCGAACGCGTCGAAGCCGAGCACGGACAGGGAGGCGGTCACGGAGACGTCCGTCAGCCAGACCAGCGACGGCAGGGTGAGCGCGGTCGCGGCCCCCAGCCGCAGCGCACACCGCCCCGCGAAACGAACCGCACCTTCCGCCGCCCCGACCGGCGTCCGCACCCCGGCCAACACCCCCGCCAGCAGCATCAGCAACGCCACCGCCACCCCCAGCAGCCACACCCGCCCGTCCAGCTCGGCCAGCCGGCCCAGCGTCACCGGCCGACCGGACCCGGCGCCGAGCAGGTCGTCCAGCGGGTCCGGCAGGAAGCGGGTCAGTTCGCCCGTCGCGCGCCCGTCCCACGGCACGAACAGGCCCATCGGCACACCCAGCCACACCCCGTTGGGCGCCCCGAGCAGCGCCGCGCCGGCGATGCGCCGGGGATGGTCGTCGCCGGTCGCCGCGTACGCCGCAGCGGCGAACCCCGCCGCCACCGCCACCAGCAGCACGGTCACCACCGCGGACACGGCCGGCCGTACGACCCGGTGCACCGCCTCCCAGCCCCGGGGCAACGGCGTACGGCGCGAGGCCAGCAGGGCGATGACGAGGATCCCGGCCGACCACCCGAGCCCGCCGAGCAGCGTCGGCGCCGTGTCGACCGTGAAACCGACCGCGGCCTGCGCGTCGACCAAATCGCCGAGCCGGTCCGGCAGCAGCCCCCCGATGTCCCCGAGCCCGGGGATCTCGACGCCCCCGCTCCCGCCGGTCACGTCGTCCAGTCCGAGCGAGCCCCCGTCGATCGTGATGACGTCGTGACCCGCCCATGCCAGCCCGCCCAGCATCGCCACGAACAGCGCCACCACCGTCCCCGCCCGTGCGAGCAGTTCGGCCGGTGAGATCACAACTCCCGCCGCCCGCAAGGACCGCAGGAAGAACCACGACAGCAGCACCGCCCCGACCAGGCTCACCCCCAGTGGCGTGATCTCGATGGCCGTGTCCGCCTCCGCGCCCGTGAGGCCGAACGCCGACACATCACCGGACGGCGTGACCGAACCACCCGCCCCGAGGGCCACCACCGCCGCGGTCATCGGCCCCAACGACCCCGCCCTGTCCGCCTCCAGCAGCCGCAGGCCCAGCGCCGCCGTCCCCGCCATCCCGATCAACGCCCAGCTCACGGCGGCGACGGCGGACATCAGCACGTCCCCCCACGGCACGCGCGCATCGTCCCTCGCGGCCTCGGTACCTGTCGCAGCACTCATGGCAGACCCCCCGATCCGCTGCGCGGCGGGAACACCGCGCATGTCCCCCTCGCGTCGAAATACCACTCTCCGGCCCGGTTTCAACCCCGTCAACGGAATCGGCTGATGCGTCCGGACGCGGTCATCACAAGGCCCGACTTTCGGTCAGGGGGCCGCTCCTGAAATAGTTCCCCCCGATGTTCGACATCCCTAGACTCCCCATGTCGGGGGTAACTCGGGGGACAACTCAGTGGGGCATGGAGTGCCGGAACTCGTACTGGAATCAAACGGACGTACCTGGACGCTCGATCCGTCCAGGGCATACACCCTCGGACGTGATCCGCAGGGGGACGTCGTCTTCGACGACGCCAGGGTCTCCTGGCGTCACGCCACGGTCAGCTTCAACGGCCGCAGTTGGGTCATCGAGGACCACGGCAGCACCAACGGCACGTTCGTGCAGGGGCAGCGCATCCATCAGATGGAGCTCGGCCCCGGCTCGGCCGTCAATCTGGGCAACGCGACCGACGGTCCGCGCCTGAACCTGTCCGGCGCCGCGGCCTCCGTCGCCACGCCGCAGGCCCAGCCCCAGCAGCAGCCGTACGCCGCGCAGGGCGCGAACCCCGGTTGGGGGCAGCAGGCCCCGGCCCAGCAGCCGCCACAGCAGCAGGCCCCGCAGGCCGGCTGGCAGCAGCCGCAGCAGGCCGCGGCGCACATCCCGCAGCAGCAGGGCCCCGGCGGTGTCGCGGGGGCACCGCCGGTCCACGGCGACCGCAGCCCGACGACGTTCCACCAGTTCTCCCTCGGCCGCGTGATGCGCATCGGCCGTGCCCTGGAGAACGAGCTGGTCGTCTCGGACCTTCAGGTCTCCCGGCACCACGCCGAGTTCCACGCCATGCCCGACGGCCGTATGGAGATCCGCGACCTCGGCTCCCACAACGGCACGTACGTCAACGGCCAGCCCATCGCCAAGGGCGGTTCGCAGCTGCTCGGCCCGACCGATGTCGTCGGCGTCGGTCACTCGACGTTCCGCATCGTCGGCGACCGGCTCGAGGAGTTCGTCGACACCGGTGAGGTGTCCTTCTCCGCCCGCCACCTGACCGTCACGGTCGACGGCGGCAAGCAGATCCTCAAGGACGTCTCCTTCGGCGTCCCGGAGAAGTCGCTGATCGCGGTCATCGGCCCGTCCGGCTCCGGCAAGTCGACCCTGCTCAAGGCGCTCACGGGCTATCGCCCCGCCAACCAGGGCGAGGTGCTGTACGACAACCGGAACCTCTACAAGCAGTTCGCCGAACTGCGCCAGCGCATCGGTCTGGTCCCGCAGGACGACATCCTGCACAAGGAGCTGACCGTCAAGAAGGCCCTCAAGTACGCGGCCAAGCTGCGCTTCCCGGCGGACACCACGGGCGCCGAGCGCGAGGCCCGCATCGACGAGGTGCTGCGCGAGCTCAAGCTCGACATCCACAAGGACAAGAAGGTCACGTCCCTCTCCGGCGGCCAGCGCAAGCGCGTCTCGGTCGCCCTGGAGCTGCTCACCAAGCCGTCGCTGATCTTCCTGGACGAGCCGACCTCCGGCCTCGACCCGGGCATGGACCGCGACGTCATGCAGCTGCTGCGCGGCCTGGCCGACGACGGCCGCACGGTCCTCGTCGTCACCCACTCCGTGGCCGAGCTGGCGATCTGCGACAAGCTCCTGGTGATGGCGCCGGGCGGCTCGGTCGCCTACTTCGGTCCGCCCGAGGAGGCGCTGAACTTCTTCGGCTACGACACCTGGGCCGATGTCTTCTCCGCCTTCGAGAACTACCGCGACTACGACTGGGCGGGCCGCTGGAAGGGCTCGCAGCACTACCAGATGTACGCCGCGGACCTCGACGCGGTCGCCCCGCAGTCCGTACAGGTTCCGCCCATGCAGGCGATGAAGCCGCCGAAGCCGCAGGGCTGGATGTCCCAGTTCGTCACGCTGGTCCGGCGCTACGTCTCGGTGATCGCGTCCGACAAGGGCTTCCTCGCCCTGATGGTGATCCTGCCGGCCGTGCTCGGCGCGGTCAGCCTGCTCATCGACGCCGACAAGGGCCTGCTGCCGAACCCCGTCAACCCGCAGACCGGCCGGATCATCCCGAACGGCACGGCCACCACGGTCCTGCTGATCCTCGCCGTCGGCGCCTGCTTCGCGGGCGCGGCGAACTCGGTCCGGGAGCTGATCAAGGAACGCGTCATCTACGAGCGGGAGCGCGCCACCGGCCTCTCGCGCTCGGCGTACCTGATGTCCAAGGTGTTCGTGCTCGGCATGATCACCGTGCTCCAGGGCCTGCTGGTCGGCGTCATCGGCTTCTCCAGCCGGGAGATCCCCGAGGAGGGCCTGGTCTTCGGCAGTGCCACGCTGCTGGAGCTGTCCGTGCCGATCATGGCGCTGGGCTTCACGTCGATGATGTTCGGCCTGATCATCTCGTCGCTGGTGAAGACCGCCGAGAAGACCATGCCGCTGCTGGTGATGTTCGCGATCATCCAGGTCGTCTTCACCGGTTGCCTGTTCACGCTGCACGGCTCGATCGGCGTCAACCAGTTCTCGTTCCTGATGCCGTCGCGCTGGGCGGTCGCCGCCTCCGGTGCCACGCTGGACTTCAACAAGATCAGCCCGCCCGAGACGGCCGGCGACACCGACCCGCTGTGGGAGCACACGGTCGGGGCCTGGGCCATGGACATGGGCGCGCTCCTCGTCCTCGGCGTGATCTGCGGCTTCTTCGTGGCCCGCTTCCTGCGCCGCCACGAGCCCGAGGTCATGCGCAAGTAGTCACCGCTGTACGACGCCCGAAGGGCGGCACCTCGTCAGGAGGGTGCCGCCCTTCGGCGTTCGTGCAGCGAGCAGAGGTCCGCGCCGGCCTCAGTACGCGCTGTCGACGTTGTCCATCGAGCCGTACTTGTCGGCCGCGTAGTTGCAGGCGGCGGTGATGTTGGCTACCGGGTCGTAGATGTCCCAGGAGGTGCCGGGGACGTGCCAGTGCTTGAAGGTCGGCGGGATGACCTGCAGCAGACCCTTCGACGGGATGCCGTTGATGGCGTTGATGTCCCAGTTGTTGATCGCCTTCGGGTTACCCGAGGACTCGCGGATGATGTTGCGCTTGATGCCGTCGTAGGAGCCGGGGATCCCGTGCTTCTTCATGACGTCGAGCGACTCGCGGATCCAGCCGTCGAGGTTGTTCGGGTAGGTCTTCTTGGCGGCCTTCTTGGCCTCGGCGCGCTTGGCGGCGCGGCTCGCGGCCTCCTTCGCCTCGCGCGCGGCCTCGGCCTTCTTCTTCGCGGCCTCGGCGGCGGCCTTCTTCTTGGCGGCGGCCGCGGCGTCGGCCTTCTTCTTCGCCGCGATCTGCTCGGCCTTCAGGCTGGCGCCGGCCATCTGGTCCGTGACGCTCGCCTTGACGTCCTTGATCTGCTCGGTGCTGTACGCCACCGCAGCCGGCTGAGCGGCCTCGGTCGTGGTCTTGGTCGAGGCGCCGCTCGGCACCGCGGAGAACCCGATGGCGGCTGCGCCGAGGGTGGCGACACCGGCCATGGCGATCTTGTGGTGACGGGTCAGGCTACGACTCTGAACACGGCTGAAGATGTTCTTGGGCATGCTGCTGTGGACCTCTTCGAATAGCGCGGGAGTCGCTCGGCGTCCGGCGTTGGACTCGGTGTGTTTCCGACACGAACGCCGCGGAGGTGAACCCACGGCGCTGAGCGACGTCAGCAATTCTTAGCGGCCGCAAAATGGCGTGGCAAAGGTGTGACGTACGAAAGGAGATAGTGGATCAGGGAGGGGCAAATCGGGGCAGATTGGACTGTATTCGCCGCTCAAAAGGTGGGGCTTTGTCTCCTACGCACTTTCGTACGTGACGTGCGCCCTATGCGCGGGCTCACACCGGGCGGCAGGCGATCTCACCGCCCGTTGCACAAGCGATGCTCTATGTGAGGGCGCTCACGGCAGAACGAGGTGCACATCCCCGAACTCGTGCCACAGGTACCGGCCCTGCAGCGCGGCCTGGTACCCCCGCTCGATCGCCACCCGCCCCGCGACCGCCTCCAGCATCAGCAGATGCGACGCCTCCGGCTCGTGCAGCCCGGTCAGCAGCCCGTCCACCACCCGCACGCCCCGCTCCGGCGTGATGACGAGATCCGTCCACCCTGCACGCGCGCGTACGGCCCCGTCGGCTCCCGTGGCCGACTCCACCGCCCGCACCGCCGTCGTCCCCACCGCCACGACCCGGCCCCCACCGGCCCTCGCGGCGTTGATCAGCCGCGCGGACGCCCCCGGCACCGCGAAACGCTCCGGGTACGGCGGCTCGTGCGCCTCCACCGACGCCACCCCCGTGTGCAGCGTGACCGGCGCGAACTGCACCCCGCGGCTCACCAGCTCCGCCACCAGGCGTGCCGTGAAGGGCCGCGCCGCGCTCGGCATCTCCGCACTGCCCGTCCCGTCCGCCGACGGCAGCGCGAACACCGTCTGGTAGACGGACAGCGGCTGGTCCCGCTCCGTGTAGGCGTAACGGATGGGCCGCCCGTGCTCCCGCAGCAGCCCCGGCACCCCCGGCCCGGACACCCGTGCCCACCACAGCCGCTCGCTCCGCCCGCTCAGCGGCTCCTCCACCACCAGCCGCACGCCTCCCGGCAGGCACACCACCCTCCCCGCAGGCCCGCCCGCACGCGCGCGCGTGGTGCCCCGCCCGTCGGGATCCCGCAGCTCCACCGCCCAGCGACCGTCGTCCCCGCGCGTGGAGAAGTGCACCACCACGCGCGCGTGCCCGGTCCACCCGTCCACCGCCGCCGCCAGCGTGGCCGAGGTGTTGACCACGAGCAGATCCCCGGCCCGCAGCAGCGACGGCAGTTCCGTGAACGTGTGATGCGCCACCTCGGCACCCCGCGACACCAGCATCCGTACGGCGTCCCGCTCCAGCCCCGGGCCCCGCTGCTCGACGGGCACCCGCGCGGACAGCTCCTCCGGTACGCGCACGGCCAGAGTCATCGGGCCCCGTCCAGCAGCGCCGGAGCGCCGTACCGCCCACTCGCCGGACGCTCGTCCAGCAGCTTCAGGAATCCCGGCACCACGGCCGCCGGCTCGGGCCGCGGCTCCCGGTCGTCCGGTACGGCCGCCGCGTACAGGTCCGTGGCCATGTCCCCGGGATCCACCGCCCAGACCCGCAGCCCCGGCTCCTCCACGGCGAGCACCGCCATCAGCTGGTCCAGGGCCGCCTTGGACGCCCCGTAACCGCCCCAGGTCTCGTACGCCTCGGCGGCCGCGTCCGAACTGACCGCGACGACGGTGCCCGCCCGCGAGGCCCGCAGCAGCGGCAGCGCCTCCCGGACCAGACCCAGCCCGGCCACCAGGTTGACCTCCAGCGCCCGTCGCAGCCCCTCCAGGGACAGCTCCTCCAGCCGCACCAGCGGCTCGGCGCCCAGCGCACTCGCGTTGTGCACCAGCAGGTCGACGCCGCCCAGCCGCCAGGCCGCCGACACCAGCTCCGCCCGGTGCGCGGCGTCCGTGACGTCCCCGGGCAGGGCGGTCACGCGCGTGCCGTGCACGGAGGCCGCCGCGGCCGCGTCCGCCAGCGCCTCGGCTCCCCTGGCGTCGAGCACCAGGTCCCAGCCCCGCCCGGCCAGGGCCCCGGCCAGCGCCCGGCCCAGGCCCTTCGAGGCCCCGGTGATGATCGCAACGGCCATGATCAGCTCCCTCTACGTGATCGAAGTGCCCTCACCGTAGAAACGGGCCGCCGGCACCGCCTCGGACGCGGGCCGCAATCCGCCGGGTCCCTTCGCCCTACGCCGCGGGCCCGGCGCCCGCGGGCCTACACCTCGGCATCCGGCCGACTCCGCCTCGCGACCTAGGCCCACCGGACCGGGCACCCGCCTCCACCGGTCCGATCCGCGCTGTCACAGCCCGCCGGTACCGTGAGGTCATGAGTCACGGTCCCCGGTCCGGCCTCGCCGCGGTGAGCTCCGCGTTGCTGGCCATGAGCAGGCATCTCGAGGTGCGCGACGTCCTCAAGACGATCGTCGCCTCGGCCCGCGAGCTGCTCGACGCGCAGTACGCCGCGCTCGGAGTCCCGGATGACCACGGCGGCTTCGCCCAGTTCGTCGTCGACGGCGTCAGCGAGGAGCAGTGGAAGGCCATCGGCCCCCTCCCGCGCCAGCACGGCGTCCTCGCCGCGATGCTCCACGAGGCCAGGGCCGAGCGCCTCGCGGACGTCCGCAAGGACCCCCGCTTCGAGGGCTGGCCCAAGGCCCACCCCGACCTGGTCGACTTCCTGGGCCTGCCGATCCGCGACGGCGACGAGGTCATCGGCGCCCTCTTCCTGGCCAACAAGAACTGTCCGAGAGCGGAGGGCAGTTGCGGCTTCACGGCCGACGACGAGGAACTGCTCGGCATCCTCGCCCAGCACGCCGCGATCGCCCTCACCAACGCCCGCCTCTACGAGCGCAGCCGTGAACTCACGATCGCCGAGGAGCGCTCCCGCCTCGCCCACGAACTGCACGACGCGGTCAGCCAGAAGCTGTTCTCCCTGCGCCTGACCGCCCAGGCCGCGGCCCGGCTGGTGGACCGGGACCCCTCCCGCGCCAAGGGCGAACTCCAGCAGGTGGCGGCCCTCGCCGCCGAGGCCGCCGACGAACTGCGCGCGGCGGTCGTCGAGTTGCGCCCCGCCGCCCTCGACGAGGACGGCCTCGTGGCGACGCTCCGGACACAGATCCAGGTCCTCGACCGTGCCCACAGCGCCCGCGTCACCTTCGCAGGCCACGGCGTGAAGGCCCTGCCCGCCTCCCAGGAGGAGGCCCTCCTGCGCGTCGCCCAGGAGGCCCTGCACAACGCCCTGCGCCACTCAGGCGCCGACCACGTCGACGTGACCCTGGACCGCCGCGGCGGCGGAGCCGTCCTGCGGGTCACGGACGACGGCGGCGGCTTCGACCCGCAGGCGGTCCGCCGCGCGGGACGCCATCTCGGCCTGGTCTCGATGCGGGACCGGGCGAGCGGCGCCGGCGGCACGCTGACCGTCGAATCGGCGCCCGGCAAGGGCACCGTGATCGAGATGGAGGTCCCCGGTGGCTGACGCAATCAAGGTGCTGCTCGTCGACGACCACCAGGTCGTCCGCCGGGGCCTGCGCACCTTCCTCGAAGTGCAGGACGACATCGAGGTCGTCGGCGAGGCGGCGGACGGCGCCGAAGGAGTCGAGCGCGCCCAGGAGCTGAAGCCCGACGTCATCCTCATGGACGTCAAGATGCCGGGCATGGACGGCGTGGACGCCCTGCGCCGACTCCGCGAGCTGGACAACCCCGCGCGTGTACTGGTCGTCACCAGCTTCACCGAGCAGCGCACGGTGGTCCCGGCCCTGCGCGCCGGCGCCGCCGGCTACGTCTACAAGGACGTCGACCCCGACGCCCTCGCGGGAGCCATCCGCTCGGTCCACGCAGGGCACATCCTCCTCCAGCCGGAGGTCGCCGGCGCCCTGCTGGCGCAGGAGGAGACCAACTCGGGTACCGGAAGGGCCGGTTCACTCACCGAGCGGGAGCGCGAGGTCCTCGGGCTCATAGCGGACGGCCGCTCGAACCGGGAGATCGCCCGCGCGCTCGTCCTCTCCGAGAAGACCGTCAAGACCCACGTCTCGAACATCCTCATGAAACTCGACCTGGCCGACCGAACGCAGGCCGCCCTGTGGGCCGTTCGCCATGGCGTGACCGGCTGACACGCTCACCCCACGGGAACACGGAAGGTTGCGTTCCGGACCGAGATTCATACTGTCGTGGGAACGTCCCCCGAATGGCGCAACCTCAGTGGATCTCCGCCGTTCTCCAGTGCGTGCTGCGGCGCCTGCCGCGGCGATCGCAAGGAGGGCTCAGAAGTGAAGAACCTGAAGAAGGCAGCGGCCGTGACGATGGTGACGGGTGGCCTGCTGGCCGCCGGCGCGGGCATGGCCTCCGCCACCAGCGCGCACGCCGACGGCCAGGCCGTGGGCTCCCCGGGCGTCGGCTCGGGCAACGTCGTCCAGGCCCCGGTGCACGTCCCGGTCAACGTGTCCGGCAACAGCGTGAACGTCGTGGGCATCCTGAACCCGGCCTTCGGCAACTCCGCCGTCAACCACTGACGCTCCACCTCCGTCTCCGAGCCGGAGGTGACACCGGCCTCCCGGTCCTGCCCGGGAGGCCGGTCAGTCATATACGGCCCGGTCAGCGAACCCCCCGCTCCCGCTCCTCCACAACGGAGTTGTACGCCGCGACCTGCGCCCGCCGAGCCGTCCGCTCCACCGGCCGCAACGCCTCCCGCCGCGCGAAGATCTCGGACGAACTCACCGCGCCCCCGTGCCCGCTCTCCGTCGCCACAGCGATCAGCGTCCCCACCCGCTGCGCCAGCTCCAGCACCCGCACCGCCCGCGGCGGATACCCCGGCGCCAGCACCTCCCGCCCCCGCTCGGCCCGCGCCCGGTACGCGTCGATCGCCGCCTCAGCCATCGGCCCCGACCCGGCCACATCCAGCCGCGTCAGCACCTCCGTGGCATCCCGCAGGGCCTCCGCCAGCTCCCGCTCCGCCTCGCCCAGCGACGGCACATCCGCGGGCGGCGCCTCCCGCACGGGCAGCACATTCCACACCACCTCGACGTGCACATCACCCTCGGGCCCGGCCTCGGACACCTCCGGCACCAGCCCCAACGCGGCCCCGTGGCAGACCACCGCCTGCTCGGCGTCCAACGCCCTCGCGTTGAACTCCGGCGGTCCGCTCAGCCCCAGCGGATGCCCCGGCGCCGGCAGCGCGACCCGCAGCCCGGTCACCCCGAGCGCCCGCAGCCGCCCCAGCGCGAGCGTGAGACCGACCTGGCCCGACTCACCCGGCAGCCCCTCCACCCGGTGCACCGCGTCCTCGCCGACGACAGCGAGCACCGCGTCGTCCGGCGAGACATGTCCGGCCAAAAGGGCATTTCCCCAAGCTGCGAGACGTCCAGCACGTGGTTCCGAGAGCATGCCTCCACCCTAGGACCCTCCAAGGACCGGACCGAGGGAATGTCCGGGCCGACCGGTGGCGTAGATTTCATGGAGGGCTGCGCCCACCGGCGCGGCGGACCGAGCCACAGGCTTACGCGACAGCCGAGACCGGCCACACTGCAAGGGGAGACAACGCGCTCATGAGCGATGTTCTGGAGCTTCAGGACGTATCCGTGGTCCGTGAGGGCCGGGCTCTGGTGGACCAGGTCTCCTGGTCGGTCAAGGAGGGCGAGCGCTGGGTCATCCTCGGCCCGAACGGCGCCGGCAAGACCACCCTCCTCAACCTCGCTTCCACCTACCTCTTCCCCAGCTCGGGCACCGCCGCCATCCTCGGCGAGACCCTCGGCCGGCCCGGCACCGACGTCTTCGAGCTGCGCCCGCGCATCGGCATGGCCGGCATCGCCATGACCGAGAAGCTCCCCAAGCGCCAGACGGTCCTGGAGACGGTCCTGACCGCCGCGTACGGCATGACCGCCACCTGGCACGAGGACTACGAGGACATCGACGAGCAGCGCGCCCGCGCCTTCCTCGACCGCCTCGGTATGAGCGAGTACCTGGAGCGCAGGTTCGGCACGCTCTCCGAGGGCGAGCGCAAGCGCACCCTGATCGCCCGCGCCCTGATGACCGACCCCGAGCTGCTCCTCCTCGACGAGCCCGCCGCCGGCCTCGACCTCGGCGGCCGCGAGGACCTCGTCCGCCGGCTCGGCCGCCTCGCCCTGGACCCGATCGCCCCCTCGATGCTGATGGTCACCCACCACGTCGAGGAGATCCCGCCGGGCTTCACCCACGTCCTCATGATCCGTCAGGGCAAGGTCCTCGCCGCCGGCCCGCTGGAGCTCGAACTCACCTCCCGCAACCTCTCCCTCTGCTTCGGCCTCCCGCTCGTCGTCGAACAGTCGGGCGAGCGCTGGACCGCGCAGGGTCTCCCGCTCTCCTGACCCGGCCCCTCGCCGCACAAATCCCCCACCGAGAACGGCATTTCACACACGGGCGCCCTGTCGGCGACAGGGCCCGCGGACCTACCATGACCATGTGGAAATCGACGCATGGCTGTGGTGGCTGATCGGCGCGGCAGCGCTCGGCATCGCGCTCGTGGTCACCGCGATGCCCGAACTCGCGATGCTGGCGGTGGGCGCCATCGCCGCGGCGGTGGTCACCGGCGTCTTCGGCGGCGGAGCCGTCGCCCAGGTCGCGGTCTTCGCCGTCATCTCGACCGCCGGCATCGCCGTCGTACGGCCCATCGCGAACCGGCATCGCGCCCAGCGCCCCCAATTCGCAACCGGCGTGGACGCGTTGAAGGGCAGACAAGCCGTCGTCCTGGAACGCGTCGACGCCTCCGGCGGCCGGATCAAGCTGGCCGGAGAGGTCTGGTCGGCCCGCGCCCTCGACACCGACCGTGCCTACGAAGTAGGCCAGGAAGTGGATGTCGTGGACATCGAGGGAGCCACCGCGATCGTCATGTGACCTCGCAGGACGTAACTGGAGTGAACTCCTCGCCAGCCACACGACGGTCTGTCAGACTCGACCAGCACGATCTTCGACAACCATAAGATCTGCCGAAGGCGCCGAAGCGGAGAAGGGATACGGGGAACGACGATGGAACCGGTCATCATCGTCCTGATCATTCTGGTGGTGTTGGTCTTCATCGCCCTGATCAAGACGATCCAAGTCATCCCACAGGCCAGTGCGGCCATCGTCGAGCGCTTCGGGCGCTACACACGGACACTCAACGCGGGCCTCAACATCGTCGTCCCGTTCATCGACACCATCCGCAACCGCATCGACCTGCGTGAACAGGTCGTGCCCTTCCCGCCGCAGCCGGTGATCACCCAGGACAACCTGGTCGTGAACATCGACACCGTCATCTACTACCAGGTGACCGACGCGCGGGCCGCGACGTACGAGGTCGCCAGCTACATCCAGGCGATCGAGCAGCTCACCGTCACCACCCTCCGCAACATCATCGGTGGCATGGACCTGGAGCGGACCCTGACCTCCCGCGAGGAGATCAACGCGGCCCTGCGCGGCGTCCTCGACGAGGCCACCGGCAAGTGGGGCATCCGCGTCAACCGCGTCGAGCTCAAGGCGATCGAACCACCCACCTCCATCCAGGACTCGATGGAGAAGCAGATGCGCGCCGACCGCGACAAGCGCGCCGCGATCCTCCAGGCCGAAGGTGTCCGGCAGTCCGAGATCCTGCGCGCCGAAGGTGAGAAGCAGTCCCAGATCCTGCGCGCCGAGGGTGAGGCCAAGGCCGCCGCCCTGCGCGCCGAGGGCGAGGCCCAGGCCGTCCGCACGGTCTTCGAAGCCATCCACGCCGGCGACCCGGACCAGAAGCTCCTCTCCTACCAGTACCTCCAGATGCTCCCCAAGATCGCCGAGGGCGACGCCAACAAGCTCTGGATCGTCCCCAGCGAAATCGGCGACGCCCTCAAGGGCCTCTCCGGCGCGATGGGCAACTTCGGTGGCATCGGCGGCGGTTCCGGCGGCAACTCCGGCACGTCCGGAGGCAGCGTCCCCGCCCAGGAACGCCGAGAGAAGCCGTCCATCGACTGACCCGGCAGGCACGCACGAAGGGGCCCGCTTCCCAGGGAAGCGGGCCCCTTTCGTACGACACCCCCTAGGCCGCGGGCTGGCCCAGCCACTCCGGCAGCGCGTCGAAGTCGTCCTGCCCCAGCGCCAGCAGCATCGCGTCCGCCGGCGTCGGCTCGAACGGCAGCCGCAGCAGTGGCATCCCCGCCTCCTCCGGAGTCCGGTTCGCCTTACGGTGATTGTCCTGCGCACACGAGGCCACCGTGTTCAGCCACGTGTCCTGGCCCCCCTGCGACCGCGGCACCACGTGGTCGACGGTCGTCGCCCGCCTCCCGCAGTACGCGCACCGGTGCCGGTCCCTGACCAGCACACCCCGCCGCGACCACGGCGCTCGTCTTCGGAACGGCACCCGTACGTACTGGCAGAGCCTGATCACACGGGGCGCAGGTATGTCGACCGCGGCTCCCCGCATCCGCAGTTCGGGGTGGGCCTGCTCGACGACGGCCTTGTCCTGAAGCACCAGAACGACGGCTCGGTTCAACGTCACCGTCGACAGCGGCTCGAAGCTCGCGTTCAGCACCAGCGTGTCCCGCATACCAGCCCACCTCCCGTGTGCACCGGCCCACCCCCTGGCGGGCTGGGATCAACTCTGGCCGGGCACGCCGAGATGGACAACGCAATATCTGCTGCTCCCACGGGGTGCGACCCCCGCGACCCCCGGCAACAAAAATGCCCGCTCCTGATCAATTCCAAGACCAGGAGCGGGCAAACGTTCCATGAACGCCGGGATCGCCCGGCGGGTGGCTCAGCCCTCGGCGGGCACCTCGTACTCACCGATCAGCTGGGCCCGCCCGATCGTGTGGAACCGCAGGTTGAAGCCGACGGCGGCGGGCGACGCGTCCGCGTCCGGGCCGAGCTTCTCCTGGTCCACGGCGTACACCGTGAACACATACCGGTGCGGCCCGTCCCCGGGCGGCGGCGCGGCCCCGCCGAACTCCTTGCCGCCGTAGTCGTTACGAGCGTGGATCGCGCCTTCCGGCAGCCCCTCGAACTTGCCGCTGCCCGCACCCACCGGCAGCTCGGTCACCGACGCCGGGATGTCGAACAGCACCCAGTGCCAGAACCCGCTGCCCGTCGGAGCATCGGGGTCGAAGCAGGTCACGGCGAAGCTCTTGGTCTCGGGCGGGAAGCCCTCCCACCGCAGCTGCGGCGAGGTGTTGCCGGCCGCGTAGACCTGAGCGTCCTGGAGCGTTGCACCTTCCTCGACGTCCTTGCTCATCACCGTGAACGACGCGACGGGCGGATGGAAGTCGTGGGGGAGCGGCCGCCGCTTGAGCTCGGTCACCTCGGTACCTCCTGATCGTTTCTTGCAGTCGCCCCCGAGCCTAGAACCAGTTGCGCTTGCTGCCGACCTCCGACAGCCACTGGTTCAGATACGCGGTCCAGTCCGTCCCCTGGTAGTCGTTGAGACCCACCTGGAAGGACCGGAAGGTGTCGCTGCCCTCGCTGAACAGGCCGGGCTTCTTGTCCATCTCCAGCACCACGTCCATGGCCCGATCGTCGGCCACGAAGCTCAGCTCGACCTGGTTCAGCCCGCGGTACTGCTGCGGCGGGTAGAACTCGATCTCCTGGTAGAACGGCAGCCGCTGCCGCGTACCCCGGATCACACCGCGCTCCATGTCCGCGTTCTTGAACCGGAAGCCCAGCTGGATGAACGCGTCGAGGATCGCCTTCTGCGCCGGCAGCGGGTGCACGTTGACCGGGTCCAGGTCACCGGAGTCCACCGCACGCGCGATCTCCAGCTCGGTAGAGACCCCGATGTTCATGCCGCGCAGCGTCTGACCGTCGATCGTCGTGATCGGCGTCTCCCACGGGATCTCGAGACCGAACTGCACCGCGTGCACCGCGTTCGCCTGAAGCTCGAACGCCCCGCCCAGCCGCGACTTCGTGAATTCGATGTCCTGCTTGTACTCCTGGTCGCCGCTCTCCACCTCGACCTTGGCCTGCAGCCCGACCGAGAGCCCCTCGATCTGCTGGTTGACGGAGCCGCCCTGGATCCGCACCTCACCCTGGACGACACCGCCCGGGACGACGTTGACCTCGTGCAGCACGGTCTCGACCGAAGCCCCGCCGGCCCCCAGGCTCGCGAGCAGCTTCTTGAACGCCATGTCTCTCCCTCTCGCCCACTACGGGTGGATCCTTGATCCCTACAAACGCGATCCGGCCGTGGCCGGTTCCATGTCCCACCCTGGCAAGACCGGTGCCCGACGGCCACCCCGCGGCACCACTCGTCTCCAGTACCCTCGGACGGCATGATCGCGACCCCCGACCGTACGCCCCTGTCCAGGGAGTTCTTCGACCGGCCCGTCCTCGATGTCGCCCCCGACCTGCTCGGCCGCATCCTGGTACGCAGCACCCCGGACGGTCCGATCGCCCTCCGCCTCACCGAGGTCGAGGCCTACGACGGTGCCGACGACCCCGGCTCCCACGCCTATCGCGGCCGTACGGCCCGCAACGGCGTGATGTTCGGTCCGCCCGGTCACGTGTACGTCTACTTCACCTATGGGATGTGGTTCTGCATGAACCTGGTCTGCGGCCCCGAGGGAAAGGCGAGCGCGGTCCTGCTCCGCGCCGGCGAGATCATCGAGGGCGCCGAACTGGCCCGCACCCGTCGACTCTCGGCCCGTAACGACAAGGAACTGGCCAAAGGCCCGGCCCGTCTCGCCACGGCCCTGAACGTCGACCGCTCCCTGGACGGCACGGACGCGTGCACGACCGAGGACACCCCGCTGCGCATGCTGACCGGCACACCCGTGCCCTCCGACCAGGTACTCAACGGCCCCCGCACCGGTGTCGGCGGCGACGGGGCCGCGCACCCCTGGCGCTTCTGGGTGGCCAACGACCCGACGGTGAGCCCCTATCGAGCCCATGTCCCGAGGCGCCGCCGAAGTTGACGCGCCCTACCGAGGTGCGTAATGTAGCCCGAGCCGCTGAGCCGGGTATGGCGATCGCCAGCAACCGGAAGCGGCCAAACCACTACCTAGCGACTCCCCTCAGCGGGGGCGAATTCGGCGTGCCCGCATGCCTGAATTCGGCGCCGACGGACTCGATTATGAGTTGGACGGGGAATCGGCTAACGTAGTGAATGTCGAAAGGCCGACGAGCGAAAGCCCGGGCCGAACGGCAAATCCCGCCGACAGGGAATCGGATCGAAAAGGATCTGATAGAGTCGGAAACGCAAGACCGAAGGGAAGCCCGGAGGAAAGCCCGAGAGGGTGAGTACAAAGGAAGCGACCGTTCCTTGAGAACTCAACAGCGTGCCAAAAGTCAACGCCAGATATGTTGATACCCCGTCCATCGGACAACCGATGGTCGAGGTTCCTTTGAAAAACACAGCGAGGACGCTGTGAACGGTCGGGCCTATTCCGCCTGACTGTTCCGCTCTCGTGGTGTTGCACCGGATTACCGGTACACATTCACG